>CAZQFV010000001.1:0-265081 GCA_964592645.1 uncultured Chloroflexia bacterium
CGCGCAATGCGCAACCGTCTGGTCCGTGAAAACGCTTTTCAGACACGCTCTGAGCATCATCTCGCTGATCGTCTTTTTCATCGTCGGGACGGTGCTGCTGCTGCGGGTGAATGAGGAGGAAGGGATGCGCATGGCCCAGGAGGAGAGCCAAGGGGCAGGCGATGTCCCTTGATCTCTATCCGGCACCTAGACCCGGATGGCGGTCTCGCCGTTGACCGGGCACTTGAGCTCGCAGATGCCGCAGCCGATGCAGCGTTCCCGCACCACCTGGGGGCGCTGCAAGCGCACGGGCCGCCCATCCGGGTTCAGGGCATCCACTTCAGATGACCGGCAACGTCTTTCTCTAAGGATAGACCGGGTCCCTACGCGGAGTGGTTTGTGGCGCGGAATCGCGATCTGGTGTAGGCCGTTTTGCGTCGTCGTCAGGGGCCTTTGACATCTCGCCCCGGAATGAGTATACTGCCGGATCATCGGCATAGCCTGGGAGGAAGCGAAATGGACATATCCCGGTGTCCCGCGTGCGGGGCCGAGAACCCCGCCGGCAACAAGCACTGCGGAGAGTGCGGCGCGGCGCTGCTGCCGGAACGAGAAGACCGTTTCAAGACCCTGGTGGCCATCCTCATCGCCGTCGTCTCCATCGCCGGAGCGCTGCTGGCCTGGCGGGCAGCCGTGGCCGGCAGCGGCGCTTCCGACGCCGACGTCCGCGGCACCGTCAGCATCATCCATCGCAACCAGGCGCTGGTGGCCAGCGAGGCCGACATGTACCGCAACCTGGCGGCCTACCTGCAGGTGCGTATCCACGACACCCTCAGCCGCAACCTGATCGCCGACTCCGAGCGCCGCGCCGCCGACGACCCGAAGCGGATCCCTCTCTGGGACGAAGGTTGGACCGAGATCTTTGTCGCCGAGGCCTACCTCGAAGAGGTAAATATCCGCCCGGAGTACGTCCGGCCGGACGGTTCCTACGACGGCCGCGCCGCCCAGGATATCGACATGGCCCAGCGCGCCCTGAGCACCGACTTCGACCCGCAGGGCCGGCACTTTGCCCACGCCGACCTGCTGCGGGCCAGGATGCACTGGCTCATCGGCCTGGCGCTGGTGCTCAGCGTGGCCCTCTTTTGCTATACGCTGGCCACAGTGATCCAGCGCCGCCTGAAGTATGTCTTCTTCGCCCTGGGCAGCGCCATCTTTGCCCTGGTGATCGTCGGCGCGATCATTGTCGAGCTGGCTCTGGCCTAAGGAGGGTTCGATGGCCGAAAATGCGCCGCAAAGACCCGTCGAGGAGGCGGCCCCGGTCCGTCGCCGGTGGCAGCATCTGCCCTTCTCCCGCTGGCTCGACGCGCACTACAACGACCTGGTCGTCGTAGCCATCGCCTTTGTCACCGTCGTGGCCGGCCTGACTGCCTTCTTGCAGTCCTGGGCCAGCAGCCGCTACGCCCAGCAGGTCCGCCAGAGCCAGGCCCTGGCCACCGAGACGCTGGGCCAGGACATGCGCAGCCGCCAGCGCGAGGGGTACGACTTTACCCTCTACACCACCTGGAACGAGTGGGACTGGCGGCGCAGCCGCGCCACAACCCGCGACCCGGCCCTTGCCGAACGCGCCCGGCAGGTGGTGGACCTGATCGCCCCCCTCAGCCCGCTCATGGACGAGGAGGGACCCTACTACGACCCCCAAACCCGCGAGGCGGACCTTTACAAGTACCATGCCGACATCAACATCTATACCACAACCCTGCTCGCCGAACAGCGTACCTTTGTCGCCGCCAGCGCCGATGCCTGGAACGGCAAGGCCGACGGCTATGTCACCGTCCTGACCATCCTGGCGGTGACCCTCTTCCTCTACGGCCTGTCCACGACCATCCAGGGCAACCTGCGGTTCCTCTTTGCCATCGTCGGCACCCTGCTGCTGGTGGTTGCCCTGGTGCAGGTCTTGCAGTTCACCCTGGGCCCGGTGCCGGGGGTGCCCTACGACGCCATCGAGGCCTACGCCCGCGGCGAAACCCTGTGGCACAAGGGCCAGGCCGAGGAGGCCAAGGCCGCCCTCGACGAGGCGCTGAGCAGCTACGGCGGCTACGGCAGCGCCTACCGCATGCGGGGCGACATCTTGCTCGATGAGGGCGACTACGCAGGCGCGGCCCAGGCCTACCGCCAGGCCATCGCCAACGGCAGCGACGATGTCGGCACCTACTGGGACATGGGCTGGGCCCTGTACTTGGCCGGGGACTATACCGGCTCGCTGCAAGCCGGCCGCCGGGCACTCCAGATGGACCCGCGCCTGTTGCCGGTGCGCATGAACGCGGCCACGGCGCTCCTGGCCCAGGGGCAAGTGGAGGCGGCCATGCGGGAGTACGAGGCCGGCCTGAATATGGCCGTGGACCCCGACCTGGCCATCCCCCTCTCCTGGAGCCGGCTGTACCTGCGCGAGACGGTCCACGACCTGGATCGCCTGATCAACGCCCTGGACGGCCAGACCGACTTCTACCAGGTGCCCAACCTGGACAAGATAGGCGACAGGGACGCGGTGCGCCGGGCGGCCGTCCAGGCCCGCCAGCGGATCAAAGAGGGGATCGTCTCGTTAGAGTCCCGCAACACCCCCCAGCCGCGGGAGACCACGGCCCGCCTGGGCGAGCTTTCGTTCGCCCTCTACGCCGGCCGGCGGGGCGACCTGCTGGGCGTGGCCGACACCTTTCCCCGCGGTATCCTCTCTCTGGTGGTGTCGTGTCCCTACCAGGACTTGCCCCCGGGGGCCATCCTCTCCCGGCGGGTCGTCCGCATGCAGTACTCGGGCGTGCCCGAGTACCTGCCGCCGATGGGTGCCGACATCGTCTGGGACGGGGCGTCCCAGGGGACGTTGCTCCAGACCATGGACTCTCCCTGGCCGGGGCAGCGCGGCCTGCTCCCCGGCATCTACACCGTCGAGTACTATGTGGACGGCCACCTCTTGCAGTCCGGCCGCTTCACCATCCCCGACAAGGAAGAGACCATCGTCGGGCCGCTGGCGATGGCCCTGGAGAGCCAGAGCGGCGGCATCGCCTACGGGCCGGACAGCATCTTTCCGGCCGGCGCGGCCCAGGTCAAGGGGGTCTTTAACTACAGCGGTCTGCCCGACGATACCCTGGTCTACGCCTACTGGTACCGCAACGGCAGCCTCTACAGCCGGGACAGCAGCTACCGCAGCGGGTGGGGCAGCGAGGCCTTTATCCTCTACGACGTGCCGGCCGGCGACTGGACCCTGGAGCTGTATACCGACCAGGAGCTGCTGCAGAGCGTCGATTTCCAGGTCGTCCCGGTGGACGACTACCTCCAGGAGGTCGGCTTGGCCGCGGACGACGCCCTCTTCCAGCGCATGCTGGGCGACGTCTACGCCAATGCCGGCGACTATGAGCAGGCGAATGCCTACTACGACCGGGCGACCCAACTGGATGCCAACTGCGCCGTGTGCTACTACCGCTGGTGGTCGGCCCTCTACGACAACGAAGAGTACAAGGCGGCGCTGGCGCCGATCCAGAAGGCGATCGAGCTGAGCCCGGAGGACTACACCTATCTGGCCAACCAGGGCAAGACCTACTACCACCTGGAGGACGAGGAGAACGCCAAGGCTTCCTTCCGCCGGGCCGTGGCTATCGCCCCCGCCTACGCCTTCAACTCCTGGGGCAACGCCCTCTATGAGCTGGAACGCTACGACGAGTCCGTGGTCAAGTACCGGCAGGCCATCGAGATGGACCCGGAAAACGCCACCTACTACTCCAACCTGGGCGGCGCCTACAAGGAGCTGGAGGAGTACGACCTGGCCATGGCGGCCTACGCCGAGGCCGTGGCCATCGACCCCGACTATGACACGGTCTATAACAGGTGGGGCAATATCCTCTACTCCCTGGAGCGCTACGAAGAGGCCGTGGAAAAGTACGAGCGGGCCATCGCCGCCGCCCCCGGCGACGCCGTCTACCGTGCCAACCTGGGCGGAGCCTACCGCCAGTTGAAGAAGTGGGAGCTGGCGGCGGAAGCATACGCCGCGGCGGTGGAGATCGATCCTACCTACGCCTACGCCTGGAACCAGTGGGGCAACGCCCTCTATGCCCTGGGCCAGTATGCCGACGCCGCCGGCAAGTACCAGGAGGCGATCAGGCTGCGCCCGAATACGCCCGTCTATCACTACAACCTGGGACTGGCCTACTATCAGATGGGCCGGTATGCCGATGCCCGGCCCGCGCTGCAGCAGGCTGCGGACCTGGCCGCCCAGCAGGGCGACTACGACCTGCAGCGGGACGCCGAGGACATGCTGGACAGGCTGCCGTAGGCACCCGGCGGCGCTATACGGCGGCGAAAGAGGGACCAGCCCGAGGGGCGGGGGCCGGCCCCGCCCCTCAATCGGTTGCCGAGGAGGTCCTATGCCTACCCTCCACCTCGTCTCCCACACCCATTGGGACCGTGAGTGGTACCTGCCGTTCCAGCAGTTCCGGCTGAAGCTGGTGGCCCTGATGGACAAGCTCCTGGACCTACTGGCGGCAGACCCGGGATTCCGCTACTTTATGCTCGACGGCCAGACGATCGTCCTCGACGACTACCTGGCGGTCCGCCCGGAGCGCGAGGCCGAGATCCGCGCCCACGTGCAGGCCGGCCGCCTCCTGATCGGCCCTTGGCACATCCTGCCCGACGAGTTCCTGGTCGGACCGGAGGCCACCGTGCGTAACCTGCTCCAGGGGCGGCGCACCGCCTCCCGCTTCGGGGCGCGTATGGACGTGGGTTACATCCCCGATCCCTTTGGACACATCGGCCAGATGCCGCAGGTGCTGCGCGGCTTTGGCATCGCCACGGCCGCCCTGCGACGCGGGTTAGACGAAGAGCCCTGCGAGCTGACCTGGCGGGCTCCCGACGGCAGCAGCGTCTTCCTGGCTTACCTGCGGGACGGCTACGACAACGCCTACCCCTATCCCCTCTCCCGCCCGGAAGACCTGGAGCCGTTCTTTGCCGGCGTGAGCCGGCTGCGCGATTCCCTCCTGCCGCACACGGCCACCGACCATGTCCTGCTCATGCACGGCACCGATCACATGGAGCCCCAGCCGCTGACATCCACGGCGCTGGCCCAGGCGGCGGAGAAACTGCCCGGCGATACCCTGGTCCACTCCACGCTGCCGCGCTACATCGCCGCCGTCCAGGAGGACCTCCGCCGCCGCGGGGTGCAACCCCCCGTCGTCGAGGGCGAACTGCGCAGCCCCCGCCGCCATCATCTGCTGCCGGGGGTGCTCTCGGCGCGCATGGGGATCAAGCAGCGCAATCACGCCTGCGAGACGTTGCTGGAGAAATGGGCCGAGCCGTTCGTCGTCTGGGCCCGCCTGGTGACACCACACGAAAGCGCTGCGCCAGACGCCCTCCGCTATGCCTGGCGCCTGCTGATGGAGTGCCACCCCCACGACTCGATCTGCGGCTGCTCGGTAGACCAGGTGTACGAGGAGATGCGCACGCGCTTCGACCAGGTGGAACAGGTAGGCGAGGCGCTCACCCGCCAGGCCCTGGGGACGATCGCCGCGGCGGTGGATACGGCCTCGGCTTGCCCCCCGCTTACGGGAGAGGGAGCGGGCAGGAGGTGGTCGCGCGCCGTGGTCGTCTTCAACCCCCTGGCCGGCCGGCGGACGGACCTGGTGGAGACGCTGCTGGAGGTGCCCCCGGGGGTGGACGAGGTCGAAGTGGTGGACGAGGCCGGCGCCGTCCTCCCCGGCCGGGCCGTCGAGCTGTTCGAGCCCAAGATGGACCACTATGCGCTCGACCGGGCCGGCCTGGAGCGGCTGCTGGCGCGGGTCCAGGAGGGACGCGCCTATGGCGGGGCCATCGTCGAGTTGAAGCTGGCCCGCCAGGGTCCCGTCGTCTCGATCGCGGTCACGTTGTCCGAAACCGGGGGCCCGGACGCCGCGGTGGTCGCCCAGGGGCTGGCGCAGGTGCGGGAGGCCCTGAATGATCCCTCCGTGGAGCGCTTCGAGTTGGAGGTCCATTCCCGCCAGGCCGTCGTGCGCTTCGTGGCCTGCGATGTGCCGGGACATGGCTATCGCACCTACTGGGCGCGCCCCTTGCCCCTCCCCGTCTCTCCTACGCCGGACCAGACGCACGGACCTATCGAGAACGAGTACCTGATCCTCGCGGCTGCCTCCGACGGCACCCTGACCCTCACGGACAGGCGCACCGGGGCGGTCTTCCCCGGCCTGCACCGTTTCGTCGATGGCGGCGACTGCGGCGACGAGTACAACTATGCCCCGCCGGCCGCCGACGTCCTGGTGGAAGCCCGCCCGGTTTCCACACGCATCTGGAGCGACGGCGTCGGCCGCTACCTGGAGGTGAACCTGGAAATGGCCGTGCCGGAGAGCCTCACCGAGGACCGCCGACAGCGCAGCGGAACGACCGTACCCCTGCGCATCCGCACTGTGGCCCGGCTGATGCCCGGCGTGCCGCGGGTGGACATCGCCACCGAGGTGGACAACCCGGCCCGCGACCACCGCCTGCGGGTGCACTTCCCGCTGCCCTTTGCCGCCGCCGCCGCCGACTACGACGGCCACTTCCAGGTGGTGCGCCGGCCGGCCGGTGTTCCGGCATACGATGCCACATGGGCGGAGGCCCCCCGTCCCGAGGTGCCCCAGCGCGCTTTCTGCGATGTCTCCGATGGGCGGGTCGGGTTGCTGCTGGCCAATCGCGGGCTGCCGGAGGTGGCCTTCGACTCCACGGAGATCGCCCTGACCCTCCTGCGCTGCGTCGGCTGGCTCTCGCGGGCCGATTTCGCCACGCGGCGGGGCCACGCCGGGCCGGCCACCGCCACCCCGGGGGCCCAAGAGATCGGCCGGCAGCACTTTGAGTATGCCCTGGTTCCCCATGCCGGGGGTTGGACGACAGCCTTTGCCGAAGCCTATGCCTTCGACGTGCCGCTCCGGGCGGTAGATCGGCCGCTACACCCGGGCACTTTGCCCACTGCGGCCTCTTTTCTGCAGGCGGAACCGGCTGTTTTCGTGCTCAGCGCCGTCAAACCGGCCGAAAATGGGGCGGGGGTGATCGTTCGAGGTTACAACATGCTTGCCGATCCGATCCAGGGCACTTTGCGACCCCTATTACGCTTCGCCCGGGCCACCCGTGTGCGCCTGGACGAGGAAGAGCTGGAGCCGCTGGCCCTGGCGGAGGATGGCAGCCTGGCCTTTGCCGCCCAGGGGTGTGAGATCCTGACGATCAGGTTGAAGTGACCCCACAAGGAGGACCCTATGGCAACCGAAGTCATCCCCATGCGCCTGGGCATGGTCAACGCCTTTCTGCTGCGCGGGCCCTCGGGCTACATCCTGGTGGACACCGGCGCCCCCGGCGCGGCCGGCCGCATCCTGGAGGCGATGACGACGCACGGCCTGGCGCCGGAAGGCCTGCGCCTTATCCTGATTACGCACGGCCATATCGACCACTTTGGCAACGCCGCCGAGGTGCGGGAAAAGACCGGCGCGCCGATCGCCGTGCACCGGGAAGACGCCGAGGCGCTCCGCCGGGGCGTCCACGCGCCGGAATCGCTGCATCCGACCTCCTGGGGGATCGCCCTGGGGATGCGCCTGGCGGGGAGCCTTTGGCCACCGGTCCCCGGCCTGGAGCCGGATATTCTCCTGGCCGGGGAACAGCGGCTGGACGAGTACGGCATTGCCGGCCGGGTGATCCCGGTGCCCGGCCACACGCGGGGCGCGGTCGCCGTGCTGCTGGACGACGGCGCGGCCCTGATCGGCGACCTGGCCATCAACCTGCTCGGCGGACGCCGGCCGGGAAAACCCATCGTTGCCTGGGACCTGGCCGTGAACCAGGAGAGCCTTCGCCGCCTGGCTTCCCTGAACCCACACCCGGTCTACTCCGGCCACGGCGGACCGTTCGCCCAACTCTAGACCCCATCTCGTGCTACCACCAAGGCACAAAGGCGGACAAGGTATGCCCCAAGAACCTTGTCTGTGGGGTTTATGAGAAGACTCCTACTGCCCATATCTCCACTTGTAGTAGTGCATCCCCACGTTCCCCATCTCCACCTGCCAGCCGGCGGGGTTGGCCGGCGTGTAGGTGAGCACGCGGCGCTCAAAGAGCTGCACCAGGATGTCCTTTTCCTCCCCGGCCACCCGGCAGCGCACCCAGTACGGCTCGCTGATGGGGTAGCCGAAGGCAAAGAGCCAGTCGACGATCGGGCCGTTGCGATAGGCGCCGTACTCATAGACCGTCCCGCTGCGGTTCATGAACTCCCACAGCACCTGGGGCACGTTGTGCCCGGTGGCGGGTTCGTAGCGGGCAATGGTCGTCCCGCCATAGCCGGCCTTGGAGGGGTCGTCGCCCACCGCGCCGCCGCGGGCCAGCGTCGCCGTGGCCTTTTGCCCGACCCGCGAGCCCACCGGCGTGCCGATCAGCCCGCCAAAGTCGCCATAGGTGGGGCAAGAGGCGTTGACGGAGGCCCAGTCCCCGGCCACGGCCTCCCCGGCCGGGGCGCGCGCCTCGAAAGAGGAGTCGCCCAGCATCATCTTGCCGCTGACCATCTCATAGACCAGCAGGCCGTTGGTGACGAACCACATCGAGGAGCGGTTGCCGTAGGGGTTGTTGATCTCCATACGCGACTTGTCAAAGTACTGCACCAGGCGCCGGCCGCCGGGGGCCTCGGCGTACGGCTCATAGAGGCCGGCCGTGGAGGGGGCCGGCCCCCAGACCCACGAGCGTGTGGCCCGTCCGTTCTGCACCGGCTTGTCGGTGCGCGCCCAGACCGCCTCCATGGCGCTGTCGGCAAAGGAGCCCACCGGCGCGGAGGTGGGGGCCGGGGGCAAGGTGGGAGAAGGCGCGGCCCCGCCCTTGAACTGCGGCACCCACTCGCCCGTCAGCCCCAAGTACTGCGTCCCATAGTTCTGGCTCGGCTCGATGTGCGAGCCCTCGTACCACTCGTTCCAACTGGTGATGACGGCCATACTGGCCTGGTACTGGATGGCCGCCTGCCACGATTTGCGGTAGTAATCGCCGTTGGCGCGGTCGCGGTAGTGCGTCTGGCGGTTCGGCATGCGCGTATCGTCGTACCCGGGCATCACCGTGGCCACGAACGGCTTTCCCGTGCCGTGGCCGCTGTTGTAGGTGTTGAGCTTGCGGGAATAGGAGGCCATGGCGCTGCTCGGCTCGGACGCCCAGGTGATGTCGAAGAAATAGATGCCGTCGAAGATGTCCAGGTAGGAAAAGTCGATCCCCTCGCCGAGCCAGAAGGTAGCCCCGCCGGGGTCGATCTCCTGGCGCATCTGCCGCCAGGTGTCGTAGGCGCTCATCCCCGGGAAGGTGGCGACGCTGGAAAGCGCCCAGAAGCCGATCAGCGGCCGGCCGTTGAAGCGCAGGTAGTTGGGATGGCCGGCAAAGGTGTTGATCGCATACTGCAAGTTGCCGCGCACCTGCTCGGCGCTCTGCCAGTTCTGCGAGGCGGTGATGTCCAGGAAGACGGCGATCTTGAAGTCGTACTGCCCGGCCAGCTCCAGCAACTGCCAGACGCGGCCGTTGATGCGGCCGTCTTCCTGCCCCGTCCAGGCGACCATGAAGGCGTCGATGCCGGCACCGCGGGCCTGCTGGATCTGCTGCCGCAGCACCGCCTGGTCGCCGCAGGAGTAGCCCTGCAGCGGCAGGTCGCTCATCAGACCCGATCCCCAGTCTGCCTGCTCGTACCAGGCAAAGTAGAGGGCCACGACCGGCCTGGAGGCCTGGGCCTGGGTGCTGGGCAGGGCGGCGAGGAGCGAGAGCAGGAGCAGGGGGAGAGAAAGGAGCGGTAGGAGCCGGCGGGACGACATGGCAACACCTCCCGGCGAATCGGACGAGTTTACCTTGAAGTGCGAGCCGTGCTATGGTACAATAGGGATGTTGAAATGAGTGTAGCACAGCCGCCGGGGCGTGTCAAGAAGCATGTAGAGGTGCCAGGATGGACGAGGCCTATCTCAAGATCCTACAGATGATCGAGAACGGCACCCTCTCCGCCGCCGAGGGAGAGAAGCTGCTCGACGCCCTGGAGGCGGAGCCGGCCGTCACGGCTCCGGCGGCGGGCTCCGCGCCGGGACCGTCGCCACAGTCCCCCCCGCCGGCCGGCCCGCCCCGCGCCTGGCAGCAACTGTGGGTCTACCCGGCCGTTGGCAGCCTCCTGCTGTTGGCCGGCATGGGGATGCTCACGGCGTACCTCGTCCGGGATGGGGAGCGCTTGGGCTGGCTGGCCTGTACGGTCCCGCTGATGCTGCTGGGGACGCTCGTGGGAGGGCTGGCCTGGTGGTCGCGCAGCGCCCGCTGGCTGCACCTCTCGGTGCGCGGCAAGAAGGAGCGCCTCCGCCTGAGCTTTCCCCTGCCGCTGCGCCTGACGGCCTGGATCCTGCGCCTGCTGCGCCCCTGGGTCCGGCAGCTGCGCGAGACGGCGGTGGACGAGGTCATCCTTTCCCTGGCCGAGGTGGATGTCAGCGAGGGCCCGCTCTCCGTGGAGGTCAACGACGATGAGGATGGGGAGGAGGTGCGGGTCTATATCGGATGATCCGTCGTCAGTTGGCAGTTCGTTGTCTCTGGACACCGATCCATGACAACTGCTCTCTCCGGGGGGTGCACGATGCTCGAACAAGTCCACCAACACATTACCGCCGAACTCCAGCAGGGCGCCCGCACCGACACCGTCTTTGTCATCACCGCCATCCTGTTCAATCTGCTCACGCTGGGCATCAACTCGGCCGTCGCCGGCAGCGCCGCCGACCCCTACCGGGACCAGACCTCGATCGCCGGCGACCTGGTTCTGGGGGTCCTGATCGTCCTCGTCCTCCTGGTCAACGGCATCGCCATCGCCGGCCTGCTGACGGGGCGGGAGACGCGCGCCAAGCTGCTGGCCGGCCTGCTGGCCATGTACCGCGACCATGGCGTGGAACAGTACTACGACGCTACCCTGCTGACCAACTACAACCGCCGCTACCTGTTGTTCACCGGCGTCATCCTCTGCCTGGCGCTCACCGCCCTCATCGTCCCCCTGATCATCCGCACGCTGTAGAGGAAGATGCCACGAATCAGGACGGGCCTGCCGCCCACCCCGGCGCGGGCGACCGCCAGGGTCGCCCTTGCCCGGCTCCTTGGGGCAACCGATGCTCGAACCGCCGATGCCTACCCCCGAAACAGATCACGACCTCGATTCCTCTGCCCACGGCCGCCTGGCCCCGCTGCTGGAGGACGTGGCCGGCCTGCCCTCCGGCCGACGCCTCCTGGCCGCCGCGGGGTCCAAGCTCTTGGTCGCCCCCATCGGCGAGGCCCCCCGCCCGCTGCTCGTCGCCCTCCTGCACGCCCGCCTGTGCCGTCCGCTCCTGCTCCTGGCCCCCGGTCCCGAGGCCGCCCAACGCCTCTACGACGCCCTGCGCGTCTATTCGCCGACCCCCACGGCCGTCTTGCTCTTCCCGGCCACCGATACCCGCCCCTACGAGCGCATGGCCCCCGACGAGAACCTGGTCGCCCAGCGGCTGGGCGTCCTGGAGGCGCTGGCCCGCCGGCGCGGCGCCGTACCCGAGGCCGGCCAACCCATCCCCCCCCTCGTCGTGACCACAGCCCGCGCCCTTGTCCAGCCGACCCTGGCCCCCCAGGACTTGACCTACGCCTACCAGGTGGTCCGCCCGGGGATGGACCTACCCCTGGAGGAGACGGTCGCCCGCTGGACCGAGTGGGGCTACCGGCCGGCCAAGGTTGTGGAAGCGCCCGGCGAGTTCGCCCACCGCGGCGGCATCCTGGACATCTACCCGACCACCGCCTCCATGCCGCTGCGCATCGAGCTCTTGGGCGACACCGTCGACAACATCCGCCAGTTCGACCCGGCCACGCAGCGTTCCCTGCGCCGCGTGCCCTCCCTGGCCATTCCCCCACCCCACGAGATGCCCCGCTGGCGGCGGCAGCGCGCCCTGGACTACCTGCGCCAGGTCCGGCGCGAGCGCCTGCGCCCGGAGATCGCCAGCGAGCTGCTCCGCGACGTCGAATACCTGGAGCAGGGGACCTACTTCGAGGGCCAGTTCTTGTACGCCGCGGCCATGCAGGAGGAGCCGGCCTGCCTGCTGGACCATTTGCCGGACGAGTCCCTGATCGCCCTGGACGAGCCGGAGCAAGTCCAGGCCGTGGTGCAGGAGACGGCGGCCCAGGCGGCCGCGGTGCGCCAGGAGCTGGTGCAGAACGGGGAGCTGCCGGCCGATTTCCCGTCTGCCCTGCTCTCCTGGGAAGCGCTGGCCCCGCGACTGGCGGCCCGCCCGCAGGTGGGCTTCTCGCTGGCCCTGCCGGATGAGGCCTGCCCATCCCTGGCCCTGCCCTTTGCCCCCCTGCCGCACTACGGCGGCCGCCTCAAGGAGGTCCTGGAGGCGGTGGCCGAACGGCGCGCCCGGGGCGAGCACGTGGTCATCATCAGCCACCAGGCGGCACGGCTGGAGGAGCTGCTGGGCGAGCGCCGGCTGTTCCCCGAGCCCGGCCAGTTGGAGATCATCCCCGGCCGCCTGCCCACGGCCGGCTGGGCCTGTCAGGACGCCGGACTGGCCCTGTTCACCGACGGCGAGATCCTGGGCTATGCCCCCCCCCGCCGCCGGCCGCCGGTGCACCGCCCGCGGCGCGAGCTCTTCCGCGACGATCTACTGCAACGCCTGCGGGTCGGCGAGCATGTGGTCCACGAGGACTTTGGCATCGCCATCTACGAAGGGCTGGTGCACATCTCGCTGGCCGACGGGGTGGAACGGGAGTACCTCTTCCTGCGCTATGCCGGCACGGACCGCCTCTACGTGCCGGTGGATCAGGTCGACCGCGTCCGGCCCTATGTCGGCTCCGGCGAGGGGACGCCGACCCTGCACCGCCTGGGCACCGGGGAGTGGGAACGGGCCAAGGCGCGGGTCAGCAGCGCCGTGCAGATCATGGCCCGCGAGCTGCTGGAGCTCTATGCCGCCCGGGAGGTGGCCACGGGCCACGCCTTTGCCCCCGATGCCCCCTGGCAGGCGGAGATGGAATCTTCCTTCCCCTATATCGAGACCCCCGGGCAGGCGCGGGCCGTGGAAGAGGTCAAGCACGACATGGAGGATGTCCGGCCGATGGACCGCCTGGTGTGCGGGGATGTCGGCTACGGCAAGACCGAGGTGGCCCTGCGGGCGGCTTTCAAAGCAGTGCTGGACGGGAAGCAGGTCGCCGTGCTGGTGCCGACAACAGTGTTGGCCCAGCAGCACTATCGGACCTTTTCCGAACGGCTATCTCCCTACCCGGTGAAGGTAGAGATGCTCTCGCGCTTTCGCCGTCCGGCCGAGCAGAAAAAGGTCCTGGCCGGCCTCTCCAGCGGCGAGGTCGACATCGTCATCGGCACGCACCGCCTGCTGTCCAAGGATGTCCTCTTCAAGGACCTCGGGCTTCTGGTCGTCGACGAGGAGCAGCGTTTCGGCGTCCGCCACAAGGAGCACCTGAAGAAGCTGCGCCGCGAGGTGGACGTGCTCACCCTCACGGCCACGCCCATCCCGCGCACCCTGCACATGTCGCTCACCGGCGTGCGCGACATGAGCATCATCGAGACGCCGCCCGAGGACCGCGTGCCGATCCGCACCTATATCGTGCCCTACAGCGACAAGGTGGTGCGCGAGGCCATCCTGCGCGAGATGGAGCGCGGCGGGCAGGCCTTTTTTGTGCACAACCGCGTGCAGTCGATCTACCGCCGGGCGCGGGAGCTGCAGCAACTCGTGCCCGAGGCCCGCTTTGCCGTCGGCCACGGCCAGATGGCCGAGGCCGAGCTGGAGAAGGTGATGCTCGGGTTCGTCTCCGGGCAATACGATGTGCTGGTCTGCACGACGATCATCGAGAGCGGGCTGGATATTCCCAACGCCAACACCATCCTGATCGACGACGCCATCTACCTGGGGCTGGCGCAGCTCTACCAACTGCGGGGGCGGGTGGGGCGCGGGGCCGTCCGCGCCTACGCCTACCTGCTCTACCGCCCGGGGCGCGAGATGAGCGATTCGGCCCAGAAGCGCCTGCAAGCCATCACCGAGGCCACCGACCTGGGGGCCGGCTTCCAGATCGCCATGCGCGATCTGGAGATCCGCGGGGCGGGAAACCTGCTGGGCGCCGAGCAGAGCGGGCACATCGCCGCGGTGGGCTTCGATCTCTACACCCGGCTGCTGGCGCGGGCAGTGGAGGAGATGCAGGCCGGCGGGGGCGAAACAGCCCATCTGCTGCGGGCCCGCCAGGAGGGCCAGCGGGCCCGCGCCGAGCTGCGCGGGCCGGCCGCGGTGGCGCTGCACCTGCCGCTGCGCGCCTACCTGCCGGAGGAGTACGTGCCCGATCCCGAGGTGCGCCTGCAGGTGTACCGGCAGATGGCCGACGTGCGCACCTCGCGCCAGGCGCAGGAGGTGGCGCGGGAGCTGCGCGACCGCTTCGGCGAGCCGCCGGCCCCGGCGCAGGCGCTGCTCGAGCTGCTGCGGCTGCGGGTGTTGGCGCTGCGGGCCGGCGTGCGCGAGGTCCGCCGCGATGGGCAGACGATCGTCATCGCCATGGCCGAGGGCACCAAGCCGCCGGTGGAGCAAATGCCGCGCTGGCTGGCGCAGCGCCTGCGGGTGCGCGCGGACCAGGCCTGGCTGGACCTCTCGGGACTGGGCGAGCGCTGGCTGGAGGTGCTGCGCAAGGTGCTGCTGGCGTTGGCGAAGGATGAAGGAGATGGGGAGGGTTAGGAAGCGGACTGCTAACCGGATAACCGGAAAGAAGAAGCGGATAGAGCTACAGTGTGCTGGAAGCAGAGGGGAAAGGAGGAGGCGGGGGGAGGGGGAGACAAGTTGACCATGACCGAGGTGTGTGGCCCAGAAGTCGACTGTGTTTGGGTCAGAATGCGACTGTGTTTCACTCCGGCGACGATCGTATTCGGGGCAAGCGACGTCGGCCTCCGCAGTTCTTTGAGGAGATGACCTTATAGGCCCCGACTGTCACCCAGGAAGAGGCTGTCATTCCGACTCGCCGGCTCGCCGGCTCGCCGATTCGCTTTCTCTACAGGAGGTTTCGTATGTCCCCCACCCGCCGCGATTTCCTGCGCTACGTCGGCCTCTTCCTGGCCGCGGCCGTCACCCGCGGCTGCGGCCGGACGCCGACGACCACCTGCTACATTGCGGTGCCGGTGCCGCCCTCCCCTTCGCCGGCGCGCAGCGAGCGCTGGGCGGCGCTGCGCGACTGCTGGTACAGCCTAGACGACCCGCGACTGCAGTCGTTCGAGGACAATGATTTCATCCGCGAGTTGCGCCGGCGGCACCAGGAGGTGTTGGCCGGCCTGGTCGCGGCGGGAGAACTGGACGCCGCCATGGCCGACGACATCGCCGTGGCCTTTGGCCAGGCCATGGCCCACATCCAGCGCAACATGGCCACCTGCTACATCGCCCTGCCGCCGGAGTACGCGCCCCGCGCGGAGCTGCTGGACCAGGCAACCGCCCTGGAGGAGATGGCGGCCCAGGGGGGCCTGGACCCGGCGGCCGTGGAGCAGGCCCGCGCGGCCCTGGCGCGGGACATGGAGTGGCTCGCCGCCTTCCAGGCCGGCCAGGTGCCCGGGGAGTTGGAGGAAACCGAGGCCGACCCCACCTCCATCGAGGCGGCGCGGATCCTGGTGGAGCTGCTGCTGGGTGAACAGCGGTGGCAAGAGCGAGCGCTGGCTTCGGTGAATGGACTACCCTTCCACCCAGGCTAGACTCCTGCCGATGAGAAGCTCTTCCTTGGTGACATGGTTCTTGTTCTGCATCGGGATGAGCCGAGTCGCGAAATCATGCTCAGCGGCATACCGCCGGATTTCCGGGGCGTTGTCGTAGGTCATCAGAAAATCCCCTGCAATACCCCCGACAACATCGAAAAGGTGGCGGTGATCCAGTTCCGAGTAGTCGTAGAGCCTTGGACCGGCAACCCAATAGGGAGGATCGATAAAAAAGACCGCGTCTGCCCGATGTGCATTCGCAGCTATGTACTCCACTCCATTCTCTTGGAGAAATGAGATTGAATGACGGACTGCCTGAATATCCTGGATGCGCCTTGCTATAGTGCGAGGATACCATCTGGACGCGACGCCTTTGCCTTGTTCGCCGCTGCGTAACATTCCGGCTCCCTGCGCCAGGCAACCGCCATGCTGAACACGATTTCTAACAATCGTGACAAACGCTCGATCGATCAGCCCATCAGTAGGTTGCGCCAGGAGCGCTTCCACATTCTCCCTGGACATCGGGAAGCGCTCGATACGGTCGATTAGCTGCTGTACTTCACTGGGGGCACCAAGGAGGACTACTTGCCAGACTGCCGCAACCTGGGGGTCGATCTCAAGAAGTGTGACGTGCTGTGCCAGGTGTTCGAACGCGACCGTGAGGCCCACGATGGCGCCGCCGCAAAACGGTTCGATGAACTCGGCGATAGGCCCTGTGCTCAGCAGCCATTGCCGCGCGCGCGGCACGAGCCAGGTCTTGCCACCAGGATACCGAAAGGGGCTACGGTGTTGTACTTGGGCTACATTGACAATGTTGGACAGGTTGCCCCCGCCTCTGGTCCTTCTCGCCATCGGAACACCCTCCTGCAACCCAACCATACGCACCAGCATTCAGGGCCATTATAGCACAAGTTGGACACCCCGTTTGCAGGCATAGCATAGCACATTCGGCCCGATATGTCAATAGTGATATATTGCAAGAGATATAGTGACACTGTGGTATACTGCTCCAAGGACATACGCAAACGGTGGGGGGTACAGCATGGCGGTCCGTCTACGAGTTCGCGAACTGGCCGAGGCGCGTGGCTTGAATATCTCTAGCCTGCAGCGTGAGGCTCGAATCCCCATGAGCACAGCTCGACGAGTGTGGTATTCGACCAGCGACGGCAAAGGCGAGGGCCCACCCTTGAAGCTGGTAAACCTCGATATCATTGAGCGCTTGGCACATTTTTTCCAGGTAGCACCAGGGGATTTGTTGTCAAACGACTGACGGCTTCCCATCCCTTTGCCGGGCAGGCCGAAGGAGATAGTGATGAAGAAGAAAGAGATTGCCCCTCGCTTCGGTATCGGAGAGTGGTATGGGCGTTCATTTGTGACCCTGTCGCGTCAGGAACGCTCCGACTATTCCAAGGTCAGAGCACCATCTTCACAAGAATGCCTTCCCCGCAGCACAGGGGCCAAGCGGGTTTCCTGCAACAAGAAGGGCGGGGTTTGCCTGATGCGGCTGTATGCCAAAGACCCCCAGACGGGACTGGTCACGGCTCAGCCCACCTTCTGTACGATGTGTCCAGAGCGATTTCTAGAAGGGCGAATGATCTTCGAATGGGTGGGGAAGACGATTCTTGGTTGTTCGCAGCCGCTTGTTACAAACCAAGTGGGTTTCCTGGTACGCGGATCGTGGGAAGAGGAAGCACCTGCCGATGTGCACCTCAAAGGCGCGGAGAGTAGCGGAGGACCAGTGGACAAACACGAGGATGTAGGCCAGATCGATTCTATCCTTGTGGACCCCGACACATCCTTGCTACGTTGGTGCGCGCTCGAAATCCAGTCAGTGTATTTCAGCGGGGAGGCAATGTCCAAGGAATATGCCACTATCAGAAGAATGGCCGATAATCGGATACCTTTTCCACAGAAGAGCCGCCGGCCCGACTACCGCAGCAGTGGCCCCAAAAGGCTGATGCCGCAGTTGCAGATCAAAGTCCCGACACTGCGTCGTTGGGGCAAGAAGATGGCGGTTGTCATAGACAAAGGGTTCTTTGATTCCCTGGGTACCATGCGCGAGGTTCCTGATATATCGAACTGCGACATTGTCTGGTTTATTGTCGATTACAGGGAGCATGATGGCAAGATAGAGCTTGTGCAACATGGGATCCGACGCACTACGCTCGAGAGTGCTGTGGAAGGACTGACAGCGGGTGTGCCAGTCAGCCTGCCAACGTTCGAGGATCGCCTCCGCAGCAAACTTGCCGGACCCAAGAAGCGCCGGAAGAGTCGCAAGAAGGGATCTCAGGAGAGCAAGTAGCCGGATTCTCCGCCCTGGTCAAAGGATGTAACCCTGGGCTCGGGTTACAAGGCCCCAGATGTGATAACTTGGTCTTTGACCCCACTTACTGGCGAGATGTGCCACTCCAAGGCACTGCGAGATCTTTTGGGTTACCCCACGTAGCCCCCATCTTTGCCTATCAATAGTAATTGCCCGTCGATAATCGCCGGGGACACTGCTGCTATTTGGCCGGATCAGGCACCCTGCCTGCTCACCCCCTTGTGCCTACCCCTCTTCTTCCAGTACACGGTAGCTCTTATCCCCATCGTGCCAGCGCATGTACTGCTCGTGCCAGTGGATCGCCGCGACCAGCTTCTCCGCGGACATGCCCATCGCCATAGCGGCCAGCTCCAGGACCACGGCCTGGGGGACGCCGGCCTCCCGGGCGCGGATCGTCTCGAACACGGCCGTGGCCAGCCAGGTGGACGGATCGCCCGGCCCGTGCCAGTACTGCGAGCCTCTCTCCATGGCCTGGCCCTCCGCAGCAGTGAAGCGCAGCTCGTGGCCTTCGTACATCACCAGGGCATCGTGAAAGTAGCTCACCGCCTTAGCTCCCCCGTGCCGCCAGCACCTTTTCGCCGGTGCTCTTGAACAACGACAGCCTCACGCCGGGGACCTGGGCGAACAGCAGGACCACGGTGGGGAACAGGAACGTCGTCCGCTCCTCAACCGTGATGTCACTCCAGGGGATGAACAGCGCCGGGTGCATGATCCGGAACAGGGGCATGACTTCCAGGTAGACGCCCGAGGCGTCGGCGCCGATCGTTAGGATGCCGCGGTAGCGCGCCCACCCCAGCCAGCCCGTCTGCCAGGCCCAGCGCTGCCCCATGAAGGGCCCCGTGGCGCGGTAGTACCCCGCCAGCCGCGACCACCCGCCGGCCAGCGAGATGATCACCACCACCAGGGACCACAGCGCGGCGAAAGAGACGATGAACAGGACGGGGATGAGCGGGATGAGCCACCATACCTGGGTCGAGGATTCCATCGGGCCTCCATGACGATTGGCGATTTTCGATTGGCGATTGCCGGTTGGAGCGAGGCATTTGCCGAACCCTACTCGGGCGGCCGGTAAGACTCGACCTGTATTCCCTTCGCTACTTCGCAGTAGAGCGGTGGCAAATGCCTCGCCCTTACAGCTCGCTTACCTCGCCAGCGCCGCCTCCAGGACGATCTTGGCGATCGGCGCGGCCACGCGCGAGCCGTGCCCGCCGTGCTCCACGACGACGGCAACGGCGTAGCGCGGGCTGTCGGCCGGGGCAAAGGCGATGAACCAGCCGTGGGGGTCGCCATCCCCCGGCTCGGCGGTGCCCGTCTTGCCGGCCACTTTCACCCCCTCGATCTTGGCCCGCCAGCCGTAGCCGTTGTCCACGGCGTTGACCAGCAGCGCCGTCAGGGTGCGCGCCGTCTGCCGGCCGATGGGCACGCGCAGCAGGGCGGGCTGGGCCTGGTAGAGGGTCTCTCCCCCCGGCGTCGTCGCCCGCTCCACGATGTAGGGCCGCATCATCATGCCCTCGTTGGCCACCGTGGCCGCCAGCATGGCCATGTACAGCGGCGTCACCTGCAGTTGGCCCTGCCCATAGGATGAGTCGGCCACCGCCGTCTGCCGGTCCAGGAAGGAGCGGTCGTAGGCCAGGGTGGGAACGGCGGCCGGCAGGTCCCGAAAATCGGCCCAGGCCGCCGGGGCCAGGTTGCGGTAGGACAGCCCAAAGCGCTTGGCATAGTCGCTGAAACGATCGGCACCCAGCATCAGGCCCAACTGGGCAAAGGCCGTGTTACAGGACCACTGCAGGTCCTCCGTCAGGTTCTGCTTCTGCATCAGGCCGGCCAGGTTCTGCACGGCGTTGACGATGACATGGCCGGTGACCGTCAGGTGCTCGGGGCAGAGGATGATCGTGTCCGGCGTGGCCAGGCCGGCCTCCAGGGCCGCCGCGGCCGTAAAGGTCTTGAAGGTCGACCCCGGTGGATAGAGCCCATTGGTGGCCCGATCCACCAACGGGGCAGCGGTTTCCGAGATCAGCCCCTGCCAGTAGAGGGCGATGCGCCCGCGCTCCGCCTCCCAGTCGCCGGCCTCGGCGTCAAAGACCAGCGGGCGGGGGTCGAAAGTGGGATAGGAGTAGAGCGCCAGGATGGCCCCGCTGCGCACATCCAGCAGCACCACCGCGCCGCGGCAGTGGCCGTCGGGACACTTGTCGCCGAGCACCTCCGCCGTGACCTGCTCGAAGGCCGCCCGGGCCTGCTCCTGGAGGGCCACGTCCAATGTCAGGTAGAGGTCGTCTCCCTGGTGCGGGCGGTGCAGCAGCCCCTCCAGGAAGGCGTCCATGGGGTCGCCGCCCACCCGGCCGGCCAGGTAGTCGTCGTAGGTGGACTCCAGCCCCATGTTGCCGTACAGGGGATTGTAGAAGCCGACGATGTGTCCCAGGTCGGCGCGGGGGTAGGTCCGCCGGGCCCAGCCGCCGGCGGTGACGACCGTGTCGGCCAGGAGCAGGCCGCCGCGGTCATAGATGCGGCCCCGGCGGGTGCGCCGCTCGGCGATGAGCGGGCGGACGTCCTGGACACTGCCCTCGGGCAGGTAGGCCACCCGCCGTTGGATCTCGGGAGCCTGGACAACCTGCAGCCGCAGCAGTTGCAGGCCGATGGGCACGGCCACGGCCAGGAAAAAGGCCCCCAGCAGGCGGACGTTGCGCCCGAGCGGGCTCTCCTTCTCGCTACGCCGGGGCCAGAAGGCGGCCAGCAGGAGCAGGAGGATTCCCCCCATGCACAGGCGCCAGGCGTCCTCGCCGGCCCCGATGCCGAACCAGGCCAGGGTCAGGGCAGCGGCCAGAGCCAGGAGACGGAAGATAGTGCGCCACATACCGGCCTCGCGACCACAAAAGCATAAAGAATGTGTTTACCGCAAGGACACAAAGGCACCCAGAAGAGCTTGCCGCTTACCAAAGTTGTTGATGCGTTTTGCCGCATCACGACGGATGAAAATGGGCCCGTAGGGGTGCCCTTGGGGCCGCCCGGTTGCCCATTCCCGATCCTACGGCAGTACGCGGTAGATCACCGTGCCGCCCGTGGGCGCCGTCGCCGGCATCGCAGAGCCCACAGGCGATGGCTCCGGCTCAGGATAGAACGGCCCCGCGGCCGGCGGGGGATAGGCCCCCGGTCCGCCGCCCGTGGGCGCCGTCTCCGGTGGCCCCGGCGCTGCGGGTCGGCCGCCAACGGATGGATAGACCTGCTCCAGGTAGGTCCCGACCATAGCGGCGAACTTGTCCAGCCCGGCGGCAGGGTAGTAGTTTCGCTCCAACTGGCCGACGACGATGTAGGAGACCTCGTACTTGCGCAGCAGCGTCAAGGTGCGGTTCACGTCGGTGGAGGTGTAGAGCTCGGCCACCTCCTGCAGGCGCGTCTGGATCGACTCGCCGCCGCGCTGCTGCGTTTGGTGCCAGTCCCAACCCAGCACGGTGGGCAGCCCGGTGTGGATGGAGACGCGCGAGCCCCAGCGGTAGAGGCCGACATTGTACAGGCCGGAGGCGGCCTCGAGCACGACCGGCGACCCCGACACGTTGGCCCGCAGCCAGTCAATGGCCGCGGCGTCCTCGGACAGGACGATGGGGCCGTGCTCGTCGGGGTAGGTCTCGCTGCGCATAAAGGCTTCCCCGTCCAGCGACGGGCCGGCCGTGTTGTTGGGGAAGCGATCACGGACCTTGGCCGGCGCCGCCAGCAGCGGATAGAGCGCGCACAGCCCGATGAGGATGTACAGGACCGCCCACCAGCGACGGCGGGCGTTCCGCGGCCAGGCCTGCATGCGCTGCCACAGGCGCGGCAGCATCGCCGCCGCGGCCACGCCCCACACGATCCAGATCTGCATATAGAACTTGAAAAAGGTGTTCTGCCGGGCGATATCGCCCTTGACGACGAGGACCTCGACCCCCGCGGACAGGCCCAGGCCGGCCAATGTCAGCAGGGCGATGAGGCGCTCCTCGGCCTGCGCCCGCCGCCGGAAGAAGAGCACCGCCCCCGGCACGATGAACAGCACCATCCATCCCACCAGGGGCTGGCCGCGCAGGCGCTGCAGGAAGGAGAGCGGTTGGAGCGTCGCCGCGGTCGGCGCTTTGACCGGCAGGAAGAAGAAAAGGGCGATCAACAGGAGCGCCACGAGCGACCAGAGCAGGATGGGCAGGGCCCGGCCCTGGGCGAAGCGGCGGGCAGGGGAACGCTGCCGCACCACGGCGCCGGCCTGCCGCAGCCGCCGCCACAGCTCCGGCAGGCGATCCCAGTGGCGCAGCGCCAGGCCGGCCAGGTGCAGCGGCCCCTCGCGCGCCCCGCGCCCCAACGTCTCTGCCAGGAGATAGGTCACCAGGACAAAGAGGGCCAGCCCGTTGATGACGATGAACTCGCCCACCCGCGTGCGCTCCCCGGTCCAGAGGGCCACGCTGTTGTACAGCATCCCGTAGCGCGACCAAAAGGGCGCCAGCAGGAAGGAGGAGAGAATGTAGAGGAGCACACCGAGCATCCCCACGCCCAGGAGAAGCTCGCCGTCGATGCGCTTTCGGCGCTCGTAGAGGGCCACGCCCCAGCCGCCCAGCGCCACCAGGAAGTAGGTGACGAAATCCCAAAAGTTGCCGGCCCGTAGGATGCCCAGCACCAGGGCCATCCCCAGGAGGGCCCACGGTGGGGGCAAGAGCGACCAAACGGAGCGGTCGCGGCGCTCGCGGTCCTGGGCCAGGGCCACCACCTGGGTCATCAGCAGCAGGGTAAAGGGCATGGCGATCATGTGCGGATGCAGGTCGGCGTAGAGGAAGGTGAAGAAGGGGAACTCGTTGATCTCGTTGCCGCGGGGCGGACCGCCGGCGTGCTGGACGATGACCCGCGAGGCGTCCCAGTACCAGGAGCCGAGGCCGATGGGCAGGGGTTTCCCCTGCAGGGCCTTGAACAGGCCGGCCACCCCTTTCACCAGGCCGGCCAGCCCAGGGATATTGCTTTCAAAGCTCATCCCCGACAGCTCCCCCAGCTTGCCCACGATCAGGGTGAACTCCCCCAGGTTGCCCAACAGGGCGACAAAGACCGCCCCGGCCAGGCCGGCCAGGAGGGCCGGCTTTTCCCAACCGTCCCCTTCGCGCTTGCCGCGGCCCACCAGGTGGTAGACCACAGTAAAGGCCCCGCCGCAGACCAGCCCGTAGAGGGTGGGCAGGGCCAGGTTGTAGGCCACGGCCGGCACGATGCCGGTGAGCTTGATCGGCGCGGCCAGGAGCACCCAGCCAAAGTAGTAGTAGTTCAGGTACCCCCCGGCGTACCAGGGGTCGTACGGCGGGAAGGTAGTGGAGCGGATGATGGCGTTGAGGTAGGCCAGGTCCATCGGCTTTTCCCCGCCGAACCAGGGGTGCCACAGGTCGGGGTTGCCGAAGCGGATCAGCAAAAAGAGCAAGAAGCCGGCCAGGAAGAGCCCCTCCTCCAGCAGCAGCAGCTTGCGCCGCATCCGCCAGAGCTCCAGCAGCTCCTTTCTGCGCAGCCAGCCCACGGCGCCGCCCAGCACAAGGAGCAGCAGGAGGACGCCCAGGATGGTCCAGCGGGTGTAGGGCAAGACCTTGGTGGCCGCCGGCAGCCAGGAGAGGTAGCCCAGCAGCAACAGGCCCAGCGCCTTGGCCGGGAGGTAGCCGCCGTCGCCCAGCTTGCCCAGGAGGGCATTGGCCAGCGGCCAAGCGGCCAGGCCGATCAGCTCGATCAGCAGCAGCCACAGCGGCAGGGCCACCTTCGTCGGCCAGCCGCTTTCCGGGAATATCTCGCTCCAGGTGCCGCCCTGCCGCTGCGCCGTCTTCTCCGGCTCCGTCAGCAGCAGGTCGCGGTAGCGCGGCACCTCGATCGGCCGGATGCGGTCGATCTGGTCCCACTCGATGCCGTCCGTCAGCAGGGCGCGGGCCTTGGCGATGTCAAAGGCCGCCGTGCGGCGAAAGATCTGCACCTTCGGGTGGTCGTAGACAGAAAAGGCCTCCTCGGCCCCCTGGTCGGGGAGGGGGATGCCGCCGCCGGTGAGCCCTTGCGCGGCGCGCTCCTCGTCGCTCAGGGCGGCGATGCCCTCCGGGACGCTCCAGGCGAAGAGGGTGGGGAAGGAGGTGAAGGTGGCCACGCGCTCGAATCCGAGCGACCCGTCGAAGAGGGCCTGGTAGTAGCGGGTGGTGACCGGGTAGCGCATCGGCAGGCGCGGGATGGAGTCGTAGAGGCGGTTGCTGGTGAGGCAAACATAGTCGGTGTTGGCCAGTTGGTGCAGCAGCTCCTCCACCTTCTGCGGGGTGTCCTCGCCGTAGGGTTGGAGCGTCAGCCCGCGGTAGATGGAGAAGCCGTCCTTGCCGTCCACGCGCATAGGCACGGCGTCGTCCCAGGCTTCGTTGGCCAGGGCCACGGCCCAGGTGCGGACCATACCCAGGCGGCCGTTCAGCCGCAGGAAGTAGCGGCGGCCGGCCTCCAGGGGGATCGAGTCCAAAGGCGCGATGCCGCGCGCCCCATCGCCCTTGGGGCCGGAAAAGTCGCCGCGGATCGCCCCCCGGCCCAGGACCTCCTGGCAGGGGGCATCGGCGCAGAGGGTGACGACGAGTTCTTCCTGGCCCTCCTGTCCGGTGACGTCCTCGAGGTGGGCGATGGTGAACTGGATGGCCGGGCTGGAGGTGGGCACCGAGAAGGGGGTCGTGCTGGCCGGGCTGCCGGTGGAGTAGGTTTGGCCGTTGGGGATGCCGACATAGGCCGTGCTGCCGTCGGCCAGTGTGAGCCAGGCGCCCCGGTCGGTGGGAATGTTCTGATAGATCCAGCGCGAGGCCGCGGCGCGGGTGATCGGCCGGCGGTAGATCTGGATAAAGCCCCAGGCCCAGGCCAGCGTGCCCAGCACGACGACGGCCAGGAGCGCGCCGGCGAGGGAAGTGCGCCAAGGGAACCTGCCTTTCCCCCAGGCATCATCGGATCCCTGTAGGGGCGACGCGCGCGTCACCCCTACAGGGATCCGCGCCCAGTCCCACAGGGCGAGCAGCAGGTAGGCGGCAAAGATGCACAGGAGCGGGTAGATCGGCAGAAAATAGCGCATCGTCTTGACGAACTGCACGCCCTGGTAGAGAAAGAGCAGCAGTGTCCAGGATAGGGGGATGACCATGCGCAGGTCGCGCCGGCGTGCCAGCCGCCAGGAGGCCCAGACGACGCCGGCCCAAGCTGCCAGCCCCAGCGGCAGCCCCAGCCCCCAGACGACCATATTGGTCCACGGAAAGACCAGCGCCGGGCGGTTCGTCCACTGGTGGCTGGGGTAGTAGTCGACCTCGCCGCTGACCAACCCCTGCACCGTCTCCAGGTTGCCGCGGTAGCGCTCCTCGATCCGGACATCGAAGAGGCCCGGTCCGGTGAAGGCATCGGGCTGGGCCAGGCGGAAGACGGCCACCGCGAGCGCGGCGGCCAGGAAGAGCCCCAGCGCCGTGCGCAGCAGTTCCGGCCAGAGCGACTCCTCGCCGCGTTCCTGTACCCGCCGCCAGACGCGCAGCGTGCCGGCCAGGGCGATGACCAGGGCAAAGGTGGCCACGTTGACCTTGCTGGCCACGGCCAGGCCAAAGACGAAGCCCAGCAGGAGGAAGGTGATCCAACTGCCCCGGCCCTCGGCCAGGACCACCGCCAGGTAGACGCAGAGCAGCACCTCCAGGGCGGTGACGATGTCCACGGTGAAAAAGTGGGCGTTCTGGATGTTGAGCACGCTCAGGGCCAAGAAGAGGGCGGCCAGGAGGCCGCCGCGGGGGCCCAGAAGACGCTTGCCCAGGAAGAAGGTGACGAGGACGGTCAGCAGGTCGGCCAGGGCAGAGACGACGCGGCCGGCCTCGGTGACGCGGACGAAATCGGTGATGTGCAGGGCGTCGATGAGCGCCCGGAAGGCGATCATCGGCAAGGAGCCGTAGACCCACAGTCCGTGGCCGACATTGCGCGGGTTCAGCGTGGATTTGGCGGTGTCCAGGTAGGCGGCGAAGCAGGCCCGCAGGTCGCGCTCTGGGAGGGGCGGCGCGCCCGCGGGCTCGTTGAAACGGGGGATAAAGCCCTGGCAGGGCTCGGGAAAATGGATGGCCAGGGCGACCATCGTCAGGAAGCGCTCGTCAGGGTGCAGGGACAGGCCCTCGTCCCAGGGGATCAAGACCGGCTTGCCGGCCTCCTTGTCCCACCGCAGGTCGGTGAGGCGGAAGGCCGCTCCCAGCAGCAGGATGCCCAAGAGGGCCAGGAGAATAAAGAGGGCGGAAAGGGCCTGGCCGCTCGGCCGGAGGCACCGCTTGCCCGTTGCGCTCGCGGGAGGCGGAGGTGGGAGTGTCCCGTTGTCAGTCTTGGGCGCTTCGCCCATGGCGCCTCCAAGGCATTCTGTTGCCTACCACCGTGGCGAATGTCAGATCTCCCATCCCAGTTGTGGCGGCGGCAGGCGCAGCAGTTCGTCCAGCTCCTGCAGCAGCGTCTCCGGCCCGCGCAGGTCGTCGGTGCAGGACAGGCCGGTGGCCGGCCGCACGCCCATCCACATACGGGTGAAGGCCCCCACAGAAGCCTCCAAGGTGGGCAAGCGCGGGTCGCTGCCCTCCTCGGCTCCCGAAGAGGAGCCCAGCGCAACCAGGTAATCGCCGGCGATACCGCGCCAGGGGCTCTCCGCGTCCAGGGAGGCGGCGATGGGGTCGTCGAGGTGCAGGTTGAAACGCACCTCGCCCCCGCGCAGGTGGGTGCGCTCCAGGCAGGCCGATAGGTCCAGGATGCGTAGCTGCCAAAAGGCCGTAGCCCGAATGCCGGCCTCGAACTCGGAGCGGTAACTCACCGCACGCTGGCGGAAGGGATGCAGCATCAGGTCCTGCAGTTGGATGCCCTGCGGCTCAAAGGTGCGCACCAGGCGCACCTGGTCACCCAGGCTGCGGATCAGGGCCAACAGCTCCAGGAACTGCTCTCGCGTCCGGTAAACAACGCTGCTGACGAAATAGGGACCGTGCTCGACCGCCGGGGCATGGCACCAAAAGTAGTGGGTCAGCTCGCCGTTCGGCCCGTCGGCGTAGCCCAGGCCGAAGCCGTTTTCGGCGCGCAGCAACTCCCCGTGGGTCGTCTCGGCCGGCAGGGTGATGGAGCCATGGCCGCGGAGACGGGCCAACCGCGCGGCGTGGACGAGTTGCCAGTCGCCGACGGTGAGGCGCCGGGGCACGCGCGGACGCACGGAGACGTCGAGCTGCGCCGGATCAAAGGCCACGCTGTGCTCGTAGGGGCCGGTGCCAAAGCCCAGTTGGTTGTAGAAGCCCTGTTCGAACATACCCAAGCCGGCAATGTGCGCCCCCTCGGCCGCGTCCAGGGCCACGGCCTCGGCCGTCAGCCGCCGGGCCAGGCCCTGTTTGCGCGCCACCCGGCTGGTGGCGACGGCGGTGACGGCAGAGAGGCGCAGGTCTTCCCGCAGGTAGCGCAGCGTGCCGGGCATAGTGTTGACCAGGCACTCGGGCGCACCGGCAACGTCGGCCACCAGGGTCCGGCCGGCGCCGATGCAGGGATCGAAGCTGGCCTCTTTCCCCGGGGGGATCCATCCGGTCTCGCGCCAGATGCGCATGGCGGCCTCGCGGTCGCGGGCAGGGTCGTAGATGCGATAGTCCAAGGTCTGCTCCTATTGCTGTGAATCGCCCACAGGCGATTGTACCACCGGTCCCCTGGGGGGTCAAATGGATGGGCCGCACGGGGCACCCGACGCTGCATCGCCGTCACCGTCACCCCGGAGGCGACCTCGCCGGCCTACATCGCCCTCGGTGCGCCGGCCTATGCCGCCCCCAAAGGGGCCGACGGCGTGACCGTCACCTTGCAAGAGGCCGTGGGCTACACCGTGACCGTGGACCCTACCACCGCCCGATCCGGCCAGGACTAGATCGCCGCCGGCGGCCCCCATCCGGTCCCGCCGACCATCCTCGACGACGCTGCCCCTTCCTTCCGCCTCTACATGCCCCTGGTGGTCAAGGAGTGAAGCCCGGCGGGCCGCAAAAGAAACCGGCGGACGAGGCCGCCGGCCCCATCCGCCGATTCGTCTTCTCGCTTCCTCGCCTACTTCCCCATCCGCGCCTTGAGCGCCTGGGTGAGCGCCGGGACGATCACCCTCAGGTCGCCGACGACGCCATAGTCGGCAAAGGAAAAGATCGGTGCCTCGGGGTCTTTGTTGATAGCCACGATGTAGCGCGAGCCGCGCATGCCGGCGGCGTGCTGGATGGCACCGGAGATGCCGGCGGCGATGTACAGGTCGGGCCGCACCGTCACCCCGGTCTGGCCGACCTGGTGCGGGTAGGAGATCCAGCCCTGGTCCACCGCCGAGCGCGAGGCGCCCAACGCGCCGCCCAGCAGGTCGGCCAGCTCCTGTAGCGGCTTGAAACCCTCGGGCCCGCCGACGCCGCGGCCGCCGGCGACGATGATCTTGGCCTCGGTCAGGTTCACCCCGCCTTCCTCGCGCAGCACCTCGAGGACGCGGGTGGGGATCTCGCCCTCGGCCATGGCCGCGGCGACGCGCACCGTCTGCCCACTGCGGCCGGCCTGGGCCGCCGGCAGCTCAAAGACGCGCGGGCGAACGGAGATGACCTGGGGCCGCTGGCCGGGGATGATGACCGTGGCCAGGACGCTGCCACCCATGGCCGGCCGGATGCCGTGCACCTTGCCCGTGCCCGGCTCGATCGCCAGCCCCGTGCAGTCGGCCGCCAGCCCGGTCTCCAGGTCGGCGGCGACGGCCGCCGAGAGGTCGCGCCCGCGGGTGGTGGCGCCAAAGAGGAAGACGGCCGGCTTGTGCTCGCGGACTAGCTGCACCAGCAGCGCGGCGTACGGCTCCAGGCGGAACGGGCCGAGCGTCGCGTCATCGGCCAGGTAGACGGTGTCGGCGCCGTAGGAAAAGGCCTGCGGGACCAGCGCCTCGACGCCGGACCCCAGGACGACCGCGCCCAAGGAAACACCCAGGGCGTCGGCCATCTTGCGCCCCTGGCCCAGGAGCTCCCAGGCGACGCCATGGGCCTTGCCGCCCTCCTGCTCCACCCAGACCCAGATGCCCTGGTATTCCTGTGGATTGTGTGCCTGTATGGTCATGGGTGTCCTCCTAGAGCACCTTCAGGCCGAGCAGACGGTCGGCCAGCAGAGCGGCCTGCTCCTCGGGGGTGGCGCCGGCGATCAGCTCGACCTTGCCGGCGCGGGCCGGCGGGTAGTCCATCGCGGCCACCTGGCTGGGCGAGCCGGCGCGGCCGAAGCCGGCGGCCTGGGCCCCCGCCGCCACCAGGTCCGCCGCGCCCCAAGTGGGGATAACGGCCTTGGAGGCCTTGCGGATGCCCAGCAGCGTGGGGTAGCGCGGCTGGTTGATGTCTTTGACCACGGCGACAACGGCCGGCAGAGGACCCTCGACCACCTCGCGCCGCCCCTCCAACAGGCGTTCGACGGTGATCTTGCGCCCGCCGAAGTCGGCCTGGCGGATCTTGAAGACAAAGGTCAGCGCCGGGAGGCCCAGGAAGCGGGCCACCGCCGGGCCGACGCTGGCCGAGGTGCCGTCGGTGGACTGCTTGCCGAAGAGGACGATGTCGTACTCGCCGATCTTGCGGATGGCTGCGGCCAGGGTGTAGGCCGTGGCCCAGGCGTCGGCCCCCTCGAAGGCCGGATCGGAGAGCAGGACGGCCTCGTCCACCCCCATGGCCAGGGCCTTTTTCAGGGCTTCGGAGGCCTCGGCCGGCCCCATACACAGGGCCGTGACCTTGCCGCCGAACTTTTCCCGCAGCAACAGCGCCTCCTCGATGGCGTACTCGTCAAAGGCGTTGAGCATCAGCGGCATCCCGGCCAGGGCCAACTGCCCCCCCTGGAGCTTGACCGGGGCCTCGGTGTCGGGGACCTGTTTGATACAGACGATGGCGTTCAATTCTCGCCTCCTTGCCTTTCTCCTCGACTCCTCGCCCCCTGCTCTTCCCCCCTTCTGCCTGGCAGGGGGGGGAAGACGGGAAGACGGGGAGAGCCACCCATCTAGATTTCTTGGGCCCCCCAGCGGTGCGGCAGGAACTCAACCCCCAGGATCTCGCGGGCGATGATCATACGCATGATGTTCAGGGACCCCTCGGCGCCGATGGAGTAGGAGCGGACGCCGCGAATGCCCATCTCGATGGGAAACTCCTTGGAATAGCCGGCGGCGCCGAACCAGTCGGCGACCTCGTTCATCGCCTGAAAGGCATAGATAGGAGCGCGGAGTTTGGCCATGGCGGCGATGCGGGCCACGTCCTTGGCCGAGCAAGACTTGTCCTGCCACATCTTGTCCATCATCCAGGCGGCTTCATAAGTCAGGAGGCGGGCTTCCTCGATATTGGTGGCGTGCTCGGCCAGGGGGAACTGGATGCCCTCGAAGGCGGCCAGCGGCCGGCCGAAGGCGTAGCGCTGCTTGATGTAGTCGGCGCCCAGGTCCAGCACGGCCTGGGCCGCGCCGACGCAGGTGGCGCCGATGAGCACGCGGGCGGCAGAGAAGCCTTCCATGGCGTAGTAGAAGCCGCGGCCCTCCTCACCGATCCGGTAGGTATCGGGCAGACGCACGTCCTCCATGGTGAAGCCACCGGTGGAGATGCCGGCGCGGCCCATATCCTCCACCAGGGTAGTGGTGATGCCGGGGGTGCCCTTGAGCGGCACGGCGAAGAAGGTAAAGCCCTTGTGCCCGGCCTGGGGATCGGTGCGCATCAGGGTCATGTGGATGCCGCCCCAGGCGAGCGATTCGCTGACGCCGCTGATGTAGAGCTTCTCACCGTTCAGGAGCCAGCCGTCGCCCTGGCGCTCGGCCTTGCAGCGCGTGGCCCCCAGGATATCGGAGCCGCCGCCCGGCTCGGTGGTGGCGATGCCCAGGAAGCCCTGGCCCTTGCAAGCCGGGGGCAGGACGAGCTTCTTCAGCTCCTCGTTGGCATAGTGCTCAAAGACCGAGCCCCAGGAGGCCATCACCAGGTAGAGCACGGGAATGGCCACGCTGATGTCGGCCCGCCCCAGTTCCTCGGCGGCGATCGTCGCTTCGATCCAGGAAGCGCCCATGCCGCCGTACTCCTCCGGCACGGTGCAGCAGAGCAGGCCCAGGTCGGCCATCCCCTTGATCACGTGCGGAGGGATCTTGCCCTCGCGGTCCATCTGGCGGACGATCGGCTTGATCGTGCTCTGGGCAAAGTCCCGCACCGACGCGCGCCACATCTCCTGTTCTTTCGTAAAGCTGAAATCCATGATGTCCTCCTTTTGTCTCCTTTGACCGGCCAGAATCTTCTACGCTGAGGATGCACCGGCTGCCTGGCACGCGGCCCACCGAGCGGCCGGCCGGTGCCGGCTCGCAGCGATGCCCATTATAACCGATTTCGCCGCTTGTGCAACCGGGCGCCAGGGCGAACGGCCGGGGTTTCCCGGAGCCGCGCCCGGCCCCCACCGGCCCGCAACGGGCTAGCCCAGCAGGGCCTGCGCCGAATCGACCGCCGCCAGGTTCTCCCGGGCGATCTCGGCCTTCATCCCGGTGGCGATGGCCTCGCGCAGCGCCTCCAGGGGCAGCAGGCCGGTATCCTGGAGCATGGCGGCGATGGCCATGATGGCCAACTCTTTCTTGCCGGCCTGCACCCCCGGCCGGTCCAGGTCGAGCGGAACGATCGTCGCCCCGGTCTCCAACGGCAACAGATCGGCGCGGACATACAGGCGCGCCTGCGGCCCCAGCGTCGGCAGCAGCTTCTTCACCACCTTCAGCCCCTCCGGGGCCAGGATCAGGACGATATCCGGGGCCGGGATGCCGGTGTAGTGGATCTCGCCGGGGCTGAGAATGACCTCGGCCAGCGAGTGGCCGGTCTGCACCGTCACCGGGTAGTCGTCGCGCTGGGTGACCCACAGGTCGGCGAGCATGGCTCCGCGGCCCAGGCTGCTGGCCGCGGAGCGGATCTTTTGGCCGGCCGCCCCGGCGATGACGATGTGCGTCTTGGCCGTGACCCGGCCGGTGTACTTGGCCGGGATGGTCTGCGGGGGAAGGACGGCCTGGCCCACGAGCGCCGCCGTGGCTTCGCGGTAGGCCCGGCTGTACTCGGGCCGCTCGGCCCGGTGCACCAGCCCGCGCGCCAGCCCGCGCTCTTCGAACAGCGCCTCGAGCTGCCGGCGGCTGAAGCGGTTGCTGGCCACAAAATAAGCCGTGCACAGCTCCCAGATATCGAAGAAGGCAAAGCCCTCCTGGGCGATGGCCTGCGCCAGCAGGTCGGACAGGTCGGCATCAAAGGGGGTAGCGCGCACGACAAAGGCCCCGCCGCTGGCGCAGACGATGCCGCCCAGGTCCAGCGGGTACTCCAGGTTGCCCAGGCGGGTCGTCGCCGTCACCGCCCGGTGCGGCGTGGTCACCGAGTGCTGCCCGCCGGTCATGCCAAAGTTAAAGTTGTTCAGCACCAGCACGGTGACGCCGATGTTGCGCCGGGCGGCGTTGATCAGGTGGTGTCCGCCGATGCCGGCCCCACCGTCCCCCATCACCACGATCACCTTGAGATCGGGATTGGCCAGCTTGATGCCGCAGGCGTAGGTGACCGAGCGACCATGCAGCCCGTGAAAGGCGTTGACGTTGAAATACTGGTCCGACAGGCCGGAGCAGCCGATGTCGCTGACGATGACCACCTGCCGGGGGTCGAGCTGCAGCCGGACCAGGGCGGCGTTCAGCTTGTCCAGGACCATCCCATGGCTGCAGCCCGGGCAGAAGGGATAGGGGAGCCGGGCAGGATCGAGATAGGTGTCCCAAGTTGCGCTGTCACTCATCGCCATACTCCGTGAAACAGGACGCCGAATGGAGGTCTTTGGACCCTTGATCCTACAACACCTGTTCCAGTATCTCCTGCGGCGTTATCAATTCCCCGTCGACCCGGTGCACCCCCACCACCTCGATCCCCAGCCGGCCGGCCAGCCGCTCGATCTCCAGCCGATACTGGCCCAGGTTGAGCTCGGCCACGACCACGCGCGCGACACCCTCCAGCGCCCGGCGGATGGCCCGCTCCGGCAGCGGCCAGAGCGAGAGCACCGTCAGCGCGGAGACCTTTTTGCCGGCCGCGCGGGCCAGCCCCACCGCCTCGTGCATCGAGCGGGCGGTGATGCCATAGGAGAGGAGCAGCGTCTGCGCGCCCGGCTCGGCATCGGCCCGGAGCATGGCGATCTCGTCCACGTGGGCATCGATCTTGGCGGCCAGGTGGCGGTTCAAACGGTCCACCTTGGCCGGATCCTTGGTCAGGTAGCCCGCTTCGTCGTGCGTCGAGGTTGTGAAACGCAAGAGGTGCGGCCCGCCGTAGGGCGACATCGGCGGGACATCGTCCGGCGCCTGGATGCGGTAGGGCACGAAAGGTCCCTCCGGCGGGGCCTGGCGCCGGGGCAGCACGCGGACCTCCGCATAGTCGCCGATCTCCACCGTGGCCCGCGTCTGGACCATCTCCTTGTCGGTGGCGATGAACACCGGCACGCGGAAGCGCTCGGCCAGGTTGAAGGCCTGCATGGTCAGGGAATAGCACTCCGGGATGGTGCTGGGGGCCAGGGCGATGATGGGGTAGCCGCCGGAGGTGCCCCAGCGCATGAACTCGACATCGCCCTGGGCGACGGTGGTAGCGCCGCCGGTGGCCGGCCCCAGGCGCTGGCAGTTGACGATGACCATGGGCACCTCGGCCATGATCGCCAGGCCGATGTTCTCGCTATAGAGGCTGATGCCGGGGCCGGAAGTGGCCGTCAGCACCCTGCGGCCGGCCATGGCGGCGCCGATGCACAGGCCCATGGAGGCGATCTCGTCCTCGGCCTGGATGCCCACGCCGCCCACCTTGGGCAGCTCGCGCAGCATGTGCACCAGGATGCCCGAGGCCGGCGTGATGGGATAGCCGGCGAAAAAGTCGCAGCCCGCGGCCAACGCCCCGCGGGCGATAGCCTCGCTGCCGTCGATAAACTCCCGCATCGGGGGTACCTCCAGAGGCGCCCTCGCTGTCTGCTTCGGCGAGGAGCCAACAACTCGGGGGGAGACAAGGGGCCAGGAAGCTCCTTGCCCCCTGCCAGCCTCGGCCGTCCTCGAGACCACAAGCGGCGCATCAGGGCCGCGACGAGCCTACTTTTTCTGGAAACGGGCCTCCCTCTTTTCCAGGAACGCCGCCGTGCCCTCCGCCTTGTCCTCCGTGGCGCAGATCAGGCCGAACTGGGCAGACTCCAAGGCCACGGCCTTGTCCAGCGGGGCCTCGGCGCCGATGCGTAGGCATCGTTTGGCCGCCTCCACCGCCAGGGGGCCCTTCTTCAGGATCTTGGCCGCCATGTCGCGCGCCGCGCTGAGGACGGTATTGGGGGCCTCGGGCGTGCAGGCGTGGCAGTGGCCCCACCTGTCCAGCGGCCCGCCGCACTTTTCGCACGGCTGCACCGCCTGGCCGCAGTTGGGGCAGTGGCCGTGCTCGCACGACTCGCCGTGACAGGGGGCGCCGGGCATCTCCTGCCCACAGGTCCGGCAGACCACGACATCCACCAGCCCGATGGCCTTGGCCTCCAACGCCGAGACGGGGTCGGCGGTGAGCACCAGGCGCATGGCCTGGCCCATGCCCACCAGCCGCGGCAGGCGCTGCGTCCCGCCGTAGCCGGGGATGAGGCCCAGGTTGACCTCGGGCTGGCCCAGGCGGGCGTTGTCGGCGGCCAGGCGGATGTCGCCGGCCATGGCCAGCTCGCAGCCGCCGCCCAGGGCAAAGCCGTTGACGGCCATCAGCACGACCAGGCGCGAGTTCTCCATACCCAGCAGCAGCTTTTCGGCGCGCAGGCACATCTGCTCGCCCTCGGCGGCGGTCAGGACGTGCAGCTCATTGATGTCGGCCCCGGCGACGAACGACTTGGGGCCGGCCCCGGTGACGATCAGCACACGCACGTTCTGGTCGGCCAGGACCTCGTGAAAGGCCGCGGTCAGCTCCTTGACCGTCTCGTGGCTGAGGGCGTTGAGAACCTTGGGGCGGTTCACGGTGAGGACGGCGACCTCGCCGTCGATCTGCAGGATCACGTTCTGGTAGGGCATCTTTGCTCCTCCTTGTGCTCATTCGGACCGCTCTGTCGGACAGAGGCCATTATAACCGAATTCGGCCCCTTGGCAACTCGCCAGTTGCCAGCCGGCCTGGGGTGTAGTACAATGCCACCACCATTGGAAACTGCCCGGCTCAAGGAGAACGACCTTGCCTCCAATCTGGCGGGATTGGCGCGCCTATATCCTCACCCTGCTGACGCTCCTCTTGAGCGCCCTGGCCTACCAGGTCCGCATGCCGGCCTGGGTGGACATCGGCGCCCTGGGCGACCGCGCCTACCTCTGGGCCAGCCCGCTGCAATCGGACCTGGGCTTCAACGGCGACGAGTACCTGGCCGAGGACGGGCTAAGCTACCGCTGGACCAAGCGTGTCTCCTGGATCCGTTTCCCGGCCGAGGCGACGAACGGCCCCCAACTGCTGACGCTGCGCGTGCGCGGTCCGCGCCCGGAACACCAGGTTGCGCCCACCGTCACCGTCCGCGCCAACGGCGCCCTGGTGGGCCGCTTCCAGGCCGGCCCCGACTGGGCCGTGCAGCGCTTCGAGCTGACCTCCCTGCCCAGCGCCACCGCCGATCTAGAGGTGTCGCTAGAGTGCCTGCCTTTTAACCCCGGCGGCGGCGACAAACGCATCCTCGGGGTACAGTGGGACTGGGTGCGCGTGGACCCCCTCCCCGGCGGCTCCTGGCCCGTGATCCCGCCCTGGCAGCAGCTCCTGTCCTGGGCGGCGACGGTGCTCCTGCTCTACATCGGCCTGCGGCGCCGGCTGAAGGCGCGGGCTTTCTGGGCCGGCCTGGGGCTGGCGCTGCTCCTGGCCGCCGGCCTGGCCGCGCTGCGCCACATCCTGACCCCCTACAACCGCTGGGCCCTCTACGCCGCCGGCGCCATCTTCCTGCTGGCCCATGCCGGCCTCTTCTTCCGTGCGCTGCGGGCGGCCGGCCGGCGGGCCCCCCACCTGGCCTACTACGCCGCCCTGGTCGGCGTGGGCACCTACGTGCTCCTGCGCTACCTCAACGGCGCGGTGCGCGCCGTGATCGCCGCCGCCGCCCGCCCCGATGCCATCATGGGCGCCGCCTTTATCGGCATCCTGGTGCTCTACGCGCTGCTCTCCTGGGACCGACAGTTGCGGAGGTTCTTTGCCGGGCTGGACCGGCTCCTGCGCCGCCCCTGGCTGCCGGGCGTGCTGCTGGCCCTGCTGCTGGCCGGCCTCTCCCTCTACGAGCTGGCCCTGGTGCAGACCATGCAGTTCATCGGCCACGCCGACTATGCCGACAACGGCGTTGTGGCCCGCAACCTGCTGGCCGGCCGCGGCTTCACCGTCGACTATGTGACCCAGTTCTACAACCCCGATCTGCCCCTCTCCCACCCCCAGGAGACCTGGCCGCTGCTGCAGCCGGTGCTGATCGCCCCCTTCTTCAAGCTGCTGGGCGAATCGGCCTTTGCCGCCAAGGTGCCCAACCTGCTGCTCCAGGGGGCCCTGGCCCTGGTGCTCTACGCCGTCGGCACCAACCTGTTCGACCGGCGGGTCGGGCTGCTGGCGGTGGCGCTGACGATCCTGAACCGCTTTATCTTCCGCCTGGTCATCTTTCCCACCAGCGACCTGGTCTTTACCCTGCTGGCCCTGGTGATGCTGGCCCAGATGGCGCGCGCCCACGAGCACGAGGCGGCCGGCCGGCCGGCCCTCGGCTCCTACGCCTGGACCGGCGCCTGGGCCGGCCTGCTGATGCTGGCCAAGGTCAACGGCGTGCTCTTCCTGGGGGCCGCCCTGCTGGTGGACCTGGCCTGGCGCTGGCGCGGCCGGCGCTGGCGGGACTGCTGGAAGAGCTGGCTGGCCCTGGGCCTGCCGGCGGCCGCCCTCTTTGCCCCCTGGCTGATCCGCAACTGGGTGCTCTTCGGCGCGCCGGTCCACTCCACCGAGCAGTTCGATGCCTGGATACTAAAGTACAAGGAGTGGGAAGAGATCTATCGCGTCTACTACGGCGACCTGCCGAACCGTTCCTGGCTGCTGCGCTACGGCTGGGACGCCGTCTCCCAGGCGGTAGGCACCGAGTTCAAGCGCTGGTGGAACTATTTCACCGTGGACGAGGGCAGCCTGCTGACGCTGCTCGGCTCGGCCCTGGCCCTGGGCGGCGCGCTGACGCTGCGCGGCAAGGCGGCCAAGCTCATGGCGCCCGTGGGATTGGCCCTGGCCGTACTGGGTATCTTTATCTGCACCTACTGGCACGTCGAGGAACGCTACTTTGTGCCCTTTATCCCCTGGCTGGCGCTGCTGATGGCCCGCGCGCTGTGGTGGATCCACGACGCCCTGGCCTACCGCCGCGACGACGAGGGCAGATGGCGGCCCAGCGGGTTCGGCTGGCTGGGGATGGTGCTGGTGGTGCTGCTCTGCATCCCCCTGCTCGCCCCCTTCCCGCGCGAGGTCTCGGCCAAGCTCGAAGCGGACGCCGCCAAGAGCGGGGAACTGCGGGCCTACGCCTGGCTGGCCGCCAACACCGCGCCCGACGAGGTGGTGATGACCCGCGTGCCCTGGCAGCTCACCTTCTACAGCGGCCGGCGCAGCGTGATGATCCCCCAGGGCAGCGTCCAAGATGGGCAGGCCATCATCGAGAAGTATGGAGTGGACTATCTGCTGATGGAGGGGGACGCCCGCGGCAAGCGTCCCGCACTGCGCCAGGCGCTGCTGGTCGAGGGACCCTGGAGGCTGCTCTACGACGAGGGCGGCGTGCAGATCTATCGGCTGGGGGCAGAGAGCGAGACCCGGGCGAAGGAATGACGGGGAGACGGGGCGAACGGCCGACCAGGTGATCCGGTGAAAGTCTGCATGCTGACCTCTTCCTACCCCAAGTACCCCGGCGAGGTGACGGCGCCCTTCATCGAGGAGATCGCCGCCGGCCTGGCCGCGCGGGGACACGAGGTGCATGTGGTCCTGCCGCGGCACCGCGACCTGCGCCGGCCGCCCGTGGACCGCGGGGTACACCTGCACCCCTACACCTACGCCCCCTGGCGCGCCCTGAACGTCTGGGGCTATGCCGAGTCCATGGCCGCCGATGTCGCGGTGCGCGGGCGGGTCTACCTGGCGGCTTTCCTGGCCCTGCCGGCCGGCCTGCTGGCCCTGCGGCAGGTGGCCCGCCGCGTGCGTCCCGACATCGTCCACGCCCACTGGGTCCTGCCCAACGGGCCCCTGGGTGCCCTGGTCGCGGCCGGGATAAAGGCCCCTCTGGTTGTCAGCCTGCACGGCTCCGACGTCTACCTGCCCGAGCGGCACCGCTGGCTGCGCGGCGCCGCGGCCTGGACTTTTCACCGGGCAGCGGCGATCACCGCCTGCAGCGACGATCTGGCCCGGCGGGCCGCGGCGCTGGGGGCGCCCGACGAGCGAATGCGCGTTATCCCCTACGGGGCCGACGGCAGCACCTTTCGCCCCGCCGAGGCCGACGAACGGGCGCGGGTGCGCGCGGAGTGGGGGCTGGGCGAGGGCGAGGCGTTCATTCTGGCGGTGGGCCGCCTGGTGCGCAAAAAGGGGTTCGATGTGCTCCTCCGCGCCCTGCCCCAGGTGGTCCAAGAGGCCGGTCCCGTGCGCCTGCTCATCGTCGGCCAGGGCGACCTGCGCGGCGAATTGGAGCGCCTGGCGGCGGAGCTGGGAGTGAATGCCTATGTCGCCCTCCCCGGCGCTGTGGAGCGCGATCGCCTGCCGGCGCTCTTTCGCTCCTGCGACATCCTGGCGGTGCCCTCGATGCACGACGAGCGCGGCAACGTCGACGGCCTGCCCAACGTGCTGCTGGAGGGGATGGCCTCGGCGGCGGCGATCGTGGCCAGCGACGTAGCCGGCATCCCGCAGGTGATCCGGCCCGGGGAGACCGGCCTGCTCGTGCCCGAAAAGGACCCGGCGGCGCTGGCCGGAGCGCTGGTGCGGCTGCTGCGCCGGCCGGAGCTGCGGGCCCGCTTGGGCGGGGCCGCGCGGCAGAGGGTGGAGGAGGAGCTGAATTGGCCGGCCGTGGCCAGGGAGTTCGAGAACGTGTACACACGGGCCGGAGGATGACACGCCTAGCCCCTTCCCGCTGTCGGGGTCCACGGCTAAAGGACCGACGCCTGGGCCGGGGCCGGTGAGATACGAGGTTCAGGAGTCGGAGGAGCTTTCAGTTTTTTCAAACTGCCGGCAGATAGACACCTACGGAGACGACCATGACACTACTGGACAAGATCGAACGCCTCGAAGCCCAGGTGGGCATCGTCGGCCTGGGCTATGTCGGGCTGCCGCTGGCGGTCTACGCCGGCCAGGCCGGGTACCGCGTGGTGGGGGTGGACGTGTCGGCGCGGGCGGTGGAGACGATCAACGCCGGCCGCAGCCATATCGGCGACATCCAGGACGAGGAGGTGGGGGCGCTGGTGCGGGCCGGCCTGCTGCGCGCCACCCCCGACTATGCCGCCCTGCAAGCGTGCGATGTCATCGTCATCTGCGTTCCCACGCCGCTGAACAAGAACCGCGACCCCGACATCTCCTACATCATCGACGCCGGGACGAGCATCGCCGCCCACATGCGCCCCGGACAGCTCATCTCCCTGGAGAGCACCACCTACCCCGGCACCACCAAGGAGGAGCTGCTGCCGGTGCTGAACAGGAGCGGACTCGTGGTCGGGAAGGACTATTTCCTCTGCTTCTCCCCCGAGCGCGTCGATCCGGGCAGCAAGCGATGGAACACACGCAACACGCCCAAAGTCGTGGGCGGGCTGACCCCGGCCTGCCAGGAGGTGGCGGTCGCCTTCTACAGCCGCATCGTCGAGCGCGTCGTCCCGGTCTCCTCCCCCAGCGCGGCGGAGATGACCAAGATTTTCGAGAACACCTTCCGCGTGGTCAACATGGCCGTGGTCAACGAGATGGCTATGCTCTGCGACCGGATGGGCCTGAACATCTGGGAGATCATTCAAGCGGCCTCCACCAAGCCGTTCGGGTTCATGCCGTTCTACCCGGGGCCTGGAGTGGGGGGACATTGTATCCCAATCGACCCCTTCTATCTGACCTGGAAAGCCCGCGAGTACGACTTCCACACCCGCTTCATCGAGCTGGCCGGCGAGATCAACCTGGCCATGCCCGTCTTTGTCCGCGAAAAGGTCATCCGCGCCCTCAACGAGCGCGGCAAGAGCCTCAAGGGCTCGCGCATCCTGGTGCTGGGCCTGGCCTACAAGGAGGATGTCGCCGACTGGCGCGAGTCGCCGGCCTTCGACGTCATCCGCCTGCTGGAAGAATACGGCGCCACCGTGCTGCCGCACGACCCGCTCCTGCCCGAGGTCCACGACCGCCACGAGGACATCCACATCCGCTCCATCGAGCTGACCGACGAGGCCATCGCGCAGGCCGACTGCGTGGTCATCGTCACCCACCACTCGGCCTACGACTACCAGCACATCGTCGACCTGGCCCAGGCGGTGGTGGACACGCGCAACGCCACGCGCCACCTGGTCCGCGGGCGGGAAAAGGTCACGGTGCTCTGAGCATCTGCCGCGCCAAGGAGGATCGCGTGAAGCGGGGGGGGGGTTCCACCGCCTGCCTCGCGTGCCGATGCTCGTGCTGGAGTGAACTGCTTGTCTACAGCAAAGGAGGCCCGCCCGTGAAGTACCTTCGCTACCTGCTCATCTTTGTCCCCCTGGCCGTCGTGGCCGAGGTTTTCCTGGGCGAGATGGCCTGGGGCACGCAGGCCGTCTTTATCTGCTCGGCTCTGGGGCTGATCCCCCTGGCCGGCCTGCTGGGCGAAGCGACCGAAGAGCTGGCCGAGCATACCGGCCCCAAGCTGGGCGGCTTCCTCAACGCCACGTTGGGCAATGCCGCCGAGCTAATCATCACCGTCGTCGCCCTGCGGGCCGGCGAGATCGAGCTGGTCAAGGCCTCCATCACCGGTTCCATCCTGGGCAACCTGCTCCTCATCCTGGGCTTTAGCATGCTCCTGGGCGGGCTGAAGCACGGGCTGCAGCACTTCGACCGCGACCTGGCCGGCCTGGCTTCGACGATGATGACCCTCGCCGTCGTCGGCCTGGTCGTGCCGACCCTCTTCTTCAGCCTGCACGGCGAGCACGTCGATATGCCGCTGGAGTACCTGAGCTGGGGCGTGGCCGGCGTGCTCCTCCTGCTCTATGGGCTCAGCGTTCTCTTCACCTTCACCTCGCCGCTGCTGGACGACGAGACCGGCACCATCCTGCCGGGGGACGAGATCCCGCAGAAGACGCACCCGCGGCGCTGGCCGGTGTGGGTGGCGGTGGTGGTCCTGCTCATCTCCACGGTGGCGACCGTCTTCCTGAGCGAGTTCCTGGTCGGGGCGGTGGAGCCGGTGGTCGAGTCGTGGGGCATCAGCCGTATGTTCATCGGCATCGTCCTGGTACCCTTTGTCGGCAACGTCGCCGAGCACCTGGTGGGGGTACAGGTGGCGATAAAGAACAAGATGCAGCTCTCGCTGACCATCTCGCTCAGTTCCAGCATGCAGGTGGCGCTCTTCGTGGCGCCGCTCCTGGTCTTTATCAGCCTGCTGATGTACGGGCCGGCCGGGGCCATGGACCTGCACTTTACGATCTTTGAGGTCATCTGCCTGGGGCTGGGCGTCATCCTGGCCACCTTTATCTCCATGGACGGACGTTCGCACTGGATGGAGGGCGCATCGCTGCTGGCGGTGTATGCGATCATCGCCCTGGCGTTCTTCTTTCTGTAGGGAGGAAACCTTGGATGAACCCAAGCTCTACCCCGCCCGCCTGATCTCCCTCAAGCTCCCCCTGCGCCACAACGAACGGCTGCGCCAGGTGCAGGAGCGCATCGCCGGAGACGTGGAGCTGCAGACGCTCTGGCGCTGCGCCAACGTCAACGCCGTCGGGCGGGCCCACATTACCGACCACGGGCCGGTGCACATCCGCATCGTCGCCAACATCGCCCTGAAGCTGCTGCGGCTGCTCGTCGAGGGCGGCGTCGTGCCCAACGTGGTCGCCGACCACGGGCTGACGGCGGAGGACGCCGAGGTGGTCGTCGTCCTGGCCACGGCCCTGCACGACGTGGGCATCGCCGTGCACCGCGATGACCACGAGACGTTCAGCGTGGCGTTGGCCGACCGGCTGGTGGGGCGCTTCCTGGAGGGCATCTACCCGCCGACCGAGGCCACGGTGATGGCCGCCGAGATCCTGCACGCCGTGGCCGCCCACCGCCGCGAGCAGCGCACGCTGACGATCGAAGCCGGGGTCGTCAAGGTGGCCGACGCGCTGGATATGACCGAGGGCCGCAGCCGCATCCCCTTCCAGGCTGGGCAGATGGACATCCACGCCGTTTCCGCCCAGGCGGTCGATTCCGTCCATCTGCACAAAGGGGAAAAACGGCCGGTACGGCTGGAGATCGTCCTCAACAATTCGGCCGGCATCTTTCAGGTGGACGAACTGCTGCGCGGAAAACTGCGCCACTCGAGCCTGGCCCCCTACGTGGAGGTCGTGGCTCGAGTGGGCGGAGAGAGCGAAAAACGGATCGTGACGCTCTACGAGGCGGATTGATCGTTACTGGGTGAAACGGAAACCGAGCAGCATCCGGGTAAAGAGCTGCAGGTTCTCTTCCGCGTCCTCGGCGAGGGAAAAGAGGAGCAGGCGGTAGGCCCGGCCGTTGTGGACCACGCCGATCACGGTGCCCTGGTTCGCCAGCTCCGTCTGGGGATCGGTGTAGCTGAAGTCGGCATAGTAGCCCTCTTCGCCGCCCAGCATCAGGGTGTCGGGGCCGTTGATCTGGGCGTTGGGATCGTCGTTGCGCAGCGCGACGATGGCCTTCTCCACGATCTGCCGCTCGACGGCGTCCGCGCCGGCCGCCGAGGCCACGGTCGAGGTGATCAGGAGAAAGGTCTCGTCGTCCTTGCGGATCAGGACATTGCCGTCGATTTCCTGGCCCTGCCAATCCGGCGGATAGGCGATCTCGAAGCGGCCCACGGCGCTGGTCAGGGAGATCCAGTTTCCGGTGGGGGTCGGCTGGAAGGAGTTGGCCACCGCGCCAAAGGTCGGCACGTACCGGTCCCACTGCCCGACATCCACCGTCCAGAAAGAGAGGATGTAGATGACGGTGCCGCGCTGCTCAAAGAAAGAGCCGCCGTAGCCGGACAGGCTCGCGCTCCCGAAAGAGTACTCCACCAGGATGCTGCCGTCGCCCTGCACGGTCTGGTTCACCCGCTTGAACCCTTCCACCTGTCCAAACGACTCGGGAGAAAAATAGGCATCGATGAGGCTCTGCATGCCGGCCTCATCCAGGGGCTGGCCGGCGTCGGCGTACTGCACCGTGATGTGGAGCCCCTGGGCGGCGTCGGAGAAAGTGACCTTCTGGGCCTCTTCCTCCACCTTCCAGTCGCCGGGGTAAGAGATGGCAAAGTAGCCGGCCGGGTCGCTGTAGGGGCGCAGCGGCAAGACCTGCGGGGTGGGCTCGGCCGTCGGCACGACCGGCACGGGCGTGGGCGCCGCCGACGGTGTGCCGCCGCACGCGGCCAGCAGCAGCAAGACCAGCAGGAACGGGGCGAACAGCGCCCGGCGACGAGAGGTTTCGCGCATAGTAGCCTCCTCGAAAAATAGTAGGGGCGACCTTAGTGTCGCCCTCGATAGACGGACCAAAATCGCTCACACGAAGGCGGGCTGATTCGACGAGATCGCGGATCACCCATTATAATATCGGGCCGCTTCCGGGATGTCGAACTGCCTGACGGACATCCACGCATCATCCCGGACGCGCGTCCTGATACCCCCAACCCTGGGTTATTTCGGCACCACCGGGACCATCTCGGGCGGGACCGGCTCCTCCTCCCCTTGCCTGTTGAGGCGCACCAGGGTGGAGAGGTCCTGGACCTGGTCGGTAAAGAGGATGCCATGCAGGTGGTCGACCTCGTGCTGCAAGACGCGCGCCAAGAAGCCCTCGGCGCGCAGCTTGCGCCGCCGGCCCTGCAGGTCCTGGTAGCGCACTTCCACGGCCTGTGCCCGCGGCACCTGGGCATACCAGCCGGCCAAGCTCAGGCAGCCTTCCTCCCCCAGTTGGACCTCTTCCGAGGTCCACGTAAACTCCGGGTTGCAGAGGATATAGCGCGGCCCGGGGAGCGGCGCGGTGGCCGCGTCGATCTCCTCGGCGTTCTGGGGGCGCTCCGGCGGCAGTTCGATGACCACCAGGCGCTGCAGCACTCCGATCTGCGGCGCAGCCAGGCCCACGCCGTTGTGGGCGTGCATCGACTCCAACATATCATCGGCCAGACGCTGTAGGTCGGCGTCAAAGGACTTGACCTTGTTGGCGCGCCTGCGGAGCACGGCCTCGCCGTAGGGTTCGGTAGCCTGCAAAACTCTTCGCACTGTCATGGAACGCCTACTCTCCGCAATCTTTTTCTATATTCTAAACGCTCCCCGGCGCGGGCGCAGTGACGCGGCTCACTAGAACATGTACTTGTACCCGCTGCCGGTGTTAAAGAGCACGACCCGTTCGTGAGGCTGCACCCAGCCCTGCCAGACCAACTCCTCCAGGCCGGCCAGGGCGGCCCCCGTCTCCGGGCAGGTCACCAGGCCCTCGCTCCGCCCCAGGTGCTCCCGGGAGGCGTAGAGGGCCTTTTCGCTCACCGCCACGGCGGTGCCGTGGCTCTCGCGGACGGCGCGTAGGATCAGGAAATCGGCCACGGCGCCGGGCACGCGCAGTCCCAGGGCCATCGTCTGGGGGTGCTCCCAGGGCTCGGCCACCTCGGTGCCGGCGTGAAAGGCGCGCACCAGGGGGGCGCAGCCGGCCGCCTGGATCAGCGCCAGCCGCGGCCGCTCGGGGCCGATCCAGCCCAGGGCCTGCATCTCGTCCAGGCCCTTCCACATGCCGACGATGCCGGTGCCGCCGCCGGCCGGATAGACGATGACATCGGGCACGGCGCCGAGCTGCTCGACCAGCTCAAAGGCCATGGTCTTTTTGCCCTCGACGCGATAGGGCTCCTGGAGGGTGGAAAGCAAAAAGTAGCCGCTCTGGGCGGCGTCGGCGCGGGCGGCGCGGCCGGCATCGCCGATGTGGCCGCGGACGGCGACGGTCTCGGCGCCGCAGGCGGCGCACTCCTGAAAAAAGGCCCGCGGCGTATCGTCGGGCATATAGACGCGGGCCGGCCGGCCGGCCTGGACGGCATAGGCGGCCAGGGCCCCGCCGGCGTTGCCCGCCGAGGGCAAGACGAAGCCGGGAGCGCCCAACTCACAGGCCCGCGAAACGGCCACGGCCATACCGCGGGCCTTGAACGAGCCGGTGGGGTTGAGACCCTCCTCTTTGATATAGAGGTGCTCCAGCCCCAGGGCCGAGCCCAGGTGGCGGGCCGGAAGCAGCGGCGTCCAACCCTCGCCCAGGGTCAGGCGCAGAGCGGGATCGCTCACCGGCAGGAGTTCGGCATAGCGCCAGAGGTTGGCCGGCCGGCCGGCCATCTGGTTCCACGACATGGGCGCGGCGGCAGACTCCAGGTCGTAGCGCGCCAGGAGCGGCCCCTGACAGCGCGGGCAGAGGTTCCACCACTGCGCCGGGTCGAGGCGCTCCGCACAGCGGCTGCATTCCAGGTGGGTGAGGTACGACACGGCAACCTCAGTCTTTGAGCAAGGGCAGGGGATCGATGTACACGCCGCGGTGCCGGACACTGAAGTGGAGGTGCACACCCGTGGCATAGCCGCCCGAACCGTAAGTGCGGCCCATCAAGCCGATGCGCTCCCCGCGCTCCACATGTTCCCCCTCGACGACGAGCGGCCGGCTGGCCATGTGCCCATACTCGGTGCGGAAGCCGTTGCCGTGGTCGATGACCACGTACCAGCCCAGCCCGCCCCAGCCGGCGGTCATCACCTCCCCGGCGGCTGCGGCATAGATCGGCGTGCCCCAATCGTTGGCGATGTCGATGCCATTGTGATAGGCCCCATGGGCCCGGCTCCAGCCGAAGGGGGCGGTGATCTCCCCCCAGGTGGGCCAGCTCAGCTTTTCCCCACCGGGCATCTGCACCAACGTCGGCGGCGGGCGGTAACCGTCGGACACCCGGCGCGCCGGGATCTCCACGATCCCCCCGGGGACAAAGATCTCCTGCCCCACCTGTAATGTGTAGGGATACTTGAGGCCGTTGGGCGGGTAGCCGACGATGTTGCCCGCGCGCACGCCGTACATGTCGGCAACCGACTCCAGCGTCTCCCCCTCGCGCACCGTATGGGGGACGCCCGAGATCGGCGGGATGAGCAAAGCCATCCCCGGCTGCAGGTCCGTGGGGGAACGCAAGCTGTTGCTCCAAAAGATCGTATAGGCCGCGATGCCAAAGCCCTCGGCAATGCCCTCCAGGGTGTCGCCCGGCACGACTGTGTAGGTGACCACGGTGGTCCGCGGCGCCGATGCCTGGGGGCCGTCCGTAGAATAGTCCGCGGGCGATTCCTTCTCGGCCGGCCGCCGCTGGACCACGGTCATCGGCGCGGCGGCAAAGGCAAACTCCTCGGACAAGGAGGGGCTTTCGGGGCCGCGGCTCAGGAGCAGCACCCCCCCCTTCCCATCGTCCACCGCCGCCGTGTAGGCGATGTCGACACCCAGAGCCTGGCTCAGCACCGCCAACCCCAGCAGCACCAGCACCACCAGGGTGGGCCAGTGCCGGCCCCACAGCCGGACAACGGGCCGGCCCCGCCGCAGACGCCACAACCACCGCGCCGCCTCCCGGACCGCGGCCAGACCCCACTGCCGCGCCCGGCCCAGGATGGGCCGCGGGGCGGGCGCCGCCACTCCCGATGTGACCTGCAGCGCGGCGCGCGCTTCTCCCAGGGCCTCCCGCACCCGCCGCCTGGAGAATTGTCCTCTCCCCAGCCCTGGCGCGGGCTGTAGAGAAGTGTCTATCATAACATCTCCTTGGCCAAGATTTGTATTATCGTGCATAGTATAGCAGAGAAACGTTCGTTAGTCAAGGTCCGCCGCGATCTCCCAGCGGTGCTCGGGCCGGTAGACCCCGATGTCGCGCAGCGGCGAATAGACCGAGAACTCCCAGCAGTGTTGCCAATAGTCGTAGGGGGTGCCGTCTCGGGCATGCACGGCCACCGCCAGCCAGTACTGGCCTTCGATCAGCTGCAGCGCCGGCAGGCAAAAGCGCACCCGCCCCCGGCCATGCGCCTGGGAGATCGGCAGGCCGTCGATATCGGTGTTCGTGCCATAGACCCACCGGCCGTCCTGGCAGTAGATGGCGATTCCAAAGACCGGGTCGGCCACGGGCCGGGGAGCCTCGTAGGACATCTCGATCGCCGCCGCCGCGCCGCTGCGCAGCAGGAAGCAGTCCCGGCCCTCCCCATCCACGAAGCGCACCTCGCGGAAGCGCACCTCGCCGGAGCCCCAGCGCCCCTGGGGCGGCAGGGCCTGCAACGACGACGCCACCGCTTTCTCATCCGCCTTGGGAGGCTCTGCGACAGCCTCCCCCGTCCCCTCCGGGGCAGCAGCGGGTTCCTCGCCGGCCCGCACGCGCCGATGGCGCTCGGCCAATACCTCGGCCTCTTTCTCGTGGACAAAGAGCAGGTAGGCATCGGTGACCGCGGCCGCGCTGCCCAACATCCGCACGCGGCTCTGGTGCAGCCAGAGCACCCGCGAGCAGAGGCTGCGGATGGCGTCCATACTGTGGGAGACAAAAAGGATCGTTTTGCCGCTGCTCTGCAGCTCGGCGATCTTTTCCATGCACTTGCGCTGAAACGACTCGTCGCCCACCGCCAGGACCTCGTCGGTCAGCAGAATGTCGGGGTCCACATGGATGGCGATGGCAAAGCCCAGGCGCATGAACATGCCCGAGGAGTAGTGTTTCACCGGGATATCGATGAAGCGCTCCAACTCGGAGAACTCGATAATGGAGGCGACCTTTTGGCGGATCTCGCGCCGGCTGAATCCCAGGATCGAGGCGTTGAGGTAGATGTTCTCCCGGCCGGTCAGGTCCGGGTGGAACCCGGCTCCCAGCTCCAGCAGGGCCGAGACCCGGCCGTTGACCTCGACGCAGCCGCTCGTCGGTTCCAGGATGCGGCTGATCAGCTTCAACGTGGTGCTCTTGCCCGAACCGTTCTCGCCGATGATGCCCAGCGTCTCCCCGGCGCCGACGGCGAAGGAGACGTCGCGCAGGGCCCAGAAATCCTCCCGCCGGCGCGGCTGGCGCAGCCGGCGCACCAGGTTCACCGCCACCTCCTGGAAGGAGCGGTCGCGCTCGTGCTGCAGGGTAAAGTGCTTGGAGACCTGCTCGAAGAGAATGGCCGGCATCAGATCTCCTCCCCGAAGCGCGGGCTCAGACGGATGAAGAAGAGGTAGCCCACCAGCAACACCGCCAGGGCCGTTATCAGGGTGCGCGCCAGGGCGTCCAGACCGGGCATGCCGCCCAGGTAAAAGATGTCGCGGTAAAAGTCGATCAGCGAGGCCATGGGGTTCAGCCAACGCACCAGGCGGGCGTACTGCGGGACGACGTCGCCCAGCCGGTAGAAGACCGGGGTGAGGAAGAACCAGGCCAGGAGCAAGACATCCATGATCACCTGGGTGTCGCGGAAGAAGACGTTCAGGCTGGAAAGGAACAGCGCCAGCCCCAGCAGGAAGATGGTCTGGATCAGGACGATCAGCGGAAAGAGCAGGACCACCGGCTGGAAATGGGCGTTCAACACCAGCATGATGGCGATCATCGCCGGCAGGGCCAGCAAAAAGTTGATCAGGTTGGCGATGACCAGGGCGATGGGGATGGCTTCGCGGGGGAAGTAGACCTTCTTGATCAGCGCGCTCTGCCCGGTGATGCTGACCACGGCCCCGGACACCGCGGTAGTGCAAAAGTTCCAGGGCAGCAGGCCGACGATGATAAACACCGGGAAGTTGGGGATGGGGCTCTTGAGCAGGAACTTGAACAGGACGGTGAAGACGCCCATCATCAGCAGGGGGTTGACCAGGGACCACAGGTACCCCAGCACGCTGTTCTTGTAGCGGGCCTTGAGGTCGCGCAGCACCAGGTTCCAGATCAGCTCGCGGTAGCTGAACACCTCGCGCAGCCGCCCCACCAGGTGATCGGTCTCGTCGAAGTAGGCCAGGGCGGCCCCGATGACCAGGCCGGCCGCGGCCCCGATCCCCAGAAAGAGCCCGCGGGGCGCGGCGGCGGGCTCCGGGAGCGCGGGCGACGCCTCGCTGCGCGTCGCTGCCCCGGGGTCCCGGGGGACAGACCACTCCTCCTGCTGGCGGTAAAAGACCAGCAGGACCTGGCGCAGCTTCTCGCGCCGGGCGGTCAGGGAAGCCAGCTCCTGGTCGACGGCCTGGCGCCGGGCCGCGTCCGTGGCCCGCGATCGGGCGGCAAAGAGGGCGTTGACCTGGGCGCTCAGGTGGTCGTCGCTGCGCTGCAGGGCGACCAGGATATCGGCCATATCGTAGGAAAAGAGCGGCGCGGCCGGCCGCTGGATGGGGATCGCCGGATCGTAGGCCAGGAAGCCGGCGTCCAGCAGCGCCAGCAGGTAGGGGGCCATAGGGCTGGTGGGCTCGGCGGCGCCCTGCGCGCGGGCAAAGACCTCCTGGCGCAGGAATACCTGGAGCACGCGCCAGCCGCGCATGGACTGCAGGGTCTGGACCAGCGCCTGCCCGCCATGGTCGGCGATCTCGGCCGCGCGGTCGGACGAGGTGGCTTTCCCGACCACCCGCAGGGTATCCCATCCGGCCGCCGCGAACTCCAACGGTTCCCCCACCCCGGTCGCCGCGAAAAGGTCGGCCGGGTGGCGCTCGGAGAGGAGCGCCAGGGTCTCCTCCACCAGCGCCGGGCTGACGATCAGCCGGCCGGCCTGCTCCTGGATCGCCAGGTCGTAGCGGAACGGGTCGATCGTCACCACGACCTGGGCGGTGTAGAGCGGAGGACGGGCCACCAGGATCACGCCCGCCAGCAGCGCGCCGAGCAGCGCGCAGACCAGGAGAAAGGGCCAGCGCGACAGCACGGCCCGGATGAACGAGCGCTTTTCGCGGACGCCGCGGACAATACGCACGGATGCCTCCACAGGATGCCGTGCGGCATTATACCTGCGAATGGGGGCGGCGTCAATTTGACATGCCCCCCCCAGTACGGGTATACTGTGCCCCAGCAGGAGGACCGTCCGATGCGCATCGCCATCACCGGCCACCGGGGGCAGCTCGGCAGCGCCCTGCAGCAGGCGCTCGCCAGGCACGACCTCCTGGGCCTGGACCTGCCGGAGCACGATATCACCGACCGCGCCGCCCTGCACTCGGCGCTGCTGGACTTTGCGCCCGACATCATCGTGCACACTGCCGGCTACACCGATGTCGACGGCTGCGCCCGCGACCCCGACCAGGCGCTGCGCATCAACGGCCTCGGCACGCAGAATGTCGCCCTGGCGGCCGAGGCCGGCGGCGCCGTCCTGCTCTACATCAGCACCAACGAGGTCTTTCCCGGCGACCGGGAGGAGCCCTACCTGGAATACGATCCTCCACGCCCGGCCAACCCCTACGGCTACTCCAAGTGGGTCGGCGAGCGCTACGTCGAGCAGTTGTGCCGCCGTTTCTACATCGTGCGCCTCTCCTGGCTCTTTGGCGGGCCGCGCTCCTTTGTCACCAAGATGCTCGCCCTGAGCGCGCAGCGCCCGGAGCTGGCCGTCGTGAACGACGAGATCGCCAGCCCCACCTATGCCCCCGACCTGGCCCAGGCCATCGCCCGGCTGCTGACCACCGGGCGGTACGGCATCTACCACTTGGTCAACGAGGGGACCTGCTCGCGCTACGAGTTCGCCCGGGCGATCCTGCGCCAGGCCGGCCGCGGGGACTATCCCATCCGCCCGATCAAGCTGCGCGACTTCCGGCGCGACTCCCCACCGCCGCCGCGCGCCGTCCTGCGCAACTTTGCTGCCGCCGCCCTGGGCATCCGTCTGCGCCCCTGGCCCCAGGCGCTGGCCGAGCACCTGCAATCCCAGGCACCCTGTGGCTGATTCGCTCTTTCGCTGATCTGCTTTCTGACTATGGAAACAAGGCGCTGGCGCAGCTTCGACTTCACCCTCCTGGGCAGCACCCTGGTCCTGGTCGGCTTTGGCATCGCCATGATCTATAGCGCCACGCTGGGCACGGCCATGGGAGGCTGGAGGTTCGACAGCCTGCCGCTGCGCCAGTTGCTGTACTTGGCCGTGGGGCTGGTCCTGATCCTCATGCTGGCGGCGCTGGACTATCGTTACCTGGACTATGTGTGGGTGCCGCTCTACCTGCTCAACTTGGCTCTGCTGGTTCTGGTCCTGTTCATCGGCAAAGAGACCTACGGCGCCGTCCGCTGGATCGACCTGGGCTTCTTCGACCTGCAGCCCTCGGAGGTGGCCAAGCCGCTGCTCGTTGTCACCCTGGGCTGTTTCCTGGCCCGGCGGGAGGAAAAGAGCGCCTCCCTGGGGACCTTCTTGCTCTCGCTCCTGCACCTCCTGCCCATCATCGCCCTGGTCTTTATTCAGCCCGACCTGAGCACGGCGGTGGTACTGGCGGCCATCTGGCTGGGGATGGTCTGGGCGGCCGGCGTGCGGCCGGCCTACCTGCTGGGCCTGCTGCTGCTGGCCATCCCCGGCAGCGTGGCGGCCTGGCACTTTCTCCTGGCCGACTACCAGAAGGCCCGCCTGCTCCTATTCCTCAACCCCTACGAGGACCTCTGGGGGGGCGGTTACAATATCCTGCAGGCCTGGACGGCCATCGGCTCGGGCGGGTGGCTGGGCAAGGGCTTTGGCCAGGGCACGCAGAGCCAACTGCACTTTCTGCCGGTGCGCCACAGCGACTTTATCTTTGCCGTGATCTGCGAGGAGCTGGGTTTCCTGGGCGCACTGGCCCTGATTGCCCTGTTCGTGGTCTTTCTCTGGCAGATCATCCAGGTAGCGGCGCGCGCCGGGGACCCCCTGGGCCGGCTGATCGCCCTGGGCACCGTCTCGGGCATCGCCTTTCAGTGCTTGGTCAACATCGGCATGAACGTGGGCGTGATGCCGGTGACGGGCCTGCCCCTGCCCCTGATCAGCTACGGTGGCAGCTCGCTCCTCTCCACCATGATCGCCCTGGGCCTGGTGCAGAGCGTCAGCGTACACCGCCGGAGGTCGTCGTTCGAACCGCTACGCTGGCGCTGACGGCGAAACCCTTGCATCTCGGGCCCGGTTGTATTACAATGCTTCACTACCGGGGACAGGAACCCCCGTCCGAACAAGGAGGCAGCGATGAGCCCAGCAAACGATGAACGCGGCAGCCATGACCCGATCTCCCCTGGCCGCGCCCCGGGGCGCTCGCCCGTGCCGCGGCGCATCGGGACCTACAAATCGTACCCCAACCCGCTGGCCCGCCTTGATCTGCCCGCGCCGGCCCAGGCCGGGGGCAAGGGGCTGTGGACGGCGCTCCTGGAGCGCAGCTCCATCCGCGAGTTCGGCCAGGCGGCGCTGTCCACGCCGGAGATCTCCCAACTCCTCTGGGCCAGCCAGGGCATCACCCGCGAGCGCGGGGAGTGGCAGTTCCGCACCGCCCCCTCGGCCGGCGCCCTCTATCCCATCGAGACCTACCTGGCCGTGAACCGGGTGGACGGGCTGGCCGGTGGACTGTACCACTACGAGATCCGCACCCACCGCCTGGCCTTCCTGCGGGAGGACCCGCTGATCGGCATGGCCCTGACCCGGGCAGCCATGGGGCAGACGATGTGCCAGCGCGCGGCGGTCGTGCTCGTCTGGACGGCGGTCGTGGCCCGCTCGGCCCGCAAGTATGGGGAACGGGCCTACCGCTACATCTACATGGACGCCGGTCACGTGGCCCAGAACGTCTACCTGGCCGCCACGGCCCTGGAGCTGGCCTGCTGCGTTATCGGCGCCTTTTTCGACGACGAGATCAACGCCGTCCTGGAGCTGGACGGCCGCGAGGAGACCTCGGTCTACATGGCTGCGCTCGGCCGAAAGGGGTAAGGGCAGATGGGCAAGCACCTGGTTAGCATCGCCGGCAACATCGGCGTGGGCAAGACAACCCTCACCCAGTTGCTGGGGGAGCGGCTGGGTTGGAAGTCCTTCTACGAGCAGGTGATCGACAACCCCTACCTGGCCGACTTCTACGCCGACATGCGCCGCTGGAGCTTCTCCCTGCAGATCTATTTCTTCACGCACCGCTTCCGAATGTTCCAGCAGATGCTGGATGAGCCCGTCTCCTGCGTCCAGGACCGCACCATCTACGAGGATGTCGAGATCTTTGCCCGCACCCTCAACCGCCAGGGCTTCCTGGACGACCGCGACTATGCCAACTACCGCGCCCTCTTCGAGACGATGATCCGCTTCCTGCCCCCGCCAAACCTGATCATCTACCGGCGGGCCTCGCCCGAGTTCCTGCTGGAGCGCATCCGCAGCCGAGGGCGGGGCTTTGAGCGGGGCATCTCGTTAGAGTACCTGCGCGGCCTGCACCAGTCCTACGAGGAGTGGATCAACCGCGCCGCGGCCTCCATCCCCATCCTGATCTTGGACGCCGAGGAGTGCGACCTCTATTGCCCCGAGGACATCGAGCGGGTGCTGGCGCAGGTCCGCGAGCGCTGTCCGGAGGGCTAGTTGTTCCCCATCGTCCACGCCTATGCTATCCACCGGCTGGTGGGCCGGGCCGGCCCGCCGCACCTCTTGGGGGCCATCTTTCCCGACGCCGTGCTGGTCAACGGCTTGAGCTGGGAACAGACCCACCGGTGCGGGGCGGCGTTGTACGGCTTTCTCCAGGAGCGTGCGCCGGCCGGCCGGCCCTTTGCCCTGGGCGTGATCAGCCACGGGGTCGCGCCGGCCGGCATGGACTATTACGGCGATCAGCAGTACGGCAGCTTCCAACGGGGCTATGCCTTCGAGGAGGCCCGCCCCTACGCCGACCGGGCGGCCGCCATCTGCCGCCTCCCGCCGGAGATGGGTTGGTGGAAAGCCCACAACTTTGTGGAAATGGCCTTGGAGTGGCTCGTCGCCCGCCGGCATCCCGAACTCGAGGCGCTGGTGCGGCAGGCCTTGGCCCACAGCGCCGACCTCTCTTTCCTCTCCCCGCACCTGGCGGCCTTCTTCGAGCGCCCCGGCCTGGACCTGGCGCAGAGCCTCCCGGCGATGCTGCCTTTCCTGGCGCTGGAGGACATCACGCCGGCCACCCTCGCCGAACGCTACCAGCGCCAGGTGCGACTGAAGCACGGGGTAGAGACGATCGCGGTGGAGGCGGCGGCCGCGCTGATCGCCGAGGTCGCCGAGGCCATCCAGCCGCGCTGCTGGGAGTTTCTGGAGGACGTGCTGGGCAAGATCGGGAAGATGATCGACACGGAGGCGTGGGGAACCCAATAGGGGAATCGGCCTCCAAGGGCCCTCCCCCCTTTCCCGGGCAGGAAAGGGGGGAGGGCGGATCGCCGCCGCGGCACTACGGCGCCGCGGCCTTGTAGACCACCGGCAGGTAGATGTAGTAGTAGGTCGCCGGCGCGCAGGTCACGCTCACGCTAAATTCCACCCGGTCGTGGCCGGCCGTGCAGTTGGTCACGTCCAGCGTCACCGAGTAGGTCCCCGTGGCCCCAAAGTTCACCACGGGTTGGGCTTCCGTGCTCGTGCCCAAGGGCCCAAAGTCCCACAGGTAGGAGAACGGCGCCGTTCCCGTCAACTCCGCGCTGAAGGTGACGACACAGCCCGCGATGCCCGTGGTGTAGGTGACGATCTGCACTTCGACGCACGGCGGCGCGCACTCCACCGACACCTCACCCGTCCAGATGTCGTTGCCGCAGGCGTTCGCCACCGTCAGCGTGTAGGGGTAGCTGCCGCTGGCTCCAAAGTCCACCACCGGGTGGGTCTCCGTGCTCGTGCCCAAGGGCCCAAAGTCCCAGGTCCAGTCGTAGGGCGCCGTCCCCGTGAACTCGGCCCCGAAGGTCACCGCGCACCCCGAGATCTCGGTCGTCACCGTGACGACCTCCACCGGGTCGCACGGCGGCGCGCACTCCACCGACACCTCACCCGTCCAGATGTCGTTGCCGCAGGCGTTCGCCACCGTCAGCGTGTAGGGGTAGCTGCCGCTGGCTCCAAAGTCCACCACCGGGTGGGTCTCCGTGCTCGTGCCCAAGGGCCCAAAGTCCCAGGTCCAGTCGTAGGGCGCCGTCCCCGTGAACTCGGCCCCGAAGGTCACCGCGCACCCCGAGATCTCGGTCGTCACCGTGACGACCTCCACCGGGTCGCACGGCGGCGCGCACTCCACCGACACCTCACCCGTCCAGATGTCGTTGCCGCAGGCGTTCGCCACCGTCAGCGTGTAGGGGTAGCTGCCGCTGGCTCCAAAGTCCACCACCGGGTGGGTCTCCGTGCTCGTGCCCAAGGGCCCAAAGTCCCAGGTCCAGTCGTAGGGCGCCGTCCCCGTGAACTCGGCCCCGAAGGTCACCGCGCACCCCGAGATCTCGGTCGTCACCGTGACGATCTCCACCGGGTCGCACAGCGCCGGCTGGACGGTGACGACGGCGCTGGCATGGTCGGTCCCGCAGGCGTTGGTGACGGTGAGGTGCACCGTGTAGTCGCCCTCGGCGGCGTAGGTGTGGACGACGCTGGGGCCGACGCCGGTGCCGCCGTCGCCAAAGTTCCAGGCGAACAGCATCGGGGTGGTCCCACTGGCGCTGGCGGTAAAGGTCACGGCCTCCCCGGCGAAGGGGGTAAGCGGCGTCCAGTCGAAGGTGGCGTCGGACGGCGCTTCGCAGGCCTGGCAACCGCCGAACCAGGTGATGATACGATCCAGCACCAGCCGGCCGTTGGCGGCGTTGTTGTTGTAGAGCGGCACCCAGTCGGTGCCGAAGAAGACCGTCTTCCAGGCCCCGCCGTCCTTGTCCACGTCGAGGTTGTTGCTGTTGTTGTTGGCACGAAAGGCCTGCGAGGCCGGGGCCACACCAACGTCGACGATGTCGCCATAGTCGGAGAAGCCCGTGGGGTAGGTCAGGTTGAAGGGTCCCAGGCCGCCGCCGATGGGGTCGCCGGCCAAGCCGACGATGGAGGTGGCGCCGCCGCTGTCGTTGGTGTAAGAGCCGATCCCCAGGTAGTTCTGGCCGAAGGTCGTCAGGCCCATGTCGTAGAGATAGTCCTGGCTGGAGAGGAAAAGGCGGCCGCCGCCGTTCAGGTAGGTGACCAGGTGGCCCTCGTCGGTGCTGTTGGGGCCGGCCGATGTGGAGCCCCACTTGTCGCCGGAGAACCAGATGACGATCGAGTAGCCGGCCATCTGCGCGGCGGTCGGGCCGTTGCCGCCGGCGCCGCCGACATCAAAGATGTCATAGTCATAGCCCAGGGTATCCAGTGCCGCCGTGAAGTAGGGCCGGGTGTCGGGGGAGTTGTTGTCGTCGTCCACCAGCAGGATGCAGGGCAGGGGGAACAGCGCATAATCCTGCTGCTGATTGTTGCCCACCACCACCACCCGACTCTCCGGCTGGTGCAGATCGGCGCTTACATGAAAGGTATAGGTCCCCTCCGGCACTGCGATGGCGTAGAAGCCGGTGCCGGGATCGGTCCACACCGGCGCAAGCGGCGTGCCCAGCGCCTCGACCTTGGCGTACAGCGGCAGGCCCGTGCCGGCCTCCGACACCGTGCCGGAGACGACATACGTAGGCAGCGGGTCCAGGTACAGGTCCTGGGTGGTTACCTGGGCAGTAATGACCTCCACGCCGGTCACCGTCTCGGGGGCGTAGCCGAACATCGCGCCCGTGACGGTGTAGGTCCCGGTGGGCAGGGTCCGGGTATAGTAGCCGCCGGCGTCGGTGGTGACCTGCCACTGGCCGCCGCTCTCCCACTTGGCGGTGACGGTCGCGCCCGCCAGGGGCGCCGCCGTCACGGCGTCGTAGGTGTGGCCGTCGAGGGCGCCCTGCTCGCCGCACAGGGCGAGGATCTCGTTGACCGCGGCCAGGGCGTCGATCGTGCCGTAGCCCCAGTCGTTGTTCGGGCCGGTGACATAGTTGCCGCCGCAGGAGCCGACGTAGGAGGTCACCGGGGCCGCCGTGCTGGTGATGATGTGGATCGTCTCTTCCACCTGCCCCCGGAAGGCCGGGCAGGCCGACCACAGCAGGCCGACGAGCGCCGTGGCGTGCGGGCCGGCCATCGAGGTGCCGCTCCAACCGCCCTCGTAGCCGCCGCCCGGGACGCTCGAGCGGATGTTCTCGCCGGGGGCCGTGATGTCGGGGAAGTAGTTGCCGTCCAGGTCGGAGGGGCCGCGGCTGGAGAAGCCGGTCATCGTGCCCGGGAAGGCGTTGGCGTGGTTGACCGAACCGGTGGTCAGCACCTCCCGGTAGTCGCCGGGGGTGCGCAGGGAACTGCAAGAGGAGCCCTCGTTGCCGGCCGAGACCTCCACCAGGATGCCGGCGGCATGGAGGGCGGCAATCTCGTCACGGTAGTAGTTGTAGCCGCCGCCCCAATGGCCCCAGGAGTTGTTGATGGCGTCGGGGGCCAGGTCGGGGCGGGGGTCGGTCCCGCTCAGGTTCCACGGCGCCAGGTCCCACTGGAAGCACTCGGTGAAGGTTGCCTCGCTGCCGGAGCCGCTGTTGTTCATGTTCTTGCAGTGGACCAGCCGGGCGCCCGGGGCCATGCCGATCTGGTTGGTCAGGCCGGCGTCCTCGCCGACCATCGTGCCGCTGGTGTGGGTGCCATGGCCGTGGCCGTCGTTGGGGACGGAGGGGTAGGTGTCGGTGGCGTCCCACCAGTTGTAGTTGTGGTCGACGTTGGAGCAGGTGGGCGGGTCCTGGCAGCCGCGGTACTGGCGAATCAGGGCCGGGTGGTTCCAGTAGAGCCCGGTGTCGTTGCCGGCCATTACCGTGTTCTCCCCGGTGTAGCCCATCGCCCAGACCTGCGGCGCCTTGACAAAGGTGATGTTGGATTCGACGGCCGCGACCTGGCCTCCGTCCTCGCCCTTGAAGGGCTCCTGCAGTTGGATTTGATGGTTAGCGGTCACCTGGGCCACGTCGGGGCGGGCGGCGACCTCCACAAGCAGGTCGTAAGAGGGTGTCTGAGAAGTCGTTTGTAGTAAGGCGCGAAACGCGGTGGAGTGCCGTTTGGAAGCCACTCCGCTGCGCTTCGTGGCTTACTACGAACCCTTTTCGGACACGCTCTAAGACCCGCCGCGGACCAGGATCTTGTTGGCGATGTAAAAGGCCTGGTAGTCGGCCCCCTGGCGGTCCAGGTAGGCCCGCAGGTCCTTCTGCGTGCGCTCGGCGGTGGCCACCAGCGTCTCGTAGACGAAGCGGCCCTTCTCGAGCTTGGTCTTCAGGGAGTAGGCCGGGGACAGGTCGGCCTTCTCGGTCATCCAGATGAAATAGTCGGTCTGGCCGCGAGCGCTGATCTCCTCCAGCACCAGCGGCTCGACCTTGGCCAGGGGGTCCGGCAGGTTGAGCCGGGCGGCCCCCGCTCCCAGAGGCAGCATGGAAAGGAGCAGGGCCAGGAGAATGCCCAGGGCAAACATCTTGCGGGTATGCATTTCGTCTTCTCCGCGAACAGCAAACTGGGGCCTGCCGCTGGCGGCAGGCCGGCGAAAGGCCGGGGATGGGGATGCGGCACCTCCTCTCTCTCGGAAGGGTAGTAGCAGCCGGGGGGCACCTGGCGCCTCGGCCGCCGTTGGCGCAAAAAACTTCCAGAGCGGTTCGCCGGGACTCCTCCACCCTGGAAGCTGCCGACATCATACCAGAAGAGGGGAAGCTTGTCAAAAAAGGCCCCCCCTCGGGGATCGATCCGGCCAGGCTACGGCACCGCCCCCTTGGACATCACCGGCAGGTAGATGGCGCGGCGGCAAGGCATCTCCACCACCAGGGCCACCGGCACATCGACGGCGCCGGCGATCAGCGGATCGTTCTGGGCGACGACCAGCGCCGCCATGTAGCGCTCGCCGACGACATCGTAGGGCGGCCGGGCGGAAAAGACGATGTCGAGATCCAAGGCCCCGCCGGCCGGCACGACCCCCCGGGTGATCGACTCGCTCACCCAGGGCACGTCGGAGAGGAGCGCGGCGCCGCCCTCCAGCGGCAGCGTCGCCGTCGTCTCGGCAATGCCAAAGACCAAGGGTGCGGAGCCCAGGTTGGCCACGCTCAGAGTTTGGGTCACCGCGCCGCCGGGCACGGCGCAGGCCCGCATGCTGCCCGGCCGCACCCGGGCCACGGGGCTATCCAGCGCCAGGTCCAGGATGTTGGTGCCGGTGACCACGACGACGGAGGGGACCACGGCGGTGAGGTAGCCGGCCTTCCGGGCGAGGATATCGTAGGTGCCGGCCGGCAGGTCCAGGACATAGCGGCCGGCGGGGTCGGTCAGCTCCGTGATGATGAGGCCCTTCTCGTAGCGGGGAACGTAGAGGTAGAGATGGTTTCCATCCAGGGTCATGTGCTCGACGCTGGCCTGGGAGATGAAGGAGCCGACCAGCAACGGGTTGGCCGGGTCGGAGACGTTCAGCCGATATAGCCGCAATAGATCAGCAAGGACGTAACTGGTGGCGCGGGCGTCCAGTTTTAGCCGTGCCTGGGCAAAGATCGTCTCAAAGATGTAAACGCCAGGCTGAAAAAAGTTGGACCTGGAGCAACGGCCCTGCACAGGGCAACCGGAGGGCGTCCCAGAGGGCCCGGAGGGGAAGGGCGGCGCGGGGCTCCTGCGCACGCCGTTTCCGCTCCACTTCAGGGAGGGAGCGGCCTCTTATTTCTCTCTACCCACCCAGATGCGGCCGGCCTCCACTTTGACCGGGAACACGGGCAGGGCATGCTCCCGCCGCAGGACGCCCAGGACGGAGCCGACGGCCGGGGGCCAGGGCGTCCACTCTTTGACATCGCCCGTGCGCAGGTCAAAGGCGCTGCGGTGCCAGGGACAGACGATGGCCCCGTCGTCGGTGAGGCGGCCGCCTTTCAGCGGGGCGCCCATGTGGGGGCAGCGGGCGGCAATGGCATAGACCTGCCCCCGATGACGGATCACAAGAATGTTTTTTCCATCCGCCTGGACGACTTCCCGGGCCCCTTCAGGCAGGCGGCTTTCCTCCAGAACATCGATCCATTCCATTTCTTGTTCCTCCTGGCGTCGTCATTGCCCTACCAAGCCGGCAATCTCGGCGAGCGTAGTGCCGATTTACAACTGCTTTTTACGCACCCACTCGTCCGTCCCTCTTGTTCCAGCATCCCATCCGCCGATCACCGGCGGCTCAGAACCGCCAAGACGTGGCGGCCGTCGGTATCTGGCAGAGGTTTGCCCCCCGGGGATAGGCATCGTCCCCCGCTGCCTAGGGTTTAAAGACCACCATCAGGTAAAAGACGGTCCGGACCTGGATGCCGACCATGGCCGGCGCCGAGTCCAACTCGCCGTCGTTGACGAGGAAGGAGAAAGAATCGGGCCCATTGTAGCCGGCGGCCGGCCGGTAGACCAGGTGCGGCGCCGTCCCGCTGAGCGTGCCGTGGCTCGGCCCGGCAAGGAGGCGGTAGGTGAGCCCGGCGCCCTCGACATCCGACCCGGTGAGGGTGATGGCCACGGCGTGGCCCTGCAGCGTGGTCACGGACAACGGGTTGGCCACCGGGGCGTCGTTCACCGCCTGCACGGCGATGTCCACCACCGCCGCCGTCGAGGTGAGCAGGCCGTCGCTGACAACGAAGGAGAAGGCGTCGGCGCCGTTATAGTTCAAGGTCGGGGTGTAGACAAGGTGCGGCGCGACCCCGCCCAACGTCCCGTGGCCCGGGCCCGCCACCACCCTGAAGGTCAGCGGGTCGCCCTCCACATCGGAGCCACTCAGGACAATGGCCAGGGGGGTGTCCTCGAGAGTGGACAGGGACAGCGGGCCGGCCACCGGGGCGTCGTTCACCGCCTGCACGGCGATGTCCACCACCGCCGCCGTCGAGGTGAGCAGGCCGTCGCTGACAACGAAGGAGAAGGCGTCGGCGCCGTTATAGTTCAAGGTCGGGGTGTAGACAAGGTGCGGCGCGACCCCGCCCAACGTCCCGTGGCCCGGGCCGGATACGACGGCAAAGGTGAGCGGATCGCCCTCCGGGTCGGAGCCACTCAGGACGATGCCCAGGGCGGTATCCTCCGGGGTGGACACGGACTGGGCATCGGCCGTCGGGGGGCTGTTCGGCCCCAGCACTTTGATGTCCGCCACCGCCGGATCCGAGACAAGCTGCCCATCGCTCACGGTAAAGGTAAAGGCGTCGGGGCCGCTGTAGTCGAGCGTCGGCGTGTAGACCAGGTTGGGTGCCATGCCGCCCAACACCCCGTGGCCGGGCCCCGCTACGACGGCAAAGGTGAGCGGATCGCCCTCCACGTCGGAGCCGGTCAGGACGATGCCCAGGGGCGTGTTCTCGGGAGTGGACAGGGACTGGGGATCGGCCACCGGCGGGTCGTTCACCGCCTGCACGGTGATGTCCACCACCGCCGCCGTCGAGGTGAGCAGGCCGTCGCTGACAACGAAGGAGAAGGCGTCGGCGCCATAGTAGTTGAGCGTGGGGGTGTAGGTTAGGTTGGGCGCCGTGCCGCCCAGAATCCCATGGCTCGGTCCCGCAGTGACGGTAAAGGTGAGGAGGTCGCAGTTGGGGTCGGAACCGGTCAGGACGATGGGGAGAGCCGCATCCTCGGGGGTCGAAACCGTCTGCGGGTACGCGACCGGGGGATAGTTGGTGACCGTATAGTCGTAGAGCTGGCTGTCCGCGTTCCCGGCATAGTCGCGCACCGTCACCAGGATCGTGTGCGGCCCTCCGCCACAGGGAAACTGGAACAGGGAGCCGGGTATGAACCCGAGGTCGATGTAGTAATCCCGGCAGGAATAGTTCCCACAGGTCGGCGGAACCACGTAAAAGTCGTTCAGGTAGGCGTAGCGGTCGGCGCCGCCCGGCAGGGTATCGAAGCGCCAGGTGGTGTGCTCCGGCCCGCCGTCCACGGAAAAGAGGATTTCGAAGGGCGGAAGGTAGTAGACGTCGTCCAATATCAAATCGCGCGCCCTGACGTACAGGCTGTATTCCCCAAAGACCTCGTTTCCGGGATAGACCTGGTGGTTCTTCAAGAGTCCGACGGCCTGGATCTCGGGGCCGACGGTGTCGGGCAACGGGACGTGGAACTCGAAGCCGTTGAGGTACACGCCTCCGGCGCCCAGAATGTTGAGGTGGATATGGTTGAACTGCTTGCCGAACGACCAGACCGGCCACTCGATGATGTCCCCGATGTAGGTAGTGGGAGAGATGAACCCGCCGTAGATCGGATCGGCCTGGTACTCGGCGAACTTGTCCCAGATGTACTGAGGGATGGTGTCCTGGCGGATATGATGGTACTGCCAGATATAGCCCTCCAGGTCCAGGATCGCCACCTCCCAGTACAGGTCCCAGCCAGGCCGGTAGTTTTCGATGTTGATCACCTGGCCCCCCGACTGGTTATAGACGTTCGTGCCATAGACCTTCATCATATCCATGCCGTGGTGAAAGTAGGGCGTGCCCCCATAGTCCTGGTACGACTGCATGCTCCAGCCGATCGAATCGAGCGCGAACGGCCATTCATAGACGCCGTGGTCGTCCGCGTAAGGGTCGCCGGTGGCCAGGTGCAGGTAGTCCGGCCGCCACTCGTGCTCGATCTCGTGGTCCATGTACCAAAGGAGCGGGTCGATGCCCTCGTCGAACCGGACGGGGTCCTGGGCGCGCGCCGTGGGGGCCGGCGCCGGCCCAACTCCGGCGGCCGCCAGGAGCACGGCGATCAGAAACAGGGTAGCAAGACGGCGCCACAGGCGCCGCCAGCGGCGAGAGCCAACGATAGCCCGGTTCATAATCATCTCCTTTAGCGCTTTGGACTCGGCGGCGCTCGGGGCCACGCCGGTCCAGGGATATCCTGAACATATCATATTTGCCAACCGCTGTCAAACGCCGAATTTGCCGACCTTGATCTGCTCGTACAGCGTCCGAGTCTCCGGACCCGGCGCGACATCGAGCTCCTCCCACAGGGCCCGCTCACAGGAGTGGTAGGACCGGAAGGCTTCGCTGCGCCGGCCAGCCCGCGGTGCGCGCGGCGATCTGGTGTAGCTGCTCATCGCCCAGGGCCAGGCCGCTGTCGGACAGCGCCGCCCGTATCTCCTCCGGCGTGAAGCGCAGATCGTTCTCGTCCAGTTCCAGCAGCCGTCCTTCGACCCGCAGCCGGGCAACGGTGGACAGCGGCGGCAGGCCGCGGGAGGCAATGACCAAGCATACGGGCCAGGCCGGCTGCCCCAACAGGGCATCCAGGGCCTGGTGGACGGCCGGGTTGGTGATCAGATGGTAGGGGAGCCGGCGGCCCGTCCAGGGCGCGGCGCATCAGGCCACCGCGCTGAGGCGCGGGTTGGGGCGGCAGTGCACGCCGGCCCGGGCGCAGGGCCGGCCGTCCACCTCAACCACGTCGGCAAAGTAGACAAAATCGCCCTGCAACAGGTAGCGACCGACGGCATAGGCATCCACCGGAATGTCGGCCTGTTCAAAGGCCCGGATCCGCTCGGGGGTAAAGTCGTCGGCGACGACGATCTTGACGTACTCGAACCCGGACTGGTCCAGCACCCGGCGCACCTCGCGCACATGCCCGGCGTCGGTCCCTGCGCCCGCGGCCCCCGGGCGCGTAGCCCCCTCCGCGCCCACGCGCACCCCCCACAGCCGCCGTCCCAGGCGCTGGGCCACGGCGAGGGCCGTCTGCTCCCACTCGGCGGTGAAGTCGACAGAGACGATGAGGTCAACCTGGGCGTCCAGGTGCCGGGCGAAGCACTCGGCGGCCCGCACCGTGTCGCCGCCGTAGCAGGCGATCAGGGAGGGAGGGACCGTGGCCATCCCGGGCCGGCCCCACCAGGCCCCCTGGGCATCGGTGCCCACGCCCAGGGCCCCGCTGATGTAGGCAGCATAGCCATCCCCCGTCTGTACCAGGTGGTGGTCGAAGCGGGCAGGGAAAAAGAGCACCGGCTTGCCGCCAGCAGCCTCCACAACGTGCCGGGCATTGGTGGCCACGCGCGTGCGCCGGGCCAGTACGCCCAGGAAGTCGGTCTCCAGTTGGGCGAAGTGGGCATAGTCGCCGGCGATGGTCATGACCGCCTCGCCGGGCGCGGCGGGTTCGCCATCGTACAGGCTTTGCACGCGCAGGCCGGCCCAGCCGGGGATCCAGCGGCCATCGGCGTCGAAACAGCCGCTACACAGCTTGAGGATGGCGATGGCCTCGTCGGTGCCGCAGACGATCACCTCCTGCTCCTGGTAGACGACAACCAGCACCTGGGGGTGAAATCCGTCCCGGAGCAGCACCTGCTGGGTTCGAGAGAGGTCTTGGTCGGCATAATAGCCGGTGCGCATCTTTTCCACCGGCAGGTTGAGTATAGCGGGATCGAGTCGTTTGTGTACCAGCATACGACACCTCGCGCAGATGCGCGGCCAGATCGGACCGCCTACCCACGGCATGGCGAGCCCCCGGCCGGTTCCCCAAGCCGTCCCCCCTCCTGCCCCTACAGCCGCCGCCGGGCCATCGCCGGCAAGCGCCCTGCCCTATTATATGCTGGGAAAAGGCCGCTGGCAAGTGGGAATTGACAGAACGGCACCCCCGTGATATACTTCGCAAGGTAAAATAATACGCTTCCGAAATATTTAGCCGGCCGACTTTTCCCTGGGTTCGCCGGAGGTCTGGAGTGGAAGCCTAGGAGAAGGACATGGAAGAGCTGGAGGACTCCGAGGCCATTGCGACACTGCTGCCGCGGCTGATCGGAGCCCGGCAACGCCAGATGGCCCAGGACCTGTCCGGCTACGGGCTGACCTTTCCCCAGTTCATCGCCCTCGCCGCCTTGGAGCGGTCCAACGGCGAATGCCGGATGGGCCCGCTGGCCGCGGCCGCGCTCCAGAGCGCCGCCTCGATGACCGGGATCGTCGACCGGCTGCTGGAGCGTGGCCTGGTGGGGCGCGAACGCCATCCTCAGGATCGCCGGTCGGTGATCGTGCGGCTGACCGATCGGGGGCGCAGCCTGCTGGAGGAGGTCAAGGCGAATAACCGGCGGCAGGAGCGTCTGCTGTTGGCGGCCATCTCCCCGGAGGATCGCCAGCAGCTACGGCACATCCTGGCGCGTATCGTGGCCTGGATGGAGCGAGATGGGGTGGGGTGAGCTGGTCCTGCAGAACGGCCAAGATGCCAGAGGCCACGGATTTCCAGCATGGCGCAGCCTGACATCTTGGCGGTGTGGGCGAGGAGAGACTCGAACCCTCACGCCTTGCGGCACATGCTCCTAAGGCATGCGCGTCTGCCATTCCGCCACTCGCCCGTGGCCATGATGATACCACAACTTTCCACCTTGCGCAACGCGAGTTGCAGGGCAGCGCAGGGTGTAGTACAATACGGGCGTTCGCCGGCGGGCCAGCCAAAGCCCGGGGATCGGGTGGCCTGGTCGGAGGCCTAACGATGGAGCAAGTCCTGGTCCTCAATCAGAACTTGGAACCGCTGAACGTCTGCAACATCAGACGGGCCCTGGTGTTGGTATTCTGCGGCAAAGCCGAGGTCCTGGTGTGCAACCACCGCCTGGTGCACACCGTTTCCCGCACCTTCGAATGCCCCTCGGTGATCCGCCTGCAGACCCTGGTGCGCCGGCCCCTGCCCCAGGTGCGCCTGACGCGGCGCGAAGTATTTCGCCGCGACGGTTACACCTGCCAATACTGTGGACAACACACCAGCCACCCGACGCTGGACCATGTCGTGCCGCGCCACCGGGGCGGACAGCACACCTGGGAGAACCTGGTCACGGCCTGCACGCGCTGTAACCACCGCAAGGGCGGCCGGCCGCTGGAGGAGGCCGGCATGCGCCTGCTGCGCGCCCCCGTCCGCCCGCGCTCCTCGCCCTACTACTTCCTGGAAAGCTGGCGGCAACACTCGCCGGCGGAGTGGGGGCCCTTCCTGCCGGCCAACGCCCGGCAATGAGGGGGCCGCCCCCTCCAGCCTTCTATTGTCATTGTTAGACGATTCTGGCAAGCCGAGCCATCCACGCGAGGGGGATCCATGGACCTGAGCAAGCAGATCGAAACGGAACAGCGCCGCCTCCAGGAACGCTCCCAGATCGCCCACCTCCAGGGACAGTTGGACGACCTGCGGCACCAGTTGGAACAGCAGGCCGCGCGGGCGCAGTTGGCCAGCGAGCAGGCCCGCCAGGTCCAGGACCTGTTCGCGCAACTGGAGACCAAATTCGAGGCCCAGGTGGGCGAGGCGCGCTTGCAGGAACAGACACGGCAACGGTCGATACAGGGACTGCAAAAGGAGGTCGCCGATCTGCGGGCGCGGATCGAGGAACCCACCCGGCAGCTCCTGGGGTTGATGGCCCAGGTGCAGGACCTGCACGAAGCCCTGCGCGGCCAACGGGAGCAGCAGCGGCTGCGCCAGGAAGAAATACAAAAGGTCGAGCAGCGCCTCGAGGAGCAGCGCTCCCAGGGACTGCTCCAGGAGGAGCGGCTGGCGCGGCTGGACAATCTGCTCGGCCAACTTACGCAGGCCGAGGAAGATCGGCGGCAGGCCGTGGTCCACATTCGCACCGAGGTCGAGGCCGAGCGGCAGAACATGCGCCGCCAGGCCAACGACCTGGAACGGCTGGCCGGGACCCTCCGCGGAGAACAACAGGAGTTCCTCGCGCGTTTGAACCGCCAGAACGAGCTGCTGCGACAGGCGACCGCGGCCACCGAATCCCTGGGGACGCGCCTCGATGAGCAGATGGCGCTGTTCGATCGCCAGGCGGCGGAACTACAGCGGGTCGAGCGCGAGGCGGCGGAACGCGCCCTGCAGGGACAGGAACGGCTGGAGAACCTACGGCAAAGCGTCCAGCGCGAGTGGGCCGAGCTGCGCGAGGCGGAAGAGCGCCGCGGAGAGAGCCAAAATGCCTGGCTGCGGCGCATCGAGGAGCTCTACCACAGCCTGGACGAGCGCCTGGCCAAACGCGACGAGGAGACCGGCCAGACGATCGGCCGGCTGACGGACCGCATGGGCGCTATCGAGGGCAACGTGGAGAGGACCATGCGGTCCCTCCTGGAGTTGTTCCAGGAGCAACTGGAACAGCAGGCCGGCGGCCGCCCGGAATAGCGCAAGACGCCAACCCACACGGAGCGGCGGTGCTGTTTCACGTGAAACAGCACCGCCGGCGGAGGGTAGAACGGTGGTCGAAGTGACGGTGCACAGCGTGCGGGTGAGCCCGCTCACCCAGAATCGGGTGGTGGTGCTGATGGAAATGGACGGCCGGCGCTACCTGCCGATCTGGATCGGGGCCGACGTGGCCGACGCCATCGCCCTGCAGTTGCGGGGGGAGAAGCCGCCCCGCCCACTGACCCATGACCTGCTGCGCTCGGTCATCGAGGTGCTGGGCGCCAAGGTCAGCCGCATCCTGGTGAACGAAATCCACGAGAACACCTTTTTCGCCCGCATCATCTTCGACGTGGCCGGCCGCTACGCCGAGGTCGACTCCCGCCCCAGCGACGCCATCGCCCTGGCCGTGCGCGTGAACTGCCCCATCTTTGTCGAGGATCTCGTCCTGCAGGAGGCCGCGCTCGTCCTGGACGAGCCCAGCCCCGCCGAACGGCCTGTCGAGCCGGGGCTCGACATCTTCCGCAGCTTTATCGAGCAGCTGGAAAGCGGCGATACCCAGGAACCCACAGAGGAAGAGGAGGGGCTGGAGGAGGAAACCACTTGAGCGAGCCGGAGCGGGTCCTGCGGCAGATCGTGCGGGGGGCGGTGCGGTGCTGCCCGCGGTGCCAGCAGCCCTTTGCGGAGCCCGACATCCAACTGGTGGGGCAGGAGGGGGAGCACTGGGTCTTTTCCCTCCACTGCCACGCCTGCCATACCCTGGCCTTCCTGGGCCTCGCCCTGGTGGCAGAAGCCGAGCTCTTCCCTCCCGACTCCCCGGATGAACCGCCGGCCCGCCCCATCAGCGCCGACGACGTGCTGGATATGCACCTGTTCCTCCAGGACACGCCGGGCCTACCGCTGCCCTAGCGCAGACCGCCACGCCGGAACAGCCAAGCGCTGGGCCGCCTCTTGTCGGGCGGCCCAGTGTCTACATCTGCTTCTATGGCAGCGTCTCCAGCGACTCGTAGCCGGCGCAGTTATATTGTCGGGCGGCCCAGTGTCTACATCTGCCTCTATGGGGCCGGCCGGCCCCACGGCGCCCCCTAGACCTCCGGCAGCGCCACGACCACCAGCGAGATGTTGTCCTCCCCGCCCGCGGCATTGGCCTGGGCCACCAGGCTGTCGGCCATGGCCTGCGGCTCCCCTCCCGCCGCCAGCACCCGGGCCATGGCTTCGTCCTCCAACATGCCCCAGAGTCCATCGCAGCAGAGCAGCAGGTGGGTACAGCCTTCCAGGGGGAAGGAGCTCAGCTCGACCTCGATCTCGTCCTGCTGACCCACCGACTGATACAGGTAGTTGCGCTTGGGGTGGTGAAGGGCCTCTTCGGCCGAGATCTGCCCCAACTCCTGCAGGCGGGCGACCATGGAGTGGTCGCGCGTGCGGTGCTGCAGTCTCCTCCCATCGTAGGAGTACAGCCGGCTGTCCCCCACATGGGCCACGTAGCAGCGCCCGCCCAACAGGAGGGCGCTGGTGACCGTCGTGCCCATATCGTTGTGCTGCCGGGCGGCCTCGGCCAGGATCCGCCGGTTCGCCTCCAGGGTCGCCTCCCGCAAGAGGTCCTGGACCGGCTCCGGGGCCCCTCCTTCCAGGATCGGATGGATCAACCCGCGCAGGGTCTGCATGGCCACAACCTCCACCGCGCGGGTACTGGCGACAGCGCCGCCCGTATGCCCGCCCATCCCATCGGCCACGATGAAGAGGCCCACCGTGAGCTGGCCGTTCGGTCCGGGCAGCGACGTCAGCATGGCAAAGACATGGTCCTGGTTGCTCGAGCGCACCCGGCCGACATCGCTGGCCAGCCCAAAGGCAACGCCTCGGCGCTTCGGCGGTGCCGCGAGCTCGACTTCCTGTTGTCGCCGACGTTTCCAGAATGGCATAGGCCCTCTCCTTGGCACCACACGCCGCGCTAAGCCCGCAACGCGTAGACGCGCTGATCCATCGAGCCGATATAGACAATCCCTTCCACGACCACCGGAGAGGACGGCACCGGCTTCCCGGTCTGGAAGGACCAGATCTCCCTGCCGGAGTCGCCGTCCAGACAATAGACCCGCCCGTTGCCGGCCCCCACATAGACCCGGCCGTTCGCCACCTGCGGCGAGGAGGTAATAAAGCCCCCAGACTCAAACTTCCAGACCTGTTTGCCGTTGCGGGCATCGAGACAGTAGAGGTTGCCGTCCGCCGAACCGATATACAGGCGGTTGCCGTAGACAAACGGGGAGGAGGTCACGCGCCCATTGGTGCGAAACTTCCAGGCCGGCCACCCGCTGCGCTGGTCCAGGGCGTAGACGAAAGAGTCCCAGGAGCCGACCAGGACCAACCCCTCCCAGACAACGGGAGAGGAGATGACCGCCGCCCCCGTGCGCGTCTTCCACTGCTGCTCCCCCCGCCGAGCTTCCAGCGCATAGACATGCCCATCATCGGAGCCCACGAACACGCTGCCGCCGGCCAGCACCGCCGAGGAACGCACCGCCCCCCAGGTCCGATAGGACCATAGCTGCTCGCCGCGCCGTGGGTCCAGGGCATAGATGAGCTGATCGTCCGAGCCGACGTACAGGATATCCGCCAGCAGGCGCGGCGAAGAACGCACCGGCCCACCGGTGCGCGCCGTCCAGTGCAACTGCCCCGACTGCGCGTTCAGCGCGTAGACGTTGCCGTCCTCCGATCCAAAAGCCACAAACCGCTCCCAGGCGCAGGCCGTCGAACAGATGCCGCGCTGGGCCGGGAACTTCCATAGGAACTTGCCCCCCTGCGCATCGAGCGCGTAGAGGTTGTTGTCATAGGCCCCGATATACAGGATGCCGTTGTAGACCAGGGGTGAGGCCCGCACCTCTTCCTCGCAGTTGAACGACCAGACCAGCCGCTCCTCGGCTGCGGCCTTGGCCGGCTCGGCGCCGGACCGCAGGTCCTCCACGTTCAGGTGGGCCAGGTCGAGCAGGGCGGCGCGCATCTCCGCCGCCGAGGCCCAGCGCTGGCGGACGTCGTACTCCAGGGCCTTCATGATGACCCCCTCTAGCTGGGCCGAGATCTGGGGGTTCAGCGAGCTGGGCGGGCGCTCGTGGAAGGTGAACGGCGTTTCCAGCCGCGGGTCCGACTTGGTCAGCAGATGGTGCATGGTCGCCCCCAGGGCGTAGATATCGCCGCGGGGCTCGGCCACGCCACGGTACTGCTCCGGGGGCGAGTAGCCTTCGGTGCCGATCATCGTGCCCTTCTGATCGGCCTCGAAGAGGCGAGCGATGCCAAAGTCGATCAGCACGATCCGGCCGTCGGGAGTGATCATGATGTTGGAGGGCTTCATATCGCGAAAGATGATCGGCTCCGGCTTGCGGTTGTGGAGGTAGGAGAGCACGTCGCAGATCTGGATGGCCCAGCGGACGACCTGCTCCTCATCCAAGGGCTCGGGCGAGCTCTCCAGGAGATCCTCCAGGTTCTGGCCCTCGATGAACTCCAGCACCAGGTAGATGCGCCCCGAGGCCATGAAGTAGTCATAGATCTTGGGGATGGAAGGATGGTTGAGCGTGGCCAAGAGGCTGGCCTCGCGTTCAAAGTTCTTGAAGGTGATGCCGCGGGTCTGGCTGTTGGGCGAACGGTCGGTCATCTCCTTGATGGCACAGGTCCGGTAGACGCCCTTGAAACGCAGGTCGCGGCCCTTGTAGACCACGCTCATGCCGCCGATGCCCAGGATGGACTCGATCTGGTAGCGCTCCTCCAGGATGGCGCCCACCGACAGGGTAGGGACGCGCACCTCCGGCGAGGGCGGCTTCTCCTCGCTCCCCGGGGCCGGCATCGGGCGGGTCACGGGCGGGGGCGGGGGCGGGTGCACGGCCGGGGCCGCGGGCGGCGGGGAGGGAGAGACGTCCGGGGTGGACGAATCTCCGGCCGGCCGGTCGACCAGGCGCACGGTCCCCGGCTCCTCGGCCGGCGCCGCGGGGCCGGGCTCCTTGCGCACCCCCATCTTCTTGAGCAGTGCCATGCTTGCGCTCCTCGGCTTGGCGCCCCCTACGTCGCGGGCTCGGGGCCCAGGATGGCCGCCGACGCATAGCCCACGACATAGGTGCGCCGCTCTCCGGTCACATCGCCCGAGTTGGTATGGTAGAGGATCTGGATCCGCTCGGCACCCCAGCGGCGGGCCAGCAACAGCACGGCCGTCACGGCGCCAAAGCCACAGGCCCCCTGGATGCGGCCGGCCGTCTGCCAGAACTCCTGCGCCTCCCCCCGCTCCAGGGCGGACAGGGTGACCGCATCCGTGCGCTGCACCTGGTCGTAGTCGTAGGCGTGGCAGAGGTCCGTGCTGGCCACGAGCAGCGGACGCTCATCGCCCAGGACCTGCTCCAGGGCCGCTGCCAACTCCTGACAGTCCTGCCAGGACTGGTTGCGCAACATCACCGGCACCAGGAGAAAGTCGCCCAGCGCCCGCTGCAGGAAGGGCAGTTGGATCTCCAGGGAATGCTCGTCGTCTTCCTCCAGACGGGTGATGGGGATGCGCTCGGCCAGGCGCTCGACCAACGCAAAATCCACCGGCACCTTGCCCAGGGGCGTCGCATAGTGCCGGGCCGAGACCAGGAAGCGCCCCGGATAAGGAGCATGGCAGGGACTGAGGACCACCACCCGGGAGAACTGCCGATCCCGGAGCAAGCGGTAGCCGTAGGCGGCCACCTGGCCGGAGTAGATGTACCCGGCGTGCGGGGACACCAGCCCCAGCAGGCGGCCATGGACCTCCTGTTCGGGAACGTTGTCCAGAAAGCGGTCGACCATGCTCCCCAAGGCCTCTGCCGTCCCGGGGTACCAGGTGCCGGCAATCGGCGAAGGCCGCAGCTCGCCCTGGGGCACAGATCTATGAAACATCGAGTCCCCCTTTCACTTGAAAATAGAGCGGCGCATATAGACCTCCTGGCCACACTGGGCGCATTTGCCGCCCTCCAAGCCCAAGACCTTGACGTTGTACTGGCCCTCGCGCCGGATCAGCAGGTTCCCGCAGGAAGGGCAGACGGTGGAGGTCAGGCCGCTGGCCTCGCCGGTCTGGATGTAAACGTAGCGCAGGCCCACCTGGCGCCCGATCGCCATGGCCCCCTCCAGGACATCGCGCGGCGTGGGAGGGCGCTCGGCCAGCTCCCCGGCCGGCACGAACGGCCACAGGTGCCAGGGCGTGTCGGGGCCCAGCGATTCCTGCAGCCAGAGGGCCACCTCGCGGACGATGTCTGGGGAATCGTTTATCCCGGGGACCAACGGGGTATGGATCTCGACGTGGCAGCGCCACTGCCGCTGCATATGCACTGCCCCCTCCAGGACCGTCGCCGTCTGGGGAGTGCCGCACAACGCCTCGTAGGGTCCGGGCGAAATGGAGGGGATCTCCACCACATAGGCGTCGAGGTAGGGGCCCAGCAGGTCCAGAGCCTCTTTCGTAATATAGCCGTTTGTTATCATCAAGGTAAACATGCCGTTGGCGCGGAAGAGCTTGGCCAGATCGAGGACATACTCCATCCAGACGGTGGGCTCCTGGAACCCCCAGGTCACCCCGCGGCAGTGCTGCTCGAGGGCGAAATTGACGGCCCGCTCGGCGTCCAGGAAACGGGCCTTGCCCGTCGCGGCCGCTTCCACGGGGGCCGGCCGGTGTCGGCAGCGCAGGTTGTTGCCCAGCCCGCCCAGCAGCAGAACCTTGCTGCCCGGAAAGAGGTGATACAGCCCGCGCCGCTCGATCGGTTCGATGGCCGCCGCCGTGACCAGGCCATAGTTCAACGTATACAAAATCCCGTCCTGGTTTTCCCGCACGAGACAACGCCCCTTCTCCCCGGGCAGAAGCTGACAATCCCAGGGGCAGAGGCGGCAGCGGACATTGCCGCCATCCAGCCGATCATAGAGCAGCGCTTCGTGCATCTCTTCCTCCGTGCAGTTGGCAAATTCAGGGCAGTTGTATTATAATGGGCCCAGACAACGTTTGGAGATTGCCCATGTCCTGGCCGTTGCCCTCTCCTCTGGAGAGCAAAGTTCCGATCCAGCCGGCGGCGCTGCCGAAAACGGAAGCCGAGCCCTCCGTCCAGGGGGCGGAAAGTTCGGCGCGCTCTATGCTGCGCGAGGTCCTGGAAACCTTCCTCTTCACCCTGCTCATCTTCTTCCTGGTGCGCGGCGTCATCCAGAACTTTCGCGTCGAAGGCAGCAGTATGGAATCGAACCTGCACACCGGGCAGTATATCATCGTCAATCGGCTGGAGTATTTCCACATCGACCTGAACGCGCTCCGGCGCCTGCTGCCTGGGAACCAGGACTTGCCGGTCCGGCTGGCCTACCTTTTCCATATGCCCCGGCGCGGCGACGTCGTCGTCTTCGAGTACCCTCGCGACACCAGCCGCGACTTTATCAAACGTGTCATCGGGCTGCCCGGCGAGACGGTGGAGATCCGTCAGAACCAGGTGTGGATCAACGGCGTCCCGCTGAGCGAACCTTACCTTTCCGAGGCGGCGCGGAGCCAGATGGGCAACATGCCGCCGCTGGTAGTGCCGCTGGATGCCGTCTTCGTTATGGGCGACAACCGGGGCAACAGCAGCGACTCGCGCAGTTGGGGCCCGCTGCCGCTGGACAAGATCGTCGGCCGGGCCTGGCTGATCTACTGGCCACAGCAGTACTGGGGGGTCATCCCCCGGCCCCAGCCGACCCTGGCCATGCCATGAGGCCGCAGTGTCTGTTGTGAAAGGGCGATGTCGCCTGGACTTGCAGGCGGACCCTGGAACCGCCGGCTAGGGGTATTATAGCCGTTGTGGGCAAGTTCTGTCAAGGAGAAGGTGATGCCGGATCGTCGCCTGCTCTTGGTGCTGGGGGCCACGGCGGGAATCGCCTGGGCCGCGTGGATCTATTTCCTCTTCATCTTCGAGGTGGGCGCGATCCCCAACCCCTGGGACCCTTGGCGGATTGTCTTCTACGCGCTGCTGCTGCTGGCCCCGGCGCTGACCTTCGTCCCGCTGGCCCTGCAACTGAAATGGGCCTTTTTCGCCCCCTACGCGGTGGCCGGCTGGGCGGCCCTGGGATTCCTCCTGGCCTTTGTCCATCCACCGCTGGCCGTGCTGGACGGCCGGGCCTCCCCCCTCAGCGTATGGTATTTTTTCGTGGTCCTCTTTGTCGTCCTGACGACGCTGCTGGCTCCCCTGTCCCACCTGATCGGGCTGCGTCTCCTCACCTCCCGGACCCATCAACGCGATACCCTGCGCGCCTGGCGCGAGGCTGGCCTGCTGGCGCTCTACTTTGTCGGCATCGCCATCGCCCGCAGCCTGGGGCTGATCACCTGGCCCATCGTCCTGCTGGGGCTGCTCTTCCTGGCGTTGGTGGAAGCCCTCTTCTTGGCCCGCAAAGCATAAAGGGCGGCCTCGTCCCCGGCGCAGCCGGCCGGCCCAACCGCTCAACTCCTACAGACGTTTGAGGGCGTCCGTAGTGGCCTTGCCGCGCTGCTCGTAGGCCTCGTGGAGCAGGTTGCGCAGATCATCGTCGGTGATCAAATAGGTCTCGATCTGCGGACCGGGCTTGGTCCGGCCGCTGCGGGGCGAACGCCGACCCTGGAAGATCAGCCCATCCTCCGTCTCGATGATGCGGATGCCGATATACTCATTGGCATCGATGAAGCGCCCCAGCGCGCGCAGCACATCCTGGTAATCGGTCTGGGAGACTCCTTCGAACAGCTTCATGCGCTCCTCCTCACTGCACCGGCGGCAGCTCACCCATGGGCCCGCCCAACAGGGCCAACGTCCCGGGAAGACCGGTCCGGCCTCTACTTGGCCATGCTGGCGATCTGCTCAAAGCTCCAGGTCTCGGAGACCAGGTGGCGGATGTACCCCTGGCTGGTCGACTCCACCCGCAGCCCCTGCAGGATGAGGCCTTTCTCGAACTCGAGCAGGCAGACCTCCTCCAGGTGCTGTTGGTCGCAGTACTTGCCCACCGCCCGCAGGATCTTTTCATAACCCAGCTTGTACTTGAGCGCTCGGCCTTCTTCCATCGTTGACACCTCCCGGAGACCGCTTGCGGTCTTCAGCAGCGCACCCGCTCGTCGCCAACACGGCGAGTCCACTTGCGCTGATCCATATCTTCGAGCAGGGCCAGCGCGTACTTGCGGCTGGTCTGGAACAGGTCGCGCACCTGGGCCACCGTGATCGGGCCCTGGCGGTCGATCTCCTGGAGCACGCGCTGGACCATCCCCTGGTAGACCTCGGGCAGGAAGGCGACCTCCGGGTTCAGGCGGACGATGCGGCCTTCCTCCTCCAGCGCGTTCAGGACGGAATCATCGATGCCCCACTCCTGGCGGGCCGGCGGAGCATAGGGCTGCCGACGCAGGATGCGCAAGAGGTTGTCCACCTGGGCCTGCTGCTCCGGGGTGTAGCGCGGGCGGTAGCCCGGTCGGCGGACCAGGGCCCCCTGGACCTCCAGGGCGCCGCCGGCCTCAGCCCAGGCCAGGACATCGTTGAAAACGCGCGTCTCCTGGCGCAGTTGGCTCTTGAGCTCCTCCTTGGGCATCCCCGAGCGCAGCGGGAAACGGGCGTGGTAGTCTTCCAGGAGGGACTGGATACGGGCGCGCAGTTCCTCTGCCGCGGCGCGGGGGATGAGCAACGTGGCAGGGCCAAGCTCGGCCTCTCCCGCCTGGAGGGCAACCAGGTCGCCGGCCTGCCAGAGCCGTTCCAGGGCGGTGCGGGCCTCCGGTTCCGACAGCCCGCTCTCCTCGACAACCTGGCGCAATGAGCGGGGCGCGCCGCGAAACGCTTGCCAGAGCAGGTCTTCCGGCCGGCCGCGAGCCAACGACTCCAGGGCGCCGACAACCTCGGCGCGGAAGCGGCGCAGCCTTCCCGGATGCGGGTCCACCACCGTCCCCCCGCCGATCGTGCTGCCAGGAGAGGGTCGGCGGACGATGAAACGGTCCCCGCGTAACGCGGCCAGCGGGCGGTCCAGCCGCAGCAGCACCCAGCCCGCCTGGCCGGGAACCAATTCCTCGACATCGAGCAGGGTGACGCGGGCCCGCCGTTCGGCCGAGCCCAGGAAAAGGTCGACCTCATCGTCCTGGCGCATGGGCTGGGGGACGGAGGGCAGCAGGCGCAGCTGCACCGCCAGGCGCTGGGTGGAAGACATCCAGCCCGGGATCGTCAGCACATCGCCGCGCACGATCTCCTCGGGAGCAATCCCCACCAGGTTGACGGCAGTGCGCCATCCGGGGGCCGCCTCCTCCACCTTTTTCTTGTGCGTCTGCAGCCCGCGGATCCGCCCGCGCAGGCCCCGGGGCAGGATCTCGACCTCCTGGGCCAGGCGCAGCCGGCCGTCCTGCAGCGTCCCGGTGACCACGGTGCCGAAACCGGCCATGGTAAAGACGCGATCGATCGGCAGGCGAGGGCGGCCCTGGTCCGGGCGAGGGGGGGCCCCGTCCAGGACCCGGTCCAGGGCGGCAACCAGGTCCTTTAGCCCCTGGCCCGTGCGCGCCGAGACGGGAACGATGGGCGCCCCCGCCAGGAGCGAACCTCGCAGGCGTTCGCGCACCTCCTCCATAACCAGCTCCACCCACTCGGCGTCCTGCACCAGATCGGACTTGGTGATCGCGACGACCCCCCGCGGCACCCCCAGGAGCCCCAGGATATCCATGTGCTCCTGGGTCTGCGGCATAATGCCCTCGTCGGCGGCGACGACGAGCAGGGCAGCGTCGATGCCCCCGACGCCGGCCAGCATGTTCTTGACGAAGCGCTCGTGGCCGGGCACATCGACGATGCTGACCTCCCGTCCGCTGGGTAGGGTAAGCCAGGCAAAGCCCAGGTCGATGGTCATCTCCCGCTCCTGCTCCTCGACCAGGCGGTCCGGGTTGATGCCGGTGAGGGCTTCGACCAGGGTCGATTTGCCATGGTCCACATGGCCGGCCGTGCCGATGACAAACAACGTTTCCTCCAGGACATGGCCCTATTCTAACACAGGGATGGCAAACGCTCGCCGTCCGGCGATTACAGCCCGATGACAACGGGGCCATGCACAGGGGTCAAGGGTGACCTCAAATTGTGGACTCATTATACGCGGCGGGGCGTGGTTGTCAAGGGCGGCGCGACATCCCCGGCCAGGACGCGCTCCAGGCGGCCGTCCGCGCGCTGCACGAGCAGGGCGCCATCGGGGGCGACATCGAGGGCCCGGCCGATCAAGGTCTCGCCGGGGGTCGCTACCGTGACCTCGGCGCCCAACAGGTCCAGGCGGGCCCGCCAGTCGGCCCAGACCTCCTCTCCCCGCCCGGCGCGCACCGCCTCGTAGCGCGCCTCCAAGCGTTCCAGGCAGGCCCAGAGGAGGGGCCGCCGGTCCCAGGGGTGGCCGGCCGCGGTCGCCAGGCTGGTAGCGGTCTGGGAGAGGGGCGCGGCGGATGAAAAATCGACATTGACGTTCAGCCCCCAACCGAGGACGGCCCACTCCAGCCGGCCTCGCTGCCCCTCCAGCTCCACCAGGATGCCGCAGACCTTGCGGCCGGCGAGGAGCAGGTCGTTGGGCCACTTGAGGGCCACCTCCAGTCCGGTCTGGTGGGCCACGGCCTCGGCGATGCCCAGGGCGGCGAGCGCCGTCAGGAGAAAGGCGCGCTCGGGAGGGAGAAAGGTGGGCCGCAGGAGCAGGGAGGCCAGGAGGGAGCTGCCGCGGGGCGCTTCCCAGCGGCGGCCATAGCGGCCGCGGCCGGCCGTCTGTTCCTCGGCCAGGACGAGCAGGCCCTCGGGCGCGCCCGCCTGGGCCAGGGCGCGGGCGGCGTCGTTGGTCGAGCCGACGGCCGAGAAATGCCGCACGAGGCGCCCCAGGCAGCCCCCAGGCCGGCCGGCCTGGACGGAGGCAGCCGCCAGCGGCTCAGGAGATGCCCCGGGAAACAGGACCGCCGGCATGGCCTACCCCTGCCGCGGCGGGAGCGGGCAGGCGTTGGTCAGGGTGATGACCATGACCGCCGGCCCGCGCTCCACAGCCCGCTGAAAACCCCGGCGCAGCGCTTCCACGACGGCCGCGTCCTCGCCGTAGACCAGCGTGCTCAGCGGGCCGGGCTCCTGGGTCAGGCCGGCCTCCTCCAGCGCCTGCCAGACATCCTGGATGGCGGGCAGAAGGTCGGTCTGACCCAGGGGATAGAGGCTGACCTGTGCGCCGATGTACATCGAAACCTCCCGGCTCAGTTTCCAGCAATCAGTTGCCTGTCCCTGTTTGTTTGCCGCTCGGCCTTTAGCTCTCCGCTTCGCCCTCGGCCACCCGGCGGGCGGAGAGGGCGATGAAGGCGCCGCCGGGCAGGGGGCCGCCCTCCAGGGGCAGCCAGCGGGGCCAGAGGGTGGTGGTCCAGGAGACCTGCACCGGCCGGCCGGCGGCGGCCCGCACCAGCCCCGCCACTTGGCGCGGCCCGTAGAAGCGGGCCGTGTTGTAGATATTGGGCCGCAAGAGGCTCTCCGCCCGCCGCGCCCAGGCGATGGGGCTGCAGCGGTTGAGCACCCCCAAGAGCAGCCCGCGGCGGGCCACGCGCCAGGCCTCGGCCAGGGCGGACCGGGCCGCGGGCAGGAACTCGAGCACCGTGATCAGCGCCACGACGTCCGCGCCGCCGTCTCCCAGGGGCAGCGCCAGGGCATCGCCCTGGACCAGGGGCAGCCCGCCACCGGCGCGGGCCTGGGCCAGCATAGCCGGGGAGTGGTCCAGGCCGACGACGCGCCAGCCCAGCGCAGCCAACCAGCGGCTAAAGTAGCCGGTGCCGCAGCCGACCTCCAGGAGCGTCCCCGGCGATCCCAGGGCGGCAAGCATCCGCCCCAGGGCCGCCTTTTCCAGGCGGTCGGCGCGCCGGCCCTCCGGCGTGGCAAACCAGGACTCGTAGTATGGCGCGATCCGCTCATCGAACAGGACTGGGTCCATAGACCTTGCTCCGGGCGTCCGCCGTACCCCCCAGAGAACAGCCCCGCCTATGAAGTCGGGCCTTTCAGCAGCGGCGGGACGGCGTTACTGACTCCTGCACAGCTCGCTATACTACCTGGAAGCCGAAATCCGCGTCACCGGCTTTAGGGATCTGCAGAGATCAATAGCCCAGGGACGACTCGAACAAGAGCGCCGGAAACGTGGCTTCCAGGATACCCCAGGATGATGGAAGTGTCAAGAGGCGAACTTGACGCTGCCCGGTCCCTATGTTATAGTGGGCTGGCGAGCATGCCCCGCGAGGCTCCGAGGACAACGGTTCGATGAGCGTGACCGTCACCTTTCTACCGCAAGGACTACAGGCCCAGGTGCCCATCGGCGCGACCATCCTGGAGGCCGCCGCCCAGTGCGGGCTGGACATCCCGGCCCCCTGTGGCGGACAAGGGCGCTGTGGGCGCTGCCAGGTGCAGGTCCGGGATGGTGCGGTGGAGCAGCCCCAGAACGCCCATCTCAAAGCGGAAGCCCGGGCCGCAGGCTACGTCCTGGCGTGCCAGGCGCGGCTCCAGGGACCGGCGACGGTGCTATTGCCGGCATCGCTGGCCCTGGAGCAGGTCGTCTCCAGCCTGGGTGCCGCCGACTACGGCGCGCTGGTCCCCACTTGCGATTGGAAGCACGATCCGACGCTGCGCGTCGTCGCGGTGCAGTGCGAGCCCCCCTCCCTGGCCGACAACACCAACGACCTGGACCGCCTGCGCCGGGCGCTCTTACGCCAGCATGGCATCTCCGGCGTGCATATCTCGCTGCCCCTGCTGCAGGTGCTCCCGCAGCGACTGCGCAGCGCCGACTGGCGGCCCACCGTGGTGCTGGAGCCGCGCGCCGAGGGCGCGCGACTGGTCGATGTCCTGCCCGGGCACCGCCCGGGCCGCACCCTGGGAGCCGCCGTGGACATCGGCACGACCACGGTCAAGCTCCTCCTGGTGGACCTGGACAGCGGCGAGGCCCTGGACAGCGCCTCGGCCTATAACACCCAGATCTCGCGTGGGGAGGACGTGATCTCGCGGATCATCTTTTCCCAGAAACCGGGTGGGCTGGAGCACCTGCAGCGGCTGGTGCTCAAGACGATCAACAGCCTCCTGGAGGAGGTGAGCAAGCGGCAGGGGGTGGGGGCCGACCAGATCCAATCGCTGGCGGTCGCCGGCAACACCACGATGACCCAACTCTTCCTGGGGGTCAATCCCAAGTACATCCGCGAGGAGCCCTACCTGCCGACCATGTTGGAGGCCCCGGAAATGACGGCCGGCGAGATCGGGGTGGCTATCAACCCCAACGCCCCGGTGTACTGCGCGCCGAGCGTGGGGGCCTACGTTGGGGGGGACATCGTCGCCGGGGTGCTCAGCTCGGGGATGTACAAGACCGACGCCCTGACCCTGTTCATCGATGTGGGCACGAATGGGGAGATCGTCCTGGGCAATAGCGACTGGCTGATCGCCTGCGCCTGCTCGGCCGGCCCGGCCTTCGAGGGCGCCGGGGTGCGCTGCGGCATGCGGGCCACCCAGGGAGCGATCGACGAGGTGATCATCGACGGGCGCACCTTCGAGGCCACCTACCGGGTAATCGGCGGGGGCGAACCCCAGGGCATCTGCGGCTCGGGCCTGATCTCGACCCTGGCGGAGATGCTCATCACCGGCGTCGTGGACAAGGCCGGCCGCATCCCCCGCGACCTGCCGACAAAACGGGTGCGGGCCGGCGAGCATGGCATGGAGTACGTCATCGCCTGGGGCAAGGAGGGCCGGCCGGACATCGTCCTGACCGAGGTGGACATCAACAACCTGTTGCGGGCCAAGGGGGCCATCTACGCCGGCTTCTCCATCCTCCTGCGTAGCCTGGAGCTGGACTTTTCCATGGTGGAGGAGATCCTCATCGCCGGCAGTTTCGGCCAGTACATCAACCTGGAGAAGGCCATCCAGATCGGACTGCTGCCGGACCTGGAGTGGGGCAAATTCCGCTACCTGGGCAACACGGCCCTCCTGGGAGCCTACCAGACGCTCCTCTGCCGGGAAATGCGCGAGACCGCCAAAAGCATCGCCGAGAGGATGACCTACCTGGAGCTCTCCGCCGACAACCGCTTTATGCAGGAGTATACCTCGGCCCTCTTTCTGCCGCACACCGACCTGGAACTCTTCCCCTCGGTCAAGGCGCTGCTGCAGCGCTGATCCCCGCCCCTGGCAGGAAATCGAGTTGACACCGAGGCCGCTACCTGGTACAATGGTCCTTGCCTGGGGGTGCAATGGGTTCGACAGGGAGGGAACGAGCCAGGCTGCGAGCCGGGGCGCCTGACCCCGCAACAACGGGCAAAACAAACAAACGGCAACACTTTCCAGAGCGCTCCCGTAGCGCTCGCCGCCTAAAGCGGCGCGTCCTACCGCTCCTCGCCCTGGTGGGGGCGGCAAGGGCGTAGAAATGCCAGGGTGCTCCTGCCCCGAACGCCGGCTACGGGCGGGAAAAGACTGCAGCCGGCCGGCCTCCGGGGACCCGGTCGACAGGGGCTCCGGGGGCGCTGAGCAAAGAGTCGACTAGGCTCGTAGACGCTTGGTAGTGAACTCTCTGGACGGGGGTTCGATTCCCCCCACCTCCACAGACACGGAGTGGGCCGCGGACACGGATAGATCCACGGCCCAGGCCGTGAAGATTTGCGTAGCCGCCTGTCCTGTAGTACAATAGGCCCGCTTGCGGCCCAGACCAAACCTGATGGTCAGCATGGAGCATAAACGTGCAAGGAGAAATGTGATGGTTAAAGAGGACCGTGTCCTGTATGCCTTCCTGGAGCTGGTGCAGACCGACCACCGCTCGGGGGAAGAACAGACACTTGCCCAGCGCATCGTCACCCGCCTGCGCACCCTCAGCCTCAAGGCGAACATCGACAGGGCCGGCAATGTCATTGCCTTCCTGCCCGGGCAGGGCGAACCGCTCCTGCTGAATGCCCACCTGGATGCCGTGGACCCCTGCACCGGCGTCGTCCCCGTGGTGGAGAACGGCATCATCCACAGCGATGGCCGCACCATCCTGGGGGCGGATGACATCTCTGGGGTCGCCGCCATCCTCGAGGCCCTGCAGGTAGTCACCGAGAACAAGATCGCCCACCGCCCGGTGGAGGTCGTCCTGACGGTGGAGGAGGAGACCGGGCTGAACGGCTCCAAGAACCTGAACTATGGCGAGCTGCGCGCCCGGATGGGCGTGGCGCTGGACGCCAGCGGTCCCTTTGGCGCCATCATCGTCGCCGCGCCATCGCACAACATGCTGTCGGCCGTCGTCCAGGGGAAGGCGGCCCACGCCGGCGTGGCCCCGGAGAACGGCATCAGCGCCATCCGCATCGCCGCCGAGGCCATCGTCAAGATGCCGCTGGGACGCATCGACCCGGAGACGACGGCCAACATCGGCATCATCCGCGGTGGCACCGCCACCAACATCATCCCCGACCGGGTGGAGATGGAGGGGGAGGTCCGCAGCCGGGACGAGCGCAAGCTGCGCCAGAACACCCTGCTGATCACCGAGGCCCTGGAGCAGACGGCCAAGCTGTACGGCACCGAGGCCAAGGTCCGCGTGGAGCGCGCCTACAACGGCTTCACCCTGAGCGAAGAGGACGAGATCGTTCGCCTGGCGAAAAAGGCCATCGAGGCCGTCGGCGTGCCCCCGCGCCTGGAAGCCTCCGGGGGCGGCAGCGACATCAACATCTTTAACGCCCATGGCATCTCCTGCACCAACATGAGCACCGGGATGATGCACGCGCACACCACCGAGGAGTGGATTGCCATTGCCGACCTGGTGAACTGCGCCCGGGCCGTCCTGGAACTGATCCGCGTGGACCACTAGAGCCATCCGGGCACCTTGCGAAGGCCGGCCGGCCTTCGCAAGGTGCCCGATTGTGTATGAGGAGGAACGATGAGAGAGCTGACCGACCGGGCCCTGGAAACGGCCCGCGCGCGTGGGGCCTCCTACGCCGATATGCGCATCGTCCGCCGCGAGGAGCAGCACATCACGGTCAAGAACGGGCGGGTGGCCGCCATCTCCCACCATGTCGAACGGGGGTTCGGCGTCCGCGTGATCGCCGAAGGAGCCTGGGGCTTTGCGGCCAGTTCCACCGTGAGCCCCGCCGAGGCCGACCGGGTAGCCGCCCTGGCCGTGCAGATCGCCCGGGCCTCGGCGATGGTCCCGGGCCAAAAGCCCATCGTCCTGGCCCCCGCTCCGGTAGTCACGCAACGCTACACGAGTCCCCTGCGGAAAGACCCCTTCGCCGTGCCTCTGGAGCAGAAGGTGGACCTCCTGCTGCGGGCCGACGCCGAGATGCGCCGTGTGCCGGGGATCGGAGTGGCCGAGGGCCACTTTGTTGCCTTTCGTGAAGAAAAAACCTTTGCTTCCAGTGAAGGTTCCTACATCGAGCAGACCCTGACCGAGACCGGGGCAGGCATCGAGGCCATGGCCATCGGCGAGGGAGAGGTACAGCGGCGCAGCTACCCCACCTCGTTCGGCCGACAGCAGCTACAGAAGGGCTACGAGGCGGTCGAGGACATGGACCTGGTGGCGCACGCCGGCCCAACCGCCGAGGTGGCCGTGGCCCTGCTCACCGCGCCGCAGTGCCCGGCGGCGGTGACGACCATCATCCTGGAAGGCGCGCAGTTGGGCCTCCAGATCCACGAGTCGTGCGGCCACCCCACCGAGTTGGACCGTGTCCTGGGGACCGAGGCCTCCTACGCCGGCACGAGCTTCCTGACCCTGGAGAAGCGCGGCAGCTTTCGCTACGGTTCGCCACTGGTCAATATCGTCGCCGACGCCACCGTCCCCGAGGGGCTGGGCAGCTTCGCCTACGACGACGAGGGCATCCCGGCCCAGCGCATCTACCTGGTGCGCGAGGGCATCTTCTGCGACTATCAGAGCTCCCGCGAGACCGCGGCCACCCTGGGCATCCCAAGCAGCGGCGGCATGCGGGCCGACGGCTGGGAGAACATCCCGATCATCCGCATGACCAACATCAACCTGCTGCCGGGCACCTGGACCTTCGACGACCTGGTCGCCGACACCGACGAGGGGCTGTACCTGGCCACCAACCGCTCCTGGAGCATCGACGATCGCCGGGTCAACTTCCAGTTCGGCACCGAGGTCGCCTACGAGATCAAGGGCGGCAAGCTGGGCCGCCTGCTGAAGAACCCGACCTACGCCGGCATCACCTACGAGTTCTGGGGCAACTGCGACGCCATCTGCAACGCCGACCACTGGCGGATGTGGGGCACGCCCAACTGCGGCAAGGGTGAACCGGGGCAGGTGGCCCACGTGGGCCATGGCTGCGCCCCGGCGCGCTTCCGCAACGTGCGGGTCGGCGTGATGCGGTGACCTATGGAAGAGCTAGCCGAACTGCGCGACGGGGCCCCGGCAGAGGCCCGCCGGCGCCTGTTGGCCCTGGTCCACGAGCGGGGCGCGGCGGCGCTGACGACCCTGCAAGGCGCCCTGGAGGTGCCGGCCCTGGCCGAGGCGGCCATCGAGGCGCTGGCCGAGCTGCCGGACCAGGGCGCCTGGAGCATCCTGGAGCAGATCGCCCAGAAAGGGCCGGCCGGCTTGCGCAAAGCGGCCCGCCGGGCACAGCACCGGCTGCGCAGCCGCGGCTTCACCCCCCCGTCCACGGCCGCCCCCGCCGGGCCCGACGTGACCTTTGAGCAGGCCCGGGCCTCGTTCTTCGACCGCAGCGGCGCCCAGTTCATGCGCCTGGTGCAGCCGGCCGCCCTGGGCCTGGCCCGCTTCGCCAGCTTCCTCGTCGGTCCGGATGGACTGCTGGAGTGCGAGTATGCCCTGGTCAGCCGGGCCGACCTGGAAGCCGGCCTGGCCGTGGAGGACGAGCATTTTGGCGAGGACCTGGTGGAGGTCGGCCCAGCCTACATCGCCCGGCGGGCGCGCCAGGCGGCCGAGCGCAGCCGGTCCGGCGGCCGGACCCTGCCGCCGGACTATTCCGAGGCCGCCCACCTCCTGGAAAGGGTCCCGGAAGACACCCTGCCCGCCTACCTGGCGGCCGCCGCGGACACGGTGGCGAGCCCGGCCCAGGCAGCCACCCTGGTCCAGCACCGCAGCATGGTCCGCTGGCTTCTGCTGGACGAGGGGATGAACCCCTACGTCGAAAAGTGGCTGCGTCTCGCCCAGCGCCAGCCCATGCAGACGGAGGAAGGGCTGCTCAACCTGGCGGCGCTGCAATCCCGGGGCCAACTGGCGGCGCGGATCATCGGCGAGCGGTGCGATGAAGCCTTGGTCCGACGGCTGGCCGAGCAACTCGCCGAGCAGGCCCGCCTGCTGGCGGCGCTGGGGGAGGAAAAGCTGGCCGCGGTGGCCATAGGCTGCGCCGCCGACCTGGAGAGGCACCCCGGGCCGGACAACGCCTTCCTACGGGCCCTGGTGGACAGGAGCATGGAGATCCTGGTACAAATCGCCCAAGAGCAGGAAGAAGAAGAGGAAGAGGAAGACGAGTTCTGGGTGCCGGCCGGCAGCGGCCCCGGGACGCTGTGGGTGCCGCGGCCGACCTCCCTGGAGGAAGAGGAAGAGGAGGAAAAGCCGGCCCCGCGCCTGTGGCTGCCAGGACAGCCGGAATGAGCAAATCCACCGCCTACCTGGGGTTGGGCAGCAACCTCGGCGACCGCGCAGGGCACCTGCGCCGGGCCCTGGCCCTGCTCGGCGAGATCGCCGACGTCACCGCCCTCTCCTCCCTGTACGAGACCGCCCCCTGGGGCCGGACCCAACAGCCGCCCTTCCTCAACACCGCCTGCGAGGTGCGCACCGCCCTTCCCCCGGAAGGGCTGCTGCGCGCCCTGCAGCGCATCGAGACTGCCCTGGGCCGACAGCGCCAGGAGCGCTGGGGCCCGCGCACCATCGACCTGGACATCCTCCTCTACGACGACCTGGCGATTGCGACGGCGGAGCTGACCATCCCTCACCCGCTGCTCGCCGAGCGTGCCTTTGTCCTGGTCCCGTTGGCCGAGATCGCCCCGGACTATCGCCATCCGTGCCTCGGCAGGACCGTGGCCGAGCTGCTGGCCGTTGTCCCCGGGCGCGATGGCGTACACCGGTGGGGCACGCTGTAGCAAAGCCTGCCGGCATCTTCTCTCGGATCACGTTCTCACGTTTCACGGGTCACTCATCAGGCCGGAGAGCGAAATGGACGACCTTTCCTACCACCAGGCTCTCGACTATCTCAACTCCTTCATCGACTATGAGAAAGGCCTGCCCTATTCCTACTCCCCGGCGGCCTTTAACCTGGAGCGTACGGCCCACCTGCTGGCCGGCCTGGGCCGGCCCCAGGAGCGCTACCCCAGCGTGCTGATCGCCGGGACCAAGGGCAAGGGCTCCACGGCGGCTTTCCTGGAGAGCATCCTGCGGGCGGCCGGCCGGCGCACCGGCCTGTATACTTCCCCTCACCTGCACACCTGGCGCGAGCGGGTGCAGGTGGACCGCCGGCCCATCGCCCAGGCTGCCGTGGCCTCCTGGATCGAGCGGCTGCGCCCGCTGGTGGAGGCCATGCGCGGCGGGGAGCAGGGTCCCCCCACCTACTACGAGATCTCCACGGCACTGGCCCTGGGCTACTTTGCCGAGCAGGGCATCGACGCGGCCGTGCTGGAGGTCGGCCTGGGGGGACGGCTGGACGCCACCAACGTCGTCACCCCACGCGTGGCCGTCATCACCACCATCGGCTACGACCACATGGAGATCCTGGGCCACACCCTGGGGGCCATCGCCACCGAAAAGGCCGGCATCGTCAAGCCGGGCGGGTGGGTGGTCAGCGCCGTCCAGGAGGCGGAGGCGCTGGCGGCTATCGCGTCCGCCTGCCGAGAGCGCGGCGCGGCCCTGTGGATCGCCGCGGAGGAGGGAGTACGCCCGGCCCTGCCGCTGCCCGGCGCGCCGCGGCCCTACCCCGTCCCGCCGGACCCGGCCGCGCTGGCCCTGCGCGGCCATTTCCAGCAGAGCAACGCCCGCGTGGCCCAGGCCGTCGTCCTGGCGCTGCGGGAGCAGGGCTGGGACATCCCCGACGAGGCGATCGCGGCGGGCCTGGGCACGGCGCGCTGGCCCGGCCGGCTGGAGGTGGCCTCCATGCGCCCCTGGCTGGTGCTCGACGGGGCCCACAACATCGACTCGGCGCGGGCCCTGCGCCGGGCCCTGGCCGAGGAGTTTGCGCACGCCCGGCTCATCCTGGTGGCCGGATTCTCCAAGGGCCACGACGCCGCCGCCTTCTTCGGCGAGCTGGCGCCGGCCGCGGCCCGGGTGATCGTCACTGCCTCGCGGCACCCGCGCTCCGCCGGGACCGCGGCGGTGGCCGAGGCCGCCCGGCAGGCCGGCCCGGCCCCCGTGGAGGTTGTGGAGGGCGTCGCCGCGGCGCTGGCGCGGGCCCGGGCGCTGGCAGCGCCGGCCGACCTGGTCTGTGTCTGCGGCTCGCTCTTTGTCGTCGCCGAGGCCCGCGAGGCGCTGGGCCTGGCCGAGGAGAAGGACTGAGGGCATGTACATCCTACTGACCAACGATGATGGAATCCAGAGCGCCGGCCTGCTGGCCCTGAAGCGGGCGTTGGAGAGCGAGCACGAGGTAGTCGTCTTGGCCCCGGACCGCAACTGGAGCGCGGCCGGCCACAGCCGCAAGCTGCACGAGCCGCTGACCGTGCGCGCCCTGGCCCTGGAAGACGGCAGCAGTGTGACGGTCAGCGACGGCACGCCCTCGGACTGCGTGGCCCTGGCCCTGCTGGGGCTTGTCCCCGGCCGGCCGGACCTGGTGCTCTCGGGGATCAACCGCGGGCCCAATGTCGGTTCGGACGTGACCTACTCGGGGACGGTGGCCGCGGCCATGGAGTCCGTCCTGCTGGGCGTGCCGGGGATCGCCGTGTCCCTGGACGGCTACAGCGGGTGGGACTTTGCCTTTGCCGCCGACTTTGCCCGGCGGCTGGCCGGCGAGGTCGGCCGGCGCGGACTGCCACCGGGGGTGCTGCTGAACGTCAACGTGCCCAAGGTGCCGGCCGACCAGGTGCAGGGCGTGGCCCTGACCCGCCTGGGGCAGCGCACCTACCGCGAGGAGTGGGTCCTCATCGAGGAGCGCGAAGGAACCCGCCGCTACCGGCTGGAGGGCTCGCCCCCCACGGGGGAACTCATCCCCGGCACCGACGTCGCCGCCCTGGAAGCCGGATACGTCTCGATCACCCCCCTGCACCTGGACCTCACCGAGCACCGTTTCCTGGAGGAGCTGAGGTCCTGGCAGATGGAAAGCTGGTGAACCGTCGTCCTCGACGGTAAGAATGCCGCCAGTTGAACCCCTCGGCCCCCTGTGGTACAATCACAGACGATATACGGCCCCACCGGGCGGAGGTGTAGAATGGGCATCAAAGAATACGGCCTGGTCCAGGTGGACGAGTACCGCTGGGACATCCCCAAGAGCGGGGACATGCGCGTGCCGGCACGCATCCTGGCCGACCGCAAGCTGCTGGAAAAGATCGCCGAGGACCGCAGCCCGGAGCAGGCGCGCAACGTGGCCACCCTGCCGGGCATCGTCGGCCGCTCGCTGGCCATGCCCGACATGCACTGGGGCTATGGCTTTCCCATCGGCGGGGTGGCGGCCTTCGATCCGGAGAAAGAAGGGATCGTATCGCCCGGAGGAATTGGGTACGACGTCAATTGCGGAGTCCGTCTGATCCGCAGCAACCTGGCTCTGGCCGATGTCGAGGGCAAGGTCCGCGACATGGTCGCCGCGCTGCACCGCGAAGTGCCGGCCGGCGTCGGCTCGCGGGGCGAAATTATCTCCGACCTGGCCCGCGCCAAGGGCGCACTGGTCAAGGGCGCGCAGTGGGCCATCGAGCAGGGCTACGGCTGGCCGGAGGACGCCGCGCACTGCGAGGAAAACGGCGCCATGCCCGGCGCCGACCCCGAGGTGGCCCGCAAGTACAGTCCCAAGGCCTTTGAGCGCGGCCGCAACCAACTGGGCACCCTGGGATCGGGCAACCACTTTCTGGAGATCGACGTCGTCGAGGAGGTCTTTGACGAGGAGGTCGCCCGGACCTTTGGTCTCTTCCGGGGCCAGATCGTGCTGCAGATCCACTCCGGCTCGCGCGGCTTTGGCCACCAGGTCTGCGATGACTTTATCCGCGTGTTGGGCGACGCCACCCGCAAGTACGGCATCCAGCTTCCCGACCGCCAGCTAGCCTGCGCCCCGATCAAGTCGCCCGAGGGCCAGGCCTACATCGCCTCGATGGCCGCCGCCGCCAACTACGCCTGGGCCAACCGACAGTGCCTGATGCACCTGGCCCGCGAGGCCGTGGCCCACGCCCTGCGGACCACGCCCCAGAAGCTGGGGATGGCTCTCGTCTACGACGTGGCCCACAACATCGGCAAGGCAGAGAAGCACCTGGTCCAAGGGAAAGAGTGCCTGCTCTTTGTCCACCGCAAGGGGGCCACGCGGGCCTTCCCCGCCGGCCGGCCGGAGGTCCCCACCGACTACCGGGCCGTCGGCCAGCCGGTGCTGGTGCCCGGCGACATGGGCCGCGCCTCCTACGTCCTGGTGGGCCTGCCGCGGGCCCTGGAAGAGACCTGGGGCAGCTCCTGCCACGGGGCCGGCCGCGTCCTCAGCCGCAGCGCGGCCATCAGGCGCGGCCAGGGGCGCAACATCCGCCGGGAGCTGGAGGCCAAGGGCATCATCGTCATGTCCACGGAGAAAGATATCCTCGCCGAGGAGATGCCCGACGCCTACAAGGATGTCAGCAACGTCGTCGACGTGATGGTCGGCGCCGGGCTGTGCCGGAAGGTGGTGCGGCTGCGACCCCTGGGCGTGGTCAAAGGATGAGGCCGGGCGCCGGATCGGCCCTTGGAGGAACAGGGGCCGGCAGGCCGGCAGGATGACAGCGATGAACCTGGAGCGTTTTCGGGCGAGCCCTTCCGGCCGGCTGGTCCAGGCCACGGCCGGGGAGACGGGCTACTGGGCCTTCTGCCCCAACCCCCTCCCCCCCGAGCTGCCGTTGGATGCTGCCCTGGTAGGCGCCCTCTCGGAGGCCGACCGCGCCGTGGGCGAGCTGGCCGGCCTGGGCCGCACCATGGCCCACCCCACCCTGTTCATCGGCCCCTTCCTGCGGCGCGAGGCCGTGCTCTCCTCGCGCATCGAGGGCACCACGGCCGACCTGTCCGACCTCTACGTCTACGAGGCCGGGCCGGCCGCCACCCCGGACAGCTCCGACGTGCGCGAGGTCTATAACTATGTCGCCGCCCTGGAGTACGGGCTGGAGCAGCTAGGGATGCGCCCCATCGACCTGGACCTGATCCGCGAGCTGCACGCCCGCCTGATGCAGGGCGTCCGCGGGGAGCGGGCCACCCCGGGCCAGTTCCGCCAGGTGCAGAACTGGATCGGCAAACGCCGCTGCACCCTGGCCGACGCCGATTTCGTCCCTCCCCCGGTGCCGGAGATGCTCGCCGCGCTGCAGGAGCTGGAGCGCTACATCCAGGGCGCCGATATTTACCCCCCGCTGGTGCGCCTGGCCCTGATCCACTACCAGTTCGAGACGATCCATCCCTTCCTGGACGGCAACGGGCGCATCGGCCGGCTGCTGCTGTCGCTCCTGCTGGTTACCTGGAGCCTGCTGCCGGTGCCGTTGCTCTACCTGAGCGCCTACTTCGAACGCTACCGCGCCGAGTACTACGACCTGCTGCTGGGCGTGAGCGAACGCGGGGAGTGGGCCCCCTGGGTCCTCTTCTTCCTGCAGGGGACCGCCGAGCAGGCCCGCGACGCCATCGCCAAGGCCAAGCAACTGCAGGACCTGCAGCTGGCGTGGCGGGCCCGTCTGCAGCAGGAGCGCGTGGTCGGGCTAGCCCTGGCCCTGGCCGACGCCCTCTTTGCCAACCCGGTCATCGTCCCCAACGACGTGGTGGACCGCTTCCATGTCAGTCACCAGGCCGCCATGCAGGCGCTGCGCCGGCTGGAGCAACTGGGCCTGGTGCGCGAGGCCAGCGGCCGGCAGCGCAACCGGGTGTACCTGGCCGAAGGGATCGTGCGGATCGTGGAGTAAACAAGGCGCAAAAAAGCGCTGGGCGGCGCGGCCGCGGGGCAGGGGAGCGCTAGGCAAGCGCGCCTACATAGCGCCGCAACTATGTAAGTATGCGCAGTGATACTTACATACCGCGGCGGCAATGTAAGCGGAGTGCCCTTGATCCAACGGACTGCCATCCGGACGGCGGTTCCGGGGGCAGAAAGGCTGGAGTGGAGGACAGTTTTGAGCCCTCGAGAAGAAAACTACGAGTACGAAGAGCGCCGGCCCCTGATCACCACCACGCTGCAGGAAAAAGCCCTGCTCGTCGGCGTGGAGCTGTACGGCGGAGACACCCCTTCCTGGAAGGCCGAGGACTCCCTGGAGGAGCTGGCCTTCCTGGCCCAGACGGCCGCGGTGGAGGTGGTGGGCAAGACCTTTCAGCGCCTGGCCAAGCCCTACACCGGCACCTTCCTAGGCAAGGGTAAAGTCAAAGAGATCGGCCGGCTGAAGGAAGAGCTGCACTATGACCTGGTCATCATCGACTATGAGCTGACCCCCGGCCAGGCCACCCACCTGGAAGACGAATGGAGCGTCCGGGTGGTGGACCGGACCGGCCTGATCCTGGACATCTTTGCCCGCCACGCGCAGACCGCCGAGGGCCGCCTGCAGGTGGAGCTGGCGCAGTACGAGTACCTGCTGCCGCGCCTGCGCGGCCGTTGGACGCACCTCTCGCGCCAGGGAGTCGGCGGGGTGGGGCTGCGCGGACCGGGCGAGACGCAGCTAGAGGTGGACCGCCGGCACATCCGGGAGCGCATCGCGGCCCTCAAGCGCCGGCTGCACGATGTCCATACCCACCGCGAGCTCTACCGCACCCGCCGCCGGCGCGCCGGCATCCCGGTGGTCTCGCTGGTCGGCTACACCAACGCCGGCAAGTCCACCCTGCTCAACGCCCTCTCCGGGGCCGACGTGTACGTCGCCGACCAACTCTTTGCCACCGTGGACCCCACCACCCGCCGCGTGACGCTGCCCGGGGGACAGGAGGCGCTCTTCACCGACACCGTCGGCTTCATCCAGCGCCTGCCGACCACGCTGGTGGCCGCCTTTCGGGCCACGCTGGAGGAGATCGGCGACGCCGACGTGCTGGTGCATGTGCTGGACATCAGCCATCCCAACGCCCAGGAGCAGGCCGACACGGTGCAGCGGGTGCTCCAGGAGCTGGGTGTCGGGGACATTCCCCAGGTTGTGGCCCTGAACAAGGTCGACCGCATCGGGGCCAGCAACGCCGCGGAGGTGGAATCCCTGGCGGCGGAGCTGAACATCCCCGCCGACCACGTGGCCATCTCGGCGCGGCATGGCTGGGGGCTGGAGACGCTGCTAGGGCGGGTCGAGGCGCTGCTGGACCGCGCGAACGTCTCCATCGAAGCCACCATCCCCTACAACCGCCAGGACCTGGTGAACCTCCTGCGCGAACATGGGCGCATCACGGCCGAGGAGTATGGGGAAGAGGGCATCCGCCTGCAGGGGCGGCTGCCCAAGCGCTACGCGCGGCGTTTCGAGGGGTTGGGGGAGAAAGAGATGAGAGATGAGAGCTGAGAGCGGGGAGCAAAGAGCGGAGAACTGCTGCCCGCTACCCGAACTTTGCCGTCCTCACGGGACCGGGTCTTTTTCCTCTCAACATGGCACGGGCCGGAGCGGGGGCGGCACCACCTCGTACAGCCTTCCTCGGTGCGCCAGGAGATACCCTTCCGGCAGAGGCACCGGCCCCATGGAAAAGGCCGGCCGGCCGGCGTTGGCCTCCAGCAGCGCCCGCAGCACCTCCCCGCTTCCCTCTCCCGGCACGACCAGCCCCGGGTAGCGGGCCGGCAGTTGCCGGCGGTACCAGGCCCACTCCAGCAGGCGCACATCCACCAGCGCCACGTCCGGCCGTCTGCCGTCCACGACCTGGAGGTACCAGAGCGGGAAAGTCTGCTCATCTAGGTTGGTCAGGAGGATGCCCCCTGGGGGCATCGCCGCCAGGGCCTCCTCCCACACCGCCGCCGGGGCCGGCGCCCGGCGCCGGTCCCACTCGCCCCAGCCGCGGACAAACAGGGGCAGGCCCAACAGCGGCAGGAGCAGCGCGGCCAGGGCCACCCGGGGGCCCCAGCGCGTGCGCAGCAGGACGGCCGCCATCCCGCCGGCCACGCCGGCCCCCAGCGCCCAGGCCGCATACAAGGGCAGCAGGTGGACGTACGAATCGGCGCCACCGTAGGTGACGGCCAGGAGCAGCCCCAGGCCGGAGGGGATCCCCAGGAGGACAAAGGCCGCGCGATCGCGCCGCCCCAGGACGATCGCCCCGCCCAGGCCCAAAAGGACCCCATGGGGCGCCATATCGCGCAGCAGCAGTTGGGCCACCGCCGAGAGGCGGCCCAGCACCTGCGGGAGCGGCACCTGGAACAGGTAACGGCGGTAGGCCAGGCCGCCGACATGCTCCCAGAAGGCGGCCCAGGTGCGCGGGTCGCCCCAGTTCAGCCAGGGATCGGCGGCGGCGCGCAGCGGCAGGTAGAGGTAGACGAGCAGGCCGACGCCCAGGGCGATAAGCGCCCCGAGCAGCTCCCGCCGCCGTGGACGCCGGGGCGAGACCAGGAGGAACGCCCCGGCCCCGGCCACGACAAAGGCCAGGCTGACATGGTTGCCCAGCCCCAGCCCCAGGGCCAGGCCGGCCAGCGGGAGGTATGGACCGCCCCGCCGCCGCCAGCGCAGCAGCAGCCAGACGGCCAGGGCCAGGAACAGGGTGTGCAGCGTATAGACCTCGACGATGACGGCCTGCGACCAGAAGAGGCCGGCCGCCGCCAGGACCAGGCCGGCCGTGAGCGCCCCGACGAACGCCGGAAAGCGGAGCTCCTCCTCCAGGAAGAGCTCCGCGGCGGCCAGCGCCAGGACCCCGACGGCGAGGGCCGCCGCCCCGGCCGAGAAGAGGCTCAGCCGGCCGGCCAGCGCGCCCCAGGGAAAAGCACGCGCCGCCTGGGCCAGGAGGAGATAGGTGGGGTACCCCGTGGGGTGCGGGATGCCCAGCGTGTGCACGGCGACGGCCAGCTCCGCCCCGTCGGCCCCGCCCGCGGTCAGCGCCAGCCCCGGCGCGGCGGTAGCCGCATAGACGCCCAGCGCCAGCAGCGCCGCCAATAGGGCGGCCCCCTGCGGCCCGCCGCGAGCCACCCACGACCAGGGCCGCCGGAGGGCGGGCCGCCCCGGCCGACCACGATCGCCCCTAGGCAGTTCGCTCCGGCCATCGGCCTGGGAATCCATCCGTCTCTCCTGCGCGAACTCTCCAAAAACTCGTCTCCACCACCGCCCCGGCCCCATTTTACCACAGAAGGCCAAGGAAGGGCAAAGTGCCCCGCCCCAGGTGCCGCCCGGCCTTGGGGCCGCCGCCCAGTACGCTCCCACCACTTGCCTCCCTGGGCGGGTTCGTGTACAATGGGAACCACGGGACCAGAAGGAGGCCGTCGATGGCCGGGAAGAGCGACCGCCGCACGCTGGGGCACTTTGGCGAGGTCCTCGCCGAGGGGGCGCTGCGCCGGCAGGGCTACGAGATCGTCGAGCGCAACTGGCGCTGCCGCCAGGGCGAGATCGACCTGGTGGCCCGGCAAGGCAGCGACTGGGTGATCGTCGAGGTGCGCACGCGCCGCAGCGCGACCTGCGGCCCACCCGAGGAATCGCTCACCCCGGCCAAGCAGCGCCGCCTGCTGCAGTTGGCGGCGGCCTACCTCCAGCAGCGCGGGCTGGAAGAGGTCCCCTGGCGGATCGACGTCGTGGCGGTGGAGGTGGACGGGGCCGGCCGGCCTTCTCGCGTGGAGGTCATTCCCGCTGCCGTGTGCGCGCAAGGAGATTGGGCATGAGCGAGCAGTTCACGCGCGAGTACATCCAACAGCGTTTCAACGTCCAACTGGCCCCCGACGAGCAGGTCCTGCGGGCCTACACCCGCTACGGGATCGTCTTCCTGGGCAGCCTGATCGTCTTCCTGGTGCTGCTCGTGCCGGCCGGCTTCCTGGCCTGGTGGATCTTTAACCCCAGCCCCTACAACCGCCTGGACCGCTGGCTCCTGGCCCCCCTGGCCGCCTACCTGCTGGGCCTCCTGGCGTTCATCATCTACTGCTACATCGACTGGCGCAACGACGCCCTGATCCTGACCGACCAGCGCCTGATCTACATCGAGCAGACGCTCCTCTTCTCGCAGGCGCAGCGCGAGGCCGCGCTGAGCAAGGTGCAGAACGTCCGCTACGCGGTGCACGGCTTTATCCCCAACCTCCTCAACTTTGGCAACATCCAGGTCGAGACGGCGGCCCGCGGCACCGATATCTCCTTCGGTCCGATCCGCCGCCCGCAGAACGCCCAGCGCGACATCATAGCCCAGGTGGAGGGGCAGCGGGCCGCGACCTCGGCCCAACTGATGCGCCAGACGCTGCTGCACCGCCTGGATCCCAGCAACCCGGAGCCGAAGATCCCCGGGCTGGACACGGAGGAACTGGGCCAACGCTTCGCCGGCCGTTTTCACCTGCCCTTCCTCCCCCCCAACCCCATCGTGGCCGGCCCGACCATCACCTGGCACAAACACGGCTACTTCCTCCTGCTGCGCATCGCGCGCTCCCTGACCATCCTGGCCGTGCTGGCCATCGCCGCCGTCCTCTTTGCCCTCTACGGCGTCCCCCCTCTCTTCTGGGGGGTCTGGGCCGTGTTCCTCCTCGCCGGCCTCGTCTACCTCATCTTCCAGTACCAGATCTGGATGGGCGATGTCTATATCGTCACCGCGGACCGCCTGCACGACGTCTACCGCTCCCCCTTTGGGCTCTTTGGCGAATCGCGCCGCAGCGCCATGCTGGAGCGCATCCAGAACATCTCCTACACCAAGCCCGGCCTGCTGGCCAACCTGCTCAACTTTGGCGATGTGCGCATCCAGACGGCCGGCGCCGAGGACCTCACCTTCAACCGCGTCCCTCACCCCGACCAGGTCCAGGGCGAGATCTACCGTCGTCAGGAGCTCTACCGCCTGCGGCAGCAGCAGCGCGAGCGCGAGCAGATCGCCGAGTGGTTGGTCACCTATCGCCAGATCGACCAGGACCAGCGAAACCACTAAAGTTATCCACAACCATTCCACCATGCCTCCTCCAGGCCCCACCCATGCCGCCCCGCCCACCCCGGGATCGCCCGCAAAATGCGGCCCGCTCTCCGGCGCACAGGGGCACGCCCGATGCAAAGTCGAACTTGCTCACATTTCCACCGCCCCCGGTCCCCTTTCTCCACAAAGGTGCCATAATCGCACCCCTCAACCCTGGCAAACGTTCGCCGAACGGCCCCTTCCCATAAAAAAGTGTTATGGGAAAAGGCAAAAAGCCGCTTGAAAGAACGAGGCAAACCTGGTATGATAGGGCCGCACAGCGCGCTCTGCCCGCAAGGGGAGGGTCTTGAGGAGGTTCCATGAACGCACGGCAGGTCTGGCAGGCGGTATTGGGCGATTTGCAGATGCGCCTGCCAAAATCAGACTTTGAAACCTGGCTGCAGGGCACCGCCATCGTGGCCTTTGAGGACGGTCTGGCCGTCATCAGCACCCCGAACTCGTTCGCCAAGCAGTGGTTGGAGCGCAAGGCGGGGGACCTGATCCGCCGCACCCTCTCCAATATACTCGGCTATTCCGTGCAGGTCCGCGTAGTCGTGGCCGGCAACGGGGACAAGAGCGGCTTGGCCAGAAATGAGCCGTCGCGCCGCAAGAAGCCGGCCGCCGAGGGCGCCGAGCGCCCCGCCGAGGGCCGGCCGGCCCTCCCGTCCCCCCAGCAGTTGCCCCTGCCGATGCCGCTGCCGGGCGGGCTCAACCCCGACTATACCTTCTCCACCTTCGTCGTGGGCAGCAGCAACCGCATGGCCCACGCCGCGGCGATGGCCGTCGCCGAGCACCCGGCCCACGCCTACAACCCCCTCTTTATCTACGGCGGCGTCGGCCTGGGCAAGACCCACCTCCTGCACGCCGTCGGCCACTACGCCCGCCAGCACAGCCCCGAGATCCGTGTGCTCTATGTCTCTTCCGAGACCTTTACCAACGAGTTGGTCAACGCCATCCGCCGGCACGAGACCGACGAGTTCCGCCAACGCTACCGGCACAACGACATCCTGCTGATCGACGATATCCAGTTCATCGGCGGCAAAGAGAGCACCCAGGAAGAGTTCTTTCACACCTTCAACACCCTGCACGCCGCCTACAAACAGGTCGTGCTGACCAGCGACCGCCCCCCCAAGGCCATCGTCACCCTGGAGGAGCGGCTGCGCTCGCGCTTCGAGGGCGGCCTGATCGTCGACATCCAGCCGCCGGACCTGGAGACCCGCCTGGCCATCCTGCGCACCAAGGCCGAGGATCGCGGGGCCCAGATCCCCAACGCCGTGGTCGAGTTCCTGGCCCAGCGCGTGCAGCGCAACATCCGCGAGCTGGTGGGCTGCCTGAACCGCGTGCTGGCCTACGCCGAGTTGAACGGCCTGCCCCTGACCGTGGAGCTGACCCACGAAGCCCTGGACGAGATCTTTCTCGACAGCCGCCGCCCGGAAGTCACCTCGCAAAAGATCCTGGAGACCGTGGCCAAGCACTATGGCGTCACATTGGACGAACTGCAGGGCAAGGGCCGCAGCCAGGAGGTGGCCATGCCGCGGCAGGTGGCCATGTACCTGCTGCGCGAGGAGACCGGCGCTTCCCTGGCCGAGATCGGACAGCAACTGGGCGGGCGCGACCACACCACCATCCTCTACGGCTGCGACAAGGTAGCGCAAGAGATCGAGGTCGATGCCCACCTGCGGCGGGAAGTCCTAGGGCTCATCGAAGAGCTGCATGCCAAGTGAGGCCGCCATGCCCCAGGCAGGGGAGATCCTCGACCAGGTCGCCCAGGCCGCTCGCCTGCGCGAGGGGGCGGCCGGCGTGGCGGCCTTCCTGCGCCACCTGATCCGCGAGTCGCCGCTGCCGCTGAGCGAGCTGGCCCGGCGGTTGGGCTGGCCCGTGCCCGTGGCCGCGGCCGTGCGCGGCGAGTTGGAGCGCGCCGGACTGGCGGCCCGCGCGCCGGGCGGGGTCACCCTCAGCGCGGCCGGCCAACGGCTGGCGAACGAAGCGTTGGGCCTGGCGGCGCAGTACGATCCCCTCTGCCCCACCTGTGCCGGCCGGCGCATCGTCGTGGATGCGGGTCGTTGGGCCAACCTGCTGGACCGCCTGACCGCCGTGCACCGCGCCAACCCTGCTGTGGACACCACCCTCGACCAGTCGCACGGCACGCCCGAGACGGCCCTGCGCCGGGCCCTGGCCATGCACCACGCGGGGGCTCTGGAGGGGCGCGACATCCTGATCCTGGGGGACGACGACCTGGTCGCGGTGGCCATCGGGCTCCTAGGAGGGGCCGGCGGGGAGACGGGAGGAGGGGGGGATGGAGTCAAAGCCAGGAGGCTGGTCGTAATCGAGGTCGACCAGCGCTTCCTGGATCACATCGCCGCGGCCGGCCGGACGTACGGCTTTACCGTCGAGACGGTGGCCCACGACCTGCGCCGGCCTCTCCCCAGGGCGCTCCGCGCCGCCTTCGACACCGTGGAAACCGACCCGCCGTACACCCTCCCTGGCCTGCGGCTCTTTCTCTCCCGCGGGCTGGAGGGGCTGCGGCCGGGCGGCGGGCAGGACATCTTCCTCTCCTACGCCCCCCGCGACCCCCAGGGGCAGCGCGCCCTGCTGGAGGCCTGCGTGGAGCTGGGGCTGGCCCCCTACGCCGTGACGCCGGACTTTAACCGCTACGCCGGCGGCGGGACGCTGGGCAACAGCAGCCAGTTCCTGCACCTGCGGACGACCGCCGAAACGCGGCCGGCCGTGGTCGGCCCTTCCAGGGAGCCCATCTATACCATGGAGGAGCGGCCGGCCGGGCGGGCCTACCGCTGCCTGGAGTGCGGAGCCGAGCACCGCGTCGGGCCGGGGGAGCGCTTCCCCACCATCGAGGCGCTCAAGGGGCAGGGGTGTCCCAACTGTGGGGGAAAGAGATTCCGGGCGGGGCCAAGACGACGGAAGGACCAGGAGACGGGGGCCCCCAGGCACCTGGTCCTCCCATGAGGGGCAACGCGATGGATCACCTCCACCTCCTGTATGACCTATGGCTTTCCGGCGGCGAGATCCTCAAGTACGTCGAGCCGCTGCGCACCATCCTGGTCGACGCCGCGGTCCGCGGCGGGGCGAACATCTACCATCAGCACTGGCACCAGTTCGAGCCCTGGGGCGTCACCGGCTTCCTGCTGCTCAAAGAGTCGCACATCTCCATCCACACCTGGCCCGAGGAAGAAAACTTTGCCGCCGTGGACATCTTTCCCTGCGGCCCGATGGACGCCGACCTGATTGTGGAGCTCCTGCGCCAGGCCCTGCAGCCCATCCGCGAGCGGCTGGTGCGCGAGTCACGGGGGACCACCGGGTCCCCTCCCCCCTTCAGATGGGAGAGGGGACACCCATGACCACCCACCTTCTCGATCTATCCTTCCCCGACCTGGCGGCGTGGCTGGCCGCGCGCGACCAGCCGGCCTACCGCGCCCGGCAGCTCTGGCGCCAGCTCTATATCTCCCTGGCCGATTCCTTCTCCGCCATGACCGACCTGCCGGCCGGCCTGCGCGCGCAGCTGTCCCAGGAGGCCTCCTGCCGCGCCCTGGCCCTGCGCGAGGAAAAGGTCACCGCCGACGGCCTGACCCGCAAGGGGCTCTTTGAGCTGCCCGACGGCGAGCGCATCGAGGCCGTGCTCATGCTCTACCGCGAGCGGGCCACCGTCTGCGTCTCCACCCAGGTGGGCTGCGCCATCGGCTGCCCCTTCTGCGCCACCGGCCAGGGCGGCTTTCGCCGCCACCTCCGCAGCGGCGAGATCGTCGAGCAGGCGCTGCATTTCGCGCGGCTGCTGCGGCACGCCGGCCAGGACTGGACCGGCGTGACCGCGGTGACCAACGTCGTCTTCATGGGCATGGGCGAGCCGTTCGCCAACTACGAGGCCACCTGGGCCGCCGTGGAACGCCTGCACGACCCCGGCGGCTTTCACCTGGGGGCGCGGCGCATGACCATCTCCACGGCCGGCCTGGTGCCCGGCATCCGCCGCCTGGCCGCCGAGTCCCTGCCGGTGAACCTGTCCATCTCCCTCCACGCCGCCACCGACGAGCTGCGCAATACCCTCGTCCCCGTCAACCGCCGCTATCCCCTGGACAGCCTCTTCGCCGCCCTGCGGGACTATGTGGACCGAACCCACCGCCGGGTCTCTTTCGAGTATGTCCTGATCGCCGGGGTCAACGACACCCGCGAGCAGGCCCAACGCCTGGCCGCCAGGCTAAAGGGGTTCCTGGGGCATGTCAACCTCATCCCGCTGAACCCCACCCCCGGCTCCTCCTGGAAAGCTCCCGAACGCGCGGCCGTGGAGGCCTTCAAAGACACGCTGGAGAAGGCCCATGTCCCGGTCAGCGTGCGCCTGGAGCGCGGCGTGGAGATCGCCGCGGCCTGCGGACAACTGCGCGCCACGTCGGGAGAACGGCAAGGGCCGCGCCGATAACCCAAGGCCCGGGGAACCGCCGCTTGTTTGCCGGGGTCGCCGATGCATGTCACGCCTCGCGACCGCCGAAAAGCACCCGCAGCACCATCAACAGGCTGCCGGCCTTCACCAGGAGCACCACTGCGGAGGTTCCCACCAGCCCCAGCGTCGGCAGCAGCACCACGGGCACCAGGAGCGCTCCCAGCATCGCCCCGGCCAAGTCGGCGGCATAGAACAGGCCGGCCGTGCGGCCGCCTGCCCCCAGGGGCGCAATGGCGTTGGCCAGGGGGAACTCCGCCCCCACCGCCAGGCCCACCAGGAGGTTCACCACCAACAGCAGGCCGTAGGCCAGGCCGGAGGCCGGGTCGGGCCGGCCGAGCACCAGGGCCAGCAGCGCGGCCAGGCCGGCCAGGACCGCCAGGAGGGCCAGCTCCAGGAGGGCCAGGGCCCGTTCCGGGCGCCGCAGCCGCGGCGCCCAGGACGCCATGGCCAGCCCCCCCAGGCTCAGCCCGGCCATGAAGGAGGCCGTCAGCACGCCCACCTGCTGGTACATGGAGCCGTAGATCACCTGGAAGGAGAGGATCACCAGGACGCCGGCCGCCATGCCGGCCAGCCCGGAGGTCGCCACCGCCGCCGCGGCCGCCTGGCGGCGCCGGCGCACCGCCAGCACCAGGAAAAGCCCCAGCACGAGCGCGCCGGCCGGCACGCTCCAGGGAGGCACGCCGCCCCAGAGCCGCAAGAGCGGCACCAACCCCGGGGAGAGCCGGGCGCTCTCATAGGTCAGGGCATAGCGCAGGCCGGCCGGGTAGGCGTCGTGGTTCTCCGCCACGGCCGCCCGAGGCGTAAGCCGGGACATCCAGGACGCGGCGGCCGCCCCGTCCAGGAGGTAGCGCAGGTAGTCGGGCCGCAGCACGCGCCCCTCCAGCCCGCTGCCCTCCCAGCGGCGCACGATCTCCGCCGTGTCCAGGTCCAGCGGGTTCCGCGGCGAGGCCAGCCAGAGGGTCTGCTCGTCGGCGGGGACCGCCCGGCAGTAGGGGAAGGCGCTCCCCAGGGTCGCCGCATAGCTGCCCAGCAGGTCGCGCAGGGCCGGGGAGGTGTAGGTGCGCGCCGGCGGGGCCGGCAGGGCCAGCACGCCCCGCGGGGCCAGCAGGCCACATAGCTGCCTGTAGAACTCGACGGTGTACAGCCGGTTCAGGGAAAGGGTCGTCGGCGGGGACAGGTTCAGCAGGATCAGGTCGTAGGGCCCCGCGGCGTGTTGCACGAAGCGCCGCCCGTCCTCGGCGGCGACATACAGCCGCGGGTCGGCCAGCTCTGCCGCCGTCAGCGCCGAGGGCACGGCCTGCACGGCGCGGATCAGCAGCGGGTCGGGCTCGGCATAGTCGATCCGCTCCAGCGGGTAGCGCTCCAGCTCGGCCAGCACGCCGCCGACGCCGCCGCCGATCACCAGGGCCCGCCGCGGCGGCCCGTCCAGGAAGAGGACCGGCAGATGCGCGAGCTGCTCCACCGCCGCGGCGTCGGGATCGGGAGAGGTCAGGGCCAGGGCGCCGTTGGCAAAGACGGTCACCTGGCCCCCGTCCGCCACGACGGCCACGTTGCCATAGGGCGAATTGCCCTCGTAGGCCAGGGAGTGCGGGGCCCAGCGGCCGGCGACGAGGGCGCGGTGCAGGGCCGGCCCGGCCGGGGTGAACAGCGCCAGCAGGGCGCCCAACCCCACCAGCGCGGCCGCCAGGTGCCGCCACCGGCGGGCCACAGAGCGGGGCTGCGCCCCGGGCAGCAGCAGGAGGGCCGCGGAGAGGGCGTTCAGCGCCACCAGCAGCAGAACGACCTGGGTCGAAGAGAGGTACGGCAGGAGCAGGTAGGTGAAGGCGGCCCCCCCGGCCGCACTGCCGGCTGCTTCCAGGGCATAGACCCGCCCGACGGCAGGCATGCCGCGGCAGCCGACGACAAAGGCGGCCCCGCCCAGCAGCCCCCAGGGGGCCAGCGCCAGCAGGGAGACGGCCAACGCCGGCAGGAAGGAGATCGTCTCGCCGGGCACCGCCCCCAGCAGGCCGCGCGCGCGCAGGACGAGGGCCAGGCAGGGCAGGAGGGTGACGGCAAGGAGCCCCTGCAGGGTCGCGTAGCCGGCCGGCCGGTCCGGCAGCCGGTCCGCAAAGCAGCCGGCCAGCCCGCTGCCCAACGCCTGCACCAGCAGCCAGGCACCCAGGATCAGCCCAACGGAAAGCTCACTGCCGGAAAAAGAGACCAGCAACTCCCGGATGGCCAGGGTCTGCAGGACGGCCAGGGTAAACCCCGCGACCAGGAAGGCACCGTACAGCCAGCGGCGTACCATGTCCGGCGAACTACTTCCGCGCCAGCAGCGACCACTCCCAGCAGTTCCACGTCGCCACTTCGGTGGGGTCCAGCTTCAGGTTGTTCAGCCCCGGGTTGGCGGCATACAGGTCCAAGCGGTGGAACAACGGCAGGGCCGGCAGCTCCGCGGCGAACTGCTCCTGGGCCAGGCGGTAGTACTCCTGGCGCCGGTCCCGCTGCACCTCCTTGGCCGCGCTCAGGAGCGCCGCGGTGGCGATCGTGTTGCACCAGCCGCCATAGTTCTGACCATGCCAGCCGTTCTCCGGCCTGGGGATCTCCCCGCAGGTATAGATGGCCTGGCCGTCGGGCTCCATGCCGCCCACCCAGGCAAACTCCACCAGCTCAAAGGCCCGCCGGGTCAGCGGGCTGTTCTCGCCGTACCAGTCGTCCTCCCGCACGCGGACCACCTCGATCTCCATCCCCACCGGCCCGAGCGATTCCTGGAGCTGTTGGGCAATCGCCTCGCGCAGCGGCTGGCCGGCCAGGATGTGCAGCCTCAGCTTGAGGCGCGCCCCATCCTTGTAGCGGTAGCCGTCGTCGGCCAGCACCCAACCGGCCTCCTCCAGCAGGGCGACCGCCTTCTTCTGGTCGAACGAATAGAGCGTCAACGCGCTGTCGCCCGGGTAGGCCCAGTGCTCCGAGGGGATCCAACTGTTCAGCACCGGCACCCGGCCCATGAACAGGGTATTGGCCATCCCCTGGCGGTTGGTGGCATAGGCGATCGCCTGACGGACGCGCAGATCGCTCAATACGGGGTGCGGGCGCGTGAGATCGGCGGGGTCGTTCAAGTTAAAGACGATGTTCTCCCAGAGCGGGGAGGTGTGGGAATAGAGCCGCAGCAGGCCGTTCTCCTCCAAGGCCGCGAGCAGCTGCGGGTCCATCCCCTCCAGGCCGTGCCGCTCCACCAGGTCGATCTGGCCGGCCAATAGCTGGGAGAGCAGGCTGTACCGGTCGGGCAGAAACTTGAAAATGATCTTGTCGACCGCCGGATAGCCTTGGCCGTGGAGCACATAGAACGGGTTGCGCACCAGGGTGATCCGCTCCCCGGGGAGCCATTCCTCGACCATGTAGGGGCCGTAGCAGGGGGAAAACCGGCGGGCGACCTGCTCCGCGGTGGACATCTCCTGCACCGTGAAATGGCTCCAGGCGTGCTCTGGCAGGAAGGGCCAGTAATAGGTGAAATAGTCCATCTCCAGGATGTCGGGGCGGAAAATCACCTGGATGGTGCGGTCGTCCAACGCCTCGTAGCGCTGGACGCGGTCGCAGCGGTCGACATCGGGGTACCCCGACCCCGGCGAGCAGGCCACGTTGTAGCCGAACTTGGAGTCGCTGGCCTTGACCGGCCGGCCGTCGGACCAGAAGAGGTCGGAGCGCAGGCGAAAGGTCACCCTCATCTGCACCGTTTCCGTCTGCAGGCCCGTATCGGTGGTCGTGACCGCCCCGGTGGCCGGGTCGAGGAACACCGTCGTCCGGGTGAGCACGGCCCCGCCGTTCTCCAGCGTGGGCACCTCCGTGAACAGGACGGGCTGGTAATCGTAGCCCAGCGTGGTGATCGGCGGCTCCATCACCGCCGCCTGCACCATGCGCTGCTCCTCCGTGGGGCTGCCCAGCGGCCAGAGGGTGTCCGGCTCGCGGTCCCGCAGCAGGCCGACGATGATGGCCGCGGCCACGGTCGGCTTCGCGGTCGGCAGAGGCGTGGTCACGGGCAGCGGGGTCACCGTGGCCAGGGGAACGGTCGGCGTGGGCGAGACGACGGGCGAGGGGACCGGCGGCGTCGTCGGGGTGCAGGCGACCAGGAGAAACGTCGCCAGGATCAGCAAACAGCCGACCCCCAGGAGAGGGTGCTTGTGGCGCATCGTAACCTCCTTGGCCCGGCGGATCGGCCAGTCCCCGCTCCCCCGGGCGGCGAGGCTATTATACCAGAGGGTAAAGTTGGGGTCAACCGCTTGCCAGCAGCGCCCTTTGCCCCTATAATGGCAGCGATCGCCGATCGTCCAGGAGGTCCCATGAAGGTGACCCGCCGGCTGCTCCGCGGGCTGATCGCCGGGAACCCGGCCAACTACGCCGGCCTGGGGGAATGGCGCTACTGTCACGAGTGCCAGGAGGCCTTCTTCGCCCGCGCGGGACAGGCCGCCTCCGGCCACGAGTCCCACCGTTGGCGGGCCCTGCCGGCCCTGGATCCCGAGGGCCAGGGCCGCCTGGCCGAGCTGTTCCGCGCCACCATGCGCCAGGCCTATCCCCCCGAGCGGCAGGCGGAGCTGGCGGCCTTTGCCGAGCGCGCCGGCTGGGATATGGCCTACGAGCTCCGCGACGGCGGCGGGGCCCTGACGCCCGCCGAAGCCGTGCCCTGGCGCCAAGCGATCGAAGCCGAGCTGGATCGTCTCGTCGAGGAAGCCGAGCGGCTCATCGCCGCGGGCTAGGGAAGCGCTCCCGGCAAGATCTATTTCTTCCGCAATCCCAGGAACCCGCGCTTCTCCTCGGGCGGCGGGGGCGGGGGCTCCTCGGGCTTTTTCTCCTCCCCAAAGGTGATGCCCAGCCGCCGGAAGGCTTCCTCTGCCGTGAGCGGCGCCTCTTCGCCGGCCGGCGCGGCCGGCGGCGGAGGGGGCGGAGGAGGCGGAGCCGGCACGCGCGCCGCGCGCGCCGCCGGCAGGATGAAGGTAAAGACACTCCCCACGTCGACGTGGCTTTCCACAAAGATGCGCCCACCGTACAGCTCGACCAGGCCCCGGGCCACGGCCAGCCCCAGGCCGGCCCCCTGCCGCTCTAGCCCGGCCCGCGTCAGCTGGTAGAAGCGGTCAAAGATCTTGATCTGCTCTTCCTGCGGAATGCCCACCCCCTGGTCGGAGACATCGAAACGGAAGTTGTCCCCGTCGCGGGTGGCGCGGATGATCACCTTCCCGCCCTCCGGCTTGGCAAACTTGATGGCGTTGTGCAGCAGCTTCTCCACGATCAACTGCAGGTGCTCGTCCAGGATGGGCACCGCCGGGAACCCCTCCGGCACCTCGACCCGCACGACGATGCCGCGCTCCTCGCTCTCGTGCTTGAGCGAGTTCACCACCGTCTCGATCGCCCAGCCCACATCCTCCGTCGGGTCGGCCTCGCGGGCCTCCTGCTCGGCCACTCCCGATTCTAGCTTCAGGATGGCCAGAAAGTCGCGCACCAGCCGGTCAACCCGGTCCCCACCGCGGCGGACGATGTCCATGAACTCGCGCAGCTCGGCAGCATCGTAGGTCACGCTGGGGTTGGTCAGCAGGGCGATGCATGTCTTGATCATCGTCAGCGAGGTGCGAAACTCGTGGAAAAAGGGGCTGAGCAGTTCCGGAGAGAGAGTGGAGAGGGGCACCGAGTGGAAAGGCTGCCCGCCCCCCGGCGTTGGATCATCGCCCAGTTTGCGTCTTTCCATCGCTCGACCTTTCGCGCCACGAACGGCCCGCGCGCAATCCCGGCAACGGTGGAACGAACACCACAATTATACACCGGGTCCAAGCATTCCGTCAAGCATCCTGCTGGCCGTCGCGCACGCGCCGCTTCAGTGTCAGGCTGGAGCGAAAGCTGGGGGCGTAGCGCTCCGGGTAGGGGATCGGCTCCTGGGTGCGCGGATGCACACCCATGCGCTCGGGATAGTGCCGCAGGTCAAAGGTGCCAAAGCGGGCGATATGCACCCGTTCCTGTTGCGACAGGGCCAGGGCGATCTCCTCGACCACCGCGTCAAAGACGCGCCAGATCGTCGTCTTGGAGATGCGGGTGCGCTCCGCCACCCGTTCGACCAACTCTTCCTTGCGGATCGTCTTCACGGCTGAGCTCCTTTCGCGTGGTCCCACGCCGGGCTATGGTCCTGCATCTGCCGATAGACCTCCTGCGCCTCGGTTGCCGGCAGCAGGAAGGGCTGATAGTAGTCTGCGATCTGGTGGGCCTGCAGGCGCAGGCCCACCAGGCGCTTCCCGCGAAACAAGAGATGGGCGACGACCCCCTGGCGCGTCTCCATGCCCAGGCTCTGGTCGAAGACAAAGTTGCCGAGCGAATAGAGGATCGGCACGCCCCGGTAGTATTCCAGGCCCTGGACCCAGTGCGGATGGCTGCCCAGGACAACATCGGCCCCGGACTCCACGGCCAGGTGGGCCAGCGCCCGCTGCTGCGCCGTGGGTTGGTGGGTGTACTCCACCCCCCAGTGGAAGTAGGGGATCACCACGTCGGCCTGGGCGCGGGCGGCGGCGATGTCGGCGGCGATGATTGCCGGGTCGGCCGGGGCCGTGCCGGCCCGTCCTTCCTCCGCCGCATAGTAGAAGCTCACCGCGTCGTACCCCAGGAAGGCCAACGTCACCCCCTGCACCTCGAAGAGGGCCGGCCGGCGGGCCTGGGCCAGGTCCATCCCCCCGCCAAAGGCGGCCACGCCGGCCGCGGAGAGCAGGGCCAGGGTGTCGGAGATGCCCTGCGCCCCAAAGTTGCGGCTGTGGTTGTTGGCCAGGCTGACGCCGTCGATCCCGGCGTAGCGCAGCCCCTCCACAAAGCGGCCGCTGCCCACAAAGAGCAGCGTCTGCCGTTCGCTGGGCGGCGCGATCTCGTCAGAGAGCGCCCCCTCCAGGTTGGCGATCGTCAGGTCGGCCCGGCTCAACGTCTCGCCCAGCCGGGCAAAGGGACAAGTATAGTCGGCGAACGACTCCAGGAGGCGCCCCACCAGCCGGCCGGGCATGATGTCGCCCACGACCACCACTTCGATGGCCGGCTCCGGGGCCGCCAGGCGCTGCTGCCGGGCCAAATCGGCGGCCCACCCCGCCGCCGCGGCCGAGGCCCGCGGGGCGACGGCGACATACAGCCGGCGCACCAACGGGTCGCCGGGTGCCGCCCCCTCCTCCAGGAGCGGGTCGCGCCCGTCCACCCGCAGGACCTTCAGGCGCACGTCGACCTCCTCCAGGGGGACCAGGGCGATGCCGCCGGGCATCTCCGCCAGGGCGGCCAGCAACGCCTCCGTATCGGGCAGGGGCCGGCCGGCCGGCACCTCCAGCGGCGCCGGCGGGTCGGATCGCACCGCCAGGCGGCGCACCGCCTCCGAGCGCAGCGCGCCCAGTTCGGCCCAGTCGCGGACCTCGCCGCGAAAGAGGCGTTCCAGGTCGGCATAGGCCACCTCGCTGATCGGCAGCCAGTACGAGACCACGGGGACGAAGCGCGTGGGGGTGAGGGCCAGGGTCGTGTAGCCGGCCGGCGGATCGTAGCCGATGTAGATGTCGGCCGCCGCGGGATCGGGCACCCGCCCCACGTAGGCCCGCCGATCCACCACCGACTTGAGCGCCGCCACCAGCCGGGCCGGGGCCACCCCCCGGTCGTAGGCCAGGCGCAGCGTGCGCTCCGCGGCCCGGGCCGCCGGCGCGGACGCCGGGGCCTCCCCTTCCTCCAGGGGCGCCGGCCGCCGGGAGACGGCGGGAGACGGCGGGAGCAGGTCTCCCGTCGAAAACTCCACCGGGGCCATGATAGGCGCGGCCTCCGCCCGCGGGGCTCCGCGGGCGGGGAACGGCGCCCAAGGATCCAACCCCATCCCGGCGATCCACAAACAGGCCAACAAGCCCACCAGCCGCCTCATCGCGCGCTTCCTTCGCCTCGCAGCGCAAATCCGTTTTCAGAAGAAATTATACCACAAATCCTGGAGGCCGGCAATCGACTGCGCGGTGTTTGACAAAGCTCCCGCTCCATCGTACAATGCGTACAGAGCGCCCCGGCGCCCGCGCCGCGCGGACGAAAAGCAGAGGGCGCTCGTCCGGGCTCACCTGGCCGGAGGAACGCTATGGCGCAGCACAGCCTGTTCTGTTCGCAGCACGATTACGAACGCTACCTCGACCGCTACGAGTGGGAGGGCGAAGGACTACCCAAGCTCAGCGAGGCCGAGTTCTGCGCCCTGGATGAGGAGTTCATGGAGCTGGAGGCAGACCGGGCCGCCGGAGGCAAACTCTCCCCGGCCCAACGCCGGCGGCTGCGCGAACTGCGCCGGCTCCTGCTGGTAGGTATCGAGATTTGAGGGGCGCCATGTTCGGGAAGCTCGAACGCGTGGTGGAACGCTACGAAGAGCTCCAGCGCCTGATGGCCGACCCGGCGGTGGCCACCGACCCCCGCCGGCTGCAGGAGTACGGCCGGGAGCTGGCCGGCATCTCCGAACTGGTCGCCACCTACCGCGACTATCGCCAGGCCGAGCGCCAGCTCCAAGAGGCCGGCGAACTGCTGAATGGCGACGACCCGGACCTGGCCGCCCTGGCCGCCGAGGAGCAGGTGTCCCTGCAGGTCCGCCTGGCCACCCTGGAGGAGCGCCTCAAAGAGCTGCTCGTCCCCCGGGACCCCAACGACGAACGCAACGTCATCGTCGAGATCCGCGCCGGCACCGGCGGCGACGAGGCCGCCCTCTTCGCCGCCGACCTCTTCCGCATGTACACCCGCTACGCCGAGGCCCAGGGCTGGAAGGTGGAGCTGATGAACACCCACCCCAACGACCTGGGCGGATTCAAAGAGGTCATCTTCGAGGTCAAGGGCCAGGGCGCCTATAGCCAACTGAAATACGAGAGCGGCGTGCACCGCGTCCAACGGGTGCCGCAGACCGAGGCCAGCGGCCGCATTCACACCTCCACCGCCACCGTCGTCGTGCTCCCGGAGATGGACGAGGTGGAGGTCGAGATCCGGCCGGAGGACATCCGCATCGACATCTTTCGCGCGGCCGGCCACGGCGGCCAGGGGGTCAACACCACCGACAGCGCCGTGCGCATCACCCACCTGCCCACCGGAATCGTCGCTTCCTGCCAGGACGAACGCTCCCAGCTACAAAACAAGGCCAAGGCCATGGCCGTGCTGCGCGCCCGCCTCTACGCCATGGCGGAGGAGAAGCGCCTGCAAGAGCTGGGCGAAAAGCGCCTCAGCCAGATCGGCACCGGCGAACGGGCCGAAAAGATCCGCACCTACAACTTTCCCCAAGACCGCATCACCGACCACCGCCTGGGGCGCAACTTTTCCAACCTGCCGGGGATCCTGAACGGCAACATGGGGGCGCTCATCGAAGCGCTGACGCTGCAGGACCAGGCCGAACGGTTGGAAACGTTCGAGCGTTCCAACGCTTGAAAGTTTGCCCCCCGGCCGGCCCAAAGGAGCCGCAATGGCCGCATCCGACCCCCCCGCTCCCCAGCCCTCCCTCAAGAAACGCTTCCTCAACTGGCGCACCCTGGTCTCCTTCCTCCTGGCCCTGGCCATCGTCGCCCTCGCCGTGTGGCGGGCCAAGATCGACCCGGCCGCGGTGTGGCAGTACATGCGCCAGGCCAACCCCTGGCTCTACCTGCTGGCCTTTCTCTCCTTCTACGCCACCTTTCCCCTGCGCGCCTGGCGCTGGCGCCTCCTGCTACGGAACGCCTCGGCCGGTGACCCCGCAGCGCCTCCCCTGCCCCGCCTGCCAGACCTGACCGAGATCATCTTTCTCTCCTGGTTCGCCAACTGCGCCGTGCCGGCCAAGCTGGGCGATCTCTACCGCGGCTACCTGCTGAAGCAGACCAGCGGCTCCTCCTTTATGCACACGGTGGGCACGATCTTTGCCGAGCGCGTGCTGGACATGCTCTTTCTCTTCCTGCTGATGGTCGCCTCCAGCCTGGCCGTCTTCGGCCCGCGTATCCCCTCCGGCTCCACGGCCAACCTGGTTTACGGCGTCGGCATCGCCCTGGTGGCCGTGGCCATCGGCGTGCTGCTGGGGATGCGCTTCTTCGGGCCGGCCCTGCGCCGCCTGGTGCCGGACCGCTTCCGCGGGCTCTACGACCGCTTCCTGGAAGGCACCCTTCTCTCCTTCCGCTGGCAGACCCTGCCGCTCCTCCTGGGGTTGACGCTGCTGATCTGGCTGCTGGAGAGCGCCCGGTTCTACTTTGTGCTCCGCTCCCTGCCCCAAGACATCGCCCTGGGCATCCCCGTGGTCATCTTCATCGCCCTGGCCTCCTCCCTGCTGACGACGCTGCCGATCACGCCGGCCGGCCTGGGGGCCGTGGAGGCCATGTTCATCTGGATCTTGCCCCTCTTCCTGCCGCCCGGCACCGCCGACCCCGCCAACCTGGCCGGCGCCGTGGCCATGCTCGACCGCGGCATCAACTTCTGGAGCATCCTCTTCTTCGGCTTCATCGCCTTTCTGCTGAGCAAGAAAGCCGTGGGCCTGATCGCCCTCTTCTCCCGCCGGCAAAACCCCCGCCCCCGCCCCAGACGTTAGAACAAAGCCTTCCCCTCTCCCCGAAAGGGAGAGGGGAAGGAGGGTGGGACTGCCAGGCGGGGGGGGGGGCAACTCGTGCCGCCCCCCCGCGGATTCCATCCGGCGCCGATCTCAGTAGTTCTTGAAGATGATCGGCAGGTAGAGGTAGAACCTTTCCTGCGGCAGCTCGACCACGGTGACCGGCAACGTCACGTCGTCCTCACCGCAGGCGTTGGTCACATGTAGCCTCACGTCGTAGGTTCCGGTCGCGACATAGGTGTGGGTCACGACCTGGCCGGACACCAACGTGCCGTCGCCCAAGTCCCAGTCGTAGGCCATCGGTAGGTCGCCCGCGGCGCTGCCGCTGAAGGTGACCATCTGGCCCACGGCCGGCGTCGTCGGCGACCAGGTGAAGGAGGCGCCGCTCGGCGGCTCGCAGGCCGCCTCGACGACGACCGCGCGCACGGCGACATCCGTGCCGCACTCGTTGGAGACGGTCATCGTGACGACATAGGTGCCCGGCTCGGCAAAGACGTGGGTCACGTCCTGGCCGACACCCGTGCCGCCGTCGCTAAACTCCCAGGCGTAGGCCAGCGGCGTCGTGCCGGTGGTCACGCTGCCGTGGAAGTCCACGTCGGCCCCGGCGGTCGGGGTGATCGGCGTCCAGGTGAAGTCGGCCCCATCGGGCGCGACGCAGGCCTCGACGACGGTGACGGTGTGCTGGACGACGTCCTGGCCGCAGCCGTTGGTGGCGGTCACGGTGACGGTGTAAGCGCCAGCGGCGGCGTAGGCGTGGGTGACGGTGATGCCGCTGTCGTAGGCGCCGTCGCCAAAGGACCACTCGTAGGTGATCGGCTCCGTGCCGGCGGCCGAGCCGGTGAAGGTGACGTCCTCGCCGACGAGCGGCGTGGGCGGATCCCAGGAGAAGTCGGCGTCGTGCGCGGCTTCCTCCACCGTCAGCGTGACGGGCACGGTGACGACCGGCAGATCGGGATCGTCGCTGGTGATCTCCAGCGCCCCGGTGTAGGTGCCGCCGGCCAGCCCGGTCGAGTCAAAGGTGACGACGACGGTCTGGCAGGCACCGGCGTCCACCGTCCCCTCGGTCGGCTCCTCGGAAAGCCAGGGGATGTCGAAGGCGGGGGTCAGCCAGACGACGGCGTTGTGTAGCAGCGTGCCCACGTCGCCGCTGTAGTCCGCGCTGTGGAAGATGAGCAGGTTGAGGGCGACGACGTTGTCGTTGACCGCGACGGCATTGTTCCCGGTCGTGGTCCAGGTAGCCAGCAGGGTGGCCCCGGCGGCCAAGGCCGGGTCCTGCTGGTAGCGGGTGTCCCCGACGGTGGTGACCCCCTGCATCACCGGATGGGTCGGCTCCAGGATGTCCATGGTGTCGGTGATGCCCGGGTAGTCGGTTGTGGCGGGGGTGAAGGGGCTGTAGCCGTCGGTCATGTAGCGGCCGGCGAAGCCCCACTGGTCGTAGCTCTGGACGAACTCGCTCTCGATGACCTTGCCGCCGGCGTCGATGTAATCGGCCAGGGCGTCACCGATGGCGGCCTTGTCCAGGCCGGCCGACTCCCAGGTGTAGTCATTGCCGATCAGGACCACATCGTAGGCGGCCATGTCGGCGGCGGTCGGGTTGCCGGCGGAGTTGTCCCACACCGTGACGACCAGGTCCGGGTAGGCGGCCAGGGTGTTCAGCAGGAGCGAGATGTCGCCCATGCTGCTGTCGGGGGAGACGATGAGGACCTGGTAGGTCGCCAGGGGGTAGGAACCGCCGGGGAAGCGGAACCAGCGCGCCCATTGCGCCGGGGCCTGGGCCTTGGCGGCGGGGCTGGTCGTGGCCGGCTGCGCCGGGATGTGCAGCAGCCGCGGGGCCACGCTCAGAAGCGGCCAGGTGGCTTCCTCCAGGTTCCAGGTCAGCGGCACGTCGCCCTGGTTGCAGATCTGCAACTCCTGCGTGGCCACGGTGTCGGCGCACTGGGTGGACTCGAGCGACTCCGGCGTGACGACGATGTCGGGCCAGCCGACCACGGTGACGGTGTGCTGCACGACCTGGGAGCCGCAGTCGTTGGTGGCGGTCAGGATGACCTCATAGGTGCCGGCCAAGGCATAGGCGTGGTTCACGTACTGCCCGCTGCCGTACGCCCCATCGCCAAAGGCCCACTCGTAGGTGATCGGCTCGGCGCCGGAGGCTGTGGCGGTAAAGTAGACCGGCGTGTTCACCAGCGGCTCGAGCGGCGACCAGGTAAAGTCGGTGTTGGACACGGGCGCGAGCACCGTCAGGGTGACCGGGACGGAGACCTGCGGGTTGACCGGGTCATTGCTGTCGATGATGAGGTCGGCAAAGTAATCGGCCGGCTCCAGACCGGTGGAGTCGAAGGTGACTTCGACCGTCTGGCACTGGCCGGCCGGCAGTGTCCCGGTGATCGGGTCTTCGGAAAGCCAGGGGATGTCGGTGAAGCCGGGGATCTGGACGGCACCCTCGAACTCACCCAGGGGGTTGTTCTGCGCCAGCGGCGTCACCGCACCGGTCGTCAGGTTGACGGTACCGTAGACGTTGGCGCCGGAGCCGATGTACAGAAAGATGTACAGGGTACCGTCGTCGTTGTCAAAGTCCATGCCCTGGGCATAGTTGGCGGCGTACCCGGTGGGGCCGATGAGCGTGGCCTGTCCGGTGGCCGGGTCGATGCTGTAGATCGAGTCGGTTGCGATGTCGTGGCCGTACATCTGACCATCCATGTTCATGGCGATGTCGATCATGACGGTGGCGTTGACGAACGGCCCGACCAAGGTCGTGGCCCCGGTGGCCGGGTCAATGGTGTACAGGTCGGTGGCCGTCGAGGCGTAAAAGGTGCCGTTGACCGGGTCGATGGTCAGGCCGGTCCAGTTGGCCGCGCCGCCGCCCGGCGGGCAGGGCACCAGGCCGGTGAAGGAGCCGTCGACCAGGCTGATGGTACCCAACTGGTCGGTCGTGTCGTTGAGGGCATAGAGGATCGTCGCGGTGGGGTCAAAGTCCATCCCGTAGAAGGGGACGGAGTTGAGCCCCACGACGGTTTGGCCGGGAAAATCATTCAGGTAGAACCAGACAAAGTTGTCCGAGATGTAGCCGATGTCCAGGGCGTAGCCGATGTCGGTCGGCGCGTCCGGGCTGGGCCCGCCAGCCGGAGTCGGGACGATGTCGGGGTGGCAGAACGCGGCTGCCCCGATGGGCTCGGCCCCGGTATAGTTCTCATAGGCCGCGCACTGATCCGGCGAGGTGATGACCGGCCGTTCCACGGCGGGGGCGGGGATGGTGGGCCATGCCGCCGCCAAGACCGTCCGCGGCATTTCGCGCAGGCTCCACGTCAGCGTCGCCTCGCCCACGTTGCAGATCTGCAGCTCCTGCATCGTGACCGTGTCTGGGCACTGCGTGGCCTGGAGCGAATCCGGGTCCACGGCGATCTCGGGCGTCTCCAGCACGACCAGCGTCACCGGGACCACCACCGTCGGAGAGAGCGGGTCGTTGGAGTCGACGCAGATGGTGGTGGTGTAGGTGCCGACGGCCAGGCCGGCGCTGTCGAAGGAGACGGTGACATCCTCATCGCTCTGGGCCGGGACGGTCCCGCCCAGCGGATCGAGCGCCAGCCAGTCCACCGGCGTGCCGCAGCCCTCGTCCAGGGTGTAATCCAGCGCCACCAGGCCGACATTGGCGATGCTCAGCACCTGCTCGTCCGTCTGGTTGCGGTAGAGCTCCTGGTAGAGGCTGTCCGGTGTCACCTCGATGTCGGGCGCCGCGCCGGGCACGTAGCAGCCGTGGACGTTGACCTGGTCCACCTCCCACCACCAGTCGTAGGTGGCGACGTAGTAGTGGAAGCGGACCATGACGTCGTCCTGGCCGGCGTAGGGCGTCAGGTTCAGGGTGACCCACTCGCCGGGGCCGTAGGCACTGTGGTCCTCGTCCCAGCGCAGCAGGTTGGTCCAGGTGGAGCCGCCGTCGGCGCTGACATCCACGTCGGCCAGGTCGCCGCCGGTGCCGATGTCGTTGTAGGCGGCCATGTACCCCAGGGTGGCGGTGGTCAGGCCGGACAGGTCGAGGACGTAGGTGCGCAGCTCGGTGTCCATCGTCGAGCCGGAGCCGCACTTGTCCGAGTCGGCGTCGGCGCAGTAGCCCACGCCGCCGGCATAGTTGGGCCGCGGCGTGGCCCAGAAGTCGTTGCGCTGCCAGACGCAGGTGCCGCCGTTGTTGACCACCTCCCAGCCGGCCGGCGGGAAGGTGCCCTCAAAATGCTCCTCGAGCACCGACCAGCAGGGCAGCACGGTCAGGGTGTGGGTCGCCACGTCGGTCTGCCCGCAGGCGGTGGCCGTCATGACGACGGTAAAGTCGCCCCAATTGGCATAGGCGTGGGTCGGGTCCTGGCCGGAGCCGTAGGCGCCGTCGCCAAAATCCCAGGTGTAGTCGATTGGTACCAGGGCGTCGGCCGTCCCGTGGAAGGTGACCGGATCGTTCAGGATGACGCTGGTCGGGTCCCAGGTAAAGTCGGCGTTGGTCGGCGGGCCGGCGACGGTCAGCGTGACCGGGACGTCGATCTGCGGCGTCTGGGTGTCGTTGCTGTTGACCTGCAGCGTGCCGGTGTAGGTGCCGGGGGCCAGGCCGGTGGAGTCAAAGGTCACCACCACGTCCTGGCACTGGCCGGGTGGCAAGGAGCCGCCGGTGGGGCTCTCGGAGAGCCAGGGGATGCCGGGGCCGGGACCGCCGCAGGGCGGGATGGCCGCCTGCGGGTTCACCCACTCGTCGCAGGCATTCTGGCCGGCCGGCGTGTACTGGTCGCTGGAGCAGGGGTGGTGCGGCGCGCCGCCGTAGCCGTCGCCGGCCCAGTACCACGACTCCAGCGCGTTGGGCGTGCCGCTGCCCGAGACCACCTCGAAGCAGTAGTAGGCCGTGCAGTGGTCGGTGGTGGACTGGTTGCGCAGGTGTTCGATGTTGACCTCGTAGGGCGAGGTCTCGAACGACCAGGAGAAGGGCCCCCAGAAGCCGCTGTCGCAGTAGGGCGTGCCCTGGACGTAGACGTTGTTCACCGTCCAGTCGGTGGGGAACCGTTGCCAGAGGTTGTAGACGTACTCCCAGTCGTTGGTGAACGACTCGGCGCGGAAGCAAAAGGTCTGCGGCGCGCCGGTGTTGTAGCAGGTGTCCCCGCCCACGGAGGGGTCGAAGACGACAAACGAGCCGGAAAGCGACTCGATGCCGTTCTGTCTCCCCAGCAGGAGGCCCGCTTCCTCGGTGAGGGTATAGACCAGCGTCTGGTCGCCCTCGTTGCAGATGGACAGGGTGTAGGTCACCTGGCTGTCCGGGCACTGGGTGGATTCCAGCGACAGCGGGTCGACGACGATCAGCGGGCCGGCCTCGACAAGGACGTCGTGGGTGGCCGTCACCCAGTTGGCACCGTCGCAGTTGGTGGCGGTCATGACCACGGTGTAGGTGCCGGCGGTGGCGTAGGTGTGCTGCACCACCTGGCCGCTACCATATCCGCCGTCGCCAAAGTCCCATGCCCAGGCGATGGGCGGCGAGCCGCCGGCCACCGAGCCGCTGAAGGTGGCCGGGACGGTGGGCCGCGGGCTGGTCGGGTCGACGGAGAAGTCGGCCCCGTAGACCGGCTCGCACGGGCCGCACTGGATCATCCTGGTGGTGTAGGGGCTGTTGGACCACACTCCACCCTCGTTCAACCGGCCGGTGACGTACCAAAAGTCACCGTTGCCGTCAATGTCGCCCTCGGCGCCGTAGATGAGGTGGCCCAGGAGCGGCAGCCAGCCCCAGGTGTCGGTCTGGGCGTCGTAGACCAGCGCGCCGTTGGAGGCGCCGGCGGTGCTCGACGGGTGGCCGCCGGCGATGACCAGGAAGCGGTCGTGCTTGACCCCGTCGGCGCCGTTCAGCCAGTTGCTGGGCATGGAGGCGACATAGGTCCAGGTGTTGGCCGTGGGGCTGTAGACCTCGGCCGAGGAGAGGTAGGAGCCGTTGTAGCCGCCGGCGACATAGATCTGGCCGGCGATGGTCCCGGCGTGGAAGTAGCGGCGGGCGACATTCATGGGGGCCAGGGTCGAGTCCCAGGTGTCGGTCGTCGGGTCATAGACCAGCATGGTATTCTGGTATGTGGTCGTATAGCCGCCGATGACATAGTACTTGTTGTCCAGTTTGGCGCTGGCATAGTTGTAGCGGGCGGCCGGCAAGGAGGCGCCGGTGCTCCAGGAGTCGTTCCCGATGTCATAGATGTACAGGGTGGACTGAGCGCTAGACAAGTAGCCGCCGGCGCAATAGATCTTGTGCGTGCCGGCGGGATACTCCAGCACTTCGCAGTCGATCCAGTAGCGCGCGCCCGGCATATCGGCGCCGGTGGTCCAGGAGTCGGTGGCGATGTCATAGATGCTGAGCCAGGGCCGGGCCGCGCCCGAGCCGCCGACATAGCCGTAGCCGCCGATCACGTAGAGTTTGCCGTCGTGATAGACCACCGAGGGGGCGCGCACCTCGCGGCCGGCGGGCATGTTGGCATAGTCCTGCCAGCCCGAGGCCAGAGAGGCGACCGTCGTCGCCGTGGCCTGCGCCGAGTAGCCGCCGCCGGCAGCCGTAACGGTCAGCACGTCGCTGTCGCCGGCGTTGGCTGCCCAGGGGATGTGGACGGTTACGGTGATCGTCTCGGAGGCGTTGTTGGGGATCACGCCGGTCGAGGCGGGCCCGCTGGCCGGCCAGGTGGTGGTGTAGGTCAGGCTAAAGCTCTGCGCCGTTCCGGTCTGGTTGAAAACCGTGAGGTTATAGACCACGTCGCTGCCGGCGCAGTCGCTGCCGCTCTGCGACGGCGGGTCGAGGAGCACGCCCACCGCCAGGTCCCAGTCGTAGGTCAGGCCGTTGGCGGGATAGACCAGGTCGGTCAGCGTCATGCTGTCGGTGTTGCTCGTCCCGGCCACGGAGGCCGACCAGTTCTGGCTGGCGTCCAGGGTGCGGTTGTTGAAATCGGCGTTGGTGTTGCCGCGCAACCCCACCTGCGGGCCATACGGCGGGGAGGCGACGTAGATGACGGTAAAGTCCCCATAGACGATTTCGACCCGCCCGGTGGCCTCGTACAGTTTGATCTGGAAGTCAAAGGCGTCGCCCACGTAGGAGCTGCCGTAGCGCTTGTAGTCTTTCCACTGCACGGTAAAGACGTGGTTGCCGGCCGTGCCCTCCGTGAGCGAGCGCAGTTCCGAGGTCGTCCCGTTGCCTTGGAGGTCGCGCCCCAGGGCGGAGATGACGTTGTTGGTCGTGCCGGTGCTGAGGGGGTAGTACGACGAGGCGATCGTGCCCCCCATGGCGATCCAGCCGTTGCTCTGGATGCTGACCTGGGTGTAGTCAACGTTGTTGTAGCGGAAGGTGAAGCCCAGGTCGATGGCAGCAAAGCTCTGGTCGTCGTTGGAGGCGGTCCCGTGCACCGTGCCGGTGGTGATCTCGGTGTAGGTGAGGACGCTGGAAGAGAAGACGTATTGCGTAGCAACGGTATCGAGGCCGGCCCGTGGAGCAGGGGCGAGGTCCTGGGCGGTTTCCTCGACTGCCTCCTCGGGTAGGAGTGTCTCCTGGGCTACGGTGGCTCCAGGAGTCAGGAATCCGGACAAGAGGACCAGGAACATGAACAGCGTAAACGGCACTTTGCGGTACATAAGGGGCTCCTTTCTGGATCAAATCGCTCTGCACACGCTGAGCATGAGCAGAACCACTGCCGGATTTTGTGGTATGTCGGGGCTCACCTCCTCGCCGCACTGCCGCGGCCCGATCACAACCAGGCGATACCATCACCACCCCGGGGGGGCATAGCAACAGCAGGTCCAGGACGCGGGAGAGTTGGGCTTTCACCTGGTTCCATTGATACTACAGATATTGAAAATTGGGATTGGGCTGCTGACAAGCACAATATAACATGGGCGCGGAGAGTTGTCAACATCCGGCGGCAGGCGCGCTGTGACCGGCATGGTCTCCTGCCCCCCGTCACCGTGTCCCCTCGTCACCCGTCGCAAATCGCCCTGCCCCTCGCTCCCCCACGAACTCACCCCCGCGCACGACTACCCGCCCGCGCAGGACCACGTCGCGGGGCGCGCCCCGGACGGTCCAGCCCTCGTAGGGGCAGTAGTCCACCTGCTGGTGCAGCGCCGCGGCCCGCAGCGTCACCTCGCGGGAGGGATCCCACACCACTAGGTCGGCGTCGGACCCCACGGCGAGCGTCCCCTTGCGCGGGTAGAGGCCGTAGAGGCGGGCCGGTTCGGTCGCCGTCAGGGCAACGAAGCGCTCCGGCGCCAGGCGGCCGCGGTCTACCCCCTCGCTCCACAGCAGCATCATCCGCGTCTCGATCCCCGGCGCCCCGTTGGGGATGCGCGAAAAGTCCTCCCGCCCGCGCTCCTTCATACCGCGATAGTTCCACGGGCAATGGTCGGTGGAGACGAGCTGAATCTCCCCCCCGGCCAGGGCCTCCCAGAGGGCCTCTCGGTCCTCGGCGGTCCGCAGCGGCGGGGTCAGGACATACTTGGCCCCCTCGAAACCCGGCCGGCCGTACTCCTCCTCCGTCAGCAACAGGTAGTGCGGGCAGGTCTCCACATAGGCCGCCTGCCCGCGGGCCCGCGCCCGGCGCACCTCCTCCAGGGAGCGGCGCGCGCTCAGGTGGGCGATGACCAGGGGCGTGCCGGCGACCTCGGCCAGCGCCAGGACCCGGGCCACCGCCTCGCTCTCGGCGGCGGCCGGCCGCGCCCGGGGATGGTAGCGCGGCTCCACCTTTCCTTCCGCCAGCAGCCGCGCCGTGCAGTGGGCCACGATGGCCCGGTTCTCGCAGTGCACCAGCGGCAGGAGGCCGCACTCCCGGGCGGCGCAAAAGAGGCGCAGGATCTGCGCATCTTCCAGGTAGAGCGCCGGATAGACGGTGTACAGCTTCAGGCTGCGGTGCCCCCGCCGCGCCAGCCCCGGCAAAGCCCGCAGCGTCCTGTCGGAGGCGTCGCTCACCGCCAGGTGCAGGCCGTAATCCACGGCTACCTTGCCATCGGCCTCGGCCCGCCGCCACGCCGCCGCCCGCAAGAGCGATTGCCCGCGCTGCTGGGTAGCAAAATCGACGACCGTCGTCGTCCCCCCACAGGCCGCGGCCATCGTCCCGGTGTAGAAATCGTCGGTCGAGGTAAACTCGCCCACCGCCATCTGCAGGTGCACATGGGCGTCCACCCCGCCGGGCAGCACGTAGCAGCCCGCGGCATCCAGAAGGTCGACCGACCCCCCTTCCTCCCCCTTGGGGAAGGGGAGAGGGGCAGGGGGGATAGGAGGGGGAGGAGAGTCCGGAGCCGACCTCAGCTCCACCACTTTTTCCCCCCGGCACCACACGTCGGCCCGGAACTGCCCCGATTCCGTCACCACCGTGCCGCCACGGACCAGCAGTGTACCCATCGCGCCTTCACGCCTCGCCTTTCACTCTTCACGTATCAAAGATGACCCGCGCCGTCCACAGGTCTCCCTCCTGCCCGATGTGCAGGTCGTGATAGGTAACGGCCTTGATTCCCGTCCGCCAGCGGTGCCGGGAAGGGTCGAACGGTTCCCCCCGCACCACCCCCTCCAGGCGCGCTTCCTCCAGGCGCTCCACCGCGAAGCGCCGCGGCAGAAACTGGTCCACCTCGATGCCGTAGAGGACCTGGCGCAGCCAATCCACCAGCACCTCCTCGTGGTCGTGCCCCGTGGCGACGATTGCCCGCTCTTCCCGCGGCCGCACGGCCGGCAGGTGGAAGTAGAGGGCGCACATCCCCTCGGCCGCGTGGACAAAGAGCTCGGGCAGCGTCCGGCCCCAGACCTGCAGCCCCAGGTCGGCGGTGTGGTCGATCGCCCGGTAACGCTTCGCGCCTTCACGCTTCACGCCTTCCTGCCTCCTGCCTCCTGCCGCCCCCTCTCCGTCCCCCCGTCACCTTTCCCCCCGCCCGCGCTTTTCCAGCAGGCCGCGGGGAAGGAACATCCCCAGGAACTGCTCGCCGGCTCCGGGGATGCCCTGGGAGCCGAGCGCCTCCAGCTCCTTCCGGCGCTCGTCGCGCCGGGCGTTCCAATCGTCCAGGGCCCGGCGGGACGATTCGGCAAGCTTCTGCAAATAGGGGCCCGCGCTCCCCGGCGCGGCCAGCTCCCGGCGCACCTCCTGCAGCGCCGCCACCAGGCGGTCGATCCAGCTCAGGAGCGACTGACGGTTGGCCAGACAGTCGTCCGTGGCCTCGGCCGGCGCCGTGCCCAACAGCTCGCCCAGGCGGCGAAAGGTGGGGTCGGCCAACAGCTTCAGATCGCGCCAGGCCTCGCTCACGCCGATCGTCGAGAGCATGGCCGTCGCCAGCAGGTAGGGCGCCTGGCTGAGGCCGGCCCACAGGCCGTCGTGCTCGAACGGGTCCAGGAAAAAGGGGGTGGCCCCGAGGGCCCGGGCCAGCCCGCGCACCGTATCCACCGCCTCCGAGCTGGCGCCGCGCGCCGGGACCAGGCAAAAGATGCCGCCGGCGTAGAGGTCCGCCCGCGCCCCTCGCGGGCCGGCCGCCCAGTCCACCTCTTGCTGCGGCAGGGCGATCGGATGCCCGCCGACAAAGCTCACCCCGGCCGGCAGGTGCTGCTCGGCGGCCTGCAGCACCCCGACCTTGGCGTTGGCCGTGTCGCAGACGACGGCGCCGGCCGGCAGGCACGGCGCAATCGCGGCCAACGCGGCGCAGACCGCCGGCGCCGCCTGGGAAAGCACCACCAGGTCGGCCGATTCCACCGCCTCGGCCAAGTCCCCGGCCACCTCCTGGACCGCCCGCCGGGAGAGGGCCTCCCCCGCCCGGCGACGCTCCGGATCGTACCCCACCAGGAGCAGCTCCGACCGCCGCCCCTTGCCCCCGCCAAAGGCCTCCCCCAGCGCCAGCCCGATCGACGCGCCGACCGTGCCCAAGCCGATGATCGCTACCTTGGCCATCTCATCCTCCTTGTGCCGCTGACCCTATATTAGCACGCCCCCGGCCCCCGGTCAACTGCAATTTGCTTCCCTCGGCGGGGTGTAGTACAATACATACTACCGTCAAGAAACATGGAGGTCGGAGTGAACTTTCTCTACTGGTTGGTGGCCCTCCCCGTCCTGTTCGTGCTGATCCTGGTCCACGAGATCGGCCACCTGATCGCCGCCCGGCTGATGAAGGTGCGCGTCGAGGAGTTTGGCATCGGCCTGCCGCCGCGCATGCTCACCCTGGCCGAGCGCAAGGGGGTCAAATACACCCTCAACTGGCTGCCCATCGGCGGGTTCGTCAAGCTGGCCGGGGAAGAGGACCCCACCGTCCCCGGCAGCCTGGCCGGCAAAAAGCCCTGGCAGCGGACGATCGTGCTGCTCGCCGGCGCCCTGATGAACCTGCTGTTGGCCTTTCTCCTCTTCACCGGCCTGGCCATGTACGGGCACAGTGAGATCGTCAGCCGGCGGGTGGGCATCTACCGCGTCGAGCCGGGGTCGCCGGCCGAGCTGGCCGGCATTCGGCCCGGGGACATCATCGTGGCCATCAACGGCCGGGAGATGCAGGGCTACGACGACATCCAGATCGAGACCTCCCTGAACCGCGGCATCACCATCACTATGCTCCTGGATCGGCAGGGGCAGGAGATCCGCACCTCCCTGGTGCCGCGCCGCCAGCCGCCGGAGAACCGCGGCCCTATCGGCATCTACCTCTCCTACTACGAATCGCCTGTGACGGTGCAGTACGTCGCCCCCGGCTCGCCCGCCGACCGGGCCGGCCTGCGCGCCGGCGACATCATCACCGCCGTCGACGGCCGGCCGACCCCCGACAGCCTGGCCTACATGACCTATATCGACACCCACTTCGGGGAACGGTTGAACCTCTCCGTGCGCCGCGACGGCCAAGACCTGCCCCCCATCGCGCTGCTCAACACCACCAGCGAGGGCCTGCCTATGGGCATCGACTACCTGCGCCTGGCCTACCGCACCTATCCCCTGGGCCAGGCCCTGGCCGAGGGCTGGCAGGAGACCCTCGACGCCATCGTGCTCATCCCGCGCTCCCTGGCCGGCCTCCTGACCGGCTCGGTAGCCGTCAGCGACCTGTCCGGGCCGGTGGGCATCGTCATCTACAGCGCCCAGGTGGCCCGCCTGGCCGGCCTCTACGGGCTGCTGCGGCTCATGGCCATCATCAGCGTCAACCTCTTCCTGGTCAACCTCTTCCCCATCCCGGCCCTGGACGGCGGCCGGCTGGCCTTTGTCCTTTTGGAGTGGATCCGCGGCGGCCGGCGCATCTCGCCGGAGAAGGAAGGGCTGGTGCACATGGTCTTTTTCTTTCTCCTCCTCGGCCTGCTGGCCGTCATCACCTACTACGACATCGCCCGGGCTATGCACTCCGAGGCCGCGGAGCTGGACAATATCCTGCATGGCATCGGCTTCTGGCTGGGCCGGAACGCCTCGCTCCTGGTTCGAGGTCCCTGATGGCCGGCAGTCCCCTTCCCCCCCGCCGGATCGCTCGCTCCGTGCAGGTCGGTCCGCTGACCCTCGGCGGAGGCGCGCCGGTCGTGGTCCAGTCGATGTGCAGCACCCCCACGGCGGACATCGCCGCCACCACGGCCCAGATCGCCGCCCTGGCCGCGGCCGGCTGCGAACTGGTGCGCGTGGCCGTCCCGGACCAGGAGGCGGCCGCCGCCCTGCCGGAGATCGTCCGCCGCAGCCCCCTCCCGGTGGCGGCGGATATCCACTTCGACCACCGCCTGGCCCTGGCCGCCCTGCGGGCCGGCGTGCACAAGCTGCGCCTGAACCCCGGCAACATCCGCGACCCCGCGCATGTCCGCGCCGTGGTCCGCGCCGCGCGGGAGCGCGGCGTGCCCATCCGCATCGGGGTCAACGCCGGCTCGCTCCCCCCGCTGGAGGCGCCGGCCGGCCACCCCCCGCCGACCGTGGAGGAGCTGCGCGCTTTGGCCCCCGAGCGCATGGTCCAGGCGGCCCTGGGACACGTGCGCCTCCTGGAGGAACTGGACTTTACCGCCATCGTCGTCTCGCTCAAGGCGTTCGACGTGCCGCTCACCGTGGCCGCCAACCGCCTGCTGGCGGCGCGCCTCCCCTACCCCCTGCACCTGGGCATCACCGAGGCCGGCCTGCCCTGGGCCGGGACCATCCGCTCCACCGTGGGCCTGGGCATCCTGCTCTTCGAGGGACTGGGCGACACCATCCGCGTCTCCCTCACCGGCGACCCCGTGGAGGAGGTGCGCGTGGCCTACGAGATCCTGCGCGCCCTGGACATGCGCCGGCGCGGCCCCACCCTCATCTCCTGCCCCACCTGCGGGCGCACCGAGATCGACCTGGTGCGCCTGGCGGAGCAGGTACAGGAGCGCCTCCAGCCCATCACCGCGCCCATCACCGTGGCCGTCATGGGCTGCGTGGTCAACGGACCGGGCGAGGCCCGCGCGGCCGACTACGGCATCGCCGGGGGTAAGGGCCGCGGCGCCGTCTTCCGCGCCGGCCAGGTGGTGGCCACCGTCCCCGAGGAGCGCCTCGTGGAGGCGCTGATGTCGCAAATCGAGGAGGGATTGAAAACAGGGAACAGAGAACAGAGGGCCGAGAGCTGAAAGCTGATAGCCGGGAGCTGCGAACCGCTGCCAGAGACCCAACAACCGCTACCCAATAACCGATCACCGCTCCCCCCATTTGACAGAACCGCCCGCTCTGGCTACAATTCCTACAACTTCAGTAGACATTATAGGAGTTTGCCGTGCGTCTCTCGCGCCGCAGCAAGTACGCCCTCCTGGCCCTCTTCGACCTGGCCGGCCGCCCCGACAGCAGGCCCGTGCCCCTGAAGGAGCTGGCCGCGCGCAACAAGATCCCCCACAAGTTCCTGGAGCAGATCTTTCGCCCCCTGCGCAGCGCCGGCATCGTCCACGGCCAGGTGGGCGCCCGCGGCGGCTACACCCTGGGCCGGCCGGCCCAGGAGATCGCCGTCGGCGCGGTCATCCGCATCCTCGACGGCACCCTGGCCCCCGTCTCCTGCATCGGCCAGATCGCCTACGAGCGCTGCACCTGCCCCGACGAGCAAGCCTGTCCCCTGCGGGCGGTGATGCTCCGGGTGCGCCAGGCCATCGTCGCCGTGGTCGACAGCACCACCCTGGCCGACGCCGCCGGCCCCCGGCTGGTCGGGGAGGCCGGGGCCGATCCCGCGCCGACCGTCGATTGCTCGACCCGCCAGGGGCGAAGCGGGCGTGGCTCCCGCAACGCCTAAGGAGGAAAGTATGCGCCCGGCCTATCGCACCCGCCTTCTGGGCATCGCCCTGCTGGGGCTGATCGTCCTGCCCGCGCTGCTCGCCTGCGGCGGCGTAGGAACCCCGGCCCCCGGCACCCCGGACGAGCTAGAAGGGACGATCCGGGTTTCCGGGGCCTGGGCCCTTTACCCCATGATGGTCAAGTGGGCCGAAGAGTTCCAGAAGGTGCACCCCAAGGTGCGGGTGGAGGTCTCGGCCGGCGGAGCCGGCAAAGGGGCGGCCGACGCCCTGGCCGGCCTGGTGGAGATCGGCATGATCTCGCGCGAGATCAAGCAGGAAGAGATCGACCAGGGCGCCTTTTTCGTGCCGGTGGTCAAGGACGCCGTCTTCCCGGCGGTCAACGCGGCCAACCCGGTCCTGCCGGCGCTGCTCGCCCATGGCCTGCCCCGGCAGACGTCCGTCGCCCTGTGGATCGAGGGGCGGGCCATGACCTGGGGCCAGGCGGCCGGGACCGCCTGCGCCGACCCGGTCAACGTCTACACCCGCTCGGACGCCTGCGGCGCGGCCGATACCTGGGCCAAGTACCTGGGCGGGGCCCAGGAGGACCTGCAGGGCATCGCCGTCTACGGCGACCCCGGCCTGGCCGAGGCCGTGAACCAGGACCCCCTGGGGATCGGCTACAACAACCTGAACTATGCCTACGACCCCCAGACCGGCCGGCCGGTGGCCGGCCTGGTCATCGTGCCGATCGACGTCAACGAGAACGGCCGCGTCGACCCCGAGGAGAAGCTCGACACCAAGGCCCAGGCCCTGGAGGCCGTGCTCTCCGGGGTCTATCCCTCCCCGCCGGCGCGCGACCTCTACCTGATGACCAGGGGGCGGTTCCAGGGCCTGGCGCTGGAGTTCGTCCGCTGGATCCTGACCGCCGGCCAACAGTACGTGGACGGGACCGGCTATATCCTGCTCCACGACTCCCAGGTCCAGGAAGCCCTGGAAAAGCTGGGCAAGTAGGGACTATGCTCTGGCGACGGCTGCAAGACCTGCTCAGCGCCTCCCTGATGCGCTTGGCGTTAGCGCTGGCCAACCTGCTCGTCCTGCTGATCGTCGCCGGCCTGCTGATCCGCTCCTGGCCGATCCTCTCCACCAAGGCGCTGTCGGAGCTGCTCCTGGGGACCTTCTGGCAGCCCCTGAAGGGCAGCTTCGGCTTTCTGCCCTTTATCGTCGGCACCCTGGAGGTCACCGCCATCGCCATGCTCCTGGCGGTGCCCATCTGCCTGCTCACCGCCATCTACCTCTCCGAGTACGCCCCCCCACGGCTGGCGCGCGTCGTGCGCCCGGCGATCGACCTGCTGGCCGGCATCCCCTCGGTCATCTTTGGTTTCTGGGGCGTCCTGGTCGTCGTGCCCGGGGTGCGCTGGATGGCCCAGGCCATGGGCGTCCGCTCCACCGGGTACAGCCTGCTGGCCGGGGGCATCGTCCTGGCGGTGATGGTCCTGCCGGTGATCATCTCCGTGGCCGTCGAGGTGCTGCAGGGCGTCCCCGCCGAGGCCCGGGAGGCGGCCCTGGCCCTGGGAGCGACGCGCTGGGAGGCGGTCAAGCATGTCCTGCTGCGCAGCGGGCTGCGCGGCATCCTGGCGGCAATCGTCCTGGGGTTCACCCGCGCCCTGGGCGAGACCATGGCCGTGTTGATGGTGGTGGGCAACGTGGTCAGGATTCCGCGCTCGATCTTTGATCCCGCCTATCCGCTGCCGGCGCTGATCGCCAACAACTATGGCGAGATGATGTCCGTTCCCCTGTACGACTCGGCCCTGCTGCTGGCGGCGCTGATCCTGTTGGTCGTCGTGGCCGGCTTCAACCTGGCCGCCCGGCTGGCGCTGCGGCGGCTGGAAAGGGGGGGGCGCTAGGTGCGCGCGCGCAAGCTGGAGGAGCGTATCTTCAAGGGGCTCATGGTCGCCGCGCTGGCCGTCGTCCTGGTCGTGCTGGCCAGCATCGTGGTCGCCGTGGCGCTGCGCGGCCTGCCGGCCCTGAAGCTGTCCATGCTCACCCAGACCCCCAAGGGCGGCTACTACCTGGGCGGCGAGGGGGGCATCGCCAACGCCATCGTCGGCTCGCTGTACCTGGCGCTGGGGGCGGCGGTGCTGGCGATCGCCCTGGGACTGCCGATCGCCTTGGCCATGCAGTGCGAGTACGCCAGCGGACGGGTCATCGGCCTGACCCGCCTCTCCCTGGACCTGCTCTGGGGCACGCCGTCCATCGTCCTGGGGGCCTTTGGCTTTATCGCCATGCGCGCCCTGGGCCTGCGGGCCTCCCTGCTCGGCGGGATCGTCGCCCTGGCGCTGCTGATGCTGCCGATCATGACCCGGGCCATCGAGGAGGTGATCCGCATGGTCCCCTTGGAGCTGAAGGAAATCTCGTATGCCATGGGCGCGACGCGGATCGAGACGACCCTGGCCGTGGTGCTGCGCCAGGCGCTGCCGGGGATCGTCACCGCGATCCTGCTGGCCTTTGGCCGGGGGATCGGCGACGCCGCCTCGATCCTCTTCACGGCCGGCTACACCGACTATATCCCGCGCTCCCTGCTCGACCCGGCGGCCTCCCTGCCGCTGGCCGTCTTTTTCCAGTTGGCCACCCCGTATCCCGAGGTCCAGCAGCGGGCCTATGCCTCGGCCCTGGTGCTGCTGGTCATCGTCCTCCTGGTCAGCCTGGCTTCCCGGCTCCTCAGCCGGCGCCTGTCCAGGCACATTGTCAGATAGGTGCGGCCATGCCTCACATCAGCCTGCGGAACTTGAGCGTCTCCTACGGGAAACAGTGCGCCCTGCGCGACGTGACCGTCGATCTCCCCGACCGCCAGATCACGGCGATCATCGGCCCCTCGGGCTGCGGCAAGACGACCCTGCTCAAGAGCGTGAACCGCCTGATCGACCTCTGCGACGACGTGCAGACCCACGGCGAGGTGCGGATCGACGGGCTCAACATCTACGACCCCCAGGCCGACCTCCTGGCCCTGCGCAAGAAGGCGGGGTTCCTTTCCCAGCGGCCCTACCCCCTGCCCATGTCGATCTATGACAACATCGCCTTCGGCCCACGGATCCACCGGATGAGCCGCGCGCAGATCATGCGCCAGATCGAGCGGCTGAAAGAAAGTGGCCTGCTGGGGGAAGGGCCCGCCGCGGCCCGTTTGCTCCGCCTCCGCGGGCGGCCCGAGATGGACCTGCTGGTGGAGGGGTACCTGCGGCTGGCCGGCCTGTGGGAAGAGGTCCAGGACCGCCTGCACACCCCGGCGGCCAAGCTGTCCATCGGCCAGCAGCAGCGGCTGGCCCTGGCACGGGCGCTGGCCGTGGAGCCGGAGGCCATCCTGGCCGACGAGCCGACCTCGGCCCTGGACCCCATCTCGGCGCAGCTCATCGAGCGGCAGCTCGCGCTCTTGAAGAAAGACTATACCATCGTGGTGGTGACCCACATCCTGCGCCAGGCGCGGCGCATCGCCGACTATGTCCTCTTCCTGTACATGGGCGAGCTGGTGGAGCACGGCAGCGCCGAGCAGGTCTTTCAAACGCCCCGCGACGAGCGGACGCGGGCCTATATCTCGGGAGTGATCAGCTGATGGACAGGCCTCCCTTTTATGGTCCCATCTTACCCCGTCTTTTTCCAGCCTATCAAGGAGGAAAAGCCATGCGCAACCGAATCGTGCCCTCGGCCCTCGTGCTGTTGCTCGTGCTCGCGGGCGGCGGCGTCGGCACGGCCGGCCCGGCCGCCGAAAGCCCGCTCCCGGAGCGCCCCCGCCCACACCAGGCCGCCATTATCGTCGACCACACCTGCACCGACATCACCCAGATCCCACCCTACTGGATCGAACAGGCCAAGCAGTTCGTCGTCCACTACGCCCATACCTCCCACGGCAGCCAGGTGCTCTCCGGGCTGGAGTGGCTGGAGGGCCAGGATGCCGTCTACAACGTCGACATCGCGCTCGGCAACGGGATCGTCCTGCCGGGCGATCCCACGGCCCTGGGCTTTTACGACGGCAACAACTACGGCGGCAACAACTACATCACCCCCGACATGTATTGGGAGACCGCGGACGGCATCACCCATACCCGCAGCGTCGTCGACACCGGCTGGTTCGACTTCTCCCTCTGGACCTGGTGCGGCCAGATGTCCTACTACGAGGATGCCCAGATCCAGCAGTACCTGGACACCATGGCCCAATTCGAGAGCGAGTACCCGGGCATCCGCTTCATCCTCTACACCGGCCACACCGACGGCACCGGCCCGGGCGAGGCCCTGTGGCGGCACAACGATATGGCCCGCCAGTACGCCCTGGACAACCACATGGTCCTCTTCGACTTTGCCGACATCGAGACCTACGCCCCCGACGGCAGCGGCCCCTACTACAACGACGGCGAGGGCACCTGCCAGTGGTGCGCCGACTGGTGCGCCGACCACCCGGAGGACTGCGCCGACCTGCCCACTTCCTGCGCGCACTCGGACTATGAGCCGGAGCAGGCGCTCTTCTGCAAGCTCAAGGGCCAGGCTTTCTGGTGGCTTATGGCCCGCCTGGCCGGCTGGCCCGGGCCGGCCGGCCAGGAGCCGGACCTCTCCACCTCCGCCAAGCAGGCCGACTACGAAACCCCCACCCAGGGCGAGACGGTCCACTACGCCGTGCGCCTGGCCAACACCGGCGGCCCGCTCTCCGGCACCGTCTCTCTCACCGACGTCGTGCCGGCCGGCCTGGCCTACGTCCCCGGCTCCCTGGAGGCCACCGCCGGCACGCCCGACGACGGCGCCGCCCCCGTCCTGCGCTGGTCCGGCCCACTCGACCCCGATCCCGTCGTCACCATCACCTACGCCGTCACCGTGACCACCGCCGGCACCGAGCGCCTCACCAACACCGCCACCATCGCCGTGCCCGGTCTGGGCAGCCTCACCCGCAGCGCCACCGTCTGGGCCAACTGGCAGTTCTATCGGGTCTATCTACCCGTAGTGGAAAGGTAGGGGGGGGATTGGGCACCAGGTCCCGGCCTCGAGGTTGAGTCCCATCCCCTCCCCAGGAGGCTACCATACCGACCACCCCATCGCCGAGCCCCCGCATCATCGTGGTAGGCGCCGGCCCCGCCGGCCTGCTGGCGGCCGGCGAGGCCGCCCTGTCCGGGGCCCAAGTGTTGCTGTTGGAAAAGATGGACCGCCCGGGCCGCAAGCTGCGCCTGGCGGGCAACGGACGCGGCAACCTCGCCAACACCGCCCCCCTGGACGACTTCCTGGCCCAGTTCGGCGCCAACGGCCCCTTCCTGCGGCCGGCCCTCGCCGCTTTCTCCACCGCTCAGCTCCGGGGCTTCCTGTCCGAAATCGGCGTCCCCACCGTCGTCGAGCCCTCCGGCCAGGTCTACCCCGCCAGCAACCGCGCCCAAGACGTGGTGGAAGCCCTGCTGCGCTGGGTGCGGGCCCAAGGGGTTGTCCTGCGCACCGCGACACGGGTGGTGGAGTTGCTGGACGGGGAAAGGGCGGCTGCGGCCGGCCGGGCGCCGCTCGGCGTGCGGGTCGCCTCGGGGCAGGTCTACCCGGCCGCGGCGGTGGTCCTGGCCACGGGCGGCGCCTCCTACCCCGCCACCGGCTCCAGCGGCGACGGCTACCGCCTGGCCGCCGCCCTCGGCCACACGATCGTGCCCATCCGGCCGGCCCTCGTCCCGCTGGAGACGGCCGGCGACCTGGCCCCGCGCCTCCAGGGGCTGGCCCTCCGCGGCGTGACCGTGCGCCTGTACGCGGCGGGGCGGCAGGTCGCGGCCCACTCCGGCGACCTCCTCTTCACCCACTTTGGCCTGTCCGGGCCGGCCGTCCTGGCCCTCAGCCGTCAGGCCGTGGACGCCCGGCGCGCCGGCCGGGAGGTGGCCCTGGCCATCGATCTCTTCCCGGACCTGCCGGGGCCCGCCCTGGACGAGCAACTGCGACATGCCCTGGAATCCCACGGCCGGCAGCAACTGGGGCACCTCCTGGCCGCCCTCCTGCCGCGCCGGCTGGCCCCCCTGGCCTGCGCCGCGGCCGGCCTCGACCCCACCAAGCGCGGCGCCCAGGTCTCTTCCGCCGAACGCGCCCGGCTGCGCCGCCTGCTCCAGGACCTCCGCCTGGCCATCCGCGGGCCCCGCCCCTGGAGCGAAGCCCAGGTCACGGCCGGCGGCGTCGACCTGCGCGAGGTGGACCCGCGCACCATGGCCTCGCGCCTCGTGCCCGGCCTCTACCTGGCCGGCGAGGTGCTGGACCTGGACGCCGGGACGGGGGGCTACAACCTGCAGGCTGCCTTCGCCACCGGCCGCCTGGCCGGGCGGATGGCCGCGCGCTGTTGAATCGTGCTATCGCTTGTGGTAGAATAGCGTAAACAGATCCGTGTGAGGACACCATGCTGCCCAACCCGCTCGCTCGAACCCTGTACATGGCCCTGATCGTCGCCGTTGCCCTGGTCGCCCTGGCCATGAACTGGTCCGACCTGCGCTACCCCAACCTGCCGACCTTTCTGCTCTTCCTGGCGCTGGCCATTGCCGCCGAGTGGCAGGTCGTGCAACTGCCGAGTGGGGCCGTCATCGTCTACGGCATGGTGGTGGCCCTGCCGGCCGCCGTCCTCTTCACCCCCGCGGCCGGCGCGGCCCTGGGAGCCCTCGGGGCCCTGGTCATGCGCGTCATCCGCATGATCCGCCGCGAACGCACCCCCTCTGCCCTGGTGACAGCCTTCGCGGCCTCCCAGTTCTTCCTCTGCTACCTCCTCGCCGGGACCGTCTACCACACCCTGGTCCCCCCCACAGCCGGCTTCTGGCCCACCATCGGCGGGTACCTCCTGGCCCTGCTCGTCTTCAAGGCCGCGAACAGCCTGCTCGTCGACCAGGCCTACAACCGCCTGCGGGGGCTCTACAGCCGGCAGCGCTTCACCTCCACCCTGACCACGGAGTGGGCCATCCACCTGCTCACCGCGCCCCCGGCCCTGCTGATGATCCTCACCTACCCCACCTACGGGCTCTACGGCGTGGTCCTCTCCTTCGCCCCGGTGCTCATCGCCACCTACGCCATCCTCCGCTACGTCCAGGGCCACCGGCTGAACCAACTCCTCGAGCAGCGCGCCGAACAATTGGCCCAGATCCTCCAGGTCAGCGAGACGCTGCGCACCGACCTGGACCTGGAGCTCCTCCTATCGCGGATCGCCCAGGCCGTCCGCGACAGCCTGGGCTTCAACCTGGTCCTCCTCAGCCTCTACGACGAAGAGGAGCAGGCCTTCACCCGCCAGGCGTCGGCGGGCATCTCGGCCGAAGATTTCGCCCGCCTGCAGGCCCAGCGCGTCCCCCGCGACGGGATCATGCGCTTTGTCGACGAACGCTACCGCCTGGGCCGCTGCTACCTCGTCCCCCACGACACCGCCATCGATGGGCCGGACTACTCCTATACCCCCCCACTCTCCCCACGCACCGGCCCCGAGGCCTGGCACCCCCGCGACCTGCTGCTCGTGCCGCTGATCGGCCGGCAGGGCGAACTCATCGGCGTCATCTCGGTGGACGACCCGGTCGACGGCCGGCGTCCCCAGCCCGAGGCGCTGCGGACCTTGGAGATCTTTGCCAACCAGGCCGCCCAGGCCATCGAAAACGCCCGCCTCTACCGCGAGCTGCGCCAGCGGCTCCTCTCTCTGGAAGAAGCCAACCAACGCACCCAACAGGCCCAGGAGGAGCTGGCCCGCTACAGCCACAGCCTGGAGGATATGGTCGCCCGGCGCACCCGGGAGCTCCAGGAGCGCTCCGAGCAACTGGAGCAGGCCCTGGAAAAGGTGAGGGAAGCCGACCGCCTGAAGAGCGAGTTCCTGGCCAATATGAGCCACGAGCTGCGGACCCCGCTGAACTCGATCATCGGCTTCTCCCGCGTCATCCTCAACGGCATCGACGGCCCGATCACCGACCTACAGCGCACCGACCTGACGGCCATCCACAACAGCGGCGTGCACCTGCTGGGGCTGATCAACGACATCCTCGACCTCTCCAAGATCGAGGCCGGCCGCATGGAGCTGCGCAAGGAGTCGGTGGACCTGGCCCCGGTGGTCAAGGGCGTCCTCGATACCTGTACCCCCCTGGTGCAGGGCAAGCCGGTGGAGATGATCGACCAGGTCTCGGCCGATATCCCTCCCGTCTATGCCGACCCGACCCGCGTGCGCCAGGTCGTCCTCAACCTGGTCAGCAACGCCATCAAGTACACCGACCGCGGCGCCATCACCGTCAGCGCGCACCTGCAAGGCGACGAAGTCATCGTCGGCATCCGCGACACCGGCATCGGCATCCAGCCCCAGGACCTGAACAAGGTGTTCGAACCGTTCCGCCAGGTGGGCCGGGCGGTGGAACGGCGGGCCGCGGGGACCGGGTTAGGGCTGGCCATCAGCCGGCGCTTTGTGGAGATGCACGGTGGGCACATCTGGGTGGAAAGCGAACCCGGCCAGGGCTCGACCTTTTCCTTCACCCTGCCCATCATGGCCTCTGCCCGGCCGGCCGCCACGCCGGAGCGCGCAGAACAGCCCGCCGCCCACCCGGCCAGCCGTACCGTCCTGGTCGTCGACGACGATCCCGATGTCATCTCCCTCTTCCGCCGCTACCTGGAGGAGCAGGGCTACCAGATCATCGGCGCCACCGACGCCGTCGAGGCCCTGCGCGTGGCCTGGGAGCAGCACCCCTACGCCATCACCCTGGACATCAATATGCCGGAGGAAGACGGCTGGACCGTCTTGCGCGCCCTGAAGGAGGACAAAGCCACCCGCGACATCCCGGTCATCATCTGCTCGGTCGTCCAGGATGAAGACACCGGTTTCAGCCTGGGCGCCGCCGATTACCTGACCAAGCCCATCCGCCAGGAAGACCTCCTGGCGGCCCTGGAACGCCTGCGCCGGCCGGTTCGCCAGATCCTGGTCATCGACGACGACCCGGCCGTGCTCTCCTCGCTGACCTCCATCTTGCAGGAAACCGGCCGCTACCAGGTCACCGCCGCCGCCAGCGGCGAAGAGGGGCTGCGGGCCGTCCAGCAGGCCCTGCCCGACCTGATCGTCCTGGACCTGCTGCTGCCCGGCATCGACGGCTTCCAGGTCCTGGCCCAGCTCAAGGGCGAAGTCCGGACCCGCGCCATCCCTATCGTCGTCATCACCGCCAAGGAGCTGACCGCGGCCGAGGAAGCTCTCCTCAAGGGGCAGATGGATGCCCTCCTGCACAAGGGCGTCTTTCGCACCGAGGACCTCCTGGCCGACATCGCCCGGGTGCTCCGGGAATCGTAGGGCCGGCCCTGCGCGCCGCCGTCTTTCGATCAGTGCGAGGAAACCCATGCCCGAATCCGAACCCGAAGCGCTCTGGCGCACCATCCAGGAGTTTGTCCGCGCCCTGCAGCGCCGCGACCCCACCGTTCGCCGCTGGCTCGCCCCGCACAGCGAGGCCGAGTTGCTCCTGGACATCTATGGCGAAGAGGCCCTGCTCATCCTGCTCAAAGACTACCTGGATAAGGAATCGTTCATCTTTCTGCGCACGGCGGCCCTGCCGAAAGACGGGGGGCCGGCCCGCCTGGCCGAGATCGCCTGGGTCGATCCCGGCGCTTCTCCTCCGACCCGCCAAGACCGCGTCACCTTGCAGTTGCGCCAGGTGCGCCGCCGCTGGTTGGTGGAAGACCTCTGGCCGGCACCGCTGGATGCGCCCCTGACGGTAGACCAGGCCCGTGCGGCCTGGACCGAACACGAGGACCGCGCCGAACCGGCGGCCATCTTCCTGGCCGGGGCATCGACGATCCCCCCGGAGGGCTGCGGAGAGCTGGACGACGTCGAGACGCTCCTTGTCCTGGGCATGGACGCCCACGGGTTCAGCCCGCGGGAAGTGGTCCGCGCCGTCCGCCTGTGGCGGGACCTCTGCCGCGATGGCCGCCCGGCCTACCGCCGGCCGGCCATCCTGGCCGCCGCCGTGGAGCATGCCTTCTGCCTGCTCGGCTCCTACTACGGCGCTTCGCTCCGGCGGACCGCGGCCTACTACGGGGTCCGGCCCGGCGGCGTGGGCCGGCACCTGGCCCAGATCCGCGAACGCCTGGGGCTGGTCTGCTTCGATCCACGCTACTCGGCCTTCGAACCGCCGGCCGAGCTGCTGCAGCGCTGGCGCGACCAAGGGCTGGGGGGCGCACCGCCACTGCGCCCCATCTCCGACGAGTCCTGCCGTCGCCAACAGCCCTGAGGGGTGCGCTATGGCCGTCCCCGCGCGCACGCTCCTGGGCCTGCTCTTCAGCCTGCTCGTGGCCATGGCCGCCTACCGCGCCCACAGCCTCTCGTCCAGCGGTGTGCTGGGCGCCGTGCTCACCGGCACGATTACCTTGGGGCTGGGCGGCTGGTCCTGGGGCCTGGCGCTGATCGCCTTCTTCGTCTCCTCCAGCCTGCTGACCCGCTGGCGTAGGGAGCGCAAGGCCGCCCTAGAGGGGCTCTCCGCCAAGGGTGGACAGCGCGACCTGGGCCAGGCCCTGGCCAACGGCGGGCTGGCCGCCCTGCTGGCCGCGCTCGCCGCCCTGTGGCCCCACCCGGCCTGGGCGGCGGCCTTTGCCGGGGCCCTCGCCGCCGCCACCGCCGACACCTGGGCCACCGAGGTCGGCACCCTCAGCCCCAGCCCCCCGCGCCGCATCACCACCGGCCGGCCGGTCCCCCCCGGCACCTCCGGCGGCGTCACCCTCCTGGGCCTCCTGGCCGCCGCCGCCGGGGCCCTCTTCCTGGGCGCCTCCTTCTACCTGCTGGCCCTGCTCGAGTGCCGCTGGCTGAACTGGCCCTGCGCCCCCTCTGCCGCCCGATGGACGACCGTCCCCCTGGCCTTGGCCGGGGGGCTGGCCGGCAGCCTGGCCGACAGCCTGCTCGGGGACACCTGGCAGGGTGTCTACCACTGCCCGCGCTGCGGCCGCCAGACCGAGCGCCGCGCCCACTGCGGCGGCCCCACCATGCCGCTGCGCGGCCGGCCCTGGCTGACCAACGACGGCGTCAACTTCCTGGCCACCCTGATCGGCGCGGCCGTGGCCGGGGGATTGACATTCGTATGCTGACGTCGTACCATATGTTGGCCACCAGATCACGTGAGGAGGAACCTGATGGTCCGCATCCAGGTCCGGCTGACGGAGGAGCAGACCCCCACGCTGCGGGAGATAGCCGCTGCGGAAGGCCTCCCCCTGGACGAGGTGATCCGCCGCAGCGTGGAGGCCATGATCCGCAGTCGCCACGGCATCTCGCCGGCAGAGCGCCGCCGGCGAGCACTGGCCTTGGTGGGGAGATTTCACTCCGGCGTACCCGACCTGCCTGCCCGCCACGACGACTATTTCGCCGAGGCCTGCAAAGATAGCGACGACGAGGATGAGCCATGAGCCTCTTTGGCGATACATCGACTCTATGGATGGGGCTGCACGACCCCACCCTGGCCCTGTCCGAACTCGACGTCGGCATCCTCGGCGTCCCCTACGACGGCTCCGTCTCCCACCGCGCCGGGGCGGCCCAGGCCCCCTCGCGGCTGCGCGAGCTCTCCCGCCACGCCCGCCCCCAGGCCGAGAACCTGGTCTCCCTGCGCGGCCTGCGCCTGCGCGACCTGGGCGACGTCCCGGTGCAGCAGGACGATCCCTGGGCCACCCGACAGGCCATCATCGAGGCCGTCCGGCCCCTGGCTGCCGCCGGCGCCGTCCCCCTGGCGCTCGGCGGGGACCACAGCATCACCGCTGCCGTCGTCGCCGCCCTCCCCGCGCCGGCCGGCCTGGGCATCGTCTGGCTCGACAGCCACCCCGACCTGATGGACCGCTACCGCGGGCCGCAAGGGCGGGCTGCAAGTCCCTGGAACCACGCCTGCCCCCTGCGCCGCATCTGCGAGCTGCCCACCGTACACCCGGAGAACGTCCTCCTCATCGGCCTGCGCGACTATATCCCCGAGGAGATCGCCTACCTCCGTGCCCAGGGCATCGAGGTCCTCTCCGCCCGCGACCTGGGCCGGCTCTCCCCGGCCGCCGTCGTGGAGCGCATCGGGGCCAAGTTCGCCCAGGTCCCGGCCGTGTACATCAGCGTCGACATCGACGTGCTGGACCCTGCCTACGCCCCGGGAACCGGCGTGCCCATCCCCGGCGGCATCTCCACCCGCTACCTGTACGACCTCTTCCTGGAGCTCTTCGACCGGGAGCGGAACGCCCAGGCCGCCGGGGGGCGCTTCCTGCGGCTGGCCGGCCTCGACCTGGTGGAGATCGCCCCCCCGCTCGACGTGGGCGATGCCACCTCCCAGGCGGGGCTGGGGCTGCTCACGGCGATGCTGGCCTATGTGGCGCTGCAGGCCGGAAGGTGCGCCTATGTCTGAAATGGGCGGAGAAATCGTTGCCGTAAGCGGAATCGCCCAGGCCGCCGGCCTGCGCCCCGGCGACCGCCTGCTGGCGGCAAACGGCCACCCCCTGCGCGACCTGATCGACTTTCGCTTCTATGCCGACGGCCCGGCGGCCTCCCTGCGCCTGCGCCGCGGCACGGAGGAAAAGGTCGTCCGCCTGCGCCGGCCGGCCGGCGTCCCCTGGGGCATCGAGTTCGCCGAGCCGCTCTTCGACGGCGTCCGCCGCTGCACCAACCGCTGCTGCTTCTGCTTCCTGGACCAGCTCCCCCCCGGCTGGCGGCGCACCCTCTACCTGCGCGACGACGACTTCCGCCTCTCCTTCCTCTACGGCAACTTTGTCACCCTCACCAACCTGCAGGAAGAAGACTGGGCCCGCCTGGAGGAACAGCGCCTGAGCCCGCTGCACGTCTCCGTCCACGCCACCGCGCCGGACCTGCGCCGCCGCCTCCTGGGCCGGAGGAACCTCCCCGACATCCGCGAGCAACTGGCGCGCCTGGGCCGCCTGGGCATCGCCGTTCACACCCAGGTCGTGCTCTGCCCGGGGATCAACGACGGCCCGCACCTGGAGCGGACCCTGGCCGACCTGGCCGCTCTGGCCCCCACCGTGCGCTCCGTGGGGCTGGTCCCCGTGGGGCTGACACGCTTCCGCCGCCCGCCGCCGGCCGGCCTGGAGGGGGTCGAGCCCGCCCTGCGCCCCTACACGCCGGAAGAGGCCCGCGAGTTGCTGTCCTGGGCGCGCCCCCGCCAGCGCGCCCTGCGGCGCGCGCTCGGCCGCGGCTTCCTCTACCCGGCCGATGAGTTCTACCTCCTGGCCGGCCGGTCCTTGCCCTCTGCCCGCCTCTACGACGGCTTCCCCCAACTGGAGAACGGCATCGGCCTGGCCCGGCTCCTGCTGGACGACTGGGCGCGGGCCCGCCGGCGGCTACGGACACGCTCCCCGGCAGGGAGGAGAGGAAAGGCCAACAGCCGCGTCACCCTGGCCAGCGGCACCCTGGCCGCGCCCCTGCTGCGGCCCATGGCCCACGAGCTGCAGGCCCTCGCCCCGGGACTGGAGGTCGAGGTCCTCGCCGTGGAGAATATCACCTTTGGCCCCAGCGTCACCGTGGCCGGACTGCTGACCGGGGAAGCGCTGCGCGCCGCGCTGCGGCCGGCCCGCGGCGAGCTGCTCTTCCTGCCCCAGGTGGCCTTCGACGCCCAGGGCCGCACCCTCGACGACATCACGGTGGACACGCTGGCGCGGGAGCTGGGCCGGCCGATCGTCCTGGTGGAGCGCATGGGCCAGGTGCTGCGGGCGCTGCAAAACCCCGGGCCCGCCTGACAAAAACTCCCCCCCGCAGCCTGGGCTGCGGGGGGGAGGAATCGCTATTCCGGCACTATGGCAGTTCGTACACCACCACTACGCTGATGCTGACCGAGAACGACCCGGCCGGCAGCGGCACGGCCACCGCCCCCATCACCCCGCCCTTGGCATCGTAGTAGGTGGACGTCGGGACATAGCCGCCCGACTCGCTCACCGAGACGACCTTGCCCAGCGTGATGCCGAGCGCGCCGGCCATCTCCTGCGCCCGCTTCTGGGCATCGGCGACGGCCTTCTGCCGGGCCTCGCTGGCCATTTTGTCGGCATCGGCCACGCTGAAGCTGACCTCCTGGACCGTGTTGGCCCCGGCCTCCACCGCCGCGGAAAGGATCGTCCCGACCTTGGCCAGGTCGCGCACGGTGGCCCGCACGGTGTGCATCAGGTGATACTCGACGACACCCGTCGGCTGGCCGGTCTGGGGGTCGTAGCGCTGCTCCACCCATAGGGAGTAGGACGAGGTGTGGATGTCTTCCTCGGCCACGCCGGCCGACCGGAGGGCCGCCAGGATGCGCTCCATGCGCGCGCCGCCGTCGGCCGTCACCGTGGCGACGTTGTCCGCCTTCAGATCGACCCCCACAGTCAGGTAGGCGATGTCGGGCTGGGCCTCGACCGTGCCCGTGCCGACGACCGTCAGCCCGGGCGTGTAGCCGCCGTACACCGGCGGGACGACGCTGGCGTAGCGGGCGCCCCCCACGCCGCCGGCGAGGGTCCCGGTGGTGGATACCTCGGCCGTGGCGCCGCAGGCCCCCAACAGGGCCACGATTCCCAGAAGAACGACGATCACGAGATTCTTATTGCGCATTGTAGGCCTCCTTGGTTTCATTTCGAATTTCGACTCACACGTTCGCCGCAACCGGGCGGCACCTTCAGACGCTGTCGCCGCCCCATAGTTACGCTACTTCTCCCCGGCCTTTTTGCCCCGCCGCCGGCGGGCGAGCCAGACGATCAGCAGCACGGGGGCCGCCAGGATGAGCAAAACGGGCAGGATCGTGACGACAAGCCAGATCAGGGCGTTCAGCATCCACTGCAAGATCGCCACCAGCGCCCGGCCGGCCCGGGAAAGCGTGCGCAGCGGGTTGTAGCCTTCCTCAATCACCGGCTGCGTGATCTGGGGGTCGCGCGGGTAGAGCTCCACGGTGATCGTGGCCATGGCCGACATCTGCTCCAGGTACTGCATCTGGCCCTGGATCGTCTCGATTTGGCTGCGCACCTCGGTCAGGCGGTTGTAGATGTCCAGGATGGCCTGGGCCTTTTCTTGGGCGTTGCCCTCGCTGCGGCGGACCTCGCCGAGCAGGGCCAGCAGCTCCGTCTCGGTCGCCTCGAGCGCTTTGAGGCGCGCCTCCAGGTTGACGTACCGGTCGGTGACGTCTTCGCCCGTCATGGTCTCGGACTGCACCTTGCTGGCCAAGGCGCGCAGCGCGGCCATGGTCTCTTCGTAGCGCCCGGCCGGCACGCGCAGGGTGACGGTGGCGGCCAGGCGGTCGGTGGAGGTGCGGTAGGAGGAAGACTGGACGATATAGCCCTCCATCCGGCCGACCAACTCGTTCACCAGGGGCAAAGCCTTTTCCACATCCTCGACAATGATGCTCATCTGGGCCGTACGGATGACCATGCGCTGGATACCGCTGCCCTGGGCACCGGTATCTTTACCGGTATCTTTGGAGTCCGCTCCTTCTTCGGCCACGCTGGCCGACCGGCCGGGGGGTAACGCCGGCCTAAGTTCCCGGTCCGGCGTCGCGGCCGCGGCGCCGCAGGCCGCCAACAGGATGGCTAGGAGCGAGATTGCCAGCAGTGTGTACGTTCGGCGCTTCATCTTTTACCTCCTTGCAGGTCTGTCGCTACCCCATGTTGGTCCATCTGTCCTGTTTTGTCAAGTGCAAAGCGCCGGTCAAGACGCCTTCCGGGGAAAAAGGTTTCGATCCCCCGAAAAACAGTACTTCTCTCCTATTGACAAAACCGGTATGGGAAAGTATCCTATCTAAAACGGCCCATTTGAGCGCCGCAGTGAGGGTATAATCATGGGGACGAAGATAAAGGAAAAGACCCGCGCCCAGAGCATGGTCGAGATGGCCTTGATCCTGCCGGTGCTGCTGCTGATCCTCTTTGGTCTGATCGAGTTCGGACGGGCTCTCTTTATCTACACGGTGGTCTCCAATGCCGCCCGCGAGGGCGCTCGCCAGGGGCTCGTCGCGCCGGCCGACACGCAGATGATCAAGAAGGCGGCCTACAGCCGCGTGATGCTGGTTCCCACGCCCACCCTGGGGATCACCATCACCTATGACACCGGCATGTTGAATTCGCCCATCCCCGTGGACCAGGTCGTCAGCGGCCAGAGCCGCGTCGTCGTCCAGGTCGGCTACCGCTTCCGCATGATCACGCCGATCATCTCGGCCATCTTCCCGCCGGTCAGAATCAGCTTCTTCTCGGCGCGGACCGTCTCGCCCGGCGCGCGGGCCCACAAGCCGCCCGCGCCATAGGGGGGAGGAATACGATGCCTGCTCGATGCCTTTTCCACAGACCGAGCCGCCGCACCTGGCCGCGCTCTCGCGGCCAGGCCGTGGTCGAGTTTGCCCTGGTGATGGTCTTTTTCCTGGTCTTTATGCTGGCCGTGATCGACCTGGGGCGGGCCTTTTTTACCGCCGTCGGGCTGGAGAACGCCGCCGCCGAGGGCGCCCTCTACGGCATGGCCAACCCCACCTGCGAGACCAGCGCCGACGGCAGCAACTGCGCCGACCCCAACAACATCGAGTACCGGATCAAGCACGAGTCGGAGAATATCATGCTGAACCCGGCCCTGATCCAGTTCGACGTCAAGCCCGACAACTATGCGAACCGCGTGCCGGGGTCGATGCTCGGGATCACGGTGACCTATCCTTTCCGTCCGATCATCCCGCTGCTGAGCACGTTCGGGGCCGATCCGCTTTGGTTGCGCCGGACCGCCTTTCAGTTGATCCCCTGAGCCGAGCAGGAGTAGCCCCGCAAGGGCCGGAGGTGAAACGATGTATGAGTTTGTCAGGTTCCGCAGTCGGGGACAGACGGTGGTGCTGGTGGCGCTGGCAGTCGTGGCCATCGTCGCCTTTGTCGCCCTGGCCATCGACGGGGGCAACGCCTACGGCATCCGCCGCGACGCCCAGAGCGCGGCCGACGGCGCAGCCATCGCCGGCACTTGGGTGCTCGTCGAGTACAGCGGCGAGTCGCCCAAGACCGACGTCCTGCGCCGCATCAACACCTGGGCCCAGGCTAACGGCGTGGCCGACACCGACGGCGACCCCTCCAACGCCGTCAACGGCAACATCCTGGCCTGGTACGTGCACTTTGACGGCAGCTACGTGATGATGAAGGACGCCGGCGGCAACGACGTGCCCTGGGAGATCCACGCCGGACTGGACGAGATCCCCTCCGGGGCCAAGGGCGTCGAGGTCCAGACGAGCATCACCAAGACCACCTTCTTCGCCCGGGCCATCGGCGTGAGCACGGTGGGAGCCCGGGCCCGCGCCACGGCCGTCTACACGCCCGACGGCGGCATCCTGCCCATCGCCGTGAACGAGTACTGGGCCGGCAGCCAGGGCAAATGCCCTTACGCGAACTGCGAGGAGCCCTACTCCTTCGTCCGCGACCCGAGCCAACTGCCGCCCTTTAGCACCGACGGCGGCGGCGGCTGGATTCGCAACTTTTGCGCCAACCCGTACAACAACTATACCTGCCAGGGGGCTTACGGCGGGTACGGCGAGAACTTTGGCAAGGCTTTTGCCATGTTGGGCGGGGACGCCAAGCCGAATCATGGGTCCACGGACCCGCGCAGCTTTGTCCACCTGGACTATCGCTACGACGCGATTGTCGAGGAAGGCGGCGACTGGCACTACCTGGCGGCCGACGACCAGTGGGTCCATTACGTCAAGCCCAACGGCAAGAAGGACGAGATGGCGGCGGTGATCCGCGCGGGCGGCTACAGCAAGGTGCCGATCCCCATCGCCGTACACGAACCGCCGCCGCTGTCGTTCATCGACGGCTGGGCCTACTGCTGGGGCAATCCCAACGAGGGTAAATGTTTCAACTACCCCGCCGTGGGAATGGCCGCTCCTTACGGCGTGGTCCAGTCCCTCAGCGGTACGGACGCTGCCAAGATGGCCCAGGAGATGTACGACAACGGCCGCTACGTCGATGGACGCTTCGCCCCGGGCCAGCAAATCGTCATCATGGTCTATAACGGCTTCTCCTCGCAGCAGTGGGGCAAAGGAGGGGTCAACAACGAAAAGGACGATGCCGCGGTCATCGTCGGCTACTTTGGGGCAATCATCGTCGGCTACGGCAACGACTTTGACTCCAAATGCGAGACCAAATACCACCCCACCCCCGGGAACTGGACGAGCTACGTGCCCTGCATCTCGGGCAATGAGCAGACCGTCTACGGCCTGGCCTCGGGCGATGCGCCCCTGGTCATCGATCCGAGCCAGTTGATCAACAACTTTTTGCCGAAGAAGATCTACCTGATCAAGTAGCAGGTGGCGAGTAGCAAGTGGCAAGTAGCAGTTTTTCCCTGCTACTTGCCACTTGATTCGGCCAAGTAACGCCAGGCACACCCCGCTAGGATGGCTGCTCCCTGCGGCAGGCAGCGCTCGTCGATGTCGAAGCGCGGGTGGTGATGGGTGCGGGCGTCGCCGGGGATGGCCCCGCCAAGCCAGGCAAAGGCCCCGCCGCGCCGGGCGGCCTGGATCAACATGGAGAAATCCTCCGACCCGGTCTCCAGGTGGGCCTCCCCCCCTTCTCCCCCCAGGACCTCGTGGGCGGCCTGGCGCAGGATCTCGACCATCTCCGGGGCGTTCTCCAGGATGGGATAGCCCTCCTCGATCTTTAGGGTGGGTTTGCCGCCCAGCGCCTCGGCCAGGGCAAAGGCCCGCTGCACCTCGGCCCACAGGGTCCGGCGCACCTCCGGGGAAAAGGAGCGGATCGTGCCGGTGAGCGCGACCTCGCCGGGGATGACATTGTTCGCCGTGCCCCCGTGAATCGAGCCGACGGTCACCACGCACGGCTCCACCGGCGAGATGCGCCGCGAGGGGATGGCGTAGAGGGCACCGAGGACCTGGGCGGCAATGGCGATGGGGTCGACCCCCTTGTGGGGGTAGGCCCCGTGGGCGGCGACGCCGTGGATCGTGCCGTCGAAGGGGTCGACGGCGGCCATGAAGGGGCCGGCGCGGGTGTGCAGCCGGCCGACCTCCAGGGTGGCGTCCACGTGCAGGCCGAAGACGGCCTCCACCCCCTCCATGGCCCCGTCCTCGATCATGCGCCGGGCGCCGCTCCGGCCCTCGGCGTCGCGGTTTTCCTCCGAGGGCTGAAAGAGAAAGCGCACCGTGCCCCGGGCGGGGGGCTCTGCGGCCAGGAGGGCCGCCGCCCCCAGGAGCCAGGCGGTGTGGGCGTCGTGCCCGCAGGCGTGCATCACGCCGGGGACGCAGGAGGCGTAGGGGACGTCGTTGGCCTCTTGGATGGGCAGCGCGTCCATGTCGGCGCGCAGGGCGACGATGGGCTCGCCGGCCCCGACCTCGCCGACCACCCCGGTGCGGCCGACGCCCGTGCGCCGGCGCACGCCCAGCCCTGCCAGCGCGTCGGCCACGTAGCGGGCCGTCTGCTCCTCCTGGAAGTAGAGCTCGGGGTGCCGGTGCAGGTGGCGGCGCCAGGTGCGCAGCCGGTCTTGCAGGGCCAGGGCGCGAGAGAGCAGGGGGCTGAACACGTCGGGCATCGGAGCAACTCCAGGAACTCTTCTACTGTTAGGCCGGCATGGCGGATCCATACTCGAAGTGTACCAACTGACAGTTCCTTGTGCTGCGGTATGGACAGGTTCACCCCGACACCGGGCTTGACCAAGACAACTATGAGCTGGCTTCTAGGCTCCTCGGCTGCCGCCCGTGCGAACTACGAGCCCTTCTTTGTCATATTGTACCGTATCGCCCTGGCGATGTCAACGCGGCGATCGCACCCAGCGCTCTTCCAGCTCCTCCAGCGCCCCTTCCGCCCGCAGCCGGCCCAGGGCCCACCCCAGGCGCCGCTGCAGCCAGGCGGCCCGCCAGGCGACGACGGCGACGAACGATTCCTCCTGCACCGCCGGCTCCAGGACCACCAGGCCGGCCTCCCCTAAGGTCAGGGCGGAGATGCGGTCCACGATGGCCGCGTCCACCTCGCCGGCCACCAGGGCGGCCAGGGACTCCCCCGGCCCCATGTAGGTCTGCCGCCTTCCGATCCGGCCGGCCTCTTCCCAGGGGCGGGCCAGGGCATCGCCGGGTCCGCCCCACTCCACCCCCACCGCGCGCCCGGCCAGGTCCCCCGTCCCCCGAATGGGGCTGTCCTCCGGCACCACCAGCACCTGGCCGGCCTGGAAGTAGGGCGGCGTGCAGCGCTCCCGCCGACACAGCTCCGGGCTGTAGGGGTAGGAAGAGAGGATGAGGTCGATCTGCCCCCCGACCAGGGCATCGTAGAGGCCGTCGTAGGCCATGGGGACAAAGACAACCTGCAGGCCCAGCTCCCGGCCCAACGCCCGCGCCAGGTCGACATCGTAGCCGACGAGCTCTTGTCCTTGCATGGACTCAAAGGGCGGATAGGCCGGATCCAGCCCGACACGCAGCGTCCCCGTCGCGGCGATACGCCGGCGCACGTCGTCGTCCACCCAGGAGGGCAGGAGGAGGGCCGCCAATAGCAGGAGCAAGACCAGGGCCCAGAGAAATTCGAATTTCGAAATCCGAATTTTGAATTTCACCTTCTCCTTCGTCACCCCTGCCTCCCCACCAGCGCCGCGGCAACCTCGGCCAGCGTCTCCCGGACCGGGCCGGGGGGCAGGACGGCCAACGCGGACTGCGCCTCCTGATGGTAGCGGGCCGCTGCCCGCTCGACATAGGCGCGCGTCCCGGCGCGCTCCAGCACCGCCAGCACCGTGGCGACATCGCCGGGATCAACCGCGCCGCTTCCGCCATACACCTGCACCAGCGCCGCCCGGTCTGCGGGGGAGGAGTGGGCCAGGGCGTGAACCGCCGGCAGCCCCAGCTTACGCCCGTGAATATCGGCGGCGGCCGGCTTGCCGGTGCGGCTCTCCTCTCCCCACACCCCCAGGAGGTCGTCCTGCACCTGGAAGGCCAGGCCCAACGCGGCGCCGTAGGCGCGCAGGGCAGCGATCACCCCGTCCGGCGCGCCGCCGGCCAATGCCCCCAGGTGCACGGCCGCCTCCAGCAGCGCCGCCGTCTTGCGGGCCACCATCTCCGTGTAGTCGGACTCCGTCACGTCGAGCCGCCGCTCAAAGGCCAGGTCCAGGAACTGGCCCTCGCAGATGCGCAGGACGGCGCCATCGAGCAGCTCCACCGCCTGCAGGACGACGGACTCCCGGACGCCACGCCGTCCCAGCCGCAGGAGGGCGGTGCGCGCCAGGATAAAGAGGCCATCGCCGGCATTGATAGCCTGGGGGACCCCCCAGAGGCTCCAGACGGTCGGCCGGCCGCGCCGCAGGGGGCTGTGGTCCTCGATATCGTCGTGGACCAGGGTAAAGTTGTGCACCAACTCGACCGCCGCCGCGGCCGGCAGCGCCCGCTCCCAGGGGCCGGCGACCTCCGCCGCCAGGAGACAGAGCAGGGGCCGCAGCCGCTTCCCCGCCGGGCCGGCCACGGGCTGCCCCGACGCCTCCTGCCACCCCAGGTGGTAGGCCATCATCCCGTAGAACGGCGCCAGCGACGGCGCGGCCGGCACCGCCAGGCAGTCCCGCATCTCTGCCTCGATCGCCTCCAGGCGGTCCCCCCAGCGCTCCAACCAGGTGTGGTGATCCATCGGCCTGACTCCACTCTTGGCCCACCACAAAGACACCAGGAAGCGCTCTTGGACTATCGAAGATAAGGCACCCGCTTCTTCGTGTCTTCGTGGTTCCATGTCCTCCGTGCCGTTGTGGTTATGAGATGGGATCGAGCGACGATGAGCATACCATAGTCCGGAGGTCTTGTCAAAAAGCTCGCGGAAAATTGTATACACTTTTCGAAAGCAGGGTTGTCCACATTTCCACAGCCCGCATGCGGTCCCCTGCCGCTAGTTGCCAAAGCCCCATGGGATGCCTACCGCTAGTAGTGTTTCCGGGGAAAACGGAACGCTCGTTCGGTTACCGGATTGTGGATAACTCCCCCTCGGTTGTGGAAAAGCACCCTATTTTGGGGATAATTGGGTCTGGAGCAAGATTTTGTTTGGAATGACAGCGCGCCGGCGGCCCCTTTGCCCACCGCCTTCCCCCAGGCCGCAGCCGGGGAAAAGGGCTTTCTATTGCCCTGTTCGGCGAGAAATCCACAATCCACAGCACTACTACTGTATACTATTATACATTCAATCATGGAGTATTTATGGGGAAAAATCAACACATGCTCGAAGGAACCATGTTGCGGACACGAAAGGGTTGTAGTAAAATGCGTTCATCCCGGCATTGGGCCGGTTCCTAGCGATGGGTCGCTCCAGGAGGGTATGATGAACACTTTTGGCGAACTGTTTCAGACCGCGGATTGGAAGGCCGAGAAGCATGTCCCGGTGATCGACTGCCCCGATCATGTCAAGGCCGGCGAGTCCTTTGCCGTGACCCTGACGGTGGGCAAGGAGATCCCGCACCCCAACACGACCGAGCACCACATCCGCTGGGTGGCGCTCTTCTTCCGGGGGGAAGGGGACAAGTTCCCCTACGAGATCGGCCGCGCCGAGTTCACGGCCCACGGCGAGGCGGTCGCCGGCGCCAACCAGGGGCCGGCCTATACCCATCCCGCGGCCACCCTCTGGGTCAAGCTGAGCAAGCCGGGCGTCCTCTATGCGGCGTCGTACTGCAACATCCACGGCTTCTGGCAGGGCAGCCGGGGGATAGCCGTTGAAGGTTGAAAGTTGCAGGTTGCCGGCCTAGAGACGTGAGGAGGTCCCCTTGACCGAGAACGAACAGCGCATCGGGGTCTTTGTCTGCGAATGCGGGCTGAACATCGCCGGCTCGCTGGACTGCGAGGCCGTGCGCGTCTACGCCGAGACGCTCCCCGGGGTCGTCGTGGCCGTGCGCAACAAGTATACCTGCTCCGACCCCGGTCAGCAGGAAGTGAAGCGGCACATCCGCGAGCGCAACCTCAACCGGGTGGTGGTGGCCTCCTGCTCCCCGCGGCTGCACGAGCCGACCTTTCGTCAGTGCGTGGCCGACGCCGGGCTGAACCCCTACCTGTTGACGATGGCCAACCTCCGCGAGCACTGCTCCTGGGTGCATCTGCACGACCGCGAGGCGGCCACGGCCAAGGCCAAGGACATCGTGCGCGCGGCGGTAGCCACCGCCGCCCGGCTGCACCCGCAGTCGGAGCCGCAGATCCCGGTCACCAAGGCGGCGCTGGTGATCGGCGGCGGCGTGGCCGGCATCCAGGCAGCGCTCGACCTGGCCGACGCCGGCCACCAGGTCTACCTGGTGGAGCGTCAGCCCTCCATCGGCGGGATCATGGCCCAACTGGACAAGACCTATCCCACCATGGACTGTTCGATATGAATTCTCGGCCCCAAGATGATGGATGTCGGTCGACATCCGCGGATCCAACTCCTGGCCTACAGCGAGATCGAGGACATCTCCGGCTACGTCGGCAACTTTACCGTGCAGGTCCGCAAGCGCGCCCGCTACGTGGACGAGAAAGAGTGCACGGCCTGCGGGGAGTGCGAAAAGGTCTGCCCGGTGCTCGTCCCCGACGAGTTCCAGATGGGCCTTTCCTCCCGCCGCGCCATCTACAAGCCCTTCCCCCAGGCCGTGCCCTCGGCCTACCTGGTGGACATCGCCCACTGCCTGGGCAACAACCCCATCGCCTGCGGCAAGTGCATGGACCGCTGCGACAAGCACTGCATCGACTTTGACCAGCAGGACCGGATCATCGAGCTGGAGGTCGGCGCGATCGTCGTGGCCACGGGGATGGACACCTACGACCCGACGGCGCTGGACGAGTACGGCTACACGCGCTACGAGGATGTCATCACCAGCATGGAGTTCGAGCGGCTGATCTCGGCCGGCGGCCCGACGGAGGGGCACTTCCTCCGGCCCAGTGACCGGGCGCATCCCCGGCGCATCGCCTTTATCCAGTGCGTGGGCTCGCGTTCGCCGGCCCGCGGCAACCCCTACTGCTCCAACATCTGCTGCATGAACACGATCAAGGACAGCCTCCTCCTGAAGGACCACTACCCCGACATCGACATCAGCGTGTTCTACATGGACATCCGGGCCTTTGGCAAGGGGTTCGAGGAGATGTACCGCCGCAGCCGCGAGGCCGGCGTGCGCTACATCCGTGGGTTGCCCGGCGAGGTGAAGCGGCGCGACGACGGCACCCTGGTGCTGACGGTGGAGAACACCACCGCCAACCGCATCGAGCAGCACGAGGCCGACCTGGTGGTTCTCTCCGTCGGCGGCATTCCCCGCCTGGAGAGCGAGCCGATCCGCCAACTGCTGACCCTCTCGCGGGCCCCCGACGGCTTCCTCCTGGAGGCCCATCCCAAGCTGCGCCCGGTGGACGCGCCCAGCAAGGGCATCTTTTTCGCCGGCTGCGCCGAGGCGCCCAAGGACATCAAGGACAGCGTCACCCAGGCCGGCGCGGCGGCGGCGCGGGTGCAGATCCTGTTGAACAAGGACCGCATCACCCTGGAGGCGATCACCGCCCTGGTGCACCCGGAAAAGTGCACCTCCTGCGGGCTCTGCGCCAAGGTCTGTCCCTTCTCGGCCATCGCCTGGGAGAAGAAGCAGCCGGCGCGGGTGATCGAGGCGGCCTGCGCGGGCTGCGGCACCTGCGCCGCCGAGTGCCGCTTCGGGGCCATCGAGATGCGCCATTTCAGCGACGGCGCCATCCAGGACCAGGTGGCGGCGATCCTGGATATCCCCAACACCGGCGACGTGGTCGTGGCCTTTGCCTGCAACTGGTGTTCCTACGCCGGCGCGGACCTGGCCGGCACCTCGCGCCTGCAGTACCCGCCGACCTCGCGCCTGGTGCGGACGATGTGCTCGGGGCGGGTCAGCCCGGCCTTTGTCTGGCAGGCCTTTCAGTTGGGGGCGCCGGTGGTGCTGGTCTCGGGCTGCCACTATGCCGACTGCCACTATATCGACGCCAACCGCCAGACGGTGCGGCGGGTGGACGGGCTGTGGGACGCGCTGGAGCATGCCGGCATCCGCCCGGAGCGGCTGCAACTGGAGTGGGTGAGCGCCGCCGAGGGCCAGAAGTGGGCGGTGGTGATGCAGGCGGTGGAGCAGATCCGGGCCTCGGTGACGGCGGAGGAGATCGCCCGGACGCGGGCCGCCCTGGCCGAGGCCAAGGTGCCCAACCCCAAGGCCTGGAAGGAGGGCCGCGGGCCGGCCGCCTTCCGCTGCCTGCGTTGCGGCAAGACATGGAACCAGGAGTACGACCCGCGGCGCGACGAGCGCATGTGCCCCTCCTGCCGCTCCAACAGCGTGCGCTGGGTGGGGTAAGAACGTTGCAGGTTGCAAGTTGAAGGTTGGCAGGTTAGCAGGAGGCCAGGAGTATGACGCCGATCCTGCAGGTGGATCCCGCGCGAACGGAGGAAGAGGCCGAGCTCGAGTTCGAGCTGGACTATATCGCTTCGCTCACCGTGGCGGAGCGGTTCGAGCTGATGCTCCGCCGCTCGCGCGAGATCCAGGAGATGCTCCTGCGCTATGGACATCGAAAGCCTGTTGAGATCGTTGAACGCTCATAGCGTGCGCTACGTCGTTATCGGCGCGGCGGCTTTCCCCGTGCACGGCTATGCCCGGGCGACGTTGGACGTGGACATCTTTATCGACGCCGGCGAGGAGAACGCCCGGCGGACATGGCAGGCACTGCACGATTTCGGCTACGACGTGACCGATCTCTCGGTCGAGGCCCTCCGGACCAAAAAAATCCTCATCCGCCAATACCTGATGGAGACCGACGTGCACCCCTTTGTCGCCGGCGTCACCTTCGAGGAGGTCTGGGCGCACCGGGTGGAAGGCCAGATCGGCGAGACATGCGCCTGGTTTGCCAGCCTGGACGACCTCATCCGGATGAAGAAGGCCGCCGGCCGGCCAAAGGACCGCGAGGACCTGCGCGTCCTGCGCAAGCTGCGGGCGCGGCGCCGGCCATGAGCGGGGGATGGCGCCGGCGGATGCTCCTCCTTCTGCCCTAGGAGTTGGACCATGCAAAATGATCTGGAGCAGGGCCGCTCATTCCTCAAAGACACCATTCGCCTGACGTTCGACTTCTCCCAGACCGACCAGAGCCGCGGCCTACCGCCCCCGCCGGCCGAAAAGCCGTTCGACCCCCAGGCCCGGCGCATTGCCCTGCCGGGCCCGGAGGAGTGGCCGGGGATCGCCCCATGCGACCTGCGCGCGGCCATCGCCGGCCGTAAGAGCCAGCGCAAGTTCCGTAGCGAGCCCCTGACGCTGGAGGAGCTGGCCTTTCTCCTGTGGGCCACGCAGGGCGTCCGGCACAAGGAGAACCCGGCGCGGGTCTATCGCACCGTGCCCTCGGCCGGCTGCCGCCACGCGCTGGAGACCTACCTGGCGGTGCTCAACGTCGAGGGACTGGATCCGGCCGTCTACCGCTACCTGCCGCTGGAGCACGAGCTGCTCTTCGAGTTCGCCGTGGAGGACCTGGGCGACCGGGTCGCCGCCGCCGCCCTGGGCCAGACCTTTGTCGGGCGGGGTGCGGTCACCTTCATCTGGACGGCGCTGCCCTACCGCATGGAGTGGCGCTACGGCCTGGCGGCGCACAAGGTCATGGCCATCGACGTCGGCCACGTCTGCCAGAACCTCTACCTGGCCTGCGCGGCGGTGGGCGCCGGCACCTGCGCCATCGCCGCCTACCACCAGCCGGCCATGGACGAACTGCTGCGCCTGGATGGGCAGGAAGAGTTCGTCGTCTACCTGGCCCCGGTGGGGAAAGTGTGAATATCAGCTTGCACGCGCTTGTGGCCTTTGCCACCGGCACGGCCCTGGCGGCGGTCCGGCCGCGCTACGCGCCGCTATTTGCCACGACCCGTGGGGTTGGTCCTGCTGGCGGTTGGGCTGGCCATGCGCTGCGCCGCCGGGCGCCGGGGGGCCGCCGGCTAGGGGGGAGCAGGGCCGCGCCGGTTTGGGGCTGCTGGCCTCGCCCCACCCCCGCTCACCATCGCGTCCGAAGGACGTGCGGCGAGGGGGCGGGGCGAGGCCAATCGGCGAGTTGAGCCCCGCCCCTCTCCGTGGTATACTGCTGGGGGGCGCTGCTTGGCCCCTAGACGGTTGCGATGAGCGGAACCCCGAGGAGGACACCATGCTCGACCTGATCCGGAAGCGCCGCAGTATCCGCAAGTACACGCCGGAGCCGATCGCCGATGGCGATATCCAGGCTATGCTGGAGGCGGCCATGGCCGCCCCGTCGGCCAACAACATCAAGCCCTGGGAGTTTGTCGTGGTGCGCGACCGCGAGTTGTGCCGCAAGCTGGGCGACACCCATCCGTACAGCAAGATGGCCGCCGAGGCGGCCGCCGTCTTTGTCATCTGCGGGCGCGAGGGCGACTCGCGCCACTGGGTGGAGGACACCAGCGCGGCCACGCAGAACCTGCTGTTGGCGGCGGCCGGCCTGGGGCTCGGCGCCGTCTGGGTGGCCTGCTACCCCAGCGTCGAGCGCGAGCAGTACGTGCGCGACCTCCTGGGCCTGCCCCAGGGATGGCGCGTCCTCTGCCTGGTGCCGGCCGGCCACCCCGCCGAGTCCAAGCCTCCCCGCACCCAGTTCGACCCCGCCCGCGTGCACTATGACCGGTACAAGCCCTGACCTCATGGGGCGGCGAAGGCGGACCTGTTGGTAAACCACCAAGGCGCCAAGAAAGGCTTGTTGGCGAACCACGAGGACGCCGAGGACAGGTTACAAAGTCTTCTTGGTGTCTTTGTGGTTCGCCCCCTCTTCCTGGTGGTTACAAGGCCGTTTGTTCAGTGCCGCCTTCTATGTTATAATGGCCCCATTGTCATCCGGGTTGCCGATAGGAGATGCCATGGACTTGCCCGAGGTACAGAAAGAAGCGGCCAAGATCATCGACAACGTGGAGAAGGTGATCGTCGGCAAGCGCGCGGTGGTGGAGATGACCCTCGTGGCTCTGCTCTCGCAGGGGCACCTGCTGATCGAGGATGTCCCCGGCGTGGGCAAGACGATGCTGGCCCGGGCTGTGGCCCGCTCCATCGGCTGCACCTTCAAGCGGGTGCAGTTTACCCCGGACCTGCTGCCCACCGACGTCACCGGCGTCTCCATCTACAATCAGAAGACGCAGGAGTTCGAGTTTCGCCCGGGACCGATCATGGCCCACATGGTCCTGGCCGACGAGATCAACCGCGCCACCCCCAAGACCCAGTCGGCCCTGCTGGAGTCTATGGAGGAGCGCCAGGTTACGGTGGACGGCGTGACCTACCCGCTGCTGCGGCCCTTCCTCGTCCTGGCCACGCAGAACCCGATCGAGTACGAGGGCACCTTTCCCCTGCCCGAGGCGCAGCTCGACCGCTTCCTGATGCGCATCTCCCTGGGCTATCCCAGCCTCCAGGACGAGCTGGAGATCATCGGCCGCCAGCAGTTCCAACACCCCATCGAGGGGCTGGAGCAGGTGGTCTCGCTGGAGGCGCTGGTGGCCATGCAGGAGGCTATCAAGGAGGTGCACCTGGCGCGGGAGGTGCGGGAGTACATCACCGCCCTGGTCAAGGCCAGCCGCGAGCACGAGGCGGTGTACCTGGGGGCCAGCCCGCGCGGCTCGCTGGGCCTCTACCGCACCTGCCAGGCGCGGGCCGCCGTCCAGGGGCGGGACTATGGGCTGCCCGACGACGTCAAGGCGTTGGCCGTGCCGGTGCTGGCGCACCGCATCATCATCAACCCGGCGGCGCGCATCCGCAATGTCACCGGCAAGATGGTGGTGGAAGACCTGCTGCGCGCCGTCCCGATCCCCGGGGCCCGGCCGGCCGGCGGCCGGGCGTGAGGGGGCGGGGCCCAACCTGCCCGCCCGCCTACCGCCCCACCCGGGGCTTTTCCAGGAGAACTGCTGATGCGACGTTTCACGCTCTTGATGGCCCTTTTCTTGATGTTGCTGCTGGCCTCCTGCGGGGTGGACGCGCCGGCCCCGGCTGCCGGGGCCGAGGCCCCGTCCCTCCTGGAACAGGCAATCCGCTGGGGCGGATACCCCCTGCTCACCTTTATCATCTTTGCCGAATCGGGGCTCTTCTTTGGGTTCTTTTTCCCCGGGGACAGCGTGCTGCTGACCGCGGGGCTGCTGGCCTCCCGCAACTTTTTCGATATCTATCTCCTGATCCCTCTCCTGTTCGTCGCGGCCGTGCTGGGCGACACGGTGGGCTACTGGACCGGGTCCAAGGCCGGCCCGCTGTTGTTCAAGCGCGAGGAGTCGCTCTTCTTCAAGCCGCGCTACCTGCTCAAGGCGCAGGCGTTCTATGAGAAGCACGGCGCGATCACCATCACCCTGGCCCGGTGGCTGCCGGCGGTCCGCACCTTTGCCCCCATCGTCGCCGGCGCCGCCAAGATGAAGTACCGCCGCTTCCTGCTCTTCAACCTGCTCGGCGGATTCCTCTGGGCCATCGGCATGACCATGTTGGGCTATGTGCTCGGCCGCACCCTGGGCCATATCGAGGGTGTGGACCGGTACTTTTTGCTGCTCGTGCTGGCCTTTTTCTTCATCCCCGGCCTGCCGACCCTGATCCACCTCTGGAAGGACAACCGCGAAAAGGTCTTCGCCTTGCTGAAAAAGGTCCTGACACGCAAAAAGGCCCCGGAAGCGAAGGAGTAGGGGCCGCGGGCGCGGGCCGGGCGGAGGGCGCAGAGGATGACCGATACAGCGGTTTTCGAACCCGCGGGGCCCGAGGAGCACGCGGCCCTGCACCGGCGCCTGGAGATCCTGCGCCGCGCCGACCTGATCCTGCAGCGCACGGAGGACCACGAGCTGCTGGAGCAGCAGTTCCTGGACCTGATGCTGGAATCGGCCGGCGCGGCGTCGGGGACGCTCTACCGGGTCGACGAGGAGCGGCGCGAACTGGTCTTTGCCGTCGTCCGCGGGCCGCGGGAGGTCAGCGCGGCGCTGCAGGGGCGGCGCATGCCCATAGGCCAGGGCATCGTCGGGAAGAGCGTACAGAAGGGCGAGCGCATCTGGGTGCCGGCCGTCGAGCGCAGCCGCGATTGGGCGCGCGACCTCTCCGAGCGCACGGGCTACCTTCCACAGAACGTCCTCTGCCTGCCGCTGAAGGCCCAGGAGCGGGTGATCGGCGTCGTCCAGCTGTTCGATCACCCGGCCGATTCCCCCTATACCCAGGCGGAGCTGGATTTCCTGAGCGTCCTGGCCAACGACCTGGCGCTGAAGATGGAGAACGCCGCCCTGCTGGACGCCTCCCGGCGCATGGTGGCGCGCATGCGCGCGCTGTTGGAGGTGGGGCTGGAGCTGGGGCGCACGTTGGACCGCGACCGGCTGCTGCACCTGATCATGAACCAGGTGTGCGACATGGTGCAGGCCGAGGCGGCCTCGGTCTTTGAGCTGGAGGAAGAGGCCGGCGAGCTGGTGCTCTGCGCCACCTCGCTGGCGCCGGCCGGCCAATCGCCCCACATCCGTGTCCCCCGCGGGGAGGGCGTCGCCGGCTGGGTGGCCGAGCACGGCGAGACGGTCCTGGTGCCCGACGTGAGCCAGGATCCCCGGCACTATGCCCGGGCCGGCCAGGCGGTGGGGTTCGTCACCCGGTCCATCCTCTGCACGCCGCTGGCGTTGCAGGAGCGGGTCCCGGGGCAGGAGGCGCTCCGCCGGCGGGTGATCGGCGTGGCCCAGGCACTGAATAAGCGCGGGGACGAGCCGTTCACCCGCGACGACATCGAGATCTTTGAGGGGCTGGCCCGCCAGGCGGCGATGGCCATCGAGCGCACCCGGCTCTACCGCGAGATCAACGACATGTTCGTGGACATGGTGCGGGCCCTGGCCGAGGCCATCGAGGCCAAGGACCCCTACACCCGGGGCCACACGGGCCGGGTGACCGACATCAGCGTCGTGGTCGCCCGCGAGCTGGGGCTGCCGCAGGACGAGGTCTTCAAGATCAGCCTCTCGGCGATCCTGCACGACATCGGCAAGATCGGCATGCCCGACGCCATCCTGCGCAAGCCCTCGCGGGTGACGGCGGAGGAGATGCAGGTGATCCGCGAGCACCCGGAGCGCGGGGAGCGCATCCTGAAGCCGCTGCGCCACCTGCACGAGATCATCGCCGGCGTGGCCGAGCACCACGAGCGCTACGACGGCCAGGGCTATCCGCGGCGGTTGGCGGGGGAAGAGATCTGTCTGGCCGGCCGGGTCATCGCCGTGGCCGACACCTTCGACGCCATGACCTCGGACCGCCCCTACCGCCAGGGGATGCCGGCGAGCCTGGCGCTGGCCGAGATCCGCGAGCAGGCCGGCCGGCAGTTCGACCCGCAGGTGGTGGCGGCCTTTCTGCGGGCCTGGGACAAGGGGCTGATTGCTTCCCCCAACCGTCCGGCCATGGGCGACGACGATGGGTAACGCCACGCCGCGGCCCCCCGTGATCGTCCTGCTGGGACCCACCGGGGTCGGCAAGACGGCGCTCGCCGTGGAGCTGGCCCGGCGGCTGGGCGGCGAGATCGTCTCCGCCGACTCGCGCCAGGTCTACCGGCGCATGGACATCGGCACGGCCAAGCCCACCCCGGCGCAGCGCGCCGCCGTCCCGCACCATCTGCTGGACGTGGTGGAGCCCGACGTTGGCTTCTCGCTGGCCGAGTTCTGCGAGCAGGCCCGCGCCGCCCTGGATGAGATCCTCGCCCGCGGCCGCCGGCCGCTGCTGGTCGGCGGGACCGGGCAATACCTGGCGGCCGTGCTGGAGGGTTGGCGCGTGCCGCGCGTCCCGCCCCAGGCCGCGTTCCGCGCCCAACTGGAGGAGGAGGCGCGGGTGCTGGGGGTGGCGGCGCTCTATCGGCGGCTGCAGGAGCGCGACCCGCAGGCGGCGGCGCGTATCCTGCCGGGCAACCTGCGGCGCATCATCCGCGCCCTGGAGGTCGGCGAGTTCGGCGGGGCGCCCTTCTCGCGGCAGCGGCGCCGGGAGCAGCCGCCCTACGACTTCCTGGTGCTGGGGCTGACCATGGAGCGGCCGGCCCTCTACGCCCGCGTCGACGCCCGCGCCGAGGAGATGGTCCGGCGGGGGCTGGTGGAGGAGGTGCGGGGGCTGCTGGCCGCCGGCTACGGCTGGGACCTCCCGGCGATGTCCGGGCTCGGCTATCTCCAGTTTCGGCCCTACCTGGAGGGCCAGCAGTCCCTCCAGGAGGCCGTGGCCCGGCTCAAGTTCGATACCCATGCCTTTATTCGGCACCAGTACACGTGGTTCCGGAGGCTCCCCGTGGAGCGGTGGCTGGACGCGGAGAGCGAGGTGGAGACGGGGGATGTGGTGGCGTGGGTCGACGAGTGGATGGGTAGGCAAGCGGCCGGGGATATGGGGCGGTAGCTTGACGATCCCGCCCCCGGCGTCGGCAGCCGAGGTCCGTTATGCGCTATACTTTGTCATCCGGCTCCCTCTACACCTACGGCCTGGAGCGCTTCTTTGCCCTGGCGGCCGAGGCCGGGTTCGACGGGGTGGAGGTGCTGATTGACATGCGTTTCGACACCCGCCAGCCGGCCTATCTGCGCCGCCTGGTGGAGCGGTACGGGCTGCCGATCGGCAGCGTTCACGCGCCGTTCCGTCCGGCCCGCCTGGACGCCTGGCCGCACGACTTTCCCGGCAGCATCGCCGCGGCGGCCGGGCTGGCCGATGAGGTGGGGGCGGGGATCGTGGTCGCGCACCTGCCCATGCTCCCCGATCGCGCCTACGGGCGCTGGCTGAGGGACGAGCTGCCGGCCTGGCAACGGGCGCATCCCCGGACGGTCGTCGCCGTGGAGAACATGCCGGTCAAGTGGTTCCGCTGGTGGCCCTTTGCTCCGCTGGACCCCTGGCGGATGAACCGGATCGAGCGGTGGGCCGGCTTTGCGCACCTGATGTTGGACACGACCCACCTGGCGACCAAGGGGCTGGACCCGCAGGCGGTCTACGAGCGGGTGCGGGGGCAGGTGGTGCATGTGCACCTGTCCAACGCCCGGCGCGTCGGGAGGCGGGTGAGCGAGCACCGCCGCCTGGAGGACGGCGCGCTGGCGCTGGACGCCTTCCTGGGCCGGCTGGCCGCGACGGGCTACGGTGGGCTGGTTGTCGTGGAGTTGGACCCGCGGCACCTGGACGCCGCGGACGAGGAACGGGTGCGCGCTCACCTGCGGCGGCAGATCGCCTTCTGCCGGGAGCATGGGGGGTAGGCCGGCGCCTCTGCCGATCGTCGCCGCGGGCCGGGCGTAGCCGCAGGAGAAAGGCCATGGGGCATCCGCGCATCGCCATCGTCGAGGGGGACATCACCCGGCAGGAGGTGGAGGCGATTGTCAACGCCGCCAACAGCACGCTGCTCGGCGGCGGCGGGGTGGACGGGGCCATCCACCGGGCGGCCGGCCCGGGGCTGCTCGAGGAGTGCCGACGGTTGGGCGGCTGCGCTACCGGGGAGGCCAAGATCACCGGCGGCTACAGACTGCCGGCCCGCTGGGTGATCCACACCGTGGGGCCGGTCTGGCACGGCGGCGGGCAGGGGGAAGAAGAGCTGCTGGCGCGCTGCTACCGCAGCTCGCTGGCCCTGGCCGAGCAGCACGGCGTGCGGACGATTGCCTTTCCGGCGATCAGCACGGGGGCCTATGGGTTCCCCCTGGAGCGGGCGGCGCGCATCGCCCTGCGCGAGGTGCGGCAGTTCCTGGAGTCCCACGCCCTGCCGGAGCAGGTCACCATGGTCTGTTTCGGGGAGCGCGCGTATCGGGCGTACGTGGAGGCTTTGGGATAGGGTCCGCCCGGTGGACCACAAAGGCACCAAAAGGCTCCTCTTGGTGTCCTGGTGGTTTTTCTGCCTCTGGGCCCCCGTGGTCACCGGGTCATTCGCCGTCGGCCCAGCGGCCGGCCCAGGTGAGGAGGAGCCACAGCAGGCCGGCCAGCCCCAGGAGGGCCAGGGTGCAGGACACGATGCTGACCAGTCCGCCGGCCAGCCCGCCCCAGCCGTAGTTGGCGGCGATCAGGAGGCCGCCGACCACCAGCAGGAGCAGGAAGAAGCCGAGCACCAGCCGGCGCTCGGTCTGCCGGCGATGGGCCGGGAGGTCGGCTGGGGGGCGGGGGCGCTGCCGGCGGGGGCGCTGCATGGTGGGCTCTCCTGGTGTGGCAAAAATGCTTTCGGTAGGGCCCGACTGCCGGGGCCCTACCGAGAAGGCGCTGCTGGGTCGTAGGCGATCGGCGCGCGCCGCCACTGCGGGCGGGCGCTGTGCGGGGCGCGGCTACTGCAGCAGGCGCAGCAGCTCGTTGGCGGTGCGCTTCATGTCCAGGAAGACCAGGCCCAGCTTGGCGTTCTTGCGGGCCAGGGCGGTGAGGACGGCCTCTTCGCCCACCGACATCAGCAGGACGTACCCCTCTTCGCCGCGCACAAAGACCTGGTCCAACACGCCCCGGCGCAGCTCGTTGGCGATGCGCTCGCCCAGGGAGAGCATGGCGGCGCTCATGGCCGAGACCCGGTCCTCTTCTACGTCCGCGGGCAGGGCCGAGGCGATGATCAGGCCGTCCACACTGACCACGGCCGAGGCCTCGACGTCGGGGGTCGTCATCTGGAGCTCTTTGAGTAGTTTTACCATCTCATCGGTGCGCGTGGCCACGGGTTCCTCCTTTTGGGGTGAGACAACAACTGCGGGGACCCCACCGGCCCTATTCTAACACAAAGGGGCCGCCGACGCAACCACCCAGAGCCGGGGCCGCATAGCTTGCCGAGCGAAGTGTCGCCTAGCGCGTGGCGCTGGTGAAGCGGAAGCGGCCGATGTGCAGGGCCGGCACGCGCAGCCCGCCGTGGAAGCCGCCGGCCAGGCGCGTCTCCCGGCCGATGGCCACGACCTGGTTCAGGGCCTCCAGGGCGCTCTGGGTGAAGCGCAGGTCCTTGATCGGTCGGACGATCTCCCCGTTCTCGATGAGAAAGGTGCCGTCGCGGGTCATGCCGGTGAGGATGGCCTTCAGCGGGTGGACCGGGTTCACATAGTGGAAGCGGGTCACCCACAGGCCGCGCCGGATGGTGCGGCCCAGCTCCTGGCGGGGGGTGGTGCCGGGGGCCATGAACAGGTTGTGCGGCATGGGGCCGAAGGTGTTGGGGGCCGGCAGGGCATGGCCGGTGGAAACCCGTCCGGGCTCCCGGCCGGCCGTGTAGCTGTCGTAGGCCACCCCCTTGGCGACCCCTTGCGTGATGATCTCCAGCCGCTGCTTGGGCACCCCCTCGAAGTCAAAGGGCATCGGCAGGCCGGTGGGGTCGAGTCCGTCGTCCCAGATGGTGATCTCCGGCCCGACCAGTTGCTCTCCCAGCCGCATAAAGCTGCGGCCCTCCTGCAGAGCCTGGGCCGAGAAGCCGAGGTACGCCATGTAGCTCAGCAGGTCGGCCACGGCGTGTTCCTCCAGGACAACCTCGTACTCTCCCGGCTCCAGGTCGACCGGGTTGGCGCTGCGCAGCGCTTTGTCCACAGCCTCGCGCCCCACCGCCTCGGCGTCGATCTCGGCGATATCGCCGGCTACGGCCCGACTGTAGCCGGAGCCTGTGTCGCCCATAACCACCGTGACCAGGTTGGCCTGGGTGCCGATAAAGTGCGCGCGCACTCCCAGGGAGTTGGCCACTCCGACCTCGTTCCAGCGCGTGGAGAGGGAGCCGCTGGCCCGCAGGCCGTTCTCCTGGGCCAGCCGGCAGACGACTCCGACGCGCCGGGCGCGCTCATCGGGGGAGCACTCCGCCGTCGCCGCCGAAAAGGCCGACACGTCGGGGATGGGGGCCGGCCCGGGCAGGGAGCGGAAATCGGGGTCCTCCACCTGCAGCCGGGCGATGGCCAGAGCCTCGTCGGTGGTCTTGCGTAGCTGCTCCGCGGACAGGTCGTTGGTCGAGGCCACGCCGATGCGCTTGCCCAGGACCACGCGCACCGAGACATGGGCATCGCTGCGGGCAACGTTCTGGTGGATGTAGGAGTTGGCGAAACGGGTCAGGGCTTCCTCGCGAGCCAGGAAGAGGACCTCGCACTGGTCGGCCTGGGCATAGTGCAGGACCAGTTCGGCGATGCGGTGAAAGTGCGCGGGTCCAAACATCATTCCCCTTCCTTTTTCTCGGGAGCCGCCTTCTCTTCGCCCGCGGACTCCAAGGCGGCCTCCTCGGCCGCCGCCGCCCTGGCCTCGGCGCGGGCCTCGGCTTCCTCCAGGCGGCGGATCGAGGTGGCGTAGACGATGACCGTCGTTTCGTCGGTTAGGACGGTGACCCCAGGCGGCAGGGCCAAGTCGCCCACGCGGATCGCTTGATCCGGGTGGGTGAGCAGCGACAGGTCCACGGCGATGTGCGCCGGGACGTCGGACGGAAGGGCGCGGACCTCGATCTCGTCGATCCCGTGGGTCAGCACGGAGAGGCCCTGCTCGACGACGGGGGACTTGCCCTGGAAGAGCACCGGCACGTGGGTGGTGATGGGGCGGTTCAGGTCGACCATCTCCAGGTCCACGTGTAGGATTTCCAGGGAGAGGGCGTCGCGCTGGACATCGCGGATGATAGCCGGGCGGGGCGTCTTCTGGCGCTCCAGGAGCACCCCCACCAGGGCGCTGGTGCCGACCTCGCGGTAGGCGGTGACGAGGTCTTTGTGGGCCACCTGGATCGGCAGGGCCTCCATGTCGGGGCCGTAGGCTACGCCGGGGACCCAGCCTTCCCGGCGCAGGCGCCGGACCTTTTTCCCGGTCACGCTGCGGCGTTCGGCTTTGATAACGGTTGTCATTTCCATTGCTCTTCAGAACCCCTTTCAGTTCGCAATAGGCTGCCGGCGCGGGCTCCGGCCCTCAGAAGCGCTCGTAGCGCTCCAGGGGCAGCACGATGGCCAGGGCCCCCGGGGCCCGCTGCCGGACAGTGGCCAGGATATTGTCGACGGCCGCTTCCTCCACCCCGACGATCAGGGTCGTGTTCCCCTGGCGGAGGAGCCCCCCCGTGGTGGCCAGGCGGGTGACCCGCTGGCCCTGCTCCAGGAGGGCTTCCACGACCTCGTCGGCCTGGGAATTGGCCAGCACGGTCACGACGAGCTGCATGGTTTGGCTCCTCCAGGCCGCGGCCTGGGCAATCGCGTGCGGGGGGCATTATACTACAACATGGGGCGATGCGCAAAGTGCGGCCTGCGGCGTGTATTTCCCCGCGTTGCCACGCCTACCGGACGCGCTTCAGGTAGCCGCCCGGGTTAAAGGTCAGGAGATGTTTTTCCCGTTCGCGGTCCACGACAAAGTCGTCGCGGCCGCGCAGGAACTCCTGGATGGCCTCCAGCGGGCCGGGGCCGTACTGCCAGCCGACGGGATGGCCGTGGATGTTCGAGTCCTCGACCACGATGTAGCCGCCGACGGGGACGAGGAGGCTGTAGGCGCGCAGCTCCTGCAGGACATGGTCCCGGCTGTGGTCGGAGTCGAGGAGGACCATAGCCGGCCGGCTACCCACCCACTGTCGGACCTGGGCTACGATCGCCGGATCGACGGAACTGCCCACGAGGCGCGACAGTCGCGGGTGACGGGCCTGGCAGCGGTCGACGATGTCCACGGTGAGCACCTCGCCCTGCCCCAGCAGTTCGCACAGCGAGGCCAGGAAAAGGGCCGAACCGCCATCGGCCGTGCCCGTCTCGACGATGGCCTCCGGCCGCGTCTCGTAGATGATCTGCTGGTAGACGAAGAGGTCCAGCGGGCACTTTTGTGCCGCGACGCCCAGCCAGGTGCAGGTCCGCCAGGTCTTGGGCGGGATGTCGTCGGCGGCGTGGTAGTAGAGGCGGTGAAAGCCGCGGATGTAGTGGCCGGCCCGCCACTGCACGGCCAGGCGGTCCAGAAAGTTGCGCCCATCCTCCCGCAGCCAGGCCCACAGACCCTTCTCCCGCACGGTCGTGCGCGCCCGGCGCACGTTGTCGGCCCACGATCCTCGCAGCACGGCGAACCTCCGTTGGGTAGAAGCCATCTCATAAGCCAAAGCAAGAACACCTATGCTCTTTGTTGGGCGCAGTATACCACAAACGGGAACGCCTGGCGAGGGCCAGGGAATGCACGGATGCCTATCGCCAGACGGGCAAGGAGCGCGGCCGCCAAACTTGCCGGGCGGGCCCCCCTTTTTGCGGGAATCACCCGAAAGTATTAGGCCCATGGCCGCCCTTTACCCCCATCGCGCTATTGATTGGCCGCCCCTTTGCGAGTACAATGAGGCAGGTTCTACCGGAGAAACCCTGAGAGGAGGTGTACAAGGACAATCCTGGTTCGCCACGATGGTTCGCTTGTACAATGATCAAGACGGAGGTTTCGATGAAAGCACTCAAGATCCTGGCCCTGGCAGTCCTGATGGTTGTGATGGTCGTCCCCTTCGCCGGCGCCCAGACCATCACCTGGAACTCGTCCTTTACCGTGGTCAACCTTGGCACCTCCACCGCCACGGTGGACGTCACCTTCTACGACGAGCTCGGCACTGCGTACCACCCGGAGCCGCTCGTTCCGGGCACCACGCCGCTCGACAACCCCTTCACCCTGGCCCCTGGTGGCTCGCAAATCGTGGTCATGATGTTTGCCAACAGCACCCTGCCTGATGGCCGCTACTCGGTCGTCCTCTCGGCCGACCAGCCGATCGTGGCCATCGCCAACCTGGCGGGCGCCGATGGGACCATCAACTACAACGGGTCCTATAGCGGCATGGAGGACATCGGCCAGACCTCGATGTACCTGCCGAGCGTCAGCAAGGCCTACTACGACTGGAACAGCCACCTGTCCGTACAGAACCTGACGGCCAGCGACATGGACATCACCATCGAGTTCTACGCGGGCACCCCGGCCACCGTGACCCAGGTCACGGAGAACGTTCCGGCCTACGCCTCCTGGCACTATGATGTCGGCACCGACCCGGTACTGCCGCTCATGTACAACGGCTCGGCCCGCGTCGTGGCCGCCGGCCCCGTGGCCGTGGTCAACAACGACTACAACCAGAATCCGGCCGTCGCCGGCGCCAACCAGGTCTACAACGGCCTGGCCGATGGCAACACCGACCTGTACTGCCCCGGCCTGTACGACCAATTTGTCGGTGTCTGGATCTCCTCCCTGAACGTGCAGAACATCGGCAGCGCCGAGACCGAGGTGCTGTACGAGTACTCCGACGGGATGATCGAGACGCAAACCATCGGCCCCAACGCCGCCTATCTGAGCACCTACAACACCGGTGCCCATCCCGGCGGGTTCTTCTCCGTGCACCTCTCGGCCGACCAGCCGCTGGTCGCCGTGGCCAACGCCAACGCCGGCACCGCCTCGCAGACCTACGAGTGCTTCGTCGGCGGGGCCAACGAGATCCGCACCCCGCTGGTGATGAAGTGGTTTGTCGGTGCGTTCAACACCGGTGTCCAGATCCAGAACATCGGCACGGCCACGACCAATGCCTGCATCACCTACGAGGGCTATGAGAGCACGCCGGTCTGCCAGTCGGTCCCGGCCAACGGCACCCACATCTTCTACACCCCGGGCGAGAGCTTCCTGCCCGATGGGTACAGCGGATCGGCCGTCGTCACCGCGGACCAGCCGCTGACGGGTATCGTCAACCAGACCAACGACGCCCCGGGCGGCAACACCGGCGACTTTGCCCTGAGCTTCGGCATGTTCCTGATAACCCCGTAGCCTGCTGCGTCGATTTACCCACCCCGTGGAGGGCGCCGGCCACCCCGGCGCCCTCTAGCATTTGGGGCTTCCTGGGAGGAATGGGGCACACGCAAGGACAAGACCATGACGGATCGAGTTTGGCGGCATGCCCGCCGCTGGCTGGGACTGCTGGCCCTCTTTGCCCTGGGGGTCACGGTATGGCCCGGCGCGGCCGGGCCGGGCTACGGCTGGCCTCTCCCTGCGAACCTCTCACAGACGGACGGCCGTTCCATCTTCCCGACGCTGGCGCGGGTGGGGCCGGAGGGCGACCTGTGGGCCGTCTGGACCGAGATCGATAGCGGGGCCGGCGACAACGACGAGATCATCGGACGCCGCCTTTCGGGGGCCACCGGCGAATGGGACAACGCGCTGAACCTGTCGGCAGACGCGGGGCGGGAAGCCGGCCCAGCCCTCTACGCCGACCGGCAAGGAAGGGTCCACCTGGCCTGGACGCGCTGGGGTGGACCCAAGACCGAGTTGGTCTACCGACAGTGGGCCGACGGGGATTGGGGCCCGCCCCTGGTCATAAGAAACACGGACGCCAACCCCTTCCCCTACAACCTGCTCTTTGCCGAGGACCTCAGCGGCACGGTGTGGCTCTTTGCCAACCTGGGCTCCGGGGTGAGCTGCGCGCGCCTGGAAGCAGAGGGCTGGAGCGCGTGGAGCGCCTGGGCCTATCTGGGTGGGCTCAAGTACCTGGCCGACATCGCTCCCGGAAGCGACGGCCTCTTTCACGTGGCCCTCGCCGGGGAAAATGCCTGCGCCCCCTGTGGGCCGTACGACGGTTTCCTGGCCGACCCCTACTATGCGACCACCGACGGCACGATATGGAGTCCCTTTCTCAACATCGGTGGCATCGGCACGGTGGTCTACGATGTCGAGTTGGAGTGGGATGCGGCGGGCGCGCTGCACATGGTCTGGAGCGATAACCACCCGCTGGGGTCGTACGACTCGGAGCGCTCGGCGGTGTACGAGCGCGTACTCCAGGGCGGCGCCTGGAGCGCGCGGGCCGAGGTGAGCGTGCCCAACGCCGACCAGGCGGTAGAGGACCTGGCGCTGCAGGCAGACGATAGCGGGGCGGTGCACCTGGTCTGGAGCGAGGGCGTAATCAGCGGGACGCGGGCTCTGGACCTGGGCATCCGCTATCGGCGCTGGACGGCGGCCGGCTGGGGGGAGGAGGAGGTCGTCTATACCTCAAACCTGGACAGTATCAACGTGAGCCTGGCCCTGGATCCGCGGGGGGAGCCGGCCGTGGTCTGGGAAGAGGGAGCCGCCACCGCCGAGGAGGTCTACTTCGGCCGGCGGCAGGTGGCCTGGCCCTACCGGGCGTACCTGCCCCTGGTTGAGCGGTACGGAGGGCGATAGCGGAAAGACGACAGGGGCCGCCGCGCCGGCGGTGGAAATGGCCCCTACTTGGGGGAGCTTTCTACCTCTCCCAGGGCGCCCCGGTAGACCCGCAGGCTGCGGTCGTGACCGATGAAGTGGGCGCGGAAGGCGCGGCGGAAGGCGGCCCAGTCGCCGCGAAGGAAGGTCCGCAGGCCGACCTGGAGGTAACCCAGAGCGGAGTAGAAGCTGTAGACCAAGTAGGGCAGCCAGACCCAATTGCGGCGGCGCAGCCATCCGCCGAGCAGCAGTTTGAGCAGCCAGCGCGGGGCGCGCCGGGTCTGCACCAGCTTGAACAGGCCGTTGGTGTAGGTACGCCGGTTGGCCAAAAAGTGCTGGCGGTAGACCTCTTCGATCTCATCCTGCAGAACGCCCTCGCGCTTGGCGCGCTCGTAGAGCTCGGTGCCCGGGAAGAAGGTGAGGGAGAACATTGTGATCTCAAAGGGGCCGGCCACCTCCAGGAGCAGGCGCAGCGTCTCCAGGTTGTCCTCCTCATTCTCCCAGGGGTTGTCGACGATTATATCGTAGACCGGCGGGACCATACGGTCGCCGAACTTGCTCAGGACGGCGGCGGCGTTCAGGATGTGCTCGCGCTTGGTAGGGCGGTGGTAGATCTCGTGCATAGTGCGCATACTGCCGGTCTGGATGCCCATACGCACCTGCCGCATGCCGGCGTCGACGAGCATGGCGATCTTTTCCTCGTCGACCATGGGCGGCTGGAAGCCGGTGATGAACATCGGCCGGCCGACCTCGCGCTTGTAGGCGGCGCAGAACTCGCGCAGCATGGCGTTGTCGCTCATAAAGTTGTCGTCTTCGATCTTGATCAGGCGGATCTCGGGGAAACGGGCCGTGATCTCGCGGAGCTCGCCGATAAAGTTGGGCACGCTGCGGCGGCGGACGCACCACTGGCCGCGGTAGACGTTGCGCAGGGCGTTGTTGCAGCAGTACCGGCAGGCGTAAGTGCAGCCGCGCGACATCATCGTCGTGTAGGTAGGGACGGCGTCGCTGGTGTGGGGCCAGGAGAGGTAGTAGATGAGCCGCGCCGGGGTCAGTTGCTCGATATGCCCATGGTAGAGTACATAGGAAGTCGCCGGGTCATAGTCGGGGTAGGGGTAGACGTCTAGGTCGAATTGGAGCGGGCGCAGCGGCGTGCGGACGACGGCCCCATCCTGCTTGTACCAGATATTTCCGATGCCGGCCCAGCTCTCCCCGGCGGCCAGGCGCTGGGCCAGTTCGCGGATGGCCTCTTCCCCCTCGCCGACGCAGACCAGGTCGGCGTACTCCAGGCACTCGTCGGGGCGCACGGTGGGGTGGATGCCGCCCCAGGCGATCGGCGCGGCAGTGGCGCGGCGCAGGTGGCGGGTGAGCTGCACGGCTTTGTCGATATAGTTAGTCATCAGGGTAATGCCCACCAGCCCGCTGCCCTCGACGAGCTGGGCGACCTGGTCGAGGATCTCGGGCGAGTAGGCGTAGCGGAACCCCTCCCAGGGGAGCCCCTCGGTCTCGCGCGGCAAAAAGATCATCTGTGTCTCGAAACCGGCCTGTTTGAGGACGGCCGAGAGGCAGCGGATGCCGTAGGAGACGATGCTTTCAAAGGGTGAGATCAAGGAGACCTTCATCGAGTTTTTGCTCCTCGACGAGACTGTTCGTCGACGGACCCAACTTCAGGGGTTTCCACGGAGGCCGATTTCCGGCCATTATAGGCCACGTACCGGCGCATGTCAACTTCGTTTGCACCTTACTGCACTTCGTGCTACAATCCAGGGGTTTGTGGTGGCAATACTCTTGGAGAGGTGGGCATGCCTCGGATTGTGCTCGATGGGACCTGGCAGTTGCGGCCGGTGGAGCGCTTTGCGCAAGGGTCCTACCCCGACGATGCGGACTGGCTGGAGCAGTCGCTACCGGCGCACTGGCAGCAGCACCCGCTTCTGGCCACCTATGCCGGCCGGGTGGTCTATCGCCGGCGTTTCCCCTGGGACGGCGCGGCCGTCCCGGACGAACGGGCCTGGCTGCGGGCCCCGGGCATCTTTTACTGGTCGGCGGTCTACCTGAACGGCCGGCATCTGGGCAACCACGAGGGCTACTTTACCCCCCAGGAGTACGAGGTGACCGGGCTGCTCCGCCCTGGGGAGAACGAGCTGATCGTCGAGGTCGAGTGCCGCGACGAATCTCGGAAGCACAACAAGCGCATGATCACCGGGGTCTTTTCCCACTGGAACGTCGGCGACGGGCTGGCCAACCCTGGGGGCATCTGGCTGCCGGTGGAGGTCTATACGACCGGGCCGGTGCACATCGACCGGGTGGAGCTGCGCACGGTGCGGATCGTCGAGGAGAGTCCTCCTGCGGGCGGGGCGCGGCACCCCACAGATGTCGCCGCGCCGCGGGAGGCCGTCGTGGAGGCCCGGGTAGCGTTGAACGGCACCGCCGCGGGGCCGGCCGGCCTGGTGCTGCGCTTCACCCCGGAGAACTTTGCCGGATCGGAAACGGTCCTGGAGCGACCCATCGAGCTGTCGGGCGGCACCCAGGAGTGGGCCGGGCGGCTGGTGCTGCCGCGGCCCGGACTATGGTGGACCTGGGACCTGGGCCATCCGGCGCTCTACCGGGTGACGGTGCAGTGCCGGCAGGGAGAGACGCTGCTGGGGGAGACGGCGCTGCTCTTTGGCGTCCGCCAGTTCGAGCTGCGCGACTGGATCCCCCACCTGAACGGGGTGCGCTTCTTTGTCCGCGGCGCCAACTATCCGCCGGGGGACATGCGCATCGCCACGATGACCCCCGAGCGCTATGCCCAGGACATCTCGCTGGCGCGGGGGGCGGCGATGAACCTGTTGCGGCTGCACGCCCATGTGCAGCACCCGGCCTTTTACGAGGCCGCCGACCGCCACGGCATCCTTGTCTGGCAGGACTTTCCCCTGCAGTGGGCCTACGCCGAGGAGGCGCTGCCGGCGGCCGAAGCCCAGGCGGTGGAGATGGTGCGGCTGCTCTACAACCATCCCAGCGTGGCCGTCTGGTGTATGCACAACGAGCCCATCTGGCAGGAGGACCACGGCTACAAGAACACCTACTTTGTCTGGCGCATCCGCTGGGCCTCGCTGGTCTATATCTGGAACCGCTTCATCCATAGCTGGGACCGCGAGGTGCTGGACACGCGCCTGAAGCGCGTCGTGCGCCGGCTGGACCCCTCGCGGCCGGTGGTACGGGCCTCGGGGGAGATCGCCCTGCCGCTGCTGCGCCGGGGCACCGACACGCACTTTTACTTTGGCTGGTACGCCGCCTACGGCCCCAAGCGGGCCTTTGAGCTGGTGCGACGCTTTTCCCGGCGCAACCTGCGCTTTGTCACCGAGTTCGGGGCGCAGAGCTTTCCCAACGAGGAGAGCGTGCGCCGCTTCCTGCCAGCCGACATCGCCGCAGTGGACTGGGAAGAGGTATCCCGGCGCTACGCCTTCCAGCCCGACGTGATGGCCCTCTGGCTGGACTGGCGTCGGTGCCGGACATGGGATGAGCTGATCGCCCTCAGCCAGGGCTACCAGGCCGAGTTGAACCGCTACTACATCGACCGGCTGCGCTACCACAAGTACCGGCCCACCGGCGGGATCGTCATGTTCAACCTGGTGGACCCCTCCATAGCTGTGCAGTGGTCGGTGGTGGACTACTGGCGCCGGCCCAAGGGCTCCTACGCCGCGCTGTGCCGGGCTTTTGCCCCGCAGTACGTCTTCACCCTGCTACAGCGCGATCTCTACCGGGTGGGGCAGACGGTGAGCATCCCGGTGTACCTGGTCAACGACGCCCACCGGGAGTACCCGCGGGCGCGGGCAACGGCGGAGGTGTTCGACGAGGACGGGGCCTCCTGCCTGCGGGGGGAGTGGACCGTGCCGCTGCCGGCCGATAGCCCGGCGCTGTGCGCCGGCCGGCCGGCGTTCCGTCCGGCGCGGGCCGGCCGCTACCGGGCGGTGCTCTCCCTGGACTGGGGCGAGGGGACGCTGGAGAACGTGTACCAGATCGTGGTCGAGTGATGCGCATCGTCTACCTCAGCACCCTCAGCCTGACCTACGCCTCGTTCCTCGGTCGGGTCTTGCCGCTGGCGCGGGCGCTGCGGCGGCTGGGGCACGATGTCCAGGTGGTGACGCTGCACCACGACTGGCCGGGGCGGGCCTTCACCGAGGTGGCCTACGGCGAGGTGCCGATCCACTATGTCGGGCCGATGCATGTGCGCGGCCTGGGCGACGCCCGCCGCCAACTGCGGGGGGCGGCGCTGCTGGGGGCGGCGGCGGTGGCCACGGCGCAGCTCGCGCGCTATGCCCTGCGCCGGCCGGCCGACCTGTTCCACGCCTGGAAGCCGCACCCCTTCAACGGGCTGGCCGGGCTGCTGGCAGCGCGGCTGCGCGGCCGGCCGCTCCTGGTGGACTGCGACGATTACGAGGCTTTGTCCTCCCGTTTCAGCGGCGGCGGCCAGCAGCGGGTGGTGCGCCTCTTTGAGGATGGGCTGCCCAGGAGAGCCGACGCCGTTACGGCCAACACCCGCTTCTGGACGGAGCGGTTGGTGCGGCAACTGGGCCTGCCCCCCGGGCGGGCCTTCTATCTGCCCAACGGCGTGGACGCGGAGCGCTTTGCCGCCCCGCCGGAGGCCGAGGTCGCCGCGCTGCGGCGGCGTTACGGGCTGGAGGGCCGGGCGGTGATCGCCTATGTCGGCATCCTCAGCCTGACGGGCCACCCGCTGGACCTGCTGCTGGAGGCTTTCGCCCAGGTGGCCCGGGCGCTGCCGACGGCGCACCTGCTGTGGGTGGGCGGCGGCGAGGATGGGGCGCTCCTGCGCCGGCGGGGCCAGGAGCTGGGGCTGGGGAAGCGGATGACCTTTGCCGGCGTCGTCCCGCCGGAGGCGGTGCCGGCTTACTTTCGGCTGGCCGACTGCGCGGTGGACCCGGTGCGCGACGACCTCCACGCCCGGGCCCGCTGCCCGCTCAAGGTGCTGGAGAGCATGGCCTGCGGGGTGCCGGTGGTGACCGGGGACGTGGGCGAGCGGCGCGAGCTGCTGGGCGACGGGCGGGCCGGCCTGTTGGTGCGGCCCGGGGATGCCGCGGCGCTGGCCGAGGGCCTGCGGGCGCTGCTGTCCGAGGCGGGGGTCCGGGCGCAGATGGGGGCGGCGGGGTTGGAGGAGGTCCAGCGCTATCGCTGGGACCGGCTGGCGCCCGGGGTGGTGGACCTGTACCGGCGTCTGCTGGAGCGTTGAGGGGGCGGCCCGGCGACGGGGCGACCGTCAGGGTGGCCCCTCCGCGGCGCGAGTAAAGAGGCGACGATGTGGCGAAAGCGATGGGCGCGGCTGAAGGAGTGGGCGGCGGCGAGGCAGCAGAGCCGCCTGTGGCGGGTGCTGCTGATGGGGGCGCTGGTTGTCCCGGCCCTGGCCGTCATCGCCTACCAGACCTGGCGCAACTGGGAGCAACTGCGTTCCTATACCTGGGAGGTGCGCCCGGGGCTCTGGGCCGTGGGGTTTGGTGCCTACTCCGTGGCGTTGCTCTGCGAGCTGGTCGCCTGGAACGTGCTGATGGGGCGGCTGGGTGGCGTGCGCCACTTTCGGACCAACGGCCGGCTCTACTGCGTGTCGAACCTTTCCAAGCGGCTGCCGGGGGTGGTGTGGTACCTGGCCGGCCGGGCGATGCTCTACCGGGAAGAAGGGGTCCCCGCCGCGGTGGCGCTGTCGGGGAGCGCGCTGGAGCTGGCCCTGGTGGCCGCGACGGGGCCGATCGCCTATTTCCTGGCCCTGCCCTGGGCGGCCGTGTCCGGTTTCCAGGGGACGGGAGCGGCCGTCCGGCCCCCGGGCTGGATGCTCCCGGCGGCCATCGCCGCGCTGGTGCTGGGGGGCGTGGTGCTGCAGCCGCCGATCTTTAACCGCGTCGCCGCCTTCTTCCTGCGCCGCATGGGCAGCCCGACGCGCGTGGCCGTGGGCTATCGCGACATCCTGCCGTTGGTGCCGCTCTACCTGGTGGCCTGGGCCATGGGGGGAGTGCTGCTGTATGTCGTGGCGCGGTCCCTCTATCCCCTGCCGCTTGGCGCGCTGTCGGCGACGCTGGGCCTGTGGGCCGTCTCCGGGACGCTGACCCTGCTCATCTCCATCTTTCTCTTTGGCACCGGCGTCCGCGAGGTGACGCTGAGCTTCCTCCTGATGTGGCTGATGCCCCAACCGCTGCCGGTGGTGGTGGCGCTGCTGTTTGGCCTGATCGTGACGTTGGCGGAGCTGGCCTGGACGGCGGCTTTTGCCCTGCTGCCGCGGCGCAAGCCGGCCTAGGGTTTGACGCCGGGGATGGGGGCGGTGACATAGACGGCGCGGAACTCCTGGACCAGGTCCAGCAGGGTCGCGCCGTCCTGGCCGCCGACGATATAGAGGTAGTCGCCCAGGCCGGCCAGGGTGGCGCCCTGGTGCAGGCCGGCGGGGGAGGGCGGGATCGTCTGCCAGATCGTGGTCTTGAGGTTGTACTGCCAGAGCTGCGGGGCGGCGGCGCCCTCCGGCTCGGCCAGGACATAGACAAAGTCCTCGCGCAGCAGGGCGGCCTGGACGCGGCCCAGGGAGACGTGGGTCAGGGGCTGGGGGTTCATCGTGGTCAGCGCGGGGTAGTAGTCGACGACGGCGTTGAGCGCGCCGTCGGCGTTGACGCCGCCGATGAGCATGATATGGTTGGCGACGGTCAGGGCGCCGGCATAGCCGCAGGGGAAGGGCAGCCGGCCGACGACCTGCCATTTGTCCGTCTCCGGCGCGTAGCGGAGCACCTCGTCGCGGTACCGGGCGCCGTCCCATCCGCCCAGGAGAAAGAGTTTGCCCTCGAAAGAGGCCAGGGCGTAGGCACTGATCGCCCAGGGGAGCCGCGCCGCCGTGGTCCACTGGTTGCGCTCCACCAGGTAGACCTCGGTGAGGTCCGTCGGCCGGCCCTGGGCGTCGCGCCCGCCGGGGATATAGATGTGCCCGGCTACCGCGGCCGCCTGGGCGTCGGTGACGGCGGTCGGCTTATCGGCCAGCGGGGTCCAGGCGTTCGGGAGTGGGTCGAAGCGCAGGGTGGCCGCGCTGGCTCCCTGGGCGTCCAGTCCGCCGCTGGCGTACAGCGCATCCTGGAAGGGGACCACGATCATGCCGCGGCGCGGAACGGGCAGCGGGGCGCGCGTGGTCCAGCGCTCCGCCGGGGAGATCGTCGCCGGCAGCGGGGATGGCGTGGGCCTGTGCAGGAGGAGAGGCCCGCCGAGGCTGATGGCCAGGGAGGCCAGCAGGATGAGGACGCTGGTGACGAGCAGCCAGCGCGACAGGCGCGATACGGCCGGCCGTGGGGAGACCCCGGCGGCCGGGGGAGTGGCCGCCGTTTCGGCCGGGGCCGGGTTTGGCGCCTCTGGGGTGGGCGGCTCCAGGGACACCCAGCCCTGGCGGACGGCCAGGAGGGAAGCCTCGGTGCGCGAGGCCACGCCCAGCTTGGCAAAGATGTTGCGCAGGTGGACCTTGACCGTGTTGGTGCTGATCACCAGGTCGCGGGCGATCTGATCGTTGGTCAGCCCGCGGGCGACCAGGCGCAGGACCTCCATCTCGCGTTCGCTCAACGGCTGTGGTTCCGCCATGCAATGCGTTCCTCCGTGCGGTGATTATACCACAAAAACGTTCAAATGTTGGAATCGTCAGCTCTGATGGAGGAGAGGTACGGGCCGGCCGAGCAGCCGCGACATGATCGGCGCCAGGGTGTGGGGGTCGCCGCTGGTGTAGTAGACCTCCTGGCTGGGGGCCTGGCGCGGGGCGGCCAGGCCGCGCTCCAGGAGGACCTGCTGCACGCGCCGGGCGACGGCGGGGCCGGTGTCGATGAGGGTGACCTGCGGGCCCATGACCTGGGCGATGGCCGGCCGCAGGAAGGGGTAGTGGGTGGAGCCGAGGACCAGCGTATCGATCCCCATTTCCAGGAAGGGGGCCAGCAGGGAGCGCAGCCAGGCCAACGTCTCGGGGGTATCGAGCTGGCCGCTTTCCACCCGCTCAACCAGGCCCCGGCCGGGGAGGGTCAGGACGGTGACATCCTGGGCATAGCGCCGCAGGAGGCTGGCGAAGCGGTCGCCGTGCAGGGTGACGGTGGTAGCCAGGACGCCGATCCGGCGGTTGCGGGTTGCGGCGACGGCCGGCTTGACCGCCGGCTCCATGCCGACGATGGGCACCTCGGGGTAGCGAGCGCGCAGGGCGTCCAGGGCGGCGATCGAGGCGGTGTTGCAGGCCACGGTGAGCAGCTTGGCCCCCTGGGACAGCAGAAAGTCGGCGATGTGGAAGGCTCGCCGGCGCACATACGCCGCGGACCGGGAACCGTAGGGGCAGTGGGCGCTGTCGGCAAAGTAGAGGAGGTTCTCGTGGGGCAGGAGGGCGCGCACCTCGCGCAGGACGGAGAGGCCGCCCATGCCGGAATCGAACAGGCCGCAGGGACCGGAGGGAGTGATCGGCATAGGATCAGCAGGCCTCGCGCGTGATATGGGCGCCCAGGGACCGCAGGCGCTCCTCCAGCTTCTCGTAGCCCCGGTCGATCTGGCGGATGTTGCGGATCGTGCTGGTGCCCTCGGCGCAGAGGGCGGCGATGACCAGGGCCATGCCGGCGCGGATGTCGGGGCTCATCATCTCTTCGCCGTGCAGCTTGGTCGGGCCGACGACGACGGCGCGGTGCGGGTCGCAGAGGATGATTCGGGCCCCCATGGCGATCAGCTTGTCCACAAAGTAGAGGCGGCTCTCGAACATCTTTTCGTGGATGAGCACGGTCCCGCGGGACTGGGTGGCCAGGACAACGGCGATGCTGACCATATCGGCGGGAAAGGCCGGCCAGGGGCCGTCGTCGATCTTGGGGATGCTTCCCCCAACATCGTCGACTACCCGCAGTTCTTGCCGGCCGGGCACAAAGATGTCCGGGCCGTGTACTTCCCAGGCGATCCCCAGCCGGCCGAGGGTCACCGCGGCCATACGCAGGTGGGCGGGGCCGGCGTCGCGGATCCATAGGTCGCTGCCCGTGGCGGCGGCCATGCCGATGAAGCTGCCTACCTCGATATGGTCCGGGCCGATGGTGAACTCGCCCCCGTGCAAGTGGTCCACCCCGGCGATGTGCAGTTGGTTGCTGCCGATGCCGGTGATGCGGGCGCCCAGGGTGTTGAGCATATGGCAGAGGTCCTGGACATGGGGTTCCGAGGCCGCGTTGGTCAGAATGGTGTTCCCCCGGGCGGTGACGGCAGCCATGATGGCGTTCTCGGTGGCCGTGACGCTGGCCTCGTCGAGAAAGATGTCGTTGCCGCGCAGCCCCTGGGGGGCGTTCAAGGTATAGCGGTAGTGATTGGTATCGAACGTGGCGCCCAGGGCGCCGAGGGCCAAGAAGTGGGTGTCCACGCGGCGCCGGCCGATGATATCTCCGCCGGGGGGGGGCAGCTCGACATGGCCGCAGCGGGCCAGGAGGGGGCCGGCCAGGAGGATAGAGGCGCGGATCTGCCGGCAGACCTCGGGGTCCAGGGCCGCCTTGTGCACATCGCCGGCCGTCAGGGCCCAGTCGTGCTTGCCCAGGCGCTCGATCTGCACGCCGAGGTCGGCGAGCAGATAGCCCATGGCCTGGACATCTTCGATGTGGGGGATGTTGTGCAGCACGACCCGCTCGTCGGTGAGCAGGGCCGCCGCCAGGATGGGCAAGGCGGCATTCTTGTTGCCGGCCGGCCGGATCTCCCCGCTCAATTGGTGGCGGCCTTGGATCACGAAACGCTCATTGACTGGCGCTTTTTTTCCCATCGTTTCCTCCAAGACGGAGTCGGGCCTGTCGAGGCCCGCCTGCTCTTTCCGAAGCAGTATAGCACCGCTGCCGCGGAGGGATCGGGCGTGAACCCTACGCCTCCCCTACGCCGCCGGGCCCCGGGGCGCCGCTGGCGCGGGCTGGTCCGGCGCCGGCGCTTCCTCGACAGCCCGCTCAGCCGGCAATCAGGGTTTCCAGGGCGACCGGATCAACCAGCATGATGCGCCCGTGCTCGATGCGGATCCAGCCCTGCTGGCGGAACTCGTTGAGCACCTTGGTCACCGTCTCCCGGTAGGTGCCGATCATCTCGGCCAGCTGCTGGTGGGTGTAGCGCACCGGCAGGGAGAATGGCTGCTGGCCCGGGGCGGCGTGGGCCAGTTGCAACAGCAGGGAGGCCAAGCGCTGAGGGATGTTCCGGAAGGCGAACTCGGCGAGTTTTTTCTCGGTCTCTTCCAGGCGCTGGCTGACCAACTCGATCAGGCGGCGGGAGACCCGCGGATCGGACAGCAGCATGTCCTGGATATCGCGCTTGTTGAGGGTGTAGAGTACCGACCTTTCCAGCGCTTCGGCGAACGAGTCCTGCATGCCCTGTCCCAGGAGGGCCATCTCGCCGAACGCCGCGCCGGGCTCGACGATGGCCGTGGTCAGGGCCTTGCCGTCCGGCGAGAGGCGGTACAGGCGGACGCGCCCCTCTTTCAGGAGGAAGAGGACCTCACCGCGCTCCTCGGGGGAATAGAGTAGCGCGCCGGCCTCGAACGTCGCCTGGGGCAGCCGCTGTTCCAGGGCGGCCTGCTCCTCGGCGGAGAGGTCCTGGAATAGGGCGGTGGTGTGCAGCGGGCGGGTATTTCCCAAGTGGGCCATATCAGGGTCACTCCTCTTTGAGCCGCTGACTCCTGCACAGGTCGCCATACTACCTGGAGGCCGAAATCCGTGCGCCCCGGCTGTAGGGATCTATGCAGAGATCAGTAACCTTTCCGGGGAGCAATTATAGCCGGCCTGCAGGCAAAATGCAAACCGCTATCGGGAGGGGCGGCAGAAGTAGGTGCGGACGGGCCCGCGGTCGCACCGTTCGGCCAGGCGGAAGTAGGGCCAGAGAAGGTAGCGCCAGGGACGCAGGGCGGCCAGGTGGCGCAGGGCCGGGCCGAACGGGCGGGCGCCGAAGCGCTGGCGCAGGGCCAGGTCGAGGCTGAGGATCCAGGCGCCATAGTCGCCGTAGAAGCAGCGCGTGGTCACCACCTCCAGGCCGGCGGCGGCGAGCATGGCGCGCAACTGGGTGTCGGGGAAGAGAAAGAGGTGGCGCGGGGCGTCCCAGCCGATCCAATTCCGGCCGAAGAGATGGGCGTCCCAGGAATCCAGGTTGGGGACCCCCAGGACGAGGAGGCCGGAGGGGGCCAGGGCATGGGCCAGGCGGACCAGCGCGCCGGGCGGATCGGGCAGGTGTTCCAGCACATCCCAGAGGGTGATCAGGTGGAAAGAGCGCTCGGGCAGCACGGCCTCCTCCAGGGGGAGGGCCTGGACGGCGCCCGGTCCCAACCGCTGCGCCGCCCGGGCGGCGCCGGCGGCGTGCGGCTCGATCCCGGCGACAGACCAGCCGTGGCGCTGCAGCAGCGCCAGGAAATCGCCCGTGGCGCAGCCGACATCGAGGGCCCGGCCGGGCCAGGTGGAGAGGTGCCGGCGGATCGCGTGGAGGCGGCGGGACTCGGCGCGGTGCCGCCCCAGCCGAAAGAGCCAGTTCTCGGCGCGTTCCTGGAACGCCTCGTAGTCTGCCGGGTAGTAACGCGACAGCGCTTCCTGGGAGGGCCGGGGGTCCAGGCGGACCAGCCCGCACTGCGCGCAGCGGAGGTAGGAGAAGGTGTCCTCTCCCAGGCGGTCGCGCCGGGAGAAGAGGGGCACGGCGGCGGTGTGATGGCACCACGGACAGCCAGACATAGCGCTCCTGCGGGAATCGTTCTCCGTGCGGCGATTATAGCCGCAAAACACCTTCTGCGCAACGGGGCCTTCCCGAAAACTATCATAATTACCGCCAGGGCACGGAGGCCCCAAGGCCAGGAAGGCCGGACCCAAAGGCTTCGTGTCTTTGGGCCTTTCGTTTTTTGGCGAGGTTGCGCAGCTCGGGGCGGTGTAGTACAATGGGGAAGCCGCCGTGGATTTGTCCGGCCGCAGGTTTTCTCCTGGAGAGAGAAGGAGGCGGTGATGGCACGGAAGAGCGTTGCGCGGGAGGTCGGTTCGCTGCTGGGGATGGGGGGCTACCTGCTGGGGGTGGATATCGGCGGTTACGGCTTGCAGGTGGCCCTGGCGGATGTCCACGGCCAGGTGCTGCAGACCAGGCAGCAGGCCCTGAATCGCGGCACCCCGGCCGCGCAGGTTGTGGAGGAGTCCCTGGCGATGGCCCGGGGACTGCTGCGGGAGGGGGGCGTGCGCACGGAGCAGTTGCTCCGTGTCGGCATCGGCTTTGCCGGCCCGGTGGACGTGCTGCAGGGGGAGACGATCCTTTCGCACCGCATGCCCGGCTGGGAGCGCTACCCGCTGCGCCAGGTCTTTGCCGAGGCTCTGGACGTGACCGCCCTGGTGGACAACGACGCCCGGGTGATCGCCCTGGGCGAGGCTTTTTTTGGCGCCGGCCGTGGGGTGCGCAACCTCTTTTACGTCCATCTGAGCAGCGGCGTCGGCGGGGGGCTGGTGGTGGACGGCCAACTCTACCGCGGGGCCACTACCACGGCCGGCGAGATCGGCCACACCCTGGTTCTGGAGGGCGGGCCGCTGTGTTCCTGCGGCCGGATGGGCCACCTGGAGGCCCTGGTCGCGGCCCCGGCGCTGATCGCGCGGGCCCGCGAGCTGTCGCGCGCCGACCCGGCGGCGCTGGAGGACCGCGCCCGGGGCGATCCGCAGGGGCTGCGCCTGCACCACGTCGTCGAGGCCGCCCGGGAAGGGCACGGCCCCTCCCGCCAGGTGCTGCGCGAGGCGGCCCACTACCTGGCGCTGGCCGTGGCCAACCTGATCAACTTGCTCAACCCGGAGCTGGTGGTGCTGGGAGGCATCGTTGCCCGCCTGGGCGGGGAGGATTTGATCGGGCCGCTGCGCGAGGAGGTCCAGTCCCTGGCGATGGCCGTTCCGGGCCAGGCGGCGCGCATCGTCCCCGGCAGCCTCGGCGAGACCGCGGTGGTCGTGGGGGCGATGGCCCTGGCCCTCCAGAGCCTGGAGGAGTGAGGTTGGGGCCGGGAGGCCGGCAGCGGGCCTTTTGGAGGGTTGTGACGGATGGATGGACGGGCCCGTGGGACCCCAGATTCACCGCCCCAAGAGGAGTTCCCGGCGAGCGCCCAGGAGATCCTGGAGCGGGCCCGCCGGGAGGGCGCCGCGCTGGCCGAGGAGGATGACTGCCGGGAGCTGATCGCCCGCCTGGCCCCCGACAGCAGCCCGGAGGTGTTGGAGCGGGCGCGCCAGGCCTATGTGCTGGCGCGGGTGGCCCACGAGGGCCAGGTCCGGGACTCCGGCGGGCCGTACATGGTCCATCCCCTGGCGGTGGCCGGCATTCTCCTGGACCTGGGGTTGGATGCCGAGACGGTCATCGCCGCGCTGCTGCACGACGTGGCCGAGGACACGCCGATCTCGCTGGAGATCATCTACAACATGTTCGGCCCCGGGGTGGGAGGCATCGTCGAGGGGGTCACCAAGATCGGGCGCATCGAGGCCCGCGAGCTGCGAGACGAGCAGGCCGTCAACCTGCGCAAGATGTTCCTGGCGATGAGCGAGGACGTGCGGGTGATCCTCTTGAAGCTGGCCGACCGGCTGCACAACATGCGCACGCTGGAGGCGAAGCCGGAGGAGAAGCAGCGCAAGACGGCCCAGGAGACGCGCGAGATCTATGCCCCCCTGGCGCACCGCCTGGGCATCTGGCCGGTCAAGAGCGAGCTGGAGGACCTGGCCTTTCGCTACCTGGAGCCGCAGGCCTATCAGGATGTGTTGCGGGCGGTCAACCAGCGCCGCTCGGCCCAGGAGCGGGAGCTGCGCGAGATCGTGCAGACGCTCCGGCGGACGCTGAGCGCGGCCGGCATCACCGCCGACATCCAACAGCGGGCCAAGGGCATCTACTCGATCTACGAAAAGATGCAGCGGCGGCAACAGGGAATGGAGCGCATCTATGACATCCTGGCGGTGCGGATCATCGTCGAGGAGGTCCGCGACTGTTATACCGCGCTGGGGGTCGTGCACAACCTCTGGCGGCCGATGCCCGGGCAGTTCGACGACTATATCGCTACGCCCAAGGATGGGGGCTACCGCTCCCTGCATACCACGGTGATGTACAAAGGCGCCCATCCCCTGGAGGTGCAGATCCGCACCCAGGAGATGCACCGCGATGCCGAGTACGGCATCGCCGCCCATTGGCGCTACAAGGAGCGGAGCGGCAAGATAGACCGCTCTTTCGAGGAGAAGCTGGCCTGGCTGCGCGAGACGTTGGCCTGGCGCCAGGACGTCAGCGACGACCGCGAGTTCGTCGAGACGGTCAAGACCGAGGTCTTTCAGAACCGGGTCTATGTCTTTACGCCCAAGGGGGACATCAAGGACCTGCCGGCGGGGGCCACGCCGGTCGATTTCGCTTACAGCATCCACAGCGCCCTGGGCCACCGCTGTGTAGGGGCCCGCGTCAATGGACGGCTGGTATCGTTGAGCCACCGGCTCCAGACGGGCGATGTGGTGGAGATCCTGACGGTGAAGGTGGAGAAGGGGCCCAGCCAGGACTGGCTTTCCTTTGTCGTTTCCCCTTCGACACGGGCCGCCATCCGGCGCTGGTTCAAACGGCGGGAACGCGAGGAGAACGTCTCGCGGGGTCGCGAGATCCTGGAACGCGAGTTCCGGCGCCTGAACATGGAGTTGGACCTGAAGGACCTGACCCAACGGGCCGGTTACACCCATCCGGACGATATGCTGGCGGCGGTGGGCTACGGTGATATCAGCGTGCGCCAACTGTTGGCCCGCATGCCGCTGCCGCGGGAGCAGGTCCCCGACGATGAGGCGATCGGCCCGCTGCAGCCGGCCCCGCTGGCGGCGCCGCGGCCGACCGGCATCCGGGTGCGCGGCGAGGGCGGGCTGCTGACCCGGCTGGCGCACTGCTGCCAGCCGGTTCCCGGGGACGCCATTGTCGGCTACATCACGCGCGGGCAGGGGGTCACCATCCACCGCGCCGACTGCAAGAACATCCACCTGATGGAGCCGCAGCGCCTGATCGAGGTCGACTGGGGCAGCGCCGGCGGCCGGCAGCTCTACCCGGTGCAGGTCTATATCGAGGGGCTGGACCGGGTGGGCCTGTTGCGGGATGTCTCGGGCATTATGGCCGATGAGGAGATCAACATGTCCTCGGTCCGCGTGGGCCGCACCAAGACGGGGACGGTCTCTTTCTACCTGATCCTGGAGGTGGCCAGCCTGGAGCAGCTCAGCCGGGTCCTGCAGCGCATCCAGCAGATCCCCAACGTCTTGAGCGTCTGGCGGGTGGCAGGCAGCGCGGGAGGGGAGAAGCGAGGGTGAGCGCGATGTACCGGGTGGAACTACAGAACGTCAACAAGCGCTACGGCCAGCGGCGCGTCTTGCGCAAGGTCCAGGCGGAAGTGAGCAGCGGGCAAGTATTGGTGATCGCCGGCCGCAACGGGGCGGGCAAATCGACCCTGCTGCGCATCGTCGCCGGCCTGTCGCGGCCGACGAGCGGGCAGGTGCGCTTTTTCCGGGAGGGACGGGCCCTGCCGGCGGAGGAGCGCCGCCGCCTGACGGGGCTGGTGGCGGTGGACGTGGCCCTCTACGGCGAGTTGACGGCCTGGGAGAACCTCTCCTTCTTCGCCCGGGTGCGCGGCCGGCGGCTCACGGCGGAGGAGGGCGAGGCGCTGCTGGCGACGGTGGGGCTGGCCGGCCGGGCCGCGGACCTGGTGCAGGCCTACTCTTCGGGGATGCGCCAGCGCCTGAAGTACGCCTGCGCCCTACTGCACGGGCCGCCGTTCCTGCTCCTGGATGAGCCCGGCTCGAACCTGGACGAGGCCGGCCGGACCATGGTAGAAGGGATCATCGCCCGGCAGCGCGAGCGCGGCCTGGTGGTGCTGGCGACGAACGAGCCGCGTGAGGTGGCCTATGGGGACGTGGTGCTGCGCCTGGAGGAGGAGGGATGAGCGAATTCCGGGCTTGGCTGGGCGCGGCCTGGGCGGTCTGCGTGAAGGACATTCGGGCCGAGTTCCGCACGCGCTATGCCCTCAGCGCCATCGGCCTCTTTGCCCTCACCACGTTGACGGTGGTGAGCTTTGCCTTGGGCCCGTATGGGTTGGAGCAAGACCTGTTGGCGGCGCTGCTGTGGGTGGTGCTCTTTTTCGCGGCCATGGCCGGCCTGTCGCGTTCCTTTGTCCACGAGGAAGAGTCGCACACCGCGCCGGCCCTGCGCTTGGCCGCGCCGCCGGGAGCGGTCTACCTGGGCAAATACCTGTTCAACTTGGGACTCCTCCTGCTGTTGGAAGCGCTGGTGGTGCCGCTCTTTATCGTAATGATGGGGCTGCAGGTGGGACGGCCGGGCCTGTTCGCGCTGGTGCTGCTGCTGGGCAACCTGGGGTTGGCCGGCGCGACGACGGTGATTGCCGCCATGGTGGCGCAGGCCGGCTCCCGGGGGGCGCTCTTCACCGTGCTCTCTTTCCCCCTGCTCCTGCCGCTGCTCATCAGCGCCATCTCGGGGACCCAGGCGACACTGGCCCCGGGGGACGTGGCCGGCGCCTGGGGCCCGGCGCAGGTGCTGTTGGCCTACGCCGTGGCCATGGTAACGGTGGCGCTGATGCTGTTCCCCGTAATATGGACGGAATGAAACTTGGCAAAACGCAAGCCGGGGTGAGAACGATGGACCGAGAACGTTGGGCCACAGTCGGCAAGATCGCGCTGGGGGTGTGGATGACGGCGGTGATCCTCGCCGCCTTCCTGGTGCCCAAGCCCGCGGACCAGGGGCAGGGGGGGCGCATCTTTATCTTTCACATCCCTGTAGCCTGGGTGACCGTCCTGGCCTTTCTCCTGTCGTCCGTCTACGGTATCCGTTACCTGCGGAAAAAGCAACGGATAGACGATCGGCGGGCGGTGAACGCGGCCGGCCTGGGGGTCGTCTTCTGCCTCCTGGCGACCGTGTCGGGGGCTATCTTTGCGCGGATCGCCTGGGGGGCCTTCTGGAACTGGGATCCGCGCGAGACGACGATCTTTTTCCTGTTGCTCTTTTACGCCGCCTACTTTGGCCTGCGCGCGGCGGTGGCCGACGAAGAGCGGCGGGCCGCCTTCGGCGCCGCCTACAATATCCTGGCCCTGGTGGTGGTGCCCTTCCTGATCTTTGTCGCCCCGCGGCTGGTGCAGGGCCTGCACCCGGACACGATCATCAACCCCCAGGAAGGCGGCGGCATGTCGCCGCTCTTCCGCGCCATCTTCTTGGCCTCCCTGGCGGGGTTCACCGGGATATTCCTGTGGGTCTATGCGCTGGCCAACCGGGCCTCGTGTATCGAGGAGCAGCTCCTGGAAGAAGCCGATTGAGCGGAGGACATCCTATGTGGGTCGACGAGACGACAGCGCTGTTCGTGGTGATGGCCGTCACCCTGGTGACCTGGCTGGGCCTCTTTGCCTACCTGTGGGGGCTGGACCGCAAGGTGCGGCGGCTGGAGCAGGAGGTGCGGCGGGGGCGCGCCCGCAGGGAGGATTAGTCGCCGAGACACCGGGCAGGTGCCGGTCTCTTCTCCGTACGGCGCGTGGAGAACTCGGGCGGGGCTGTGTGGCACTCTGCCTCCCCCTCTTCCGGTCCCCCTCTTTATCCAGGGAGCAGCGCGTTCAGGTCTACCGCCGGGTCGCGCAGGCGCTCCGCTATCTCCCCATACGCCCCACGGCCCCGCACCAGCGCCGGCAGCAGCTTGCGTTCCTCATCGCCGGGGTTGGCCGCGAGCACGCCGCCGAGGCGTCCCTGGGCGAAATAGAACAGGTAGAAGCGTCCGCTGTCGAGCGGGCCCCGCAACACGGTCGTTTCCCAGGGCGAGAGGTCGCCCCAGGCCTCCAGGGCGATGTCGAAGAGGTCGGAGTAGAAATAGGGCACGGCGGTGTAGGGCTTGGCCTCGCCGGCCATATTGCGGCCGGCCCGCAGTCCCTGCTGCCGGGCCACATCCCAGTGCTCCACCCGTAGCCGCTTTTGGAAGGTGGGATCGGGCCAGTTGGCGATGTCCCCCGCGGCATAGATGGATGGGTCGCTGGTGTGCAGAAACTCGTCCACCAAGACGGCGCCGCGCTCGTCCAGCGCCAGGCCGGCCGCCCGGGCCAGCGCCGTGTCCGGGACGATGCCGATGCCGGCGACGAGCAGATCGGCTTCCAGGGTAGCGCCGTCGTCCAGCACGGCCCGCTCGATATGGGCCTTTCCTTCCAGGCGGGCCGGCCGGCGCCCGGGAAGCAGCCGGACCCCGTGGGCCGCATAGTGCTCGTGCAGCCAGGCGCTCACTTCCCCCGGCAGCACCTTTTCCAGCAGCCGGCCCGTGGGAAAGACGACCTCCACCGCCAGCCCGCGCATCGCCAGGGCGGCGGCGGCCTCGGCGCCGATGAAGGAGCCGCCCACCACCAGGGCGCGTTTCCCAGGCCGGGCGGCCGCACGGATGGCCTCGCCGTCGGCCAGGGTGCGCAGCGTAAAGACGCCCGGAAGTTCGGCCCCCGGGATGGCCAGTGTCCGGGCCGTGCCCCCGGTGGCCAGGAGCAGCTTCTCGTAACCCAGCACCTGCCCATCGGCCAGCTCCACCCGGTGGGCGGCGGCATCCAGACGCTCGGCGCGCACCCCGCGCAGCACGGCGATGTCGTTCTGGGCGTAGAACTCGTCCGGGCGCAGGTAGACCTTCTCTAAACCTTCCTGGCCGGTGAGGTAGCCCTTGGAGAGCGGCGGGCGATCGTAGGGCATATGGGGTTCGCCGGCCACCAGGGCGAGCGAGCCGGCGCGATCGACCTTGCGGATGCCCTCGGCGGCGCGCTCGCCGGCTATGCCGCCGCCGATGATGAGGTACTGGTAGCGTTCCATCGGCCTCCTCCACGGATAGGAAAGGGTTCAGGGTATCATTATACCACGAGTTGCCGGCCCGCGAAATTGACATTTGCTCCCATATGCGGTATAATTTGCCTAACGGCAACGACGGAGACGAGTAGGCCGGGGCGGACGCCCAGCGAACCCGGGAGCGGTGCGAGCCGGGTGCGGACAAACCGGCCGAATATCCCTCCCGAGCCGGCAACCGAACCCTTCGGGAAGTAGATTTGCCCGGGCTCGCCCTCCGTTACCAGGGGCGCGGGGATGGTGGTCCCCGAGAAGAGTGGGCGGCGACGCCAAGCAGGGTGGTACCGCGGGTGGGAACCCGTCCCTGAGGGGACGGGCCTTTTGTTTCCCCGGAAGCGTCGCCCCAAGCAGGGTGGTACCGCGGGCATGCCCCGTCCCTGGGTGGGACGGGGTTGCCCTTTTACAATAGCGACATCGCGGACCTGGAGGGCATTCTCTAGCCGCTCCCGACCGGTCGAGGACCGGCCGAGGGCGGGGACCGACCGAATGAGGAGGAAACGATGTTTCAAGAGGTGAATCCGCATCCCGATTTTCCGGCTATGGAGCGCGAGACGCTGCGCTTCTGGGAAGAGACGCGGGCCTTTGCCCGGCTGCAGGAAAAGAACCGCGGCGGGCCGCGCTTCTCCTTTCTCGACGGCCCGGTGACCGCCAACAACCCCCTGGGCATCCATCACGCCTGGGGGCGCACGCTGAAGGACACCTTTCAGCGCTACAAAGCCATGCAGGGCTACGATCAGCGCTGGCAGAACGGCTTCGATTGCCAGGGGCTCTGGGTAGAGGTGGAGGTGGAAAAGGCCCTCGGCTTTCGCTCCAAGCGCGACATCGAGGGCTATGGCGTGGGCGAGTTCGTCCAGCGCTGCGTGGAACGGGTGCGGCACTTTGCCGCGGTGATCACCCGCCAGTCGGTCCGCCTAGGCCAGTGGATGGACTGGGGGCACGACTATTGGACTATGTCGGAGGAGAACAACTATGGCATCTGGGCCTTCTTGAAGCACTGCCACGAGCGCGGCTGGATCTACCAGGGAGCCGACGTGATGCCCTGGTGTCCGCGTTGCGGCACCGGCATCTCGCAGCAGGAGATCGTCACCGAGGGCTACCGCGAGCTGACCCACCCCGGGGTGACGGTGCGCTTTCCGCTGCGGGGGCGGCCGGGCGAAGCGCTCCTCGTCTGGACGACGACCCCCTGGACGCTGCCGGCTAACGTTGCCGCGGCGGTGGGGGCAGACCTGGTCTATCTGCGCGTGCGCCAGGGGGAGGAGGTCCTCTACCTGGCCGAAGCAGCCCTTGGGCTGCTTCAGGGTCCCTATGAGGTGTTGGGGCGGTTGCCCGGCGCCGCCCTGGCCGGCTGGACCTACGACAGCCCGTTTGACGACCTGGAGGCAGCTTCCCGCCCCGGCGGGGATGCCGTGCCGGCGCACCGGGCCGGCACAGGCAGCGCCGTCCAGTCGCACCGCGTCCTGGCCTGGGACCAGGTGTCGGCCGAGGAGGGCAGCGGCATCGTGCACATCGCTCCCGGCTGCGGGGAAGAAGACTATCACCTGGGGCAGGCCGAGGATCTGCCGGTGCTGGCGCCGCTGGACGAGTTCGGGGTCTTTCTGCCGGGTTACGGCCCCTTCAGCGGCCGGCCGGCCGGCGAGGTCTCTCGCGCTGTCCTGGAGTCCCTGGGCGAGCGCGGCCTGCTCTACCACCAGGCCCCCTACACCCACCGCTACCCGGTCTGCTGGCGCTGCGGCACGGAGCTGCTCTTTCGCCTGGTGGAGGAGTGGTTCATCGCCATGGACGAGCTGCGGGCCCCGCTGATGGCGGCGGCGCGCTCGGCGCGCTGGATCCCGCCCTTTGGGTTGGAACGCGAGCTGGATTGGCTGCGCCATATGCGCGACTGGATGATCTCCAAGAAACGCTACTGGGGCCTGGCCTTGCCGATCTGGAAGTGCGCATCCTGCGGCCATTTCGAGGTCCTCGGTGGACGCGAGGAACTCCAGGCGCGCGCGGTGGTGGGGTGGGAGACCTTTGCCGGCCACACCCCGCACCGCCCATGGGTCGATGCGGTCCAGATCGCCTGCCCGTGGTGCGGGGCGCTCGCCGGCCGCATCCCCGACGTGGGCAACCCCTGGCTCGACGCCGGCATCGTCTCCCTGGTGACCCTGGGGTACTGGCGCGACCGCAAGGAGTGGGCGCGGTGGTTCCCCGCCGATTTTATCACCGAGTGCTTCCCCGGCCAGTTCCGCAACTGGTTCTACGCCCTGCTGGCGATGAGCACGGCCATGGAGGGCCGGGCCCCCTTCCGGGTTTGCCTGGGGCACGCCCTGGTGAAAGACCGCCGCGGCGCGGAGATGCACGCCAGTCTGGGCAACGCCGTGGATTTCGACCAGGCCATGGAGCGGCTGGGGGCCGACGCCGTGCGCTGGCTCTACCTGGCGCAGAACCCGGCCGTGGACGTGAACTTCTCCGACGAGCTGGCCGACGAGGCGCGCAAAAAGTTCCTGACGCTGTGGAACACCTACTCCTTCTTTGTCCTCTATGCCAACCTGGACCGCTGGACGCCCGGCCGCCGATCGCCAATCGAGAGCCGCCCATCGTTGGACCGCTGGGCCCTTTCCCGCCTGCACGCCACGACCGCCGAGGTGCGCGCCGCGCTGGACGACTACGACACCCCGCGGGCGACGCGGGCGCTAGAGTCCTTCATCGACGACCTTTCCACCTGGTACGTGCGGCGCAGCCGCCGGCGCTTCTGGCGCTCCGGCGACGACGCCGACAAGGAGGCCGCCTACACCACCCTTCACACCTGCCTGGCGACGATGAGCCGGCTGCTGGCGCCGCTCGTCCCCTTTTTGGCCGAGGCGCTCTACCAGAACCTGGTGCGCGCCCACGACCCGCAGGCCCCGCTGAGCGTGCACCTGGACACATTCCCCGAGGCCGGCCCGGTGGACGAGGCCCTGCTGCGGGAGATGGCCCAGGTGCAGGAGGCGGTCTCGCTGGGGCGGGCGGCGCGGCGGGCGGCCGGCCGCAAGGTGCGCCAGCCGCTGGCCGCGGCCTGGGTGCGCGGCCTGGATGCGGAGGTCCTGGCGCGCCACGGCGAGCACCTCCTGGAGGAGGTCAACGTCAAGGCGCTGCGCCCGGCCGCGCCGGGCGAGGAGCCGCCCCCCGGCTGGGCGGTGTCCGGAGAGGGGCCGCTGCAGGTAGCGCTGGATGTCCAGGTGACCGAGGCCCTGCGGCGCGAAGGGCTGGCCCGCGAGTTGGTGCGACATATCCAGGAGGCGCGCAAGGCGGCCGGCCTGGCGGTGGCCGACCGTGTGGCCGTCACCGTCCAGGTGGGCGATGGACCGCTGGCGATGGCCCTGCGGGAGCACCACGACGCGATCGCCGCCGAGGTGCTGGCGGTGCACCTGGAACGGGGCACTCCCCCGGCGGGGGCCTGGCGGGCCGAGATCAAGGTCGAGGGCACGCCGGTGGTGGTGGGGGTGGAGCGGGTCCCTTCATAAGCCAGATTTGACTCCGCGGAGCCGGCGGTGGTACAATGAGGCCCGGTTCGACGGACACTACGGCTGATGATCAGGAGGAATTCGAAGATGGCCCGCGAAACGGTGAACAGTGCCCAGGCTCCCAAGGCGGTCGGCCCCTATGCCCACGCGGTTTGGGCGGGGGATCTGCTCTATCTGTCCGGCCAGGTGCCGATCGACCCGGCTACCGGCAAGCTGGTGGAAGGGGGGGTGGCCGCCCAGACCCGGCAGGTCCTGGATAACCTGGAGGCCGTGCTCCGGACTGCCGGGCTGACCATGGAGCATGTCGTAAAATGCAACATCTTTTTGACCTCCATGGCCGACTTCCCCACCGTGAACGAGATCTATCAGGCCCGCTTTCAGCCTCCCTACCCGGCGCGTTCGACCGTGGCGGTCGCGGGATTGCCCCTGAACGCCGCGATCGAGATCGAGCTGGTTGCCCGCAGGTGAGGGGAAGCGCTCCATACCAGGAAGGCGGTGGAGATGTCCGAGCAGCGTGCCCTACCCGAAGAGTTCCTACGCTGGATCTACCACGGGCGGTCCCAGTTGATCCGCCGGCAGGCGGAGGGCGAGGAGGTGCCGGCGCACGAGATCTTCCTGGGCTTTACGCGCCACAGCCCGGCGGTCGTCTCCTGGGGGCCGGCCGGCCTCAATGCCTCGATCAAGGGGGTGGGCTTTGTCCCCAGGCCGGAGTATGTGCAGGAAACGCTCGACGCCTACCTGGAGCACGTCCGCCGCGGCTGGCGGGAGGGCTACAGCCAGGAGGGGCTGCAACTGCTGATGCGCTTCCTCTACGGCCCGGGCTGCGCCGAGCGGCTCGACTTTACGCGGCTGAGCTCGCTGGAGCTGGCCCGCGACCACTCCTGGACCAACTACCGGGCCAACCCCACGGCGACGCTGCTCTTCTACCAGCCGCCGGCCGTCTCCTACGAGGTCCGTGGGAGCGTCGAGATCCATGAGGCGGGCAGCATCTATCATACCCTGGTCAACGCCCAGCACGATGTCTATCACCGGCCCCACGAGGAGGCCTGGCCGGAGCGGCCGGCCTATATTTTCACCGTGGAAGAGATCTATGACAACTCGGCCACCCAGAAGGGGTTTGGGCGGCGAATCTACTGATCCCAGGCGCCGGGGAGGATCTCGCCGGGGAACCGCCGGGCAAGGGGGGCGACGCCGGCACGCCCGACGCGGCCCCTGTGCATTTGCGTGTCTCCAGAGGGTGTAGTACAATCTGCCCTATGGACGGCTATGCTGCGCTTCTGGGGTACCGCTGGCGTCGTTTTCATGCTCGCCTGCGCGCCGGCCTGGCTGGTGAGGGCCGCGCGCTCTGGGCCGGCCTAGGTGACATCTTCCTGGCCGGCCTGCTCCTGCTGACCCTGCTGCTGGCGGCCCTGGCCTTCCAGGCGAACGCCCCTTTCGTCCTGCCGGTGGGCCGGCAGCCCCCGGACCTGGTCTACCTGGAGGGCGTCTACGACGTGGAAGAGGGGGAAGGGCGGACCTTCCGCTGGACCCGCGAGGAGGCGGTGCTGCGCGTGCCCGGGTTGGGGCGGGGGCCCTACCGCCTGGACCTGGAGCTGGCGGCGCCGCGCTTTTCTCCGGGCCCCGCGCCGCGCCTGCGCCTGGTAGTTGGGCCATCGACGTTGTTGGATGCGCCGGTCGGGCCGGCCGGGCAGGTCTATTCCCTACTCCTGCCGCCGGAGGCTCTGCCGGCGGGCAACCTGGAGCTGCTGCTGCGCAGCGAGGCCTTTACCCCCACCGGGGACCCGCGGGTGTTGGGGGTGGTGCTGCGGCAGGTCGAGTTGCGGCCGGCCGGCGGGCCGGTGTGGCCGGCCCCCGGGGTGCTGCTCTGGTCGGGGCTGGCGGTGCTGCTGGTGGTACTGCTGGCGCGGCGGCTGGGCTGGTCTCGCTGGGTGGCGTTGGCGGGGGGGGCTGGGGCCATGCTGGCCCTGGCGGCCGGGCTGGCCTGGGGCCGGCCGCTGCTGGTGCCGGGGCTGCCCTATATCTCCCTGGGGTTGGCCTGCGCCTGGGGGGCGGTGGTCGTCTTTGAGAGGCCGATGCACCGGCTCTTTTCCTGGGGCGGGGCGGAACTGGGCCGACGTCCGGAGCGGCTGCTCTGGACGGTGGCGGCCTTTTTCCTGGCGGTGCGGCTGGCCGGCGTGCTGCACCCGGCCCTGGAGACATGGGACCTGTGCTTCCACTACCACCGCCTGGAGTCGGTGCTGCGCGGGCAGCTCTTTTTCACCATCGTCTCCGGCGAGTGGCGCAGCCAGGAAACGCTATACCTGCCCTCGCTCTACCTGCTGCTGGCGCCGGTGTGGGCCTTTTTCGGCGGGCGGCTGGTGCCCCTGAAGGTGGCCGAGGTATTGCTGGACAGTTCGGCGGCCGTGCTGACGGCCTACGCGGCCCACCGGCTGCTGGGGCGGGGGGCCGCGGCCCCGCTGGCGGCGCTGTTCTACCTGGCCCTGCCCTACTCCTACCTGATCTTTTCCTGGGGCATCGTGTCCAACGCCTGGGGCCAGGGGCTGATGGTTGCGTTCCTGGCTTTGCTCGTCTCGCCGGCCGGCCGCCTGCAGCGCCGGAGCTCCTGGCTGGGGGCGGTCCTCCTGCTCCTGCTGGCCGCGCTCTCGCATCCGGGAGCGGTGCAGTTGGCCGGGCTGCTTTTGGCGGCGCTGCTTTTGGCGGCGCTGCCGGCCCCGCTGCGGGCCCTGCCCCGGCCGGCCGTCGGGCGCTGGCTGCTGGCCGGCCTGCTGGCCGTGGCGCTGGCCGTGGCGCTCTATTACTCCTACTTTGCGGCGACGATGTGGCGGTCGCTGCAACAGATGGGCCAGGGGGCCAACGCCGAGCAGCCGGCCCACGGGGGCATCCTGATCCGCGGCCAGGTGCTGGATGCCGGCCTGGGGCTGCGCGCCGTGGAGGTGACGAGCTGGCCGGAAGCGGTGGTGGCCGGCGCGCAGGAGCTGGCGGCCGAGGCCCGCGCCTACTTCCACACCGGGCCGCTGCTGCTGGCCGCGGCGGCCCTGGTCGGCTTGGCCCTGGAGAGGCGGCCCCTGGCCCTGCGGCTGCTGGGCCTGGCCCTGTGGATCGCCCTGGCCTACGCCGTCTTGGGCCTGGCGACGAACCTGTATGTGCGCTACATGTACTTCCTGCTGCCCTTTGTCGCCCTCGGCGCGGCCTGGTGGCTGGAGCGGCTGGGCCGGCGCTCCTGGGCCGGCCGGGCCACCGGGGCGCTGATCGGCGCGGCCCTGGCGTTGTCCGGGTTGGGGTTCTGGGTCCAACACGTGCTCTACTATTCTACGGGCTGCCGCTGAGGAAAATGCGATGACTACCGAATCGCCCTTTCGCCGCCTGAGCATCGTCATCCCCGTCTATAACGAGCGGGACCGTGTCGGATTGGTTATCGACAAGGTCTGCGCGGCCGATACGTTGGGGCTGGAAAAAGAGATCATTGTCGTCGACGATGGCTCCACGGACGGCACGCGCCAGGTCCTGGAACGCTACGATGGACAGCCCGGCCTGCGCATCCTGCTCTTGGAGCGCAACCAGGGCAAGGCGGCGGCCCTGCGCCGCGGCTTTGCCGAGGCTACGGGCGAGATCACCGTCGTCCAGGACGCCGACCTGGAGTACGATCCGCAGGACTTTCCGCCCCTCCTGCAGCCGATCTTGGACGGCAAGGCCGATGTGGTCTACGGTTCGCGCTTCCTGGGCGGTCCGCACCGCGTGCTCTTCTTCTGGCACTATATAGGCAACAAGCTGCTGACCACGCTGTCCAATATGTTCACCAACCTGAACCTGACGGACATGGAGACCGGCTACAAGGTCTTTCGCACCGCGGTGTTGCGCCGCATCCGGCTGCGCTCGGAGCGTTTTGGCTTCGAACCCGAAATCACGGCCAAGGTCGCCCGCCTGGGCTGCCGCATCTACGAGACGCCCATCTCCTATTATGGCCGGACTTATGCGGAGGGTAAAAAGATCAAATGGAGGGATGGGGTGCAGGCGATCTACTGCATTCTGAGATATGCATGGTGGGACTGAGATCGTTTTCGGCCCTCGGCTCTCCGGGCAGGAGAGATAGGAGCCGAGGGCCGAAAACGGGGGAACCGCACCCGACCGGAGGAAACCGTGCCTGACAAGTTGAGCATCTCCGCTTTCTTTCCCTGCTACAACGACGGCGGCACCATCGCCAGTATGGTCCTGAGCGCCCTGGTGACGCTGCGCCAGATTACCGACGATTACGAAGTGATCGTCGTCGACGACGCCGGCAAGGACTATGCGCCGCTGATCCTGGACGAACTGGAGCGGCAATACCCCGGCGAGGTGCGGGTGATCCGTCACGAGAAAAACCGTGGCTACGGCGGGGCGCTGCGCAGCGGCTTTGCCGCAGCCACCAAGGAGTGGGTCTTTTACACCGACGGCGACGCCCAGTACGACCCGCGGGAGATCAAGCAGTTGGTGGCCGGCCTGGGCGAGGGCATCGACGTGGTCAACGGCTACAAGGTCGACCGCTCCGACCCGCTCATCCGCAAGGTCCTGGGGCGCATCTATCACCACACGGTCAAGCTGCTCTTTGGCTTTCGCCTGCGCGATGTGGACTGCGACTTTCGCCTGATCCGCCGGCGCATCTTTGACTGCGTCACCCTGGAATCGAGCCACGGGACGATCTGCCTGGAGATGGTCAAGAAGATGCAGGACTGTGGCTTTCGCTTCGCCGAGGTGCCGGTGCACCACTACCATCGGGCTTACGGCCGTTCCCAGTTCTTCAACTTTCGGCGGCTGTGGCGCACCGCGCGCGACCTGGCGGCCCTGTGGTGGAAGCTGGTGGTGCGCAAGGAGCATCTGCGCAGCGGGGTAGCGAGGTAGCAAGGAGGCGCGAATGTTGCTGGCAGAACAGACCTGGAAGCAGGTGGCCGCGTACCTGGAGCACGACGATCGCATCGTCGTTCCGGTGGGCAGCACGGAACAGCACGGGCTGCGGGCGGTGCTGGGGACGGACCACCTGGTGCCGGCCGGGATCGCGGCCGAGGCCGGCCGGCGCTCCGGGGTGCTGGTGGCCCCGACGCTGAACTATGGCATGGCCCTGCACCACATGGCCTTTCCCGGGACCATCGCCCTGCGGCCGAGCACGCTGCAGCGGGTGGTCTACGACCTCCTGGCCTCCCTCTCCCAACACGGCTTCCGCCGTATCCTGATCCTGAACGGCCACGGGGGCAATACCCCTTCGCTGCAAGCCGCGGTGGCCGAGGTCAACGATGTCTACCGCGAACTGCGCGTCAAGGTGCGCGCCTGGTGGGAGCTTGCGGGCGTCCAGGCGGTGCTGGACGAGGCCTTTGGCGAGAAGGAGGGCGGCCACGGGACGCCGGGAGAGACCTCGCTGACGATGGCGCTGCACCCGGGGATCGTCTCCGACGCGCCGGTGGAGGTGCGGCCGGCCGCCCCGCCGCAGGTCTGGCTCAACGCCCCGGCCTGGGCCGAGCACTACCCGACCGGTTCGGGCAACGCCGACGCCAACCTGGCCACGGCCGAGTGGGGGCAGAAGCTGCTCCGGGCGTCCGTCAGGGCGCTGTTGGCGGAACTGGAGGACTGGTAGCCCCCGGCTTCTCCAGGATGCGCAAGAGGTGCGGGCGGTTGTAGCGCTGGACGACGATGCACGGCAGGTTCATCGCCAGGGCGTAGAGCACCATCGCCAGCCCCAGGAGGGGCGGGTTCCAGAGGAAAAAGAGGGTAGAGGAGAGTAGCGCCAGCCAGTGCGTCAGCTCGGCCCGGCAGGTTTCCTTCACCCAACGCTCCAGGTGCGCCCGCTGCCGCGAGGCGACGCGCTTCATCGAAAAGCCCTGGAATACGGTGCCCCCGGATGGGAGAAGGTCCTTCCACCGCTTGACCCGCAGGAGCCGATCGTAGATCGCGCCCTCCCCTTCCCACCTCCGGGCCTGGAAAAGCCATCGCCCGGCATCTAGCGTGGATAGTGGCAGGCGTAGGGCAAAGAAGGCAATCGCCGGCTGGATGATCGCCCAGGCGATGCTATCCAACAGGATCGTCCAGCCGATCGGCAGCGCGATCAACGGCAAGGGCTACTTCCTCCGCCGGGCGGTGCGCACCGCCCGGCCTTTCCAGGTCACGCGCCCCAGGAGGTAGGTCTGCAGCAGCGAGCGCGCGATGACCAGGGCAAAGAAGCAAAGCGGGAGGGCAAAGAAGGCCGATGTCCACCACCGGAAGCGCCCGATGCCCCGCAACATCCAGGCGACCACCAGCGCATAGACGCCGTAGGGCAGCAATCCAAGCCACGCCGTCGCCGTCGGATGGACGATCGTCGTCCGGACCAGCAGGGCACAGGCGCTGAAGCAACCCGTAATCCAGGCCGTGGCCATCAGGGCCATGGCCGGATGCACGGCGAATGCGCCGTAGCCCATCCCCTTGCTCCACCCCTGGATAACTTCTCCCAGGCCGCCGGGGTACATGCGGAAGGAGACGATCCCCCGCCCGGCATGGCAGCGCACCGGCAGGCCGTGCCGCCGAAAGAGCTTGGTCAGCGGGATGTCTTCGAGCGGTTCTCCGCGCACCTCCCGGTGGCCCCCGGTACGCAGGTATTCTTCGCGCCGGCACACGACGCACGGTCCGAACCCGCCGCCGGGCGGCAGGCGTTCTCCCAGGGGGGTGAACGCTCCGGTCGCGGCCATAATGACGATGTTGAAAAACGCCGAGAGCTGCTCGTAGGGTTTCTCGGTCACGTGGTAGGGCTGTACGGTGAGCAGGCCGCGGCCCTGGTATAGGTTACAGAGCTGCTCGACCCCTGTGGGTTCCAGCCAGGTGTCGGCATCCAAGAAGAGCAGGAGGTCCCCGCTGCTGGCGGCTGCGCCCTGCCAGCAGGCCCAGGCCTTGCCGTTCCACCCGGCGGGCAGGGGTTCCCCGGGGATGACGGTCACGCCCTCCTGGCGCGCCGCCCCCTCCGTGTCGTCCGTGGAGCTGTCGTCCACGACAAGGACCTCGGCGGGCGGCACGGTCTGCCCTTGGAGCGAACGCAGGAGGCGGGCGATCTGGTGCGCCTCGTTGCGGGCCGGGATGACCACCGAGATGCGCGGCCGGGGCTCGGCGGTCCTTTCCCGGGCCGGGGGCCGGCGCGGAAAGAGCAGGCGCCACATCAGGAACAGCCCGCAGACGCAGAAAACTCCCTGGATAGCGACCCGGATTCCGTTCACGGACGATTTCCTCCTGGGCTTGCCGCTCCCCTGGAGAGCCAGGGTCCACGGCCGGCCTGATTGTAGCACAGGCGGGGCCGGCGCGCAATTCGCCGGAAACCCGCGGGTTGCGTCCCGGGATGGTTGGTAGTAGAATCCGGGTGCGGAAAGCGCGAGGGTCAGGATGATGAAAGTCTATCTTGTCACCATGGGCTGCCCCAAGAACGAGGTTGACAGCGCCGGCATGGCTGCGCTGCTGCAGCAGGCCGGCCACACCCTGGTGCAGGACCCGTCCGGGGCGGACCTGCTCCTGGTCAACACCTGCGGCTTTATCGCCCCGGCGCGGGAAGAGTCGTTGCAGGTCCTTTGCGAGCTGGCGGCCGGCAAGCGCCGGCGGCAACTGCTGGTGGCCGCCGGGTGCATGGCCGAGCGCTATGCCGCCGAGCTGCGGGCCGTCCCGGGGGTGGATGCCCTGCTGCCGACCGGGCGCTGGCGCGAGGTGGCGGCGCTGGCGGCCGAGCTGGGCGGGGCGGCGGCGCGCCCGTGCGAGATGCCGGCGGGGGCCGGCCTGAGCGCCGTCCACGGGGCAAGCGCCTACCTGAAAATCGCCGAGGGCTGCTCGGCGCACTGCGCCTTCTGCACCATCCCGGCGATCAAGGGACCCTACCGCTCCTTCCCCCGCACCGCCGTGCTGGCCGAGGCCCGCCGCCTGGTGGAGCAAGGGGTGCGGGAGATCGTGCTGGTGGCGCAGGACAGCACCTTCTACGGGCGGGACCGGGGCGAGGAAGATGGGCTGGCCGGCCTGATCGAGGATCTCTTATCTGCCGCCCCGGGCCTGCCCTGGCTGCGGCTGATGTACACCTTCCCCGGGCGCCTCACCCCGCGGCTGATCGCGACGCTGGCCGGCGCTCCCCAGGTCTGCCCCTATATCGACCTTCCGCTGCAGCATGCCCACCCGGCGACGCTCCGGCGGATGGGCCGGCCGGCCGACATGGAGGCCGTCCGGGACCTGTTGGCTCAACTGCGCGCCCGCATTCCGGGGGTGGTCGTGCGCAGCACCTTTATCGTCGGCTACCCCGGCGAGACGGAGGAGGAGTTCGCCGCCCTGCGCGCCTTTCTCCAGGAGCAGGCGCTGGAGCGGGTGGGCGTATTCCTCTACTCCTGCGAGGTGGACACGCCGGCGGCCCGCCTGGGGGAGCGCGTGCCCCCGGAGGTCGCCGCGGCCCGGCGTGATGAGCTGATGAGCATACAGCAGGGCATCGCCCAGGCTTGGGGGGAGCGCCAGGTCGGGCGCATGGTGGAGGTGCTGGTGGAAGGGGTCGGCGAGGAGGGGATCGTCGTCGGGCGCACGCGCTGGGATGCGCCCGAGGTGGACGGGCTGGTGCTGGCGCAGGGGGCGGCGGCGGTGGGGACGCTGGTGGCGGTGCGGGTCACGGCCGCCTCGGCCTACGATCTGTGGGGCGAGGTGGTGGGGGCCGGACGGCATGGCAACGGGGAACCATCCCCCGGAAACCACGAAGGCGCCAAGCGCAATGGGACCACCAAGGCACAAGGGCACAAAGGATAAGCGAGCCTGGTGCCCTTGTAGCAGGCAGGATTTTCAGGGGGACCGGGACTTGGGACTCAGGCGGCCCGGCCGGCCAGCGCCCGGCGCAGGTGCTCCAGTTGATCGGGATGCTCCTGGGAGAGGTACTCCACCAGGTAGTCCATGGTCGAAGCGTCAAAGTTCTCCAGCAGGCCGGCGAGGACGGAGCGCAGCACCCAGCGGTCGAACTCGGCCCGGGTCATCGTGGGGCGGTAGATATAAGCCATGCCGCGGCGGCTGCGCTTCATGATGCCCTTGTCGGCCAGCCGGCTCATAGTGGTCATCACCGTGGTATAGGCGATCTCCCGCCGCCGCGAGAGCACGCGATGGATCTGCTTGACGGTGGCCTGCCCCTGTTGCCAGACGAGCCACATAATCTCGGACTCCAGCGGGCCGAGGACCTGTCCCAGCCCTTGGCGCATGGGGTTATAGTGGAGCTGAATCTGTCGGCTTTCCATCCGTGCCCTCCTTGTCGTTTGGGAAGAGTAACCGGATCAGGGCAAAGGATTATGCTACAGGTCAGTGTACTACAGCCGGGCGGAAATGCGTAGGGCCGGAGGTTACGGGAGCATTACAGGAGGGGGAGGAAGCCGTCGGGCGCAGGGCTAGGGGGCGCGGCGGATGGGCGGCTGCCGCCGGTGTGGGGGAGCCGCGGCCTAGAACCGATTGCTCTCCGGTTTATGGGATGGCTTCTACCCCCTGGTGATGGGCATGCGGCACCACGGGAACGGGCACTGCCCCTGCTTTTCGCCGCCCTGCTTGGAGATGCTCTCCGGGGGGTTGAACCAGATCTGCATCGACCCGGTGGGGGCTCCATAGGCCTGGCGATGGGCCTGGTCGACGATGTCGAGCATGACCTCGGCGGCCAGGTGGTTAGCGCCGGTGAGGCAGTCCTGGCAGTAGAGGGCGTCGCACGTGGCGCAGTGGTACAGGCCCGAGAAGGCGTCCTCGCCCCGCCCGCAGATCACGCAGCGGCGGAGGCGGCTGGAGCTTGCGGTGCGCTTCGTCCATTCGCCCAGGGCCTGCCGGAAAAAGGCCTCGTTCTGGGCCTGGGCGCGGGCATCCGCGTCGGCGCAGGCCTGGCATTTGCCCAGCAGCAGGTCGTAGCAATGTCCGCAGAGCGGCCCCTGGTCGCAATCGGGGCAGTGGAATGCGGACTGGCCCTTGGCCGTTTGGATTGCGCGGCCACAGCGGACACAGCAGAGGGGGGCAGTGTTTTGGGCGGCCATCAGTTCCTCCTTGCAAAGAGCGCTTGCCGGGCGAGTGTACCACGGCCGGCCGGAAATGCGTAGGGCCGGAGGTTACAGGTGGGTTACTGCCGGCAGCCTGCCCGGTGTTGCGCCTCCCCCCCGAACTCCAGTTTGACATAACGGCCCACCGGCGGTATAATGCCCGCGGTTTCGGTCATCGACGGGGCCGGGCGCCGGCGCCGCAACTACAGAGGAGGATCTGCCATGAAGGACATCGAAGCGTTTCTGGAGTACCTGGAAGTCGAGCGGGGCTTTTCGCACCATACCCTTTCCGCTTACCATACCGACCTGCAGCAGTTCCACGACTTTTTGCGCCGGGAGCGCGCCTTTCGCGGCTGGGGGCAGGTGAAGCGCGAGGACATCCTGGCCTTTTTGCTGCATATGAAAGAGCGCAAGTACGCCTCTTCCACCGTGACCCGCCGCATCTCGGCCATCCGCTCCTTCTTCTCCTACCTGCTGCGCGAGGCCAAGATCAAGAAGAACCCCGGCGAGGAGGTGGAGCTGCCCAAGGTGGCCCGCCGCCTGCCGCGCGTCCTCTCGCCCGAGGAGATGGACGAGCTGCTGGAGCAGCCGGCCCGCGCCAATACCCCCATCGCCCTGCGCGATAGGGCGATGCTGGAGCTGGCCTATGCCACCGGTATGCGCGTCAGCGAGCTGGTGGCGCTGAAACTGGGCGACCTGAGCCTGGCCACCGGCGACATTCGTTGCCTGGGCAAGGGGAAGCGCGAGCGGGTCATCCCGCTGAGCGCCACGGCCGTGCAGACGCTACAGGAGTACCTGGACCTGGGCCGGCCGCACCTGGCACGCAGCGCCCAGCAGGACTACCTCTTCCTCAACCGGCGCGGCCGACAGATGACCCGCCAGGGCTTTTGGCTGATGCTGAAGAAGTATGCCGAGGAGATCGGGCGTTTCGATATCACTCCTCACACCCTGCGGCATACCTTTGCCACCCATGCCCTGCAGCGCCGCGCCGACCTGCGCGCCGTGCAAGAGGTCCTGGGCCACGCCTCGGTGGCGACGACCCAGATCTATACCCACCTGGTCACCGAGCAGCTGCACGAGGCCTACGATCAGGCGCATCCGCGGGCCGGGGATGAGTAGAGCGGAGCGCCGAGAGCATGGGCCCGCCGGGCCCCATTCCGAGGAGGATGAACACAACATGCCTGCCCCTACCATGGACATTCTGGTCAGCTTGTGCAAGCGGCGCGGCTTTATCTTTCCGTCCAGTGAGATCTATGGCGGCTTTGCCAGCACCTGGGACTATGGGCCCCTGGGCTCCGAGCTCAAACGCAATGTCAAAGAGGCCTGGTGGCGGCGCGTCGTCTGGGAGCGCCCCGATGTCGAGGGCATCGACGGAGCCATCCTGATGTCCCCGCGCATCTGGGAGGTCTCGGGGCATGTCGCCTCGTTCGCCGATCCGCTGATCGAGTGCAAATCGTGCCACCAGCGCTTCCGCCCCGACCTGCTGGAGGCCATGGTCTGCCCCAACTGCGGCGGCCAGGAATTTACCGACCCGCGCCAGTTCAACATGATGTTCAAGACCTTTATCGGGCCGGTGGAGGACGACGCCGCAGTGGCCTACCTGCGGCCGGAGACGTGTCAGACGATCTTTGTCAATTTCCAGAACGTGCTGAACACGGCGCGGCCGGCGCCCAAGCTGCCCTTTGGCATCGCCCAGGTCGGCAAGGCCTTTCGCAACGAGATCGTCACCGGCAACTTTACCTTCCGCACGCGCGAGTTCGAGCAGTTCGAGTTGGAGTACTTTTGCCGGCCGGAGGAGGCGCCGCAGGTCTACCAGGAGTGGGTCCAGGAACGGCTGCGCTGGTACACCGAGTTGGGCATCCGTCCGGAGCGCCTGCGCGTCCGCCCGCACGAGCAGAAGGAGCTGGCGCACTACGCCGCGGCCTGCTCCGATATCGAGTATCTCTTTCCCGAGCCGCTGGGCTGGAAGGAGCTGGAGGGCATCGCCAACCGCACCGACTTTGACCTGCGCCGGCACAGCGAGGGCAGCGGCCAGCCCCTGGACTATTTCGACGAGGCCACCGGCCAGCACCTCATCCCGTACGTCATCGAGCCCTCCGGCGGTGTGGACCGGGCCATCCTCGTCTTTCTCCTCGACGCCTACGACGAGGAGGAGGTGCGCGGCGAGAAGCGCGTCGTCCTGCGGCTGCACCCCGCGCTGGCGCCGATCAAGGCCGCCGTCTTCCCGCTGAAGCGCAACGCCCCCGAGCTCGTGGCGCTGGCCAAGAGCGTCGCCGGGAGGCTGCAGCGGTCCATGCGCGCCATCTACGACGACACCGGGGCCATCGGCCGGCTCTACCGGCGCATGGACGAGGTCGGGACCCCCTACTGCATCACCGTGGATTTTCAGAGCCTGGAAGATCAGACGGTGACGGTGCGCGACCGGGACACGATGCAGCAGGTGCGGGTGCATGTGGAGGAACTGCTCGGCTACTTGCGGGAACGGATCCCGTGTTAGGATGTCGGGAGCAGGGGGCAGGATGCAGCAAGGTTGGGATACCACCTCGGGTATCCTGCCTCTTGCTCTGATTACTGATCTCGGCATCGATCCCTGAAGTCGGTGCAGGCGGATTTCGGCTTCCGGGGAGTATAGCGAGCTACGCAGGAGTCAGTCGGAGGTGCCTATGCTTTCCCTCGGACCAAACGCTCTGCTCGAAGCGGCGCTTGCCGACCTTCGCCCCGTCTTGGATGCCAAGGCTCAGGCCGGCGGCTGCCCGCTGTGCGAGCGCTGCGACGGGGGGTGCGAGGCCCGGGCCCGGGAGCTGCTCGCTCCGCGCGCGCAGGCATGGGCCGCCCGGTTGGCGCAGGGCCATCCGGCAGCCCTCCTGGCCGGCCTGATCGACCACACCCTCTTGAAACCCGAGGCGACACCGGCGCAGGTGGAGACGCTCTGCGGCGAGGCCCGCGAGCACTCTTTCTGCTCCATCTGTGTCAACCCGCGCTTCGTGCCGCTGGGTGTGCGCCTGCTGCAAGGGAGCGGCGTGCTCACCTGCACGGTGGCCGGCTTTCCCCTGGGCGCCACCTCGACCTATGCCAAGGCGCAGGAGGCCCGCCGAGCGGTGCGCCAGGGCGCCCGCGAGGTGGATATGGTGCTGGCCATCGGCGAGCTCAAGGCGGGGAACGACCGGACCGTGCAGGCCGAGATCGCGCGCGTCGTCCGGGCCTGTCACGCCGGCGGGGCCATCGTCAAGGTGATCATCGAGACGGCCCTGTTGGACGATGCCGAGAAGGTGCGCGCCTGCCGGGCGAGCGTCGCCGCGGGGGCCGAGTTTGTCAAGACCTCGACCGGCTTCGCCAAGGCCGGGGCCACCGTCTACGACGTGTTGCTGATGCGCCACACGGTGGGCGAGGGTGTCGGTGTCAAGGCGGCCGGCGGCATCCGCACCCTGGCCGATGCCCTGAAGATGCTGGTGGCCGGGGCCAACCGCCTGGGGGCGAGCGCGGGGGTGGCCCTGTTGAACGAGCTGCGCGATGTGCCGGGAGGGCACTGACCGGGGACGCGGGCGGGGCGGCGGGAAGACCGGCGGGCCCGATCCGTAGGCTTGTCACGGTGCCCGGGCCTTCCTCGTTCCTTCACACGGCCGTGCTATACTCGCGCCAGAATGGTGGGTTTCGTTTGGCGCGCATTGCGCCTCCATAGCGCGGGCTCCCCGTATGGCCGGCTCGCGGGACCAGGGATAGGATGAAACGTATCCTTCTGGTGGATGACGAACCGAAAATCGTCCAGGGGCTCAAGCCCTACTTCCGCCAGGCCGGCTTCGAGGTGCTCACGGCCTACGACGGCAAAGAGGCCCTGCGCGTGGCCCGGCGCGACCAGCCGGACATCATCGTCCTGGACCTGATGCTGCCGGAGATCGATGGGCTGGCCGTCTGCCGGACGCTGCGTCAGGAGGGCAACCTGACGCCGATCATCATGCTCACGGCCCGCGTCGAGGAGGCCGACAAACTGGTGGGGTTGGAGCTGGGCGCCGACGACTATGTGACCAAGCCCTTTTCGCCGCGCGAGCTGGTGGCCCGCGTGCGCGCCGTGCTGCGGCGGGCGGAGGGGCCCCGGCCGGCCAGCGAGATCATCTCCGCCGGCCCTTGGCGGATCGACGTCGACGGGCACACCGTGGAGGCGGCCGGCCGGCCGGTGGACCTGACCCCCACCGAGTTCGCGCTGCTGTTGGCGCTGGCCCGCCATGCCGGCCAGGTCCTCTCGCGCGAGCGGCTCATCGAGGAATCCCTGGGCTACGATTCGGCGACCTCCGAGCGCACCATCGACGCCCACATCAAGAACCTGCGCCGCAAGGTGGAGCCCGACCCGGCCCACCCGCGCTATATCGTCACCGTGGTGGGGCTGGGCTACAAGCTCGCCGTCTAGCTCGATTTCCCGTCTCACGGGTCACCTTTTCTTGTGAGGTATCGCCATGCGCCTCTGGGTCAAGTTTCTCCTCGCCACCGGTGCCATGCTCCTCCTCTGCCTGCTCGTGGCCGGGGCCCTGGCCGGCTTCCTGATCCAGCGCGCCTTCGACCGCTTCGCCCTGGCCCAGGAGAACGCTAACGTGCAGCGCTTTGTCCCGACCCTGGCCAACTACTACGAGGTCAACGGCAGCTGGCAGGGGGTGGAAAGGCTGCTGACCGGGCGCCGCCAGGGCATGGGGCCGGGGATGATGGGCCAGGGCATGGCCGCCGGGATGCGCCTGCTCCTCCTGGATGTCGACCGGCGCGTCCTCCTGGACACCCAGGACCAGTTGAGCGGCCAGCCGGCGCCGGCCGGCCTCTGGGAGTCGGCCGAGCCGATCCTGGCGCGAGGGCAGGAGGTCGGCCGCCTGGCCGGCGGGGCCATGCTGGTGGGGGCCAAGACCCGCACCGCGCTGGAGTCCACCTTTCTGCGCACGATGTTTGGGGTGCTGGCCGTGGCCGGGGTGGTCGGCGGGCTGGCCGCGGCCGCCGTGGCCGCCTTCCTGGCGCTGCAGATCACCGCCCCGGCGCGCCAGTTGACCCGCGCCGCCCGGCGTATCGCCGCCGGTGACCTTTCCCAGCGTGTCGCCGTCCATTCGTCCGACGAGTTGGGCGAGGTGGGCGCGGCTTTCAACGACATGGCCGCCTCCCTGGGCCGCCAGGAGGAGCTGCGCCGGCAGCTCGTCGCCGACGTGGCCCACGAGTTGCGCACGCCGCTCTCGGTGATGCGCGTGGAGCTGGAGTCGCTCCAGGACGGCCTCACCGAGCCCACGCCCGAGGTCATCGCCTCGCTGGGCGAGGAGGTGGCGCTGCTGAGCCGGCTGGTGGAGGACCTGCGCCTGCTCTCGCTGATCGATGCCGGGCAGCTCTCGCTGCAGCTACAGCCCGTGGCGCTCGACGCCGCGGCCCAAAAGGCGCTGCAGCAGGTCGGTTCCTCGGCCGAGCGCAAGGGGGTGCGGCTGGAGTCGGCCGTGCCCGCCGGCCTGCCCGCGGCCCGCGCCGATCCCGACCGGCTGCAGCAGGTGCTATCGAACCTGCTCCATAACGCCCTGCGCCACACGCCGGCCGGCGGCACCCTGCGGCTCTGTGCCCAGGCCGCAGGAGGGGCGCTGCACCTCCAGGTGGCCGACAGCGGGGAAGGCATTGCCCCGGAGGACCTGCCGCACATCTTCGACCGTTTCTACCGCGCCGACGAGTCCCGGAGGCGGACCACCGGGGGCACCGGGCTGGGGCTGAGCATCGTCCGCGGCCTGGTCGAGGCCATGGGGGGGCGCGTCTGGGTGGAGAGCCTCGTCGGGCGGGGGACGACCGTACACTTTACCCTGCCAACCGCCTGAACTCTTATGACATCGAGATCAGGAAGTTGCGGCTGCCGGGCGGAACGATGGCCCCCCAGGGAGTAGGGGGAGCGCTGCGCGGCGCAGGGCTCACGGCCTCTGCCGAACGGCGATCTCCAGTTGGCCGTCGCCGTCTACGTCCAGCAAGTTCAGACTGTCGTATTGTCCTTGCCCACTGCGCCAGAGCAGGGTAAAGCCCCAGCCGTTCCAGCGCCAGACGGTGACAAAGTGGGCCGGCGTGTCCAGGGGCTCGTCGTACCGCCCTTCCAGGACCACCAACTCGTTCTGCCCGTCCCCGTCCACGTCGCCGATGTCCAGTTCGCGAATCGGGTCGGCCACGGCCGAGCCGCCCCAGAGCAGGTCGTAGCGCCCGTGGCGGTGGCCCATGATAAAGGGGTGAGACCGGGAAGTGCCGGCCGCATCGGGCTTCCACAGCGCCATGAGGACTTCCCGGCGGTAGTCGTTGAACAGGTCCCCCACGGCGACATCCACCACGCGCCAGGCCGCCTCGCTTTCCCAGGCTAGCGCCCCGTCCCGTTCCACGCGCACCCGTTCGCCCTCCCAGCGCACCGTTTCGGGCCGGCCGTCGGCGTCCAGGTCGACCTGGACGTCACGAGCGGAAGGGATCGCCGGGGCGGCCGCCCATACCTGGCTTTGGTAGCTATCGCCGATCGGGCGAAAGACCAGCCACGAGGGGCCGGCCGTGGGGAGCGGCGCTGCCGGACGGCAGCCCCCGGCGAGGAGGGAGACCAGGAGGCAGGAGGCAAGGAGCAGGAGGCGGGATGTCAGATGCAGGATGCCAGAAGCGCGCGGGTGTCCTACAGCCTGCATCCGGCATCCCGCTTCCGGCCTCATTTCTTCACCCACACCACGGCGTCGAACCACACCGACGTACCGGCGTCCCCGGTGATCTCGTCCAGGTAGACATAGCCCCGGCCGCCGGCGTTGAAGTAGAACTCGCCCAGGGGGGCCCAAAGTCCGGTGGAGTGGGCCTGGTCCAGCGTCACGGGGGTCTTGCCGTTGGCGTGGTTGACCTGGTAGTGGGCCTGGGCGGTATCGGGCCGGCCGGTGTCGTACCAGGGGATGTAGGCGTAGAGGAAGTAGTAGCCGGCCTCGGGCAGTTCCGGGCGCCAGACGCCGCGGTGGGTGCTGGCGCCGGCCTGGTCCACGGCGATGGCCCAGAAGGCATGGTCCTGATGCCCGACGGGGGCCTCGTACCACAGGGCCGGGCTGGCGGTGAAGCGCTCGCCGCGGTCGTCGACTATGATGGCGGCGGCCGGCACGGGGCAAGGGGAAGGGAAATCCAGCCACAGCCAACGGCTGGCCGTGCCGGCGGGGTGGGCGGGCCAGGGGTCTTCCGGCACCGCACTGCTGCCGCACCAGCCATAGGGATCGGTGTCGCGGCCCATGAATTCGACGCCCAGGTGCAGGTGCGGCCCCGATGAGCAGCCCGTGCTGCCCACCGTGCCCAGGCGCTCGCCGCTGGCGACGCCGGCTCCTTCTTGGGCCTCGACATCCTGCAGGTGCCAGTAGAGGGTGCGGTAGCCGTTGCCGTGGTCGAGGACCACCAGGCCGGCCGGCGTGGGGCAGAGCGTGTCCAGCGTGCCGGCAAAGACCACCCGGCCCGGGGCCGCCGCCAGCACCGGCGTGCCGGCGGCCAGGACATAGTCCCAGCCGTCGTGGCCGTCGTACGACTGGTAGCCGCGCTCGCCGCTGTAGGGCAGGATGGTGCCGTTGGAGCGAAAGATGGGGTACTCGTGATCGAAGTAGGAGGAGATGGGGGCCGTGCCGCGGAAGGGCAAGTGCAGGAAGGGCCGGCCGTCCGGGGCCGCGGACGCGGGAAGCGGCAGGCGCGGGTCCTCGCCGAACAGCTCGCGGTAGGTGGCGACGAAGGAGCCGGGGCCGTCGGAGCGCAGCTGCGAGAAGCGCGCGGCGTCGACCGTGTAGGTCAGCAGGCGCAGCACCGCCTGGGTGGCGGCGTTGGTCTCGCCTGGGATAGGGGCCAGCGTGCCGTCGGTGAGCAGGGGCGCTTCGCGGTCGCTGCCCTCGCGAAACCCGTCGGCCAGGGTGTAGGCGGCCCACTGCAGTTGACGGTCCAGCCCCTGCCAGGCGGCGTTGCGGTAGCCGAAAGCCCACCCGATTTCGCCGGCGCCGCGGCGCACCAGGCCGGACTCGATCTCGATCAGGGTCAGCAGGACCTTGGGGTTCAGCCCGTAGCGGATGCAGTGGCCGACGAGGGCGTGGGCGAAGGTGTCCGTGTCCTTGCCCGCCGCGACTCGAGCGGAGGCCAGGGCGCTGCCCTGCGCTTCCAGGAAGGCCTGGACCTCGGCGGCGTAAAAGTCGGGCTCGTAGGCAAAGCGGTCGCCGGCCACCAGGATGGCCGGCAGGCCGGCGGCCTGGGGGGTGGCGGTGGGCCGGAGCGCCGTGGGCCGTGGGGTGGCTGTGGGCAGGGGCAAGCGTGTCGGCGGTGGGATGGGGGTCGGCAGCGGCGTGGGGACCGATTCGGCGGCCCCCTGGGGTGGCGGCGTCGTCTGGGGCACCAGGCGGCGCCCCAGGTCGATCCCGGTCCAGAGGGCCGCCGAGACGTTTAGGGCTATGAGCACGATCAAGGGCCAGTGCCGCCCCAGCCGTCGTGCCGCCGGCCGCGCGGCGGACCACTGCCGGGTCAGGGCAGCGGCGAGCCTGGACCAAAGCTGTCGCACCCACGCGATCGCGTCCACCGGGTCTCCTCGGGGCGTCGTGCGCCTCGCGCCCTATTCTACCACACCTGGGCGCAGGGTGCACGGGGGCATCAGGGGAAATTGTGGGAAAGATGCCGTTCGCTACAGACGTGTCTAAAGGTCGCTTGACCGCCCTAGTCGAAACATGAGATAATGGGGATGTGCCTTGTGCGCGGGTGGGACGGCATACTACGACCTGGCCAATCTCATCCTTGGCGTCTGCCTCTTGCCTTTACTGATGGGCGGATAGCCACATAGAGGGATCGCGGTGACGGAGAGATTCAACCCCAAGGCTCGTATTCTCACCGTTACAACGGACGGTCTTCTGAGTCCGGGTGATGTCGCGATGTTGTCGGGGTTCCTTGATCGGTACGCCCCCCATGATCTGCAGTATGTGTTTGATGGGAACGCGATCACGGTCTATAGAGAGAAAAGTAAAGGGTCGGAAATCGAAGGAGAGCCGCCGGGCCCAATACTTCTATGCGCAGGGTTCCCCTTATTCTGAAGAGAATGCCGCTGAATCGCGCTTACCTGGCAAGGCTCAAGAACCCCAAAGTAGCCCAGTACATCAGGAGACATATCAGGGAGTACGTTTACGGCCTCAGGACAGATGTACACGTGAGCGTCGACGGCCGCCTTGTGATGGGCATCGAATGCAAGGCCTATACCGAGAACGCGATGCTCAAACGCATCCTGGTTGACTTTATGCTCCTTCGGCAAACCTATCCAGATCTCAAGTGCGTGCTGCTCCAACTGGAGAGCCAACTCACGGGCGACTACGGTCAACCATCGAAAGGCATCATCTTGGGTAGCCGCTCAACGCACACGCTCCTGTCCTACTTCGACCTGGATCTGACCATTATCACCCTTCTGGAAGGGGAAAGGCAGGTGGACAAGCCCATTCACAAGGGAGCGTACTACAAACCTCTTGAGGAGGTCAATCTCCAGCGGGCGGTCGATACGCTCAAAGCCTTCTCATTGGACACCGGGATCCAATGACCGTCTGCCGGGATCCGGTTCGAGGGTGGGCGCCTGACTTGATCAACGTGGCCTCATGCCAACTTGACGCCCCTCTTTGCCCATGCTACAATCCTCGCAGTCTCGAACCCACCATGTCGAAGGAGGGCCTGCATGGCAGCGCATGTCGTCGTCCTGGGGGGCACCCTGGCCGGAGTGCAGGCGGCCCGCCGCCTGGCCGAGGCCGGCCTCACCGTCACCATCCTGAACCCGACCCCCTTCCTTGGAGACGACGTCTCCCGCGAGAAGAGCGCCTGGCTGCCCGCGGTTTCCGACCTTCTGGGGGTGCTGCGCGATCCCGGCATCACGGTGCTGCCGCAGACCACCCTGGAGTCGGTGGAGCGCCACGAAGAGGGGTTCCGCCTGGCCCTGGCGCAGGCCCCGCGCTACGTGGACCCGGCCCGCTGCACCGGCTGCGCCGAGTGCGAGGCCGTCTGTCCCGTGTCCCCGGCCCCTGGTGAGGCCCACGCCAAGGCCATCTACCGTGATCCGTTATCCCGCTCCGTGCCCAACGTTTTTGCTATCTCCAAGCGCGGCACGCCTCCCTGCAGCTACACCTGCCCCGGCGACATCCACGTGCAGGGGTACGTGGCGCTGATCGCGCAGGGTAAGTTTGCGGAATCGCACGACCTGATCGCGCAGGAGGTACCCTTGCCTGGAGTTCTCGGGCGGGTCTGCTACCATCCCTGCGAGGGCCAGTGCAACCGCTACGAGCTGGACAAGCCCATCGCCGTGCGGGCGCTGAAGCGGTTCGTCGCCGACTACCGCGCCCAGCACGGCGGCCTGCACTGGGAGCGGCCGGCGCCGGATCCGGCGTTGCCGCCGGTGGCGGTGATCGGCTCCGGGCCGGCCGGCCTGGCGGTGGCCTGGGCCCTGGCCCGCCGCGGCGCGCGCGTGACCATCTTCGAGGCGCTGCCCGTGGCCGGCGGGATGATGGCCGTGGGCATCCCCTCCTACCGCCTGCCGCGCGATGTCCTGCGCCGCGAGATCGCCGCGGTGCAGGAGTTGGGTGTCGAGATCCGTTTGAACTCGGCGCTGGGGCGCGACTTTACCCTGGACGACCTCTTTCACCGCGGCTACGGCGCCGTCTTCCTGGGCCTGGGGGCGCACCGCAGCCGGCGCATAGGCGTGCCCGGAGAAGACCTGGCCGGGGTCGTCCACGCCATCGACCTGCTGCGCGCCGTCTGCCTGGCCCAAGAGGCCAAGAAAGAGCTGCGCGCCGCCCTGGAGGCCGAGGGTATAACCGTCGGCCGGCGGGCCGCCGTCATCGGCGGCGGCAACAGCGCCGTGGACGCGGCGCGCACGCTGCTGCGCCTGGGGGCAGAGGAGGTGCGCATCCTCTATCGCCGCTCGCGCCAGGAGATGCCGGCCATCCCCGAGGAGATCGCCGCCGCCGAGGAGGAGGGCATCGCCCTGGATACGCTGGTCGCCCCGCTGCGCGTCGTCGGGCAGGATGGCCGCGTCACCGCCCTCGTCTGCCAGCGCATGGAACTGGGCGAACCCGACGAGAGCGGCCGGCGCCGCCCGGTGCCCGTCCCCGGCAGCGAGTTCACCCTCTCGACCGACATGGTCGTCCCGGCCATCGGGCAGGAGGCCGACTTATCTTGCGTCTCTGCCCTGTGCGACGAGCGGGGCCGGCTCTGCGTGGAGGCCCCCGCGGGGCAGACGAGCCGCCCGGGCGTCTTTGCCGCCGGCGATGTCCTGCAACCGGCCTCGGTGATCGAGGCCATCGGCGCCGGGAAGAAGGCGGCAGAGGCCATCTGGCGCTATCTGCGCGGCGAGGAGGTGCCGGTGGCCCCGCCGGGGCGCGCGGTGGTGCGCCTCTCGGCCGCCGAGCTAGAAGAGCAGGAGCGCCAGATCCGCCAGGAGCCGGCGGTGTTGCGCCCGCGCCAGCGCCGGCGCACCTTTGGCGAGGTGGAGCGGGCCCTGACCCGCGAGCAGGCCGTGGCCGAGGCCGGCCGTTGCCTGTCCTGCGGCATCTGCTCCGAGTGCTTGCAGTGTGTGAACGTCTGCGGCCCCCGGGCCATCGACCATACGGCCCGTCCACGCCAGATCGACCTGGTGGCCGACGCCCTCCTGGTAGCCGGCGGCTACGATGTGCCGCCCGGGGAGGGGGTCTATCGCCTGGATCCATCCGACCCCACGGCGACGATGGAGGCGCTGCAGGGTGCCCTCTCCCTGCCGTCCGCGCCCCACTCCGACTTTCGCCCCGTGCCTCTGGAGCTGCCCACCCTGCGCCGCCTGGGCGTCTTCCTCTGCCGCTGCGGGGAGGAGATCGCCGGGGCGCTCAACCTGGATACCTTGCAGGAACGCGCAGCCCAGCGGCCGGGCGTGGTGCATGTCGAGCAGATCGATTTTGCCTGCCTGCCCGAGGGGTTGGCCCACCTGCGCCGGGCCACGGCCGGCCTGGACGGGGCCGTGCTGGCGGCCTGCTCCTGCTGCAACCTGGCCCACATCTGCTACTCCTGTACCACCCAACGGGTGCGCTGCCGCGAGGGACTGGGCGTCTGGGGCGGGGCAGAGGAGCTGCCACTCTCCTCGTGGGCCTGGGAGTTTGTCAACCTGCGCGAGCACTGCGCCTGGGTGCATAGGCCCGACGAGGCCCTGGAAGCCGCCTCCGACCTGCTGGCGGCGGCGACGGCGCGCCTCCTGGCCGGCCCCTCGGTGCCCCTTGTGGCCTCCGTGGATCCCGAGCGCTGCCGCGCCTGCGGCACATGCCAGGTCCTCTGCCGGGCCGGCACGATCCGTCTGGAAGCCGACGAGGCCGGCCGCATGCACACCACCGTCGATGTCAGCCGCTGCCTGACCTGCGGCACCTGCGCCGCGCACTGCCCGACGGGGGCCGTGGTCGCCGGGCGCATCACCGATCGCCAGGTGGAGGTCACCGTGCAGGCGCTGCTGGGGGAAAAGCGCGATGGGCGGCTGCTCGTCTTCACCTGCAACTGGGGCGGGCACAGCGGGGCCGAGGCCGCCGGCATGCTGCGCAAAGAGATCCCCGCCGGGGTGCGCGTGGTGCGCCTGCCCTGCCTGGGCCGGCTCTCGCCCGGTCTGCTCCTGCACGCCCTGGAACAGGGGGCGGCCGGCGTGCTGCTGCTAGGCTGCCCGGAGGAAGGCTGCGATTACGAGTTCGGCCGTGACCTGGCCGGCGAAGCCCTCGCCCAGGCCCAGGCCCTGGCCCGGATGGTGGGCCTGCGGCCGGAGCGCCTCGGCCTGATCGGGCTGGGGTTGGGAGACGGGGAGGGGTTCGCGCGGGAATTGCAAAACTTTGCCGACGTTGTGCGGGCCCTGTCGATAGGATAAAGGGGCAAGGAGCAAGACAAGTTCGCGCCTTGCCCCTTCCCCCCGGGGGAAACGATGCGACCATTTCAAGAGCTTATCGCCAGAACCCATGCCGCCGCTTGCCTGGAGTGTGGCAAATGCACCGCCGTCTGCGCCGTGGCGCTGCAGGATCCCTCGTTCTCCCCGCGCCGCCTGGTGGAGGAGATCATCCAGGGGCAGCCGCTGGAGGCCCGCCATAACCATGCCCTGTGGGCCTGCCTGACCTGCCGCGCCTGCCAGGAGCGTTGCCCGCAGGGGGTGGACTACATCGGCTTTGTCCGCGGGGTGCGCGCCCTGGTCCGGCAGGAGGGGGACCGTGTGCCCTGCTCGCACGGCGGCTTGCTGCAGACCGTCATGCGGCTGATGGCCGACCCCGCCCACCGGCCCGATCGGCTGGGCTGGCTGCAGGAGGGACTGGAGACCTCAACCGACGGCGAGACGCTCTACTTTGTCGGCTGCCTGCCCTACTTCGAGGTGATCTTTGGCAGCTCCGGGGTGCCGGCGGTGGAGATCGCCCGCAGCGTGGTGCGGCTGCTGAACGCGTCCGGCGAACGGCCCCAACTCCTGTCCGGGGAGCGCTGCTGCGGCCACGACCTGCTCTGGGAGGGGGACATAGAGACCTTTCGCCGGCTGGCGGCGCAGAACCGCGATATGGTCCGGGCGAGCAAGGCCAAGCGCGTCGTGACGGCCTGCCCCGAGTGCGCCCGCACCCTGAAACTGGATTACCCCGAGTTTGGCTACGACCTGGGGTTAGAGGTGCTGCACATCTCCCAGTGGCTGGCCCAGGCCATGGCCGCGGGGCGGCTGAACCTGGCCGGGCAGGGCTACAAGCTGACCTACCAAGACCCCTGTCGGCTGGGCCGGCACCTGGGGGAGTACGAGGCCCCGCGCCAGGTGCTGGCGGCGTTGGGCGAGGTGGCGGAGATGGACCCCAGCGGCCGGCTGGCGCAGTGCTGCGGCACCAGCGCCTGGACGGCCTGCGGGGCGGTCAACAAGGAGCTCCAGGTGCAGCGCCTGCGGCAGGCCAAGGACACCGGCGCCGACCTGCTGGTCACGGCCTGTGTCAAGTGCCAGATCCACTTCCGCTGTGTGCTGAGCACGGCCGGCGTGGGCGAGGACACGCGCATCGAGGTGGTGGACCTGGCGCAGTTGGCGGCGCGGGGGTTGTAGGTTGGGGGAAGAGAAGGGCTATTGAGGAGCGGGCTTATCCACGTCAATCAGGATGACCTTGACCGGAACGGCGGGGAAGTGCCGTTTCAGACGTTCAATGTCATAGACCAGTTGTTCTCCGTACCTGCACGCCGGCAATGACCTCATAGATGTCGCGCTCACAGCCGGGATAGTGCACCTGCAAGATCTCGCTGCCCCCCAGGTGCGAGTACTCGTACACCACTCTCATCGCTTTACTCCTCGGGGTACTCGACGCGTTGCTCGAATAGCGCTCTCTGCACCGGCGACTGCCCCAACTGCACGGTTTTGGGCGGGAGGCTGGCCCCCGGGTCGTTGGGGTCGTAGACGGCCCGGTCCATCGGGCGGATGCGCAGCACGCCTTGCTCGGCCTGGGCAATACGCTCGCGCGCGATCTGCACGTATTCGGGCATCACCTCGGCGCCGAGGGCCCGGCGCTGGTGCAGGAGTGCCGCAATCGCCGTCGTGCCCACGCCGAGAAACGGGTCCAGCACCCAGTCCCCCTCGTCGGTCATGGCCAGGACCAGGCGCTCGATCAGCTCGACGGGGAACTGGCAGGGATGGAGTGTCTTTTCCACGTGGTTGGCCTTGACGTTGGGAATCTCCCAGATGTCGCCGGGGTTCTTGCCCAGGGGGTTGCCGCTCAGTTCCCCTTTCCGTGGTCCCTTGAAGTATCTCTTCTGGGGGTACTTTTGCGGCACGCGGACGGCGTCCAGGTTGAAGGTGTAGTCGTCGCCCTTGGTGAACCACAGGATGACCTCGTAGCGACCAGAAAAGCGTTTCGAGGCATGCAGCCCGTGGCCAAAGTGCCAGACGATGCGGTTGCGCAGGCGCAGGCCGAGCGAGGCAAAGATAGGATACAGGGCGATGTCCAGGGGGACAATCTCGCCATCGTGGACATAGTTGCCCACCTGCCAGCAGATGCTGCCGCGCTCGTGCAGCACGCGGACGCAGGCTTCGATCACCTGGCGCTGCTGAGAGAGGTACTCGTCCAGGTCCATCCGTGTCTCATACGGTTTCCCCAGGTTGTATGGCGGGGAGGTCACGACCAGCTTGACCAGGCCGGCCGGAACCTGGGGCAAGAGGTCAAGGCAGTCTCCCTGGAAGAGGACCAGGTCCGCCGTGGGATCGAACTCGGAAACAACTTTCAAGCTGCCCATTCGCTTTTCTCCCACGGCCCGATCTGTCAGAGGGGCCGTGACAGTTCTTCTCCAGCATTATACCCTGCGGCCGCGGTCCTGTCAAGAGTCTACCAGCGATCAGTTTGTGTTTTACGGGGCAATGTTTTGCCTATGATGCAGCCTGGCTTGCAGACTATACCGAAGCAGGGTACAATGCAGGGTGGAGGTAATGCCTTATGGCTGCGGAACAGGGTATTGCTCCACGTGCCTTACTATCAGACTTTCCCTACGCCAACGATGCCGAGCGCGCCTACCTGCGCCGGCACCCCGAGCGGGTCGCGGCGAACCTGCGGGCCCTGGCGCGGCTGGGCCTGCCGGCCGGCGCGCGCATGCTCGACATCGGCTGCGCCTGGGGAGGTTTTGCCCTCCTGGCCCGGAAGCACCTGGGCCTGGATGTCGTCGGGCTGGACCGCTATGCCGGCCTGGTGGCCGCCGCCCAGTCCCGCGGCATCCCCGCCTTCCAGACCGACGTGGAGCGCGAGGGCATCCCCCTGGCCGGCAGCAGCCTCGATGTCGTCTGGTTCGATTCGGTGATCGAGCACCTCTACGACCCGACGACGGCCCTCTCCGAGATCTACCGTGTCCTGAAGCCGGACGGCTTCCTCCTCCTGGGCAGTCCCAATGTCGTCTCCCTGAACCGCCGCCTGCAGATGTGGGGCGGGCTGAACCCCTTCACCCAGTACCACCGCTACAACGCCATCGAGGGCCGGCCGCCTATCCTGAAGTGTTCCGTCCTCTACTCCCCAGCCGACATCGCCGAGCTGCTCTGGACGCGCTTCACCGTCGAGCGGGTGGACTATGCCGTGCACCTGGACCTGGCCGAGCGCGCCCACGCTTCGCTGCCGCTGCGCGCCTGGGATGTCGTGCGCCGGGCCCTCTGCCGCCTCCATCCCCCCTGGTCCGACAGCTTCCTGCTGACGCTGCGCTCCGACAAGGGGGGGACGCTCGGCCGGGGCAAGCGCTCGGCGCTGCCCCTGCCGCCGCGCTACCCGCCCGGCGAGGAGCCGCCCTATGCCTGCCAGTATGTCGACCGCAGCGGCGACCCGACCCTGGCGCCGGGAGGCGCCGTGGAGTTGGCCGTGCGCTATCGCAACGTGGGGACGTTGCCGTGGCAGCGCGCGGGGGAGCACCCGGTGCGCCTGGGGACCTGCCAGCCCCAGGACCATCCCAGCCCCTGGGCCGGCCCGGATTGGCTCTCCCCGCACCGCCCGGCCGGCCTGGAAGAGGAATATGTGGCCCCGGGCGAAGTCGGTACCTTCCGTTTCACCGCCACCGCGCCGGCCCGGCCGGGCTACTTTGTGGAGCACATGGCCCCGGTGGCCGAGGGCGCGGCCTGGATGGAAGACTGGGGGCTGTGCTGGGGGATGGAGGTGCGCTAGGCAGGCCGCCGCCGGAGCCGGGCCAGCCGGCTGCTGAGGCGGGTCCACGGCGGGCTGGGCCGGCCCTGTAGGTGCCCCTGCGCCAGGGCCGCCAGGAACTCCCGCGGGCTGCCGAAGGCCGGCAAGACGACGGTGCAGCAGCCCACCTCCCAGGCACTGTGGGCATCCGAGCCCGCGCTGAGCGGCAGGTCCAACCGGCGCCCCAGCGCCGCCGCCCGGCGGTTGTGGCGGGGCAGCCAGGTCCGTCCGTTGCGGCCCTCGATGAAATCCAGCAGGCCGGCCTGCCACAGGCGCAGCAGCGCCGCGCCGTCCAGGGCCTGCCGCCAGGGGTCGCAAGGGTGCGAGACGCCCACGATTCCCCCCTGGGCGCGGATGGACCGGGCCGTCTCTTCGGGTGCCTGCCCGCGGGCTACCGGCTCCTGGAGGAAGAGTCCCAACAATTCCCCGTGCGTGGTGAGCACCTCTTCCCCGACGATGATTTGGAGGTCCGGCGGCGCCTGCCGGGCCAACTCCAGCGCTCCGGCCACGCTGTTGTGGTCGGTCACGGCCACGCCGGCCAACTCGCGCCGTCGGCAAGCGGCCAAAAGCTGCGCTGGGGTCAGCAGGCTGTCCGGGGAGGCCGTGGTGTGGAGGTGCAGGTCGAAGCGCCCGGGCATTAGAGGTCTCCGTACTGGTACAGCACCAGCGCCGCCGCGATCACCCCGGCGGTCTCGGCGCGGAGGATGCGCGGGCCCAGGCTCACCGGGAGGAGGCCGTAGTCGCGGGCCAACTGCGCCTCGGATGGGGAGAATCCGCCCTCGGGGCCGATGAACAGGGCCACGCTGAAGGGCGGGTGCTCGCGGCCGGCCTGCTGCAGGGCCTGGCGCAAAGGCATGCCGCCCCCTTCCCAGGGAAGCAGGGACAGGCCCCCGGAGCGCTGGACCTGCTCGCAGGCCGCGGCCAAGAGCATGATCGGCTGCAACGGCGGGATGCGCCCCCGGCGCGACTGCTCGGCCGCCGCCTGGAGGATCTTTTCCCAGCGTTGGGCTTTGCGGCTGGAGAACTCGTTGGCGTTCTGGACGATGCAGCGTTCGCTGAGGATGGGCACAAAGGCGCTCACCCCGATCTCGGTCCCTTTCTGCAGCACCCACTCCAGGCGCTCGCCCTTGAGCACGGACTGATAGAGGATGACCTTGGTGCGCGGCTCGTTGGCGCAGAGGCGCCGCTGGCGGACCTCGCCACGGACGCGGTCGGGGTCTACCGTCAACAGGACCGTCTCGTATTCCCAGCCCGAGTTATCCAGGAAGACCACCGTGTCGCCCGGGCGCAGGCGCAGGACGTCGCGCAGGTGGTGGATCTGGTCGCGGGCTTCGGCGCGGACCTCCCCGCCGGAGAACGACTCCTTTGGCAAGAAGAACCGGTGCATGGGTGGCCCTCCTTTGCGGATCGCCGGGACAGCCTGGGGGCCGGTGGGCGCGAGGCGATCCGGGCAGAAGGATCAGGAGGATGGCTGGAACTCTAGCGGCCCGGCGCCATCCTTCTGGGCGACCAGGGCGACCCAATCGCCCTCTTGGGGCTGTTCGATCAGCCGCAGGCCGGCCCGCTCCAGGGCCGCGGCGATCTCCGCCGCCTGCTCCACCAGCACGCCGGAGGAGATCAGGATGCCGCCGGGGGCCAGGGCCTGGGCCAGGAGCCCGGCCAGCTCGTGTAGCACCGGCGCCAGCAGGTTGGCCAGGATCATATCAAAGGGCCCGGCGCCGGGGACCAGGGTCCCCGCCCGCACCCGGACCTGCCGGCCCAGGCGGTTGCGGCGCACGTTCTGGCGGGCGGCCTGGACGGCGATAGGGTCCTTGTCCAGCGCCAGGATCGGTCCGCTGCCCAGCTTGGCCGCGGCGATGGCCAGGATGCCCGAGCCGGTCCCCAGGTCCAGGATGCATGCCCCGGGCCGGAGGAGCCGCTCCAGGGCACGCAGGCATAGCTGGGTGGTGGGGTGCAGGCCGGTGCCAAAGGCCATCCCGGGATCCAGGCGCAGGGGCACTTGCTCGGGGCGGGGGCGGAAACGTTTCCAGGCCGGCACGACGACCAGCCGCTGGCCCACATGCAGGATGGTGTAGTAGGATTTCCAGGCTTTGGCCCAGTCTTCCTCGGTGCGGGTGCGCAGCTGCAGAGGGCCGATGGGCCGCAGCTCGCCGAGCAGGCTGAGGGCCATCTCGATCTGGCGCACGGCGGTGGACGAGGAACCGTCGGCCGGCAGGTAGGTCCGCACCCAGGTCGGTCGGCCGGGGTCCCGCTCCAGGGAGACGCGGTCGGCGGCCGGCCGTTGGGCCTCCTCGATGACAACTCCCCCCTGGTAGCCGTAGCGCGCCAGCACCTCGCTGACGGCCTCGACGGCCTCCTGGTCGGCCTGGACGCTCAGTTCGAGCCATTCGCTGGGCATGCGCTTACCCGGCCAGGGACAAGCAGGCGTCGCCCAGGATCTCCCCGGCGCGCTCCAGATCGCTGTTGGGGGCCAGCCCCAGGACCAGGAAATAGGAGGAGTCGACCATCGCCCCGAGGAAATCGGCCTTGGCGGTGCCCAGGAAGAACTCGGGGCTGCTCTGCCCGGATTGGAACCGCTGCGCCGTTTTCTGCACGGCCTCGGCCAGGGCGGCCAGCTCGACCTCGATGACCTCCTGGTCGGCCTGCTCCCAGTCCGCGCCCAGGGCCATCTGTACGCCGACCCCCTCCATGCCCAGCAGCGCGGCCATCGTTGCCCCGGGGACGCTGTTGATCAGGTTGGCCAATGTTTCCTCGATGCTTTCCATTGTCTGCTCCTTTTTGGCAAGGGGCGAAAGAGCGAATCGGCGAGAATCTGCTTTCCGTCCGCAATCATCCGCTTCACGAATCCGCTATAGCTCGCGCCGGCCTTCCAGCGCCCGGCTGAGGGTGACCTCGTCGGCATACTCCAGGTCGCCGCCCATGGGCAGGCCATGGGCCAGGCGGGTCACCCGCACACCCAGCGGGATCAGGTTCTGCGCCAGGTACATGGCCGTGGCGTCGCCCTCCAGGCTGGGGTTGGTGGCCAGGATGATCTCTTCCACAGGCTGCAGGCGCACGCGGGTCAGCAGCTCGCCGATGCGCAGGTCGTCGGGGCCGATCCCCTCCACCGGGGAGATGGCTCCGTGGAGGACATGGTAGAGGCCGCGGTAGCGGCCGGTGCGCTCCAGGGCCACGACGTCCAGCGGCTCCTCGACCACGCAGATGCGCGTGCGGTCGCGGTCCTCGTCGCTACAGATGGCGCAGGGGTCCGTCTCGGTGATGTTGTAGCAGCGCGAGCAAAAGCGCATGCGCGACTTCATCTCCAGGATGGCCTCGGCCAGGGCGCGGGCTTCCTCTTCCGGCACGCGCAGGAGATAGTAGGCCAGGCGGGAGGCGCTCTTGGGCCCGATCCCGGGCAGGCGGATCAGCTCTTCGACCAACCGGGCCACCGGGCGGGGCAGGTAACGTTCGGCATCGACCCTCAAGGAGGCCCTCCTGGGGCGCTAACGCAGGCCGGGGAGCCCCAACCCCCCGAGCAGCGAGCGCATCTGTTCCTCGGCCATATCCCGCGAGCGTTCCAGCGCTTCGTTGAAGGCGGCCATGATCAGGTCCTGCAGCATCTCCACATCCTGGGGGTCCACGACTTCGGGAGCAATGGTCAGGGACTTGATCTCCTGCTGCCCGGTCATCACGATGCGCACGGCGCCGCCGCCGACGGTCACCTCGACCGTCTTGGCGGACAGCTCCTGCATCATCTGCTCCTGTTTCTGCTGCACCTGGCGCAGGGCCTTGGTGGGGTCCACACGCATGGTCTGCCTCCTCTGGACGATGGTCGGCGGCCGGCCGGCCGCTATTCCTCTTCGCTGCCCTCGACATCCACGATGCGCGCGTTAAAGATATTGGCCGCGGCCTGGACGCGGGGGTCCTGCTGGGCCCGCTGGCGTTCGGTGGCTTGGCGGCGGCGGTTGGGGGCGGCGGCCGCTTCGTCCATCACGCAGCGCAGGCCGTAGTTGCCGCGCAGCACCTTGCTGAGCACTTCCTCGACGACGCGCCGGTTGCGCACCTCCTCGAGCTTGCCCTTGTGGAAGTCGAAGCGAAAGCCCAGGACGACGATGCGCCCCTCCACGCCGACCGGCCGGCAGTAGGAGCTATGCAGCAGGGCCTGTACCGAGGGGTCCTTGGGCCGGACGCCCTCGACGATGCGGGGCCAGGCGGCCAGGACCTGCTCCAGGGTCAGTGTCCCGCCGGCCGGGTTTTCCTCCGCGGCCGGGGCCGGCGGCTCGGCGCCCGGCGGGGGGGCGGCCTTTTCCGTGGCCGGCGATGGGGCCGGGGCGGTGGTGGGCCGGCGGGGCGCGGGCGCGGGCCGGGCCGGCTCGCTGGGCCGGGTGGTCGGGGCCGAGGGGCGCGGCGCCGGCTCCTCGTCCGGCAGCACGGCTTCTACCACGGCCAGTTCCAGCGGCAACTGGCCGTACCAGCCGGCCCGCAGGTCGGCATCGAGCAGGCTGAAGCGGCGCACCCAGGCGGCCAGGCGGCCCGGGCTGGTGCGTTGGGCCCGGGCGCGCATCTCCTCCAGGGTCTCGCGCGGCATGTCCAGCAGGTCGGCGCCGTCGCGGGTCACGGCCAGGAAGAGCAGTCCGCGCAGGTAGCCCACCAGCTCGCGGTTGAACTGGCGCAGGTCGACGCCGTCGTCGACGACGCGCTGGATCAACTGCAAGGCGGCCGGCAGGTCGCCGCCGATGAGCCCGTCCACAAGCTGGGGGACATGTTCGCTGCCGCGCATGCCCAGGACGGACTGGACCTCGGCCACGTCCAGGGTGCCCTCCTGGCCGTAGACCAGCAGCTGGTCGAGCAGGCTTTCGGCGTCGCGCATGCTGCCGGTGGCGCTGCGGGCAATGAGCTCGAGGGCGGCGGGAGTGGCCTGGAGCCCCTCGGCCTGGACGATGGCCTGCAGCCGGCGCACGACGTCGGCCAGGCGCACGCGGCGAAAGTCGAAGCGCTGGCAGCGCGAGAGCACGGTGGCCGGGATGCGCTGGGGATCGGTGGTGGCCAGGACAAAGATGACGTGCGGCGGGGGCTCCTCCAACGTCTTGAGGAGGGCGTTAAAGGCCTCGGTGGTGAGCATGTGGGTCTCGTCGAGGACGTAGAACTTGTACTTCATCTCGCTGGGGGCGAAGCGGACCTTGTCCCGCAGGTCGCGGATCTCGTCGATGCCGCGGTTGGAGGCGGCGTCGATCTCGATCAGGTCCACGGCCCGGCCCTCGTTGATGGCCACGCAGGAAGGGCAGGTGTTACAGGGGAGCGGGGGTCCCCCGGTGCAGTTGACGGCCTTGGCCAGGATGCGGGCGGTGGAGGTTTTGCCGGTGCCGCGGGGGCCGGTGAAGAGGTAGGCATGGGCGATGCGGCCGGCGTGCAGGGCCCGTTCCAGCGTGCGGGTCACATGTTCCTGGCCGATGACCTCGTCGAAGCGCTGGGGACGCCATTTGCGATAGAGGACCTGTCCTGTCATTGCCTGCTTCTCCCGCCGTGGGATGGTGCGGCCGGCCGGCCGCGCTGCATGGTAGCCGGCCCTATTGTACTACAGGCCGGGCCCCGGCGCAAATACGGAAAAGCCGGGAGATGGGCCGCGGCGGCCTGGGATGGGGAGCAATTTGCGGAAAAAGCCTCTTGACAAATCGCCCGGTGCATGGTATACTATAGTTGAGAGCGCTCTCAATACGGTCCCTGGGTTCCGCGGTTTTCCCCTATGATTCGGACCCAATCCCCAGGATGGGGCGCTTCCGGCGGGTTGATACCTGGTTTATGTGGTCCCGTTGACGGCTAACACCCTGTAGAACAGGCCCGACAGCACCGTTCGAGCGTGCTGGTGGACACTTTGCGAATACCATTGTGAGAGCGCTCTCAGGAGCGGGCGATGAACCCCACATTGGAGGAGGTCGCCAAACTCGCCGGGGTCTCCCGGGCCACCGTTTCCCGGGTGATCAACGACCGTCCCAATGTCCGGGCCGCGATCCGCGAAAAGGTCTGGCAGGCCGTCCGCGATTCGGGCTACCGCCCTCACGCCGTGGCCCGCAGCCTGGTCACCCGCCGCACCGGGATTCTGGGCGTGGTGATCCCCGAGGCCGTCTCCACCCTCTTTACCGACCCCTTCTTCCCTCAATTCCTGCGCGGCACGACCGAGGCCTGTAACGCCCACCAGCAGCAGTTGATGCTGGTCCTGCTCAGCGACCCTACCGGCGAGCAGGAGATGTACCAGCGGGTGCTGCGCAACGGCTACCTGGATGGGGTCATCGTGGCCTCGGCCACGGTGGGCGACCCCCTGATCGCGGCCATGCTGCGCGACGGCATCCCTTTCGTCTCGGTCGGCCGGCACCCCGACAAGCGCGTCCATGTCGTGGACGTGGACAACCTCGGCGGGGCGCGCGTCGCCGTGGAGCACCTGCTGCGCCTGGGCCACCGCCGCATCGCCACCATCGCCGGCCCGGCCGGGATGACCTCCGGGCAGGACCGCCTGGAGGGTTATCGCCAGGCCCTGGAGTCCTATCACGTGCCCCTGGACAAGCGCCTGGTGGTCCATGGCGATTACACCGAGGCCGGCGGCGCGCTGGCTATGCAACAACTGCTCCCCAGGGGGCCCACGGCCGTCTTTGTGGCCAGCGACACGATGGCCGTCGGGGCGCTCAAGTGGCTGCGTCAGGCCGGCCGGCGCGTCCCGGACGATATCGCCCTGGTCGGCTTCGACGACATCCCCGTGGCCTCGGCCGTCGAGCCGCGCCTGACCACGGTGCGCCAGCCGATCTCGCGCCTGGGGGCCCTGGCGGTGGATGTCCTGGTCGGACTGCTGCAGGGGCCGGCGGCGGCCCCGTCTTCGCCCCAGCGGATCGTCCTGCCCACGGAATTGGTCATACGCGAGTCCTGCGGAGCGTTGCGATGAACGAGCAGCGAGCGCGTTCCCTGGCCCAAGTAATCGGCGCCGCGCTGCCCAATCTCCCCTGGGAGGAGCGCCCGGCGGGCGCCCGCGACGTGGTCTGGCGCTCGCGGCGCAACCCGATCATCCCGCGCGACCTGGTCCCCTGCGCCAACAGCATCTTTAACAGCGCCGTCGTGCCTTTCGACGATGGCTACGCCGGCGTGTTCCGCGTGGACCACCGCACGCGCGCCATGCACCTGCACCGCGGCCGCAGCGCCGATGGCATCGCCTGGCAGATCGACGAGGACCCGATCGAGTTCATCTGCGATATCCCGGAGCTTCGGCGCTACGAGTACCGCTACGACCCGCGCGTCTGCTGGATCGAGGACCGCTACTACCTCACCTGGTGTAACGGCTACCACGGCCCGACCATCGGCGTCGGCTACACGTTCGATTTCGCGCAGTTCTACCAGTTGGAGAACGCCTTCCTGCCCTACAACCGCAACGGCGTCCTCTTTCCCCGCAAAATCGACGGCCAGTTTGCCATGCTGAGCCGCCCTAGCGATACCGGACACACGCCTTTCGGCGACATCTTTTACAGCGAGAGCCCCGACCTGCGTTACTGGGGCGGCCACCGCCACGTGATGAGCCCTTCCCGGGAGTGGGGCTGGCAGAGCACCAAGATCGGGGCCGGCCCGACGCCCATCGAGACCAGCGCCGGCTGGCTGCTCATCTACCACGGGGTGTTGACTTCCTGCAACGGCTACGTGTACAGTATGGGGGCCGCCCTGCTCGACCTCGACGAGCCTTGGAAGGTCAAGTGCCGGGCGGCCCCCTACCTGCTCTCGCCGCAGGCGCTGTACGAGTGCGTCGGCGACACGCCGAACGTGGTCTTTCCCTGCGCGGCCCTGTGCGACGCGCCCACGGGCCGCCTGGCGATCTACTATGGCGCGGCGGATACCGTTACCTGTCTCGCCTATGCCCGGGTCGATGACCTCCTGGAGTTTGTCCTGGAGAACGCGCTATGAAGAGCCCGGAAGCGGGATGGTAACGGCGTTCAGACCGTAGGGCCCGACATGAGAACAGAGACCGCTGGTGGCTGTCAACCGCATACGGTCTCTGTCCCAGGGCAGAACCGGTTTGATCCTGGTGCAGGGCGGTATTGCGGTTCCTGCCTATCCTCCTATTCTACCGCAAGGTGGCAGTAACCGCAAATGGCAAAGGAGGTGCGAAGGTCATTATCGGCCTATCGACAAGGTTCGCAAGGTTTCTGCCACCGGATCACCCCAATAAGGAGGTAAAGAAATGCGTGCCAAGGCTATGTTCGTCCTGTCGATCCTCGTCCTGCTGGCGATCCTCCTCGCGGCGTGCGGCCCCACGACCACCCAGATCGTCCAGCAGACCGTGCCCGTCCCCGTGACGGTGCCGCCCGAACCGGCGGCCACGTCCTACCCGCGCAGCGAGACCCTCTATGTCAGCGGCGCGGCCTGGGGGCCGGCCTCCACCTGGAACCCGTTTCAGCCGGGCAGCCTGGCCAACACGACCGGGACCATCGGCAACGTCTACGAGTTCCTCTTCTCCTACGACCCGCTCAAGGGGCAGATGTCCCCCTGGCTCGCCGAGAGCGGCACCTGGAAAAACGCGACAACCTATGCCGTGACCCTTCGCCCGGGCCTCACCTGGTCGGATGGCAAGGCCCTGACGGCCAACGACGTCAAGTTCACCTTCGAGCTCGGTCAGAAGTACAACGCCCTGTGGTTCGCCCCCATGTGGAAGTATCTGACCGGGATCACCGTGATCGACGATACCCACCTGGAGTTCGCCTTCCAAAACCCCCTCTACCAGGAGTTCGAGAACAACCTCTACAACATCCCCATTGTTCCCGAGCACCTCTGGAAGGACCGCTCGGAGGCCGATATCACCACCGGGGCCAACGAGAAGCCCATCGGTTCGGGCGCCTACCTGTACCTGACCCACGCCGAGGACCGCAACGTCTGGATCCGCAACGAGAACTGGTGGGGCATCAAGGTCTTTGGCGCGCCCGCCCCCAAGTACATCGTCGACATCCGCACGTCCAGCAACAACGTCGCTCTGGGCATGGTCATCAAAGGGGAGCTCGACCTGAGCAACAACTTTTTGCCGGGTGTCGCCGAATTGGCCAACAAGGGCTACGTCACGACCTACTTTGCCAAGGCCCCCTACATGCTGTCGGCCAACACGGCCGTGCTGTTCCTGAACACGACCAAGAAACCGCTGGACGACGCCGCCTTCCGGCGGGCCCTGGCCTTTGCCATCGATGTCCCCTCCATCGTCAACGTCGCCTATGCCCAACTGGTCAAGGCGGCCAGCCCGACCGGCCTCCTGCCCTCCCTGGACAAGTACGTGGACAAGGACGTGGTGGCGCGGCTGGGCTACACCTTTGACACGGCCAAGGCCAAGCAGATGCTGGAGGCGGCCGGTTACAAGGACGTCAACAACGATGGCTTTGTCGAGGCGCCCGATGGCTCCAAGGTCGAGCTCCGGGTGACCTGCCCCAACGGTTGGACGGACTGGATGGAGGCGATCAACGTCATCGCCACCAGCGCCCAGGCCGCGGGCATCAACATCAAGGCCCAGACCCCCGACTATGGGGCCTGGAACACGGAGCTGCAGGGTGGCACCTTTGACATGACCCTGAACAACTGGGCCGCCATGAGCAATACGCCCTGGACGCTCTACAACCTCCTCTTCCGCCATCCGATCCAGGAGCAGATGCAGAGCGGCAACTTTGGCCGGTACAACAACCAGCAGATGTTCGACCTGGTGGATAACCTGGCCAAAATCCCGATGTCGGACGAGGCCGGCATGAAGAAGGCCTGCTCCCAGATCCAGGAGCTTATGCTGACCGATATGCCGATGATCCCGCTGTGGTACAACGGCCTGTGGGCCCAGTGGAGCAACGCGACCTGGACCAACTGGCCGACGGAAAAGTCCTCCAGCCCCACCCTGCCCACCACCTGGTCCGGGTACTGGCAGCTGGGAGGGCTGCAGACCCTCATCAACCTGAAACCGGCGAACCCGTAGCCGGCCCCGGGACGTTCTGCCGACTGCCCCTCCTCCTCTGAGGAGGAGGGGCAGTCCTCCCCGGAGACGGAGGCCCCATGCGCCGCTACTTTGGCCGCAAGCTGCTCATCTATAGCCTGACCTTTTTCCTGGCGGTGACCATCGACTGGATGATCCCGCGCTTCATGCCCGGCGATCCCATCGCCAACATGGTGGCGCGTGCCTCGATCAACAGCAATGCCGCCGAGGTGATGCATGCTTACTACACCCACGTCTTTGGGTTGGACCTGCCTATCTGGCAGCAGTACCTGAACTTCTGGAGCGCCCTCTTCCGGGGAGACCTGGGGACCAGCGTCTACCTGTTCCCGACGCCCGTGACCCAGGTGCTCTGGCGCGCCGTGCCCTACGACCTCTTCCTCCTGGTCCCGGCCATCCTGTTGGGCTGGTACGCGGGCAACAAGTTCGGCGCCTTTGCGGCGCGCTCCCGGTGGCTGGACAGCACCGTTTCGCCGCTGGGGTACATCCTCACGGCGACCCCCTATATGTGGCTGGGGATCCTGCTGGCTTGGTTCTTTGGCATCGTCCTGGATATCCTGCCGGTGGCCGGGGCCTACAGCTTCAACCTGCGCCCCACCTTCTCCTGGACCTTTATCTGGAGCGTGCTCACCCATTGGTTCATGCCCTTTGCCTCCCTGTTCCTGGTCGAGTTCGGCGGGTGGGCGATCGGTATGCGCAACCTGATCATCTACGAGCTCGAAGCGGACTATTCCCACTACCTCGAGGCCCTCGGCGCGCCGCGGCGGCTGATCCGCAGCTATGCGTTCCAGAACGCCATCCTGCCGCAGATCACCGGCCTGGCGCTCAAGCTGGGCGTCATCGTCGCCGGCGCCCTGGTCACCGAGGTGGTGTTTTCCTACCCCGGCATCGGCTACCTGCTCCTGGCGGCGATCCAGAACCAGGACTATTTTCTGATCCAGGGATGTTTCCTGTTTATCATTATCGGCGTGCTGATTGCCAATTTCGTGATCGATATCGTGTACGTCGTCGTCGATCCGCGGACGCGCCGGGGGATGGCGGGGGAGAGCGCATGAAGAAGAACGAGCTCCTCTACTTTGCCCTGAGGAACAGGAAGCTGCAGATCGGGCTGGCCGTCATCCTCTTTTTCCTGGTGCTGGCCCTGATCGGCCCGCTGTTCGTGCGCAATGAGCCCTTTGCCTATGTCAACCCCCAAGGCCCCGAGCCGCCCTCGGCCCGCTACCTGCTGGGGACCACCATGTTTGGGCAGGACGTCTTTGCCCAGGTGGTCCTTGGCCTGCGGGCCACCTTCCTGGTGGGGGTCCTGGGCGGGGGGCTGGCCACGCTGATCGGCATCCTGGTGGGGTTCACGGCCGGCTACCGGGGCGGCATCGTGGATGAAATCCTCAACATGCTCACCAACATCGTCCTGGTCATCCCCACGCTGGCCGTGCTGCTGATCATCGCCGCCTACTTGCAGGTCCGCAGCGTGTTCACGGAGTGCGTCTTCATCGGGCTCACCGCCTGGCCGTGGGCGGCGCGGGCCATCCGGGCGCAGACCTTTTCCCTGCGCACCCGGGATTCTGTCGACCTGGCCAGGATGAGCGGCATGCGGCCGCTGAAGATCATCTTGACCGAGATCGCCCCCAACATGATGTCCTACCTGCTGTTGGTCTTTATCCTCCAGTTTGGCGGGGCGATCCTCATCGCCGCCACGCTGGATTTCATCGGCCTTGGCCCGACGAACGCCGTCTCGTTGGGCCTGATCATGCAGTATGCCGTCCTGTGGGGCGCGCTCCTGCTGGGGATGTGGTGGTGGTTCATCCCACCCGGGCTGGCCATCACGGCCATCGTCGGCGCGCTGTACGTGATGAACGTCGGCCTCGACGAGGTCTTTAACCCCAGGCTGCGGGAGATGTGAAGCCGTGAGCCTGCAAATCGAGAACCTCACCGTTTACTACCAGACCCTGAAAGGCGACGTCCGCGCGCTGGAAGACGCCACCTTTTCCATCGCCGACGGGGAGATCATGGGACTGGCCGGAGAATCGGGCTGCGGCAAGTCCACCCTCTCCAACAGCCTGGTCCGCCTGGTCCCGCCGATGAAGCTCATCCGGGGGCGGGTGACGCTCGACGGCGAAGAGGTGCCCATCGCCGATACGGCGCGGATGGACGCGTTCCGTTTCCGGAAAATCTCGATCATCCCGCAGTACGCGATGAACGCCCTGAACCCGACGCGCAAGATCGGCCGGATGGTCTCCGAGCTGCTGCGGGCGCGCCAGGCCGATTGGAGCGCCATCCTGCCCGAGCTGCAGCGGCGGCTCGACCTGGTCGAGCTGTCTACCGACGTGCTGGGCATGTACCCCATCGAGCTGTCCGGCGGCATGAAGCAGCGCATGGTCATGGTGCTCTCCACGCTCCTGGACCCTTCCCTGCTCATCGCCGACGAGATCACCTCGGCGCTCGACGTGTCCACGCAAAAGGCCGTCGCCGAGATGCTCGTCGGGTTCCGCGATCGGCAGATTGTGAGGAGCATCATCGTCATCACCCACGATATCTCGATCCTCTACCAGATCGCCGACAGCATCCTGGTGATGTATGCCGGCCAGTTGGCGGAGAAGGCGCCCACCGAGACGATCATCCGCGCGCCGCGACACCCGTACACGCGGATGCTGATCTCGTCGCTGCCGGTGGTCGGGGTCAAATATGCCGAGCAGCGGCTGCGCGGCATCCCGGGCTGCCCGCCGCTGCTGCTCCACCCGCCGCTCGGCTGCCGGTTCCGGGAGCGGTGCCCCGAGGCCACGGACAGGTGCCTGGAGGAGCCGCCGTTCCGCCCGATCGCGCCCGGCCACTGGATCGCCTGCTGGAAGGAGTAGGAAAGGAATGCTCGAGCTGGATCACCTCTCCAAGACCTACCAGGTGGGCACCTTCGGCGGCAAGAAGCTCCAGGCCGTGCGCGATGTCGGCTTCCATGTCGGCGACGGGGAGATTGTCTCCCTGATCGGCGAGAGCGGGAGCGGCAAGAGCACGATCGGCAAGATGATCCTGCGCCTGATCCCGGTCAGCGCGGGGCGCATCCTCTTCGACGGCGTCGATGTGTCCACATTCCAGGGCCGGGCCCTGAAGGAGTACTACCGGCATGTACAGGGAGTGTTCCAGGACCCGTTCAGCTCCTACAATCCGATCTTTAAGGCCGACCGCATCTTCCGCATGGTCCGGGAGGAGTTCTTCCCCGATGTCGGGGCGCAGGAGTGGAGCGGCCGGGTGGAGCGGGCGCTGTGCGCCGTCGGGCTGAACCCGGAGCATGTGCTCAACAAGTACCCGCACCAGCTCAGCGGCGGGCAGTTGCAGCGGTTCCTGATCGCGCGGGCGCTGCTGTTGGACGTACGCCTGCTCATCGCCGACGAGATCATCAGCATGCTCGACGCCTCCACGCGGATGGACGTGTTGAACCTGCTCGCCGACCTGAAATCCCGCGGCCTGGCGGTCCTCTTTATCACCCACGATCTCTCCCTGGGGTACTATATCAGCGAGCGGGCGGTGATCCTCTACCGCGGGGCGGTGGTCGAGATGGGGGTGACGGACCGCATCTTTGGAAACCCGCTGCACCCGTACACGCAGCTGCTCATGGCCTCGGTGCCCCGGCTGGACCGAAAGTGGACGGCGGCCCAGGCCGGGCTGCGGGGGGCGCAGGATGGGGGGGCCCGGGGCTGTGTCTACTATGAGCGCTGCCCGGCTGCCGGCAAGGATGGGGGCTGCCGGGAGCAGGACCCGCCGCTGATCGAGGTGGAGAGCGGCCACCAGGTGGCTTGTATCTGCTGCCCGGGGCAATGACCGCAAGCCCCCCCGGAGTGCCAGGCAATATTGCCGCGAACAGGAAACGCCATGCGCTACGGCCATTTTGACGATGAGCGACGGGAGTATGTCATCGAACGCCCCGCCACCCCCCTCCCCTGGATCAACTACCTGGGCACCGGCGACTATGTGGCCCTGATCACGAACACGGCCGGCGGCTATTCGTTCTACCGCGACGCCCGCCTGCGCCGGCTGACGCGCTACCGCTACAACAACGCCCCCCTGGACTGCGGCGGGCGGTTTCTCTACCTGCGCGATGCCGCCACGGGGGCCTTTTGGTCGCCGACCGGGCAGCCCGTCCGCCGTGACCTGGAAAGTTACTCGTGCCGCCATGGACTGGGCTACACGGTCATCGCCTCGCGCTACGCGGGGATCGCCGTCGAGGCGCGCTACTTGGTCCCGCTGGACGAAAGCCTGGAGGTCTGGGAGCTGATCCTGACGAACGAGCGGGACGATCCGGCGCAGCTCGACCTCTTCGGCGGCGTCGAGTTTTGCCTGTGGGACGCCCAAGACGACGCCGCCAACTTTCAGCGCAACTTTTCCACCGGCGAGGTCGAGGTGGAGGAGGGGGTGATCTACCACAAGACCGAGTACCGCGAGCGGCGCAACCACTTTGCCTTTTTCGCCTGCTCGGAGCGGCCGGCCGGCTACGATACGCAGCGCGAGGACTTCCTGGGCCCCTATCGCGGCTGGGAGAACCCCCTGGCCGTCGAGCGCGGGCGGGTGAGCAACTCCCTGGCCCACGGCTGGGCGCCCATCGGCATGCTCCAGGTGGCGCTCACCCTGGCGCCGGGCGAGGGCCGGCGGGTCGCGTTCCTGCTGGGCTACCACGAGAATCCCGCCGCCGAAAAGTTCGATCCGCCCGACTCCCTGCGCATCGACAAGCGCACCGTGCGGCCCCGGATCGCGCGCTGCCTGGACGCGGCTTATACCGAGCGCGCCTGGGGGGAGCTGCGGACCTACTGGGAGACGCTGCTTAGCACCTTCCAGGTGCAGACCGGCGACATCCACGCCGACCGCATGGTCAACATCTGGAACCCCTACCAGGTGGTGGTGGCCCTGAACCTGTCGCGCTCGGCCTCGCTCTTTGAATCGGGGATCGGCCGGGGCATCGGTTTCCGCGACTCGAACCAGGACCTCCTGGGCTTTGTCTCGCTGGCCCCGCGGCGCGCCCGGGAACGCCTGCTGGACCTGGCGGCGACGCAGCTCCCCAGCGGCGGGGCCTACCACCAGTTCCAGCCGTTGACAAAACGCGGTAACAACGACATCGGCAGCGGCTTCAACGACGATCCGCTCTGGCTGGTGCTGGCGGCGGCGGCCTATCTGAAGGAAACGGCCGACTGGGGCGTGCTGGACGAGCTCGTGCCCTACGACAACCGGCCCGAACTGAGCACCCCGCTGTACGAGCACCTGCAGCGCGCCCTGTCCTACACGTTGGACCGGCTGGGGCCGCACGGCCTGCCGCTGATCGGCCGGGCCGACTGGAACGACTGCCTCAACCTGAACTGTTTTTCCTCTGTGCCGGGGGAGTCTTTCCAGACGGTGACGAACAAGGACGGCCGGGTGGCCGAGTCGGTGGTGATTGCCGCGCTCTTTGTGCTGGCGGCGCGGGAGATGGCCGATCTGTCCCGGCGGCGCGGAGAGGTCGAGGCGATGCGGGGCTATCTGGAGGCGGCGGCCCGCATGGAGGCCAGCGTGCTGGAGCATGGCTGGGATGGGGGCTGGTTCCGCCGGGCCTATGACGATTTCGGCCGGCCGGTGGGTTCGCGCGAGTGCGTCGAGGGGCAGATCTTTATCGAACCCCAGGGTCTGGCCGTCCTGGCCGGCATTGGGCTGGCCGACGGGCGGGCCGAGCAGGCCCTGGAGTCTGTCTGCCAACGCCTGACCACGCCGCACGGCATTGTGTTGCACCAGCCCGCCTACTCGCGCTACTACCTGCACCTGGGCGAGATCTCTTCCTACCCGCCGGGCTACAAGGAGAACGCCGGCATATTTTGTCAGACCAACCCCTGGGTGATGATCGCCGAGGCCCGTGTCGGCCATGGCGACCGGGCCTACGACTACTACCTGCGCATCAACCCCTCGGCGCGCGAGGAGCTGAGCGACGTGCACCGCTGCGAGCCCTATGTCTATGCCCAGATGATTGCCGGCCGCGACGCCCCGACCCACGGCGAGGCCAAGAACTCGTGGCTGACCGGCACGGCCGCCTGGAGCTATGTGGCCAGCGGGCAGTGGCTCCTGGGGATCCGCCCGGAGCACGATGGGCTGCGGGTGGATCCGTGCATTCCCGCCCACTGGGCCGGCTTTCGGGCCAGGCGGCGCTTCCGCGGCTGTACCTATGACATCACGGTGCGCAACCCTCGACACCTGTGCCGCGGGGTGCGGGCGCTGCTGGTGGATGGGCGGCGGGTGGAGGGGAATGTGGTGCCGTTGCCCGCCGAGCATGGCACGACGGTCGTGGTAGAAGCCGTGCTGGAGGGATGAACAGTTATCGGCCTGGAGCGCCCAAGATGGCCGACGATTTCTACGGGCTGCCCACCGGCAGCTTGGACAACGGTTTCCTGCGCCTGGAATACCTGGCCACGGCCGGCCCCCGCCTGGTGCGCATGTTCCTGCTGGGCGTGGAGGGGAACCTGCTCGCCGAGGTGCCCGGCTGGGCCTGGGACACCCCCTATGGGCAGTTTCGCCCCTACGGCGGCCACCGCCTCTGGCACGCCCCGGAGGCCATGCCCCGCACCTATATCCCCGACAACGAGGGGCTCGTCGTCCAGGAGCTGGCCGGCGGCGTGCGGCTGATCGGGCCGATCGAGGGGCCCACCGGCCTGCGCAAGACGATCGAGGTGTGCCTGGAGGCCGGCCGGCCGGCGCTCACCCTGCACCACCGCCTGGAGAACGCCGGGGCCCGGCCGGTGGAGCTGGCCCCCTGGGCCATTACCCAACTGCCGCTCGGTGGGACGGCGATCCTGCCGCAGCCGGCCGGCCCGGCAGACGAGGCCGGACTGTTGCCCAACCGCCACCTGGTCCTGTGGCCGTACAGCCGCTGGAGCGACGAGCGCCTGCGCCTGGGCGACGAGGCCATCGGCGTGCAGGCCCGGCCGCTGGAGGCTCCGTTCAAGCTGGGCTACCGCAACGATCGCGGTTGGCTGGCCTACCTGCGGGCCGGGGTGCTGTTCGTCAAGCGCTTCGCGCGGCCGGAGGGCCGGCCGTACCCCGACCGGGACTGCAACGTCGAGGCGTACTGCAACGACCGGGTCATCGAGCTGGAGACGCTGGCGCCGCTCGGGCGGATCGAACCTGGGCAGGAAGCCACGCACACCGAGCGGTGGGAGCTGTACGGGGACCCGGCCGGTGCCCCGGAGGAGGTGCGGGACCTGCTCGCGGCGTCGATATCGGCCTTGCCCCATTTGCCTAACGTGCTATAATAGCAGGGAATCCGGCTGCCGCCGCTCCGCGTATGGGTGGCTCCCGGGATGTGATCGGCAGAGTCCGGGTGCACTGTCGTCGGCCTCTGCTATGCCGGAGCTTGGCCAAAGGAAGCCCTGTGCGCATCGCCCTGGTCCACGACTACCTCAACCAGTACGGCGGGGCCGAGCGGGTCCTGGAGGCGTTGCACGACCTCTACCCCGCAGCTCCTGTCTATACCTCGCTCTACGACCGCGCCCACATGCCGGCCGCCTTCCGCGGCTGGGACATCCGCACCTCCTTCCTGCAGCGCCTGCCGGCCCACGTGCGCCTGGCCCGCGCCTACCTGCCCCTGTACCCGTGGGCCTTTGTCTCCTTCGACCTGCGTGGCTACGACCTGGTCCTCAGCTCCAGCAGCGCTTTCGCCAAGGGGGTGGTGCCGGCGAAAGGGTCCCGACACATCTGTTATTGCCACAACCCGGCCCGCTTCCTCTGGAACACGGCCGGCTATATGCAGAGCGAGGGCCTGGGGCGGCCGGCCCAGGCCCTGCTCGGCCCGACGCTGGCCCGGCTGCGCCGCTGGGACCTGGCGGCCAACGAGCGGGTGCACGCCTTTATCGCCAATTCGGCCACGGTGGCCGAGCGCATCCGCCGCTTCTACGGGCGGGAGAGCACGGTCATCCACCCGCCGGCCCGGGTTTCGGCTTTCCCCCTGGCTCAGGGGCCGGGGGAGTACTTTCTCACCGGCGGGCGGCTGGTGCCGCACAAGCGTTTCGACGTGGCCGTGGCCGCCTGCACGCAACTGGCCCTGCCCCTGCGCGTCTTTGGCGCGGGCCGCGACCGCGCCCGCCTGGAGCGGCTGGCCGGCCCGACGGTCTCTTTCCTGGGCCGCGTCTCCGAAACCGACCTGCGCACGCTCTACCGCGACTGCCGCGCCTATATCTTTCCCAGCGAGGAGGATTTCGGCATCAGCCCGGTCGAGGCCATGGCCTGCGGCCGGCCGGTGCTGGCCTACGCGGCCGGCGGAGCCCTGGAGACGGTCGTCGAGGGGCAGACCGGGCTCTTTTTCCCGCGCCAGGAAGCCGACGCCCTGGCCGAGATGCTGCGGGCGTTTCGCGATAGAGATTTCGATCCCCAGGAGATCCGCCGGCACGCCCAGCAGTTCGATGTGCCGCGGTTCCAGGAGCAAGTGCGGGAGTTTGTCGGTTCAGTTTTCAGCAATCGGTTCGGTTCCCGCGAGCAGGCAACCGAAAACTGACGGCTGAACCGATCGCTTTCGTCCGAACCGGAGGTGCCGATGACCTTTGTCGAGTTCTGGAGCTTGCTCCGCCGCCGCTGGTGGGTTATCGTTTTGGTTGCGGCGGCGGCCGCCCTGGCCGCGCTGGGCTACAGCCTGGCCCAGCCGCGCCTCTACCGCGCCGCGGCCCAGGTGCTGGTGCTGCCCGCGGAGAGCGCCGCGGACCCCGCCGGCCACATGCAAGCCCAGTTGGGCGCTCTGCGCGCCGCCCTGCTGTCTTTCCCCGAGCGCGACCCGGCCCTGGCCGGCCTGGCCGGCCGCCTGCACGTGGGCCTGGTGCCCGAAGAGGGGCGCGTCGTCATCGAGGTGGACGATAACGACCCCCAGGAGGCCGCGCGCCTGGCCAACGGCCTGGTGGCACGGCTGCTTGCTTGGGGAGACGAACTCAACGCCGCGCCGGACGGCGCGGGGCGGATCGATCTGCGCCTCCTGGTCCCGGCCGGGACGCCCGCGGCGCCCATCCGCCCGCGCCCCGGCCTGAACACCGCGGCCGGGGCGGTGCTGGGCCTGCTCCTGGGCCTGCCGCTGGCCTGTCTGTGGGATGCCCTGGGGCGCAAGAGGTGAGGCCGTGATCGACCTGCACTGCCACCTCCTTCCCGGCGTGGACGACGGCCCGGAGACACTCGATGAGAGCATCGCCATGGCCCGCGCCGCCTACGACGACGGCGTGCGCGCCGTCGCCGTGACCCCCCACGCCGGGCCCTGGGGCGAGCGGTACGGGCGGGACCATCCCGGCGAGTCCATGCAGACGCAGGTCCGGGATCTACAGCGCGCCCTCCAGGGGGCCGGCATCGCCCTGGCGCTGTACCCGGGCATGGAGCTGGAGTTGGGCGTGGACCTGCCGGAGCAGTTGCTGGCCGGCCGCGCCCTGCCGCTGGGCGCGGGCCGCTATTTCCTGCTGGAGCTGCCCTTTTACCAGTACCCCCTGCATCTGGAGCGGACCCTCTTCCAGACGCAACTGCAGGGGTGGAAGCCGGTGTTGGCCCATGGAGAGCGCTACCTCTATGTGCAGGAGTCGCCCGACATGCTGGCGCCGCTGGTGGAGCGCGGCGTCCTGGTGCAGGTGACCGCTGGCAGCCTGCTGGGCGCGGCCGGCCCGCCCGCCAGGGAAACCGCCCAACGCCTGCTGCGGCACGGGCTGGCCCATGTCCTGGCTTCCGACGGCCATGCGGCCACGGGCCCCCGCGCCCCGCTGCTCCGGGCCGGGGTCGAGGCGGCGGCAAAACTGGTCGGCAAGTCCCGGGCCCAGGCCATGGTCACGGAGGTGCCGCAGCGGATTTTGGAAGGATAATAGGGATCGGTGATTGGGACAATACCCGGTGCTCCATTCGTTGGACCGATACCCCATCCCCAATACCCGATACCCAATTTCACAAGGAGGTTCCCAATGCCAGAAGTATCCCCCACCGCCAGAGAGCTGCACTGCCGCTCCATCGTCTGCGACGGCCACTGCGACACGATCCTGGCCCTGGACCGCCACAACCGCCAACGGCAGGAACGGGCCCCATGGGGGCATCCCCCCGCCGCCGACGAGTTCCGCCGCCTGGGGGAGCGTTCCCCCCTGGGCCACATCGACCTGCCGCGCCTGATCGAGGGCGGGGTCACGGCGCAGGTGTTTGCCCTCTTTGTCGAGGACCCCTACCTCCCGGGCGAGGCGGCCCGGCGCGCCGTACAGCTCCTGGACCTCTTCTATCGTGAGGTCGAGGCCAACGCCGAGCGGCTGTCCCTGGCCACCTGCGCCGCCGACATCCGCCGGGCCAAGGCCGAGGGCCGGGTGGCCGGCATCCTGGGGATCGAGGGCGGGGAAGCCCTGGAGGGCGACCTGGCGGTGCTGCGCACCTTCTACCGCCTGGGGGTGCGCCTGCTGACCGTGGCCTGGAACCGGCGCAATGCCCTGGCCGACGGGCTGAAGGAGGCGCGCAGCGGTGGTGGGCTGACGACGTTCGGCGTGGAAGCGGTGCAGGAGATGAACCGCCTGGGGATGATCGTCGACGTGTCGCACCTGGCGCCGGCCGGCGTGCGCGACGTCCTGGAGGTGAGCAAGGCCCCGGTCATCGCCTCGCACTCCAACGCCCGCGCCGTGCGGGACACGCCGCGCAACCTGAGCGACGAGCAGGCCCGGGCCATCGCCGCCAGCGGCGGGTGGATCGGCCTCACCTTTGTGCCCCACTTCATCGGCGAGCCGGCCACCCTGGAGCGCCTGCTGGACCATGCCGAGCACCTCCTGCGGGTGGCCGGCGAGGACCATGTGGGGATCGGGGGCGACTACGACGGCTTCGGCTCCGGCCCGGAGGACAATTTCCAAGACCTGCCGGACGTGTCTTACCTGCCGCGGCTGACGGAAGGGTTGCTGCGGCGCGGCCTCTCCGAACAGGTGGTGGAAAAGGTGCTGGGGGAGAATTTCCTGCGCGTCTTTGCCGAGGTAGTCGGCCCGTAGCCCTTTTGCCCATTTCGGTCCGTGGTGCTATAATCTGCCCGCTGGAAACGTTCACCGCGACAAAGGAGGAACGCATGCTCACCGGACTTCCCCAGGACCTTGCCGCCCTGATGAGTTGGACGTGGGCGGATGCCGAGCCCTACTTTCACGATCTGGCCGGCCGCGCCCTGACCGCCGAAAACGTCGCCGAGTTCTTGTCCGATTGGACGGCAGTCTACGACGTGCTCGACGAACTGGGCACGCGGCTGTACGTGGCCACCACCGTCGACACGGCCGACGAGGAGGCCGAGCGCCGCTACCGGGACTACCTGGACCATGTCTCGCCGGCCCTGGAGGCCGCCGAGCAGGTGTTGAAGGAGAAGCTGCTGGCCAGCGGACTGCAGCCGGCCGGCTTCGAGGTCCCCCTGCGCAAGATGCGGACCGAGGCGGCCCTCTTCCGCCAGGAGAACCTGCCCCTGCAGACCGAGGAGGCCAAGCTGGCGGTCCAGTACAACAAGATCGTCGGCGCGCAGACGGTGCAGTGGGAGGGCCAGGAGCTGACCATCACCCAGTTGGGGCCGGTCTTCCAGGACCCCGACCGTGACCGGCGCGAACGCGCCTGGCGGCTGGCCGCTGCCCGACGGCTGGCCGACCGCGCGGCGATCAACGCCCTCTGGCAGCAGTTCCTGGTCCTGCGGCGCAAGATCGCCGCCAACGCCGGCTTCCCCGACTACCGCGCCTATGCCTGGCAGCAGCGCCTGCGCTTCGACTATACCCCCGACGATTGCCTCCGTTTCCACCGGGCCATCGAGGGAACGGTCGTCCCCGCGGCGACGCGCATCCTGGAGCGCTACCGCCGGCGCCTGGGTGTGCCGACGCTGCGGCCGTGGGATTTCCAGTCCCTGGAACCCCCCGAACTGGGGCCGGACCCCCTGGGCCGGCCGCCGCTGCGCCCCTTCCGCGACATCGAGGAGCTGGTGCGCAGGTCGGGGACGATCTTTGAGCGCGTGGACCCGCAGTTGGGGGGCTACTTTGCCATGATGGTCCGGGGAGGGCTGCTCGACCTGGAGAACCGCAAGAACAAGGGACCCGGCGCCTATTGTGCCGGCTTTCCGGCCAGCCGGCAGCCCTTTGTCTTTGCCAATGCCGTCGGCGTGCATGCCAATGTCGACACGGTGCTGCACGAATGCGGCCACGCCTTTCACAACTATGAGCGGTTTCGGCTGCCCTACTACCAGCAGCGCCACTGCGGTATGGAGATGGCCGAGGTGGCCTCGATGTCCATGGAGCTGCTGGCGGCCCCCTACCTGGAGGAGAAGGAAGGCGGCTTCTACAGCGCTGCCGACGCTGCCCGGGCGCGCATTGAGCATCTGGAGGGCAACATCCTCTTCTGGCCCTACATGGCCGTGGTCGATGCCTTCCAGCACTGGGTCTATGAGAATCCCGACGCGGCCATGGATCCGGCCCAATGCGATGCCCGGTGGGGCGCGCTGTGGGAGAGGTTCTTCCCGACCATCGACTGGAGCGGGCTGGAAGAGGAGCGGGTGACCGGCTGGCACCGCAAGGCCCACATTCACCGCACCCCCTTCTACTATATCGAGTACGGCCTGGCCCAACTGGGGGCGACGCAGATCTGGGCCAACGCCCTGCACGACCAGGCCGGCGCGGTGGCGGCCTACCGGCGGGCCCTGGCCTTGGGCGGGACCGTCTCGCTGCCGAAGCTATTCGCGGCCGCCGGGGCCAAGCTGGCCTTTGATGCCGAGACGTTGGGGCGAGCCGTGGACCTCATCGAGGGGACGATCGCCCGACTGGAGGGGGAGGCCCATTAGCCCGTTGGCCCGTTGCCTGCCGGGGAAGCGACGATGACAGCCGAGCAGATTATAGCACTCCTGGGCCTACAGCCGCTGCCGGTGGAAGGGGGCTACTATGCCGAGAGCTACCGCGCCGCGGAGACCATCCCGGCGGAGGCCCTGCCCGGGCGCTACCGCGGCCCCCGCGCGCACGGCACGGCCATCTACTACCTGCTGACCCCCGATACCTGTTCCCATCTGCACCGCCTGCCAACCGACGAGGTCTGGCACTTTTACCTGGGCGATGCTGTGGAGCTGCTGCAACTGGGGCCGGCCGGCGCCGGCCGGGTGGTGCTGCTCGGCCCGGACCTGGCCTCCGGCCAGCGCCCGCAGGTCATGGTCCCCCGCGGGACCTGGATGGGGGCGCGGCTGGCGGCCGGCGGGCGCCTCGCCCTGCTGGGGACGACGATGGCCCCCGGGTTCGACCCGGCCGATTTCGAGGCGGGGAGGAGGGAGGAACTTCTGGGCGAGTATCCGGCATTTCGGGAGGACATCCTGGCTCTGACGGAAGGGTGATTGGGGATCGGGTAGCGCTGATCGGTCCAGCGGACGAATCACCGGGTACCGTCCCGATTCCCAATCTCCAATACCCAAATTGTGGTATAATAGCCCCAGAGCTTTCACGAGGGTTTGCCATGGCCCGCCCCTTTGTCCACCTACACCTCCATACCGAGTACAGCGTCCTCGACGGCTTTTCGCATATTGGTCCCCTGTGTAAGCAGGCCGCCGAGCTGGAGATGCCGGCCCTGGCCATCACCGACCACGGCGTCATGTACGGCGTCATCGACTTTTACAACGCCTGCCGCAAGGAGGGGATCAAGCCGATCATCGGCGTCGAGACCTACATGGCGCTGCAAAGCCACACCCGCCGCAGCACCGAGGACAAGAAACAGTATCACCTGGTGCTGCTGGCCCGCAACGCCACAGGCTACCGTAACCTGATCTGGCTGGTGACGCGCGCCCATCTGGACGGCTTTTACTACAAGGCGCGCATCGACCGCGAACTGCTGGCCGGCCATCACGAGGGGCTCATCGCCCTCTCGGCCTGCGGGGGCGGCGAGCTGGCCCAACACATCCTGCAGGGCGACCTGCGCGCCGCTCGCGAGGCCGCTGCCTGGTACCGCGACCTCCTGGGCCCCGACGGCTACTTCCTGGAGCTCCAGCGTCACCCCGGTCTCCCCGAGCTGGAGCCGGTGAACCAGGAGCTGGTGCGCATCGCGCGGGAGCTGCATATCCCCCTGGTCGCCACCAACGATCCCCACTACATCAAACCCGAGGATGCCCAGGCCCACGACATCCTGCTCTGCCTGCAGACCAACAAGATGCTGGGCGAACGCGACCGCCTGCGCATGTCCGACGAATCCTACTACCTGAAGAGCGGCGACGAGATGGCCGCCCTCTTCCCCGAGTGGCCGGACGCCCTGGACAACACGCTGCGCATCGCCGAGATGTGCAACCTGGACCTGGAGTTCGGGCGGGTGGAGCTCCCCGAGTTTGCCCTGCCGGAAGGCCACACGCCCGACAGCTACCTGCGGCAGGTCTGCGAGGAAGGGCTGCGCCGCCGCTACGGCGCCCACCTGCGCCCCGAGCACTGGGAACGCCTGAACTATGAGCTCGGCGTCATCCAGGAGATGGGCTTTGCGCTCTATATGCTCATCGTCTGGGATTTTGTGCGCTACGCGCGGGAGCAGCGCATCCCCGCTCAGCCGCGGGGCTCCGGGGCCGGCTCGATCGTCCTCTACTGCCTGGGCATCTCCGATGTCGACCCGGTGGCCCACCGCCTGGTCTTTGAGCGCTTTCTCAACCCCGAGCGCCACGAGATGCCCGACATCGACATGGACTTTGCCGATAGCCGGCGGGCCGAGGTCATCGACTACCTCGTCCGGCGCTACGGCCAGGACCGCACCGCCCAGATCATCACCTTTGGCACCCTGGGGGCCAAGGCGGCGATCCGCGATGTCGGCCGGGTGATGGGCATATCCCTGGGCACGGTGGACCGCGTGGCCAAGCTCATCCCCCCGGTCCCGGTGGGCACGACGATCGACCAGGCCCTGGAAAAGGTCCCGGATTTCCGCCAACTGTACGAGTCCGACCGGGAGATCCGAGGGCTGGTGGACATGGCCCGCAAGGTGGAGGGGGTGGTGCGCAACGTCGGCACGCACGCCTGCGGCATGGTGGTCGCGCGCCGGCCGCTGGTGGAGATCGTCCCCCTGCAGCGCACCATCAAGGATGAAAATGTCATCATGGCCTGTTTCCCCATGAATACCCTGGGGGATATCGGCCTGCTGAAGGTGGACCTGCTGGGACTGTCCAACCTGACGATCGTCGACGAGGTGCTGCGCTACATCCGCCGCAGCACCGGCCGGGACATCTCCCTGGAAGAGATCCCGCTGGACGATGCGCCCACCTTTGAGATGCTCAGCCAGGGCCGCACCGTGGGCGTCTTCCAGTTGGAGGGCAGCGGCATGACCCGCCACCTGGTGGAGCTGCGCCCCACCTCGGTGGACGACCTGGTGGCCATGGTGGCCCTGTACCGCCCCGGCCCGATGGATCAGATCCCCAACTACATCCGGGGCAAGAACAACCCCAAGCAGGTGACCTACCTGCACCCCACGCTGGAGCCGATCCTCAAGGATACCTACGGGGTCATCGTTTACCAGGAGCAGGTGCTGCAGATCCTGCAGAAGATGGCCGGCTACACCCTGGGCCGCGCCGATATCGTGCGCAAGGCCATCGGCAAGAAGAAACGCGACCTGATGGAGCAGGAGGAGCCGCGTTTCATCCAGGGCTGTATCGCCAACGGCTTGAGCACGGACCAGGCCCGGACGCTATGGGACCTGATCCAGCCCTTTGCCGGCTACTCTTTCAACAAGGCCCACGCTACCTGCTACGGTCTGTTGGCCTATCAGACCGCCTACCTGAAGACGCACTACCCGGCCGAGTACATGGCTGCCCTGCTCACTACCTATGCCAGCAATACCGACAAGGTCGCCCTCTCCGTGGCCGAGTGCTGGCGCATGGGCGTGGCCGTCCTGCCACCCGATGTCAACTGTTCCGAGGAGGGCTTTACCATCGAGGAACTGGCCGAGACGGAGGCGCAGGGCAGACCTCGCCGCGCCATCCGCTTCGGCCTGGGGGCGATCAAGAATGTGGGCAGCGGCCCCATCGCGGCGATCATCGCGGCGCGCGCCTCCGGCGGCCCCTTCCGCGACCTGGGCGACTTTTGCGCCCGCGTGGACTACCACCAGCTCAACAGCCGCGTATTGGAGAGCCTGATCAAGGCCGGCGCGATGGACAGCCTGCCCGGCCGCCGCGAGCAGCTCCTGGCGGACCTGCCGCGGGCTATGGGTGCCGGCCAGCAACAGCAGAAGGCCCGTGAGATCGGCCAGGCCAGCATGTTCGACCTGCTGGGCGAGCAGCCTGCCGCCGAGGTGGCTCCCCACCCGCTCCCCGATGTCCCTCCCCAGCCGCGGCGGACTCTGCTGGCTTGGGAGAAAGAACTGCTGGGCCTCTATGTCTCCGCGCACCCGCTGCATGACGTGCTGCGGCGACTGCCGGCCAAGGACCAGGCCGCGCTCATCACCCTGGGCATGATCTCGGAGGAGATGACCGGGCAGACGGTGCGCGTGCTGGGTCTCCTGGCCCGGGTGCGGCAGCTGCGCACCAGCAAGGACGAGGCCATGGCCGTCGGCGAGCTGGAGGACATGGACGGGACGATGGAGGTCGTCGTCTTTCCGCGCACCTACGAAAAGGTCCGGGAGCGCTGGGTGCCGGACAGCATCCTGATCGTCGAGGGCAAGGTGGACGTGCGCAACGAACGCCTGCAGTTGATCTGCCAGGGGGTGCAGCAGATGGAGAACCCAGATCCACGGCAGCCGGCCGTGCCGGTGCCCGGCGAGTTCCTGACCTATGAGCAGGATATGGCCCTGCGGACGCCCAAGCCGACGGCCTTGCCCTACGAGGAGTTTGCTGTGGAGGAGGACGACAAGGAAACGGCCGATTTGGTTCCGCCGCCGGCCCCGCCACGCCAGCCGCCGCCTTCCGGTCGCGTGGCGCCGGCCGCGCGGCCGCGCCGGCCCGTGGCCAACGGCCCGGCGGCCCGGCCGGCCAGCGGCCTCCCGGAGAGCGGGCGCGAGGTGCTGATCTCGCTGCCGCACAGCGACGATGTCGACGATGATATCCAGCGCATGCAGCGCCTGCACACCCTGTTCAAGGCCCACCGCGGCACGGACCGCCTGACCCTGCTCGTGCGCAACGGGCGGGTCGTCACGCGCCTGGAGCCGCTGGAGCGGGTGGCCTACTCCGAGGAGTTCTGCCAGCAGGTGGAAGAGCTGCTGGGGCAGGGCGCGGTGCAGGTCCGGGACGTGGGCTGATGCAACGGGGGCTAGACCATGCTGTGGCGTAGGCTGGTTACGATCCTGACCGTCGAGATCCAATGGGGCCGCTTGGCGGCGTTGGCCGCGGGGGTAGCCTTTGTGGCCGTCGTCACTGCGGGCGGCACGATGAGCTTTCTGTCCATGGTGGTCTTTTCCCTGGGCGGCATCTTTATCGAGCGCATGGCCCCCAAGCGGCCCTACTGGAACGGGCTGGCCTATGGCCTGATGAGCGTGTTCTTCTACATCCTGCTGCTCGAGCTGAGCATCGTGGGCCGCGGGCAGCCGTGGCCCACGATGGCGACGCTGCTCGAGGAACTCTTGTCGGTCAGCATTGTGGTCCTCCCGCAGGCGCTGATCGGCACCTGGATCGGGGTGACCATCCGCCGCATCGGCCAAGCGGGCCGCGGGGGCAAGGAGCAGGGCGACGGCGCGGCGTCCCCGGATGGCGCCCGCCCCGCGGGGGAGAAGGGAGCTCCAGCCTCCCGGCCGGCCCCGCGGGAGCGGACCGACCGCCGCCGGACCAAACGCTGAACGCCCGATTGTGGCCGGTGCGCTCCGATAACGGTCGAGTGCCGCCAAAGGAGGTTTACGCGTGGAGGAACAGTCCGGAGTTCGGAAAAACGGCGGTGCGCCCGCGCCGAGGCTCTTGCCGGGTATCCCCTGGCGCCGGCTCCTGCTGGGCTTGGCGGTAGCCACGGGCGCCTTTCTCCTCCTGTTTATCCTGGGTAACGTCCTGCCGCTGCTCATCTATGTCGGCTGTCTGGTCTTTCTGCCGGTGGGTCTGTGGATCGGCCGGGGTAGCCGGAAACCATGGCTCGACGGGATCATCTATGGTGGACTGACGGCGCTGGTGGTGGCGCTGATCCTATTCTTGGGCAGCGAACTGGGACCGCTGGGCCTATTGGCAGCGCTGTTCCTGGCTTTGCCACAGGGGTTCCTGGGAATCTGGCTGGGGGCGCGGGCCTGGCCGCAGCGGGAGGGCGCGGCTGCTGCGCCCCGATCCGAACCGCCGGCCAGGGAACCGTAGTCTGCCCCAGGCGAGGGCCTGCCGGGACCGACCGGGAGCACCCGGCGGGGATATTTGCACAAAGGCTACACGATGGGATTTTCGCTCGTTCTGGCCGGCCTCCTCTGGTTCACCCACCTCCTGGCGATCCGCCGCCGCTTTACCACCCTGACCGATGCCGCCCTGGGGGCCTTTGTCCTGGCCGTGGCCCAGGTGGTCGTTTCGGCGCGCGTCCTGGCCCTGCTGGGCGCGCTGCGGGCAGTGCCGTTGGCCCTGCTCAACCTGTTCCTGCTGGGCGGAGTGCTACTGGCCGGCAGCCGTGGGCTGCCGGCGGCCTGGCAAGACACCTGGCGCCGGCTGCGGGGTTTCCTCCACCTGTTCCGGCGCTCGCCCCTCCCCCTGGTCCTGACCCTGGCGGCGGCCGAGCTGATGGCCGCGGCGCTGTGGCAGGCCGTCCTCCTGCCGGAGGCCAGCTACGACGGCCTGGCCTACCACTTGCCCATGGCCTTTTCCCGCCTGCAGTTCGGCGATGCCCGGACGATCGTCGGCTGGCCCATGTGGCTCTCTTCCTATCCCGAGCACTCGGAGCTGCTGATGGTCTGGACCGTCCTGCTGGACGGCACGGCGGCCCTGGTGGACGCGGTGCAGTGGGCCTTCTGGCCGGCCGCTTTCCTGGCCTGCTACGGCCTGGCGCGCAAGCTGGGGGCCGCCCCCATGTCTTCCTGGGCCGGGGGCGCCCTTCTGGCCCTGGCCCCAGCGGTGGCCCTGCAAGCCGGTGTGGCCTACAACGACCTGGTGACCGCCACCCTCTTCCTGGTCGCCCTCAACCTGCTCACCGCGCGGGCCGTCCTGCCCACGGCGCTCGCCGGCACGGCCCTGGGGCTGATCGCCGGGATCAAGTACGCCGGACTGATCTTTCCCCTGGTCGGCGGCGTAGCCCTGCTTTTGTCCGATCCGCCCTGGCGGCCGGGCCCGACCTTTTGGCGCCGCGCCCCGGCCCTGGGCCTGCCGGTGCTGTTGCTGGGAGCCCCCTGGTACATCGCCAACTGGGCGCGCTTTGGCAATCCCATCTGGCCCTTTATCGTCTGGGCCGGAGATTGGCAGCTCTTCCACGGGCAGACCAGCGCCCGGGCCATCTACAGCTACGCCCTCGACCCGCAGTACCGCGCGCTGCCCGGCTGGCTGCTGGCGCCGTTCTTCTGGCTCGAGCCGCAGACTTTGTATCACTACGAGGCCCGCTACGCTGGCCTGGGCCCGCTCTGGCCCGTCCTGGGCATCCCGTCCTTCCTCTACCTGCTGACTTCCTTCCGCCGCCTCCGCGGGCCGGCCCTCACCGTGACCCTGGTGGGGCTGGGTGGGGCCTTTTTTCTGACCCCCTACAACTGGATCCCGCGCTACGTCCTCTTCCTCCTCGGCCTCGGGGCTATCGGCACCGCCTGGGTGCTGCACGCCGGCAGCGCCTGGACCCGGCGGGTGGCCTGGACTCTGCTGACCCTCGGCGCGGCCTATGCACTGTGGACGGTCGGCCCGCTGGGGATGACCCCACCGGGGCAGTTGGAGGCCGCCGCCCGCCTCCCGGCGGCGCTGCGCCCGACCATCGGCCTCTCCGATATGCCGGCCTACCGCTGGCTGGAGGAGAACAGCTACGACGGAGCCCGCGTGGTCTATGGCCTGGGGCTCTACTGGATCGCCCCGCTGTGGGAGAGCGACCTGGACAACGAGGTGCTCTACGTGGAGCAGCGCATCCCCGAGTTCTGGCACCCCGCGGTCGCCGCCCTGGGGGCGAACTATGTCTTTGTGGAGCGTCACCCCTATAACGACTGGATCGGCAGCGCGGGCCGCCTGGCCCCCGTCTACGTCGACGGCCGCTTTGCCATCTACCGCGTCCACCCGCAGGAGCCGGTCCGATGAAGAAGCACTGGCGGGAGGCCCTTTTCCTGCTGCTGGCGGCGGCCGGCCTGGTCCTCTACCTGGCAAGGCCGGAGCGCGCGGAGCAGTGGCGCCGCACGGCTCAGTGGTGGGGCGATCTCGTGTCCTACCGCGGCCTGGAGGAGAGCGCGCCGCGCTTCCAGGGCGAGCCCATCCTGCGTCCCCCCGCCGACTACAGCCAGAGCGGGCTGGTGCCGCTGGCCACCTTTGGCAGGCAGCTCCAGTACCTCGGCGCCGACACCGCGGTGACGCTGGGCCCGTCCGGCGCGGTCCATGTCTGGCTGCTCACCTACTGGCGCTGCCCGCCCTCCTCCTGCTCCTACCGCGTGCGCTACCGCTGGGGGCAGAGCGGCGCGGGCATGGTCCTGGCCACGCACGACCTGCCGGGACGGACGGCCGTCCGCTCGGGCGATATCGCGGTGGACCGGCTGCTCCTGCCCCCGGAGGCGCTGTCCCGCGGCGTCGTCGGGGTGGAGGTCGAAGGGGAGCAGTGCCTCCTAGAGGTCGTGTCGGCGGTCCTGGCGGTGCGCGGCCCGACGCACCTGCTGATCTGGCAGAAGTGAGGGCCCCCTTGGCTACCTTCCCCGTCGTGGCGGTCACGTTGAACTGGAACCGGGCGCCGGACACCCTGGCCTGCCTGCGCTCGCTCCTGGCGGCCGGCCTGCCGCCCGACCAGGCCATCGTCGTAGACAACGGCTCCACGGACGACAGCGTGGCCGTCCTGCGGGCGGCCTGCCCGCAGGTGCAGTTCTTGGCCAACGCCCGCAACCTGGGTTTTGCCGGCGGGGCCAACCTCGGCCTGGCCCGGGCCCAGGAGATGGGGCGGCCCTACATCCTGCTGCTGAACAACGATACCGAGGTGGCGCCGGACGCCCTGGACCTCCTCGTCGCCGCGGCAGAGGCGCATCCGCGGGCCGGCCTCCTCAGCCCGCTGATCCGCTACGCCGGCGACGACCGCATCTGGTTTGCCGGCTCCTACCGCCGACGCTTGCCGCCGGTGGCCTTCTGGCCGGCCTATCGCCGCCGCCGCGCCCTCCCGGCGGCCCCGCGGCCCATCGACTATGCCACCGGCTGCGCGATGCTCCTGCGCAGCGCGATGCTCCGGGAGGTGGGCCCCTTCGACGAGGCCTACTTCATGTACTGGGAGGACCTTGACCTCTGCGAGCGGGCCCGCCGGGCAGGTTGGCAGATTTTGCTAATCCCGGCGGCCGTCGTCCGCCATCGCGTCTCGGCCAGCACGGGAGAGGAGTCGCCGGCCAAGTGGCGCTACATGGGCCGCTATCTGCCCACTTTCTACCTCCGCTACTACGTCCGGCCGCGCCTGGCGATGCTGGCGTGCGTGGTCTGGGTCATCGCCCGGGAGACGCTGCGCGCCAACGGGCGGGTCGTCGGGCCGTTTTGGGAGGGCTTCCGGGAGGGGTGGCGCCGCGAGGTGGGGAGGGGGTGCGGTGGGGCCCGATCTGGGCCGCCGAAACATGCTTGATTCTACTTGACAATTGTGTTATACTGTCCCCAGTCACGGCGAGATCAAAGACAAAAGGAGAAAGGCCATGAGCGAAAAGCGCGGCACTTGGTTCGAGTCGGGCAAAGGAGAACGAAAGCCAGGCAAGCTGCTGATGTACACCCTGATCGTTCTGACAGGTGTCGTCTTTGCGAGCGTCTCCTTTGTGCTGCTGCTCTTCAGCAAGGGCACCATCGGGTACTCCCTGCTGTGGGGCCTGATCGCGGCCGCCATCACGGCGGTGATCGGGGTCATCGTCTGGCTCGTCCACCAGAAACTCATCGTCAAGAAGTAGGTGCGATCCTCATCCCGCAGCGTTGATGCCGCCCCCCGGGCGGCATCAACGTTCGGCCTCCTGATTGTCCGGGCCGAAGAACAGGCGAAAGAGGGCCGGGGCCAGCAGCGACGCCCACAGGCCGACCAGGGCGTAGCGGGCCAGGACCGGGGTCTCGCTGGCCCAGTCGACCAGCCCCATGACGGGCAGGAGCGGCTCCGCGCCCGGCTCATGGGACAGGGAAGCGGGTATGGCCGAGGGCAGGGGAGCCAGGATGGAGCTCAGGCCGACAAAGAGGAGCAGGATGCCGGCCAGCCCGATGATCGCCTTCAGAACCTGCTGCCACCAGGGCCGGCGCACCGGAAAGCGGATGTACTGCCGCTCGATGATGTGGCCCAGGAGGGCGCCGAAAAGGGCCCCCATGCTCTGCGCGCTGCTGTGGGAGGGAAAGAGGACAAAGAAGAGCAGCGGCAACAGCGCCAGGACCAGTGTCACCGGGAACTTGGCCTGCAAGGGCATGCCGGCTAGCAGGCGAAAGAGGATATAGGCCGCTCCCAGGAGCAGCAGGCCGATGAGCACGCCCCCCAGCACGTCCGTCGGCCAGTGCAACCCCAGGTAGAGGCGGGAGAAAGCCACCAGCACGACCACGATCGGGGCCGTGACGTACAGCCAGCGCCGGCGCACGACCATGGCCAAGTAGCCCCAGAAGACGGTGGCGTCCAGCGCGTGTCCGCTGGGAAAGGCCATGTCGCCGGCGGTCTCGGTGTAGCGGGCCCGGATCAGGTCGGGAAAGGCCTGGAAAGGGCGCGGCCGGCCGACGATCTCCTTGAGGGCCCCGCCGATGTACACCGTGGAGAGAAAGAGCACAAAGAGGCGCAGCGTGCCCCGGACATCCACGCACCAATAGAGGAAGCAGAGGATCGCCAGGTAAAAGTACTCGCTGCCCAGGTTGGTGATGGCCCCCATGGCCGTGTCCAGCCAGGGGGTGGCGAAGGATTGCAGCCAGAGCAGAAAGTTTAGCTCCATCGACATCTCCTTGGGGGCACGGGTGTGGCCCCTACTTTCGGACGACCTGAAACCCCGGGCCGGCCGCCACGCTCAAGTCCACCACCACCTCCTGCCCGCCATAGCCGTCGCGGCTGTCGTGGGCGCGCACCGTCACCTGCGCCGCGCCCGCCGGCAGCCGCAGTCCGGAGAGGGCCGTCTGGAAGGGCTGCCCCGCCGGGTGCGGCTGGGTGAAGGGGCGGGCGTAGCTGAGCGTCTGCCCGTCGGGGAGGGGGATCAGCGCCTCCCAGCGGTCGACATAGTGCTCCGGGCCCTCCTCGTCGTGCTGCACGGTCACCTCGAAGCGCCAGGTGCCGCCGCTCTCCATGGTAGCGCGGACGAAACGGACATGGGCATAGGAGGGACCGCCGGGGGCTGTCGTCGGGGCCGGCAGGAGCTCCGGGGCCGGCAGCGGCGTGGGCACGATGGCGCATCCGGCCAACAGGCAGGACAACAGGACGCCAGCGATCAAGGGCAGCTTGGCTCGTTTCATCCGCTCGACCTCCGATGTCCCTCCGCGGTCCGGCCGCTCTCGTCCGACCGGCCGGCCTGGGGACCGAACTCCTTGAAACGATACCCCACCCCCCGTTCGGTCAAGATATACTTGGGGTGGGCCGGGTCGACCTCGATCTTTTGTCGCAGGTAGGTGATGTACAGGCGCAGGTATTGGGCCTCGTCGCGGTACTCCGGCCCCCACACCTTGGAGAGGAGCATCTCGTGGGTCATCACCCAGCCGGCGTTCTGCACCAGGTGGTAGAGCAGGCGGTACTCCGTCGGGCGGAGCTTGACCACCTGGCCGCGGACGATGACCTCGCGCTTGGCCGTGTCGATGGTCAGCTCGTCGTCCACCACGATGCGCGCCTGGGCCGCGGCCGGCGATTCGGCCCGCCGCAGCACGGCCTTGATGCGGCTGAGCAGCTCGCGGGGGGAAAAGGGCTTGGCGATATAGTCGTCGGCGCCCTGCTCCAGACCGCGCACCAGGTCGTGCTCCTCCCCGCGCACGGTGACCATGATGACCGGCACGGACGAGACCTCCCGGATGCGCTGCAGCGCCTCGAAGCCGTCCATCTGCGGCATCATCACGTCCAGCAGCACCAGGTCGGGCAGGTCCGCGCGCACCCGCTCCAGGGCCTCCAGCCCGTTGTGGGCCGTGGCCACCCGGTAGCCCTCCAGTTCCAGGTTCATGCGCATGAACTCGACCATGCGTTTCTCGTCGTCGACGACGAGGACCAGCTTACCCCTCGGAGAGAACTTTTCGACTTCCATCGACCGGCACCCTCTCACCTGGTTTCCCGGAGCCAGGCCACCATTTGCCGCGGGTCATCGCTGATGATGCCGTCCACTCCCCAGCGGGCCAGCCGCCGGGCCTCCGCCGCGCCGTTCACCGTCCAGACGCGCACGCGCAGCCCGCGGTCGTGGGCCTTTTTCACCAGCCGGGCCGAGACGGCCGGCATCCAGGGATGCAGCGCCTCCAGGCGCAGCTCCTCGACCAGGCGCCAGGGGACCGGGTGAAAGAGGCCCACGCCGTAGAGGATGGCCAGGGCGAGGCCGTCGTCCAGCCGGCGCAGCCGCCGCAGGTGGGCCGGGTGGAAGGAGGAAAAGACCACCCGTTCGACCATCCCCGCGGCGCGCACCACCTCCAACACGCGCTGCTCCAGCCCGCTGTCCTCCTCCGGGCCCTTGAGCTCGACGTTGACCAGGCGGGCCGGGGACAGCGCGGCCAGGGCCTCCTCCAGGGTGGGCACGTAGGTGCCGGGGAACTCTTCTGCCCAGCGACCGCCGGCGTCGAGGCGGCGGATCTCCTCGTAGCGCAGCCGGTCGGCGCGGCCGCGGCCGGCCGTCGTCCGCGCCAGGTCGTCGTCGTGCAGGACGATGACGGCGCCGTCGGCGCACAGGCGGGCGTCCAGTTCCACCCCATCGGCCCCCACCTCCAGGGCGCGGCGAAAGGCCGGCAGCGTGTTCTCGGGGGCCTCCCGGCGGGCGCCGCGGTGGCCGAGGATCAGCGGGGCATCGCTCATGGCTCCTCTCCTTCCCGGCGGGGCAGGGAGAAGAAAAAGGTCGAGCCCTGCCCCACCTGGCTCTTGACCCAGATCTCGCCGCCGTGGGCCTCGACAACCGCCTTGCACAGGTACAGCCCCAGGCCGGCCCCGGCCGTCGTCCGCGAGGGCCGGTTGTCCACCCGGTAGAAGCGCTCAAAGATGTGCTCGAACTCGCCCTCGGCGATGCCGATGCCCTGGTCGGCCACGTAGACGACCACCCGGTCCTGCTCCGCCCAGCCGCCGATGCGCACCGTCCCGCCCTTGGGCGAGTACTTGATGGCGTTGGAGAGCAGGTTGGAAAGGACCATGCGGAGGCGCTCGTAATCGATCCACACCGGCGGGAAGTTGGGAGGAAAGTCCAGCTCGAAAGTATGGGTGTCCGTCTGCGGGCGGAACACCTCCACCAGCTTGCGCGCCAGCCCGGCGATGTCCATCGGCGCCAGGTTCAACTGCAGCCCGCCGGCCTGGATGCGCGAGGCCTCCAGCAGGTTGCTGATCTGCTCGTCCAGGCGGTCGCTCTCCTCCTCGATAACCTGCAGCCCCCGGCGCACGGTCTGCGGGTCCCAGGCGGCGTCCTCCCGCCGCAGCGTGCTGGCATAGCCCTTGATGATGGCCACCGGCGTCTTGAGCTCGTGCGAGACGATGGAGACAAAGGTGGATTTGACCTCCTCGGCCTCCTTCAGGCGGGTGATGTCGCGGACGTTGGCGATGGCCTCGCGCAGGCTGCCGTCGGCAGCGCGCAGCACGGAGTAGGTGATGCCCAGGTGGATGCGCCGGCCGTCGGGGGCGGTGTGTACCCCCTCGACGTAAGGATGGGGCTCGGGTCCCAGGGCTTCCAGTGGGCAGCAGCCGGTACAGACCGGGGCCCCCTGGGGGGTGGTCAGCTGCAGCACCTCGGCGCAGGTGTGGCCGAGGATCTCGTGGCGATGCCGGCCGAGCATGTTCTCCAGGGCGCGGTTGGCGGTCTGGATGCGCCAACGGCCGTCGAGGATCATCACCCCGTCGGCGCTGTTCTCGATGATCGTGTCCAGGTGGCGCTTCTCGGCCAGGAGGCGCTGGTAGAGGCGGGCGTTCTGCACGGCGACGGCCGCCTGGTCGGCAAAGGCCGAGAGCACCTGGCGGTCGTTGCCGGAGAAGCCGGGGCTGGAGCTGGAGCGAAAGACATAGATCACGCCCACCGGTTCGCCGCCGACGATCAGGGGCAGAGCCACCACTTGGCGCAGGCGCACCCCCAGGACGGAAGAGGCCACGCGCAGCGGCAGGGCCAGGTCGGGGGAGGCCCAACTGCCGGTGCGCACCAGGTCATCCAGGAACTCGCCGGCCAGCAGCGGGGCAAAGAGCTCCAGCAGCTCCTTGTCCAGCCCGTAACGGGCATAGACCTGCAGGTCGGGATAGCCCTCCTCGCGCAGGGCGATCAGACCGGCCTCGGCGTCCAGGATCTCCACCGACTTTTCGATCACCAGGCGCAGCAGGTCGCTCAGGTCCAGGCGCGAGGTCATGGCCTGGGCGATGCGCAGGAGGTATTCGCGCTGCCGCAGGCGATAGTCACTGATGGGAGCGAGCATCGATGTTGCCTCCGGACGATGTCGACGGGGGTATTGTACACCATCCGGGGGGGAGTTGTCCAGTGGGCACGGCGATGTGCTGGATGACCGCCGGTCTGGGGCCGGTCTCCTCCAGGCCGCCCAACCCCACCAGCCTTCCAGCCTGCTCCAGGTCCAGCAGGTGCCCCCTGCCTTCGCGGCGGCGCGCGCCGAGGTGTTCCCCGCGCTCGGGGGCGGGCAACCCCATAGTCTGCGCCAACAGCTCGCGCACGGCCGGCTCGCCCAGGCGTGTCCGGATGTCATGCAGCAGCGCTTCCCGCGCCTGCCGGCCCCTCCTTGCCGAAAGAAGCGGGCCTCATTGGCGCCTTTGTGTCTTCGCGGTTGATCTTCTTGGCGCCCCGGTGGTTCAAGGGATTGCCGGGGACTGGGGGGCGGCATCCGGCCGGCGCAGCGCCGGTACGGCGCATGCCAGGACCACGGCAAAGAGCAGCGTCAAGCCCGAACCGATTGTCACCGCCCAGGAGGGGCTCAAGCCCTGGGCCAGACTGCCGGCCATCAGCGAGCCCAGCGGCGAGGTGCCAAAGAACATCAGCGTGTAGACCCCCATCACCCGGCCGCGCAGCGCGTCGGGGACGATGGACTGCACTAGCGTGTTGCTGCTGGCGTTCTGGGTGACGAAACCGAACCCGGCCACGGCCAGCCCGGCCAACGCCAGGGGGAAGGAGCGGGCGTGGGCAAAGATGATCGCGGCGATGGGAAAGACGACACTGCCGGCCGTCAGGATCATGCCCTTGTAGCGCGAGCGCCCCAGCGCGGCCACGGTCAGCGAACCGCAGATGGCCCCGGCGCCGATGGTCGTCTGCAGGTACCCCAGGCCGGCCTCGCCCACTTGCAGCGTGTCGGCGGCAAAGGCCGGCAACAGGACGGTGTGGAAGAAGCCAAAGAGCGAGGAGAATCCCACCAGGGCGATGATCGTCCGCACCAGGACGTGCCCGCGGATGTAGCGCAGGCCGGCCAGGACCTGGGTGCCCAGCGGCTCGGCCTGCAGCGTCGGCTTGTCGGTGGAGAAACGCATCCGCAGCAGGGCGATCAGCACGGCCAGGAAGGAGAGGGCGTTCAGGTAGAAACACCAGGCCGGCCCCAGCAGGGCCAACAGGATGCCGCCGACGGCCGGCCCGACGATGCGCGCCACGTTGAACATCAACGAGTTCATGGCGATGGCGCTCATCAGGTCGGCGCGGTCCTCAACCATCTCCACGGCCAGCGCCTGGCGCGTCGGCGCGTCGAAGGAGTTGGCCACCCCCAGGCAAAAAGCCAGCACGGCCACATGCCAGACCTGCAGCACCCCGGTCAGCGCCAGGGTGGCCAGGATAACGGCCTGCAGCATCATCACCGTCTGGGTCACCAGCAGGATGCGCCGCTTGGGGAGGCGGTCGGCCAGGGCGCCGGCCGGGATCATCAGGAACATGGTGGGAACGGAGCCGCAGAAGGTGATCAGCCCCAGGAGGAACTTGGAGCCCGTGAGGTCGTAGACCATCCACCCCTGGGCCACCGACTGCATCCAGGTGCCCATCAAGGAAAACATCTGGCCGACGAACCACAGTCGGTAGTTGTGGTGGCGCAGGGCGGCGAAGGTGACGGCGCCGCCCTGCCTGGCGGATGCGAACAAGCGGGCCACCCTTTCCATATGGACAGCCTCGTGAACGTTCCGTGCGGCGCTCTCGGCGTTTTCGGCGGCGGGGAACCGGTCCTCTGCGAGGGCCAAAACTCCTACCAGCGCTCGTAACGGACCAGTTCTTCCAGCGCTTTGCGCTGCTTGGGCCGCGGTTTGTCCGCCGGGTAGCCCAGGGGCGTAAAGACGATGGGTTCCACGTCGTCGGGCAGGCCCAGAACTTCCCGGGCGGCCGTCACATCAAAGGCCCCGACCCAGCAGGTGCCCAGGCCGAGGTCCGCCGCAGCCAGGGTGATGTGGTCCATGACGATGGCGGCGTCGACATCGCCATAGTTCTTGCCGTCCCGGCGTGACCAGGCCTGCCGGGGCAGCCCGCAGACGGCCAGCACCAGCGGAGCCTGGACGAACCACTTGCTGCCGTAGATGCGGTTCAACTCCTCTTCCCGGCCGGCCGTGTGGATGACGATCAGTTGGAACGGCTGGCGGTTGGCCGCCGTCGGCGCCAGACGGGCCGCCTCCAGCACCTGCCGCAGCTTCTCCTCCTCCACCGCCTTGGACTCGTAGGCGCGGACACTGTAACGGGTCCTGATGAGCTCGGCAAAACCCATCGCCGTCCTCCTTACTCGATGACTACCTGGTCCAGCCCTTCCTCGGGTTCGGGATAGGACATCTTCAGCCCCTCCAGCGTCTCCACGAGCACCGTGGCCACCACCAGGTTGCGGTACCACTCGCGGTCGGAGGGCACGATGTACCAGGGGGCCCAGCGCGTGCTGGTCTTGCTCAAGACATCCTCGTAGGCTCGCATGTACTCGGGCCACAGCTTGCGCTCCGCCAGGTCGCCCACGTGGAACTTCCAGCGCTTGTGCGGGGTGTCCAGCCGGTCCTGCAGGCGGGCCTTTTGCTCTTCCGGGCTGATGTGCAGGAAGAATTTCAGGATCGTCGTCCCCTCTTCGGCCAGCATGCGCTCAAAGGCGTTGATCTGGGCAAAGCGCCTCTTCCAGACACGGGGCGGCACCAGTTCGTGCACGCGCACCACCAGCACGTCCTCGTAGTGGCTGCGGTTGAAGAGCACCATCTCCCCCTTGCCCGGCACCTGCTGATGGATGCGCCAGAGGTAGTCGTGGTCCAGCTCCAGGGCCGAGGGCACCTTGAAGCTGGCCACCCGCACCCCCTGGGGATTGACCCCATCAAAGACGTGGCGGATGATGCCGTCCTTGCCGGCGGTGTCTAGCGCCTGCAGCACGACCAGGACCTTGTGCTTGTGCTCGGCGTAGAGGAGCTCCTGCAGCTCCTGGAGCCGGCGGTTGAGGTCGAGCATGCGCTCCTGGCCCTTGGTTTTGCCCCCGTCGAAAGCGCTCTTGTCGGTGGGATCATAGTCCCGCAGGTCGACACGGGTGCCTGGTTTGACACGGTACTGTTTCATGGTTCCCTCCTGCAATTTGCTTATGCCGGCAGTGGGGCCCAGCCCAGCGCGATGCGCCCGCGCTCCGGCTCAACCGTCAGGATCTCGATCTCGATCACGTCGCCCACGTGCAGCTCCACGCCGGCCGGTACCCGGCTGCGGTGGAGCAGGCCGTCCTGCTTGACGCCGATGTCGACAAAGGCCCCAAAGTCCACGACGTTGCGCACGGTGCCGCGCAGCAGCATGCCCGGCTGCAGGTCGTCCACGGAGAGCACGTCGCGGCGCAGGATGGGCGGCGGCAGGTCGGCGCGGGGGTCGCGGCCCGGGCGGACCAACTGCTCCAGGATATCGCCCAGGGTGAGCGGCCCCGTGCCCAACTCCTCGGCCAGTTGCTCCAGCGGATGGCGCCGCAGGAGGCGCTCCAGGGCGGGGGCGCGCGCGGCCGGCGGCGTGTCCAGGGAGAGGCCGGCCCGCCGCAGCAGGGACTCGGCGATCTCGTAGCTTTCGGGATGGATGGCGCTGGTGTCCAGCGGGTGGCGTCCGCCGCGGATGCGCAGGAACCCCGCGGCCTGCTCGTATGTCTTGGGCCCCAGGCCGGGCACGTCGCACAGGGCGGCCCGGTCGGCAAAGGGGCCGTGGCTGTCGCGGTAGGCGACGAGGCGCTCGGCGAGCCGCGGTCCGATGCCGGCGACATGGGTGAGCAGGGCCGGCGAGGCCGTGTTCAGGTCTACCCCCACGCTGTTGACCACGCTTTCCACCACGCCGGCCAGGGCCTCCGCGAGGCGCTTCTGGTCCACGTCGTGCTGGTACAGCCCCACGCCGATCGACTGCGGATCGATCTTTACCAGCTCTGCCAGGGGGTCCTGCACCCGCCGGGCGATGGAGACGGCCCCACGCATGCTCACGTCCAGGTCCGGCAGTTCGGAACGCGCCAGGGGGCTGGCGCTGTAGACGCTGGCCCCGGCCTCGCTGACCACCAGGTAGCGTGTGCTGGGCAGGGTGCGGATCAGCTCGGCGACCAGGTTCTCGCTTTCGCGCGAGGCCGTGCCGTTGCCGATGGCCACGAGCGAGACGTGATGCCGCAGTACGAGCGACTTCAAAACCTTCAGGGATTCTTCCCACTGCCGCTGCGGCTCATGGGGGTAGATCGTGGCCGTGTCCAGCACCTTCCCCGTGGGGTCGACGACGGCCACCTTGCAGCCGGTGCGGAACCCGGGGTCGATGCCCAGCACCGTGTGGCCGGCCACGGGGGGTTGGGAGAGCAGGGCGCGCAGGTTCTTGGCGAAAACCTGGATGGCGTGCTCTGCGGCCTCCTCTTTCAGGAGGCGGCGGACGTCCCGCTCGATGGCCGGCAGCAGCAGCCGCTCGGCAGCGTCGGCGATGGCCGATTCCAACTGCTCCGCCAGGGGGGAGCGCGGGTCGGGGCGGTAGAACGGCAACACGGCGGCGCGCCAGTCGCGCTCGGCGACCTCCAGGCGCACGCGCAGGACATGCTCCGCCTCGCCGCGGTTGATGGCCAGGACCTGATGGGGGCGAAGGCGGTCGACGCGTGTGGCCAGGTCGTAGTAGTCGCGGTAGACGCCGCGCGGGTCCTCGGCCTCGGGGACCTTTTCCACGATCAGCAGGCCCCAACGGCGGGCCTTTTCCCGCGCCAGCCCCCGCACCTCGGCATGGTCGCTGATGGTCTCGGCGACGATGTCGCGGGCGCCGGCCAGGGCCTCGGCGATCGTCGGCACCTGGTCGTTCAGGAAGGGCGCGGCGATCTCCTCCAGCGTCTCGCCGGTGACCACCTGCGCGGCGATGATTTCGGCCAACCCCTGCAGGCCCTTTTCCCGGGCCAACGTGGCGCGGGTGCGGCGCTTTGGCTTGTAGGGCTGGTAGAGGTCCTCCAACTGGGCCAGTGTCTCGGCGGCGTGGATGCGGCCGGCGATCTCCGGGGTCAGTTGCCCCTGTTCCCGGATGCTCGAAAGGATCGTCTCGCGGCGCTCGTCCAGGGCGCGCAGCCGGGCCAGGTGCGCGCTCACCTGGCGGACCTGCTCCTCGTCCAGCCCGCCGGTGGCTTCCTTGCGGTAGCGGGCGATAAAGGGCAGGGTGTTGCCGCCGTCGAGCAGGGATATTGTCGCCGCGACCTGCTCGGGACGCACAGCGAGGCCGGCGGCGATGCGCGCGCTGTAGTCGGAAGGTGCGGTCATGGCCGACAAATCCTGCCCACCTCGATGCCCCAGCAGCCTGGCCGGGAAGCCCTCACGTACCGGAGCAATATAGCATAGCCGCCCGTATCGGTCAAGGTGGGGCTGAAAGGTGAAGGGGGCAGGGCCGCTTCGCGGCGGGAGGGAAGGCCGAGCGGGCCGGCGGTTCGCGGGGCCACTTTTCATACCTGCCCCGTTGTGCTATAATGGACAGGAGTCTGGAGGAACAGGCATGGAAGATTGGCAGCCAGAGGTTGTCGTCATCGGCGCGGCTTGCCTCGATATCAAGGGGCATGTGCCGGGCCAGTTCCATCCCGCTACTTCCAACCCTGGGCGCGTGCGCATCAGCGTGGGCGGTGTGGCCCGCAACATCGCCGAGAACCTGGCCCGGCTGGGCACGCGCGCCGCCCTCCTGGCGGTTGTCGCCCGCGACCCCTTCGGCCACCAGGTGGTGAAGCATACCAGCGCGGCCGGCGTGGATGTCAGCCAGGTGCTCTTTGCTCGCGACCAGCGCACCGCGGCCTACGTGGCCCTGCTCGACGGCGAGGGCCAACTCGCCTCGGCGGTCGACGACGCGGCCATCATCACGCTGTTGACCCCGCGCTACGTGTACGACCGCCGCCGTTTCTTCCGCGGCGCCCACATGGTGGTGATCGACGCCAACACGCCCATCGAGACCGCCGAGACGGCCATCCGCCTGGCGCGGCGGTACGGCAGCCGGCTCTGCCTGGACCCGGTCTCCATGGAGTTGGCGCGGCGCTATCGCCCGCTTTTGTCCCACTTCGACCTGCTGGCCGCCGGAAGCGTCGAGGCCGAGGCCCTCACCGGCCGGCCGGTCGCTTCCCGACGCACGGCCGCCGCCGCCGCCCGCCAGCTCGTGGCGGCCGGCGTAGGGGTGGTCCTGATCAGCCTGCACAATGAGGGGGTCGTCTATGCCACCGCCGAGGACAACGGCTATGTCCCGGCCGTGCGCGGCGAGATTGTGGACACGACCGGGGCCGCGGATGCCCTGACCGCCGCCGTCATCTACGGCCTGGTGAACGGCATCCCCCTCGACGAGTCCGTCTGGCTGGGGGTCTCGGCCTTTGCCCTGACGATGCGCTCCGTGGAGACGGTCTGTAGTGACCTCAGCCTGGACCTGCTCTACCAGCAACTGGTGGGTTGAGGATGAACGCGCAGATTGCCAAAGTTCTGGTCGCCGACGATGACCCGGGGATTCGCCATCTCCTGCGCGCCTTTCTCGAGCGGGCCGATTTCGAAGTGGCCCTGGCCCAGAACGGCGACGAGGCGGTGCGCCTGGCCCAGGAGAATGTCCCCGACCTGATCCTGGTCGACGTGATGATGCCGCAGATGGACGGCTACGAGGTCTGCCGGCAGCTGCGCAACGACACGCGGACCAGCCATGTGCCGATCCTGATGCTGACCTCGCTCTCGACGGTGCGGGACAAGCTGGACGGGTTCGACAGCGGAGCCGACGACTATGTGACCAAGCCGTTCGACACCTATGAGCTGTTGGCCCGGGTGCGCTCCCTGCTGCGGCGGTCGCGGGAGACTCCCGTGCGCAGCCCCCTGACGGGACTGCCCGGCAACCTCCTGCTGCAGGAGGAGATCAAGCATCGCCTCCAACGCCAGGAGCCCCTGGCCCTGCTGTACATCGACATGGACAACTTCAAAGCGTTGAACGATGCTTACGGCTTTGTCCGCGGGGATCAGGCGATCCAGCTGTTGGCCGGCCTGATTCAGGAGACGATCGACGAGGAGGGCTGCGGCGGCGATTTTGTGGGGCATATCGGCGGGGACGATTTTGCCGTCCTGACCAAGCCGCAGCATGTCGAATCCTTTTGCCAGCGCCTCATCGAACGCTTTGACGCCGCCGCCCCCTCGCTCTACGACCAGGCCGACCTGGAGCGCGGCTACCTGCGAGGGTATGACCGCAGCGGCGTGCCGCACCGATTTCCGATCATGACGATCTCCATCGGCGTGGTGACCAACCTCTATCGTCAGTTCAAGGACCTGGACGAGTTCAGCCGCACGGCGGCCGAGATGAAGAGATATGCCAAACAGATGCCGGGCAGCAGCTACGCGGTGGACGAGCGGGGCTCGGCGCTGGCCCCGAACCATGCGACGGAGCGGCGCGGCCGGACCCGCTCCTGCTTCGTGGCCATTGCCGGGGCAGAGCAGGACCTTTTGCAGCTCCTGCGGGTGCACCTGGAAAAGGCCGGCCACCGCGTGCGGCTGTACCACTCGGGCCAGGAACTCCTGGCAGCCGCGCGCTCCACGCCCCTCTCCATCGTGATCCTGGACGCGGCCCAGGAGGATGGCTCGGTGTGGGACCTCTGCCGGGATCTGCGCAAGATCGAGGGGCTGCGGCAGCGGCCTTTCCTGCTCCTCTCCACCGATGCCGAGGACGAAGAGCGGGCCTTTCGGCTGCAGATCGATGCCTTTCTGCAGAAGCCCTTTTCCCTGCAGCAGTTCGCGGCCTGCATCCAGGACCTGGTCAGCCGCTGTACCGTCGAAATCTCGTCGAGCGGGGTGCAAGATGAAGATTCTCGTGGTAGAGGATGAGCAGCCGATCCGCAAGCTCATCGACCTCAACCTGCGCCTCGAGAACCACGAGGTAGTTACCGCGGCCGATGGCCTCGAAGCGCTGCAGCAGATAGAGGAAGGTCGGCCGGACCTGATCATCCTGGACATTATGCTGCCGGGGCTGGACGGATGGGAGGTCCTGAAGCATCTGCGCCAGACCCCCCACCTCCAGGATGTCCCGGTGGTTGTGCTCACCGCGCTTGTCCAGGACGCCGACATCATCCGCGGCTGGCAGTTGGGGGCCGACGAGTATATCACCAAGCCGTTCAGCCCCGTCGCCCTGGTCAAGACCGTGCAGATGGTGTTGAACCGCACCCCGGAGGAGCGCCGGGCCCGCCGGGAGCGGGAAGTGGTTCGCGCCCAACTGCTGCGCAACCTGCGCGAGCGGCGCCAGACGCCGATGGAGAGGCTGTAGCCCGCGATGGCTCGCCCCGCGGCTGCCAGGGCTGTGGGGGACGGGCCGGCCGCAAGGTCCGGTCCCGATGCCCCCAAAGGAGCAGGGCCGGTGCAAAAATTCAGCGACTATGCCCAGCAACACCTTCCCGATGCCGCGCAGGAGCTGATCGATCTGTGTGCCCTGCCCAGCATGGCCGGCCGGCCCCAGGACCTCCAAGCCGCGGCCGAACGGGTGGCCCACTCGCTGGCCGACATCGGTCTGGCAGTGCAGCTCGTGTCGGCCGGCGGCCCCCCGGTGGTACTGGCCGAGCACCTCGTGCCCGGCAAGCCCACCGTCCTCTTCTATAACCACTACGACGTGCAGCCGGTCGGGGCCGAGGGTGACTGGCATTTTCCCCCCTTTGCTCCGCGCCTCTACCGCCGCCGCCTCTATGCGCGGGGGGCGGTGGATAACAAGGGCTCGCTCGTCGCCCGCATGTGGGCCCTGCGGGCCTGGAAAAAGGTGCGCGGGCGCATCCCGGTGGGCGTGCGTTTCCTGGTGGAGGGGGAAGAGGAGATCGGCAGCCCGCACCTGCCGGCCCTCGTCGCCGCCCATGCCGAGCAACTGCGGGCCGACGGTTGTATCTGGGAATCGGGGGAGGTCGGCGCCAAGGGTCAACCCTATCTCTACCTGGGCATGAAGGGCATCCTCTCCGTGGAGCTCGAGGCCCGCGGAGTAGCCGGCGAGATCCACTCCGGCTGGGCGACCGTAGCGCCGAACCCGGCCTGGAGACTGACGTGGGCGCTCTCGCGCCTGAAGAGCCCCTCCGAGGAAGTGCTCATCGACGGCTTCTACGACGACGTCGCCGGCCCCACCCGCCAGGAGATCGATGATGCCCGGCGCATCCCTTTCCCCGAAAAGGAACTCTTGCGCGCCTGGAAGGTCCCCGCCTTCCTGCAGGACCTGTCCGGGGGGCCGTTTCTCCTCTGCCAGTTCTACTCCCCGACATGCAATATCTCCGGACTGGAAAGCGGCTACATCGGCGAGAGCATGCGCTCGATCGTCCCCGCGGTGGCCCGGGCCCGCCTGGACTTTCGCCTGGTGCCCCACCAGCGCCCGGAGCGCATCCTGGAGCTGCTGCGCCGCTACCTGGACGAGGAAGGCTACGCCGATATCGCCGTGCGGCCCCTGGGGCCGGCCCTGCATCCCCACACCACCCCGCGGGAGTCCCCCTTTGTGCAGGCGGTCATCGAGGCGACGCGCCAGGTCTTTCCGCGGCCGCCCGTCGTCTTCCCCACGGCCGGCGGGTCGGGGCCGATGTATGTCGTAGGCCGGACCCTGGACCTGCCGATCATCAGCCTGGGGGTCGGCCACCCCGGGGAGAATGTCCACGGCCCCAACGAGAACCTGCGCCTGGTCGATATGGAGCGGGGCATCGTCCATGTGGCCGCGGTGCTGGAACGGCTGGCGAAGGGGCGCCTGGCGTAGGATGCGTGACGACGGATTTCCCCCGCCTCGGGACGGCAGCATATCCCGGCCCCCGACCGTTTCCGTTATCCTGGTCAACTGGAACGGCCGGCACCTTCTAGGACCCTGTCTGGAGGCGCTGCGGCGGCAGACCTGGCCGGATTTCGAGATCGTCCTCGTCGACAACGCCTCCAGCGACGGTTCGGCCGAGTGGGTGGCCGAGCACTACCCCGCAGTACGCATCGTGCGCAACGAGCGCAACCTGGGCTTTGCCGAGGGCAACAACCGTGGCCTGGCCGTGGCCCAGGGCGAGTTCATCGTCCTGCTGAACAACGATACGGAGGCGGAGCCGGATTTCCTGGCCTCCTTGGTGGCGGCCGCCCGCCAGGACGAGCGCATCGGCGCGGTGGCCGGGGTGCTGGTCTTTGCCCACCGCCCGGAGATCGTGGCCTCGGCGGGGATGCGCGTGGGCTGGGATGGGGTCGTCTTGGACCGTATGGTCGGCCGTCCGCGGGATGAGCTGCCGTCGGCGCCGATCGAGGTGTTCGGCGCTTCCGGCGGCGCCGTCCTCTACCGCCGGGCGATGCTCGCGGAGGTCGGTTTTTTTCACCCAGAGTACTTTTTTTACCTGGAGGACGCCGACCTGGCCTGGCGGGCCTGTCTGGCCGGGTGGCGCTGTTTCCTGGCCCCCGGGGCTGTCGTCCGGCACATCTACGCGGCCAGCGCCGTCCAGGGTTCGCCTTTCAAGTCGTTCCACCTGGCCCGCAACCGCTGCCTGGTCCTTTTCCTGAACCTGCCCCTGGGCCTGTGGTTGTGGTGTTGGCCCTTTGTCCTGGCCTACGACCTGGCTGCCTGCGCCTACGGCCTGCTGGCGGGCGACCGCGAGGTTCTGCGCGGCCGGCTGGCGGCGCTGCGCCTGCTGCCGGGCCTTTGGCCCAAGCGCCGGGCGGTGCAGCGGATGCGGCGCGTGCCCCTGCGCCGGGTGGCCGCTCTCCTTTCGCCCCCCCTGGCCCCCTGGACAACGCTGCGTCTGCGGCGGGAGGTGCGGGAGCTGGCAGGCAGGGGTCCACGCTAGGGTCGCCTCGAACGCCGGGGGTTTGGCGTCGGAACGTTCTAGCTTTTGGACCGGGGGATCTGGGCCGCAGGTCCGAGGGGCCGATCCCCCGGGTCCTGCGGATGCAGCACGCGCAGGAGGCTTGGCCCATAGGTCTGCACCCGCCAAGTGCCCATGTCGGCGAGCCCCGCCATCTCCGCGATCGTGGTCGGGTTGCGCTCGGCCAGGGCCCACAGCGCAGCCGTGGAGAGGATGACATCGCTGGCGACGCCGCGGGCGGTGGCCGTCCGCAGCCGCCAGGAGCGTAGCGCTTCGAAGCGGGAGAGAGTGGCCTCGTCGTGCCGGGGGCGGCGCGGCGTCCGGGGGATGGGGCCGCGCTCGCCGCGGGCCACGGCGGCCAGCAGGGCCGGGCCGTAGCGCTGCTCCAGGTAGCGGGACAGCCCAATGGAGGCCAGTTCGCCCCGGCTGTGTGGGCGGGCGATGGCCACCTCCACCAGGGTGGCGTCGTTCATCACCTTGAAGGGCGGCCGGTTGCGCCGCCGGGCCTCGCCGTCCCGCCACAGGTAGAGCTCGCGGAGGATAGCCCGCTGGCGGTCGGGAAGGTCGTAGACGCCCTTGACCCGCCAGAAGGCCGAAGGGCCATAGGCCGGCTCGGCCGGCGGCGTCTGGGGCAACTGGGCAAAGATCTCGTCCGCCTCCGCGGTCCGGCCGGCCGCGGCCAGTTCGGCCATCTGCTGGTCGCGCAGCGCCAGCAGGTAGCGCACGTCCAGGCGGGCATACTCCAACGCTTCGCGCCGCAGCGGGCGCTCTCCCCAGTTGTACCGCTGATAGCGCTTGTCGCTCCAGACCCCGAACCGCTCGTGGAGGATATGGGCCAGGCCCAACTGGGGCCAGCCCAGGATGCGCGCGGCCCACATTGTGTCAAAGAGGTTGGCCGGGGAGCAGCCCAGGTCGCGCTTCAGGCCGGCGATGTCCTGGGTGGCGGCGTGGAAGACCTTTTGCACCGCCGGGTCCTCCAGGATCGCCACCAGGGGGGCCAGGTCTAGCCCGGCCAGGGGATCGACAAGGTACTCAGCCCCAGGGATGGCCAACTGGATCAGGCAGACGCGCTCCTGGTAGGCGTAGAGGGCGTTCGATTCCGAGTCGACGGCTACGGCCGGCTGGCCGGCCAGTGTCCGGCACAGCGCCGCCAGGCCATCGGTATGGCTGATAAGGGTAAAGGGAATCGCCTGTTCTTGGGTCACGAGTTCATTTCCCCGCCAGGAAGATGCCGATCCGCGGACGGTCCTGTCCACCAGGAAAAAGCCAAGCGGCATTGTACTACACGACCCCGGTCCCGTCAATTTCCTGAGCAAATCACTGTTGACGGGGGTGCCTGAATGGAGTATAATAGCTCCAGTAAAGAGGGGCAGTATGGGCCCAACCCTGGACTGCCCCGAGCCGGGATCGCTCGGCTCCCCAGATCCCCGCTGTGGCAAGAGGATCGTTGCTGTGGGCTATCTCTGCGAGATAGCCCGGAAACGCGCCTTGGCGCTAGACCGTTGCCGGAAAACCGGCACCCACCGGAGGATGACCGTGAGCGGAAATTCTCTCAACTGGCAGCAGGAAGGGCCTGCTATGGCCGAACTCTTTCGCCCGCCGGAAGATAGCGGGCGGCCCCACCCCGGCGACCTGCGTCGGGGGACGGTCCTGGCCGTTTCCCCAGAGGGCATCACCGTCGATCTCCGTGCCCCCCAGCAGGGCTGGATCCCCCGGGCCGACCTGGAGAAGGTCGCCCCGGACGAACGGGCGGCGCTGCGTGAGGGCCAGGAGGTCCTTGTCTATGTCACCGGAGCGCCGGGGGCGCCCGGCCCGGTGCAGCTCTCGTTGCACCTGGCGCAAAAGGAGCAGGACTGGCTGCGGGCCGAGGAGCTGCGGAGCCAGGATGCTTTCTGGGAAGGGCGCGTCGTCGGCTATAACAAAGGCGGCCTGGTCGTACCCTTTGGACATATCCGCGGGTTCGTCCCCGCCTCGCAGGTCACGGGCATCTCCCAGGGCCTGGCAGATGGCGAGAGGCTCTCCCGCCTGTCCCAGTTCGTCGGGCAGCAACTGTCTTTCAAGGTGATCGATGTCGATCGCCGGCAGCGGCGCCTGGTCCTCTCCGAACGGCTGGGCCGGTCCGCGCAGCGGACTCAACAGCAGGAACGCCTGCTCCGCGAGCTGCGCCGCGGCGACACCTGCCACGGACGTATCCGCGCCCTGACCGAGTACGGAGCCTTTCTCGACCTGGGGGGTATGGTGGGCCTGATCCACCGCACGGAGTTGGCCTGGTTCCGCGTCGAGCACCCCTGTGAGGTTGTGCAGGAGGGACAAGAGGTGGACGCCTATGTCCTGCGGGTGCTCCGGGAACGCGGGCGCCTCTCCCTCAGCCTGAAACGGACCTACCCCGATCCCTGGCCCACGGTGATGGAGCGCTACCAACTGGACCAACTGGTGGAAGGGCGGGTCATCCGCCGGACCGGCGCGGGGCTGTTTCTGTTCCTGGACGATGGGGTCCTGGGGTTCATCTCGGAGAGCGATGTGCGGCAGTGCGGGTGGGCGGCAGAAGACCTGGCAATCGGGCGACGGGTCCTGGCCCGCTTGGTGCGGATCGATGGGGCCCGTCGGCGGTTGGGGCTGAGCTTGCGCCGGGTCCGCCCGGAAGAGTTGGCAGAGTGGCGCAGCCGCTCGCGGCCGCAGGCGGCAGTCGAGGAGGCCGGGGTTGCTGTCGAGCCCGGGGTTGCCGCGGCGGAGGAGCCTGCGGCGGCGGAAGAGGCCGGGGTTGCCGTCGAGCCCGGGGTTGCCGCGGCGGAGGAGCCTGCGGCGGCGGAAGAGGCCGGGG
>CAZQFV010000001.1:265181-292977 GCA_964592645.1 uncultured Chloroflexia bacterium
TTGCCGTGGTGGAAGAGGCTTCGGCAGCCGGCGACCGTTGATCCCATCTGCGCGTTGGTGAGGCAGGAGGCTGTGATGGCTGTGAAGGCCCAGCGAGGACAGCTCAGCCAGGCGGAGACCGCGGAGGAGAAGGAGCGCCTGGAACGGGAGTTGAGCGAGGCCGTTGTCGAGTTGGCCGCCCTCGAGGAGCGCCTGGAGGAACGGGGCGACTACAGCCTCGGCGAGGGCGATCCGGCCATTCATACGTGGGAACTGAACCTGGCCCTGTACCAGCGCATGCGGGAGAAGGTCGATTCGTTGCGCGCGGCGCTGGCGCGCATCGCCGCCGGCACCTATGGCGTCTGCCAGCGCTGCGGGGCACGCATCGACCGGGCTCGCCTGGAGATTGTCCCGGACGCCGGCCTGTGCATCAAGTGCGCCCGCCAGGGAGGGGAATGATCGTAGGGGGCCCTACGGCATCCGGGCCGCGGCCTGTCCAACCCAGTCGTCTCGGCGGATGCGCCAGAGGGGCAACCCGCAGCGTTCGGCCACCTCTTCAGGGGTCAGGCGGGCCAGGTCGGCATAGGTACGGATGCCGGCCTGTTGCAGTTGCTGGGCAAAGACCGGCCCCACGCCCCGCAGGGATACCAGGTCGTCGGGGGGGCAGACGGCGGGGGCCTTCTGGGCCGACAGGGTCGCCGGGCGACGCCAGAAGTAGTGCTGGTACAGCCAGGCCAGGAGCCCCCCCAGGATCATGCCCAGGACAAATCCTTTGAAGAAACGCATCGCGCCACCTCCCGAGTCCGCCAACCCACCGGCCGGCGGGACCGTTTGTAGAGCCATTCTACTACATCTCGACCCGCGGGGCAACCCGGCATCGTTCTTGTGCCGGTTCAGCTACGCCGTCGCCGAAAAAGGCTGCCGGCATGTGAGGGAGACGCCTTGTCCGCGCTGAAGAAGGTTCCCCTCCGGATACTGCTCCCGCTCGGCCTGCTGTTCGCCGGGTGGGTTCTTTTCCCACTGCTGGCCGGTGAGGGGCTCGGCTTCTGGGGGGCGGGGGTCTGCCACCGCATCGTGGAGCGCTCCTTTGTCGTCGACGGGGAACAACTGCCGCTATGTGTCCGCTGCACGGGCATCTACCTGGGGTTCCTGAGCACAGTGGTTGTGTCGTTCCTCCGCGGCCGGCGGCGGCCGGCCGGCCTGCCCCCCCTGGGCATCACCATCCTGCTGGGCCTCTTCCTGGCCGCCGTTGGGCTGGACGGCCTGAACTCGTACATGGCCCTCTTTCCCGGCCTGCCCCACCTCTATGAGCCGCACCACGCCCTGCGTCTGCTCACCGGGACGTTGGAGGGCGTCGCCCTGGCGGCCTTCCTCTGGCCTGTGCTGCACGCCTCCCTCTGGCAGACGCCCCAGGAACAGCGCAGCATCCCGAACCTGCGCGAGTTGGGCCTTGTCCTGCTTGTCGCCTTGGGCCTCGGCGCGCTGGCCTACTGGCACCCACCGCTGTCCTTCTATCCCCTGGCCCTTCTCAGCTTGGCCGGTATCTTCCTGGCCATGGGCACGCTAGGCACCATGCTCGTGGCGGTGATCGCCGGCCGGCTGGGGAAGGTGACCACCTGGGGCCAGGCGCTGTGCCTCTTCGCCTGGGGTTCCCTGGTGGCCCTCTTGGAGATGGCCGCCCTGTCCTGGGTACGCTACGCCCTGCTGGGATCGTTCTCCTTCTCGCTGCCCTAGCCCTGCCCCCACCACCTCCCCAAAGAATGTGCCGGGGACGCCGGGATGAGCACCGATGCGGTGTCTCGTCATTTCTTTTTCACACTAAACGTATAGTACTCGCACAAATTTCCGACCAAATATACTTGACAAAACGGAAAACGTGTGGTATAATAGCGGCCAACAGGGAGTTCCGGGAAGTTGTATTCCCAAGGGAGGTGCGCAATGCGTGGTACGGTTCTTGTCAGCCTGGCTTTGTTGTTGCTGGGGGCTATCGTCCTGGCTCCGCCGGAGGGGAAAACCCGGCCGCTGTGGTGGTCTACGGCTCTCGCCGCCGAGGGGGAGGGGGGAGCCGCCTTCACCGTGCTGGCGGTGCCGACAGGGCCGGTGGGGGCGGTGGCCGCGGCGCCCCAAGACGCCTTGACCCTCTACCTGGGCGGGGCGGAGGGCCTCTTCCGCTCCACCGACGGGGGGGAGACCTGGGATTGCCTGAGCCAGGAGCTGCGCTATCCGCACGTCCTGCTGGTCGACCCGGCGGCCCCGGCGCGGCTCTACGCGGCGCGGCGCGACCTGGCCTCGTTCCTGCCGCTGCCCGGCGTCTACCGCTCCGACGACGGCGGCTACACCTGGAAGCGCCAGCTAAACGGTCTCGGCGAGGAGCGCATCTTTTCCCTGGCCCTCGATCCCCGGCACCCGGGCACGCTGTACGCCGGTAGCTGGGCCGGCCGCATCTATCGGACCGCCGACGGCGGCGAGCGTTGGCAGCCTGTCCCCTCGGGGGTGCTGCGCCCCTGTCCGACCTGTAGCCCCTCCACGGTCGGCCAACTCCTGGTGGACCCGCGCGATGGAGCGCTCTACGCCCTGGAGACGCAAGGCGGCACCTTTCGCTCGACCGATGGCGGAAAAAGCTGGACGCAGATCAACGCCGACAGCGGCTGGCTGGCGCTGGATGCGCAGCGCGGCGACCTCTACCTGGCCGGCCGCCGGCTGCAGCGCTCGACCGACGGCGGGAAAAGCTGGGCCGACCTGAGCGCCGGCCTGCCCTTTAGCCCGGCCACCGGCTCCTATATCGCCTTCTGGGTCGGGGTGAACCCCAGTCCCCTGGTGCTGTACACCCGCTACCACCGCTCCACGGACGGCGGGGCCACCTGGGAACCGCTTGAGGTCCCGGCCTCTTTTGTCCCCCGGCTGCTGCTGCCAGCAGAATCGCCGGCGATCTATGGTTCGGTGAACGGACAGGCCGGCCGCTACCGGGAAACGGGGAACGACACTCCCTGAGCGGCGGCTCGGGGCCATCGCTGATTCGATCGTGGAGGGAAAGATGAGACCACCAGCCGTGCCCTTGCCTGAATCGGCCCGTCCCGTCCGCTGGCTCCAGGGCGAGTCCCTGCTCCGCACCTACCTGGCCCAACGGGACCACTGCCTGGACCTTTTCTGTCGCGCGCGGGCCCCCATGCTGCCGGATCACCCAGGACAAAGCGGCCCGGAGGTGAGCCTGGGCGGCCGCCGGCCCGCCGCGGCCAGGCCCAGCCCATCGCCGGACCACGGCCAGAGTCCCTTGGGCTGAACACAAAGACCCCAAAATACGAAAAGCTGCCGGTTGTATGAAAGACGCAAAAAGAGGTTTCCAGAGAGGAGCAGGCGATGAAAGAGCAGCGCTGGCACAGTCGATGGCTCGGAATGGTCTTCTGGAGCACGCTCGTGGGGATCGGCATGGTCCTGCTGCTGGCGGTGGCCATGGTCCAGGGAGTTGTGGAGGGGAGCGGCCGGCCGGCCGGCCGAGGCGGTCCCTCCTTCACCGGGGGAGGGCCGCAGTCCTACCGGCCGGCCGGCGGGATCTCGCTCGGCCCGGGGATTGGGGCTCGCCCCGCGGACCTGGCCCCCGATCCCCGGAGTCCATGGGCCTATGTGGCAAACTCCGGAAGCGGCGATATCTCGGTCCTTAGCGGCACGACGGCGGTCGCCAACATCTTTGTCGGCGGCGCGCCCTACCTGGTGCGGGTCAGCCCAACGGACGGCAGGGCCTACATCGCCGGCGCGCTGGACGGGCGGCTGCTCCTATTGGAGCAGACGGCCGTCGTCGGTTCCGTGGACGTCGGGGGCAACCCCACCGCCATGGTCTTTCAACCGGCCACCGGCTACGCCTACCTGGCCTTCCCGGAGCAGGATGCCGTCGCCGTGCTGAGCGGCACGCAGGTTCTGGCGCGCATCCCCGTCGCGGGCGGGCCGGGCGTTTTGGCGGCGGACCCACTGCGTCCCTGGGTCTATGTGGGGCGCGCCCAGTCCGACTTGCTGGCCGTTCTCAGCGGCACGGCGGTGCTCACCGACGTCGTCGTGGGGGCGCCGGCCAGGGCGATCGCCGTGGCCGGCGACACCGGCTGGGCCTATGTCGTGGCCGGCCGGCAGGTCGTCGTCGTCAGCGGCACCGCCGCCCTGGCGGCGATCCCCCTCGAAGGGGATCTCGGCGACCTGGCCTGGAACCCGAGCAACGGCTATGTCTATGTCAGCCGGTGGCAAGAGCCCATGGCGGTGATCAGCGGCACCGCGCTCTTTGCCCAAGCCGGTTCCTTCCATTTCGGCGGGCGGGTGGCGGTGGGCAAGGGCGGGCTGGTCTATGTCGCCGATGCCCTGGAGTTTTCCGAGTGGGTTCAGGTGGTGCGCGTCACCGAGACGCTCGCCTTCTTCCGTACCCCGGGCGATGTGTTGGCGGCGAGCCCCGCCACCGGCCTGGTCTATGCCACCGCGCCGAGGTTTTTGGGGAATGGGCAGGTCGCCGCTTTCGACGGGGTGACGGAGACACTCATCGGGCCGGCGCCGCAGATCGTGGAGGTGGAGGTCCATCCGAGGGACGGGTCGGTCTACTTGGGGACATGGCAGTACCAGGAGGCGGTCTACGATGGGGCCGGCGGTGTGCTCTCGTCAGCCCGGCCGGCCTGGCCCCCCGTGCCGTCCGGCGCGGCCGCTCCGGATGGCGCCGTCGGGCAGGTTTTCGTGCTCAGCGGGACGGAGGTGCTCGGGCCGATCGAGGTGGGTCCCACGCTCTGGTCCATGGCCGTCCACCCGCAGACCGGCCTGGTCTATGTGTCGCTCGGTCCCAACGGAATCGCGATCCTGGACGGGACCACCTTGACGGTCACTCTCCCGGTGGAGGGCGGCGGCTGCGCGGACGGGATCGTCGTGCAGCCCCGTTCCGGCCTGGTCTATGTAGGCGACCACTGCCTGGGCCGGCTCTATGTGCTCGCCGGGACGGGGCTGGTGGCGACGCTGCCCCTGGCGCCTCACTCCCAGGGTTACCTCCTCTCGGCCAACCCGTCCAACGGGTATGTCTACGTCGCCGAGGGCATGGGGAACGGCCTGACGGTGGTCAGCGGGACGCAGGTGCTCCGGGAGTTTCCCCTTTGTCCCGCACCGGAAACCTGCATCTCCTGGGGAATGGACAGCGCGCCGGACACAGGTCTGACCTATGTGGCCGACGGGTCCCACGACCGCCTCTGGGTGGTCAGCGGCACGGCGGTCTACACCACGGTGGCCGTGCCCGCGCCGCAGGCGATCCGCGCCCATCCAACAAACGGGCTGGTCTACGCTGCCGCGGAGCGGGAGATGGTTGTCCTGCGCGGCCTGGACCCGTTGGCGACCCTCCCCGTGGCCGGGGCGTACCAGATGGCTGCCGGCCCGCGGCGGTCGTACCTGTTCTCGACAGAGTCCGAGCCCGGCCGGGTGCTCGTCTTTATCGGGACGCGCCTGGTGCAGCGCCTGGATACGGGGGCTCGCGGTGAATCGTTCGAGCTTGCCGTGGACGAGGTCTCGGGCCGGCTCTATGCCAGTTCGAACGCCTCCAGCTTGCTGATGCTGGAGGAGCACTTGCCCTACCGCTTCTTCCTGTTCTTGGTTCCGGTGGGGCCCCGTGCGGGAGGTAGCCCGATGCGTGCACCGTCCTGGTAGGGGTGGGCTGGCCCTGCCCCGTAGCCGGGGCGACAAGGGCCGGGCGCAGCGCGGGGGGTGCCCCTACAGGTAGTGCAGGTCCGTGGCCGCATGCGCGGATCGGCATCCGGGATCCAGGGGAAGGGAGTCCCCGCTAGTCGAAGGAGTCTATCCGAGGGAAGGGAGGATTGCCATGGAAAAGAGGATTCGGCGCGCCTTCTGCCTGTTCCTGCTGTGTATATTGGTCCTGGCCCCCGGCGGTGCCGCGCCGCCGGCCTCGGCCGCGGCCCCGGAGGAAGCGTCGGTAGAGGAAGCGGTCGCGGCAGGGGCCGGGCGGCGGGTGGGGGCCTATTTCTTCTACTGGTACGTCCTGCCCGATCAAACCGAAATCTTGCCTGTGGACCGGTATATGGCCTTTGTCCCGCCCGGGGTGAGCGCCAAGGACCTGACCACGCACCTGTTTCCCTATCAGATTCCTTACCAGGGGGGCACCTACAACGCCGCCTACTACAACTCCACCGACCGACGCTGGTGGGAGTGGCAGTTCCGCGACATGGCCGAGGCCGGCCTGGATTTTGCCGTCCTCAATTCCTGGGATGGGACCACCTTCACCCGCCCCGAGGCGCGCATCGAGAACATCGGTCGGTATATCAACGCCGCCCTGGATACGCTGGGCCGGCCGCTGCAGGTCGCCCTCTACGACGATACGATCTCCGAGGTCTACCAGTGGAACCTGCGCGTGCGCGGGAGCCTGCCGCCGGCAGAGTGCATGCCGCCCACCGCCCCCGGCTGTGAACAGTATCGCATGCCGCTGAGCGACTCGGCGAACTGGCAGTACTTTTACGACAAGATGGACGCCTTTTACGGCGCCGTCAACCGGGTCCACTGGGCCACGCTGGACGGCCGGCGTGTGGACCAGGGCGGCCGCGTGCTGATCCTGATGCACCAGGGAGAGGGGTACTTCCGCGACATCGTCGGCGGAGGGACGCGCTATGCGGCCCGCCTCTTCTGTTCTATGAAGAAGCATTGGATGGAACGCTTCGCCGGTCCGCCTCCCTTCCTGCTCCCCAACGGCACCTGGGGGCTGTGGGGAGCCGGCGATCCGGCCTTGCAGCAGCCGGCGCGCTGCAGTTCCGTCGGCATCGAGGTCCCCGGCGACCCCTATATCATCGACGGCTGGTCGGCCTACGGCATGGCCAACGGCGGGGTCTGCACGAACCCGGCCTATCCCGGCGTCTGCCTCTTTCCTTACACCACCGACGCCTGCCGCACCACGGCTTACATCGGCCCCGGTGTGGACCTGTTCCTCGGCTCGACTACCTGCGCCTACAGCGGCCCCTACGGGGGCGAAGGGCCGAACTATCGCCCCTACTATAACGCGCGTTGGTGGTCCCTGGAGGGCGAGACCCTGGGCTACTGCGACGACGGCCGCTGCCAGGATCGTTTCTACTTCCAGAGTTGGAGCATCGTCGCCGCAGCCGAACCGCCGGTGGATCTGGTCGTCATCGAGAGCTGGAACGAGCTGGCCGAGGGCAGCTCGATCGGCAAACTGGTCAACTATGTCGCCCCGGACTTGATGCTCGGCGGGGGGCCCCCAGTCCCGCCGCTCACTTTCATTCAGAACCCCTACCATGAATCTCCGTGGAGCCCCTGGTTCTGGATCTTTCGCAGCCGCGACCTCATCGCCCAGTGGCGCGGCGAGGTGCCGGGGATCGCGGTGCCGGTGGACGACCCCGACTTGCTACCCGGCTGGTCCCGTGACCAGGGCAACCTGGGGCGGTGGTTCTACGGCAGCGGGTTTCACTATGCCCTGGAGAACGCGGCGTCGGCCCCTGTCTCCTGGATGGCCCTACTGCCCCAGGACGGCTACTATGACGTCTACGCCTACTGGCCTCAGGTACTGGGCGCCACCGAGGAGGCCCCCTATACCGTACACCATGCGTTGGGCGCCTCCGTGGTGCATATCGACCAATCGCGCTACTGGGATGCCGGCGGCTGGGCTTTCCTGGGGCGGTATCCCTTCCGCGGCGGAGGGCTGTACGGGCGCGTGGTCCTGTCCAACCAGGTCCAGAACCCGCAGGGCCGGTACGTCCTGGCCGACGCCGTGCGCTTTGTCTACCGCGCCCCTTGGGTGCGGCCGGCGCTGCCGCCGCGGACCTTTCTCGCGGTGGTCCTCAAAAACCGGCGCCTGTCAGCGGCGGGTTGGGACGCCGCCCCGCCGGCCGCCGCCTCTCCCCCGTCCCGCCCGGACGGCTACCCGGTCCCTACCATCGTCCCCCCGCCCAGCCCGACGCCCTCGCCCAGCCCCACCCCGCCCCCGCCCGACTGCACGCCGCCGCAGTCCCGCGTGACGCATCTGCCGGCCTTTGTCAACCAGGTGGGATTCTGGGTCTCCTGGACCTCGTCCGACGAGGGCGCCGGCGTGGCCCGCATCCAGGTCCAGGCCCGCGACGGCGCCGCCGGCCCCTGGCAAGACTGGCTGCCCTATGCCGGCGACATGGCCCTCTACGAACCGGCCGTGGAAGGGCACACCTACTACTTCCGCAGCCGGGCCGTCGATTGGGCCGGCAATGTCGAATCCTGGCCGCTCCTGCCAGATGCATCGACCACCGTCGACCTCAGCCCGCCCACCTCCCAGGTCGAGGCCCTGGCCCCCTACCAGCGCGCCGCTTTCCTCGTGCGGTGGGCCGGCCAGGACAACCTCTCCGGCGTGGCAGCCTACGACCTGCAGTACTGTGTCGACAGTTGCAACCTGACCCGCAGCGTATGGCACAACTGGCTGACGGCGACGCCGCAGACCGCGGCCGAGTTCTCCGCCGTGGAGGAGGGGCACACCTACTACTTCCGCAGCCGGGCGCGCGACCTGGCCGGCAACGTCGAAGACTGGCCCAAGGTGCCCGACGCCTTTACGACGCTGGACGCCTCGCCGCCGAACTCGGCGGTGGCCATCCTGCCGCCCTACAGCCGTAGTCCCTTTGTCGTGACCTGGAGCGGGCAGGACGGGCTCTCGGGCGTGGCCGACTACGACCTGCAGTTCTGCCGGGCCCACTGCGCCGAGCCGAGCCGCGCCATGTGGATCGACTGGCTTCTCGGCGTCACGACGACCCAGGCCCTCTTCCAGGGCGACGATGGGACGGTCTTTTTCCGCAGCCGGGCCCGCGACCGCGCCGGCAACCTGGAGCCGTACCCACTCCTGCCCGACTCCACGACCCATATCGACACGACCCCACCCTCTTCCCAGGTTGACGCCCTGCCGGACTACAGCGGGCCGGCCTTTATTGTCTCTTGGCAGGGGCAGGACGCCCTCTCTGGGGTCGCCTCCTACGACTTGCAGTACTGCCTCGGCAACTGCAGCGACCCGGCGCTCGCGGGGAACGCCTCCTGGGCCGACTGGCTCACCGCCACGACGGCGACCAAGGCCCTCTTTGGCGGCGGGCAAGACGGCCAATCCTATTCCTTCCGCAGCCGGGCCCGCGACCGCGCCGGCAACCTCGAGCCCTGGCCCAACAAGGCCGACGCGGTGACGGTGGTGGATGCGGCCGCCCCGGCCTCGGCGGTGGCCACTCTGCCGGTCTACAGCGCCCCCTCCTTCGCCGTCGCCTGGAGCGGCGTTGATGCCCTCTCTGGGGTGGCCGCCTACGACGTCCAGGTCTGCCACGAGGGCTGCGATTCGCCGTCGGGTCCCTGGGCCGGCTGGCTGACCGGCACGGCGGCCCTCTCCTCGACCTACAACGGCGAGGACGGCCGGGCCTGCTACTTTCGCTCCCGGGCCTACGACAGGGTGGGCAACGTCGAGAAGTGGCCGGCCGCGCCCGATGCCTGGACCGTGGTGGACGGCAGCCCGCCCGTTGCCTTGGTCGATCCCCTGCCGGCCTACAGCCCCGCCGTGTTCACCGTTACCTGGTCGGGGAAGGACGCGGGCTCCGGCGTGGCCTCCTACGACCTGCAGATCAGCCTGGCCTGGGAACCCTCCCCGGGCGACTGGACCGACTGGCTCACCGGGACACAGGCGACGGCCGGCACCTTTTACGGGTCGGCCGGCCAGGTGGTGGCCTTCCGCGCCCGCGCCTGGGATGCCGTGGGCAACGGCGGCGACTACCCCGGTGGGCCCCAGGCCTGGACCCAGGTGGACGCCGCCGGCCCGCAGACCTGGTTCGTGCCCATCGGCAGCGGGCAGCATGAGGATAGCGCGCTGCTCCTCTGGACCGGACAGGACGACCTCTCCGGCCTGGCCGCCTACGACCTCTATGTCGCCGACGAGTCCACGGGCGCCTGGCAGCCCTGGCTGCAGGCGGTCACGATGACCCAGTCGACCTTCACCGGCCAGGCCGGCCACACCTACCATTTTTGCGTGCGCGGGATCGACCGTGTCGGCAACCGCGAGGCCAAGGACTGCCCGCCGGAAGAGGGCGGCTGGCCCCTTGGCGGCGAAGCGGTGGTCGCCCTGCCGCCCACCTCGCGCGTGGCCGGCCTGCCCCTGTTGGCTCCCGGCCCCCTCTTCCTGGTGCGCTGGACGGGCCGGCCGGACTCCCTAGTCTACAACATCCAGGTTCGGGACCTGGACGAGGGCACCTGGCAGGACTGGCTGGTAGCGACCACCGAGACCGCGGCCTGGTTCAGCGGCGTTCCCGGGCACCGCTATGGCTTTCGCTCCCAGGCGTTGAGCACGTCGGGCCAGGAACCGTGGCCGTGCGACTATGACGCCCGCACGACCGTGCCACGGGACGGCGGGGGAGGTGCGCCCGGGCCACAGTAGGGGGCAGTAGCCCGGGAAGCAGAGAAGCGGACACGCTCGGAGTTGGGCCCAGGCCGGGGCATGCCCCGGCCTGGGCCGGTGTACTGGGCCGATACTGACCCCTGCATAGCTCGCTATACTACCTTGAAGCCGAAATCCGCGGGCACCGACTTTAGGGATCTATAGAGATCGATAGGTTTGACCGCTATGCAGGGCACAGAGGTTTGCCCACACGCTGAGATGATCTTGCCGCAGCCGGCCAATTTGGACAAACGTCTGTGCCCGGTACGTACCGGACAAACCTATCTACCCACGACACTGGGCCGGTTTGTGCGGCGGCGGGCGCTGCGGTATAATGGAGCGGCCGGCGTCGATGGCGTTCCCCGGTTCAAGAGGCAAGACGATGAGATACCGCGGTGGGCTGCGGGGTTTGGTCAACGCCCCGGACAAGAGACCCAAGATCACCTGGCAACTGCTCAGGCGGGTGCTGTACTATGCCCGACCCTACCTCTGGCCGATCGGCGGCCTGCTGCTGTTGATCCTGGCCCAGACCGGGCTCATGCTCCTGACACCTCTCATCCTGCGCGACCTGCTGGACAACACCATCCCGTCCCGGGACATGGGCCGCCTGGCACTGTTGGCCGGGGCCCTGCTGCTCATCCCTGCCCTGGACGGGGTTATGGGCGTGGTCCAGCGCCGCCTGAACGCCCAAGTGGGCGAGGGCGTGATCTATGACCTGCGCGTGGCACTCTATGCCCACCTGCAGCGCATGTCGCTGCGCTTCTTCACCAACACCAAGGTCGGCGAGCTGATGAGCCGCCTGAACAACGATGTGGTGGGAGCGCAGACGGCCATCAGCAGCACCCTGGTGAGCATTGTCACCCAGATAGTCCAGGCTGCGGCGGTGCTGGCCGTGATGCTGGCGCTCGAATGGCGGCTGACGCTGATCAGCGTGGCCATCCTGCCGCTGTTTATCCAGGCGGCGCGCCTCCTGGGCCGCCGCCTGCGTGACATGACTCGCCAGCAGATGGAGGCCAACGCGCAGATGAACGCCATGATGAACGAGACGCTCAATATCGGCGGGGCGCTGCTGGTGAAGCTGTTCGGCCGCCGGGAGCTGGAGGTCGAGCGCTTCGGCCGGCGGGCAACGCAGGTGCGCGACCTGGGCGTACAGCGGGCGCTGCTCGGATCGGTCTTTACGGCGATTATCGGCCTGATCGGCGCCGTGGGCACCGCCCTGGTCTATGGGCTGGGCGGCTATTTCGTCATCCAGGGCGCGTTCACCATCGGCACGATCGTGGCCTTTGGCGCCTACCTGGGCCGGCTGTACGGCGCGCTCCAGGGGCTCTCCAATGCCCCCGTGGCCTTTGCCACCTCGATGGTCAGCTTCGAGCGCGTGTTCGAGGTGATCGACCTGCCGGTAGATATCGCCGAGAAGCCGGATGCCGTGGCGCTCCAGGACGTCGCGGGCGAGATTGTGTTCGACGCGGTCTCTTTCTGCTACGAGCGCGGCGACGAGAAGCTGCTCAGCGATGTCCCCCGCTACGGCAGCATGGACAGCGTCACCGCGGTCCTCTCCGGGGAGCAGGCCGGCGCCAGGGACGAGGGGACCGTGCCGCGCGGCCAGGCGCGCGGCATGGCGCTGGAGGATGTCAGCTTCCGGGCAGCGCCCGGGCAGTTGGTGGCGCTCGTGGGCCCCAGCGGCGCGGGGAAAACGACCCTCACCTACCTCATCCCGCGCCTGTACGACCCCGACGCCGGGAGCATCCGCATCGACGGGCACGATCTGCGCGACCTGACGCTGGAATCCCTCTCCGCGCAGATCGGCATGGTCACCCAGGAGACCTACCTGTTCCACGACACCATCCGTACCAACCTGCAATATGCCCGGCTGGACGCCAGCCAGGGAGAGCTGGAAGCGGCCTGCCGGGTGGCCAACATCCACGACTTTATCCAAGCGCTGCCGGACGGGTACGACACGATCGTCGGCGAGCGCGGCTATCGACTGAGTGGTGGCGAGAAGCAGCGCATCGCGCTGGCGCGGGTGATCCTCAAGGACCCGCGCATCCTGGTGCTGGATGAGGCCACCAGCAGCCTGGATAGCGAATCGGAGGCGCTGATCCAGGATGCTCTGGGCAAGGTGATGGCCCACCGCACCAGTATCGTCATCGCCCACCGCCTGAGCACGATCCTGTCGGCGGACGTGATCCTGGTCATGGACCGGGGCCGGATCGTGGAGCGCGGCAACCACGCCACCCTGCTGGCGCAGGGTGGGCTGTACGCCCACCTGTACCAGACGCAGTTCCGCAGGGTCAACCCATCCCTTCCGCAACACGAGCGGGAGCACCGGGAGCATGCCTCCCAAGAAGGGTGACCATTCCCCGCCTTTTTCGATATCGCAGGAGTGACGATGAAACCATACGAGAGATCCTGAAGGAGGTACTCTCGCGATGAGTCCAGCGCGTATGGCACGGATAGAATCAGCGGTCCGCACCGTCCTGGAGTTCAACAAGGCCTTCAACCGCCACGATGTCGCCGGCATGATGCAGTTGATGACCGACGACTGCGTATTCGAAAACGCGGGGCCGGCCCCCGACGGCGCGGTGTACTCGGGGAAAGAGGCGATCACACGGTTTTGGGAGGGCTTCTTTCGCGAATCTCCCACGGCCCACATCGAGATCGAGGAAATGTTCGGCCTGGGTCTGCGCTGCGTTGCCCGCTGGAGATACGACTGGATTGACGCGGCTGGGAAAAAGGGGCATGTCCGCGGGGTCGATATCTTCCAGGTGCGCAACGGCGTCATCTGCCAGGAGCTGTCCTACGTCAAAGGATAGGGGTATCCGGGTCGAATCAGAGTGCCGATTGGACGCCTGGAAGGGAGCGCCAGGCGAGACCTCGAACGGGTGTTCTGCGCGCTCCTGCTCGACCCGGCCGACGAGCGCGCCCTGCGCGCCGCCGCGCGGCAGGAGATAGGGCTGGCGATGGCTCCGGCGCGGATTCAGCGTTTCGTCGCCCCGTTCTTCGGTCATTGCCCCCTTCACGCCCGGGAGCTGCCGGCCGGCCTGCCGCCGCTGTTGTGGGCCGACACCGGCTACGGGGGGCCTGTCCCCGGCCTGTTGAGCAGGCCCGTTTTGAACACGCCGGGCCGAGCTTGACTTTTCAAGCCCCTTCGTGTATAATAATATTGCAATAAGTATGGCAAGCTAGGCCGAAGAGGGAGGCTACAACAGGCCCTATCTGGGCACAAGGAGGGGAGATGTCCATGGTGGAACTGGATCCGAACGATGCCGAGGCACACTTGGTGGGGCAATACCTATAGCGCCTTGCGGGCGCGTTAGCGGTACGCTGAAACCCGGCCTTTTTCAAAAAGAGCGGGAGATCGGCCTGCGGCCGGCCGGGATGGTGGGTTGTGAATGGAAGAGGGGGCCTGATCAGGATTTTGTGGAAGGGGGTGTACCCATGCTTGCCCGCGTGACCAGTTGTGCCGTCATCGGCCTGGAAGGGGCCCTCGTGGAAGTGGAAGTCGACGTTTCCAACGGGCTGCCGGCCTTTATCGTTGTGGGCCTGCCGGACGCCGCCGTGCAGGAGGCAAGAGAGCGTGTCCGTGCCGCGGTGCGCAACTCGGGAGCCTTTTTCCCGGGCAACAAGAAGGTGACCGTGAACCTGGCGCCGGCCGACCTGCGCAAGGAGGGGCCGGCCTACGACCTGCCGATGGCCCTGGGGGTGTGCATCGCCAGCGGCCAACTGGACCAGGACCTGGACGGGTCGCTCGTGGTCGGGGAGCTGTCGCTCGACGGGACGGTGCGCCACACCAACGGCATCCTGCCGATGGTCTCCCTGGCCCGCCAGCGGGGTCTGAAGCGGGTCTATGTGCCCCAGGAGGACGCCGCCGAAGCCGCCCTGATCGAAGGGCTGGAGGTGTACCCGGTGGGCAGCTTGGCCGCGTTGGTGGATCACCTGTCCGGGGCCGCGCGGCTGACGCCCTATATGGGCGCCCGGCTCTCGCTGGACGCCGAGGCGGCCTACCCGGTGGACATGGCCGATGTCAAGGGGCAGGAGCACGTCAAGCGGGCCCTGGAAGTGGCCGCGGCCGGCGCGCACAACGTCCTCCTCTCCGGCCCGCCCGGATCGGGCAAGACGCTGCTCTCGCGCGCCGTACCCTCGATCCTCCCGCGCATGACCATCGAAGAAGCCCTGGAAGTGACCAAGGTCTATTCCGTCAGCGGGCTGCTGTCTGCCGACACGCCGCTGATCCAGCACCGGCCGTTCCGTTCCCCGCACCATACCATCTCCCACGCCGGACTGGTCGGCGGCGGGCACTGGCCGCGCCCGGGGGAGATCTCCCTGGCCCACCGCGGCGTGCTCTTCCTGGACGAGCTGCCCGAGTTCGGCGCGCGCGTCCTGGAGGTGCTGCGCCAGCCGCTGGAGGACAAGGTCGTGACGATCTCCCGCGCCTCGGGCACGCTGACCTTTCCGGCCAACTTTATCTTGATCGGGGCCCAAAACCCCTGTCCCTGCGGCTACTACGGCGATCCTCAGCGCGAGTGCACCTGCTCGGCGGCGATGGTGGCGCGCTACAATCAGCGCATCTCGGGCCCGCTGCTGGACCGCATCGACATCCACGTGGAAGTGCCACGGGTGGACTATGAGAAGCTCTCCGATGCCCGGCGGGGGGAGCCGTCTGTGGCGATCCGGGCGCGGGTGGAGGAAGCGCGGGAGCGCCAGCGGCGGCGTCTGCAGGGCTCGCGCGCGCTGACGAACGGGGAGATGGGGCCGGCCGAGGTGCACCGTTTCTGCCAGGTGGACGAGGCCGGCCACTCCCTGCTGCGGGCGGCGATGCGCCAGCTCAACCTCTCGGCGCGGGGCTACCACCGCATCTTGAAGCTCGCGCGGACCATCGCCGACCTGGCCGGCAGCGAGCGTATCCAGGTGGCCCACCTGGCGGAGGCCATTCAGTACCGCCCCCGGACGTTGCGGTAAGTCCCTTGGGTGTCCGGCGGGCGGCAATGCCGATCTCGTTGGCCGTCCGCGCAGGGGCAAGCCGCCGTGTCGGCTACCGCCGGCGCACAGGAGCGCGTGAACCCCTTGATTTCCAGCCCGCTTTTTACTATAATCATAACCTGGACAAAGGGCAACCGGAGCCCGATTGGGATGCGCCGTACCAACCAGGCGTTCTGGCACCGCTTTGTGCGCCGGTAGCCCGCGGGACTTGCCCGAAAGGAAAAAGCCATGCCGAAACGTAGCGCGCTCGCCGCGACCCTGCTGGTCCTGCTGATCGCGACCGCCTGTGCTCCTACCGTCGGCCGCTTCGAGTCCCCCCCGGTGGAGGAGTCTCCCCGGGCGGCCATGTCCGCCGTGCCGGCCCCCACGGCCGGCACCACCTACTACGTGCGCCCCGACGGCGGCACCGCCGACCAGTGCACCGGCCTGGTAGACGCTCCCTATCCCGGCAGCGGCACGGGCCGGCCCTGCGCCTGGGCCCACCCTTTTTGGGCTCTGGACGGCGCCTGGCAGTGGCGTCTCCAGGGAGGCGACACCCTGATCATCTCCGGCGACCATATGCTGGGCTACGGCGCCCCCAACGCCGTCGAGGACTATTGTTCGGTAGACTACCCCTGGGGCTGTCACCTGCCCCCCTTGCCCTCCGGCCCCAACCCGCAGAACCCCACCCGACTCTTGGGCGCCGGCTGGGATGCGGGCTGCCCCCACCCTCCGCAACTGTGGGGGACCGAGCGGGCCGAGTGGCTCATCGACCTCACCGGCACCTCCAACGCTATGGTGGCTTGCCTGGAGCTGACCGATCATTCCGGTTGTGCCATGGACCACTGCGACGCGGGGGTGGTTTGCAAGCGCGATAACTACCCGTACGGCGAGTATGCCGACTACGGCATCCTGGCCACCGACGCCGACCACATCGTCCTGCGCGACCTCAACATCCACGGTTTGGGCAACGGCGGCATCCTGGCCGCCCGGATAACCGATTGGACCGTGGAGAACGTGCGCCTAGGCAGCAACGGTCAGGTCGGTTGGAACGGCGACGTGGGCGAGGACAGTTCCAACGGCGGTACCCTGACCTTTCGGCGGCTCACCGTGGAATGGAACGGCTGCCCGGAGACGTACCCCGGGCAGCAGCCTGCCCATTGTTGGGCCCAGGAGTTGTGCGGTGGCTATGGTGACGGCTTCGGTGTAGCCCGCTCGGACGGGCATTGGGTGTTCGAGGATTCGCTCTTTCGCTATAACACTTCCGACGGGCTGGACCTGCTCTACGTCGGCGTGGACCACCCCGACGCCCTGGTGGAGCTCCACAGGTGCATCGCCTACGGCAACGCCGGCAATCAGTTCAAGATCGGCGGCCGCTCGCGGCTGGTCAACTCCCTGGCCGTCGGCAACTGCGCCTACTTCTACGGCCGGCCCTTTGCCGGAGATATGGGCCCTCTGGACAGCGGCAACCACTGCCGGGCCGGCGGGGCGGCGATCTCCATCAATTTGCCGCAGGGCCGCGACGCGTACATCGTCAACTGCACGATCGCCGGCGCGGGTTGGGCACTGGCAGAGCTACAGTGCAACGACCTGGACTTTCCGGACCAGCCGCCCTGCAACGGCACGGAACGGGTCTACCTGCAAAACAGCGTCTTTCGCGGCTACCAGGTGGTCTACCTGGATTATCCCCGCCTGGCCGATTTCATCGGCGACGGCGACCCCTACGGATTTACCACGGCTGCTACGGTGGACTACAACGTGATCTACGACGCCGAGATTTCCAGCCCCACCGGGACCCACGACCTTTTGCAGGACCCGCTCTTCGTCGGCGACGATATCGCTGCCCCGGACGCGCACCTGCGGGCCGGTAGCCCGGCCCTGGACAACGGCCTGCCCGTGGGGGAACTGGGTGGATTGGTGCCGGCCGACGACCTGGACGGCCTTCCCCGGCCGGCCGGCGGCGGCGTGGACCGCGGCGCCTATGAACGCCGGGAACCGACGGCCTGGGCCTACCTGCCGCTGGTCATGTGGGCCGGCCCACAGTGAGGCAAGGGTAGGCCCGCTTTCCGGCTGAAGGGTACGGACCGTCGCGCCCAAGGGCGGACGGTCCGACGAGCGATCGCGAAATCGAGGAGCAGGACGCCCCTATAGCCGATATAGCTCCACCCGTTGGCGCAACTCTCCCGCCAGTTCGTTCAGTCTTTGGGCGGCATGCTCGATCTGGCGGGTGCCGGCTACACCCTGGGAGGCCGCCTGTTGAATGTTGTGCATCGCCTGGGCAATCTGCTCCATCCCCGTCACCTGTTGCTCGGCTGCGGCGGCGATCTGCTGCGCCGCCTGGGCCGATTCGGTCACGCTATCGGCCAGCCGTTGTAGCGCCTCCCCGGCCTTGCCGGCTACGCGAACTCCGGCATCGGCCCCCTTCATCCCCTCCTCGGTGAGCATCACCGCCGTGTTCACGCCCCGCTGGATCTCGGTGAGGATCTCTTTGACCTGTATCGTGGCCTGCCGGCTCTGCTCGGCCAGGGCACGCACCTCGCTGGCTACCACGGCAAACCCATGGCCGGCCTCGCCGGCCCGCGCTGCCTCCACGGCGGCGTTCAGGGCCAGCATATTGGACTGCGCGGCAATGTCGCCGACGGCGCTGACGATCGCACCGATGGCCTGGGCCTGTTCCGAGAGGGCCAGGATGCCGCCGGCGATCGTCTCTACCTTGCGCTTGACGCTGCCCATGCTGGAGATAGTGTCGGCGACGGCCTGTTGGCCGGCCTGGGAGACTTCTGCCGTGCGCCGGGCAGCGCCGACTACCCCGGCGGCCCGCTGCGCCGTCTGCTGGGCGATGGCCCGGACCTCGTCGATCGTGCTCGAGGTCTGGGCGATGGCCGCGGACTGCTCGGCAGTCCCCGCCGCCTGCTGCGTGGTCGTGGTCAGGATCTCGGCCGAGGCCGAAGATAGGTTCTCTGCCCCCTCCCGAACCTGGCTGGCGATGCGCTGCAGGTTGGCGATCGTCTCGTTGAGGCTGCGCCCCAACTCGGCAAAGGGGTCATCCTGGCTCCGCTCGTATATCGGTACACGCATGGTCAGGTTACCCTGGGCAACATCGGCCATGGCAGTCTTGAACTGTTCGACGATGCGCAGCAGAAACTCGCGCTGCTCCTTTTCCGTATCGGCGCGGCGGGCCAGTTCCTGGGACGACACCTGGGCCCGCTCGAACTGCATTTCCTGCCCCAGCACGATGGTGCGCATGAGTATGGACACAATGGCTATGGCCAGAAGAGAAAAAAGGGCCACCGCGATAACGCTGGCCTGCGGGGAAAGGCGGGCCTGCGTGAACCAGTTCTGCGCCACCGTCAGCGACAGAACGGTGCCGCCGAGGAAGGCCAGGCCACAAACCCCGCTCACCAGGCGGCCTGGCCGATCGCCCAAGAGTAGGAAACCCAAAACCGGCAGGATGGAGAAGGCGATGCTGGCTGCCGGAAATATATCGGGAAGCAGGAGCACGTCCAAAACGATCAGCACCGCCAAGGCGCCGATGAGGAGGTAGAAACCGACGACGGCCCGGCCACGGCGCTGCAAGACGGGGTAGAGGATGCTGGCTATCAAGAGGAGCGAGACGACGGAAGACAGCATCGGCAACTGGATGTAGGGCGGGAAAATCAGCCAGACGACGAACAGCGAGACGATCACCAGGATAGAGGCCCCGGTCATCAACCGGCTTACGACCAGAGCGAACTGGGCCCGCCGGGCCAGGAGAATATCTTGGATTGCACGCTGTTCCTGATCGGTAGATCGTTCCATAGTCCCTCCTTGACCGTATTATCCCCGACGGCCGCCTAATGGGGACGATCTTGTTGGGCCGTACGTTCACTATAGTCGAGATTATGCCAGCGAAATGCCTAGTTGTCAAGCCGGGCCGGCCGAGGGCGGCGTGGACGCTGGAGCAGGTGCGGTAGGTCTTCCATACGGAGGGTCGCCAGGTCGCGCTGCAGATCGAGCGGGCAAGGACCTCTCGGCCGCTGAAACCTGCAGCCGCACTGATCCGAAACTACCGGTGGCGGGCTAGCTAAAGTTGATGGCTTGGAACGGCAAAGACGTCCAAGAATGGACGAAAAGGCCCCGCAAAACCATGGCGGTCGGGTACTAGAGGATGCGGCTGAGGAACAGCTTGGTGCGTTCCTCCTTGGGGTGCTCGAAGAAGGTGGCCGGTGAGCCCTCCTCGACGATGCGCCCCTCGTCCATGAAGAGGATCCGCGAGGCCGCGGCGCGGGCAAAGCCCATCTCGTGCGAGACCACGACCATGGTCATTCCTTCCTTGGCCAGGTCCAGCATCACGTCCAGCACCTCTTTGATCATCTCCGGGTCCAGGGCCGAGGTCGGCTCGTCGAAGAGCATGATCTTGGGCTGCATGGCCAGGGCGCGGGCGATGGCCACGCGCTGCTGCTGCCCCCCGGAGAGCTGCGAGGGGTAGCTGTCGGCCTTCTCCGGGATGCCCACCTTGGCCAGGAGTTGGTGGGCGATCTCCTCGGCCTGCTTGCGCTCGCGCTTGCGCACGATCTCCTGGGCCAATGTCAGGTTGTTCAGCACCGTCAGGTGGGGGAAAAGGTTGAACTGCTGAAAGACCATGCCCACCTCGGCGCGCACCGTATCGATGTTGTGGGCATCGGTCAGCGGGATGCCGTCCACGACCACCGTGCCCTGCTCGGGCTTCTCCAGGTGGTTGATGCAGCGCAGCAGCGTGCTCTTGCCCGATCCGCTGGGGCCGATGATCACCAGGACCTCGCCCTGCTTGACCCTCAGGCTGACGTCCCGCACCGCGTGGACCCGGCCGAACGATTTGTGGAGGTGCTCGATCTCGATCATGTATTCGGGCATCGTTGCCTCCTCACGTCGCCCGGACCACATAGGTGCCGGCCAGCTTATCGTGCCAACCCTGCCCGTAGCGGTCCCACTGGCAGGTGAGGTAGCCGATAAAGCCGCCCAGGGGGAACAGGAACAGCAGGTAGGACCACCAGGGGATGGCCGCCCAGGCATCGGCACTGGCGAGGGCCTCCTGGCTCAGCGGCACCCCCCAGATGATGCCCCAGGCGACCAGCGGGCCCAGCGTGATCACGAAGGGGACGAGCCGCAGCAGCGCCCGCTCCAGGGTGGGATGGCGGTCGTCGGGGCCGATCAGCCGGACGCCCACAGCCATCTTGCCCGGCGTCTGGCCGGAGCGCACCCAGAAGAGCAGGAAGTAGAGCAGCGCGACGACGATAAAGGTCGCCGGCCGCGCCACGGCCACGGTGGAGGTGACGACGGCCAGGCTGTCCGCGGAGAGGAAGCGGCCGGCCAATCCCAGCCCCAGGTCGAAGAGGCCGCCGATGACCATCCAGATCACGTAGAGGACGATGGCATCGACGATGTAGGAGGCCAGGCGCTGCATAAAGGCCGGCGGCCCTTCCTCCTTGGCCTCCACCGCCATACCGCGCTCGATGTAGAAGACGACGCGCGAAAAGATCAGCGTCATCAGCAGGTAAACGACGGCCACCATCGTGTAGGTTTCAAAGTACTGGAAGGTGCGCGAGGCGTACTCGCGGCCGCGCCGCAGCAGGTCGGAGATGGCCAGGACGGAAACCAGCGACGAGTCCTTCAAGAGGGCGATGAACTCGTTGCCGATGGGCGGCAGGACGACGCGGATGGCCTGCGGCAGGATGACGTGGCGCATGGCCTGCCCGGCGCGCATGCCCAGCGACCGGGCCGCCTCCCACTGGCCCTTGGGGATCGATTGGATGCCGGCGCGAAAGATCTCCCCGATGTAGGCCCCGTAGCAGACGGCCAGGCCGATGATCGCCGATGGGTAGGGCCCCAGGACGACGATCCGCGACAGGGCGTAATAGATCCAGAAGAGCTGCGCCAGCAGCGGGATGCCGCGGATCACCTCGACGTAGAGCGAGGCGATGCCGTTGATGACCGGGTTCTTGGAGGTGCGCCCCAGGCCGGCCAGCAGGCCGATCACCAGGGCCACGCCGATGGAGATGATGGTGATCTGGATGGTGCGCAGGATGCCGTCGGGGATAAAGGCCAGGATGCGGCGGTACGAATCCGGGAAGAGGATGGTCAGGGTGGGGATGAGGATCAGGGTTACGATGATCGCCGCCCACCAGGCGACGAACATGCTGCGTTCCCGGGGAATCTGCGCCCCGTCGGTGACGACGACGCGGGGAGGACGGTCAGGATGAATCCGGCTCTCGATCTTTTCGATTTCTGCGCCAGGGGCGCATTTCTCACCACCCGCCATGGACCCTCCTCGGGTTGGTTGGTGCGCGGGGACGTGGCGGCCCCACGTCCCCGCGCACGGGGTCAATTTATTTTCCGGCGAGGCCCCACTTGGCCATCAGCTGCTTGTCGGTGCCCGCCGCCTGGACCTTGGCCAGGCCGGCGTTGATCTTGGCCAGCACCTCGGTGTCGCCCTTCTTGACCATGATGCCATAGTACTCCTCGGTGAACGCCCCCCCGACGAGCTTGATCTGGTCCTTGTACTGCACGCCGGCATAGTCGGCGGCCACCGGGGTGTCGCAGACTACGGCGTCCACGCGGCCGGCGATCAGGTCCTCGAAGGCGAAGCCGATCTCGTCGTACTCCTTCAGCACAGCGCCGACGATCTCTTGCACCGCCATGGCCCCCGTGGTGCCGATCTGCGCCCCCACCGTCTTGCCGACAAGGTCGGCCGAGCCCTTGATATCGGTGTTCGAGGCCAACACGACGACGATCTGGCCGGCGTTGATGTACGGGTTGGAGAAGTCGAACTCCTTCTGGCGCTCCTCGGTGATGGTCACCGAGGAGATCACGGCGTCGTACTCGCCCGCGGCCAGGCCGGCAAAGATGCCGTCCCAGGCCACGTTGCGGAACTCGACCTCGAAGCCGCCCTCTTTGGCGATAGCCTTCATCAGGTCGATGTCAAAGCCGACAAACTCCTTGGTATTTTCGTCGACCATCTCCATCGGCGGCCAGGTGGCGTCGGTGGCGACGACGTACTTGGGCAGCTTCGCCGCCGGCGTGGGGCCGCAGGCGGCGAGCGGGATCAACAGGACCAGGGCCAGGACAGCGAACAGCGCGCGTTTCATCTTTTTTCCTCCTCGAGAGATATCTGCGTTCGATCTCGGTCGGGAACAGACGGGCGATCTTCACCTCCTTTGTCGAAATGAACAGCTGTAAGATAGCGTAAATCGGGGCGCTTGTCAAGTGGGAGGTTACAAGTGGTGGGGATTGGAGGTTGGGTATCGGGGCCTCGCTTTGGAACCCAATCCCCAATCAGCTCTCCCCCAGGTACGCCTTTCTCACCATTTCATTCTGCTGCAGGTTGGCGGCGCTATCCTGGAGGACGATGCGCCCGGTCTGCAGCACGTAGCCGCGGTTGGCGATGGAGAGGGCCATCAGGGCGTTCTGCTCCACCAGCAGGACGGTCGTGCCCTGCCTGTTGATCTCTTGGATGGTCTCAAAGATCTTTTCCACCAGCACGGGGGCCAATCCCATGGAGGGCTCGTCCAGGAGCAGGATGTGCGGCCGGGCCATCAGCCCGCGGCCCATGGCCAGCATCTGCTGTTCGCCGCCGGAGAGGGTGCCGCCCAGTTGCCGACGGCGCTCCTTCAGGCGCGGGAAAAGGGTAAAGACGCGCTCGAGGTCTTCCTGGATGCCGGCCTTGTCCTGGCGCACGAACGCGCCCATCTCCAGGTTCTCGGTCACCGTCATACGGCCAAAGACCTTGCGGCCCTCCGGCACCTGGGCCACCCCGCGGGCGACGACCTCGTGCGCCTTCAGGGTGTGGATCGGCTCACCGCGCAGCCAGATCTCCCCCTGCCGCGGCCGCACCAGGCCGCAGATGGTGTTCAGCGTGGTGCTCTTGCCCGCGCCGTTGCCGCCGATCAGGGTGACGATCTCGCCCTCCTCCACCGTCAGGGAGATGCCCTGCAGGGCGTGGATGTGGCCATAGTAAGAATGGATCTCGCGTACGTCCAGCATGGCCATCAGGCCACCCCCTTTTTGCCCAGGTAGGCCTCAATCACGCGCGGATCCCGCTGAACGTCGGCGCAGGTGCCCTCGCAGATCTTGATCCCATAGTCCAACACCGTCACCTGGTCGGAGATGCCCATCACCACGCGCATGTCGTGCTCGATGAGAAAGATGGTGATGCCCAGCTCGTCGCGCAGGCGGCGGATGAAGTGGATCATCTCCTCGGTCTCGGCGGGGTTCATCCCGGCGGTGGGCTCGTCGAGCAGCAGGAGCCGGGGCTCGCTGGCCAGGGCCCGGGCTACCTCCAGGCGGCGCTGGTCGCCGTAGGGCAGGTTGCGGGCCAGGAGGTCCCCCTTGCCGCTCAGCCCGACGAAGCTCAAGAGCTCGGTAGCCCGGCGCAGGGCGCGCTTCTCCTCCTCCGCCGAGGTCACCGCGCGGCCCTGGGCGCCGTCCCAGAGGCGCGAGGCCACGGCGTACAGGAGGGGCGGGTAGAGCACCAGGACCAGCAGCAAGCCCACCGCCACCAGCACCCGCCCGACACTGGGGGCGTGGAGGATCCAGCGGACCAGGTAGACGAGGCCCCCGATCCACAGGGCCGCGGTCAGGAGGCCGGCCAACGCCAGGACGGCGCTCATCCCGAACGTGACGACGAGCGGGCGAGGCTGCCCGGCCTCCCCGGCCGGCCGCAACAGCAGCCCCACGAACAGCGTGCCCAGGAGCAGCAGGATGGGCAGGAAAACGGCCAACTCCAGCCAGCGCCGCCTATCCGACTGCGGCCCGTGCGGCAGCCAACGGAATACCGCTTCCACCAGGCCGGATTTCAGATGGGGGTGCTCCCCGGTGAGGATATTCTCCAGGGTCGTCATGTTGTGGAACAGGCGGATGTTCTGGTAGGTGCGGGCGATGCCCAGCCGGGTGATCTGGTCCGGCCGCAGGTCGCGCAGCGGCGTGCCGGCGAAGTAGAGCGTGCCCTCCTCCGGCCGGTAGGCCCCGGTGATGCAGTTGAAGAAGGTGGTCTTGCCGGCTCCGTTGGGCCCGATCAGGCTGACGATGCTCCGCTCCGGCACCACCAGGTCCACCTTGTTGACGGCGACCAGGCCCCCGAAGCGCTTGGTGACGCCCCTGGCTTCCAGGATGTTCACGGATCAGTCTCCTTCGTCGGGTTCGTGCAGTTCCATCCGGCGCCGCTGCGAGGGCCAGAGCCCCTCGGGACGCAGGATCATCATCATCACCAGCAGGGTGCCAAAGGCCAGCATGCGGTAGTCTTCCAGTTGGCGCAGCGCCTCGGGCAGGCCTTTCAGGGCCAGCGCCCCCAGGACCACGCCGGGGATGCTGCCCATCCCGCCAACGATCACCAGGCAGAGCACGTTGATCGAGACGAGCAGGGTAAAGTCTTCCGGCCCGGTGAAGCGGTTGCGCGAGGCAAAGATCACGCCGCTGAGCCCGGCAAAGGCCGCGCCGACGGCAAAGGCCAACAGTTTGTAGCGCAGGGTATAGATGCCCGTGGCCTTGGCTACGTCCTCGTCGTCGCGCATGGCCATCCAGGCCCGCCCGACGCGCGAGTTCTGCAGGCGGATGGTCAGAAAGACCACCAGGACGATGCCCAGCAGGATCAGGTAGAGGAAAAAGAACTCGTTGTGCAGGTTGAGGCCGAACAGGCTCGGCCCGCCGATGGCGCGGACGCCGCGCGGCCCGCCGGTGAAGCTGGTGAGCACGTCGCTCTTGGAGAGGATGCGGATGATCTCGCCAAAGCCCAGGGTGACGATGGCCAGGTAATCGCCGCGCATGCGCAGCACGGGGATGCCCAGCAGCACCCCGGCGACGGCGGCCAGGAAGACGCCCACCGGCACCACGGCCCAGAAGTTGGCATAGATGCCGTGGGGCGTCGGGGCGGTGAGCAGGGCCGCGGTGTAGGCACCGATGGCGAAAAAGGCCACGTAGCCCAGGTCCAGCAGCCCGGCCAGGCCGACGACGATGTTCAGCCCCACGCCGAGCATCACATAGATGCCCACGGTCCCCAGGTTATAGTTCCAGTATTGGCCTAGCACCAGGGGCGCGGCCAACAGCAGGAAGAGGCCGGCCGTGTACAGGAGCAGCCGCCGGGTGCGGGCATCCATGTCGAACGGCGGATAGGCCTCGGTCAGGGCGCTGCCGTAGGCCGTCAGGCGCAGGCTCCAGCGCTGCCACCCGACCACAAAGTCGAAGACGTTCCGCGACCACCGCCCGGCCACCAGGATGGTCACCCAGGCGTAGAGCAGCATGAACTGCGTCACCAGGCCCATGAAGAATAGGCAGACGCCGTGCGGGATCAGCAGGTAGAGCCAGCCAAGGAAGAGCCGCACCAGCAGGTGCCCCCGCGCGGCGCGCTCCGGGTAGGGGATCTTCACCTGCAGCGGGTAGTCGGCCGCCTTCTGGGGAGGGAAGGACGGGTAGCGGTCGCACAGCCCCAGGCCAAAGCCGCCGACCTGGTAGTTGTAGCGCACGAATCCGGCGACAAAGTGAAAGAGGCCCCGCGGCCAGCGCCCGCTGAAGAGGACCGCCCACCAGGCGATGAACTGGACCGCCGCCGCGGCCAGGCCGTAGAGCGCCAGCCAGGCGATGTGCGGCAGCAGCAGGAAGGGCCGCAGCACCAGCCGGAGCCGGTCGACCTTCTCCGGGTAGGGCACGCTGTACTGGACGGGATGGCTCGCGGGGCTGTAGCGCCGCAGTTCCTGCGCCGGCCGCAGGCTCCAGATCCGGCTCCAGGCGGCGCGCACCAGCCGGGGGAGACCCTCCCGCCAGCCGTAGCGGTACGCGGCCTGGGCCAGCAGCGCGCCGCCGGCCGCGGCCGCGACCAGCAGGGCCAGGTCGACGAGCGCCGCGGCGATGGGCGGGAGCCCCCAGGTGAGCAGCCCGACGGCCTGGGGGGTGAGCTGCACCAGGTAGGTGCGCACGTCCACCTGCGTGGCGATCAGGTGGCTGACGACCCCCACGAACAGGGCGATCGGCAGGGCCGCGGAGCCCCCGGTGAGCAGTCCGCCGACCAGCGCCGTGCCCCAGGAGCGCTGGTCGGCCCGGCGCGCTGCCGACGCGCCGGTCAGGAGGGCGATCGTCAGCAGGAGGACCCAGGCCCCGGCCGTTTCCGAGGGCAGCTTGAGCCAGTCTTTGAGCAGCCGGCCGACCAGGTTCTGCACCCCCAGCAGCAGGATAAAGATGACGGACAGGCCGGTGAGGAAACCACGACGGATGTGGGCGCCAATGTCCATCGGTACCTTCCTTACATCTTTTTCTCGGCCAGCCTCTCGCCGAGCAGTCCCTGGGGGCGAAAGATCAGCACGAGCACCAGGATCGAGAAGGCCAGGACGTCCTTGAGTTGGAAGGGCAGGCCGATCGCGGCCGGCCCCAGTGCCTCCAGGATGCCCAGCGTCAGCCCGCCGAGCATGGCGCCCGAGATATTGCCGATCCCTCCGAGCACGGCGGCGGTAAAGGCCTTCAGCCCGGGGACAAAGCCGATATAATGGTAGATTACCCCCATGTGCAGGCCCCACAGCACCCCCGCGGCACCGGCCAGGGCACCGCTGATGGCAAAAGTGTTGGCGATGACCCGGTCCACATCGACGCCCATCAGGGCGGCCGTCTCCTTGTCCTCGGCGACGGCGCGCATGGACTTGCCTATCTTGGTGCGCTGCACCAGCAGGTTCAGGCCGATCATCAGCAGGATCGACATGGCAAAGGTGATCACGCCCGTGTAGGTGAGCAACACCTCCTGGCCGTTTACCCTCAGACTCCACCCGATGTTGCGATCGATCACGGCGGGGTTGCTGTAGGTGTGGCGGGTCGCGCCGAACATGATCTGGGCGGCGTTCTCCAGAAAGAGGGAGGCCCCGATGGCGCTGATCAGGGGCACGAGCCGCGGCGCCTTGCGCAGCGGACGGTAGGCGATGCGCTCCAGGGCGACGGCCGTGCCGAGCCCGACGAGCATGCCGATCACCAGGGCGGCCAGGACGGAGACGACCGACCAGACCAGGCTCCTGTTCAGCAGTCCGGCCCCGCTAAAGGCCTCGAGCGCAAAGTACCCGGCAAAGGCCCCGATCATCATCACGTCGCCGTGGGCAAAGTTGATCATAAAGAGGATGCCATAGACCAGGGTGTACCCCAGGGCGATGACGGCGTACACTCCGCCGAGGATGAGGCCGGAGATGGCAAAGCGCATCCAGGTGTCCGCGCCGTAGGCGCGTTCGATAAACAGGATGCCGTACAGCCGCCAGAGCAGAAAGGCCAGGATCAGCAAGCCCAGGACGGGACGAAACCACCGGCCCAGGCTGAAGGAGCGCTTGGAGGTCGTTGGAGTTGTCGCAGCCATCTTGTGTCCTTGAAAGGCCAGGAGGGGGCGATGAGACAGGTGCAGCCCACCTCATCGCCCGGCCTCCTGGAGGGACAGGGCCTTAGAGCCTATCCGAAAACCTGTGGTATAATGCCCCCATTACTGGAGGTGCTGAT
>CAZQFV010000002.1:0-190000 GCA_964592645.1 uncultured Chloroflexia bacterium
GGCGCGCAATGCGCAACCGTCTGGTCCGTGAAAACGCTTTTCAGACACGCTCTTAGGTGCCCGGCAAAGGCTTGCGCGACGCGGTTGAGCCCCCTGGGGCCGGCCTCATTGCCGGCGGCGCCCTCCACCGACCAGCGAGACGAAGTAGAAAAGCTGCATCACCGAGGTCAGCAGCGCGGCGACATAGGTCCAGGCGGCAGCCCGGAGCACCCGGCGCGCGCCGTCCACTTCTTCCGGCACGACCAGGCTGCTGTTCTGCAGCATGGCGATACCGCGGCGGCTGGCGTCTAGCTCGATCGGCAGGGTGACCAGGTAGAACAGGGCGGCCACGGCGAATAGGGCGATCCCCGCCCAGGCCAGGGGAGTAAAGTTCAGGACGATCCCGATCAGCACCAGCCAGGGGCCGGCTTGCGATCCGATGTTGGCCACCGGCATCAGGCCGGCGCGCAGGCGCATCGGCCCCCAGCCGCTGTGCTCCTGGTGGGCGTGGCCCACCTCGTGGGCTACGATGCCCAGCGCGGCGATCGAAGGGGCGCGGGCCACGCCGGCCGACAGCCGCAGCGTGTCGCTGCGCGGGTCGTAGTGGTCGGTGAGCTCCCCGGGCGTGCCCTCCAACTTGACCTGTCCCAGGTCGTTGTACAGCAGCAGGTGCTGCGCCGCCTCCGCCCCGGTGACGCCGCGGGCGTTGCGGATGCGCGAGTACTTGTTATAGGCGCTGCTCACCATGATCTGGGCGACGATCCCCAGGATCAGGGCGGGCAGAAGGAACAGGAAGTAGTTTAGATTGATATAACCAAACATCACATCCTCCACCGCTTACATAGATGCCTCTGGGCGCAATATTTCTAACTCTCTACGTCGCCGACGCTCCCATGGTTCCACCGTTTCATTAGAACCCCGTTAGAGCCACATAAGCGTATGGAGCAGTTCGTCGTGGATCAGCCCGTTGGAGACGACCAGGTGAGTTGCGTAGACGCTCCAGGGCGCGCCGCCCGGGCCGGTCACCCGTCCTCCGGCCTCCAGGACGATAAGCCCGCCGGCCGCCACGTCCCACGGTTTGAGCCCCAGTTCCCAGTGCGCCTCCTGGCGTCCGCTGGCGACGTAGCACAGGTCGAGGGCCGCCACCCCGCTGCGGCGGATGCCCGACACCAGGGGCACCAGGCGGGCGAACTCGGCAACATTGTTGTCGGGGCGGGTGGCCTTGTCGTAGGGGAAGCCGGTGCTGACCAGGCTGTCGAGCAGCGGGGCGCGGGTGGAGACGCGGATGGGCCGGCCGTTGAGGAAGGCGCCCTGGCCGCGGGCGGCCCAGAAGCACTCGTCCAGCAGCGGGTCGTAGACCACGCCCAGGAGCGGCTCCGGGCCGGCCCACAGGGCCAGCGACACCGCAAAGTGCGGATAGCCGTGGGCATAGTTGTGCGTGCCGTCGAGCGGATCGACGAACCAGCGGTAGCTCGAGTCCCCGGCGTTGCCCGATCCTTCCTCGGCCTCGATGGTATGGCCGGAGAACTGTTCGCGCAGCGCCCCGACGATCAGCTTCTCCGAGGCCAGGTCGACCTCGGTGACCAGCTCCACCGTTCCTTTGCGCTGTTCCTGGTGGGCCGTGGCGAAGCGCTCGCGCAGGAGCGCCCCGGCCCGGCGGGCTAGGGCGATCGTCCACTCCAGCGTTTGGGCTCCTTGCGGATCGAGGGGGGGCATCTGGTCAGATCCTTTCGTGATATGGTCGGCCATGATACGGAAAGGCTATTGTGACCTTGGCCGGCGCTCGTTACCGCTACCCAAACTGCCTCAGGAAGCGCAGGTCCCCGGAAAAGAACCAGCGGATGTCGTCGATCCCGTACTTGAGCATAGCGATGCGTTCCGGCCCCATCCCGAAGGCCAAGCCGCTAACGCGTTGTGGGTCGTAGCCGCCGTTGCGCAGGACCACCGGGTGGACCATCCCGGCCCCCATGATCTCCAGCCAACCGGTGTGCTTGCAGATGCGGCAGCCCTTGCCGTGACAGAGGATGCAGTCCATATCCACCTCCACGCTCGGCTCGGTGAAGGGGAAGTAGGAGCAGCGAAAGCGCACCTGGCGGCCGGCCCCGTACATGCGCTTGGCGAACTCGACGATCACGCCCTTCAGGTCGGCCATGGTGACACGCTCGCCGATGGCCAGCCCTTCCACCTGGTGGAACATCGACTCGGCGCGGGCCGTGACCTGCTCGTAGCGGTAGGTCTTGCCGGGCAGGATGACACGGATCGGCTCGGGGCAAAAGGCGCGCATGGCCCAGATCTGGCCGGGGGAAGTGTGCGTGCGCAGCAGCACGCCCGGGCGGGTGGTGTAGAAGGTGCTCCACATGTCGCGCGCCGGGTGGTGCGGCGGGATGTTCAACTGCTGGAAGTTGTAATCGTCCGTCTCGACCTCGGGGCTGGTAAAGACCTGGAAGCCCATGTCGGCAAAGATGGCATAGATCTGGCGTAGGACGCGGCTGCTGACATGGTAGTGGCCGACGCTGGGGGGGCGGCCCGGCAGGGTCACGTCCAGGCGCTCGGCCCGCAGGGCCTGCTGTAGGGCGGCCTCTTGCAGGGCCCGCCCCCGGCTTTCGCCGGCCGCCTCCAGCTCGGCGCGCAGCTCGTTCGCCGCCTTGCCGGCCGCCGGCCGCTCATCGGCCGGCAGGCTGCCCAGGCTGCGCAACAGCTCGCTGACGGCCCCCTTCTTCCCCAGGTAGCTCCGGCGCCACTCCTCCAGTTGCTCCATGGCCCCGGCTCCTTCCAGGGAGCGCAGGGCCTCCTCGCGCAGTTCGCGCAGTCGCTCCAGCATAGATCCTCCTCCGGGTATATCGCGGCGCCGGGCGATCAGTGGACTGTTCGATCCGGCTGCGGCGCGGACGTCAGATCGGGCTCCGCTTCTCCCCAGTCCGGCAGCAGCACGCCCTCGGCGGGCCTGTCGCTGACCAGCCAGAGGTCCGGGAAGCGCCGGTGGATGGACTGGACGATACCCTCGGCGGTCAGCCCCAGCTTGGCGCGCACCTCCTGCTGGGATCCGTGCTCCACAAAGGCCTCGGGGATGCCGATGCGCAGGAGCTCGTGGCCGGGCGTGAGCACCTTGCGCTCGTAGAACTCGATCACGGCGCTGCCAAAGCCGCCCTCGAGCGCATTCTCCTCCACCGTGACGATGCGCCGAAAGTTGCGGGCCAGCCCGTAGAGCACCGACTTGTCCAGCGGCTTGACGAAACGAGCGTTGACCACGGCGGCCTCGATCCCTTCCGCGGCCAACTGCTCGGCGGCCTGCAACGCCGGATGGACCATCGCTCCCACCGCCAGGAGGGCCAGCGTCCCGCCGGCCCCTTTGCGCAGCACCTCGGCGCTGCCCACCGGGAGGGTCTCTCTTCCCTCGCCCAGGGGGACGCCCACGCCGGCGCCACGGGGGTAGCGGATGGCCACGGGCCCCGCGATCTCCAGCGCCGTCCAGAGCATGCGCTGCAGTTCCCGCTCGTCTTTGGGGGCCATCACCACCAAGTTGGGGATGGGCCGCAGGTAGGAGAGGTCGAGGGTGCCGTTGTGCGTGGGGCCGTCGTCGCCGACGATGCCGGCGCGGTCCAGGGCGAAGATGACGGGCAGTTTCTGCAGGGCGACATCGTGGACGATCGGATCGTAGGCCCGCTGCAGGAAAGTGGAGTAGATGGCGACGATGGGCCGCAGCCCCTGGGTGGCCAGGCCGGCGGCGAAGGTGACGGCGTGCTCCTCGGCGATCCCGACGTCGAAAAAGCGGCCGGGGAAGCGCTTGGAGAACTCCACCAGCCCGGTGCCGTCGCACATTGCCGCCGTGATCGCTACCACGCGCGGGTCGGCCTCGGCCATGCGCACGGCGGTCTGCCCAAAGACCTGGCTGTAGGAAGGAGCGGTGCCCTTGCCGGTGCCGTTGGGGGCAACGCCGTGAAAGCTCGTCGGGTCGCACTCGGCGGGGGCGTAGCCGCGGCCCTTGGAGGTGTAGATGTGCACCATCACCGGCCCCGGCACCTGCCGGGCGGCGCGCAGGGTGTGGATCAACTGGCCGATGTCGTGCCCGTCCACCGGGCCGATATAGACAAAGCCCATCTCGTCCCAGATGTTGACGGGGATGAGCAGCTCGCGGAAAGACTTTTTGATGCGCTGCAGGAGCGCCAGGATCCAGCGGCCCAGCGGGCTGCGGTTCAGGAGGCGCCAGGCCTTGCCCTTGGCCTCCTGGTAGCGCGGGTTCACCCGCAGGCGCGTCAGGTACCGCGAGATCGCCCCGACATTGGGGGCGATGGACATGCCGTTGTCGTTGAGCACCACGATCAGGCGGGTGTAGGTGTGGCCGGCGTCGTTGAGCGCTTCAAAGGGGATGCCGCAGGTCATGGCGCCATCGCCGATGATCGCGACGACGTCATAGTCTTCCCCGCGCAGGTCGCGGGCCCGGGCGATGCCCAACGCGGCGGAGATGGAGGTGCCGGCATGCCCTGCCCCGAACGGGTCGTGCGGGCTCTCCTCCCGGCGGGTGAACCCGCTCAGCCCGCCCATCTGGCGGATGGTCCGGAAGCGTTCCCGGCGTCCCGTCAACAGCTTGTGCACATAGGACTGGTGGCTCACGTCCCAGATCACCTTGTCGCGCGGGCTGTCCAGGACGGCGTGCAGGGCGATGCTCAACTCGACGACGCCCAGGTTGGAGGCCAGGTGTCCCCCCGTCTGGGGCACCACCTCGATCAGTTCCTGCCGGATCTCCGCGGCCAAATGTCCCAGCTCGCGCAGCGACAGCTTCTTGAGGTCGGCCGGCCCGTTGATGCGCTCTAGAAGTCTGCCCATCGTTACCTCCAGAAGGATGCCCGGCGACCCTCCTGGCAAAAAGCCTGGCGCAAGGCTCCCCGATTTCCGCCGGATGATGGATGCCGGGGCGCTCTCTGGCCAGACTCGCCGAGGACGGGCTATTCCTTCTGAACCGCTTGCTCCCGCGATGCCCGGATCTCTTGTTCTACGCGAAAGATCTCGGCGCGCAGGCGGCGCTGCTGCGTCTGCAGGGCCGGGAGCGCCGAACTGCGGGTGATCTCGGCGCGCCGCCGGCCCTGCCCGCGCGCGCGCGACATCTCGGCCTGCAGGCGGGCAATCTGTTCCGCAACCTCACGCTCTTGCTGCTTCAGGCGGCCCAACTCTTCCTGCAATCCCTGCAGGGGGGGGCGCCCTCGGCTGCCAAACCGGTTTCTTCCGCCATGGTTCCCCCTTTGCAGTGCGCCCGGAGGGACTCGAACCCCCAACCATCGATTCCGAAGACCGAGGCTCTATCCATTGAGCTACAGGCGCATCGCCAAGGCCATTATAGCATGGTTTGCGGCAAAGGCAAGCACACGGGTGCTCAAAGTTTGCTCTTGACCCCGTACACGTACCCGCCGCGCAGGCCGGCCAGCTCCTGGGTATAGATAAAGGCCTTGGGGTCGAGGCGCGTGACGACCTGCATCAGGCGCGGCAACTCCCGGCTGAGGCAGACGGCCGAAAACACGTCCACCGGACCCTCGCGCCCGATGCCCTCGTAGCGCGTCAGGGCAAAGCCGGCCTCGCGCACCGCCGTCTCGACCGCTTCCCGGGGCTCCTGGGTGATGATTGTCACCTCGATCAGCCCGCGCCCCATCTTCTCCGAAAGGACGATGCCGACCAGTGTCCCTACGGCAAAGCCTCCGGCATAGGCCAGCACCGGGATCAGGTTGATCCAGCTCTGCCAGTTGCCGATGTCCTGGATGACCCGGCTGACGATCAAGATATAGATCAGTACCTCCACAAAGCCGATGGCCGTGGCCAGCAGCTTGCGGCGGCGGACGATTAGCTGGACGCGGATGGTGCCCAGGCCAACGTCCGCGACGCGCGAGGCAAAGATGACAAGCGCCCAGAGAAGCGTTTCCCAGATCATCGTACCCTCCAGGGTGTGGTCTGTGTCAGGACTGACAGGGAGCGATTTCCAGCACCTCCGCGATCTCCTCGGGGCGGACGGAGCCGCGGCGCAGGATCGCCGGCGGCTCCACCGTCAGGTCGAGGACCGTCGATGGCTGGGCCGCGCGGCAGGGCCCGCCGTCCAGGATCAGGGGGATGCGCCCCCCAAGCTGCGCCAGGACCTCCGGCGCGGTGCCGGGCGAGGCGGCGCCGGAAAGGTTGGCGCTGCTCGAGGCCAACGGCACGCCCAGCCGCCGAGCCAACTCGCGGGGGATGGGGTGGTCGGGCAGGCGCACCCCCACGGTGGGGCGGCCGCCGGCCACCTGGGCCGGCACTCGCTCTCCGCGCCACAGCACCAGCGTCAGGCCGCCCGGCCAGAAGCGCTCGGCCAGCCGCCAGGCGCTGGGGGGAATATCGCGGCAGACAAGCGCCATGTCGGCGGCCTCGGCCAGCAGCAGGGGCAGGGCCAGCTCCCGCGGCCGGCCCTTGGCTTCGTACATCCGCTCCACTGCGTCTGTGTCGTCGACGCGCGCGCCGACCCCATAGACCGTGTCGGTGGGGAAGGCCACGACCTGGCCCTGCCGCAGCCACCGCAGCGCCGCTTCCAGGTCCGCGGCACTGTTCGCGGGCACGACCAGCGTTGTCCAAGTGAGGGGGGTCTCCATCGCTGCGTCCTGTCGCCGCTCAGCGCGGCCAGAGAAAGCCGTAGAACCCGATCCCGGCGATGACCAGCAGCCCCACGGCGACGTACTCGGCCACCATCCGCCAGGTCAACTGCCCCAGCAGTTGATAGCGGGCCGGGTTCACCAGCGCGTAAAAGGCGGCCAACAGAAGGGCTCCGCCGAACATGCCGCTGATGACCCAGTAGTTCAGCGGCCAGGTGACCTCGCCGACGCCGAGCCCGATGACGGCGGCGTACAGGAGGGAGGCCCGCTTGTCCAGGCGGTGGAGCAGGGCTACGGCAGAGAGGAAGGTCAGGATGACGATCGACGTGGCCGAGATCAAGCTGCGCACCCGCTGTCCGTAGATGGCGCTGTAGAGGAAGAAGGCGGTGATATAGACCAGCAGGTCCATGGTTAGGTAGCTCCAGTTGCGGACGGCCGGCTGCGTATCGTGGCAGTAGTGCTGGGCGATGAACACGGCCAGGAGCAGGGCTCCCAGCAGGCCCAGCCCCACCGCCCGGGCCAGGAGGTCAAAGACCGGCCCCCCCAGGAACAGGAAGGCCGCCAGCGGCAGCAGCATGGGCAAGATCCATGACGCCGGGTGCAGCCGCCGCCGGCCGGCCGGCTCCTCGGCGTCGTCGCGCTGGACGCTCTCCGTCCCCACCGCCACAACCGCCAGCAGCAGGAGCAGGATCATCCAGGCCACGGAGACGCGAACCTCTATGTCGACCGGCAGGCGGATCGGCAGGAGGAGGGAGTTGATGTCACCCACCAGCAGGATCAGCCCCATCCCCATGAGCACGATCCCGATGAGCGGAAGGATGCGTTCGTAGCGTGGCATGGTGCTCTTCTCCAGGCGGGCGGCCGCCGCTCTATGGCGTGCCGTCGAGCCGCTCCAAGATCTCCCGGGCGACGACCACCCCCGAGGCCGAGGCCTGGATGAGCCCGCGGGTCACCCCCGGCCCATCGCCGGCCGCAAAGAGGTTGGCCACCTGCACCGTCTCCAGGGTCGGGGTCAGGTCCAGGCGGGAGGAGTAGAACTTGGCCTCGACGCCGTAGAGGAGCGTGTGCCGCGAGTTCATGCCGGGCGCCAGTTTGTCCAGGGCCTCGATCATCTCCATCAGATCGGCCAGGTAGCGGTAGGGCAGGACGAAGCTCAGGTCGCCGGGCACGGCGCTTTTCAGCGTTGGCTCGACGATACTGCGGGCCAGGCGGGCGGCGGTGGTGCGCCGGCCGGCCCGCAGGTCGCCCAGACGCTGCACCATCACGCCGCCGCTGAGCATGTTGGCCAGGTGGGCCACGTACCGCGCGTAGTCGATCGGCTCGTGGAACGGCTCGGTGAAAGAGGTCGAGACCAGGAGCGCCAGGTTTGTGTAGTCGGTGCGCCGCTCGGCGTAGGAGTGGCCGTTCACCAGGACCACCGGCGGGTCGCCGGCGGCGAACTCGGGCGTGACCTCGCCGTGCGGGCAGACGCAGAAGGTGCGCACCCGGTCGTCGAAGGCGCGCGTGGTGTACTCCAGCTTGGCCTCGTAGAGGATATCGGTCAGGGGGTCGAGCACGGAGGCCGGCACCTCCACGCGCACCCCGACATCCACCGGGTTGTTGCATAGGGCGATGCCCAGGCGCTCGGCCTCGCGGCGCAGCCAGGAGGCCCCCTCCCGCCCGGGCGCGGCGACGACAAAGTCGGCGGCGATCGCCTCGCCCTGTCCGGTGATGACCCCGGTGACCCGGCCGTCGGCGACCGTGATCTGGGCCACCGGCGTCCGCGTGCGCACCTCGACCCGTGGCCGGATCGCTTCGTACATAGCCTGCACGATTTCGCTGCAGTGCTCCGTCCCCAGGTGACGGATGGGCACCTGGACGAGGCGCAGGTCGGCCATGGCCGCTTTGTGCTGCAGGTCTTCGACGTCGTCGCCCAGGCCAAAGACCTGCTCGGAGGCCCCGAACTCGCGGTAGATGCCGTCGACGTAGGCGATGGCTTCTTCCAACTGCTGCCGGGAGAGGTAGTCGCCTAGCCAGCCACCGATCTCCGGCGAGAGGGTTAGTTTGCCGTCGGAAAAGGCCCCGGCCCCGCCCCAGCCGCAGACCTGGGCACAGGGCCGGCAGTGCCGGCAGGCGCCCCCTCCCTGGCGCATCGGGCAGAGGCGTTTGTGCAAGGGGTAGCCCTTTTCCAGGAGCAGCACGCGCCGGTCGCTCCGGCGGGCCAACTCCAGGGCGGCAAAGATGCCGGCCGGCCCTGCTCCGACGATGACGACATCATACCTGTTCTGCATCGCCCTACTCGCGCTCAAAGCGCGCCGTGAAGTGGCGCAGGAACGGGGGCTCGTAGACGATGCGCAGCCCGCGCACCTCCTCGCGGCGCTGATAGACCTCGGCGGCGGTCTCGGCGATATAGTCCATGTGCGTGTTCGTATAGACCCGCCGCGGGATGGCCATGCGCACCAGCTCCAGCTCCGGGTAGATGGTCTCCCCGGTCTGGGGGTCGCGGCGGGCGTTCATAACGGTGCCGATCTCCACCGTGCGGATGCTGCCGGCGGTGTACATCTCGACGGAGAGGGCCTGGGCGGGCAGCTGCTGCTGGCGCAGGTGCGGCAGGAAGCGTCGGGCGTCCAGGTAGACGGCATGGCCACCCACCGGCTCCAGGATCGGCACGCCCAGCTCCTTGAGCCGCTCCCCCAGGTAGCTCACCTGGCCGATGCGGTAGGCCAGGTAGTTCTCGTCCAGGGCCTCCCACAGGCCCCGGGCGATGGCTTCCAGGTCGCGGCCGGCCAGCCCCCCGTAGGTGGTGAACCCTTCCCAGAGGATCAGCCGCTGGCAGATGCGCTCGTAGAGGCGGTTGTCGCGCATGGCCAGGAACCCGCCGATATTGACCAGGGCGTCTTTCTTGGCGCTCATGGTGCAGCCGTCGGCGTAGGAAAAGACCTCGCGGGCGATGTCCAGAAGGGGCCGGCCGACCTGCCCGGGCTCGCGCTGCTGGATAAAGTAGCAGTTCTCCGCGTGCCGGCAGGCGTCCAGGAAGAGCGGGATGCCGTGCCGGTGCAGGACCTGGCTGACCTGGCGGATGTTCTCCAACGAGACCGGCTGGCCGCCCCCGTTGTTGTTGGTGATGGTGATCATCCCCAGCGGGATCCGTTCGACGCCCACCTGGCGGATCAGGTCTTCCAGCCGCGCCACGTCCACGTTGCCTTTAAAAGGATAGATGGCCTGTGGATCCAGCCCTTCCGGCACCACCAGGTCCACGGCGTTGGCCCCTAACGCCTCGATGTTGGCCCGGGTGGTGTCAAAGTGCATGTTGCTGGGTACATAATCTCCCGGCTTCAGGGTGGTGGCGAAGAGGATATGCTCGGCGGCGCGGCCCTGGTGGGTGGGCACGAAGTAGGGGAAACCAAAGATCTCCTGGATGGAGCGCTCCAGGCTGAAGTAGTTGCGGCATCCAGCGTACGACTCGTCCCCGATCATTATGCCCGACCATTGCCGATCGCTCATGGCCGATGTGCCGCTGTCGGTGAGCAGGTCGATGTAGATATCCTCCGCTCGGACCCGGAAGAGGTTATACCCGGCTGCGGTGATGATCTTGCGGCGTTCCTCCATGGTGGTCATACGGACGGGTTCGACAACCTTGATGCGAAATGGCTCCATGGGTGGGCGCATGCAGTTAGCCTCCTTCGGTGTCATGCGCTCCCGACGCTGGGAAGCGCGGCCGATCGGCCCCATTCTATCCGCTTTCCGTGGGACTGTCAAACTGCGGCGTTTGCGTATCCGGGCCGGCTGTAGTACAATAGCGCTGTTTGTCGTGGATTGCCATATCGGGTTTGGCCTTTTGCGGCCTATGCAGATCGATCAGATTCCACGGGTTCCACTCGTCTATGAGCCCACGCCGCTGCACCTGCTGGGCCGGCTGAGCGCGGCCTTGGGCGGCGTCCAGGTCTGGTGTAAGCGCGACGACCTGACGCGCTTGGCCCTGGGCGGGAACAAGCTGCGCAAGCTCGAGTTCCTGCTGCAGGACGCCCTGGCCCAGGGGGCGGATACGGTCATCACCACCGGCGCGGTGCAATCGAACCATGCCCGCCTCACGGCGGCGGCGGCGGCCTCCCTGGGGCTGCGCACCATCCTGGTCCTGGGGGAGCCGTATGTCGGCCCGGTGCAGGGCAACTTGCTGCTGGATGAGCTGGTGGGGGCCGAGGTGCGCCTGCGATCGTGGGCGAGCTGGGACGAAGCGGCCCAGCTCCTGGAGGAGGTGGCCGCCGAGGTGCGGGCGGGCGGGCGCCGCCCCTATATCGTGCCCATGGGGGGGACGAATGCCCTGGGGGTACTGGGCTATGTCCTGGCGGCGCGCGAGATCGCCCAGCAGATGGCGGGGCATCCGCCCCGGGCGGTGCTCTGTGCCAGCAGCTCCGGGGGCACCCAGGCCGGCCTGCTGCTCGGCCAGCGTCTCTTCCACCTGCCTTTCGAGGTGATCGGCATCGCCGTCGGCCATCCGGCCGCGCGGGTGGCCCCCCGGGTGGCGGCGGTGGCCACGGCCGCGGCTGCCCTGCTCGATACCGAACCTGTCCCCGAGTCGGCCGTCCTGATCCGGGACGAGTATATCGGCCCGGGCTACGGCCAGCTCGACGCCGCGACGGTTGCGGCCATCCGCACGGTGGCCGAACTGGAGGGCATCCTGCTGGACCCGGTGTACACGGGCAAGGCCATGGCCGGCCTGTTAGACATGGCCCGCCGCGGGCAGTGGAAGGCCGGCGAGGCGATCGTCTTCCTGCACACCGGCGGAACCCCGGCCCTTTTTGCCTACTGGGACGCGCTGGCCGGCCGTCCCAACATTGGGAATCGCTGATCGAGATCAGCATCAGAGGAGGAAAGATGCCGACATGTCCCAAGTGCGGGGCACGCAATCCCGCCGAGAATACGGTCTGCCGCTCGTGCGGCGCTCTCCTGGAGGTGGACGTTCCGTCCGCTGAACCGGCACTGGCGGACGCGGCCCCGGCGCAAGCATTGGCCGCTGGTGAGCCCGCTCCTGAATCTGGGGCAGAGCCGAGCGGGCTGCCCTGGCGCCGGGTGCTGCTCTTTGGCGGCGTCGCGGCGGTCGTTCTGGGCGTGCTCTGGTACCTACAGATGGTTTATTGGTCCACGATGCCGCCGTTTATGGCCTTTGTCACGGGCTGGCTGATCGGCGAGGCTGTCCGCATGGGCTCCGGCAGCAAGCGCGGCCGGCCGCTGCAGTGGCTGGCGGTGGGGCTCACCGCCGTCACCGCGGCCGTCGTCCTCTTTGTGTACCTGGGGGCGAAGGACCCGGCCGGGTTCCCCCAGGCCTTGGTCGACTGGATGCGCCGGGACTGGATTGGTCCGGCAATGCTGATCTTTGGGCTGGGCTATGCCTACCTGACGGCCGGCATGCGGCCGCGGCAACGCCCGCAGCCCCAGGAGCCGGCCGCTGCTCCCGCGGAAGGCGCCGCTGCCACCCGCTCGGCGACCTCACCCGAGGGCGCGGCTGAACCGGCCGCGGGCGCCGCGCCGCAGGAGGGCGCCAAGCCCGGCCGAACGTGTGTCCGCTGCCAGTCGCCCATCGCCCCGGGCGAGGCGCTCCTGGTGTCCGGGGGGTTCCGCCGGGGGGTGTTGGCCGTCTGCCCCAACTGCGTCGGCGAGTTGGAGGCCAAGTTCAAGGCCGAGACCGAGGGCATCCGCCTGGGGCAGGCTATCCTCTTTGGCGTGGGCGCGGCCCTGCTTATCGGCGTAGGCTGGTACCTGGGCGATCGCTACAGCAACGCCTCCCCGATGCTCAACGTCCTGGGGCTCGTGGCCGGCTGGGTGATCCCCGAGGCGGTGCGCTGGGGGGCCGGCAAGAAGCGCGGGCGGACCCTGCAGTGGATCTCCGTGGGGCTGACGGCAGCGACGATTGTCGGCGTGCAGCTAGCCCTGGCCCTGGGGGACCAGAACGGCTTTGCCGCCGGCCTGGCGGCGCGGATGTCCAGCCCCCTGACGGTGGTCATCTACCTCCTGGGGGCGTTCCAGGCCTACACCGGGCCGGCCGCGCGTAAGCTGGCGGGGATCAAGGAGCAAGCGCCCGAGCCCGACGACAACGAGGCCGCCAAGCCGTAGCACCTGTTGATCTCGGCATCGGTCCTGAAAGTCGGTGCACGCGGATTTCGGCTTCAATGTAGTACAGCGAGCTATGCAGGAGTCAGTAAGGCAAAGGCGCCGGCGGTAGAACCACCAAGGCCCAAAGACACAAAGAGGAATACCTTGTGTCTTTGGGCCTTGGTGCTTACCGAGACGGGCTTCAGCTTGCCCCGTAGCGCCGGATCACCCCGACGACCTGCCCCTGGATCTCCACATCGCGGGCATCGGCCAGGATGGGACCCATCGTAGGGTTCTCCGGCTGCAGGCGCACGCGCTTGCCCTCCTGGTAGAAGCGCTTCAGCGTGACCTCCTGGCGGTCGCGCAGCCAGACGGCGACCATTTCCCCGTTACGGGCCGTCGCCCGCCGGCGGAGGATGACGACATCGCCGTCGGCGATAAAGGCGTCGATCATCGAGTCTCCGCGGACGCGCAGGGCATAGAGATCGCTGGTGGAGTCGGGCCACAGGTCGGCGGGCAGTTCCAGGCTCTCGGCGCTTTCGCCGCGGGTGGGCAGGTCCCCCGGGACGGGGATGGGCTGACCGGCGGCGATGGTGCCCAGCAGGGGGATGGCGCGCGGCCGGGCGCTGTTCAAGGCCCGCCCCGTCAGGGTGATGGAGCGGGAGCGGTGGGCGTCGCGGCGGATCAGGTTGCGCTTTTCGAGCAGTGTCAGGTTATAGTCCACGACGGAGGTCGAGGACAACCCCAGGGCTGTCTGAATCTGGCGGATCGAGGGGGGATAGCCGTGCTCCTGGATGAAGCTTTCCAGGAATTCCATGATGCGGTGCTGTCGCTCGCTCATCTTTCTCATCGCTTCACCGTCCTTTTCCTGGGCCCGGTATGCCGGCCGGCCGTCAAGGGCGCTGGTTGGGATTGAACTTTTGTTCCGTATCCAGTATATCATAAAAGTCGGCGCGTGTCAAACAGATGTGCTATCTTTGAGCATTTGCTCATTTGGGGAAAGCGTGCTATAATAGCAATACGCGACCCTATAGCTCAGTGGATAGAGCGCAGCGCTGCGGACGCTGAGGTCGGGCGTTCGACTCGCCCTAGGGTCGCCTCTTCTTTTGGGCGAACGGCATGGCATCTGCGAAACGGCCTGGCCGACGCCGGCCGGCCTCCCCAAACTGGGGGCCGTTTCGTCCCTTCTTACGTTCCTTCTCCCCGGGCGATGCTCTCCACTCCGATTCCTGCCTGCTCCAACCTTTCCAGCAGGCCGCCCAGGGCGGCCTCCAGGCCGGCCGTGACGCTCGCGGGATCGGCACCGGCCAGGGAGAGGGTCACCTTGACGTGTGGAGGGGTGCCGGGGCGCGGCGGCAGGCGCCGGGCGTGCGACTTGACATAGACATCGGGATGGCCGCGCACGACCTCCCGGAGCAGCGGCGCCAGCAGCCCTTCGCCGGCCCGGGCTACGACGGACCACTCGGCATACGCCCCCTTTCCCAGGATTTCCTCCAGCCGGCCGGCCAGCGGCCCTCCGACGATGCCGCGCACCTCTTCCGGCACGCCCGGCAGGCAGACGAGTGTCGTGGGGCCCTCCTGCAACAGCACGCCGGGCGCCGTCCCCACCGGGTTGGGCAGGGGCTCGGCGCCGGCGGGCAGCCGCGCCATCTTGCGGCGGGCCGGCGTCAGCGTGGGGTCGGTCAGCAGCCCCTGGGCGACCAGCAGGCGGTAGCGCTGCTCCAGCAGGGCGACGGCCTGCGGGTTTTCCTCCAGCGGCCGGCCCAGCGCCTCGGCCACCGCCGGCAGCGTCAGGTCGTCGTCGGTGGGCCCCAGGCCGCCGGTGCAGGCCAGCAGGTCTGGGCCTCTCCGCAGGGCGCCGCGCACCTCGGAGACGATGGTCTCGACCTCGTCTGGCACCTGCGCCACCCGGCGCACGCGCATGCCCCAGCCGGTGAAGGTCCGGCACAGCTCGTGGCTGTTCGTGTCCAGCACGTCGCCCAGGAGGAGCTCGTTGCCGATGGCCAGGATTTCGACCCGTCTCATCTTACGGCCCTTCCAGCCCCATTCTGCTGAACCCCACGCTGACGGCCCGCGGGTCGTCCCCGGCTCCGACCTCCCGGGGGACGTCGTACCCGTCGGCGCGCAACTCCAGGCGCGTCTCGCCGGCCGGCAGCGCCAGGGTGAGGCTGTACGGCTGCAGCGCCGTGCTCACCTCCAGGGTGCTCACCGTCTGCCCGTCGCGCACAATCTCCAGCCTGCGGGGGCGCAGGAAGCCGACCGCCTGGAACGACAGGGTCGTTGTCTGCGCCTCCGGGGCGATGAGATAGGCTACGGCGCGGTCCCGGTCCATCCAGCGGAACGGTCCCCAGGGCTGCTCCTCCACCTCGTGCCAGCCGCTGCCCAGGGCGATGAAAGGCTCTATGGAGCCCTCCGGCACCGGGTAGGCTTCCAGCTCGCCGTCGGCATAGGCCGGCTGCTCCGCGGCCAGTACCTCCTGGACGAGCTGCCGGGTCCCCGCCCATTGGCCCTGTTCTTCCAGCCGGCCCCGTTCCAGGACGATGTAGCCGACATGGTAGTGATGCAGCACCGAGGCCGCCAGCGGACGCCAATCGTCGTAGGTGATGTCGCGCTCCCCCAGGCCGGCCAGTTGCCGTAGGAAGGGAGCGCCGCCGAAGTTGAAGAGGGGGTCGCCGCGCGAGATATAGCCGCGGAAGGAGTCCTTGCCATGCACCGTTTGGTCGAGCATCCAGTGGGTGTAGTACCACTGCGAGTTGGGGCGTTGTAGGGGCAGTTCGAGGAGGGCATACTGCCGGGGGTCGGCGGCGAGCTGTCGGTAGAAGGGGTTGACGACAGCGGGGGTCAGGGGGTAGGGTGCGGGGAGGTAGTCGAGGGCGATGAGGGCCAGGAGCAGGACCGCCGGGGCGGAGTGGCGGAGCGCCGGGCGGCCTTTCTTCTTGAGTGCAGTGGTTCGCTGCGCCCGGGCAGCCCCTTGGCCGGTCCCCTTTTGCCCCAGTAGCGCCGCCGCGCCCAGCCCCACCAGCACCGCCAGCCCCAAATGCGCCAGCACCACGTAGCGCGAGGGCACGCGGGTGAAGCGTACGATGGGCAGGTAGGCCAGGGACAGGTAGGGCAGCGGGACGCCCGTACGCAGGTTGAACACCTTCAGGGAGGGGCCCAGGGCCAGGAAGGCAAAGGTCCCCGAGAGGGCCGCCCACAGCGCGCCCCGGCGCCGCTCGCGCCACAGACCGATGCCGGCCAGGACCAGGACGACGATGCCCAGGTAGACGATGCCCTCGGCGGTGTTGCCGTCGGCCAAGGGGTCGGTCCAGCGGGAGAAGGCCTTCCCCCACAGCGGCTGCAGCGGGGAGGGCAGGAAGAAGGCCGCCAGGTCCGCGCCCATCGTCGTGCTGAAGGAGAGCGGCTCCTCCAGGTAGGCCGCCTGGCGGGACTGGCGCAGCATCGGCACCAGCAGCGGGCTCAACGCCAGGGCCGCGGCCAGGAAGCCGCCCCCCACCGCGAGCGCCCCATGCAGCCAGGCCTTCCAGGGGCGCCGGCGCAGCAGCGCCTCCCCCAGCGTCCAAGCCAGGAAGAACCCGGCCAGCAGGACCATGTAGAGCGGGTAGTACCAATCGATGAGCATCGCCGCCAGCCAGGAGAGGGCGACCCCCAGGGCCGGCCGCCAACCCGGCCGGCGCACCGCCCGCCAGGCGAAGAGGGCGAAGAAGGGCAGCGTCTCGGTGCTGATCAGGCTGAGGTGGCCCAGCAGGTGCACGCTGCGGTAGGGGGCCAGGGTAAAGGCCGCGCCGGCGACAAAAGCCGCCAAGTAGTGGGGGATACGGGGCGCGCCTCCGGGGGTTGCGGGGGAGTGAAACGCGACACCGGAAGCGCTTTCCGATGCCTGTGCTACGGGCGCAGGGCGCAGCGCCTCCAGCGCCAGCAGAAAGGTGCCGTAGCCGGAGAGGACGCCGGCCAGCAGGACGATCCAGTTGTAGGCGGCGACGTAGCCGCCCAGGAAGCGCGCCGGCAGCGCCACCAGGCTGTGCAGCGGGCTGAGGGTGTGGAAGAGGAGCGATGTGCCCAGGGGGTAGTACTGGGCGGTGGTGAAGTAGAGCGGCCGGCCATGGAAGAACGCCTGGTCGAACCACCAAAAGTTCCATAGGTACTGCCAGGAGTCGGTCCCCTCCCCCGGTAGGGCGGTGCGCAGGTGCAGCGCCAGCGGCCAGGTGAAGAGGATGGTCAGCAGGATGTACCCTCCCACGGCCACCAGGTGCGCGCCCCACTTCTGCACGGCTGCCCGGTCGGCAATTCGAAATCCGCAATTCGAAATTCGAATTGCCATCATGCCTTGTACCCAATCTTGCGCAGGAACTCTTTCCGCCAGCGGATGTCCTCTTCGCCCTCGATGCCCTGCGTCTTGATTCCGTCGACCACGCCGAGGATGCCGCGGCCCTGCTCCGTCTCGGCCAGGATCACCTCCACCGGGTTGGCCGTGGCGCAGTAGATGCCGCAGACCTCGGGCACGGCCTTGACGGCGTTGAGCACGTTGACCGGGTAAAAGCCGCTGCCCAGGAAGAGGATGAAGGAGTGGCCGGCCGCCAGTGCCAGGGCGTTCTTCCTGGCCAGCTCCACCAGGGCCTCGTCGGTCCCGCTCCAGCGGACCAGGGCCTTGCCCGACGATTCGCAAAAGGCCAGGCCGAAGCGGATGCCCGGCACGGCCGTCACCAACGCCTCGTGGATGTCCTCGACCGTCTTGATAAAGTGGCTCTGGCCCAGGATAAAGTTGATCTCCTCCGGCTTCTCGATGCGCACGACTCGCAGTTCCATAGCAACCTCCTTCGGGGTGCCCGGCTCGACGGCTTCATTATACGCGGTCGGGAAGGGGCTGTCAAAAGCTCTTGACGTTCCCCCTTACCCCGGCTATAATGCCTATAGGTGATTCCCCCGCCGAACGGAGGCCGGCCTGTGGAACGGCTGTTGGGCAGGACCCTGGGCAAGTACCAGATCATCGAGGAGCTGGGCCGCGGCGGCATGGGCGCGGTCTTTCGGGCAGTCGATCCCACGCTGCAGCGCGATGTGGCCATCAAGGTCCTGGCCCCCCACCTGGCCTGGGACGAGGAGTGCGTCCGGCGCTTCCTGCGCGAAGCGCACCTGGCCGCCCGCCTCAGACACCCCGGCATCGTCACCATCCACGATGTCGGCCATGAAGGGGAGTGGTACTATATCGTCATGCAATACCTGGAGGGCGAATCGCTCTCCAAGCTGCTGCGCGATCGCGGCCCCCTGCCCCCGGAGAGGCTGCTGCCCATCCTGGAGCAGTTGGCCGCAGCCCTCGACTATGTCCATCAGCAGGGCCTCGTGCACCGCGACGTCAAGCCGGCCAACGTCATCGTCGGCCCTTCGGGACATGTCACCCTGACCGACCTGGGGATCGCCAAGGCCCTCGCCGAGAGCCGGATCACCGCCACCGGGACGACGCTGGGCACCCCGTCCTATATGGCCCCGGAACAGATCACCGCCGGTGAGGTCGGCCCCTGGACCGATCTCTATGCCCTCGGGGTGATCGCCTACGAGTGCCTGGTCGGCAAGCCGCCCTTTGCCGGCGACACGACGCCGGCCGTCCTGCACAAGGTGGTCTACGAGGACCCTCCCGACATCGCCGAGCTCCGCCCCGACCTCCCGCGCGAGGTCAGTGTGGTCCTGCGGCGGGCCCTGGCCAAGGGCCCCACGGCGCGCTTCCCCTCGGCAGACCTGCTGGTCCGGGCGCTGCGCCAGGCCCTGCAGGGTCAGTTGCTGCCGGGACCGGTGCCGGCAGCGGCTGCCAGGGCCATGGCTTCTCCCGCGGGACAGGCGACCGTGGCTCGCCCGGTGTTGGCCGGCCGCCGCCAGCGGCCGCCGGCCGCCGGCGATAGGCAGGCGCCCGTCTGGATGGGGTTTGTGCTGCTGTTCTTTCTCATCGCCCTGGTCGTGGTTCTCCTCTGGGGTGGGGGGTTCCTGGGCGGCGGGGCCGGCCCGACGGCGTCGTGGCCCACGGCGAGCCCCACCAGGACGCGCGCGGCCACGGTGTTGTTGCCCACGCGCCCCCCGACCGTGGTCACGGCGACGCCCCCGGCGACGGCGGCGCCGTCCTCGCCCACGGCCGGCGGCGCGCCCTCCCCTCTGCCGACCGCCGCCGTCCCCACGACGCTGCCGCTGCCACCGACGAACCGCTTCCCGGTGATCCGCGGACTGTCCTGCGCCTCCTCGGCCCTGCGCCTGGGGGAGGAGACGCTCTGCACCTGTGACGCCCAGGACCCCGACGGCGACCTGCTGTCCTACGCCTGGTATATCGACGGCCGGCCCCAGGCCGGCCGGGAATCACGCTTCACCTTTTTAGGGACCGAGTTGGGCGCTCACACGCTGCGCATCGCCGTCACCGATGGGCGCGGGGGCGAGGCCGCGCAAGAGATCGCCATCCAGGTATCGCCGTGGCCGCCCACCGCGACCCCCACTATGCCGACCATGGCCCCTACGGAGACTCCTACCGTGGCTCCCCCCACCGAACCTACTGGGGAGCCCACCGCGCTTCCCCCGCCTACACCCACACCCTACCCCTGATCAAGAGCGGCCTTGGGGAGTTATGCCAATCGTGATTTGCAAGGGCTGGCCTACCGCCGTTGAAACATCCGGCTACGAGAAAGCCCCTTCGGGGCTGTGGGCGACGGGCCAAACAGTCCCCGCAAGGGGCTCCATCTCGTAGATGAGGCGCGCTATCGAACTATGTAAAGGTCCGATACCTGCCGGCGAGCTTGGTGCCTATAGGTCGCACGGCCGTGTTTCCTATTCGCTCGTCCATCGATAATACATAAACCCAGGGACAAAGGCCAGGATCGCGGCCACCCACATCCCGAAGAAAGAGATGGTGCGGAAGAGCCATAGCTGCGGCAGGATATCGGGATGGCCGATGGCGGCCTGGGGGTTCAGGAAGTGCGGGTAGATGACCGCGCTGACATAGTAGTGCGGCAGCGTAAAGGTCAGGATCAGGATCCAGCCGGCGATGCGCACCCAGGTATCCAGGGGCGGGCGCTGCAGCATCTCCAGCAGTTTGCCCAGGATACGGGCGTACCAGAAGAGGACGATGCCCAGCAGCACGAACCCGATGTCCAGGAAGAGAGCCGGCATCGGCAGCCAAATTGCGTATTGCGAACTGAACCACGACATAGCCTAACCCTCCAGGATGCTTCGGGCGCGCTGTAGGAAGACGAACACCAGAACCGTGCACAGCACCGCCGAAACGAACAGGACGACAAAGCCCAGCCATTTCTCCGTGTCGTTCATCGATCCGCGGGCCAGGAACCCATACCCCTGGACAAAGTTGTAAAAGAGGATGCCCGAGGGCGCCACCAGCATCGCTTGCCAGAAGGTCCGCTGCTGGGTCAGCGCTTCGAAGCGGCGGGCGATGAGCGCCACGTAGATGAAGGCGATCCACAATAGCAGCCCGCCGGCGAAGGAGGCCACGTTGGTCCAGTCGATGAAGAGCGCCTGGGCGGCCCGTGTGGCGCTGGGCTGGTTCACCGTGCCGGGCGAGGGGAAGGGCTGGCGCACCCAGTCGGCGGGAATCTCGCGGTCCATGCCCACGGGTCGCCGCTCCAGCGAGTTGTCGGCCTGCATGGCCTTGTTCTTGTCGAATATCCAGCCGGCGCCGGCGGGCAGGGCCGGGTTGGCCCACAGTTTCACGTCGGCCGGGGCCGTGCCCTTGGCCGTCGGGTCGCCCCAGTTGACATGGTCAACCGCGTCGCCGTTCTGATTGCGCAGCACGACGAAACCGTCGCGCAGGTCGATGGCGCTCCAACTGGCCGGAGAGACCACGAGCCCCGGGTAGCCGGGGTAGTCGGCCAGGAATTGCGATGTCGAGGCCGCGACGATGGCATAGCCGTTGGACGGCAGGGCGATCGGCGGCAGGGTCATGTAGACGCCGGCCACCGTCTCCAGCGACCAGTTCTCCAGCTTCTGCCAGTCGGCGGTGCGGTTGTACAGCTCCACCCACTGGTGCGGCGCCGGGTTCGGGGACAGGAAGGCCGGGTAGACCTCGTTGATGACCACGGCCGTCCTGGTCTCGGCCTCCGGGCGCTGCAGCCGCGGGCCGTAGAAGGCGATGATCACTCCGATCACGCCGGTGACGACGATGATGATGATCGCCTCGATCACGAATCGGTAACGTTGGAGCATCGCTCACCACCTCCTCACTTTTTCTGGATGCCGCTCTCCCAGACGCCGTCCCCAAAGATCTGCCGGGCACGGGTCCGCATGTCCTCGACCAGCCGCTTGGCCCGAGAGGGACCCACCAGCAGCGAGATCGAGCGCTCGAAGCCGCTGCAGATCGCCAGCACCTGGGCGGGTTCGGCGTCGCCCTTGGGGTCCACCCCCTGGCGGCGAAAGGCGTCCTCGAGCAGCACTCTTGCCGAGTGTCCCAGGTTGTCCATGGCGATGCGCCCCAGTTCATCGAAGAGGCGCTCGCCGACATGGATCTCCTTCTTCTCGATCAGGTTCGATTCCAGCAGCTGGACGATGATCTGGCAGGTGCGGAACTCGCCCAGGCCGCTGCGATCGGCGATCTCGGCCAGTGTGTTGCGTCCATCCACCAGAGTCAGCACTCGCCACTCCTCGGGGGCCAGGCTGACCTCGGGCTGCCGGCCGTCTACCGTCATCGCCAGCCCCAGCACCGTGTCCAGCGGCGGGATCCTTTCCTTGATGCTGTTCCACTCGTCAACGCGCCGGATGCCCTCCATGATGAGCATCTCGTTGCTGGCGTTGATCTCCCGCGGCGGTAGGTCGGCGGCTTCCTCGAAGATAAAGCTGCCCGACGGCAGGGTAAAGAGCGTGTACAGCGCTTCTTGGGGGAGAAGGCGGCCGAAACGGGCCGAGATCACCACGCCGTTGCGGAAATAGATCCAGCCTTCGATCTTTTTCCCCTCGAGTTCGCCAGAGATGTGCACCGCTCCGGTCTGCTTGCTCAGGTCGACCAGCTGGATGATATCTGACAGGCTGAATTCGCTGAGATCGCCTTGGAGCGGCATCCCGGTCTTCCTCGGTTCCCCAGGGGAAGCATCGTCTTTTAGAGTCTACTACAGCTTGCTGATGACCAGCTTGCTGATGGCCTTGAGCGTATCGAATACGCCCCGTCCGGAGGAAGCCACGGCCTCGAACCGCTCCACCAGGTTGCCATCGCTGCCGCGATAGCGCAGGTAGCGGTCGAGGACGGCGGTGGGCAGCGCGTTGGGCAGGTCGCGCTTGTTGTACTGCAGGACAACGGGAAACTCGGCAAACCGTTTCCCTTGCCGGGTGATGTTGCGCGCCAGCTCCTGCAAGCTGCGGACATTCTCTTCCAACTTGTTGCGCTGGGAATCGGCTACAAAGACAACGCCGTCGGCCCCGTTCAGGACGGCCACGCGGGTCCGCTCGTAGAGGACCTGTCCGGGAACGGTATAGAGGTGAAAGCGGGTCTGAAAGCCGCGCACGCGCCCCAGGTCCAGGGGCAAGAAATCGAAGAAGAGCGTGCGTTCTGTCTCCGTGGCGATGGAGAGCAGTTCGCCCTTGGCCTCGCGGGGGACCTGGCTGTGGATATACTTCAGGTTGGTCGTTTTTCCGCTCAGACCCGGCCCATAATAGACGATCTTGCAGTGGATCTCTCGAGCTGCAATGTTGATTAACGCCATGCTGGCCCCTCTTTACGCTAACACGCTGGCCGCGATCGGCCCACGTCACCCCTTCCCGGGCGCTAGTCCCGGAACAGGAGGTCGATGGTGTCCTCCATGGATGTGCGGAAGCTGGTGCTGATCACTTCGTCTCGCAGCTTGCCTTCCTGGCGCACCCGCTCGAGGATCGACTCCAACTCCTCGGTGGCCTTCTTGGTCAGCACCTTGACCAGGCCGATGTGGGTACCCTTGTCAAAGACGATGGCCAGCATCCACTGCTCCTCGACCAGGGCAGTAAAGATATTCTCGCGTACGCCCTGTTGGAAGAGGACGCGGAAGTCCCGTTCGCGGAGGAGCCGGGCCACTTCGCGCGAGGAGGCAAAGGTCCCGGCCAGCAGGGCCCCCAGGGCGGTGATGTCCTGACGTTCCACCTGGCCGTAGGAGGCGATCACCTGGCCGCTCTTGTCCAGGAGCATGGCGTGCGTCGCTCCCGTATCCTCGACCAGGCGGCGCAAGGCCTCGTCGATGGCCCCCTTTTCCTCCAGGGATACGATCAGACTGCTCAAATGAGGTTCCATGCGCTTTCCCCCATCTACAAGCTGAGCTGGCCCTGGCCAGCCGGCCGGCAGAGGCTAAATGGCGTTGACTGCGTCGAACATGGCCTGGTGGCAGCGCTTCAGCAGGAAGCGGATGCGCCCCAGATGGTTGCGGTGGCCGGAAACGATCAGCACCATGGCGTCGGCGCTGATGGGCTCCAGGATCACCAGCCCCGCCTCATACTCCAGGACTGTCTGGACCGTGCCGCCTTGACCGATCTCTCGTCCCAGGGCCTCGGCCATCACCAGGCCGTTGCTGGCCACCGCGCAGATAGCGTCGACATCGACATCGGGATCGGCGATGCCCTCGATCAACAGCCCGTCGGTGGCTACGACGGCGGCCAGGGTGACCCCCTCCAGGGAGCGAAAGCTCTGCAGCAGTTCACGGATCTCGGCAGTCATGCTGTCCTCCTTCGGTTATGACCCTTCTGCATTATACAACAAAAGGTGCAAATTCGCCAGTGAAGCGGCCCCCGCATGTCGGATGGACGGGCCCGTTGTCGTCCTGCCGGGCCTGGGGCATGCCGCCTGGGCCAGGTCGTCCGGCCGGCTGGCCGATCAGCGTGTTCCCCTCCAGCGCCAGCAGGCGGGTCGGGGTCACCTGGGCCAGGAGCTGTTCCTGGGCATGGGTGACGACGCGCAGGTAGTTGTCGCTCAGCCCGGTCCAGCCGTCGCCGCAGGGACCATCCCAGAGGACGGGCCGCTCCTGCCCGATAAAGCCCCGGCGGAACGCCTGGGCTATCTGCTTGCCCAGGCGGCGCATCTCGATGCTGCGTCGGCGGACGACCGGCGGGGGCACCGGGTCGGGCAGCGCTGCCGCGGCCGTGCCCGGCCGGCGGGAGAAGGGAAAGATGTGCAGGTCGCTCAGCGGCAGGGCGGCGATGGCCGTCAGGCTGGCCACATGGTCCTCCTCGGTCTCGCCGGGGAAGCCGACGATGACGTCGGTGGTCAAACCGATGTCCGGGATGCGCCCGCGGATCGTCTCCAGGAGGGCGCGGAAGTCGTCCAGCAGATAGGGCCGGCCCATGCGGCGCAGCGTGCGGTCGGCCCCGCTCTGCAGCGGCAGGTGCAGGTGCCGGCACAGGCGCGGTTCGGGCCACAGGTCGAGCAGGTCCAGGGTCAGGTCCTGCGGCTCGATGGAGGAAAAGCGGAGGCGCCCGATAGCCGTTTCGTCCAGGATGCGCCGGGCCAGTTGGGCCAGGTTCCCGGTACGCGCGTCGCGGTAGGCCCCCAGGTTGATCCCGGTGAGGATCACCTCGGGGTAGCCGGCCTGTTCCGCGGCGCGGACCTCGGCCAGGATCTCGTCGGCCGGCCGCGAGCGGCTGGGGCCGCGGGCCAGGCGCACGATGCAGTAGGCACAGCGATTGTCGCAGCCGTCCTGCACCTTGACCAGGACCCGGCTGGGGCTGGAAGGGCACAGGACCGGGGCCGCGGCGTTGGGCCGGGGCGGCTCCAGCCCGCGATCCTGCAGCAGGGCCGCGGCCCCCGCCAGCAGGGAGGACTCGGCATGCTGATCCAGCACCAGGTCCACACCGGCGATGGCCCGCAAGGCCGGCGCTGCCACGTCGGCATAGCAGCCCACGGCGACCACGACGGCCCGCCGGTTGCGCCGCCGGGCCCGCCGCAGCAACTGGCGCGATTTGCGGTCGGCGATGTGCGTCACCGTGCAGGTGTTGACGACGTACAGGTCGGCCTCTTCGTCGAACCCGACGAGCCGGTAGCCGGCGGCGGCGAGCATGGCGCGCAGTCGGTCGGTCTCGCTGAAGTTGACCCGACAGCCCAATGTCTCCAGGGCCGCGCGCAGAGGTCGGGGCGTCATCTTATGACCTCCCCCGCTTGCTCGGCCGGCCGACGCGGATCTCGCGCAGCTCATGGGCCGTCACCTCCAGGATGCGGTCCGCCCAGTGGTAGACGGTGCGCCGGCTCTTGCCGAGCCCCCGGGCGATGGCCGCCACGTTGGCCCGGTAGTCTTGGTCCAGCGTGTCCAGGACGATGCGCAGCACCCCCACCAAGCGCTGCAGCTCCTCGGACGAGAGGTCCAGCCGCTCGACGATCTGGCGGGCCCGCGAGTTCTTGGCCGGCGGGGCCGCGGCTTGGGGCTCGTTGGTCTTGGGCACAGGCCACCCCCCAGGGTGAAAGTGTAACTATTTTTATCATAGCACATATTTGTCATCCTGTCCAGTACTCGCGCGCGATTGACTCTGGGCCGCGGTTGTGCTAGAATGCCGCGCGGAGGTGCCCATCGATGGAGGCTTACTACCTGGGATTCAACCTGACCCCGGGTATCGGGCCCGTGCGGCTGCGGCGGCTGCTGGAGCAGTTGGGCAGCCCCCAGCGGGCCTGGCAGGCCTCGGCCTGGGAGCTGCGCCAGGCCGGTTTGGACGAGGCGGCGATCAGCAGCCTCCTGGCGACCCGGGCGCGCCTCTCCCTGGACGACGAGCTGGAGCGCGTGCAGCGCTTGGGCATCGACCTGGTCACCTGGGACCACCCGGCGTACCCCGATTGGCTGCGCCACATCTATGCCCCGCCGCCGCTGCTTTACGTGCGGGGCAGCCTGGTGATCGGCGAACCGATGGTCGCCCTGGTGGGCACGCGCCAGCCCACGAATTACGGCCGGGAAGTGGCCCGGCGGCTGGCCGCGGACCTGGCCCGCAGCGGCGTGACGGTGGTCAGCGGGTTGGCCCTGGGCATCGATACCGAGGCCCACCAGGGGGCGTTGGCGGCCGGCGGTCGGACCGTGGCCGTGTTGGCCTCGGGCGTGGATCAGCCCTATCCGCTGCGGAACCGCGGCCTGGCCGCGCGCATCGTCGACCAGGGGGCCCTTGTCTCGGACTATCCGCCGGGCACGCCGGCCGAGCGCACCAACTTTCCCCCGCGCAACCGCATCATCAGCGGGATGAGCCGCGGCGTGGTGGTGGTGGAGGCGGGAGAGCGCAGCGGGGCGCTGATCACCAGCGACTTTGCGGCGGAGCAGGGACGCGACGTGCTGGCCGTTCCAGGCTCGATCTTTTCCCCGGCCAGCCGGGGCTGCCACAACCTACTGGCCCAGGGGGCGCGGCTGGTGCGCGGGGTGGAAGATGTCCTGGACGAGCTCAACCTGGGGCAGGCGGCGGCCCAGGCGGAGGTCCGCCGCGTTGTCCTGGAAGACCCCATCGAGGCGGCGGTGCTGGAATCGCTTTCCGCGGAGCCGCTGCACGCCGACGAGATCGGACGAAACTGTAACCTGCCGGCGGCCTCTGTGGCCAGCACGCTGACGCTGCTGGAGCTCAAGGGTCTGGCCCGGCACGTGGGCGGCATGCAGTATGTAAGAGGCTAAATGGCGAAACAGAAGCTGTGGTCCTGCAAGATGTGCGGCGCCATCCTGGGCCGGCAAGATGCCGAGGGCTTGGAAGTAGATCCCGAGGCCATCGAACGGTTCACGCTTCCCACCATGTCCGAGGAGATCTGGGTCACCTGCAAGCAGTGCGGGTCGGTCCAGGTGTGGCGGGCCCGTGTGGAGCCCCCGGCGGCGCCGGGCCGGTGGCGGGCTCGTGAGAAGCCGGCAGACAGGGCGGGCGAACCGCCTCCGGATCAAGGAGGCTGAATCCCCGGCGTTCCCTCCCCCTGATTATTGATCTCTGCCTGTATTGCCAAGAAGATAAACTCCTGGGCCGCGGCCGTGGCCTGCCGTCCATGGACCAAGAAGAGCGGGCTGCGCCAGGGGTAGCGGGGATCGCCGGGAAGGAGCCCATCCACGCCCATGGCGGTATCGTCGCCGGAGACGGCCCCGGCCGGCAGGAGGCCGATGCCGCCCGGGTCGGCGGCCACGGCCTGCCGCAGGGCTTCGACCGAGGCGACGACGATGGCCTGGGAGGACAGCGGCCGGCCGGCCAACGCCTCCCCGACGAACGACTGCACCGTTCCCGAGGAGGCAGGCAGGGTGTAGATACTCACCGGGCCGGCCGCGCCGCCGAGCAGCCCCCATTCGGTGATGTGCCCGCGATAGAGCTCAACCAGCGCCGGGGTGGAGATGTCGCGCAGCGGGTTCTGCGGGTGCACCACGACGACCAGGGGCTCCCAGGCCACACGGGTAGCGGTGAGCACGCCGCGGTATAGGTCGGACGGCTGCTCGTCGAGCAGGGCCAGGTCCACCTTGCCCTGGGCGAGCAACTCCTGGGCCCGTCCCACACCGACTGCGCGCACCTCCACGACCGTGCCCGGTCGAGCCTCCCGGTAGCGGACGATCCAGCCGCGTAGCTGTTGCCCGCCGGCCGGGCCGGCGGCGATGGTCAGCACGGCCGCGGCGGTGGGAGATGGTTGGGCGCTGGGAGAGGCCGGCGGCGCGGCCGGCCCGCAGGCGGCCAGGGCCAGGAAGAGGAGCAGGATCCCCGAGCGTATCCGTAGCCAACCCATCGGCGGTGATCTCTCCGGGCAATCGAAAGCGGTGTGGGCATTATAACACAGGAATGGGCCTCGCGCGCGGCCAAAGTGCTCTACCTCACTTTGCCAGCCCCGCCCCCTTGTGCTATAATCGCTGCGGCTGTCGTGTGCCGATGACCGGTACCCGATACCCAATAACTGTTACCTGAGGTTTTCATGGCCCATCAAGGCGAGTTCGACAACTTTCCCTTTATGCCCTTCGAGGACGACTTCGACGAGGACGAGTTCCCCATCCCGCCGGCCGACCATGTCGTCATGGAGCTGCCGGTGATCCCGCTGCTCGATACGGTCGTCTTCCCGCACATGGTTGCCCCGCTCTTTGTCGGGCGCGAGCACTCCCTGCGCGCCCTCGACGAGGCCCTGGCGGCCGACCGCACGGTGCTGCTCGTGGCCCAGAAGGAGCCGGTGGAGGAGGAGGTCGGCGCCGACCAGTTCTACCGCGTCGGCACCGAGGCCGTCATCGGCCGGGTCCTGCGCATGCCCGACGGCTCCACCAGCATGCTCGTCCAGGGGCAGCGTCGCCTGCAGGTCGATGACTTTGTCCAGGAGCACCCCTGCTTCCGCGCCCAGGTCACCCCGCTGTACGAGGAGGAGGCCGAGGGCGAGGAGGACTCCCTGGCCACCGAGGCCCTGATGCGCGCCGCCCTGGCCCTCTTTGAGAAGGTCGTCAAGTTCAGCCGCAACCTGCCCGACGACTCCTACGTCGCCGCTCTGAACATCGAGGATCCCGGCGCCCTGGCCGATTTCATCGCCTCCACCGTCCCCTTCTCGGTGGAGAAGCGCCAGAGTATCCTGGAAGCCGTCCGCCCCATCGAACGGCTGCAGAAACTGGCCATCCTGCTGGCCCAGGAGCTGGATGTCCTGGAGCTGGAGAACAAGATCCACAACGAGGTGCAGAAGGAGGTCGACCGCAGCCAGCGCGAGTACTTTTTGCGCGAGCAGATGAAGGCCATTCAAAAGGAACTGGGCCAGGAAGACCCCCTGGCGCAAGAGATCAACGAGTTGCGCGACAAGATCGCCCAGCGCAACATGCCGCCGGCCGTGGTGAAAAAGGCCGAGGACGAGCTCAACCGCCTGGCGCTGATGAATATCGCCGCGCCCGAGGTCTCGGTCATCCGCACCTATCTCGACTGGCTGATCAGCCTGCCCTGGAACGAGCGCACCGAGGACCTCCTGGACCTGCTCGAGGCGGCGCGCTGCCTGGACCGCAACCACTATGGCCTGCCCAAGGTCAAGGAGCGCATCCTGGAGTTCATGGCCGTGCGCAAGCTGGCGCCGGAAAGGATGAAGAGCCCCATCCTCTGCTTCATCGGACCGCCCGGCGTGGGCAAGACCTCCCTGGGCCGCTCCATCGCCGAGGCGCTGGGGCGCAAGTTCGTGCGCATCTCGCTGGGCGGGGTGCACGACGAGGCCGAGATCCGCGGCCACCGCCGCACCTACATCGGCGCGCTGCCCGGCCGCATCCTGCAGACCATGCGCCAGGCCGGCACGGTCAACCCCGTCTTTATGATGGACGAGATCGACAAGATCGGCAGCGACTTTCGCGGGGATCCCTCGGCGGCGCTGCTGGAGGTGCTCGACCCCGAACTCAACTCCGAGTTCTCCGACCACTACCTGGAAGTAGCCTACGACCTCTCCAGGGTGCTCTTTATCACCACCGGCAACCTGGTGGACCCGATCCCGCCGGCCCTGCGCGACCGCATGGAGATCATCGACCTCCCCGGCTATACCGAGGACGAGAAGCTGGAGATCGCCCGGCGCTTCCTGGTGCCCAAGCAGTTGGAACAGAACGGCCTGACCCCGGAGCGTCTGCACTTTAGCGACGAGGCCCTGCTGCAGATGATCCGCATCTACACCTACGAGGCCGGGGTGCGCAACCTGGAGCGCAGCATCGGCGCGATCTGCCGCAAGGTCGCCCGGCAGGTCGCCGAGGGGCGCCGGCCCACGCATACGGTGCGCGCCGCTTCGCTGCACCGCTACCTGGGGCCCCCGCGTTTCGCCTACGGCAAGGTGGAATCCGAGGACCAGGTGGGGGTGGCCACCGGCGTGGCCGTGACCGAAGCCGGCGGCGATACGATGTCGGTCGAGGCGACCGTGATGGAGGGCAAGGGCAACCTGATCCTCACCGGGCAACTGGGCGACGTGATGCAGGAATCGGCCCAGGCGGCCCTATCGTACGCTCGCTCCAACGCCCGTGCCCTGGGCATCGAAGCCAAGCGCTTCGACCAGGTGGATATCCACATCCACATCCCCGAGGGGGCCGTGCCCAAGGACGGTCCCTCGGGCGGCATCGCCATCGCCACGGCGCTGATCTCGGCCATGACCGGCCGGCCGGTGCGCCGGGATGTTGTGCTCACCGGGGAGATCACGCTGCGGGGACGGGTCTTGCCCATCGGCGGGGTCAAGGAAAAGGCCCTGGCTACCCACCGGGCCGGCATCCGCACCTTTGTCCTGCCGAAGAAGAACCAGCCCGACCTGGAGGACGTTCCCAAGAACATCCTGCGCCACCTGCAGGTGGTCCTGGTGGACAGCATGGCAGAGGTGCTGCCGTTGGCGCTGCGGGAAGCGCCAACGGCCGGTGCCGAGGCAGATTTTTTATTGATCTCTGCATAGATCCCGAAAGTTGGTGCACGCGGTTTTCGGCTTCGTATAGCGAGCTATGCAGGAGTCTGTAGGACCCCGACAGATCTCGGTACAATCTCAGGACAGCCGAACCCTACGGAGAACGCCGTCTCTATGGGTGCCGTCGTGGAGTTGGACCTGCTGCTGGCCGAAGCCTGGCGCACGCGCCAGGCCCATTTTCCTCCTGTCCTGGGCGCGGACAACCCCCGCTATACCCGCTCGGTTAGCCTGACCGGCGCGGACTGTGCCCTGGAATGCGCTCACTGCGGCCGACACTACCTGCAGGCGATGCTGCCGGCCGAGACCCTGCAGCCGGCGGACCCCCGGCTGGTCGGCGTCACCAGTCTGCTCATCTCCGGCGGCTGCGATGCCCGGGGGCGCGTCCCGGTGACGGAGCACCTGGAGCGCATCCGCGCCGTGCGCCCCGGCCGGCGGCTGAACTGGCACACCGGGCTGATCGGCGAGGTGGAGCTGCAGGCCATCTCCGGCCTGGTCGACATGGTCTCCTTCGACCTGGTGGGGGACGACGAAACGATCGCCGAGGTCTATGGGCTGCAAGCGACGGTCGCCGACTACCGCGCGGCCTACCGCCTCCTGCGGCAGGCGGTCCGCGTGGTCCCGCACATCACCGTCGGCCTGCGCGGGGGAGAGCTCGCCGGTGAGCGCGCCGCCCTGGACATCCTGCAGGAGGAGGGGGCCGAGGCCATTGCCTTCCTGGTGTTCATCCCCACGCCGGGCACGCGCTATGCCGATCGCACCCCGCCGCCCCCGGAGGAGGTCGCCCGGCTGCTGGCCGAGGCCCGTATCGCTTTCCCGCGGACGCCGCTGCTGCTCGGCTGTATGCGTCCGGGCGGCTCCTATCGCCGGGCCTTGGATCCGCTGGCCGTGCGCGCCGGCATCAACCGCATCGTCAAGCCCGGGCGGGCCGTCCTGGAGTACGCCTGCCGGTTGGGATTGCAGATCGAGCGCCAGGAGGAGTGCTGCGTGTTTGGCGTCGCCCCACTTTGCCCTGCCTTCCCTCCCCCTCTCTCCACGGGACGGAGAGGCGACGAAACCGCCGGGCGCGGCGAGGCGACCTCTCCCCGTCTCTCTGTCTCCCCGTCTCCCCATCGGTCCATCCGCGTCTCGGCGGGCACCGAGGTCGTGCTCGGGCTGCGCCGGCGCCCGATGGGGGCGGCCCCGACGACCGCTTACCTGATGCTGGACGGGGGCGGCTGTGCCATGGCCTGCTCCTTCTGCGCCCAGGCCCGCGGCAGCGAGGCGCGCGCCGACGCCCTGTCGCGCGTCGTCTGGCCGGAATATCCGCTGGCCACCGTCGTCGAGGCCCTGCGCGACGAGGCGCCCTCCCGCGCGGCGGCAGAGGGCTCGACCTTGCAGCGCATCTGCTTCCAGGTCACGGTTCATCGTGGCGCTCTGCCGGAGACGCTGGATGCGGTGCGCGCGGTCCGCCGGGCCACCGGCCGGCCTATTTCCGTGGCCATCCGGCCGGCCGGCCTGGAAGAGGTGGCCGCGCTGCTGGCGGCGGGGGTGGATGCCGTGGGCCTGGGGCTGGACTGCGCGACGGAGGAGGTCTTCCGGGCCGTCAAAGGGGCCGGCTGGTCCAGGATGGTCTCCCTGGTGGAGGAGTCCTGCCGGCGTTTCCCCGGCCACATCCGCGTGCACCTGATGGTCGGGCTGGGGGAGGCGGAGGAAGAGTTCTGCCGAACGCTGCAGCGGGTGTACGATTGGGGTGGGGCGGTGGGCCTCTTTGCCTTCACCCCCGTGCGCGGGACTCTGTTGGCCGGCCGGCCGCAGCCCCCCCTGGATGTCTACCGGCGCATGCAGGTCGCGCGCTTCCTGGTGGATCGTGGGCTGGCGCGGGTGGAGCAGTTCAGCTTCGGTCCCGACGGCCGCCTCGCCTCCTTCGGCCGGCCCGACCTGGCCGCCCTCCTGGCCGACGGCGCGGCCTTTCGCACCTCCGGTTGCCCGGGCTGCAACCGGCCCTTTTACAACGAGCGGCCGGGGGGCCTCATGTACAACTACCCTCGCGCCCTGAGCACGGAGGAAACCTCGCGGGCACTTGGCGAGATGGAGAAAATACAGTGCTGAAAACCGCTCACTCCCGGAGGCCCTATGGACCAGGATACCCTCAAGTCGTTGCTGGAAGCGCTGGACCGTGGCGAACCCGTGGCCCTGGCGACGATCGTCGAGGTGGAGGGCGCGTCGCCGGCCCCCCTCGGGGCCAAGATCGTGGTCTGGCCTGACGGCCGCACCGCCGGCACGGTGGGCGGAGGCGCCCTGGAGCAGCGCATCGTCGTCGAGGCGTGCGCCGCCCTGCAGGAGGGGCGCTCGCGGCTCTGCCACTATGCCCTGCGCGAGGCCGGCCCCGACGCCGTGGGCATGCTCTGCGGCGGCGACGTGCGCGTCTTTGTCGAGGTTCATCGCCTGGCCCCCACGCTGCTGCTGGTGGGCGGGGGCCATGTGGGGCAGCCGCTGGCCGAGATGGCCCGGATGGTGGGCTTCCGCGTGCAGGTCGTGGACGTGGACCCGGCGCGGGGCGCGCCGGCCTCCCTGGACGACTGGCCCGTCGGCGTCGACACCTACGTGGTGATCATGACCGCCGAGCAGAACGCCGACGAGGAGGCGCTGCGCCGCATGGTGCAACGGCCGGCCGCCTATATCGGCATGATCGGCAGCCGGCGCAAAGTGGCCGTCATCCTGCAGCACCTGCGCGAGGAAGGGGTCCCCGAGGAGGCGCTGCGCCGGGTGCGGGCGCCGATCGGGCTGGATCTGGGGGGGCGCGCGCCGGCCGAGATCGCCCTGGCCGTGGTGGCCGAGATGGTGGCGGTGCGCTATGGGGGGAGCGGCCGGCCGTTGTCCGCGGCAGAATCGGCTCCTTATGGTCCCCGCTAGCCCTCCAACCGCAGGAGCGAGGCCAACACCGCGAGCCCTTGGACGCTGTCGTCTACAGCCAGGAGTGCTGGCGCTTGCGCGCCGGCCGCGCTTCGGGACGCCCCGGCCAAGCTCCTGGGGGCGCCGCCAGCAGCCGGACGATCTCATGGACGATCTGATAGGTGGAGTTCGGCCGGCCGAGCTGCCGAGCGCGCGCCGCCATCTGGCTCATCGCCTCCCGCCCCGGACCGAACCAGCGACAGACGATCTGGGCAATCTCGTCCGGGTCCTCGCTGTACTCGCCGACGCCGTTGTTCACTACGTAGGGCGCGTTGCCCTCTTCCTGACCCACGATGTAGCCGCTGAGGATCATCGGCAGGCCCATGGCCAGCGCCTCGGCGATGGTCCCGGGGCCGGCCTTGGTGATGATGCAGTCGCAGGCGGCCATCCACTCGGGCATGTTTTGCACAAAGCCGTGGACGATCGTCGGAACGGGCCAGCTTACGGTTTGTAGCTCGGCCTGTAGCTTGCGGTTGCGGCCGCAGACGACAACGAGTTGCCCGGCCGGCCGGCCGTCGGCCGACAAGCTGGCGGCCACCTTTTGGGCGATCTCGGCCACGGGGCCGAACCCCTCGCCCCCGCCGACCACCAGGGCCGCCGGCAGGTCCAGCTGCATACCCAGCTCCCGGCGCAGTGTTTCCCGCGGCCGCGGCGGCGCGGCAAAGGCCGGCCGGATCGGCAGACCGTAGAAGCGCACCTGCTCGGGACGCAGGCCGGCCTCCAACGCCGTCCGGTAGACCTCTTCGTTGGGAACGAAACAGAGGGAGACCTCCGGATGCAGCCATCCCGGGTGGATGGTGATCCAGTCCGTCACCACGGTGACAAAAGGAATGTGGACCTGCCACCGGCCAAGGATGCGCAGCGGGACATCCTGCATCAGCGGGTGGACGGAAATGATCAGGTCGGGCGCGTAGAAGCGGATCGCCCGGCCGACCGGCCGCCGCAAATAGGGGTAGAGGCTGTCCATCATCGAGCGCGTCACCCGGGTCTTTTGCGTGGTCTTGAAGAGCCACTTGTAGAACCAGGGCATCTCGCTGACCAGATAGCGGTAGGCCTTGGGCAGGCCGCTGATCGGCGGCGGCGTGTGCTTTCTCCACATGTCCACGATTTCAACCTGGATCTGGGAGCCGTGCTGTTCCTGAAAGACGTCGCGCAGCGCCTCGGCGCTGGCGCGGTGGCCGCCTCCAGCCTCGGTCATCATGATCAGTATCTTTTTCATGGCTGCTCCTGCTGCCGTCGCTGCCGGCGCACGATGATCACTACGGCGGCAACGACGACCCCGATGGCCAGGAGAAAGGTGCAGGCCAGGGCCGAGGCTAAGATGCGCAGCACCCGCTCTAGGTTGTCCGTGTCCTGCTGCTCTCGGGGCCGGGCCGTGGCCCCGGGGACCGGCGTGCGCTCGGCTGCCGGCAGGGTCGCCCGCCATTGGTCCTCTAGCTCCTCCAGGGAGACCCCCAGGGCCCGCTGCACCGCCGCGTCGGCCGTCTCGCCCTCGGCAAAGACCGCCACCAGCCGGGTCAGGCCCTCCTGCCCGTAGCGGTCCAGGATGAACTCGATGATGCTGCTGCTCTCGGCGTAGGAGAGGATGGCCAGGTCGGTGTCCGAAGGAAAGCTCGCCGAAAGGGCCCGCAGGGGGATCAGCTCGCCGTTGCGGGCCGCTTGTTCGACAATGTACGGGTAGTCGGCGTCGGCCACCTCCTGGTTGTGGACGGCGATGCCTTCCTCCAACCAGTTGGGGTTGTAGGCGTACGGATTGTGCGTCGCCTGGTAGAGGACAAGGTGGCTGACCTCGTGGGGGATCATCCGTCCGATCTCGGATTGGTAGTCGGGGTCGATGTTGGCGACGATGATCCCCAGGGCGGTGATGGCCTGCCCCCCGATCCACTCTGCGGCGTTGGGCCCCAGGGCGCCGCGGAAGTCGCGGTCGTTGGCGTAGAGATAGATGCGGATCAGCCGTGTCGCCTGGACCCCGGCATCCTGCTCCAGGCGCCCCAGCGTCCGGGTGGCGGTGTCCAGGACCTGCTGCCCGAACGACGCCGGGCCTTCATACCAGTAGACGGCGACGCGGTCGTTGCGCACCTCGCGCCAGGTGAAGCGGTTGTCCTCGTACAGCAGGGTCCCTTCCGGGCTTTCGGCAACATGGCCGGCGGCATCGGTGGCGGTCCAGTAGTAGGTGAGCTCGGTGCCCGGGGAGTAGAACTCGACCTGGGTGTCCAGGCGGAAGGAGGTGACCACACGCGGTCCAACGGAAAACTTGGGCAGGCGCGACTTGGTGTAGGGGTCCCCGGTGACCTGGTAGGACAGCTCCAAGCTGACGATATCGGCGCTGCTTTCGACGGCGACACGGAAGACGATCTCGTTGGGAAAATCGGCCGTGGCGGAGATGTCGCCGAAGCGGATGGCCCCCTGGGCCATGGCCGGCCGTGGAACGCTCATGAGGAGCACCGCCAGGAGCACCAGGGCGTTGCGGGCAAGACGCGACACGTCGTTCCTCCTTGTTCTCCCCGTTATTCCTCGGCCCAGGGGTACGAGGGCAACAGGTCCAACGGCAGCTCGGGGCGGATGCGCTGGATTCCGGCAGCCATCTCCGGGGACATCGTCCCGTAGCGCTCCAGGAGGGCGCGCGCCCCGGCATAGTCCCCCTGCCCTTCGATGGTCAGCAGGATGGCGGCCAGGTCGGCCACCGCCTGGGGCATACGGCCGGCATCGGCCCAGAAACGGCCCGTTTCCCGGTCGTAGCCGATAGCGCCCTGCTCCCGCATAAAGTTGTGGGCCAGGATATTGCCCCGGGAGTGGGCTCCGCCGCCGGTGCGGGCCATGCGAAACTGACCGGCCAGCAGCGTGGCCCCGGCCGCCTCCTGCCACTCGCGGGGAAAGAACCCCTCCTGGCACAGGAAGTGCAGGTTGTACAGGCCGACGATGTCGGCCTTGCACTCCTCGATTGGGCTGTAGAGGTCGCGCAGCGTCTGGTGCAGCGGCATGGTGCTGCCGTCCGGCTGGGGGATGTTGCGCAGCCCCAGGGCATGGCTGACCTCATGCAGCAGGACATGGGCAAAGTAGTCGTCGAACGTGACCATGGCGGCTTGCTCGGGCGTGAGCACGTCCTCGGCCACGGGGTGAAAGATGTTGGCAAACTTGGCCCGGGCGACATTCTTCAGCATCACTTTCTTGGACCCCACGGTGGTGCGCACGTGCGGGTCGTTGGGCAGGACGTAGGCGGTGGCCATGGCCGCGGTCGTCAGCATGCCCGAGTTATAGACCGTGTCGGTGACGACGATGGGCGAGGCCAGGCCGGCCACCCGGCCCCGGTAGGCCGGCGGGACGGGCAGGCGCTCGGCCAGGGTGGGTAGCATGTCCACCAGGGTGTGGAAGCGGGCGCTCTCGGCGATGTCGCGCACGCCGACCATGAATTCGTAGGCCGCCTTGTAGCCGAAGAGCCGGTCCTCGTACACCTCGTATGGGCCGATGAGCGTCTCGATCGGCCCGTCCTGCAGGCTGACCCAGGCGCAGTCGCTGTCAAAGTAGTTGTCGTCGAGCAGGGCCTGGGCCCGCAGGCGCAGGTACTCGGCCAGCGGGGGATGGTCGGCCAGGTGGGCCGCCTCCTGCAGGGCGGCGGCGGCGGGCTCCATCTGCTCGCGGTACTCCTCGTGGTAGGGAACGGCGATGAGGTCGCCTCCGCGGCGGCGGATCGTCGTAAAGTAGCCGGTAAAGGCCGGCCGGTCCTGCGGGTGAGCCTCGATCCAGGCGTTGAACTCGTCTTTGCTCATATCTTCCGGGTAGAACCCGGCCCCCGGGGGCCGGGGCCGCTCAATGGCAAAGGGGAACTCCTGGTCCATATCGTCCCATGGCCCGCCGAACAGGTCGAAGAGGCGCAGCCGCATGCGGTCTTGGGGGTCTGATGAGGCTGCCAACTGGGCGCGCCGCTCCAGGTTGCCGGGCCAGATCTGGCGGAGATAGGCCCGGCCGATGTGCCGGCCGGCGGCAATCAGCCTCTCGATCACCGCTTGCTCGCGCTCGCTGAGGCGGCTGCGGTCGGCGGTCAGGCAAACCGGGGCAAAACGGGCCAGTCGCTGGGATGGGTCCATGGGCTCTCCTCGCGGGGATCAGGTTGCCGACTTCTGCATAGCTCGCTCTACTACATTGAGGCCGAAATCCGCGCGCCCCAACGTTAGGGATCTATGCAGAGATCGATAGACGGGCCAGCTCGCTCTTCAGCCGGATCACCTGCTCCAGCAGGGCCTGCGGCTCTTTCCAATACTCCAGGGTCACCACCTGCGGCCGGACCCTGCCGAGAAGCCAGTCCAGCAGGTAGTAGTCTTCTTCGCGCAGCGCCTCGTGGGCGTCCATCTGCCGGCCGTCCTCGAGCCGGCTTGGAGCGCTGATGTGGACCTCCATCACCCGCCCCAGGGGCAATCGCTCCAGGTAGAGCTCGGGGGGCTGGCCCCAGTTCGCGGCCGCCGTCTGGGCGCTGGAGAGGTCCAGCAGAAAATTGCAGCCCGTCGCTTCCAGCACGGCGGCGATCGTCACCGGGTCGCCCTCCGGATCCTTTTCAAAGCCCGGCAGGCTGGGCGCGTTCCCCAGCAGCAGGGGGATGCCCAGTTGCTCGCGCAGGGTGCGCACGCGGGTAAAGAACGCTTCGAGGTGGTCGCCCAGGTCGAGCGCCGTGGGCTGCCGGCCGCGCCGCCGGGCGTCCTGGAGCGTCTTCCAGGGCCACAGCGAGATATGGGCGGAAACCCACAGCGCCGAGGTCTGTTTCACCAGGGCGCTGAGCTGCTGCTCCTGCGATGGGGTCAGGGGCGCGCCGAGCAGGTTGCCGCCGTGCAGGATCATCGGCTGGGCCGGGCGGAACGCCTGGAAGAGGCGGACCTCCTCCGGGGGGGTCCAGGTATTGATCTCCAGCAGGTCGGGGCGGATCGCCTCGTGGGACCAGAGGTCGTAGAGCGCGGGCGAGGCGATCACGGCCAGGCGCGGTATATTGGGCATCGTCCCCTCATGTTTGCGGCTCGGCTTGCGCTTCGCCGGCGTTCGGCAGGCCGGCCGCAGCCAGGGCCTGGGCGATGGCCTGGACCGCCCCCTTGGCCACGGCTTCGTTGGCGACGCGCAGGGCATTCTTGATGGCCTGGGCGTTGGAGCGCCCATGGGCGATGACCACGGCGCCCTGCAGCCCCAGCAGGAGGGCGCCGCCGTACTCGCTATAGTCCATGCGCGCCTTGACGCGGCGGAAGGCCGGCCGCAGCATGGCCGCCAGGAGCTTGAAGAAGGCCGTGCGGGTCAGCTCCTCGCGCAGCAGCCCCATGATCATATCGGCCGTGGCTTCGGCGGTCTTCATCGCCAGGTTGCCGGGGAATCCGTCGACCACAACCACGTCGGCGGCCCCGGCGAGCATCTCCTTGGGCTCGACATTGCCGATAAAGTTCAGGCCCGCGGCCCTTTTCAACAGCGCATGGGCCTCCTGGACGAGCTTATCCCCCTTGGTGTCCTCCTCGCCGTTGGCCAACAGGGCCACGCGGGGGTTGGGCCGGCCGTAGACCCGCTCGGCATAGACCGCCGCCATGGTGGCGAACTGCACCAGGTACTCCGGCCGGCAGTCGGTGTTAGCGCCGGTGTCGGTGAACACAAAGAACCCCTGCTTGGTGGGAAAGACCGTCGCCAGCGGCGCCCGTTCCACCGTCGGCAGGCGCCCCAGGATAAAGAGCGCCGCCGCCATGCAGGCGCCGGTGTTGCCGGCCGAGACAAAGGCCGCGGCCTGGCCGTCCCGCACCAGGCGCATCCCTACCACGATGGACGAGTCCTTCTTGCGGCGCACGGCCATGGCCGGGTGCTCATCCATACCGATGGTCTCGGGGGCGTGGACGATCGGCAGGGACAGGCCGGCCGTGTCGTGGTGGGCCAGCTCGGCCCGCACCTCGGCCTCGGGGCCCACGAGCACAACCTCGATCTCGTACTCGCGGGCCGCGGCCACGGCCCCGGCAACCGTCACCTGGGGCGCATGGTCCCCGCCCATGGCGTCGAGCACGATGCGCATCGCTTCCTCCGTGGGCTACTGGCGATACCCGTAGGTCTGCGCGCGGATGGCCCGGAAGGCCATGGGCTTGTCGCCGTTGATCTCCAGACGGTACACCTGCTGCCGCAGGTCGCCCTCGATGCTGGCCACGCCCTCCACGGCCTGGTCGAAGGCCACCTTCTCGCCGTTGGCGTCGAGCAGGGTGACCGTAAAGTTGACGGCATGGTCCATCCCCTCGACCACCAGGGAATAGGCCCATTGCACCAACCCCGTGGCGGGCGGCAGGACCTGGTCCTGGAAGGGCATCGTCCCTTCGAGCGTGTCCTGGGACGAATCCAATATCAACCCACCACCTTCAGATGCCGCCATAAGGCCCTCCTTTGTTTGCTCTGGCGTCCAGTGTACCACGCCCACGGCGAAGCGTCAAGTTGGGCGCCGGATGCCTTTTCGCTGGCCAACAGAGATCAACGGGCGCCCTTCGTGCCGGGCACCGACGCCCCCGGACGGGGGACCATCTCCGCGGGGATCTGCACGGCCACCACTTCTCCCCGGACACAGACCGTGCCCTCGGCGACGATCCAGGCCTCGACCACCACCTTGCGCCCCCGGACCTCCTTGACTCGCCCGCGCACCTCCAGCGGCACGCCCAGGGGCGTGGGCCGCAGATAGTTCACCTGCAGGGAGGCGGTTACGTAGCGCAGCACGGGCTCCGTGCCCATGGCGCGGCCCTCGGCGCGATAGCCGGCCGCCGAGGCCGTCCCTGTTCCGTGGCAGTCGATGAGCGAGGCCAGGAGGCCGCCGTAGACATACCCCGGGACGGCAATGTGGTAGGGACGCGGCGTAAAGGTGGCGACGCTCTCCTCCCCGTCCCAGTAGCTCTTGAGCTGCAGTCCCTGTTCGTTGAGCCGGCCGCAGCCGTAGCAGTAGCTGAGCTCATCCGCGTAATAGTCCTGGAACGCCTGGCGGGTCATCTTCCGCTCCTTATAGGCTCCTGCAAAGATCGATCGTATCAACCGGCCGTTCCGAGTCTCGCAAAGCGCCGTTCGGAATATACCAGATAAACGGCGACTGCGCAAGCCGCATCCTGCCCTTTCGCCTCGCGGGGAGGAATTATATACGTTTGCAGGAGGTGCGCCTTGACGTTCTGGCGACTTGCAGTTATACTGCTGCCTGGCAAAACTGCTGGACTCGACCCCCCAAGTCGGCGTATGCCGATTTCGGATTCGAGAGTGGGCAGCGAGCCGTGTAGGAATCGGCAACAGGGCTACCCGGCGGCGCCGCCGGGCAGATTGGGCCGGCCCCGCGGATCGGCCCCTAGAAGCACAGGAGGAATCGCGTGAGCACCTGTTTTATGAGTTCGCCCAAGTTCTACTTTACCTCCGAGTCGGTGACCGAGGGGCACCCCGACAAGGTCTGTGACCAGATCTCCGATGCCGTCCTCGACGCCATCCTGAAGAACGACCCGCACGCCCGGGTCGCCTGTGAGTGCTCGGCGACCACCGGCATGGTGGTCGTGATGGGCGAGATCACCACCACGACCTATGTCGAGATCCCGGACATTGTCCGCGGCGTGGTGAAGGACATCGGCTACACCCGGGCCAAGTACGGCTTCGACGGGGATACCTGTGGAGTCATGGTCTCGATCCATGCGCAGTCGCCGGACATCGCCCTGGGGGTAGACCAGGCCCTGGAGGCCAAGCTCGGGCAGATGAGCGACGCCGAGATCGAGGCCATCGGCGCCGGCGACCAGGGCATGATGATCGGGTTCGCCTGCGACGAGACCCCCGAGTACATGCCGATGTCGATCTCCCTGGCCCACAAGCTGGCCCGCCGCTTGGCCTATGTGCGCAAACAGCGCATCTTGCCCTACCTGCGCCCCGATGGCAAGTCCCAGGTCACCGTCGAGTACCGCGACGGCCGGCCCGTGCGCTTGGACACCGTGCTCGTCTCGGCCCAGCACCACCCCGATATCTCCCACGCCCAGATCAGCGCCGATATCCTGGAGCATGTCATCCGGCCGGCCCTGCCCGCCGAACTGCTGGACGGGGCCACCAAGTTCTACGTCAACCCCACCGGGCGCTTCGTGATCGGCGGGCCGATGGGCGATTCCGGCCTGACCGGCCGCAAGATCATCGTCGATACGTACGGCGGGGTCGCCCGCCACGGCGGCGGCTGTTTCTCCGGCAAGGACCCGACCAAGGTAGACCGCTCCGGCGCCTACATGGCCCGTTATATCTGCAAGAACATGGTGGCCGCCGGCCTGGCCAAACGCCTGGAGATGCAGATCTCTTACGCCATCGGCGTGGCCCGGCCGCTCTCCATCGCCATGGAGACTTTTGGCACCAGCGAATTTTCCGAGGAGCAGCTCCTGGGCTGGGTGAACGAGTTCTTTGACCTGCGGCCGGCGGCGATCATCCGCGACCTGGACCTGCGCCGGCCGATCTACCGCCAGACGGCGGCCTACGGCCACTTTGGGCGCGAGGAGCCGGACTTTACCTGGGAGCGCCTGGACAAGGTGGCGTTGCTCAAGGCCGCGGCCGGCCTGTCCTGATCGGCGGCCGGCGCCCGTCTTGCCTAGCGGCCACTGACGAGCGGCCCCGGGGTGGAGCACCGCCCCGGGGCCGCTCGTTACACCTTTTGCTCTGCGCCCTCCGCGTCCTCGGTGGTGGGGTGCAAGGGCCGGGCTCTAGGGCGCTGCCGCGTAGCGGATGACCACCATCCCCGCCGGCAGGTCCTCCCGTAGGATGCCCTGCAGCCGCTCCGTCAGCACGTCGGGCACGGCCACGGTATGGGGATCGCCGTCGGAGATATAGCGCAGCTCGGGGTGGTCCGCGAAGAATGTCAGCCAGTAGTCCAACTCGTCCTGGATGGCCTGGGTGCGGCGGATGTGGTAGGGGTCAAAGTTCATCGAGAACGGGCTCGGGGAAGCGCCGCCGGACACCTCCACGGCGCCCAGGAAGTCGTAGTGCAGGTCCTCCCAGTCGCCGGCGTGGATCAGGCTCTCGTCGGCCGGGTACATGCCCAGCGGGATGGAGAGCGAGTTGACCTCGTAGCCGGGAACCATCTCCTCGATGCGGGTCTCGGAGTTGGCCAGTTGCCAGTGCGCCTGTTCCACCGTGCCCTGGTCCAGGCGGAAGTGCGATACGGTGTGCGAGCCGATCTCAAAGCCCAGGGCGACCATCTCCTGCAGCTTCTTCGCGGCCCAATCCGGCTGGCCGAAGACGACACGGTCGGGCATGTCGACGTCGAGCAGGATGAAGAAGGTGGCCCGTGGGCGCCAGTCGTCGGGGTAGCGGCGAGCGGCGTCGACCAGCATCCCGCAGGCGCTGCGGGGGTCCAGGGTGGTGCCGTCGTCCAGGTAGCGGCACTGGCCGGAGGAGGAGTCGTCGAAGGTGAGGACGATGGGCGATTTGCCGGCCGGCACGTCGATGTATCCCTGGGCCAGGTCGGACAGGTTGATGGGGTAGTAGCCGGCGGCGATGAGCCGCTCGACGTCGGCGGCAAAGTTGTCCGGCGTGCGGCTCCAGCGGCCCTCGGGCTCCTCGATCAGGTGGTACTCCAGCACCAGGATCCAGCCGATCTCGTTGGCCCTGATGCTCTGGAGGAAAGCCACGGGGTCGGGGGTGGGCGACGGCGTAGCCGTGGGCGTGGGGGTGGCGGTGGGCGTGGGGGTAGCCGTGGGGGCCGGCGTGGCCGTGATCACCGGGACGGTGGGTATGACGGCCGGCACCGGCGTCTCCACCGTTCCGCAGGCCGCCAGGAACAGGGCCAGGGCGCCCAGGAGGAGACCGATGGGGAGACGGGAAGGCGGGGTGACGGGGTGACGAGGAGCAAAAGGTTCGCAACGTGCTGAGCGCATCCATACCTCCAGAAGCCAAATCCTGCTGATCATTGCTCCAAAGGGGCCTGCCTTTCCCCGGCTCCTTGTCTTCCCCTCTCCTCATCCCTCGGTCTCTTCCTCCTCCTCCGTCTCCCCGTCTTCCTCGAATCGCTCCTGGCGCTCCTTCCAGTAGAGCTCGGCCGTCCCGATGCGCACCAGGTCGCCGTCCTGCACGCCGGCCTGGCGCAGGGCCGCTTCTATGCCCATCGCCCGGAGCACACGCTGGAAGCGCATGGCGGCGTCATAGTTGTCGAAATTGGTCATGGCGGCGGTGCGCTCGATCCGCACGCCGCGGACGCGCCAGCCGTCTTCCTCGCGGCAGACGGCAAAGGCCCGCTCGTCCGCTGCCGGCGGAACCAGGACGAGCGTCTCCCGGCGCGGTGCCAGGTCGTAGGCCGGCGGCATGGCGGTCAGCAGGGCCGCGGCCCGGTTCATCAGCGCCTGGACCCCCTGTCCGGTGGCGGCAGAGATGGCAAAAAAGTCTTCCTCCGGCACGGGGAGCGCCGCCCGGAGCGCGGCGAGGCGCTCGCCGGCCGCCGGCAGGTCTATCTTGTTCACGGCGACGATCTGGCGGCGTTCGGCCAGCGCCGGGCTGTAGAGGGCCAGCTCGTGGTTGGTGGCGTGATAGTCCTCCAGCGGGTCGCGGCCGTCCACGCCGGCGCCGTCGAGGATGTGGATGAGCAGGCGGGTGCGCTCGACATGGCGCAGGAACTCTAGCCCCAGGCCGGCCCCCTGGGCGGCCCCGGCGATCAGGCCCGGGATATCGGCGATGATGAAGGAAAAGTCGCCCACGGTGACGACGCCGAGGTTCGGCGAGAGGGTGGTGAAGGGATAGGGAGCGATCTTGGGCCGGGCGGCGCTGACCGCCGCCAGCAGGGTCGACTTGCCGGCGTTGGGATAGCCGACCAGCCCGACATCGGCGATGATCTTGAGCTCCAGCTCCAGGGCCCGCTCCTCGGCCGGCGCGCCGCGCTCGGCGAAGCGTGGAGCCTGCCGCGTGGCGGTCTTGAAGGCGGCATTGCCATGCCCCCCGCGTCCGCCGCGGGCCACGAGCAGGCGCTGACCGGGGACCAGCAGGTCGGCGACATACTGCGCCTCGTCGCCGACGCCGCGCACGACGGTGCCGGGAGGCACGGGCACCTCCAGGTCGGCGCCGTTGCGCCCGCGGCGGAGCGACCTGCCGCCCGGCTCCCCGTCCGCGGCGCGAAAGTGCTGGCGGTGCTGAAAGGCAATCAGCGTGTTGACGTGGGCGTCCACGACCAGGTAGACATGGCCGCCGTGGCCGCCGTCGCCGCCGTCGGGCCCGCCGAAGGGGACATATTTCTCGCGGCGGAAAGAGGCATGGCCGTCGCCGCCGCGACCGGATTTTACATAGATTTTGGCGCGATCGTAGAGCATAGCGGAACTCCGGCGAAACGTGCTGCGTATTGTACCATAACATTGTCTGGTGATCAAATTGCCCACCTCGGGGCGCGCCTTGACGAAGGGGGCGCTTGGGTCTATAATGGAGCTCGCTTCACGGGACCCGGCCGGCATCCGGCCGGACGAGGGTACCGATGGCCGAGAAAGACGATACGCTGAAATCCCCAGGGAGCAAGCGCCGGCCGGAACGGGTGCGCTATCCGGCTATAGCCGCCCTGGTGTCGCCGCAGCCGCTCCCGGCGGAGGAGTTTGCCGAGATCCTCGCCCGGCACCGCGAGTTCATCGCCGGCGGCGGCGGGGGAGGCCAATGGCACACCTATGCCACCGGTGGGCCGGCCACCGGCGTTGTCTTTGGCGTTTACCTGGGGCCGGAACGGGAAGGGGCGGCCGGGGCCCAGGCAGAACTGCAGCACGCCCGCCTGGAGGGGCTGAACCTGCGCGGCGTGCAGTTGCCCTACGCCAACCTGTGCGGCGTCTGCTGCCGCGGCCAAGACCTGCGCGGGGCCAACCTCTCCGGCAGCCTGATCACCGACGCCGACCTCAGCGGCTCGAACCTGGAGGGGGCCGACCTCTCCGGGGCCGACCTCTCGCGCTCCGACCTGGCGCGCTGCAACCTGCGCGACGCCGACCTCTCGCGTGCCGATTTCGAACATGCCGATCTGACCGGGGCGGACCTGCGCGGAGCACGCCTGGAGGGAGCGCGCTTCGCCGGGGCGCAGATGCAAAAGGTGTTGCGTTAGGGGGTATGGATGGACGGCCCGCTGCCCCTCCTCACGTTGCTCGCCGCGCTCCTGTTGGCCGCGCCGGCCGGCCTGAACCCCTACCTGCCGCTGTTGATGGTCGCCGCCATGGCCCGTTTCAGCAGCTTCTACCAGCCGGCACCGGCCCTGGGCTTCCTGGGCAGCACCTGGTTCCTGGTGTTGGCCGGCGTCCTCTTCCTGGCCAACACGCTCCTGGACAAGGCCTTTGTCCCCGGCGATTCGTTGCCTGTTCCCCCGGCCCGGCGCAGCCGCCGCCTGTGGCTTGGTGCCCTGCACGACCTGGGGCAGATGCTCCTGGGGCCGGCCTCCGGCGCGCTCCTGGCAGGGGCCACGAGCCGCTTTTTCCCCGCCGGATGGTTCCTGGCCGCTCCTATGCTGGGCGCCCTGCTGGCCGCCCTGGTCTACACGGGGAAACGCGCTCTGCGCCACCGCCTGGCCGGCCGCTGGGGCCCCTTCACCAACCTGCTCCTCAGCCTCCTGGAAGATGGAGCCGTGGTCTTTACCTGCCTGGCCGGCCTGCTCCTGCTGCGCTAGGAACTGTCACACTCCTGTAATCTTTCCGGGCAGCAGGGGATGGGTCCTTTTGGTATAATCCGGATTGCTTCGCTCGGACGCTCCTGTACATCTCTGTCCTGGATCCGGCCACTGTTCGTGAAGCCGCTTGTACAGGGATGCCCTTGACCTTTTTTCGGGGGTTCCATGGAAGCAAACGGCCTGGCAGCCGAGTTCATTGCCTTTTGCCTGCGGCGGTGCCCCGCCCGCTGGCCCGAGATCTATGACGAGATGTGCTGGGTGGCCGGCCGCAGGCTCTTCCAGGGCCTGGGCTATGCCGAACTCTCCCAGGCTGGGCTGACCCTGGACCTGACCACCATAGGCCGCCTGCGGCGCATGGTGGAGCAGGTTGCAGACCAGGCCGGCGCCTGACGGCGGAGGGACAAACAGCCCCGCCAGGTAATGGGGAGATGGGTTCACAGACACCAAGCCTTTGGCTTGGTGTCTTTATGGTAGCCGAACCTCCTGGAGCCTCGGCTAAACGTTCCGGCCCCCGGGCCGGGCGGCGATCTGGCGCACGATCGGGGGCACCTGGGCCGCGCTGGCGACAACCCAATCGGCGCTGTCTTGGGGCCCCTGGCCGACCAGCACCGTCGCCATTCCCACCGCTTTCCCCGCCCGCAGGTTGCGCAGGTTGTCGTCGATCAGCAGGCACTCCTCCCCCTGGGCCGGCAGCTCCTCCAGGAGGATCTGGTAGGCCTCCGGGTTGGGCTTGCAGAAGAAGCGCAGGGCATAGATATCCAGGATGCGCCGAAAGTGCCGCTCTACCCCCAGCACGGCGAGCACCCGCCGGGCGTACTCGGCCGTGGCGTTGGTAAAGATCACCTTCTCTTGCTCCATGGAGTCCAGCGTGGCATCCAGGGCCGGGTCGGGCTGCAGGTAGCGAGAGACATCGACATCGTGCACGTAGCGCAGGTAGTCGTCGGTGTCCACGCTGTGGTGCAACTGCAGGCCGCGCAGCGTGGTCCCGTAGCGCTCATAGTAGAGCTGCCGTATTTGGGGGACTTGCTCGCGGGGGAATCCGATGCGCTCCTCCAGGTACAGGTGGATGCGCCGGCCGACGTCGTAGAACAGGCCGGTGCGCGGCGGGTAGAGGGTCTCGTCCAGGTCGAATACCAGGAATCGCAGCATAGTCCAACTCTCCGGGCGGCTTGGCCTGCTCAGACAGGCCGGCCCATTATAGCACAACTGCTAACAAAGCTCTAATGTCCCGCTACGGGTTCTCTAACGCGCCCGGGGTAAGGTGTAGGCTGTCAAGTCTGAAGGTCAGATGACTTTAGAGATGACACAAGGAGGTGTGAAATGGCTGGACTGGTACGTTGGAACCCGATGCGTGAGATCACGCGGATGCAGGACATGATGGATCGTCTCTTCGAGGAGGGCTTTTTCCGCCCGTGGGGTTGGGGCCTGGCTCGCCAGGAGGGGGTGGGCCTGATCCCGCTGGACATCCACGAGACCAACGACGAGTACATCGTCAAGGCGCCGATGCCCGGGGTCACCTCGGACAAGCTGGAGATCACCTTCGAGGCGGGCGTGCTGACCATCCGCGGCGAGGTGGTGGAGGAGAAGCAGGTGCAGGGCGAGTGCATCCTGCAGGAGCGGGTCTATGGCAAGTTTGCCCGCTCGATCAGCCTCCCGGGGCCGGTGGTCTCTGACAAGATCTCGGCCAACCTCAAAGACGGGGTGCTCACCCTGCGCATCCCCAAGGCGGAGGAAGTCAAGCCGAAAAAGATCTCCGTCAAGGTGGAGTAAAGAAGCAAGGAGCAGTACAAAAGAAGCAGGATGCAGGAGCGGTTCCCTCCTGCATCCTGCTTCTTTTGTACTAATCCCCCAGGTCTCTCCTTGTCCACCAGGCCGGATGTCCCCACAGCCCCAGGTTGATCCAGGGGCCCAGGAGGAGGTTCGAGGCGATGTCGGCCGGCCGGCGGCGGTCGAACCAGGTCCAGGGCTGGAACAGGCGCGGCGGGGTGTGCCGGCGGCGGGCGGCGATCCAATCGGCCAGCGACTGCCCCCGGGCCGGGAAGCGCGCCCGCGCCAGCAGCTCGGCCTTCTCCGGCGGAGTGCCGGCTGCCAGCAGCATCTCCTGGTAGGCCCGGCCGCCGACCCGGTCGCAGTAGTACTCCTCTTCCGATGAATCGAACCCGTGGCTGTTCCAGAGGGCGTGCCCCAGCTCGTGGGCGACGATCGCCGCCCCTTCTATCGTCGGCCGGACGTGATCGGGGTTGAGCAGCACGATGTAGTTGATGGGCAGCGCCAATGTAAGGCCGGCAAAGCCCAGCCGGCCGATGGCCCGGGACCAGACCATGGCCGGGCGCCCGCGCTGTATGTACTCCAGAAGCTGCCGGCAGACGCTATCCCTCCCGCCGGCCTGCGCCGCCGGGAGGAACTGCCGCAGCACGGCCTTGATCTGGTTCTCGTAGCGCCAGCCCGCGATCAGGGCCGGCGATAGCTCGATCGCCTTCAACGGACCTGCTCCTCTTTGTCGTGGAACGGCGCTGGGACTCTCCCGCAGCCGGGGACCGCCCGGCAGCCTGCGTCTTCTCTACCTCTCCCCCAATGCAGCCAACTGCGACGGTGTCCACTGCTCCAGCAGCAGCCGCTTGAACAGCCCCCGCAGGTCTCCCGTCCGCGCCGCCGCCCGCTCGATCAGCACCTCGCCCGTGGCGTAGCAGAAGGTGTAGGCCCGGAACAGCGGCGACTGCATGAACGCCAGGCTGTGTTCGGCCTCCTCCCGCCGCCGCAGGGCGTACCGGGCGATGTACTCCACTACCTCGTCGGCCGGCCGGCCGCGCTCGTGCAGCAGCAGTGCCGCGTTCCCAGAGACGAAACGCAGCGCGTTGCTGGCCCGCTCCAGCCCCAAGGCCATCTCCTCCGCCGCCGGCGGCAGCCCGGCCAGCGGGTAGAGCGCCTCGTTCTTCCATCCGATGCGCTCCTCGTCGGTGAAGATCACCCGCCCGCCGGTGTTGGCGATGCCCTCCATCAGCACGCTCGTCGGCGCATGCAGCGGGGCAATCGCCGCCTCAGCGTAGCCCAGTTCCCGGTACAGGCGCCGCTCCTTCAACGTCATCTCCGTGTGATGCCCCGGGTAGGCCTCGTGCGCCAGCGTCTCCAGCAGCCCCGATGCCCGCAGCGGCAGGTCGGTGTTGAACTCGATCCGCGAACGCCCCCCGCCCAGGTACCAGTTGTAGGCGCCCCACGGCTGGCCCTCGACCATGTGGATCTCGACCTCTTCCTCGGCCGGCAGGTCCACCAGTTCCCGCGTCCGCCGCCGCAGCTCCGGCAGCGCCGCGGCCAGCATCTCCTGGGCCTTTTCCTTCGGGACGATGAACCGATCGCGATAGGCCTGCAGCCGCTCCCCCAGCGGCCCCTCCCCCGGCAGGAAGCGCTCCAGCGCGCGGTGCGCCGCCAGGAACGTCTCCTCGTCCACCCACGCCGGGACGATGTCGAAACAGCGCTCCACCTCTTCCCGGTAGGGGAGCTGTTCCCCCCCAGCCTGGCGGGCCATCGTCTCCACCGCCCGCAACTGCTTCTCCAAAAAGTGCTCCCGCTCCGGCGCATAGCCCTGCCGCGGCAGCTCCCGCTGCAGCTCGGCAATGTCCGTCAGCAGCGCCGCCGGCGCACGCGGCGCCTCCTGCGCGGCCTGCTCGCGCAGCTCCGGCGGCCCGATGTAGGCGTCGACATAGCCCGGAATGTGCCGGTCCAGGCGCAGGACGGCCAGCAGATAATGCTCACCCCATGTATCCATGTGGACAGACTCCTTGTGGGACGGGGAATCGCCTCCGCCCAGGCGTAGACCCGCCCGCCGCCGGCGCTGGGGGTGCCGCGGCGGCCCGACTAGCGGGCATGCGACCGGCGCACCGGGATGTTGGCCACCAGCCGGTCCTGGCGCTCGCTGCGCGTAACCTGGACGTCGATGCCGGCCTCGTCGATCTCCACGTACTTGGAGATGACGGCGATGATCTCGCTCTTCATGGTCTCCAGCAGTTGCGGCGAAAAGCCCCGGTCGTGGACCAGGACCAACTGCAGCCGCTCCTTGGCGATGCTCGAGCTCCTGGGGCGCGGGCGAAAGAGCTTGCGTACCAATTCCACTTCGTACCTCCATGTTTGGTGTGGTGCCGTCTCCCGGACAGCGCTGTGTTTCAGCGCCCAGACGTTTGAACGCTCAAACGTTCTTGCCGTTTCCTCGCCGCAGCCAGCCTGTCAGGCGGTCCCACAGCTTGGGTTCTTCCGGCAGGACCAGGGGCACGTTCTCGCCCATCAGCCGGCGGGCGATGCGCAGAAAGGCCTGGCCGGCCGGCGAGCGGTTCTCCAGGACGATCGGCACGCCCCGGTTCGTCGAGATCAGGATCTGGGGGTCCTCCGGCACGATCCCCAGGAGCGGGATGGCCAGGATTTCGCCCACATCCTCCACGCTGAGCATCTCCCCCTTGTGCACCTGGGAGGCGCTCAGGCGGTTGATGACCAGGCGCGGCTCGTTCTTGTCCTCGGCCTCGGTCAGGCCGATGATGCGGTCGGCGTCGCGCACCGCCGAGACCTCCGGCGTGGTGACGATCACCACCTCGTCGGCCCCGGCGATGGCGTTCTTGAAGCCCTGCTCGATCCCGGCCGGGCTGTCGATAAAGACAAAGTCAAAATCGGGGCGCAACTGCCGGCAGACCTCGACCATGTCCGAGGGGCTGACCGCCGTCTTGTCCCGCGTCTGGGCCGCCGGGATCAGGTAGAGGTCCGGCAGGCGCTTGTCCTTGATCATGGCCTGGCGCAGCCGACAGCGCCCCTCGACCACGTCCACCAGGTCGTAGACGATGCGGTTCTCCAGCCCCATGACGATGTCCAGGTTGCGCAGGCCGATGTCCACATCGATAGCCACGACGCGCTGCCCCAGCATCGCCAGGGCGGTGCTGAGGTTGGCCGTGGTCGTGGTCTTGCCCACTCCCCCCTTGCCCGACGTGATGGTGACTACTTTCGACATCCTTGCTCTCCTTAGGTCACTGGTCCCAGGCCGTCCTGGCCCCATCCCGCCGCCTTGCCTGCTCGCCGTCTCTTTCCGTTTCCCCGTCTCCCCGTCCCCCTGTCTCCCCGTTCCCCCTCGCCTATCCTATGCCAAGCCCTCTCCGCAAGGCAATATTTACATTCCGATTACGGCCGGCTATCCTCTGCGGAACGCGTCCCAGGGTTCGACGACGATGTGTCCCTCCTCGTCGATGTGCGCGACTTCCGGGTTGGGCGAGGGCGGGGCTCCCTCGGGCGCCCGGGCGGCCAGGCTGGCGATGCGCAGTTGGGTGGGCGAGAGGTCCAGGGCGCAGACGATGGCCCGGTCGTCGCCGATGGCGCCGGCGTGCACAAAGCCGCGCAGCCGGCCCCAGACGACGACATCGCCGCCGGCGATGACCTCGCCGCCGGGGTTGACATCGCCGATCACCGTGATGGGACCGTGGTGGCGCACCGACTGCCCGGAGCGGATGGTGCGCGTGACAAAGAGCGCCTCGGACGAGGTGGAGGAGCGCTGGGTCACGTCGGCCAGGGGCGGCGGCGCCGCGCTCGCCGGGACAAAGCGCAGGCCGGCCTCGCGGATGGTCACGCGGTTCTCCCGGTTGTCCGTGCCCACGGCGCGCAGCGCCACGCCCCACTCCTCCAGCAGCGTCGCCACCTGGCGCAGCTCCTCCGCGCTGAGCAGGCGGTTGCCCACATCGACCATCAGTTCGGCGCCGCGGAAAAAGCCCTCGCCCTTCTGTAGCTGCTCCTTCAAGGCGCCGAGCAGTTCGTCCCAGGGCAGGGCCTCGGGCAGAAAGATGCGCAGCCCCTGGCGGTCCCCTTTGACACGGATGCGGTCCTCCATCATGGCTCCTCCCATCGGTCAGGGCGAGGCGTCGGCCCCCCCCGTGGCCGGCCGGGTAAAGTAATAGTTCAGGATATCGGTGGCGATCGGCACCGATACGGTGGAGGCGTTGCCCCCGCCCTCCACCATCACCACCAGCGCGATCTGCGGATCGTCGTAGGGGGCAAAGGCCACGAACCAGGAGTGAGTCTGGCGGTCTCCGGGTTTCAGGAACGGGCCGTACTCCGCCGACCCCGTCTTCCCGGCGATGGGCACGACGGCGTTGTCCCGGGCGTAGTAGTTGGGGCCCTCGGCGCACGACTTGCGCAGCCCCTGGCGGATCACCGCCAGGTACTGCGGGTCGACGGGCAGTTGCTGCTCGACGATCGGGGTGAACTCCTGTACGGCCTGGCCTTGGCTGTCGAGCACGCGCAGCAGCAGTTGCGGCCGGTAGCGGGTGCCGCCGTTGGCCACGGCGGCGATGGCCCCCAGGGCCTGCAGGGGAGTGGCCAGGATGTTGCCCTGGCCGATGCCCATGTTGTATAGGTCGCCCTGCACCCAGACCTCGCCCAGCGTCTCCTCCTTCCAATGCGGCGTCGGGATCAGGCCGTCGGATTCGCCGGGGAACCCCAGGTGCGTGGGCTCGCCGTAGCCGTAGGCGTGGGCGTAGCGCGCCAGGCGCTCGATCCCCAGCCCGTCCTCGAACTTGGCCTCTGGAGTCCCCCCGGCCACCGTGAAGAAAAAGACATTGCAGGAGACCTGCAGCGCCGTGACCACGTTGATGCGCCCGTGGCCCCAGCGGTTCCAGCAGGGAAAGACCTGGGGGGGCAGGGAGGGGTCGTAGCGGTTGGGGACCAGGATGGCGCCGCGGTCCCAGATGAGCGATTGCGGGGTGATGACGCCCTCCTGCAGGCCGGCCCCGGCCACCACCAGCTTAAAGGTCGAGCCGACGGGATATGCGCCGCTGATCGCCCGGTTGAGCAGCGGGTTCTGGGGATTCTCGATCAGCGACCGGAACTGTTCCTCCGTCATCCCCTGCACGAACGGGTTGTTGTCATAAGTTGGCAGGCTGACCATGGCCAGGATCTGGCCGTTGCGCGGGTCCATGGCCACGGCCACCCCGCTGTAGATCGGCCGGTAGTAGCTGCGCCGATTGGCGTTGGCCGTAAGGATGCCCTGCTGGAGGATCTGGGCGGCGTTCTCTTGCAGGTCGGTGTCCAGCGTCAACACGATGTCGTGGCCGGGGATGGCCTCCTGGAGGGAGCGGGGGGCGCCCACAGGGTGGCCGGAGGCATCGACCTGGATCTCGGCCAACCCCAGTTGCCCGCGCAGGATCTCCTCGTAGGCGGCCTCCGCGCCCACCTTGCCGATGCGGTCGCTCTCCAGGTAGCGCACGGGCTGGCCGCTGCGCGGGTCGGGATTGTTCGCTTTTAGCTCCGCGGCATTGATGCGCCCGATGTAGCCGACGACATGCGCCGTGACCTTGCCGGTCGGATAGCGGCGCAGGGGCTCGGTTTGCACCAGGATGCCGGGAAAGTCCAGGCGGCGCTCTTCCAGGAAGAGGGCCGTGTCGCGGGGGATGTTGTCGGCCAGCGGCACGGGCAGGTAGAGGGGGCCGGCGTTGCGGATAAGGGCAGCCTGTAGGTCGTTTGTGTAGCGGATGCCCTCTGTGGAGGAGATCGTTTCCCGCAGCCACACGGTGGCGGCCTCGTCCGGCCGGACGGTCAGGCTGAAGGGTTCCTGCCTCTGCATATACGCGGCCAGCTCTGCCCAGGTCCGTCCTTGTTCCTCGGCCAGCCAATGGAGCACGGCGCGGCCGGCCACGCCGTCGAGGCGCTGCGGGTCGATCTCCACCGACCCGCCGCAGGCCAGGAGCGTGCATAGCTGATCGAACATGCGCGTCCGCGCGACCGGGTCCTGGGGCAGGTCGTCGACCATGGCCACGACGGAGAAGGAGGGCACGTTGTCGGCCAGCAGCAGGCCGTTGCGATCAAAGATGCGCCCCCGCAAGGGGGAGAGGGGGATGATGCGCTGATAGTTGCCTTCCGCTTCCTGGCGAAAGCGGGCCCCCTCGACAATCTGCAGGTACCACAGGCGGGCCCCGAGCAGGACAAAGACCGTCGCCACCACCAGGCGGGTGATGGTCAGGCGGAGGAAGAACCCCTGCTTCTTGGACAGCACCGCAGTCTCCTCTAGGCGATCGTCAGGCGGCGGTGCAGCCGCCGGTCCAGGCGGTCCAGGACCCAGTAGACCAGCGAGATCAGCGCGGCCTCGAACAGGGCCATCGGCAGCGCCATGCGCCAGAGCATACCGGCCCATGCCACTTTCTGCCCCAGGAGCGCTGAGAGGGCCAGCAGCAGCGCATTGTAGAGCAGTGTGGCCAGGAAAGCCCCGCCGATCGGGTAGAGCGGGTTGCCGCGGTAGAAGGGCGCCCCCAGCCAGCCGACCGGGATGATTGTCAGCAGCAGCAGCAGCGCATGGCTGCCCAGGGGCAGCGTCGAGAAGATGTCCAGGGCCAGGCCGCCGACAAAGGCGCCGGCTGCCCCCTCGCGTGTCCCGCGCACCATGGTCCAGGCCAGCACGAGCAGCAGCACCAGGTCGGGGCGGATGCCCAGGCCGGGGATGGCCGGGACGATCGTCGTCTGCAGCAGGGCCAGGAGGACCAACAGCGGCGCGATGGCGTAGAACATCGGCTACCTCGTTCCCAGGACGATCATGACCCGTTCCAGGTGGTCCAGGTCGACCGCCGGCAGCAGTTCGGCCTGCTGGTGCATGTCGGCGGCGATCTCCAGGCGCAGCACCCGGCCGATGGGGATGCCGCGGGGGAAGGCGGTGGCCTCGAACGGCGCCATCTCCAGCCCTGCCGTGACCACCCAATCGCCCTCGTTGACGGCATCGCCCTGGGGAATATAGCGCATCAGCAGGCGCGAGCCGGCCTGCCAGCGCCCTTCAACGATCCCCGTGGGGCGGTCGTCGTTCTGGATCACCGCGCTGACGGAGCTGCCGATGTCGGTGATCAGCAGGACGTCGGCCGAGTTGGGATAGACCCGGATGATGCGCCCCACCAGGCCGGCCGCGCTGATCACCGGCATGCCGATGCTCACGGTGGCCGTGAAGGTTGCCGGCTCGATCCAGCCGATGCGCAGCACCTGCTGCGTGCTGCTGGGGTCGCGGCCGATCACGTCGGCATCGAGCAGGAGCAGATCGGGGAACCGTTCGTGCAGCCCCAGCAACTGGCGCAGCTCCTGGTACTCCCGCTCGATCTCCCGGTAGCGGACCTCCCGCGCCCGGAGCTCCTCCACCAGGTCGCGCAGTTGGCGGTTTTCCTCCTGCAGCCGGCCGGCCTCGCGCCAGCGCTCCCAGAAGGAGCCGACCCCCGGCGCCTCGGTGCTCACGCCGCGCTGCAGCGGGGTCAGGAGCCAGGTGAGCGCGCCCTTGATCAGGCCTGCGCCCGTGACCATGTCGGCCACGAACAGGATCAGGCTGACGGCCAGCAGCACCAGGATGACGACGCCTGTTTTGCGCATGGGAGAACTTCATCTCCACGCGGGAGAAGGTGTAACGCGCAACGTGATACGAATAAAACGGCGCGCCCGGGGCTGGCGCCGGCGCTCAGGCCGGTACCGGCACCGGCCGGACCTTTTGGCTGGCCAGGATGATGCTGCGGTACCGCTCAAAGTTCTCGACGATGGCTCCGCATCCCCGGGCCACGCATGTCATGGGGTCGTCGGCGATGCGCACCTTGATCTTGGTCTCGTGGGCCAGGCGCCGGTCCAACCCCAGGAGCAGCGCGCCGCCGCCGGCCAGGACGATGCCGTGCTCCATGATGTCGGCCAGGAGCTCCGGCGGCGTCTCCTCGATGGCGGCGCGGATCTCCTCGACGATGCGGTTCACCGGGCCGGCGATGCCTTCGCGCAGCTCTACGCTGCTGATTTCCACTTCCTTGGGCAGGCCGGTCAGTAGGTCACGGCCGCGCAGCGTCACCCGGCGCTCTTCATCCAGGGGAAAGGCCGAACCGGCCAGGATCTTGGCCCGTTCGGCCATACGCTCGCCGATCAGCAGGTTGAAGGCCGAACGGGCAAAGGCGATCGTGGCCTCGTCGACCTCGTCGCCGGCGGTGCGTATGGAGCGGGAGACGACGATGCCGCCCAAGGAGATGATGGCCACCTCGGTGGTGCCGCCGCCGATATCCACGATCAGGCTGCCGGTGGGTTCGGACACGGGCAGGCCGGCCCCGATGGCCGCGGCCATCGGCTCTTCGATGGTGTAGGCTTCGCGGGCCCCGGCGTTGATCGCGGCGTCCTTGGCCGCGCGCCGTTCCACCTCGGTCACGCCGCTGGGCACGCCGACGACGACACGGGGACTGGGGCGCAGCAGCAGGCCGCGGGTGCGCTCGTGTGCCCGGCGGATAAAGTAGTGCAACATGCGCTCGACGACGTCGAAATCGGCGATGACCCCGTCTTTGAGCGGGCGGATGGCGACGATATTGGCCGGCGTCTTGCCGACCATAGCCTTGGCCGTTTCGCCGACCGCCAGGACGGACTTGCTCTTGCGTTCGATGGCCACTACCGAGGGCTCGCCGATGACGATGCCCCGGCCGCGCACATATACCAGCGTCGTGGCGGTCCCCAGGTCGATCCCCAGGTCGCGGCTGAACAGGCCCATGAAGGCCGAGATTGGGTTCGGCATACCGGCGCTCCTTGTCGGTGACCGTTGTCAGGCGTATTATAGCACAGACGGTCTGGGATGCAACGTGCATGCGCATTGTACTATAACCTGGGCTGCGACGCAAACTTGCCAAAAATGGCAAAGGCGATTATAATGAAAGTCAGCGCTCCGCGGAGCAGGGCCGCCGCGGAGGGTGCGGATCAGCAGCTATTCGCGAGCTTTGCTCGGCTGGGGCTGGCGGTTGTCAAAGGAGGCACTTTTCCGATGTCTGGGCATTCCAAGTGGGCGCAGATCAAGCGCAAGAAGGGAGTGGCGGACGTCCGTCGGGGGCAGATGTTCACCAAGCTCGGCCGCGAGATCATCGTGGCCGTGCGCGAAGGGGGCCCCGATCCGGAGGGCAACTTCCGGTTGCGCGTGGCAATCGAGCGGGCCCGCCGCGAGGGCATGCCGTTGGACAACATCCAACGGGCCATCGACCGGGCGGCGGGGCGCGGCGGCGAGGCGGCGGTGGAGGAGGTTGTCTACGAAGGATATGCGCCGAACGGCGTGGCGCTGGTGGTGCTGGCGACCACCGACAACCGCAACCGCTGCGTGGCCGAGGTGCGCAACGTGCTCACCCGGGGTGGGGGGACGCTGGGGGAGACGGGTAGCGTCTCCTGGCTGTTCGATATCAAGGGATACCTGGCCGTGGACATCCCCGGCGAGGAAGAGGAGGAAAGGGAGGCCAAGGGCGAGGAGCTGGCGCTGCAGATCATGGATGTGGAGGGGGTGGAGGATGTGCGCGTCAGCGGAGATACGGTGGATGTCTACACCGACATGTCCAACCTGGGGCGCGTGCGCGGCCGGCTGACGGAGATGGGGTTGGGCGTCTCCACCGCCGAGCGCACCTACCTGCCCAAGAGCACGATCACGCTGGATGTGAAGGAATCTCTCCAGGTGCTGCGGCTCATCGACCGCCTGGAGGAGCTGGACGACGTGCAGAAGACTTTCTCCAACCTGGAGATCACCGACGAGGTCGCCGCGGCCTACGAGGAGTGACCCGGATTTCGGACCGGATACAGGGAGGGGGCCTGGAGAGGGGAGGGTATTTGTTGTCGGTTTCCTATGGGGTAGGCATTCGTTCATAACGGATGAGCGTTCCAAGGGCGGCCCATGTTGGCCGCCCTGCGAGTCTGGCGAGGAGGAGGCCCATGCGCGTCCTGGGGGTCGATCCGGGGACGGCCCGCATGGGGTGGGGGGTGGTGGAAGGAGAGGAAGCGCCGCGCCTGGTCGCCTACGGCACGTTGACGACCCCGGCCGGCCGGCCCCTGGCCGAGCGCCTGCATGCCCTCTACCGGGACCTGCAGGCGGTCATCGCCCAGCACCGCCCGGACACCGCCGCTCTGGAGGAACTCTTCTTTGCCCGCAATGCCCGCACGGCCCTGGCCGTGGGCCAGGCCCGTGGCGCTGCCCTGGTGTCCCTGGCCGCGGCCGGCCTCCCGGTCTATGAGTACTCTCCCCTGGAAGTCAAAATGGCCGTCACCGGCTATGGCGGCGCGGAAAAGGCCCAGGTGCAGGAGATGGTCCGCGCCCTGCTGTCCCTTCCGGCCGTCCCGCGTCCCGACGATGCCGCCGATGCCCTGGCCGTGGCCATCTGCCACCTGCACTCGGCGCGCCTGCAGAACCTGCTTGCCCGGGCCGCGGAGCAAGACCCGTGATCCCCGGTCCCGGCGAATGATACGAGAGGAGTTTTACTCTCCGTTCCAGGTTGGTCCCGTCCACCGATAGGTCCGCAGGTCGATCCGCCCTTCCCGATCGAAGGCCATCCCCTCTGCCTCCAGCAGCGCCCGCTGCCGGGCCACCTCGTCCGGCGGCCGGCCGTGCGCGCTGATGCGCCCTCCCGCATTGATCACCCGGTGCCAGGGGACGCCCTCCGGGGAACCCCGCATGGCCCACCCCACGGTGCGCGCCCCCTGGGGATTGCCCAGGTACACGGCGATCTGACCATAGGTGACCACGCGCCCGCGGGGGATCTGGCGAACTAGCCGGTAGACCTCTGCGAAGAAGGAACCGTCCATTACAGTCCACTCTCAGCTTTCGGCTCTCATCTCCTCCCTATACCAGGCATAGAACCGCTCCATCCCCACCTCCACCGGCGTCCGCGGCTCGAACCCCAGCAGCCGGCGGGCCTTGGAGATATCGGCGTGGGTCAGCGGCACATCGCCGGCGGCCGGCGGCAGGCGCACGATGCGCGCCCGCTTGCCCACGATCTCCTCGATCAGCGCGATATAGTCGGCGATGGCGATGGTGCGCGAGTTGCCCAGGTTGATGATCTCGTAGGGGAAATCGGCGTCTACCGCGGCCAGCACGCCGGCCACGATGTCGGCGATGTAGGTAAAGTCGCGCCGGGCGCTGCCGTCCCCCAGGAGCTTCAGCGGCTGCTCGCGGTAGATCCAATCGGTGAAGAGGTAGGGGGCCATGTCCGGCCGGCCGCGCGGGCCGTAGACGGTGAAGAAGCGCAGGCAGGTGCAGGGCAGGCCGTAGAGGTGATGGTAGGTGTAGGCCAGCAGTTCGGCGGCCCGCTTGGTGGCCGCGTAGGGCGAGATGGGCAACGCGCACGGCGCATCCTCGCGGAACGGCGCCTGGCAATCGACGCCGTACACCGAAGAGCTAGAGGCCAGCACCAGGTTTTGCACGCCGTGCCGCCGGGACTGCTCCAGCACGTTCAGCGTGCCGCCGACATTGACCTCCTGGTACAGTTCGGGGTGCTCGATGGAGTAACGCACGCCGGCCATGGCCGCGATATGCACCACGCGCTCCGGCTTCTCCTGGGCCCAGATTTCGGACAGCGCCTCCCGGTCGCGGATATCGGCCTCGTACAGATGAAAGTCGGGGTGCGACTGCATGGCGGCGACGTTGCGCCGCTTGCGCGCCGGGCTGTAGTAGTCGTTGAAGTTGTCCACGGCCACGACGGCGTCGCCCCGCGCCAGCAGCGCCTCGCCGACGTGCGAGCCGATGAACCCCGCTCCGCCGGTGATCAGCGCCTTCATAGTCGCCCCTCCCGCTCCAGTTTCTGGCGGAACCAGGGGATGGTCCGCGCCAGCCCCTCTTCCAACGGTACGGCCGGCTCCCAGCCCAGCACTTGCCGGGCCAACGTGATGTCCGGCTGACGCACATTGGGGTCGTCGCGGGTGCGCTCGTCGGTGGGCACGGTGAACTCGATGGGCGAGGAGGTGCCGGTGGCCTCCTTGATGCGGCGCGCAAACTCCAGGATCGTCATCTCGCGCGGGTTGCCCAGGTTGACCGGCCCGTGGTAATCCGATAGGAGCAGGCGGTAGAGCCCTTCCACCAGGTCGCTGACATAGCAGAAGGATCGCGTGCGGCTGCCGTCGTCGTAGACGGTGAGCGGCTCTTGCAGGAGCGCCTGGCGGATAAAGTTGGGCACGACGCGGCCGTCGTCCAACCGCATGCGCTCGCCAAAGGTGTTGAAGATGCGAGCGATGCGCGTCGACACCCCGTGCGCCCGATGGTAAGCCATCGTCAGCGATTCGGCAAAACGCTTGGATTCGTCGTAGACGCCGCGCGGGCCCACCGGGTTGACGTTGCCCCAGTAGGTTTCCGGTTGGGGGTGCACCAGCGGGTCGCCGTAGACCTCGGAGGTGGAGGCCAGCAGGAAGCGCGCTTTCTTGGCCAGGGCCAGCCCCAGGGCGTTGTGTGTCCCCAGGGCGCCCACCTTCAGCGTCTGGATCGGCTTCTCCAGGTAGTCCACCGGGCTGGGCAGGGAGGCCAGGTGCAGCACGGCGTCCAGCGGTTCGGCGACGTCGATATAGCGGGTGACATCGTGCAGGATGAATCGGAAGCGGGGGTGCGCCAGCAGGTGGGCGATGTTGTCCCGGCTTCCGGTGGCCAGGTTGTCCATAGCGATGACCTCGTGGCCCTCGGCCAGCAGCCGGTCCGCGAGGTGCGAACCGATAAAGCCGGCCCCGCCGGTGATCAGGATGCGCATACGTACCTCCTTGGTTCGGTTAGTAGGCCCCCTTGCCCAGGATGACGGCCGGGATCGTCCGCAGCAGGATGACCAGATCCAGCCACAGGCTCCAGTTCTCGATGTAGTAGATGTCCAGGCGGATCATCTGCTCGAAAGACAGGTCGCTGCGCCCGGAAGCCTGCCAGAGGCCGGTCAGGCCGGGAAGGACCTCCAGGCGTTTGCGCTGCCAGGGCAGGTAGCGGGCCACCTCGTCGGGGGTGCCCGGCCGCGGGCCGACCCAGCTCATCTCGCCCAGCAGGATGTTGATGATCTGCGGCAGTTCATCCAGGCTGGCGCGGCGCAGGAGGCGTCCGACGCGCGTCACCCGCGGATCGTCGCGGATCTTGAAGAGCGGCCCGCTGGCCTCGTTCAGGGCGGTCAGCCTGTCCTTTTCCACCTCGGCGCGCTCGTGCATCGTGCGGAACTTGAAGACGGTAAAGGGCCGGCCTTTGCGCCCGATGCGCTTCTGGGTGAAAAAGATCGGCCCGCGCGAGTCCAGCTTGATGGCCAGGGCGATCAGCAGGTGCAGCGGGGCGCCGAGCACCAGGGCGGCCACCGAGAGGACGATGTCCAGCGCCCGCTTGATGACCAGGTTCCATCCGCGGATGGCCACGTCCTTCAGCCCGATCAGGGGCATTTCCCCCAGTTGGGCGATGTCCACCCGGTCGAACGACATCTCGTAGAGGTCCGGGGCGATGCGAAAGGACACGCCGCTGGATTGGCACTGGTTGACCACCTCCAGGGACGTCTGATGGGCGTCGGAGGGCAGGGCGATGATGACCTCGTCGATATGGCAGGGCTCCAGGAGGAGGGGCAGGTCGGCCGGCCGGCCCAGGTAGCGCGGCGGTTCGGGGCCCTCGCCGGCGGCGCCGGGCGCTGGGGCAACCTCCGGCGGGGGCTCCTCGGCCAGGTAGCCGACCAGGAAGTAGCCAAGCTGCGGCTGTTGGCGCAGTGCCCGCATAACCTGTTCCCCCAGCGGCCCGGCGCCCACGACCAGAACCCGTTCGGCGCCGATCCCCTGGCGCCACAGCCAGTGCAGCAGCCAGCGCAGCAGCGCCCGGCCCACGGTGACGCTGACGATCATCGTCGCCCAGGCGTAGGCGTACAGCAGGCGGGTGTAGTAGACCTGCCGGGCGTACAGGACCACGATCAGCGCGGCGATGGCCAGGGTCGCGCTGCCCGAGACGCGGGTCAGCACCTCCAGGGGAGAGAGCCCGCGGGGCAGGTCGTAGAGGCTGCGGGTCTCGAAAAGGACCAGCAGGATGGCCACCAGGGTGAGGCCGATCCAGAGGAAGCTGGAGAACGGCTGGTAGTTGTCTTCCGGCACCACCCCGCCCACCTGCAGCACGTAGCGCATCCAGTAGGCGATGGCAAACCCCAAGAAGGCCATGATGGCGTCGAGCGCCAGGAGGCCGATATGGCCCAGGAGACGGCGCAATGGACGGGTCATGACAAACCTCTCATCGGCAGTAAACCTCGCCGCCCATTATACCACAAGACCGGTTTTGACGGCAGTTTTGCGCTGTGGTAGAATGACGACAGATCGCGGGGAACGCTTTGTCGGTGGAGGAATGCCGTGGCCGAGGAACTGGTGCTGAACGTGCTGGGGCGGGTGGACATCTTCAAGGGCCTGGGGCCGGAAGATCTCCTGGAGGTGGCCAAGATTTGCAGCGCGCGCTCCTACCGGGTCGGCCAGGTGGTCTTCGAAGAAGACTCCGAGGGGGACGAGCTGTACGTGATCCACCGCGGCTCGGTGGAGGTGTTGATCTGGGCACGGACGCCCGAAGGGGAGACGCGCCAGAGCGCCATCAACACCATCTGGGAGGGGCGCTCGTTTGGCGAGATGGTCCTGATCGGCGGGGGCACCCGTTCGGCCACCATCCGCTGCGCGCAGGACTGTCTCCTGCTGGTGATCAACCGTTTCGATTTCGATCGCCTCTGCGAGCAGAACCCGCGCATCGGCTACCAGGTGATGCGCAACATCGCCGAGGACCTGGTCTACAAACTGCGCAGCTCCAGCCTGCTCCTGCGCGGCCAGATCAAATGGCAGAGTGGGGAGTTGGGGGGCTGGCGCTAGGGGAGAAGTCGACCGGCCGGCCCGGCTGCTGCCGCCTATGATTTGCCCGTTTGCCCATTCTGGTGTATCATAGCGGCTATACGCTGGTGCGATTGAGCACCGACCGAGAGTGGAGGCGACGATGCTGGAAGCGTTCTTTACCCCCCGCAGTGTGGCGGTGGTGGGGGCCTCGGCCGTTCCCGGCAAGATGGGCTACATCCTCATGGACAACATCATCCGTGGCGGCTACAAGGGCCGGATCTATGCCGTGAACCCCAAGGGCGGCGAGATCCTCGGCTACCCGGCCTACCCGAATATCACCGATATTCCCGACCCCGTGGACCTGGCCGTGATCGTCATCCCGGCTGCCGCCATTCCCGACGCCGTGGATCGATGCGGCGAGAAGGGGGTCAAGGCGCTGCTGATCATCTCGGCCGGGTTTCGCGAGGCCGGCCCGGAGGGCGCCCGCCGGGAGCGCGATGTCGTCGCGCGGGCCCAGAAGTATGGCATGCGCATCCTCGGCCCCAATGTGTTGGGATTGATCGACACGATCTCGATGCTCAACGCCACCTTTGCCACGACGATGGCCCGTCCCGGGGAGATCGCCTTCTTCTCCCAGTCCGGTGCCCTGGGCTCGGCCATCCTGGACTGGTCGCACATCGAGAACCTGGGCTTTTCGCACTTTGTCTCGTTGGGCAACAAGGCGGACATCAACGAGATCGACCTGCTGGAGGCCTGGGGCGACGACCCGCACTCCCGGGTGATCCTGGCCTACCTGGAGGGCATCAGCGACGGCGCCCGTTTCATGCAGGTGGCCCGCCAGGTGACGCGCAAGCGCCCGGTTATCGCCATCAAATCGGGCACCACGACGGCCGGCACGCGGGCCATCTCCTCCCACACCGGCAGCCTGGCCGGCTCGGAACGGGCCTACGAGGCCGCTTTCAACCAGACCGGCATCATCCGCGCCCAGTCGGTGCAGGACCTCTTCGACTACTCCGAGATCTTTGCCTACCAGCCGATGCTGTGCGGCAACCGCATCGCCATCGTCACCAACGCCGGCGGACCGGGCATCCTGGCGACCGACGCCCTGGACAAGGTGGGCCTGCAACTGGCCCACTTTGAGAAACGGACCATCGAGGCCATGGCCCCCTTCCTCCCGGAGACGGCCAACCTCTACAACCCCGTGGATGTCATCGGCGATGCGCGCTCCGATCGCTACCGGGCCGCCCTACAGGCCGTCCTGGCCGATCCCGGGGTGGACGGGGTGGTTGTCCTGCTGACGCCGCAGGCTATGACCGATGTCCTGGACATCGCCCGCACGGTGGTCGAGATCGTCAAGGCGTACGACAAGCCGGTGGTGACCTCGTTCATCGGCGGCGAGGTTGTGCAGCCGGCGGTGCTGCTCTTTCAGGACAACCACATCCCCACCTACCCGTTCCCCGAGCGGGCGGTCTACGCTTTCGGGGCTATGGAGCAGTACCGCCTCTGGCTGGAGCGTCCGCCGCAGCACCTGGCCGAGTTCAGCGTGGACAAGGCGCGGGTGCGGGAGATCTTTGCCAAGGCGCGCCACGAAGGCCGGCTCAATCTGGGCGAGGTGGAGGCCCGCGCCGTGATCGAGGCCTATGGCCTGCGCGTGCCGCGCGCCACGTTGGCTCACTCTCCCGAAGAGGCGGTGCGGCTCGCCGGGGAGATCGGCTACCCGGTGGTGATGAAGATCGCCTCGCCCGACATCCTGCACAAGTCCGACATCGGCGCCGTCAAGGTGGGCCTGGGCAAGCCGGCCGACGTGCGCGACGCCTACGACCTGATCGAGTTCCGCGCCCGCCGGCACAACCCCGACGCCGACATCTGGGGGGTCCTGGTGCAGCAGATGATCGTCGGCGGCAAGGAGGTTATCATCGGCATGAGCCGCGACCCGCAGTTCGGCCCCATGCTGATGTTTGGACTGGGCGGCATCTACGTGGAGGTGATGAAGGACGTCGTCTTCCGCATCGCCCCTATCGACCGGCTCGAGGCCCGTGAGATGGTCGAGAGCATCCGCTCCTACCCCCTGCTCAAGGGGGTGCGCGGGGAGCCGCCGGCCGATGTCGATGCCGTGGTGGAGACCATCCTGCGCGTCTCGCAGTTGGTCACCGATTTTCCCGAGATCGTCGAGATGGACGTCAACCCGCTGATCGTGCACGAGGCCGGCCAGGGCGCCACCGTCCTGGACGCGCGCATGATTTTGGCCAAGTAGGGACGTCCCCCTCGACCGACGGCAGGCCTTGTCCTGCGGCCACTGGCGGGAGTGCGGTTCGGCCCCGTGGTGTGGCAGCAGCCTGCCGACCTATCGTGGCCAGGAGGCAACCATGCCGGCGGCATCCTTTTCGGCCCTGCGCCTGATTGCCTGGGGCGCGCTCGTCCTGGGGGGCATCCTCCTGCTCTCCCAGGTGGGGCGGGCGGGGCTGGCGCTCTGGCGGCGCCTGCAGCCGCTGAACGTGTGGGCCCGCTACAACGAAGAGTCCAGCCCGTTCCGTCGGCGGCGGACCCACTTCTGGCCGTGGCTGGGGACGATCCTGGTGCTGCTCCTGGCCGTCGCCCTGGGGCTGTTCGGTTGGGGCCTGCTGCGCCTGGAGAACCGCTCGCAGACGTACCGGCTTTTCCCCCTGGACGGGGTCGCCGCCCGCATCCAGTGCCGGCCGGCCCCGGAGACGCCGCGGACGATGTCCTGTGGGCTGCAGCTTGGCGGGCAGGAGCCGATCACCTACACCCTCTCCGGCGTCCGCTGGGGCCTGGAGGGGGAGGTGTTGACCTGGGACCCGGCGCTGGAGCGCATGGGCATGCACTCCGGGTATCGCCTGGTCCGCCTGGTTGGGTACGATTCGGCCGGCCAGGTGCTCTACTTTGTCGACCTGGCCGACCCCGACGACGGGCTGGGCCCGTGGTTCACCCTGCTGGGTAGCCGCTGGCCGTTGGTGCAGGCGCGCCGGCAGGTCGCCTCCGGCGAAGCGTCCGGCGGCGCCTTTTTTGAGCTCACGGTGACCCGGTCCGGTTTCTCCCTGCAGAAATGGGAAATTGTGCAACCGTAGGGTAACATGGCGAGCTCTGGCGGAGCCTGTAGCTGTGGAGGATGCGATGCAAACGGTCCTGGTCATTTCGGCAGAAACGTTCTCTGGGAAAAGCGCTATCTGTATCACGCTGGGGCAGTGCGTGCGCCGCGACGGCTACCGCGTGGGCTACATGAAACCGCTCTGCATGCGCATGCGCCGCGCCGAACAGGAGGCCTACGACGACGACGCGGCCTTTGTCAAGCAAGTCTTTGAGCTGCCGGACCCCGTGGAGCAGATCTCCCCGCTGCTTTTGACCCCCCGCCTGCTGGAAAAGATGCTGCAGGGGGAACCACAGCCCGACTATGTTCAGCGCATTCAGGCGGCCTTTGAGGCGGTGTCCCGGGACAAGGACATCATGCTGCTCGAGGGGCCCAACGATTGGTCGGAGGGGACGATTGTCGGCCTGCCGGCGGTCAAGGTGGCCGCGCAGTTCGACGCCCACGTTATGCTCGTCTCGCGCTTCCAGAGTTTGCTGGAGGTGGACAACATCCTGGCAGTGCGCGAGGCCATGGGCCAGCGGGGGCTGGTCGGCGTGATCCTCAACATGGTCCCGCGGGCGCGCATGGAAGTGGTGAAGCGTTTGGCGGTGCCCTACCTGGAGCAGCAGGGTATCCCCGTCTTGGCCGTGCTGCAGCAGGATCCGCTTCTCTGCGCGGTGAGCGTGAACGAGCTGGCCGAGCACCTCAACGCCGAGGTGTTGTGCTGCCGCGACCATGGCGAAGACCTGGTGGAGACGATGATGGTCGGGGCGATGAGCGTGGACAGCGCCCTCTCCTATTTCCGCCGCCAGGCCAACAAGGCCGTCATCACCGGCGGCGACCGCGTGGACATCCAGTTGGCGGCGCTGGAGACCTCCACCACCTGCCTGCTCCTGACCGGGGACCTGCGCCCCAACCCGCTGATCGTCACCCGGGCCGAGGAGCAGGGGGTGCCCATCCTGTTGGTCGGCTGCGACACGATGACCGCCGTTCGCCAGGCCGAGGACCTCTTTGGCCGGGCCCGCTTCCGCCAGACCAGCAAGATCGAACGGCTGGAGTCGTTGTTGGAGACGCGCTTCGATTTCCAGCGCTTCTACAAGGCGCTGGGGTTGGCGGCGAAGGGGTAGATCAACGATCGTTCCCGGTCTGTGGACAGGTGCCGATACTCGGCGAGCGGCGATGGACAACTGCTTCTTATGAAATCGACATACCGTAACCTACCCAGCGTGGACCGTGTCCTGCACCACCTCCAGCCCATTGTGGAGGCCGGGGGCTGGCCCCATGAGTTGGCTCTGGAGGCTGTCCGCGAGGTATTGGAGGAATGTCGGCGGGAGATCGCCGGTGGGGGCGAGGCCGGCCGGCCGGAAGAGATAGCGGCGCGCGCGGCGCAGCGGGTGCGGGCCTGGCTACAGCCGACGCTGCGGCCGGCCATCAACGCCAGCGGGGTGATCCTGCACACGAACCTGGGCCGGGCACCGCTGAGCGCGGCGGCCCTGGCGGCGATGCGGGAAGTGGCGGGCGGCTACTGCAACTTGGAGTATGATATGGTCGTCGGGCGGCGCGGCTCGCGCTACGAGCACGCCCGCTCCCTGCTCTGCCGGCTGACCGGGGCCGAGGCCGCGCTGGCGGTGAACAACAACGCCGCGGCGGTGCTGTTGGCCCTCTCGGCGCTGGCCTGTGGGCGCGAGGTGCTCGTCTCGCGGGGCCAGGCGGTGGAGATCGGCGGCGGCTTCCGCATCCCCGAGGTCCTGCGCCAGAGCGGAGCCACGCTGGTGGAAGTGGGCACGACGAACCGCACCTACAGCCGCGACTATGAAGCGGCCATCGGGCCGCAGACGGCGGTGCTGCTGCGCGTCCATCGCAGCAACTTTGCCCTGGTGGGCTTTGTGCATGATGTGCCGCTGGATGAGCTGGTGGCGCTGGGGCATGCCCATTCCCTGGTGGTGATCGACGACCTGGGCAGCGGGGCGCTGCTGGATACCAGCGCCTGTGGCCTGGCGCACGAACCCATGGTGCAGGAGAGCCTGCAGACCGGGGCCGACCTGGTCTGTTTCAGTGGGGACAAGCTGCTGGGGGGGCCACAGGCCGGCCTCATCGTGGGCCGGGCCGAGCTGGTGGCCCGGTTGGAACGACACCCGCTGGCCCGGGCCGTGCGCCTGGACAAGCTGGTTCTGGCCGCGCTGGAGGCGACGCTGCGCCACTATCTGCGCGGCGAGGCGCTGCGCGAGGTGCCCATCTGGTGGATGATGGCCCAGCCGCTGGAGGAGGTCGGCCGGCGGGCGCGGCGCTGGCGGCGCGTGCTGGCCTCCTATGGTCTGTCGGCGCGCGTGGTGCGCAGCACGACGGCCGTCGGCGGCGGCTCCCTGCCGGGGCAGACCCTGCCCACCTGGGCCGTAGAGCTGATCGGCCCCGGAGCGCCGCTGGAGGTCGCCGCGCGCCTGCGGGCGGGAGACCCGCCGATCGTGGCCCGCGTGGAAGGGGAGCGCGTGCTGCTGGACCCGCGGACGGTGCTGCCGGATCAGGAAAAGGCCCTGTTGGCCGGGATCGCCGCCTGCCTGGGAAAAGGGGCAGCTCCCTGAGCGGATGGTTGGCCCCTAGCATAGCCGGAGGATGGCCGTGGCGGAAGAAAGTGTGGCCCAGATGCTGGCGCGGGCGATCCAGTTGGTCCGGGCGCGGCGCAGGGAGGAAGGGCGGGACCTGCTGCTGCGGGTCATCGAACGTGACGAAAAGAACGAGCAGGCCTGGCTGTGGATGAGCGGGGTGGTGGACGACCCGCGCGACATGCAGGTGGCCCTGGCCAACGCGCTGACCATCAACCCGGGCAATGAGCAGGCCCGCCGGGGCTTGGATATGCTGCGCCAACGCTACGGGGACCTGTTGGATGAGCCCCATCCGCAGGCGGTCCCGGTCGCGGACGAGTCCGGCGGGGGGGGAGAGAGCGTGGCCTTTAGTTGCTACAAGTGCCATACCGCCCTGGAGGTGTGCATTGCCCCGGATGGGACATACGATGGGCCGGACTCTTGCTTCTTCTGCCGGGCGATCGTGCACTGCTGCGAGAACTGTTGCCGACGGCGGGAGATCGCCTGCAAGGAGGCCCAGGGCATCCGCGGACCGGCCGCGGCCAAGACGCGCAACCGGTGCCCGCAGTGGCATCCCTTGAGATAGTAGCTGCTACGCCAATTCCTTGCGCATCCGTACCCACTCCGGCTCGTTCAGCAACCAGCGGGTGAGCAGGGGGTGCCGCCGTCGCTGTTCGCCGTATCCCAGCCGGCGGTAGAGCTCCAGGGCGGGGGTGTTGCGCGCCGAGACATCCAGCGCCAGCGCCTGTTTGCCCCATTCGCGGGCCACCCGTTCGGCATGCTCCAGCAGCGCCCTGCCCACCCCGCGCCGCCGCCAGGGTTCGGATACCGCCACGTCGGAGACGTACACCTCTTCGCGCCCGATGGGCTGATCCAGCAGCGAGAAGTGGAACAGCGCCCGGATGGCGCCCCACAGCCCCAACTCGGCGAAGAGGATACCCATCGACTCCCACTCTGCCAGGCTGGGGTCGTTTTGCCGGCGCAGGGCGATGGTGCCGACCACGGTGCCGTCGCCCTCGGCGACAAAGAGGCCCGGCAGCCCGTAGGGCGCTTCCAGGGCCAGAGTCCGGGCGATGATGCGGGCCGTCCGGTCGGCCCGCTCTCCGAAAGCGGCGGCGAACTTGCCGTGGAACCCCTCCGCCAGGATCTGGCCCACTGCCGGCAGGTCGGACTCGCGGGCCGGCCGGACGCGGATCGCCGGCCTGGTTGTCTCCAGTCTGTTCTCGCTCATTCCTGCTCACTCATAGCGCAAGATTTCCACCGTCTGCAGCCGCGCCGCCGCCAGGGCCGGGATGACGCCGCCCCAGCAGTGCCCCCACCGCCCGGCTGCCCTCCTGGGCCTGGTCGTAGCCGGCGTATAGCGGCTCGGCCACCGGCTGCAGGTGGCGGTATTTGCGCTCGATCTTGGCCAGGATGCTGTCCCAGAAGCCCACTCCGATCCCCAGCGCCGTCCCCAGCAGCCCGTAGACCAACCCTGTCCACAGGTAGACGCGCAGGATCTGCGGCCGCGGCGTCCCCAGGGCCTTCAGGATGCCGATCTCGCGCACCTCCTCGGCGATGATGGCCGCCAGTGTGTTGGTGACCAGGAAGGCGCTGATGACCATGCCCAGCCCGGAGAGGACGGCCAGGAGGCGCAGGACCGTCTCCAGTTCGCGGCGCCCGGTATAGTAGTTGGGGTCTTGTACGCGCAGGGAGTCATGGGGGACGGCTCGCCGGTCCAGCAGGGCCTCGATCTGGGGGCGCACCGTCTCCGCCTGGGACAGGTCTTCCAGGCGGATCAGCAGCCTGTTGTCGCCGCGGGTCCCTACGTATCTCCGGGCCGTGGTGGCGGGGACATAGGCGACGGTCAGGCGCATCAGTTGGGCCGATGGGTAGTAGGGGGTGCGGGTGAAGCCGCTGATGGTGAGGGTCTGTACCCGGCCGTTGGGGCCGCGCAGTTCGACGGTCTGTCCGATCTCGACGGTGGCCAGGTCGCGGGCCGTGATCTCCAGGGCGATCTCTCCTCGCTGTGGGAAGCGCCCCGCCACTAGCTGGATCTGGTTGATGCGGGCGTTGGCCAGGTCCTCCGCGCCCTGGAGGTAGAGATCCATCCAGCGGAGGTCGGTGCGCCGTTGGGTCCAGCACATGGTCCGGCGCTCGGCGGCGGCGACCCCGGGCAGGGCGGCGATGGCCTGGACGGTGGGCTCGTCGATGTCCCACACCCAGGCGCTGATGTCTGCCTGGGGCTGGTTCCGATAGGCGCGGCGTTGGGCGGCGGCAAAGGAGCGGCCGGCCAGGGCGACCGCCACGACCCCGGCCACGCCGACGACGATGCCGGCCAGGGCGAGGAGGGAACGGGCCGGGCGGAGGCGCAGGTCTCTCCAGGCTTTGCGGAGGAGGAGGGCCATAGCAGATCCTTCCCACAAGCCGCTGAAGCAAGCGAGCTACCGTGCCGCCTTCGGAGAAGGGGCGAGGGGCGAGGTTCAAGGGGCACGGCGGTGTTCCCCGGCCCGCTGGACTATGGCACGATCCACGTCCCCGTCTCACCCCGCAGGGCGCGTCCGATGTTTTCGGGGTTGGTGATCAGCGCCTGTTTGCCGCCGGCCTCCAGGTAGTCCATGATGGCCTTGATCTTGGGGCCCATGCTTCCGGCCGGGAAATGGCCCTCCTGGTAGTAGCGGCGGGCTTCCTCCAGCGTCATGCGCGGCAGCGGGCGTTGATCGGGCTTGCCATAGTTCAGCGCCACCTGCTCCACGGCGGTGGAGATGAGGAAGAGATCGGCCTGGATGTTGCGGGCCAGCAGCGAGGAGGCATAGTCCTTGTCGATGACCGCATCGATGCCCAGGAGGTCGCCGTGCTCGTCCTCGACGACCGGGATGCCCCCGCCGCCGACGGCGATGACGGTGATCTCGGCGTCGATCAGGCGCTGGATCGCCTCCAGCTCGACGATGCGCCGGGGCAGGGGCGAGGCCACCACCCGGCGCCAACCCCGGCCGGCATCTTCCTTCACGGCCCAGCCCTCGGACTGGGCCCGCGACCGGGCCAGCGCCTCGTCCATAAAGGAGCCGATGGGCTTGGAGGGCGACTGGAAGGCCGGGTCGTCGCGGTCCACCAGGACCTGGGTGACGACCGTGGCGGCGAGCTTGGCCATGCCGCGCCGGCGGAACTCGTTGTGTAGGGCCCGTTGTAGCATATATCCAATGGCCCCCTGGGTATCGGCCCCGCAGGAGTCGAGCGGCACCTCGTGCAGCTCGTGCCGCGAGAGCTCCGAGCGCCGCACGATAAAGCCCACCTGCGGGCCGTTGCCGTGGGTGATGACGACTTCCCAGCCCTGCTGGATCATGCCGGCGATATGGTGGCATGTCTCGGCCGCCGCCCGGTACTGGTCCGGCACGGACTGGTGGTCCTTGTCCTTGATCAGGGAGTTGCCTCCAATAGCAATCACCGCCACACGTTTGGTCACGGTATGTCCTCCTAGATATTCCCCATTGTCAGGGCCAAGATGGCCTTCTGCACATGGAGCCTGTTCTCGGCAATGTCGTAGATGGCGCTGCGCGGGCCGCTGGCAACCTCCTCGGCCACCTCGAAGCCGCGGTCGATGGGCATCGGGTGGGTGAAGATGGCGTTGGCGGTGCGGGCCATGCGCTCGACGCTGGTGATCCAGCCGGGGAACGCCTTGGCCTTCTCGATCTCGGCCGCCTTCTGGAAGACGCCGTCCTGGTAGGCCTGCGGCGTGACCCAGTTGCGGCTGTAGACGATGTGCGCGCCGTCGTAGCAGCCGTCCGGATCGTCCGTGATGTGGAAGGCCGTGCCGTTGGCCGCACAGTTGGCCTGGGTCCAGGCATAAACCTGGGGGTCGAGATCGTAGCCTTCCGGCCGGGCGATGGTCACTTCCATGCCGAAGCGCGAGGCGATGAGCAGCGCTTCCTGCACGCTGCACCAGGACCGGGCCAGGGCGCCGGAGGCCCAGGTGAGCAGGAATTTCTTGCCGCGCAGGTTAGCATAGTTCGGCCGGCCGGGCCCTTCGCCGTACCATTCGGCCCAGCCCATGACATCGGCCAGGCCCTGGCAGGGGTGGAACTTGTCGTCGGCCATGTTGATGATCGGCACGTGGGCCCAGTGGGCATACTCGCGCAGCAGTTCGTTGCCGGCGCCGTAGTAGGGCACCTTGTCCTCCAGGATGCGGATGCCGATGCCGCAGGCGTAGCGGGCCATCACCTTGGCGGCGTCCTCGATCGTTTCGCCGGCCGTCTTGGCCGTCTTTAGGCGCATCGCCCCGGGCTCCAGGAACTGGGCATGGCCGCCCAGCTCGGTGGCGGCGCACTCGAACGACTGCCGCGTGCGCACCGAGGGGTTATAGAAGAACATGAAAAATGTCCGGTGGGCCAGGATGCTCGTCCAGCGCGGCGAGAAGCGATCGCGCTTCATCTGGGCCGCCAGGTCGAGCGTGGCCATGAGCTCTTCGAAGGCCCATTCCTGGGAACAGATCAGGTCGCGTCCGTACAGGTCCATCTCTTTCCTCCTGTGAAACCATTGGTCTCCGCATAGGTCCCTCAAGCCGGTGCACGCGGATTTCGGCTTCAATGGTGTACGGCGAGCTATGCAGGAGTCACTAACGGCCGGAGCCGTGCGCGTCCAGCCGTTGGCCCATGGCGTGGTACTCCCCCGCCAGGTAGCAGAGCAGGTCGGCGCGGTTGTAGGCGATCCCGCCGGCCGGCCCGACCAACGCCTCGTCGCACTGCACGGCCACCACCTCGCCCAGAAAAAGGTCGTGCGTGCCCAGGGGGATGGTTTGGCGCACGACGCACTCCAGGTGGATGGGGCACTCGGCGATCAGCGGCACCCGGACCCGCGACGCCGGCATGGGGGTGAGCCGGCACAGGGCGAACTTGTCGTGGTCGCGCCCCGAGACGGTGCCGCAGCGGTCCACCGCCGAGATCAGGCCGGCCGGCGGCAGGTTGACGACGAACTCGCCCACCTCGCGCAGGAGGTGGTGCGAGTGCCGCTCCGGCCGCACGGCGATCCCCACCATGGGCGGCTGGGAGCAGACCGTCCCGGCCCAGGCCAGGGTGATGATATTGGGCCGTTCTACGCCGCAAGTCACCAGTACGGCGGGGGCCGGGAAGAGGGCCGTGGCCCCGGGGAGAATCGTTTTGGCCATCGCTACCGCCCCATCACCAGGCTCATCACGGCCTTCTGCACGTGCAGACGGTTCTCGGCCTCGTCGAAGACCGCCGACTGGGGGCCGTCGATGACATCGTCGGTGACCTCGAAGCCGCGGTCGCAGGGCAGGCAGTGCATGTAGATGGCGTCGCGGTGCGCCAGGCGCAGCAGGTCGGCGTTGGCGATCCAGTGCTTGTTGCGGTCGAATATCTCTTGCGTCTTCCGGGGGTCGGCCTGGCCGATGGGCGGCTGAAAGATCGGCGTCGCGCACCAGGCCTTCGGATAGACGACATGGGCGCCCTCCATGGCTTCGCGCATGTCGTTGCTCACGCGGAAGGAACCGCCGTAGCGTTGGGCGTAGCCCTCGCAGGCGGCCAGCACCGCCGGGTCCAACTCCATGCCCTCGGGATGGGCCAGGACGACGTCCATGCCCATCTTGGTGGCCATGGTGATGGCGCTCTGCGGCACGGCGCGCGGCTTGTGGATGCTCGGGGAGTAGGCCCAGGACATCACGAACTTGACCCCGCGGAACCCGCCGAACTTTTCCCGGACCGTGAGGACGTCGGCCAGGGCCTGGAAGGGATGGTACATGTCGCACTCCATGTTCAGGACCGGGATATCGGCCCAATGGGCGAACTCGCGGATCATGGCGTTGGCCCCGCCGTACTCCCAGTCTACCGGGTCGCCGTAGCAGCGGATGGCGATGGCGTGGCCCATGCGCGAGAGGGTGCGGGCGACATCGGAGACGCGCTCGGTAGAGTAGGCTACCTCGCGGCCGGCCAGGGCCGGCGTATAGATCTTGCTGGGATCCAGGTAGTGGGCGTGGCCGCCCAACTGGGTCATGCCGGCCTCGAACGAGTTGCGCGTCCGCAGGCTCTGGTTGTAAAAGATCATGAAGAGCGTCTTGCCCCGCAGGATGTGGTCGTGCGGCTCGCCGATGGCAAAGCGCTGCTTCAGGTTCAGGGCCAGGTCGAGGATCTGGTCGATCTCCTCCCGGCTCCACTCCATGTCGGTGATGAAATCGCGTCCGCGAAACGTCTCGGTCTTCATCGTTTCCTCCTTTGAACGAACCCGCTCCGGTATAAGAAAAAAACCTCCTTTGGCAGGCGCCGGCCCGGCTTTTCCGCCAGGACGGCCTCCGCCGCGGGAGAACTCGGCACTTGCTAGCGCCTGTCCTTTTCCATCAGCCGGCCGATGCGCTGCAGCAGGTCGGGAAACTCGAACGGCTTGATCAGGTAGTCGTCGGCCCCGGCCTCGAATCCCCGGCGGATGTCCTCCTTCTCGTCACGCACGCTGAAGATGACCACAGGAACGTTGCGCGCGGCTTTGATCTGGCGGCAGACCTCCCAACCGCTCAGGTACGGCATGTTGAGGTCCAGCAGCACCAGGTCGGGCTGAAAACGCTCGAACTCGGCCGCCGCCTCCCGGGAATCGGAGATAGCCGAGATCCGGAAGCCTTCTTTCTGCAGAAAACGGGCCAGGAGCTGGTTCATCGCCTGGCTGTCGTCAACGATCAGAATCTTGCGCTCCACTTTCCTCACCCTTTCTATTTCCCAGGCGACGGATGGGTGGCCGCAGCGCATTGTCCAGCGCAGCCATCAGTTGATTGATCTCGAACGGCTTGGCCAGGTAGGTGGTGGCCCCGGCCCGCAGGCCGCGCTGCACGGCCTCGGACTCGGCCTGTACGGTCAGCATGATTACGGGGGTCTTGGGCGAAGACTGCTTGATCCGCCGGCAGAGCTCGATGCCGTCCAGCCCCGGAAGGTTGACATCCAACAGCACCACATCGGGTTGTAGCCGGGTGAAGGACTCCCAGCCGAGCAGCCCGTCCTCGGCGTGGAAGAACTCGTAGCCGGCCTGACCGAGGATGTGCCGCAGGAGGCGGCTGATATCGGGGCTATCCTCTACAACCAGGATGGTCGGGCTCACGATCGCCTCTCCCCGGTTCGGGCTTACTGACCTCCGCGTCGACCTCTACTGCTGAGTCCTGCATAGCTCGCCAGACCACCTTGAAGCCGAAATCCGCGGGCCCCGACCTGCGGGATCTATGCGGAGATCGGTGACTCCGGCATAGCTCGCTATATTAGCTGGACGCCCAAACCCGTGTGCCCCGACTTGGCGCGTCCGAAATCTGGTTTGCAGGTGCGATATCGAGTTATGCAAAGATCGGTAACTGCTCGAATGATAGCATAGAAAACGGCCTTTGTCAAAAGCGATTTGACCTTTGGGGCGGGTTATGGTATACTGCCCGCGCACAAAACGGCAGGAGGATTGAAGATGGCCAGGCACCGACCGAGAAAAATCACCAAGGCGAACCACGGCAAGCGGCCGGCTTCGCACAAAAAGATTCGCCGCTGGCGCCACTAGGGAAGCGCCGTATCGCGAGCGGCCCACGCCGCGGCCGATCCGTGGTGCCGCGGCTCGCGATACGTCTCCCGCCCATTTCCCCGCCCTGGCAGTGCTGCCGGGGCTTTTTCTTTTCCGGGGCCACGGCATGGCCGGTTTGCGTTCCCTTCCCTTCTGCGTTATAATTCCCGTGGCCGGCCGGGATGGCCTGGCGGCAGGTGGCCGGCCTTGGGGCCCGGCGGGATAGACCGGGAAGAAGAATACATCCCTGGGTGAACGGTGAGCGGCGATCGGGATGCGGGTCGAGGACTGCTGGTAGCGCTGGACATCCGCCCCGGTGAGGTCGTCGCCCTGGTGGGGGGCGGCGGAAAGACGGGACTGGCCTATCGCTTGCTCGAGGAAGCCCGGGGGCAAGGCTGGACGGTCCTGTTTACTACGACAACGCGGGTGTTTGCCCCGGCCACCGGGGACGGCGCCTTTTTCATTGGGGAGCCCGATTACGGGCCGCTGGGGCGCCAACTGCAGGCGGAACGCCGGCTGCTCCTGGCGCGGCGCTGGCTGGACGAGTGGGAAGACACGCCGGCCGGCCGCCGGCGCAAGGCCGAGGGCTTCCCGGCCCCGGAGATCGCGGCGATCGTTAACAACCTGCAGCCCGACCTGACGCTTGTCGAGGCCGATGGCTCGCGCCACCGCCCGTTCAAAGCGCCGGCGGAGTACGAGCCGGTGGTCCCTCCGGGGGCGACCCTGCTCCTGGTCGTGGCCGGCCTGGGCGTGCTGGGGCAGCCGTTGGGCCCGGCCGCCGTCCATCGCCCGGAGCAGGTGGCGCGCCTGGCCGGGGTGCCGCTGGGGACGGCGGTGGATGAGGCCGTTGTGGCTTCTGTGCTGGGCCATCCCCAGGGGGGGCTAAAGGGGCTGCCGTCGGCGGCGCGGGCCGTCGCCGTGCTGGCCCAGGCCACCGCGGAACGGCGGCCGGCCGGCCGGTCGCTGGCTCGCCGCCTGCTGCGCGGGCCGGCCTTCGACCGCGTGCTCCTTGTAGACCTGGCAGATGGCAACGCCGAGACCTGGCGGCGCGATGAGCGCGGTGGGGCAACTCTGCCGCCCGGGGATGGGCCGCGGGTGCACGCGGTGGTCCTGGCGGCCGGATGCTCCCGGCGCATGGGGGCGAACAAGCTGCTGCTGCCTCTGGGGGGGAAACCGCTGCTGGCCCATGCGGTGGACGCGGCGCTGGGCTCCCTGGCGGCCGAGGTCTGGGTCGTGCTGGGGGCCGAGGCAGAGGCGATCCGCTGGGCCCTGGGAGGGCGCCCGGTGCGGTTCCTGGAGAATCCTCGCTGGGCCGAGGGACAGGCTACGTCGCTCCAGGCTGCGTTGGGCCAACTGCCCGACTGGAGCGCGGGGACTCTCTTTCTGGCCGGCGATATGCCCCTGGTATCGGCGGCTCACCTGGACGGCCTGATCGGGCGCCTGGGGCCGGCGGCCGTGGTCTGGAGCGGCTACGGCGAGGTGCGTGGCATCCCGGCCCTCTTTGGGCCGGCGGCTTTCCCGGCCCTGCGGCAGCTACGCGGCGATTGTGGTGGGCGGGCCCTGGCCGGCCGCTTTGCCGAGGCCGTGGTGCCGTCCGCTGTTCCGCCGCTGGATGTCGATACCCCGGCCGACTACGAGGAAGCGCGGCGGCGGATGGAGGTTACGCTATGAGCAGAGGCCCGCGCCCGCGGATCGTCGTCAAGGGCAGCGGGGACCTGGGCAGCGGCGTCGTCTGGCGGCTGTGGCGCTGTGGGTTTCCGGTGATCGTTTTGGAGCAGCCCCGGCCCACGGCCATTCGGCGGGCGGTGGCCCTGGCCTCCGCCGTGTACGAGGGGACGGTGACCGTGGAGGGACTGACGGCCCGGCGCGCCGAGCTGGAGGATGTCGAGCCGCTGTTGGCGCGGGGGCAGGTCCCGGTCCTGGTGGACCCCCGGGCGATGTCTCTGGCGACGCTGCGGCCGGCGGTGCTGGTCGATGCCATCCTGGCCAAGCGCAACACGGGGACCGGCCTCACGGATGCTCCCCTGGTGGTGGCCCTGGGGCCGGGCTTCTGCGCCGGGCGGGACTGTCACGCGGTGGTGGAGACGGCCCGCGGCCATACCCTGGGGCGGGTCTACTGGCGGGGCGAGGCGCTGGCGAATAGCGGCGTGCCGGGCGAGGTGGGCGGTGTCGGGAGTCAGCGCGTCCTGCGGGCGCCGGCCGACGGCACCTTTGTGCCGCTGGCGCAGATCGGGGACATAGTGCAGGCCGGGCAGGTGTTGGCGCGGGTCGGCGAAGAGCCGGTGACGGCACAGATCCCTGGAGTCCTGCGGGGACTTTTGCAGGCCGGTCTGCCGGTGACGGCCGGGATGAAGGTGGGCGATGTCGACCCGCGCGGAGAACGGTCTAACTGCTTCATCATTTCCGACAAGGCGCTGGCCGTTGCCGGCGGGGTTTTGGAAGCGATATTGACCTGGATGCACGGTGTTGCTGGAGCAGCAGAGGGCGTCTCGTGAGCACACGGACCGCGCCAACGATCCTGGTGATCGATGACAATGCGGACATCACCCGCCTCCTGCGGAGCATCCTGCGTCAGCAGGGCTACCGCGCGATCGTCAGCAACGAACCGACGATGTGCACCGAACTGGTGGAGCGCGAAAGGCCCGACCTGGTGCTGGTGGATGTGTGCATGCCGGAGATGGATGGCTGGGAGGTCTGCCGGGCGATTCGGCGGATCTCGAGCGTGCCCATCCTGGTCCTGACGGTGCTGGCGGAGAAACGCTACGCCCAGCGAACGCTGGCTGCCGGGGCCGATGCCCATATGTCCAAGCCGTTCTCCATACCGGAGCTTCTGGAAAAGGTGCAAGACCTGCTGCGCCAGGGCGTCCACCGGGTGGATGCCCGCTTGTTGGAGGCGGAGCAGGTACAGGATATCAAGGAGTAAGGAGGTTGCCATGTCATTCCTGGATCGTCTATCCAAAGCTGTGGCCGACACGGTCGACCGCGGCAAGCGCGAGGTCGACCAATTCATGCGCATTCAGAAGATCAACGGGGAGATCGGCGAAATCGAAAAAAAGATCGCCGAGATGAACGCGCAGATTCAGGGGATCAAGGTGCAGATCGGCGAGCAGGCTGTGACGATGCTGCGTGCCGGCACGCTCCAGAGCTCTGATCTGCAGGCCCTGGTGGACCAGATTGTCGGCATCGAGCAGGAGATCGCCAACCAGCAGGCGCAGATCGCCGAGAAGAAGGCGGCCATCGAGGCCATCAAGGCCGAGGACGAGGCCGCGGCTGCGGCCCGGGCGGCTGCGGCCCCGGCGCAGGCCGCCCCGGCGGCGGGAGCGCGCTTCTGCCCGCAGTGCGGCGCCCAGTTGGCCGAGGGTGCGGCCTTCTGCGCCCAGTGTGGCGCCAAGATCGGGTAGCAGATACCCTTTTCCCCGTGGTCTTCCTCCCCTCTCATCGTTCTAGAGAGAGGAGGAAGACCGGGTGGGGGCTGCAGGAGAAAAAGCCTCATGCCCGTTTCCTTCGATCGGGCATGGTCGGTGCTGGAGCGCCGCCTGGCCGGAGAAGAGGGGACGGTCCGCAAGGACTGGGGGGGGCGGCTGCCCATTGCCCTGGTTTTCCCCAACCGTTACCAGGTGGCCATGTCCAGCCTGGGCTTCCAGGCGCTCTACGGGCTGCTCAACGGCCGGGACGACGTAGTCTGCGAGCGGGCGACATGGGAAGGGCCGGCCTTTCCTCCCCTGGCGTTGGAATCGCGGCGCCCCCTGGCCGATTTCGCGGTCTGGGGTTTTTCGGTCTCCTTTGAGCTGGACTATTTCGCGCTGGTGGCGCTCATCCGCCAGGCCGGCCTGCCCCTCTGGGCCGCGGAGCGCGGCCCGGGAGATCCTCTCCTCCTGGGCGGGGGCATTGCCCTGTCGGCGAACCCTGCGCCGGTGGCCCCCGTTCTCGACGCCGTGGTGATCGGCGAGGCCGAGGTGGTGCTCGACCCACTCCTGGAGGCGCTGCGCGGTGTTGGGCGCGGCGGCCGGGAGGAGCTGCTCACGGCGCTGGCGCGGATCCCCGGCGTGTACGTGCCGGCTCGCCACGACGGCCGGCCTATTGAGCGCCGTTGGGCCCCCGACCTCTCCACCTTTGCCACCACCTCCGTGGTCCTGACCCGCGATACCGAGTTCGGCGACGCTTTCCTGGTGGAGGTTGCCCGCGGCTGCCGTTTCGGCTGCCGTTTCTGCCTGGCCGGGCACCTCACCCGGCCGCCGCGCTTCCGTTCCCTGGAGCAACTGCGCTCGCAGTTCGTCCAGGGGCTGCGCCGCCGCCGGCGCATCGGGCTGGTGGGGGCGGCCGTCACGGACCATCCCGAGCTCGAGGGCCTGGCCGCCGCCATCCGCGAGCTGGGCGGCGGCTTTACCGTGGCCTCGCTGCGCGCGGACCAGCTGACGCCGACCCTGCTGGAGGGTCTGCGGGATAGCGGGACGCGCACGCTGACCCTGGCGCCCGAGGTCGGGACGGCCGGCCTGGTTGGGGTGGTGGGCAAGGGCTTTGGGGAGGGGGAGCTTCTGGGGGCGGTGGACCTGGCCCGGGAGGCCGGCATAAAGCGGCTCAAGCTCTACTTTATGGTCGGGCTGCCGGGCGAGCGCGACGAGGATGCTTCGGCCATCGCCGGCCTGGCCCGTGAGGTCCGGGCTCGCCTGCCGGGTGGGAGCCTCTCTTTGAGCGTTGCCCCGTTCGTGCCCAAGGCGCACACCCCGTTCCAGTGGGCCGCCATGGCCGAGGCGGTTGTGTTGGAGTCGAGGCTGCGCGCCTTGCGGCGCGAGCTGCGCCCCCTGGGCATCGCCGTGGAGGAAGAGAGCGTCCCCTGGTCGCGCGTGCAGGGGGTGCTGGCGCGGGGCGACGGCCGGCTGGCGGGGGTGCTGGCGCGCATGGCCGGCCCCTCCCTGGCCGAGTGGCGGCGGGCCCTGGCGGCGGAGGGGTTGAGCGAAGAGGAGTACCTGCGAGCACGCGCCCCTGGGGAGCCCTTTCCCTGGGAGGTGGTGTCCTCGGGCATGAGTCGGGCCTTCCTCTGGCGGGAGTGGGAGCGGGCCCTGGAGGGGCAGGATAGCCCTCTTTGCCCTGGAGACACGGCCTGCAACCGGTGCGGGGTGTGCGGGGCGCCTGCCTGATCCCGTCCCCCGTCCCCGGTTTGTTTGCCAGGCCTTTCCTTCTGCGCTATAATGCGCTAGTCACAGTCGGCAACCGGGTCAGGGGTATGCAGCGATGACACCGATGGGTCACCTGGGAGGGAGCCTGATTATCGTCTATGCGGTCTCGGCTGACCCGGTGGCCTTTCGCAGCCGGGTTATCCTGGTGGTTGGGCTGCTCTATGTGGCGGCGTTCGTTCTGCTCTCGCTTTGCCCCGTGTCTCTCTCCCTGGGGTGCCTGGGCGGCTCGTTCTTCCTGCGCTGGCTTCTGGTGGCCCTGTTCCTCAGCTTCCTGGTCGGACCGATTGCCATTTCGTTCCTTATCTCGTTTGCTTCTCAGTTCATTGCCAACATTTTATCCGGATGATGCAGGTGAAAGGATAGGGTATGATAGTCTGTATCGGTAACCCGGTTTACGATGCGATCGAGACGCCGCGTATGCGCACGGACGGGCGCGTCCTGTCGGGCTGTGCGGTGAATGCGGCGATTGCCCTGTCCCGCCTGGGGTATCGCCCGATTGTGCTGCAGGGGGCCGTCGGCGCGGACCGGCGGGGTGACCTCCAGGAGCGCATGGCCGCCCTGGAGGTGGAGACGGTTCTGAGCGCCAGTCCGGAGTCGGGCGGCTTTCACCTGCGCTACGACGAGGCCGGCCGGCGCACCCTGCGCGTGCTGGGTGTCGCCAGAGCCCTGGAGGAGGAGGACCTGATGGCCTTGGAGGGTGCATTGGCCGCGGCCTCCTTCGTCCTGCTCGGCCCGATCCTGCAGGAGATTTCCCCGCGCACCATCGAGCTCGTGCGGGAGCGGACCGCGGCCCCCATCTTGCTCGACCCGCAGGGGCTGCTGCGCCGGATGAACGGCGACGGCGTGGAGCATTTTTATCCCCGGCAACTGGACCACGTCCTGCCCCTGGTGGACATCGTCAAGGCCAACGAGGTCGAGACGCTGGTGATGACCGGTCTGGATCCGCGCACGGATGGCCCGGCGGCCGTGCGCGCCCTGCACGCCAAGGGCTGCCGGGTAGCGATCGCCACGGTGGCCGAGAAGGGCTCTCTGATCTATGATGGGCAGCGCCTCTATACCATCCCGGCCCATGCCACCGAGGCCATCGACCCGACGGGCGCCGGCGACACCTATGCCGCCGGCCTGATGCTCGCCTGCCTGCGGGGGCTGGGAAGCTGGCAGGAGCGGGGCTGCTTTGCCTCCGGCGTGGCCTCGATCACCGTGGAGCACCTGGCGGCAGGCGCACCCTACTCATGGTCGGAAGCCTACCGGCGGTTCGAGCGTTTGATGAGCGAGGAGAAAAAGGCATGTTGACCAGGTATCGGGCGATTGTCGAAAGGACGACGCGCCCCCTTGGGGAAGCATTTGTCCGTATCGGGGTGAGCGCCAACGCCGTGACGTTGCTGTCTTTGATTGCCGGGGGTGCGGCGGGGGCGGTGCTGGCGCTCGGCCGGCCGCTCTGGGGGATGGTCCTGATCTTTTTGATGATGCTGCTGGACGCCCTGGACGGGGCCGTGGCCCGGGCCCAGGGGGAGCCCGCGGCCTTTGGCCAGGTCTTGGATCATACGCTGGACCGTTTCGCCGAGATCCTGGTCCTGGGCGGCATCCTCCTGGGGGGGCTCTGCGCGCCGATCTATGCCTACGCAGCGATGACGGGGATGCTGATGGCCAGCTACGCCCGGGCCAAGGCCGAGTCCGTGGGGTTGGGCCCGTGCACCGTCGGGCTGGCCGGCCGGCTGGAAAAGATGCTGCTGCTGGGCCTGGGGCTGCTGGTCGAGACCTTTGTGCCGGACCGGCAGCTGCTGAACTGGTTCCTCCTGGTTATTGCCCTGCTCTCCTACGTCACTGCGGTGCAGCGCCTGCTGTACGCCCGACGGCTGACTAACCGGACGGCATCGGAGGGATAGAGGGCGAGGGCCGCGAACAGCGCGGCCTTGGGACAGACCCATGTTGGTTACTATCGCCGGCCATAGGTGCCGGAGGCGACGATAGCGTGAGGGAGGCAAGCTATGTCCAAACTCGCCGGTGTGACAGTCGCGACAATCCTGGGAGGCATTCTCATCCTGGGGCTGGCCATTTCCTCCAACACGGCGGTTTCCTCTCCAGGGCCGGACATCGTCCTCGACGGCCACCGCGACGCCGGCTACATCCTCCTGGCCGACGACCCTCCCGGCGATCTGGCCGTCCCCGGGCCCGGCGGCTGGCCCGGCACCTATTGGACCGATCAGACCGCCCTCTACGTGGCCGGCGATGGCATCAACCTCTACATCTACCTGGACCTGCCCGACTATGCCCGGTCGGTCTCCTCCGGCGAGATCGGCCTGGCCATCGACACCACCGGCGACGTGCCCGGCTCCGGCGGCGCCGCCGACCCCTGGGGCGGGGCGCTCACCTTTGCCTACGATTCGCTCTACCACAACGTCGGCACGTCGCCGGTCTCGACGACCCACACGGTCCTGCCCGACTATGTGATCCGCGGCAACATCCCGGGCATCCCCGGAAACCCGCCCGACAACAACAACGGCTGGACCGAGCTGCGCCGCTGGGACGGCAGCGCCTGGCAGGGAGCGGGGACCAACTGGGGCGGCATACCTGACGGAGGGCAGGTCGGCACGCACATCGCCTATGCCAACAATGAGGGGGTCGAGCTGGCCATCCCCTGGGCCGACCTGGGCCTGGCCCCGGGCAGCGCCGTACACCTAGAGTTCTTTGCTACGCAGAAGGGCTCTACCAAGGGGGCCTTCGATACGGTCCCTTCCGACGACCAATCGGGCGGCTGGGACGACGCCACGGTGCAGCGCCACCTGGCGTCCTACGGCGGTGTGCCCGAACCCACGGCTACGCCGGGCGGGCCCACGGTGACCCCCACGCCCACCTTTACCCCCGGACCCAGCCCTACGCCGACCCCGACGGCCGGCCCGGGTCCCTGCTCCGGCGCCGCCCCCGGCGATGGCAGCATCGTCACCGTCGAGATCTACCATAACAGCCGCAAGCCGGCCTACCGCGAGCCCTTTGGCCCCATCCCCCAGGACGGCTTCGCCACCCTGCGCCTGCGCGCCTGCCACGGCGACGTCCAGCGCGTGCAGGCTATGGTCTGGAAGACCGGCGATCCCCTGGCTTCGCCCTCCAACTACTACACGGCCACCGTGGCCGCCTACGACCCCGGTGGGCCCTACGACCTCTGGGAGGTGCAGGTGCCGGCCCTGCCCGGCGCGCTGATCGACCAGTGGTACCAGTTCAAGGTCGTCGACGGCGGGCGCACCGGCTACTACCACGTCCTGGCGACGTGGGGCAACAGCGGGCCGGGGGCCTGGAGCGACTCCCTGATCGACCGCTCCTGGAAGCTGGGCACCTACCTGGCCGGGTTCGATACCCCCGATTGGGTGCCGGATGCGGTCATCTACCAGATATTCCCGGACCGTTTCCGCAACGGCAACCCGGCCAACGACCCGCTGGACGGGACCACCAAGTACGGCCCCACCACCTGTAACGGCGGCCCTTGCGTTGTGGACCTGCATAGTAGCTGGCTGGATCTGCCGACCACTCCTCCCTTCGGCGTTGACTTTTTCGGCGGCGACCTGCAGGGGGTGCTGGAAAAGATCGACGAGGGCTACTTCGATGACCTGGGGATCAACACCATCTACTTCAACCCCATCTTCGAGGCTTCTTCCAACCACGGCTATGACACCAACGACTACTACGCCATCCGCTCCTACTTTGGCACCGACCAGACCTTTGCCGACCTGGTCGATGCCGCCAATGCCCACGGCATCCGCCTGGTGCTCGACGGCGTCTTCAACCACGTCGGCTCCGACAGCCGCTACGTGGACGGCTATGGCCTGAACCGCTGGGGGCCGCCGCCCGGGGCCTGCGAGGCAGAGGAACCCTTCCGCTCGTGGATCGCTACCGGGTCCTCCGGGCAGGGCACCTGCACCGATGGCTGGGGCTGGCACGGCTGGTGGGGCTTTGAGACGATCCCCGAGCTGAACGAGATCGGCCCGGTGAAGGACTTTTTCTACCGCGGCGGAAGCCCCCAGAGCCCGGGCGGCGTCCCGGTGGCCGACTATTGGATCGACCGCGGCGCGTCCGGCTGGCGCTTCGACGTAGCCCAGGACATCAGCCATCCCTGGTTCCAGGAGATGCGCGCCTTTATCAAGGCCCACGACTCTGCCACGTGGATGATGGGCGAGGTCACGGGCGGGTGCGACTGGGGCCTGTACGCCCAGTACCTGCACGGGGACGAGCTCGATGGCGTGATGAACTATTGCTTCCGCGACTGGATCGTCGGCTGGGCCAACGGGGGCGCCCCCAGCAGCTTCGACGGCTCCTTCAACGCCTTCCGCGAGTCCTTTCCGCGGCCGGCCTTTTACGCGACGATGAACCTGGTGGACAGCCACGACTCCACGCGCGTGCTGCGCCTGCTGAACGACGACAAGACCCGGCTCAAGCTTTTGGTCCTCCTCCAGATGACTCTCCCCGGCGCGCCTTCCGTCTACTACGGCGACGAGGTCGGCGTCACCGGCGGCGGCGACCCCGACTGCCGCCGCACCTACCCCTGGGCCGACCAGGGCGGCAGCCCCGATACCGACCTGCTGGCGCATTACCGGCAGGTGATCGGCATCCGCCGGGCGCACAGCGCCTTGCGCGGCGGCGAGTTCGAGACGTTGCTGGTGGACGATGCCCAGGCGCTCTACGCATTCATCCGCTGGGATGTCGGTGAGCGGGTGGTCGTCGTGCTGAACAACGGCCCGGCGGCGCAGACGGCGGTGGTGCCGGTGGCAGGTTACCTGGAAAACGGCACCGTGTTGACCGATACGCTCGCCGGGGGCGCCTACACCGTGGTCGCCGGCAGCGTCACCGTCCCCGTGAATGCGCGCTGGGGGGCCATCCTGGTGACGGGCGGCACCCCGGCGCTGCTGCCCGACCTGGCCCCATCCTACAAGGCGGCGGCCGGGTCCGTCCGGGCCGGCGACGCGCTGACCTACACGATCGTGCTGCAGAACAGCGGCGACGCCGCGGCGCAGGCCGCATTGACCGACACCTTGCCGGCGAGCGTGACCGTGGAGATGGGCAGCCTGCCGGGTGGCATGACCTGCGCCGGCCGGGAATGCGCCTGGAACGGCCCGGTGGCGGTAGGCGCGCAGGTGGCGCTGCCCTTCCGGGCGATTGTCGATAGCGGCGTGCCCAGCGGCACGCTGCTGCTGAACGTGGTGGATATCGCCGACGGGGCCGGTCGCGTGCTGCGCCGCACGGTTGGCACGCGGGTCGAGGTGCCGCCGCCGGCGCCCGATTTGTCCTCCTCTTCCAAGGAGGCGCCGGTGCATGTGGTGCCGGGCGGGGTGCTGACCTATACCTTGGTCCTGCGCAACGTCGGCGAGGTCGCTGCCGGTGCGCTGCTGACGGACGTGTTGCCGGCCGGCGTGACGGTGGTGACGGCGAGCCTGCCGGGTGGGATGTCCTGTGGCGGCGGCGCTTGTGTCTGGGGTGGGACGGTCGCTGCCGGCGCCGAGGTGCGGCTGTCGTTTCAGGCGCGGGCCGATACGGACCTGCGGGCCGGCACCGTGCTGACGAACGAGGTGGTGGTGAACGATGGCGCGGGGGTGGTGCTGACCCGCAGGGCGAGCACCTTGGTAAGCTGCCGGATTTACCTGCCGCTGGTGAGCAGATAGGGTCTGTGTCTACTATTCTTACCGCCCGCAATTTGAGCAAACGCTACGGCGCCGCGGAGGTCTTTTCCGGGCTCACCATCTATATCCTCGCCGGCCAGCGCATCGCCCTGGTCGGGGTGAACGGCGCCGGCAAGAGCACGTTGCTGCGCATCCTGGCCGGCCGCGAGGAGTACGACGACGGCGAGATCATCCGCGCCCGCGGCTTGCGCGTTGCCTACCTTACCCAAGAGGTGGACCTGGAGCTCCGGGGCCCCCTCCTGGAGGTGGCTCGTGCTGCCTTCCCCGACCTGGTGGCGATGGAGCGACAGCTACACGCCATGGAAGAGGCCATGGCCGCAGCGACGAGCGCAGAGTGGGCCGCGCTCGCGGAGCGTTACGCCGAATTGCAGACGCGCTTCGACCTGGCCGGCGGCTACGAGTACGACCGCCGCATCCGTGAGACGTTGGCCGGCCTGGGTTTTCGCGAGGCCGACCTGGAGCGGCCGGTCGAGTCGCTCAGCGGCGGGGAGCGCACCCGTATGGCGTTGGCCGTCACCCTGCTGCGCGATCCCGACCTCTTGCTCCTCGACGAGCCCACCAACCATTTGGACATCCAGGCCATCGAGTGGCTGGAGCACTATATCCAGCGCCTCCAGGCCAGCTTGGTGATCATCTCTCACGACCGCCGCTTCCTGGACAACGTGGCCACCGATACCTGGGACCTGGACTTTGGCAGCCTGCAAAGCTACCCCGGCAACTACAGCCGCTTCCTGGAGCTCAAGGCCGAGCGGCGGGCTCGCCAACTGGCCGAGTACGAGGCCCAGCAGGAGCACATCGCCAAAGAGGAGGCCTTTGTCCGCCGCTACAAGGCCGGCCAGCGCTCCAAGGAGGCCCGCGGACGGCTGAAGAAGCTGGCCCACCTGGAGCGCCTGGAGCGCCCCCGCGAACACCGCGCGCTGCAGATCGCCCTCCAGGCCGGCCTGCGCAGCGGCGAGGTCGTCCTGGTGGCCGAGAGCCTGGCCATCGGCCTGCCGGGCCGCCCGCCCCTCTTCACCTGCCCCGACCTGACCATCCGGCGGCAGGAGCGGGTCGCCCTGGTCGGGCCCAACGGCTGCGGCAAGACCACCTTCCTGCGGACGATCCTGGGCGAGCTGCCGCCGCGTGCCGGCGAGCTGCAGCTCGGCCGCAGTGTCGTCATCGGCTACTTTGCCCAGACCCACGACTGGATGGATCCCGAGCAGACCGTGTTGGGAGCGCTCCAGGAGGTCGGCGCCATCCTGGAGGGGCGCGCCCGCAGCCTGCTGGGCCGCTTCCTCTTCTCCGGCGATGAAATCTATAGGCCGCTGGGCGAGCTGAGCGGCGGGGAGCGCAGCCGCGTGGCCCTGGCCCGGCTGACGCTCACCCCGGCCAACTTCCTGCTCCTGGACGAGCCGACCAACCACCTGGACATCCAGGCACGCGAGGCGCTGGAAGAGGTGCTGGACGGCTACGAGGGCACGCTGCTGCTCGTCTCTCACGACCGGGCGCTGATCGACAACCTGGCGACGCAGGTGTGGGTCATTGAGAACGGCCGGCTGATTGTCTTTCCGGGCAACTGGAGCGAGTATGCCGAGTTCCGCGACCGGCAGGTTCCGTCGGTGCCCAAGGAGGAGGCCGGCCGTCCGCGCCCCGAGCGCCGCAAGGCGCCCTCGCCCCAGGAGAAACGCCGGCGCGAGCTCCAGGCCCAGCTTCGGGCAATGGAGGAGGAGATCGCCGCCATGGAAGAGAAGCGCCACACCCTGGAGGCGGAGATGACCCGCGCCAGCGACGAGCGCCGCGTCACCCGCCTGGTGGAGCTGGCCCGCGAGCACGAGGCGCTACAGGGGCAACTGAGCCAGCGCTACGGCCGGTGGGCCGAACTCGCCGAGCAGGTTGAGTAGAAGTTATCTGCTGGAAAGGCCAAACTGCATGGACTGCGTCGCCGGCGTGTAGGCCGGCCGAAGCGCCGCAGCAGGAAGCGGCCGATGGCCTGGGGCATGTCCCGCCGGGGGATGGCGACATTTGCCCCTACACACATCTCCCCCCCGCCTTCTCCACCAGCCGCCTCCAGCTCTCGTCCACCTCCTCCTGGATCATCTGGATCTGCTCCTCGGAGAGATGGCGGAAGCGCCCTTGCAGCCGCATGTACTCGCGGATGGGGATCTCCGGCTCCGGCCAGACGGTGATGGTGTAGCGCTTGCCGTTCTCCACCTCGTAGAGCGGAAAGACCTTGCTCTGCACGGCCAGCCGCGTCAGGCGGATGCTGTCGGAGGCCTCCGCGCGCCAGCCCGGTGGGCAGGGTGCCAGCAGGTGGATGAACTTGGCCCCGCGGATGGACTGGGCCTTTTTGATCTTGCGGATCATGTCTTCCGGGTAGCCCACCGTGGCCGTGGCGGTGTAGGGGATGCGGTGGGCGGCCATGATGGCCACGATGTCCTTCTTGGGCTCGTCCTTGGGGTGGGCCACCGGCGTCGTCGTCGTCCAGGCCATGTAGGGGGTGGCCGAGGAGCGCTGGATGCCGGTGTTCATGTAGGCCTCGTTGTCGTAGCAGAAGTAGATGAAGTCGTCGTTGCGCTCGACCGCTCCGGAGAGGGCCTGGATGCCGATGTCGAAGGTGCCGCCGTCGCCGGCCCAGCCGATGACGGTGATCTCTTCCTGCCCCAACGCCTTGAGGCCGGCGCGGATGCCGGCGGCCATGGCCCCGGTCGTCTCGAACGCGGTGTGGTAGATCGGCACGCCCAGCGAGGAGTAGGGGAAGGGGCCGGCGATGATCGACCAGCAGCAGGCCGGGATGACGACCATCGTGTTCGGGCCCAACGCTTTGAGCGCGTAGCGCATGGAGAGCGCGCCGCCGCAGCCCGGACAGGCCACGTGCCCCGGGATGAGCAGCTCTCCCTCGGGAAGGGTATAGTTCGGGCGATGCCCCAGCAGCTTCTGTTCGCTCATGCTTTCACCCCTATCCAGATGATCGGCGAGTCCGGCGTGTCGTGCGTGAGGGTATGTTCGGCGACCTGGCGGATCGTCGTCGGCGTCACGTCGCGGCCGCCCAGGCCCAGGACGTAGTCGAAGAGCGGCGTCCGCAGGCTGCTATTATAGAGGGCGGCCTTGATCTCCTCTCCAAAGACCCCGCACTGGCCGAAGGTCAGGTTGCGGTCCAGCACGGCGATCTTGTTCACGCTGCGCAGCGCGGCCACCACGTCGGGTACCGGGAACGGACGGAAGAGACGCATCTTGACCAGCCCGATGGGGAGGCCCTCAGCGCGCATGGCGTCGATCACGTCGCGGGCCGTGCTGGTGATGGTGCTGGAGGTGACCAAGGCCACCTCGGCCCCCTCCATACGGTACGATTCGACCAGTCCGTAGGAGCGACCAAAGGTCTGCCCGTACGCCCGGTCCACCTGGCGCGCCACGTCGAGCGCCCGGTCCATCGCCAACTGCATCTTGTAGCGCAGCTCGAACCATTCGCCGGGCGTGACCAGGGCGTTGAAGGCGTGGGGGGCGGCGATATCCAGCTTCCACTCCGGATGGAAGGGCGGGAGGAACTCGTCTACCTTGGCCTGGTCGGGGATATCCACCACCTCGGAGGTATGGGAGAGGACGAAAGCGTCGATGACCACCATGGCCGGCAGGCTGACGGTCTCGGCGACCCTGTACGCCTGGATGACGGTATCCAGCGCCTCCTGGTTGTCCTCGCAGTAGTACTGCAGCCAACCGGTGTCGCGCTGGGCCAGGGTGTCGCTCTGCTCGGTCCAGACCGACCAGCCGGGGGCGATGCCACGGTTGACGCAGCCCATGACGATGGGGTGCCGGCCGCCGGCCGCCCAGTGCAGCATCTCGTGCATCAGCAGCAGCCCCTGGCCCGATGTGGCGGTAAAGGCCCGCGCGCCGGTCGCCGAGGCCCCGATGGAGGCGGCCATCGCCGAGTGCTCCGATTCCACCTTGATGAAGACGGCGTCCATCTCGCCGTCCGCCGTGAAGGAGGCCAGCTTCTCGATGATGGTGGTCTGCGGGGTGATCGGGTAGGCCGCCACCACCTGGGCGCGGCTCAGCTTTGCTCCGTAGGCAATGGCCGTATTTCCCGTGATCACTTTTTCCATAGCAGCTCTTCCTCCATCGTGATGGCGTGCCGCGGGCACTCGGCGGCGCAGATGCCGCACCCCTTGCAATAGTCATAGTCCACTTCGAAGAAGGGGTAGGCGGGATATTCCCGGCTCCAATCGCCCCGCCGGAGAATGCTGATGTCCGGGCAAAAGACCAGGCAGTTGTCGCAGCGGTTGCAGGTGCCGCAGGAGAAGCAGCGCAGGCCCTCGGCCACGACGGTCTCCTCGTCCAGCCCGAGGTTCGATTCGCCGAAATCGCCCAGGCGCTCCCCGGCCGGGCGGTGGCGCTCCGCAGGCCGCGCCGCAAAGTGCAGGTGGGCCCGGTTGAGCTCCTCGAAGGAGACCACGTCGGGCGCCATGGGGCGGGGGGCGGCGTGCACGTTGCGATCGAGGGGCGGGAACTCGCCGTGGGGCTCGCCGCGCAGGGCGCGGTCGATGGCCAATGCCGCGCGCTTGCCCGAGCCGATGGCCGCCGTGACCGTGCCCAGGCCGGTGGCGGCGTCTCCGCCGGCGTAGACCCGCTCCTGGGTCGTCTTGCCGCACAGCTCGATGCGGATGGCCCCTTTCTCCTGTCCGACGCCGGCCGGCAGGCAGGATAGGTCGGCCTCCTGGCCCAGCGCCGGGATGACGGTATCGGCTTCCAGGTCGAACTCGGAGCCGGGGATCGGCTCCGGCCGGCGCCGGCCCGAGGCGTCGGGCTCGCCCAACTGCATGCGCACGCAGCGCAGCCCGCGCACCCGTCCCCCCTCGCAGAGCAGCCGCACCGGCGCGGCCAGGAAGTGAAAGTCGACCCCTTCCTCCTCGGCCTCGTTCACCTCCTCGGCGATGGCCGGCATCTCGGCCCGCGAGCGGCGGTAGACCACGGTGACCTCGCTCCCCAGGCGGCGCGCGGCCCGCGCGGCGTCCATCGCCGTGTTGCCGCCGCCGATGACGGCGACGCGCTTCCCGATCTCCACCTTTTCCCCCAGGTTCAGCCGTTTGAGGAAGACCAGGCCGTGCAGCACGCCGGCCGTCTCCTCGCCGGGCACGCCCAGCGCCCGGCTCATCTGCTGGCCGACGGCCAGGAAGACGGCCGCGTAGCCGGCGAGGTCATCCCAGGAGAGGTTGGCGCCCAGCTTCCGGCCGGTGAGGATCTCGACCCCCAGCGCCTGGATGGCGGCGATCTCCCGGTCCAGGACATCGCGCGGCAGGCGGTAGGCGGGGATGCCGGTGCGCAGCATGCCGCCCGGCAGCGGGTCGGCCTCGTACACCGTTACCGGGTAGCCCTGCCGGGCCAGGTGATAGGCGCAGGACAGGCCGGCCGGCCCCGATCCGATCACCGCCACCTTTTCGCTGCGCGTCGGCTGCTGCGGCGCGGGGGCCAGCCCCTGGGCCGCGGCCCAGTCCGCCAGGAAACGTTCGGCGTGGTGGATGGCGATGGCCCCGCCCATCCGCTCGCGGTTGCACTGCATCTCGCACGGATGGGGGCAGACCCGCCCGCATACGCCGGGGAAGGGGTTCTCCCGCCGCAGCACCTCCCAGGCCTCGGCGAAGCGCCGGTCGGCCAACAGGCCAAGCCAGGCGACGATATCTTCGCCGGCCGGGCAGGCGTCGTTGCACGGGGGCGTGCGCTCGCGATAGACCGGGCGCATATAGCGCCAGGAGCCGGTCTTGTTGTACAGGGTGCTGGCGATAGAGGCCGGCATCGGGGGCATCTCGTCGGCCGAGTGAAAGACGACGACCTTGACCTCGCGTTTGGGCATGGTGGAGATTCCTCCTTGTCCTTGGGGAAAACTCGCGGCACCTGGGACACGGCGCGCGCCGCGTCCCTTGCCGCATCTCCTACGGCGCGATGCGAACGCTCTCGGCGGCCTCCAGCACCGCCGCCACGTTTTCCTCCGGCCGGAGGGGGACAGCGGCGCGCACCGCGGCGCTCAGCGCCTCCAGCCCGATGATCCCCGTCAGGCGGGAGAAGGCGCCCAGGATGGCCGTGTTGACGATAGGGGCGTTGCGCGGGCCCAGGTGGTATTTGAAGGCGATGTGGTTGGCGTCGACGGTGGCGACGCGAAAACGCTCGTGTAGGCCGAAGGCGGTCGGGTCGTCGGCGCTGTTGAGCAGGACGTGACCGCCTGCCTTTAGCCCGGCGGTCACGTCCAGCACCTCGAGCAGCGTCGGGTCCAGGATGACGATGTGGTCGGGTTGATAGATCTGGCAGCGGATGCGGATCGGTCGGTCGGCGATGCGCGTAAAGGCCATCACCGGGGCGCCGCGCCGCTCGACGCCGAACGCCGGGAACGACTGCACCCGCTTGCCCTCGTGAAAGGCGGCGTCGGCCAGGACCTCCGAGGCTACCACCACCCCCTGCCCCCCGCGCCCGTGGAACCGTATCTCGATCATCGGCAGCCCTCCATCGCGTTTACACGTTCGCCCGTTTGCCGTGCCTTGGGCCTATGCGGACATCAGGACGCCCAGCACGATCGACATCATCTTGGCCTCGTGTGTGTCCGCCCGCGAGGGCAGGATCAGCGGCATCCGGGCCCCGACGACGACGCCGGCCATGTTGGAGTGTGCAAAGTAGATGATCGCCTTGGCCAGGGAGTTGCCGGCTTCCAGGTCGGGGGCGATCAGGATGTCGGCCCGGCCGGCCACGTCCCCGCGGATGCCCTTGATGCGCGCGGCGTCGGGCGAGATGGCGTTGTCCAGGGCCAGGGGGCCGTCCACGATGCCGCCGTAGATCTGGCCGCGGTCGGCCATCTTGGAGAGGTTGGCGGCGTCCATGGTCGAGGGGATCTTGGGGTTGACCATCTCGGCCGCCGCCAGCACGGCCACGCGCGGGGTCTCGATGCCCAGGCGATGGGCGACGTCGATGGCGTTCTGGACGATGTGCATCTTGTCCTCGAGCGTCGGGGCGACGACGACGCCGGCGTCGCTCAGCAGGATGAGCCGGTCGAATCCGGGGATGTCGAAGACGGCCACGTGGGTCAGGAGCTTGCCGGTGCGCAGGCCGGCCTCCGGGTTCAGGGCGGCCTTCAGGAAGTCGGCGGTAAAGATCTTGCCCTTCATCGCGCAGTGCGCTTCCCCACGGGCCACCAGTTCGATCGCCTTTTCCGCGGCCGCCCGCCGATCGGGCTCCTCCACGATCTGCATGTTGCTGATGTCCACCCCGTGGGCCGCCGCCTCCTGCTGGATCGCCTTGCGGTCGCCGGTGAGGATAAAGTTGGCGATGCCCCGCTCCTCGGCGTCGCGCGCCGCCAGGAGCGCCTCGTGGTCCTGGGCGTCGGCGATCGCCACGGTGCGCGGGCCCAGCCGTTTGGCCTCCTCGCGCAGTTGGGCAAAGTTGCGGATGAGCATAGTGCCCCTCCTATCAGTCTCGGTACTTGAGCCAGCCGATCAACCCGCGGATCAAGTCGTAGATGCCATAGAGGACCGCGCCCCAGGCGATGACATAGGTGCCCCCGAAGGAGCCCGACCTGGCCAGGTTGTAGGAGATCACCGTGACAACGATCCCGCCGATCGCCCAGAGGACGCCGGAGAGCATCGCCCGCTTGTACTTGGCGGCCATCACCTGCCGCCCCTCGGGGGACTCCTGGTAGGCCTTGAGCGCCTGCTGCCCCTGCCCCACCAGGGCGGCAGCGTTCTCCTTGCTCAGGCCCTGCTTCTCTAGCTCCTTGGCGATCTGGGCCGGCCGCTTGCCCTGGGCCAGTTGCTGGACCACGTTGTTGAGCATCTCCTGGGGATACTGCCCGCTGGGAACCATACCCTCGGTCATTGGAATTCTCCTCCTTGAGTTTGTTTCTGGGCATTATACAACGAAACGGGCTGGAAACCAACTTCCCGGCCTATCCGCCGCGCGGCGCATAGTCCCGCGCCTCCTCTTCCCCCCGCAGCACCCGCAGCGCGCCCTGGGCCAGGGCCAGCATCTCGTCCTCTCCCGGGTAGACCAGCACCGGGGCGATAAAGGCTACCCGTTCGCGGATCCACTCCACCAGGTCCTTCCAGCGGGCCACGCCGCCGGTGATGATGATGGCGTCCACCTGCCCCAGCAGCACCGTGGCCATGGCCCCGATCTCCTTGGCGATCTGGTAGGCCATCGCCTGCGACACCAGCCGGGCCCGCTCGTCGCCTTCGGCGATGCGCTTCTCCACCTCGATCGTCGAGTTGGTCCCCAGGTGCGACACCAACCCACCCCCGCCGACCAGGCGCTTCTTCAACTCCTCCTTGGTGTACTGCCCGGAGTAGCACATCTCGATCAGGTCGGTGAGGGGCAGGGTTCCGCTGCGCTCGGGGGCAAAGGGGCCGGCGTCCAGGGCGTTGTTCACGTCCACCATCCGCCCGCGGCGGTGGGCGGTGACCGAGATGCCCCCGCCCAGGTGGGCGACGATCATGTTCATCTCCGCGTAGCGCCGGCCCTGGTCGGCCGCGGCCCGCCGGGCGACCGCCTTGATGTTCAGGGCGTGGGAGAGGCTCTTGCGCTCCACCTCGGCCAGGCCGGAGATGCGCGCCAGGTCGTCGAACTCGTCCACGGCGACAGGGTCCACGGTAAAGGACGGGACGGCGGCCCGCCCGGCGATCTCCTGCGCGATGAGCACGCCCAGGTTAGAGGCATGCTCCCGCGGGCCGGGCTCGCGCATCTCGTCCAGCATGGCGGCGTTCACCCGGTAGGTCCCGCTCTCCAGCGGTTTGAAGAGCCCGCCCCGCCCGACCACGGCGCTCAGGCTGTCCAGGGCGATGCCGTTCCGCTCCAACCAGCGCAGCACGCTGTCGCGGCGAAAGGCGTACTGGTCGGCGATGTGGGCGAAGGAGGCCAGCTCGTCCGCGTTGTAGCGCAGCGTCTCCTGCAGCAAGGGGGTATCGTTCTCGAAGAGGGCGACCTTGGTCGACGTGGAACCGGGGTTGATCACCAGGACGCGGTAGGTCTGCTCTGCGGACATCGAGCGCTCCTTTGTGCTCGGTCTCTATCTTGCCGGCGGTCTCCTCCACTCGCCGTTGAGCGGGCTGGTGGAAGTTTACCACAAGCCCTGCCAAAACGCAAACATTGTATTGGGTAGCGGGTGTGGGGTCCTGGGGATTGGGCCTCTGCCCGGGAGCCGATACCGATTTGCGCCCCGGCTTATAGCGTAGTACAATACGCCCCAGACTTCTGAGGCGAGGTGCCCCATTGCCCTACAAGGTCCTGATGGTCGCACCCACATCCTTCTTCGCCGATTACGGCTGCCACGTGCGCATCCTGGCCGAGGTCACCAACCTGCAGAACCTGGGCCACCGCGTGATCATCTGCACCTATCACAACGGCGACGACGTGCAGGGGTTGGACATCCGCCGCTGTTGGGGCCCCCCGTGGGTGCAGCGCCCGGTGGTCGGCAGCAGCCGGCACAAGCTGTACCTGGACATGATGCTCCTCTGGCGCACCCTGCTGGTGGCGCTGTCGGAGCGGCCCGATGTCATCCACGCCCACCTGCACGAGGGCGCGCTCGTCGGCAGCCTCGTCGGCCGGCCGCTGGGCATCCCGGTGCTCTTTGACTTCCAGGGGAGCATGACCGCCGAGATGATCGACCACCGCTTCCTCCGGCCGGGCAGCTTCTGGTACCGCCCGCTGCGCTGGTTGGAGGAGCGGGTCGTCCGCTGGCCCCAGGCGGTGGCCACCAGCTCGGCCAACGCCGCGCGCGTCCTGCGCGAGGAGTTTGCCTTTCCTGCCGAGCGCCTCTTTACCGTGCCCGACGGGGTGAACACGGCCAACTTCCGCCCCCTGGACGACGTGCCGGCCTGGACCGAGCGCCGGGCGCGCCTGCGGGCCGGGTTGGGTATCCCCCCCGAGGCCCGCGTCGTCGTCTACCTGGGGCTCCTGGCCCCCTACCAGGGCACCGATGTCCTCCTGTACGCCGCGCAGCAGGTGCTGCAGGAGATGCCCGACGCCTACTTCCTGATCATGGGCTTCCCCGGCGTGGAGAGCTACGCCGCCCTGTCCCGCGCCCTGGGCATCCTGGAGCACACCCTTTTCCCAGGACGGGTCTCCTACTTCGAGGCGCCCCGCGGGCTGGCCCTGGGCGATGTCGCCGTGGCCCCCAAGATGTCGGCCACCGAGGGCAGCGGCAAGATCCTGGACTATATGGCCATGGCGCTGCCCGTCGTGGCCTTTGATACGCCCGTGAGCCGGGAGATCCTTGGCGACCTGGGGGTCTATGCCGAGTACGGCAACGCGACCTCGTTGGCGCAGTGCCTGCTGCGGCTACTGCGCGACGAGGCGGGGGCGCGGGCCCTGGGCCGGCGGCTGCGCCAGCGGGCCGAGGCCGCCTTCTCCTGGAGCCAGGGCATCACCAAGGTGGTGGACCTCTACGCTTTTGTCGGGGCTCGCGAGTCACTGCCATAATCCTTCATTTGCTTGCGCTGCGCCCCGGGATAGGCTATAATGGTTTCGGCCCCGCCGGGGCCGAGAAGCGTGAACCGCACCGAGTGGAGGATCCCGTGTCGCTGAAGGAACGCATCCAAGAGGAGCTGCAAGAGTCTTTGCGCCAGCGCGATACGGCGCGGGCCAACGTGCTGCGCCTGCTCAAGGCCGCCATCCGCAACGCCGAGATCGATGGGCAGCGCGAGCTGGACGATGCCGCCGTCCTGGCCGTGCTGGACAAGGCCGCCAAGCAGCGCCGCGAGTCGATCGCCGCCTACCGCCAGGGTGGGCGGGACGACCTGGTGGCGGCCGAGGAGCAGGAACTGCGCGTCATCGAGTCCTACATGCCGCGGCAGATGGGCGAGGAGGAGATCCGCGCGGCGGTCGCCCAAGCGATCGCCGAGGTCGGGGCGCGCGGGCCGGCCGACATGGGGCGGGTGATGAAGCCGCTTATGGAGCGGCTCCGCGGCCAGGCCGACGGCAAGGTTGTCAGCAACCTGGTGCGGGAGGCCCTGGCCGGGCTGTCCGGCTAGCCGGCCCGCCCCGGGAGAAGAGCATGGCCCTCAACGCGCGCCACCCCCGGACCAACAGCTCTCCACCCGCCGGCCTGCCCTACGCCTGGCGCCTCATGCTGTTCGCCGTCCTGCTCAGCATCTTGCTCGGCGGCGTCGTGGTGTTGCCCGTGACCCCCGCCGCCGTCGGCCAGGATGTCCGCGAGGGCTTTCCCGCGCCCTACACCCTCACCTCGCCGGTGACCACGCGCTACGTCAGCCAGATCCTGACCCGCGCCGATCGCGAGGCCGCCGCCAAGGCCGTGGCCGACATCTATACCTTCGACCCCAGTATCACCGCCCAGGCGCGCCAGACCCTCTCCAACACCCTGGGCGTCGTCGAGACGATCGCCTTCGACCCCTCTTTTACCACCACTCAGCGGCTGGCGCGCCTGGGCAGCCTGGAAGGGATCGGCTTCTCCACCGAGACGCTGGACCTTCTCCTGTCTATGCCCCCGAACGAGTGGCCGGCGCTGAAACGCGAGGCGCTGCGTGTCTTTGACGCCTTGACCTACGAGCTGGGCAGCGTGCGCCAGATCCAGGCTTCGGACATCGAGCTGCTGCGGCTGGGCATCGCCCGCCGCATCCTGCCCACCTTTTCGCCGCTCAAGCGCGCGCTGGTTGAGCAACTGGTGCGGCCCTTCCTGGTGCCCAACTATGTGGTCGACGAGGAGGAGACCGCCCGGCGCCGCGAGGAGGCCCAGAGCCGCACTCCGCCGCACTATGTGGATATCCTCGAGGGCGAGCTGCTCCTCTACGAGGGGCAGATCGTGCGCGGGGTGGACCTGGAGAAGCTGGAGGCCACCGGCCTGCGCAACCCCACCGTCTCCTGGTGGAACGTGGCCGGCCAGTTGATCCTGGTCGTGGGGCTGGTGGTCTGCTACTGTCTCTTCTTGCACCACTTCCAGGACAAGGTGGCGCAGGACTTTCGCAGCCTCCTGCTCATCGGCCTGGTGATGTTCGTAGCCATCGTCGGGGCCAAGCTGATGGTCCCCGGACGTGTGGGGCTGGCCTACTCCTTCCCGCTGCCCACGGCGGCGATCCTGTTGAGCCTGCTTCTCGGCCCCGTGGCGGCCGTCGGCGCGACGCTGGTCCTGGCCATCCTGGTGGGGCTGCTGGGCAGCTCCAGCCTGGCCTTGGTTGTTTTGGGTATAGCCGGCGGGCTGATCGGCATCCTCGGCGTCTGGAAGGCCAAACACCTGAGCGCCTTTTTCCTGACCGGCATGTACATCTCCCTGGCCAATATCGCGACGATCGTCGCCTTTCGCCTGGTCGGGCAGACGCTGGACCTGCAGTCGCTGGCCACTGCGGCGCTGGCCTGCACCATCAACGGCTTTGCCTCGGCCATCCTGGGCTTTGCCACCTTTGGCTTCCTGGGGTCGCTGTTCGGGCGGGTGACCATGCTCCAGTTGATGGAGCTCTCCAACCCCAACCATCCGCTGCTGCACCGCCTGATGCAGGAGGCCCCCGGCACCTATTACCACAGCATCATCGTCGGCAACCTGGCCGAGCGCGCCGCCGAGGTCATCGGAGCCGATCCCATGTTGGCGCGTGTCGGGGCCTACTACCACGACATCGGCAAGGTGGTCCGCCCCTACTTTTTCATCGATAACCAGGCCGGCCGCAGCAACATCCACGACGAGCTCCCCCCGCGCAGCAGTGCCCAGATCATCACCGACCACGTCCGCGATGGCATCACCCTGGCCCGCAAGTACCGCCTGCCGGAGCGCATCGTCGACTTTATCCCGCAGCACCACGGCACGACTACCGCCACCTACTTCTACCACCGGGCGCTGCAGGAGGAGGAAACGGTCAACCCCGACGACTTTCGCTATCCCGGCCCCAAACCCCGGTCGCGCGAAGCGGGTATCCTGATGCTGGCCGACTCTGTCGAGGCCAAGGTGCGCTCGCTGAACCAGTTCGGCAAGCTCCAGGAGGTGCTGGAGGGCAAGGAGCAGGACGGCGTCGACCCGCTGGCCAAGCTGGTGGCCCACATAATCCAGGAGCGGGTGCGCGACGGCCAGTTGGACGAGAGCGACCTGACCTTCCGCGATGTCCAGTCCATCCAGCAGGCCTTTGTCGAGATGCTGCGCGGGGTCTATCACCCGCGGGTCATCTACCCCGATCTCGTCCGCGGGCCGGCCAAGGACGACGGGTAGCGGGGACAGGAGGTCGCCTTGCTCTACCGGGTAGAGATCAACGTGCAGGCGGAAGGGGCCGAGCCCCCCGACCTGCGGCGGCTGGCGCGGCTGGCCCGGATGGTCCTGGCCGCCGAGGGCGCCCCGCCGGGCGAGGTCGGGGTGGTCCTGACCGACGACGCCGGCATCCAGGAGTTGAACCGCCAGTACCTGGGGCACGACTACCCCACCGACGTGCTCTCCTTTGGCGAACAGGAGGCGGCCGCCGGGCAGCCGCAGTTTGTCCTCCCGGGGGAGGGGGCCTCCTATCTCGGCGACGTGGCGATTTCCCTGGAACGCGCCCGCGAGCAGGCCGCGGCCTACGGCCACGGCTGGACGCGCGAGGTGGAGCTGCTGCTCATCCATGGTCTGCTGCATCTGTTGGGCTACGACGATGGGGAGGAAAGCGCGCGCCGGCGCATGGCGGCCCGCCAGGAGTCTCTGCTGGCCTCTTTTGCGCAGCCGCGCGCCTTGCCGGAGACCTTCCGCGCGGCCTTTTCCGGCCTGGCCAACCTCGTGCGCACGGAGCGTAATGTCGCCATCCACCTGGGCATCGTCGCCGTGGTGGTCTGCATGGCCGCCCTGCTCGGCGTGGCCCCCTGGGAGTGGGTGGCCCTGGCGCTGACGATCGCCCTGGTGCTGGTGACCGAGACCGTGAACACGGCGGTGGAGTCGCTGGTCGACCTGGTCAGCCCGGAGAAGCGCCCCCTGGCCGGCCGGGTCAAGGACCTGGCGGCGGCGGCGGTGCTCCTGGCCGCGTTCTTTGCCGTGATCGTCGGGGTGCTGATATTTCTGCCCCGCCTCTGGAGCCTGGTGTTCGGGCCGTAGGGACGACCGATGAAGATCCTGGCCCTGTCCGCGCAGCTCCCTTTTCCTCCCCACAGCGGCAAGGCCATGCGCGACTACCATCTCCTGACGGGCCTGGCGCGCCGGCACTCGCTGTACCTGCTCGGCATGGGCCGCAGCCCGGAGGAGACGGCAGCCGCCGCTCCCCTGGCCAAGGAGCTGCCCTTCCACTCCGCGCTGCTTCCCGCGCACCGCCTGCCGCGCCGGCTGCTGGCGTTGCTTTTCTCCGGCCGGCCGGACCTATCCTGGCGCACCGACTCCCCGGCCTTTCGCCGCCTGCTGGCGGCGCGCCTGGCGGAGGACCCGCCCGAGGTGCTCCTCGTCGAGGGGCTGGAGATGGCCGCCTACGGCCTGTGGGCGCGGCGTTGGCAGGCCCGCGCCGGCCGGCCGGTCCCGCGCCTGGTGCTCGACGAGCACAACGCCGAGTACCTCCTGCAGCGCCGCGCCTGGGAGATCGCCCGCCGGGAGGGGCGCAGCCTCCCGGCCGCGCTCTACTCCTGGGTCCAGGCGCGGCGCCTGGCGCGCTTCGAGCGCCACGCCTGCCAGCAGGCCGACGCCGTCCTGGCCGTCTCCGAGGACGACCGCCGGGCCCTCTTGTCCCTGGCGCCCCGCGCCCCCATCGCCGTCGTCCCCAATGGGGTCGATACCGACGACTATGCTCCCTGGCCGGCCCCGCCCGATCCCCGGCCGCCGACCCTGGTCTTTACCGGGCGCATGGACTATCGCCCCAACGTCGACGCCGTGGCCTGGTTCTGCGCCGCGATCTGGCCGCGCGTCCGCGCGGCGGTGCCGGCGGCGCGCTTCCTGGTTGTGGGGCGCGACCCCACGCCGGCCGTCCGGGCGCTGGGCGCGCTGCCCGGCGTGGAGGTGACCGGGGAGGTGCCCGACGACCGCCCCTACATCGGCACGGCCGATCTGTATGTCCTGCCGATGCGCTTCGGCGGGGGCATCCGCTTCAAGCTGCTCCAGGCCCTCTCCATGGCCCGGGCGACGGTCTCCACGCCGCTGGGGGCCGAGGGGGTGGAAGGGCTGCAGGACGGCGTGCACCTGGGCCTGGCCGCAGAGGACCAACCTTTTGCCGAGCGGGTGATAGCGCTGTTGGGCCGGCCCGCGGAGCGCGCCCGCCTGGGGCAGGCCGGCCGCGCCCTGGTCGTCGCCCGCTACGATTGGCGGGCCATCTTGCCGCGCCTGGAAGCAATCTTGGAGGGAGGCCGATGTCGGTCTCGTTGATCGCCACCGTCCGCGACGAAGAAGAAACCATCGCCGGCCTGTTGGATTCGATCCTGGCCCAGACACGCCGGCCGGACGAGGTCGTGATCAACGACTGCGGATGCCGCGACGGCACGATGGCCATCGTCGAGAGCTACCGTGGGCGGCTGCCGCTGCGCACGACGGCCGGCGGCCGCAACATCCCCCAGGGGCGCAACACGGCCATCGCCGCGGCCCGGGGGCCGTTCATCGCCTGTACCGACGCCGGCCTGCGCCTGGACCCGCGCTGGCTGGAGGAGATCGTGGCCCCGTTGGAGGGCGGAGCGGCCGACCTGGTGGCCGGCTTCTTCCGTCCCGACTCGCGCACGCCCTGGGAGCGCATCCTGGGGGCCGTCAACTACCCGGCGCCGGACGAGGTCGACCCGAAAAGGTTTCTCCCGGCCGGCCAGTCGATGGCTTTCACCAAGGCGCTCTGGGAACTACTCGGTGGGTTCCCCGCCGAGCAGCCCTACTGCGAGGATCTGGTCTTTACCCGGCGCGCCCTGGCGCGCGGCGCGCGGAAGGTCTTTGCCCCGGCCGCCGTGGTGCACTTTCGCCCGCGCGAATCGCCGGCGGCGCTCTTCCGCCAGTACCGCAACTATGCCTACGGCGATGGGCTGGCCGGCCTCTGGCCGCGGCGCCATGCGCTGCGCTACGCCAGCTACGCCGCCGGACTGGCGTTGTTGCTGGCCGGGTTCCGGTGGCCCCTCCTGTGGGGCCTGCTCATCGCCGCCGGCCTGCTCTACCTGGCCCCCTTCTACCGGCGGTTGAGCCACACCTGGGGCGCCCTCTCCCCGGCCTGGCGCGCCGCTGCCGTCTTTCTGGTACCGTTCATCCGCGTCGTCGGCGACGTGGCCAAGATGGTGGGCTATCCCCGCGGGGCCTGGGAGCGCCTCCGCGGAGATGAACCTATCTCGTAATTGCCAAAGGCATGGGGGCACCAAAAAAAGCGAGGAAGGCATGTCCGGAGAACCCTGGTGCCTTTGTGGTTTACGGGATAACCCTGGATACACAGAGGTCAATCATGGACCAAGGTTTTCGATGAGTGTCATGCATTAGCAGGGTCTGCCCCGATGTCTGCCGTGCTGTTGCCGTCCCTGGGCTTCCTCCACCGAATCGGTCGGGCGGTCGGCCGTTTGGTCGGCCGGCCGCTCTACCTGGTTTTGCTCGGCCCGCTGTTGGCCGTGCCGGCCGTGCTGTTGGCCTACCAGCGCCCTGCGCCCATCGCCCTGAACGTCGGCGACTCCTATGCCCGCCCCTACCTGTCCGGCTTCTACGACCCCGAGCGGGGCGGGGGTATCGACTACGCCTTTACCTCGGCGCATGCCGCCCTGCGGCTGGAGGGCATCGGCTGCGGCCCGGCGCTCCTGGAGGGGCACATGGGCGGTGGGCCACCCGGGGGCGAACAGACCCTGGCGGTCGGCGGCGTTCCCCTTGTCCGGGTGCCGTCCGGCGGGGAGGTGGCCGCTTACGCCCTGTTCGTCCCGGCCGGGCTGTGCCGCGGCGGCACCCTGGAACTGACCTGGCAGGGGGCCACCGCTTCCCCGGCGGGCGATCCGCGGCAGCTCGGCCTGGCCGTGGACCGCGTCACCTGGACGCCTCTGCGCGGGGGCGTAGGCCCGGATTGGCGACAGGTGGCCTGGGTAGCCCTGGCCGCGTTGCTGCTGTTCCTGGTGGCCCGTGAGGTGGACCTTTCTGCGCCCTGGGCGGCGGCGCTGAGCGCTCTGCTGGCCCTGGTCCTGGCGGCCGGCCTGGCCTGGGCCCGCCTGGCGTTGACGATCTATGCGCCGCGCCTGGCCGGCTTGCTCCTGGCGATGGTCCTGCTGCTGCCCCTGGCCCGCCGGGGCAGCGCCGGGCTCTTTCGCCGCCTGGGGATGTCTCCCCCGCCGGCCGTCGAGTCCTGGCTCTGGCGGGTGGTGGCCCTGGCCGCCATCGTCAAGCTGGGTGGCGTGCTCTACCCGCAGCTCATCGTGCTGGACGTCGGCCCGCACTCCTACCGCGTCTTCCGCTTCCTCTCCGGCGACTGGGCCAGCCTCTTCTTGCCCAACGCCTACTCCCTGCTCGGGCGGACGGTGGGGGTGGAGGGAGGACAGTTCCCCTACTCGCCGCTCTTTCACATCCTCTCCCTGCCGCTGACGCTGCTGCCCCTGCCGCTGCCCCTGGCGATGGGCCTGTTCAACGGCCTGCTGGAGGTGAGCCGCTGCCTGTTGCTTTACCTCCTGGTAGCCCGGCTGGCCGGCCGGCCGCGCGCCGGCCTCCGGGCGGCCCTTTTCTACACCTTGCTGCCGGCCCCCTACTACCTGATGTCCTGGGGCAACTATCCCACCCAGTTTGGGCTCTTGGGGTCTATAGTAGCGATCACCTTCCTGGTTCTTTCCCACGAGCGCCTGGGCCGGCGGGCCACTATCGTCGGCTGGGTGGCCGTGCTCGTTTTGGCCCTCCTCTCCTACACCGTGGTCGGCGTGCTGACGGTGGTCCTCCTGCTGCTCCTTGTCCTCTTGGAATGGCTGATGGCGGCCGGCCGGGCGCAGCGCCGGCGGGCGCTGGCTGTCTTGGGCGGCCTGCTCCTGGCCGAGGCGCTTGTCTTTCTGCTCTACCACAGCGCCTTTGCTCCCGTCCTGGCCCACGAGACGCTGCCGGCCCTGCTGCGGGCCGGCGCGGAAAAGGCCACCGGGCTGGGCCCGGTGGAGGTGGACCCCCGCGAGAGCCTGGCCAGCAACTGGGTGGCCAACTGGATCTTTGTGCAGAACCATCTCACCGAGCTGGGGGTGGCCTTTGCCGTGGTCGGCGTGGCCCTGGCCTGGATCGACCCGGCGTGCTGCCGCTGGCGCCCCCTGCTCCTGGCCTGGCCGCTTGTCTTCTTCCTCTTTTCCCTATTCAGCGGCCTGGTCGCCGATATGGTGCTCAAGCACATCTTCTTCATGTTCCCCTGGCTCTGCCTGGGCGCAGGGGCGCTGGCGGGGGCGCTGTGGAAACGGGGCCCGGCCGGCCGGCTCGTAGTCCTGGCCTACACGGCCTTCATGGCCTGGTTGAGTCTGGCGCACTGGGTGGAGTTCATCCTGGTGAAGAGACACTGAGAGGCAAGAGGCAGGAAGCAGGAGGCAGGAGACAGGAGACAACCTTGGTCATGACCCTGCCGGCCGTGGACTGGCTGGTGCACCGCCTGGCCGGCCTGCTCCCCTGGCTGGGCCGGCTCTACGGCGCGGCCAGGGGGACCTGGCTCCTGGAGTACCCCTACAAGCTCCTCTCCATCTTCCTGGCCTACCTGCTGTTCACACTGCTGATCCGCATCCCCCTGCCCCCCGTCGCCTCTACTCCAAACTCCCGACGACCTTCTCCACCTCCTCCAGTATCTCACACGACCGCACAAGCTCCATCATCCGCGTGTGGTCCGGGTACAGCGGCCGGTCGATCTCCAGGAACTCGACATACTTGCGGATGACCTCGCGCGCCCTCTGCACGCCGTGGCCGAAGGAGAAATCGCGCAGGTCCAGGGCCTGGGCCGCGGCCATGAACTCGATGCCCAGGACGCCGTAGGCGTTCTTCAGGATCTGGTCGTTCTTGATGGCCGTGTTCATGCCCATGGAGACAAAGTCTTCCTGGTCGGCGGCGGCGGGGATGGACTGGATGCTGGCCGGCATCGACAGGATGCGCTGCTCGACGATCAGGCTGTCGGCGGTGTACTGGCTGAGCATCATGCCCGACATCAGCCCGGGCTGCTTGGAGAGGAAGGGCGGCAGGCCGATGCTCAGCGCCGGGTTGGTCAGGCGGTTCATGCGCCGCTCCGACATCACGCAGACCATGGTGATGGCCGCGCCGAGCATGTCCATCGGCAGGCTCACCGGGGACCCCTGGAAGTTGGCGCCGGTCAACGTTAGCTTGTACTCGGGGAGGAAGATGGGGTTGTCGGCGACGGCGTTGAGCTCGATCTCGACCTGTTTCCAAGCATACTCCAGGGCATCGAAGGCCGCGCCGATCACCTGCGGGGCCGAGCGCATGGAGTAGGCGTCCTGGACCTTGATCTTGAGTTTGCCGGTCTGCAGGTCGCTTCCCTGGATGCATTTCATAATGTTCCGTGCCGCGCGCACGGCGCCGGGGAAGCCGCGCAGTTGGTGCAGGCGGGTGTCGTACGGTTTGAGGTTGGCGTAGAGCGCTTCCAGCGTCATGGCGCAGGCGATGGTGGCCTGCTTGAGCCAGCGCAGCATGTCGTATAGCTGCAGGGCGCTCATCGCCGTGATCAGGTTGGAGCCGTTGATGGCCGCCAGGCCGTCGCGGGCCTGCAGGCCGGGGATGGGGATGCCGGCCCGCTCCATGGCCTCGCGGCCCGGCAGCAGCTCGCCCTTGTAGTAGGCGTGGCCCTCGCCCATCAGCAGCAGCGCCGCCTGCGACATCGGCGCGAGATCCCCGCAGGCCCCCACCGAGCCTTTCTGGCAGATGTAGGGGGTGACCCCCTTGTTCAGCATCTCCACCATGGTCTGGGTGATTTCCGGCCGGCAGCCCGAGTAGCCGCGGGCGTGCACGTTGATGCGGCTGGCTAGCGCCCCGCGGGCGTACTCGATGCTGGTGGGGTCGCCGATCCCGGCGGCGTGGTTGTAGATCAGGTACTTCTGAAACAGTTGCACCTGCTCGTCGGTCAGCACCACCTCGGAGAACTCGCCGATGCCGGTGTTGACGCCGTACATGATCTCGTGGGCCTGGACCTTTTGCTCCAGCATCGCCCGGCAGACCTTGATGCGCTCCAGGGCGTCGGCGGAAAGCTCCACCGGCTCATTGTAGCGCGCGATCCGCACCATCTGCTCAATCGTGAGGCTGGAACCGTCGAGGACGATCGTCATGGGTTCTCTCCTTTGAGAATAGTCTCTCGCTCGCGGACAGAGTACAGTATAAGGCGAATGGGCCGGAACGTCAAACGGGCACGATGGGCAGCTCCTTCAGCAGCGCGCGCAGCGGTTCCAGGGGGGGCTCTCCCAGCCCGGCCCGGTGCCAGGCGGCGAGCAGGGCCTCTTCCCCCATGGCCTGCATAGCCCGCGCCAGGTGCAGCAGGAGCGGCCGGCCGCTCCCCGGGGACTGTTCCTCGGCCAACCTCAGCGCCTGGCCGAACCAGGCCACTGCCTCGGTCGGTTGCCCCTGCTGCCGAAAGAGGATCCCCAGTTGGGCCAACACGCCCTGGAGATGTAGGGTGTCTTCCAGCCCGGCGTAGCCGTCGCGGGCCCGGAGGTAGTAGGAGGCGGCCGCCGCGAACTGCCGGCGCGCCTGGGCGATGCGCCCCAACTGCTGGCAGGCGGCGGCGGCGTTGCGCGTCAGCCCGCGGCGCTCGTAGATGTCCAGGGCCTGGCGGTACTGTTCCTCGGCTGCCTCGAGCTGCCGGCGTTCCTGGGCGATGTTGCCCAGTTGGTAGTGCTCGTCGGCGACGCTGCGCTCCAGCCCTAGCTGCTGAAAGATCCCCAGCGCCCGGCGGTAGCAGTCCGCGGCCTGCTCGATCTGGCCGCGCTCCTCGGCGATCAGTCCCAACTGGTGGTAGGAGACGCCGGTGAACGGCCCGGCCTGGGGATCGTCCCAGGAGGCCAGGTGGCCGAGGATGCGCCGGTGCAGGCCCTCGGCCTCGTTCAGGCGGCCGGCGGCCAGGGCATCGTTGGCCTCGCTGCCCAGCAGGAACAGCCCCAGGTTGGCGCGCTCCCGGCCGGCCGCCGGCGATAGGTCGGCGCCCACCCAGTCCAGCAGCTCCAGGCGCAGCACGCGCCACTCGTCCTGGCGGCCGCTGGCCTCGTAAAAGCCCTGGAGCGTGCGGGCCAGGGCCAGGGCCAGCCGCCACTGCTGGCCGATCTCGGCCAGGCGCAGCGCCCGCAGCAGGTTGTCGTGCTCCAGGAGCACCGCCGCCAGGGCCGGCCGCTGGCCGTTGAGCACCTCCTCTTCCAGGTGCGCTGCCCAGGCGGCATAGAACTGCACGAACTCGTCTTCCAGCCGGGAAACGTTGGCCGCCCCCAGCGCGGCGACCAACTGCCGCCGCAGGAAGGGCGAGACTCCCGGGTAGAGCTCGTACAGGCCGCGGTGCACGGCCAGGAGGAACCCGCAGCGCGCCGCCTCGTCCAGCACCACCTCCCAGCCGGCCGCGTCCAGCGCCTCCCCGAACAGGTCGGCGTACAGCTCGGTCTGCTTGTCCCCGGCGCCGACAAAGCTCTCCAGCATTTCCACGGAGACGTTCCCGGCCAGGAGGCCGATGAAGGCCAGGTGCCGCCGGGCCCACGGGCTGATATGCGACAGCGCCGCGCTCCACCAGACGTCCTCGGTGACCGGGCGCTGCGTATGACCTCCGGGGCGGGCCGTGCTCGAGGGTGGGTTCATGCGGGCGGGCGTCCTTGGGGCTCCTCGATCGCGACGTCTTTCCAAAGGGCGGCACAGATCGCCAAGGTTGGGTCGTGGCGCACCCACGGCCGGCGCTGGCCTTCCAGGGCCAGGGCGTGGGGCGCCTTCTTCTCCTCCGGTTCGGCCAGCTTCTGGCGCAGCGGGGCCGGGGCGGCCTCGACGTCGGCTTCGCCCGGGATGGCCCGTTGGGCCGCGAAGGTGGCGATGACCGGTTCCGGCTGTTCGCGCGTGACCATGGACGGCTCCCCCTTGTGCAGAGTGAGCTCTTGCCGGTGCGGTTCAGATTATACCACAGGGAGCAGGAATCAAGAAGCAAGAGGGAGTCGGTAACACCATGCAAAGCGAGCCGGTGGACTCTCCTGCCCTCTCGCTGGCGCTGGACGCCGCGCCGTTCTACGCCCACGTGGGCGAGGCGGTGACGGTGACGCCGGTGGTGCGCAACGAGGGGAACCTCTCCCTGGAAGGGGTGGCCGTGAGCGTGACGGTCATGCCCCGACCTCGGTACGACTATGCTTCGGCCTCGGCACGACTATGCTTCGACCCCGGCACGACTATGCCTCGATCTCGGTACGACCATGCTCCCTCTGCGGGGACAGGCGACCCTGGAAGAGGGCCCGGCTCTGCAATTGCCCTCGGGGCCCTTCTCTGCTATAATTCCCCTTGCACGACACTGCCCGGTCCCTACCCAAGGAGGTCACCGTTGTCCGCAGCGCTGCCCCCGCTGGAGATCGACGGCCAGAGCCTGGCCCTGGAAGATGTGCTGCAGGTCGCTCGCCGGGGCCGGCCGGCCGCCCTCTCCCCCGCCGCCGTCGAGGCCGTCGAACACTGCCGGGACTGGGTGGATGAGGTGGTGGCGGCCGGCGATCAGGTCGTCTATGGGCTGAACACCGGGTTCGGCTCGCTGGCCGGCGTCATCGTCCCCACCGCGCAGAGCGAGCTGCTGATGCACAACCTGATCGGCAGCCATGCCTGCGGGGTAGGCGAGCCCCTGCCGGAAGAGGTCGTGCGTGCCACTATGCTCGTCCGCGCCAATACCCTGGCCCGCGGCTACTCCGGCATCCGCCTGGAGACGCTGCAGACGCTCCTGGAGATGCTCAACCGCGGCGTGCACCCCGTCATCCCCGAGAAGGGTTCCCTGGGCGCCAGCGGCGACCTGGCTCCCCTCTCGCACCTGGCCCTGGTCCTGGCCCGCCCTCCCGATGGCGGCAGCGAACCCAGCGGCGAGGCCTACTTCCAGGGGGAGCGCCTGCCCGGGGCCGAGGCCATGCGCCGGGCCGGCCTGCCGCGCCTGGTGCTGCAGGCCAAGGAGGGGTTGGCCCTCAATAACGGCACGGCCGTCTCCACCGCCATGGCCGCTCTGGCCCTGGCCGACGCCGAGCAGGCCGTGCTGCAGTCCGAGGTGGCCCTGGCCCTCACCCTGGAGGCGCTGCGCGGCGTCCCCGATGCCTACGACGAGCGCGTCCACCGCCTGCGCAACCACCCCGGGCAGATAGCCTCGGCCGCGGCGGTGCGCCGCTACCTCCAGGGCAGCACCCTGGTCGGCTCCGCCCCGCGCATCCAAGACGCCTACTCGTTGCGCTGTTCGCCCCAGGTCATCGGCGCCGCCCGCGATGCCTTGCTCTGGGTGCGCGGCGTGGTCGAGCGCGAGTTGAACGCCGTCACCGACAACCCACTCATCTTCCCTGACCTGGAGCGCCCGAACAAGGCCATCTCCGGCGGCAACTTTCACGGCGAACCCATCGCCCTGGCCTGCGACCTGCTGGCCGTGGCCGTGGCCGAGGTGGGCTGCATCGCCGAGCGGCGTATCTTTCGCCTGCTCACCCGCCATCTCAACGACGGCCTGCCGCCTATGTTGGTCGAAGACGGCGGGCTCAACGCCGGCCTGATGATCCCCCAGTACGTCGCCGCGGCGCTGGTCTCTGAAAACAAGACATTGGCCCATCCCGACAGCGTCGATTCTATACCTACCTGTGAGGAACAGGAAGACCATGTCTCGATGAGCGCCAACGCCGCGCGGCACGCCCGTCAGGTCGTCTGGAACGTCGAGCGCATCGTGGCCATCGAGCTGCTCTGTGCCGCCCAGGCGGTGGACCTGCGCCTGGGCCGGCAGCCGGGGGCCCAGTTGGGCCACGGCACCGCCGCCGTCCGCCACCTCATCCGCGAGAGCGTCCCCTTCCTGGGATGGGACCGCTTCTTGGCCCCGGAACTGGAAGAGGTAGCGCAGATGGTGCACCTGGGAATGGTCCTGCGCGTTGCGGAGGATGCGGCCGGTGGGTGAATTCCCCTGCTCCTTGGCCTCCGTGCCCGCCGCGGCCGCGGCGGCGAAGGACCGCTTGTAGCCGATAGCTGGAGCTTGAGATGCGACCCAACCCCGGACCCGGTAAGCTGATCGTCCTGGAGGGGCTGGACGGTGCCGGCACCACCACCCAGTCGCGCCTGCTGGGCGAACGCCTGGGACGGCATGGCCCGGTAGAGGTGACCTGGGAGCCTGCGGACCGGCCGGCCGGTCGCCTCATCCGCGCCATCCTCAAAGGCGAAGTGCGCACCGACCTTTGCGCCCTGGCCTTGCTCTTTGCCGCCGACCGCCTGGATCACATCTACGGCCCCGGAGGGATGGCCGAAAAGCTGCGTCGCGGCCAGAACGTCGTCTGCGATCGCTACTACCTCTCTTCCCTGGCCTACCAGACGCTCGATGCCCCGTTCTCCTGGGTCTATGCCATCAATAGCCGCGCCCTGCGCCCGGACCTAACCCTCTTCCTGGAGGTGCCGGTGTCGACCTGCCTGGAGCGCATCGGCCTCCGCCAGGGCCGGCGGCAGGAGCTCTTTGAGCGCGAGGAGGCCCTGCGGCGGGTCCGCGACTCTTACTACCGCGCCATTCGCCGTCTCGTCCGCGGCGAGGCCTTCCAGGTGGTGGACGGCAGCTTGCCGATCCCGGACCTGGCCGACCTGCTGGGGGCGCGGGTGGAGGCGCTTTGGGATCCGGGCCTGGTCACCGCACCGGGCGCCCAGCGCCGCCTGGCCCGGCAGGCGGGTCTGGCGGGCTTTGCCGACCTGCAGCGCCGGCTGTGGGCCGAGCCTGGACTTTGCCCGCGCGGCCTGCGCCGGACGGCCGGCGGGCTGGAGTTGGAGGTGGATACCCCCTCCGGCCGCGAGCCGCTGCGGTTGCGCCTTTTGCCCGGCCCTGTGGCCGTCGCTGCGCCGCCCGGCGAGGCGGAGGCCGAGCGCGGCGCGGCCCTGCTGGAGCGGCTGGCGGCAGAGGCCCTGCAGGGAGCTGCCCATGGCTAAAGAAGCGTTGCCCCTGGCCCAGTTCCGCACCTTCGCCGGCCTCGACGACCGCGACCTTGGGCGCGTCGCTGCCGTGGCCCGCCGCAGATGCTACGCGCGGGGCCAGTTCCTCCTGGTGGAGGGGGAGCGCTGCACGGCGGTCTATTTCTTGGCCCGCGGCCGGGTGCGCGTCAGCAGGGTCTCATCGGGGGGCCGCGAACAGGTGCTGGCCCTGATCGGTCCTGGCGAGGGGCTGAACCTGGTGCCGGCCTTCGACGGCGGCCCCAACCCGGCCAGCGCCCAGGCCCTGACGGAGGTAGAGGCCTACGGCATGGCCTGCGCCGATTTCCTGCGCTTGGTTCAGGAGGTGCCGGCCATCGCCCACAATGTCCTGGCCGAGTTCTCCGGGAAGCTGCGCACGCTGATCGGCCTGGTCGAGGACCTCTCCTTCCGCACCGTCGGGGCCAGGCTGGCCCGCTTCCTCCTGTCCCAGGAAGGGCTCGTTCCCGGCCGGCGCTGGACACAGGAGGAGATCGCCGCCCACCTGGGGACGGTGCGCGAGATGGTGGGACGGGTCCTGCGCTCTTGGCAGGAGCAGGGGGTGGTGCGGCTGGAAAGGGGGCGGGTCGTCGTCCTGGACCGGGCGGCGCTGGAGGAGAGCTCGCAACCATGAGGGAATGTTGACGAATGGCCGGTAAGCAAGTATAATAGTCCCATCGATCCGACGGCGACCCATGCGAGGGGGTGCCCATGGCTCTTGTCGGAAACTTGCGCGACTTTAACCTGGCGGACTTTCTCTACCTGGTGGACCGCGGCTACAAGACCGGCCGGCTGACACTGAAGCGCTCCGATGACGCGGCGACCCTCTACTTTGAGAAGGGCAAGCTGGTCTATGCCACGCAGTACAGCCGCGAGGAGCGCCTCGGGGAAATGCTCGTCCGGATCGGGCGGATCAGCAGCGCCGAGCGCGATCACGCCCTGCAGATTCAGCAGGGGCCGCACGCCGGCAAGCCGCTGGGAGCGGTGCTGGTGGACCTGGGGTATATCTCGGACGAGGAGCTCAAACGCCACGTCCGCACGCAGATCGAGGAGACGGTTTACCGCCTCTTCACCTGGTCCGACGGCGAGTTTCGCTTCGATGCCGGGGCGCTGGTCTCGCCGGACGATGTGATGATTACCCTGCCGCTTGGGGTGGAGAACATCATCATGGAAGGGGTGCGGCGCATCGATGAATGGGGCCGCATCCGCGACCGCATCCCCAGTACCGATGTCGTCGTCAAGTTCGTCGATCAGCCCAGCGAACGGGCCAAGGGGGTAAACCTGACCCCGGACGAGTGGCGCGTCTTTGCCCGGATCAACGGCAAGGATTCGTTGCGAACGATCTCCGAAAAGACCGGGCTTGGCGAGTTCGAGGTGTGCCGCATCATCTATGGCTTTATCTCGGCCGGCCTGGTCGAGCTAGTCAAGGAGAAACCTTTGCCCCCCCCTGGGGTTAGCGCCCCGGTCCCGGTTGAGCGCCCAAAGCGCAGCCTCATCAACCGGATCATCGAGCGGATTCGGGGGCTGTAAGCTCCCCCGCCCACGGACCGGGGCGCGATTCCAAGACCAAAGCCAGAGAGAGATGCTGTACCCTCCGGACCTACGCTCGGCTGTCGTAGAGCATGGCCTATTGGAGTGAACCAGGTTGAAGACGGTCAAGATGGTTATTACCGGGGCGGTCAACTCCGGCAAGACCCAGTTTATCCGCACGATCAGCGAGATCGAGGTCGTCTCCACCGAGCGCCGGACGACAGACGATGCCCGTTTCCTGAAGCAGGAGACGACCGTGGCCATGGACTTTGGCCGCATCACCATCGCCAACGACCTGGTCCTGCACCTCTTTGGCACCCCCGGCCAGAAGCGTTTCGACTTTATGTGGGAGATCCTTTCCGAGGGGACCCTCGGCCTCATCGTTCTGGTCGACAGCACCCGCCCCGAGACCTTTCGGGAAACTCTGCGCATCCTCGAGTTCTTTACCTCCTACCGCGAGAGCCCCTATGTTGTCGTGGCTAACAAGCAGGACCACGAGAATGCCTGGTCACCCGAGGAGCTGCAGGTGGCCTTGCGCCTGCCGGAGGAGATCAAGGTCCTGCCCTGTGTGGCCACGGACCGCGAGAGCGTCAAGGCGGTCCTGCTGGAGCTGCTTCACCTAATCCTGGCGACAGCGGAAGAAGGGTGATCCGGGCCGGAACTTGCCGCGGCTTCTTCCGTACAGAATAAAGGGCGACCGATGGATCCGGCCGAAGAGGACCAAATTTGGATCTTGCAGTCGCTGCAGGGCGACCAGCAAGCCTTTGCCAACCTGGTGACGCGCTACCAGCGGCAGGTCTATAACCTGGCCTACCGCATGCTGGGCGGCGCGGAGGACGCGGAAGATGCCACGCAGGAAACCTTTCTCCGAGCCTACACGGCGTTGGCCTCTTTCGAGATGGGCAGAAAGTTCTCCTCGTGGCTCCTCTCCATCGCCTCCAACCTGTGTATCGACATCCTGCGCCGCCGGCGCTACGCCTGGCTGTCGCTGGACGACGTTTCCTTTCGCCTGGTCTCCCCGATCGAGGAGCCGGCCGGCGCCCTTCTCCGGTGGGAGGAGTCTGGACAGGTGCAGCACCTGCTGCAGCGCCTGCCGGAAAAGTACCGGCTGGTGGTGGTGCTGCGCTACTGGTACGATCTGCCTTACGAGGAGATCGCCGCGACCACCGGGCTGTCGCTGAACACGGTCAAGACCCGGCTGCACCGGGCGCGCCTTATGCTGGCCCGGGCTTTGCAGGAGGATGAACGCCGATGCGCTGCGGAGAAGCTGACCGGCTGATGTCCCGGCAACTGGAGGGGGCCCTTTCTCCACGGGACGAGGCGCGCTTGTCCCAACACCTGGCGACCTGTGCGCGCTGCCGCGCCCTGGATGTGGCCCTGCGCCGGGCCGTGGGGCTCGTCGAGCGGCCGGCCTGGCCCGCGGCCGTGCCCGACGTGACGGCGCGGGTGCTGTCGCGCCTGCCATCCGACCGGCGGGCCGTGGTTCCACCGGCCCCGGCCTGGACGCGGGCCAGCGCCCTGGTGACGGCGGCCCTGGTCGTGCTGTGCGCCGGCCTGGTGGGCGCGGCGCTTCTCGGAGGGGCGCTCTTGGAAAGCGCCCCCCTGTCGCTGGTGGGCCAGGGAGGGCGCGACGTGGCCCTGGCCGGCTGGGACGGCCTGCTCCATGTGCAGCGGGCCCTGGGTGTGGTGGGCGGCGCGCTCTGGCAGGCGCTGCGCTGGCCCTGGCTGGCCGTCGTCGGCGCCGGGGTCGCTGTGGCCGGGGCCGTTTGGGTTTGGCTGTGGCAGCACAGCCTCCGCGGCGCCTAACGAGCTTGGAGGAAACCGGTGACCAGATCGCGGATACTCTGGGGGTGGATCGCTATCTTGGCCGTCGCCCTGGCAGCAGCGTTCCCCTTGGCCCGGCCGGCCCTGGCCCAGGGCGAGACTTGCACGCGTATCGGCGGCGACCTCATCGTGGGCCCGGACGAGCATTGCTCGGGCAATGCCGTGGCGATCGGCGGCGATGTGCTCGTTCAGGGCCTGGTCGGGGCCAACGCCGTGGCCGTGGGCGGGTCGGTGGAGGTGCGCGGCCGCGTGCTGGGCGATGTCGTCAGCGTTGGCGGGGGGGTGGAGCTGAAGCGAGGGGCCTTTGTGGGGGGCGATGTGAGTGCCCTGGGGGGAGCGCTGCGCCGCGAACCGGGGGCCACCATCGGCGGCAACGTCCTGGAGAGCGGCCTGGGGCTGCCTATCTGGTCGACCGCCGAAGGCGGCCGGCCGCTGGTGTCGGTTGGGCTGCGCCTCCTGGGAGCCGTGATGGCCTCGGGCATGGCCCTGGGGTTGTGCCTGCTCATCGCCCTGGCGCTGCGCGCGCTGTGGCCGCGGCGTACCCAGGTGATGACGGCGACACTGCGCCGCCAGCCGACCACCTGCCTGGGCATGGGCCTGGTCACCGGACTGCTGCTGGCCCTGATTTTGCCGATCGTCTCCTTTGTCCTGGTTCTGACCATCATCGGCATTGCCCTGGTGCCCGTGCTCGCGATCTTGGTCGTGCTCTTTTACCTGGCCGCCCTGACCGTGACCGGCCTGGCCTTGGGGGAGGCGCTGGTCGCGCGGGCCGGCGGCCAGCCCGCGCCGCCCTGGTTGGTGGCGGTCATCGGTCTGTCCATCGTCGCCCCGCTCAGCGTGTTTCCGGGGGTGCTGATCCCCTGCCTGGGTCCGTTCTGGGCGGCGCTGGTGCCCAGCGCAGGGGTCGGAGCCATTGTCCTGAGCCGCGCCGGCACATGGTGCCGGCCGGGTATCGATGTGCGCTGATGCCGGCGCGCCATCTGGGCCGGGGCGCCATGCGCGGTCGCCCGGGCCAAGGAGGAATCTGATGCCCCGTCGCAAGCAAGAAGAAGACGTTGCGCCTGTCGAGGTGACGCCCGAGACGCCGGCCCCCGCCGAGGGGAGCACGCCGCCGGTAGTTCCCGTGCCGGAAGCCACGGGTTCCACGCCGGACGAGCGCCGCGCCGCCGCCCTGGCCCACGGCGGCATCCTGCTGAACCTGGTCACCGGGGTCGGTGGGCCGGTGCTGGCCCTGATCATCTGGCTGCTCTACGACCGCAAATCGGAGTACGCCAGCGAGCACGCCCTGCAGGCGCTGGTCTTTCAGACAATCAGCCTGCTGTTGACGCTGCTGTTTGGCACCATCGCCGTGGTGCTCTGGCTCATCACCGCGGCGCTCATGCCCGTGGTGGTGGGCTTCTGCCTGGTGCCCTTCTCCCTGGGCTTTAGCACGATCACCGCGGCGCTGGTCGTCGGCAGCCTGATCTATGGCTGCGCCGGCGCCCTGGCCGTGCTCGACGGCCGCGAGTTCCACTACCGCTGGGTGGCCGACTGGATTCACCCGCTGGGCCGGCTGTAGGAGAATGGAAGAAGTCGGACACAGATGCATCTTTTGCGCGATCGCCGCCGGCCGGGCCCCGGCGCAACTCCTCGCCCAAGAGGGAGACGCCCTGGCCTTTCTCGACATCCGTCCGGCGGCCCTGGGGCACACCCTGGTGATCCCCCGGCAACACTATGGCACGATCTGGGAGATGGACGAGGCCGCGGGGATCGCCGTGATGCGCCTGATGCTGCGCCTGGCCGCCGCCCTGCGTTCGGCGCTGCAGCCCGACGGCCTGACCGTGGTGCAGAACAACGGCCGGGCGGCCGGCCAGGAGGTGCCCCACGCCCACTGGCACCTCATCCCGCGCCGGCACGGCGACGGCCTGCGCCTGGCGCGCGGGCCGGTTGTCCCGCAGACCATCCCCCTGGATGAGTTGGCGCGGCGGATACGGGCCGCGCTGTAGGGGCGGGCCTTGGGACCGCCCCAGGGCGGGCGACTACAAGGATCGCCCCGGCCTGCCACCCCGGGGGGGCGACCGCCGGGGTGGCCCCTACGGCTCCAACTGCTGCAGCACCTGCTCCTCCCAAGACGCCAGCTCCGCCGGGGATAGAGGCCGGGCGATGGGCATCTCCATCCGCACGCGGGCCGGCCGGGCGCTCAGGATGACGAGGCGGTCGGCCAGCGCCAGCGCCTCGCGGACGCTGTGGGTGACCAGGAGCACCGTCTGCCCGCTGGCTGCCTGCAGTTGCCGCAACTCTTCCTGCAGGCGGCAGCGGGTGATGGCGTCCACGGCGGCAAAGGGCTCGTCCATCAGCAGCACGGCGGGCTCCACCACCAGGGCCCGGGCCAGGGCGACCCGCTGCTGCATGCCTCCCGACAGTTGGTGGGGGTACGATTCGGCAAAGGCGGCGATGCCCAGCCGCCCCAGCATGGACAGCGCCCGCGCCCGGCGCTCGGCGGCCGGCCGTCCGGCCAGCCCCAATCCGAACTCGACGTTGCCGCGCGCCGTCAGCCAGGGGAATAGCGTGTACTCCTGGAAGATCAGGGTGCGCTCCCGGCTCCAGCCCTGCACCGGGCGGCCGCGCAGCGTCACCTCGCCCGCGGTCGGCGTTTCCAGGCCGGCCAGGATCTGCAACAGCGTTGTCTTGCCGCAGCCGCTCGGCCCCAGGATGGCCACGAACTCGCCCTCGCGCACCGCCAGATCGACGTTGCGCAGCGCCTCGAGCGGCCCCTCCCTACGGCGAAAGACTTTGCTCAGTTCCCGGATCTCCAAGTAGCCCATGGACCTTTCTCCCGCTCTGCCAGCGCAGCAGGCGCTGCTGCACCTGGCGCAGCACCACGTCCATGCCCAGCCCGAGCAGCCCGATGGTCATCATTCCCGCCAGCACGGTGGCCGTGTGAAAGGTGTTGCGCGCTTCCAGGATGAGGTAGCCCAACCCCTGGGAGACGGCGACCATCTCGGCGGCCACGACGCACATCCAGGCCAGCCCCAGCCCCAGCCGCAGCAGGGTCAGCAGCTCCGGCAGCGCGGCCGGCAGGACCACGCGCCGCACGGCCTGGGCGCGGGTGGCGCCCAGGGTCAGGGCGGCCTGGACCAGCCGCCGGTCCACCCCGCGGACGGCGGCGCTGCAGCCCAACAGCAGGCTCAACACCGTGCCGATAAAGATGATAAAGACCGCCGGGGCGTTGCCGATGCCGAACCAGAGGATCGCCAGGGGAATCCAGGCCGGCGGAGCCAGCGGGCGCAGCAGGCTGGTTAGCGGCCGCAGCCACCCTGCGGCGCGCTCGCTCAGCCCGAGGACCAGCCCCAGGGGCAGGGCCACGGCCAGGGCCAGCGCATAGCCCAGGAGAACGCGCCCCACGCTGGCCCCGATGTGCCGCAGGAGCGCCCCGGAAAGCAGCAGCGCTGCCGCCCGAGCCACCACGGCCGAAAAGGGCGGCAGCAGCACCGGGTCCACCAGGCCGGTGCGGGGCAGGGACTCCCAAAGGGCGGCCAGGCCGGACAGGAAAGCCAGCCCGCGCCAGTTGCCGGCTGCCCAGTCCCGTGCGCTCATCGTCCCTCCAGGGCGCGGGCCAGCGGCGCGTGATCGGTGAACTGGATCGTGGCCGGGTCGTGCTCGATCAGGCCCTGGCTGCGCATCAGTCGGGCCATGCGCTGGATCTCCTCGTCGCCAAAGGCATAGTCCAGGCGCATCTTGTCCCGGGCCAGCGAGGCCTCTACCAGCGGGACGTCAAAGGCCTGCAGGTACTCGACGATGATCTGCGCGGCCAGGCCGGGGTCGTTACCGGCCCGCTCTACCGCCTGGATGTGGCAGCGCAGGATCGCCGCCAACTCCTGGGGCTGCTCCCGGATAAAGTCCTGCCGGGCCACGACGACACAGCAGGGGTGGTCGGGCCATTGCTCGGTATAGTAGCCGACGATATAGCCCCAGCCCTGGCGCACGGCGTCGGTCATGAACGGCTCGGTGTTGGAGGTCGCATCCACCTGGCCCGTCTTGAGGGCGCTGACCATATCGCCCAGCTTCTGGAAATAGACCAGTTGGACGTCGGTGTCGGGGTTCAGCCCGTGGTCCTGCAGTGCCTGGCGCAGGAGGACGTCCAGGATCGAGGCCTTGATCGTGGCGATGCGCGCCCCGCGCAGGTCCTCCCAGGCGCGGATGGCGCCGTCCTGGCGCACCAACAGCCCGTCGCCGCCGCGCCCGGTCATGGCGATGATGCGGATCGCGGCCCCCTGGTCGATGGCCGTGATCGCGGTGGTCACCGGGATGGCGCCGACCTGCATGTCGCCGCGCTGCAGGGCCTCGACGATCTCGGTGTTGCTGGGCACCAGGCGCACGGTGACGCTGAGCCCCTGCGTGCGGTAGAGCCCCTCGCGGTCCGCCAGGTAGAAGGGGACATGGTCGTTGGCCGTGCGCACGCCGATGTGGATGGCTGCTGGCGGCCGGCCGCAGCCGGCCACCAGCAGCAGCGCCAGCAGGGTGACGAAGGCGATCTTGTGTGATGACATAACCCAACCTCCTCTGCGTCTCTGGTTCACATACTTCTCCGTGTCTTTGAGCCTTGTCCTTGCCACAAATAGCACGGGCACCCAACCTGGCCAGGCTGGGTGCCCGATGGGCTGTCATACCGTGTCCAGTGCCATCATAGCAGAAGGAAGCGAAATGTGCAAGCCGGCTTGCATGGCCGGGCAAGGTGTGCTAGAATAGCGCCATCGTACAGGCCCCCCCTCGTTCCAGGAGAAGCGCGATGCGGTGCCCATACTGCCGGACCAGCGATTCTCGCGTGATCGACACCAGGGAGATGGTAGAGATCGATGCCGTCCGCCGCCGGAGGCAGTGTCGGGACTGCGGCCGGCGCTTTACCACCTACGAGCGGGTCGAGCCGGTTAGCCTGACGGTGGTGAAAAAGGATGGCCGGCGCGAGCCGTACGATCGGCGCAAGCTGGAGGGCGGGATCCGGCTGGCCTGCACCAAGCGCCCCATCTCCGCCGACACCATCCAGCGCATCCTGGACCAGGTCGAGACGGCCATCTTTGCCATGGCCAACGAGGAAGTGCCCAGCCGCGTCATCGGCGAGCTGGTGATGGCCAGGCTACGCGACGTGGACCAGGTGGCCTATATCCGTTTTGCCTCCGTCTACCGCTCCTTCACCGACCTGGAAGACATCCGTGATGAGTTAGACAACCTGATGCGGGAGTAGGAGCCTCCCCCGGAAGAACTCTGCGAGGGCTGGCGGCTCTCGCAGAGTTCGGTGTCTGCGTCCTCGCTCTACCACAGCCCATAAGATAGGAAAGAAGTACTGCTGTGCAAAATGCTGCTTATCGTGTATAATGGACCTATCATCCTGGATGCTTTCTTCTCTATCCAATCGAGGTGGGCGAATGACGGTCCTGTCAGTGATCGGCGGACAATGGGGAGACGAGGGCAAGGGCAAGATCATCGACCTGCTGACCTCGCGCGTGCAGGTGGTAGCTCGTTACCAGGGGGGGGACAATGCCGGCCACACGGTGAGCAACCCGCGCGGCACCTTCCGGATGCACCTGATCCCCTCGGGCATCTTTGAGCGCGGCACGATCTGCATCATCGGCAACGGCGTCGTCGTTAACCCCCAGAGCCTGTTGCAGGAGATGGCGCAGCTCCGGGAAAAGGGCATCGCCCTGGACAACCTGTACATCAGCGAGGCGGCGCATGTCATCCTGCCCTTTCATATCGCGCTGGACGGGCTGGAGGAGGAGGGCCGCGGGGCCTCCTCGATCGGCACGACGCGCCGCGGGATCGGTCCGGCCTACACGGACAAGGCGGCCCGCTGCGGCGTGCGTATGGTCGACCTCCAGGACGAGGAGGTGCTGCTCAGCCGTCTGACCTATCTGGTCAATTCCAAGAACCGCATCCTCACCCAGGTTTATGGGCGCCCCCCCCTGCGGCTGCACGATATCTACCTGGAGTATCTGCAGTACGGTCGGCAGTTGGCCCCCTACATCGCCGACACGCGCCGCATGCTCATGCAGGCCATCCGGCAGGGCAAGAACATCCTGCTCGAAGGCGCCCAGGGGGTGATGCTGGACCTGGATTTCGGCACCTACCCTTACGTGACCTCTTCCTCGCCGACGGCCGGCGGGGCCTGTACGGGGCTGGGCCTCCCGCCGCGGGCCATCGACCGTGTGCTGGCGGTGAGCAAGGCCTACTGTACGCGGGTTGGGGCCGGGCCGTTCCCCTCGGAGGCCGATGAGGGGACGGCCGCGCGGCTGCGCGAGCGCGGCCACGAGTTCGGCACCACCACCGGCCGGCCGCGCCGCTGCGGCTGGTTCGACGCCGTGGTCGCGCGCTACGTCGGCGAGTTGAACGGCGTCGGCGCCCTGGCCATCACCAAGCTCGATGTCCTGGACGAGGAGCCGGTGGTGCGCCTGTGCACCGGCTATCGCCTGAACGAGTCTATCGTCCAGGACGTTCCCAGCAGCATGCTGCTGTGGGAGTCGCTGGTCCCGGTGTACGAGGAGATGGCCGGATGGCAGTGCTCGACCCGCGAGGTCCGTCTCTTCGAGGACCTGCCGCCCCAGGCGCAGGCCTTTCTGCAGCGGATCGAGACCCTGGTCGGCGTGCCGGTGGCCATCGTCTCGGTTGGTCCGGGCCGGGAAGAGACGATCCTGCGGCAGACTGTCATCTGACCATCGGGGCGAGGCGCTTCCGACCCCGCGGCTCGCGGAGTGGAGACTCCTCGTCCTGTTGTGTAGCGACCGCCGGGGACCTGGTGGCCCTGAAGTGGGAGCCGGGCAGCGACCATGCGCGAAGTCCAGGTAGCCGTAGCCAAGACGCACAAGTATGCCAGCCGCGAGAGCGGGGACACCGTGGAGGTGATCGAGCGGCCGCACGGGGGCCTCAGCGTGCTGCTGGTTGATGCCCAGGGCAGTGGACTGCCGGCCAAGACGATCAGCAACCTGGTTATCAGCCGCGGGGCGGCGCTGATCAAGGAAGGGACGCGCGACGGGGCCGTGGCCCGCTCGGTGCACGACTACCTCTACACGCTGCGCGGGGGGCGCGTCTTGGCCACACTGGTGATCGTCTCCGTGGATCTGCAGTCGCAGAGCCTGGTCCTTTCGCGCAACGACGAGTATCCCGCCTACCTGCTGACACGCGAGGCCGTCGAGGTGTGCGCCGAACCGGTCACGCCGATCGGCATCTACCCGCGCACCAAGCCGAGCATCGTGGAGCGGCCGTTGGCCGAATACCTGGGCGCGGTGGCGGTGAGCGACGGCATCGTCCACGCCGGGGAGCGGCGCGGGGCGCCCTTTGATCTGCTGTCCTTCCTGCAGGAGCGGCTGGCCGCGGGGTGGCCGGCCGCCCAGGAGCTGGCCGACGCCATCCTTTCCCAGGCGCTGGCCCTGGAGGACGGCCGGCCGCGCGACGACGCCAGCGTCGTCGTGGTGACGATCTCCCCGGCGCCCGAGGAAGAGGTGGCGGTGCGCCGCCTGGCGGCCCGCCTGCCGATCGCCTAGCGGCGGGGCCCAGGGCCGGCCTTTTTCCTGGCCCGAAGAGTCTGGCCTTTTGCGGCGAGGCCCGGTCTTTCGCCGCGAGAACGCCGAGGGCGCAGAGATCTTGGTTTTTTCTCTGCGCCCTCGACGGTTCAATCGTCCCGGTGTCGGTTTGGCGGCGCCGTCACTGAAAAGGCCCCTATTCCAGCACCTGCCCGCGGAAGCGGATGGCGGCGTGGGCGGCGGCCAGGCGGGCCACCGGGACCCGGAAGGGCGAGCAGGAGACATAGTTCAGCCCGGCCAAGTGGCAGAACTCGACGGACGATGGGTCGCCGCCGTGCTCGCCGCAGATGCCCACCTCCAGCTCCGGGCGGGTCCGGCGGCCCAGGCGCACCCCCATCTTGACCAGTTGCCCCACGCCGGCCCGGTCCAACACCTGGAAGGGGTTGGCCGGCAGGATGCCGGTCTCGACATACTTGACCAGAAAGCGGCGCTCGGCGTCGTCGCGGCTGTAGCCAAAGGTCATCTGGGTCAGGTCGTTCGTGCCGTAGGAGAAGAACTGGGCCAGGGTGGCGATCTCGTCGGCGGTGATGGCGGCGCGCGGGATCTCGATCATCGTGCCGAACTTGAACTCGACCCGGATGCCCTGCTCGGCCATTACCTGCTCGGCCACCTGCTCCAGCTCCACCTGGGAAACCTTGAGCTCGTTGACGTGCCCGGTGAGCGGGATCATCACCTCGGGCTTGACGACGATGCCCTTTTTCGCCGCCTGGCAGGCGGCCTCGAAGATGGCCCGCACCTGCATCTTGGTGATGTCGGGGTAGGTGATGCCCAGGCGGATGCCGCGCAGCCCCATCATCGGGTTGGACTCGTGCATCTTTTGCACGGCGGCCAGCAGTTGCTCCTTGGCGGCCAGGTCGGGGCCGCTTTCGCCGCGGGTGCGCATCTCGGTCACCTCGACGAGCAGCTCTTCCTGGCTGGGCAGGAACTCGTGCAGCGGCGGGTCGATCAGGCGGATGATCACCGGGAGGCCGTCCATGGCCTCGAAGAGCCCGTAGAAGTCGGAGCGCTGGCTGGGCAGGAGCTTGTCCAGTGCCCCCAGGTAGGCTTTGGCGGCCGGCAGGCTGGCGATCTCCCGCTCCACCTCTTGCACCCGGGCGGTCAGCTCATTGCGGCGGGCCTCGTCCAGCGGCTTGCCGTCTTCCTTGCCGGCGTCGAGGATGCCCTGGAGGCGGCTGCGGCGGTCGAAGTAGGCCTGGGCCTCGTCGGCGTTGAGGATCATCTGCTGCACATGCGGCAAGCGCTCCTGTTCAAAGAACATGTGCTCGGTGCGGCACAGCCCGATGCCCTGGGCGCCGTAGAGCCGGGCGCGGCGGGCATCGCGGGGATAGTCGGCGTTGGTCCAGACCTGCAGCCCGCGGGTGGGATAGCCATGGTAGTCGGCCGGCCACTGCCGGGACTGCGGCACGGCGCAGGCCGCGTCGGCCCAGGTGAGCAGGGTGCGCAGTTCGGTCTCTTTCTCATAGTCCGGGGTCACGGTGGCGATCTGCCCTTCAAAGACCTCGCCGGCGGCGCCGTCGATGGAGGCGTACTCGCCCTCGCGCAGGACCTTGTCGCCGACGCGCACCGTGCGGGCGTCGACGTCGATGTCCAGGTCGCGGGCACCGACGACGGCCGGCTTGCCGAACTGCCGGGCGACGACGGCGGCGTGGGCCGTGGCCCCGCCGCGGCTGGTGACGATGCCCTTGGCGGCGATCATGCCGTGGACGTCGTCGGGCTTGGTCTCGGGGCGGATCATAATCACGTCTTTGCCGGCGTTGCCCCAGGACTCGGCGGTGTCGGCGTCAAAGGCCAGGACGCCGACGGCGGCACCGGGGGAAGCGTTCACGCCGGTCGCCAGCAGCCGGCCCTCGGCCTTGGCCTTGCGGATCTCTTTCTCGTCGAACTGCGGATGCAGGAAAAAGTCGACATCCTTGGGAGTGACGCGCAGCAGGGCCTCTTCGCGGCTGATCAGCCCCTCGCCGGCCATCTCCACGGCGATGCGCACGGCGGCGCGGGCGGTGCGCTTGCCGTTGCGGGTCTGTAGCATCCACAATTTGCCGCGCTCGATGGTGAACTCCATGTCCTGCATGTCGCGGTAGTGGCGCTCCATGCGGGCAGAGATCTCCAGGAGTTGGGCGTGGGCGGCCGGCATGTCGTTGGCCAGCTCGGCCACCGGCTTGGTGTTGCGGATGCCAGCGACGACGTCCTCGCCCTGGGCGTTCAGCAGGTAGTCGCCATAGAGCTTCTTCTCCCCGGTGGAGGGGTTGCGGGTGAAGACGACGCCGGTGCCGCAGTCCCAGCCCATGTTGCCAAAGACCATGGTGACGACGTTGACGGCGGTGCCCAGATCGTCGGGGATGCGCTCGGCGCGGCGGTAGTCGATGGCCTTTTTGCCCATCCAGGAGCGGAAGACGGCCTCGACGGCGGACTTGAGCTGGGCCAGGGGATCCTGGGGAAAGTCCTGCCCGAGGGCCTGGCGGTAGGCAGCCTTGAAGCGCGAGACCAGCTCCTTGAGGTCGGCGGCGCTGAGCTCGGTGTCGTCCTGCACGCCCTTTTCCGCCTTGAGGGACTGCATGACGTGGTCAAAGACCTCGTCGGGGATGCCCATGGCGGTGCGGCCGAACATGGCGATGAGCCGGCGGTAGGAATCCCAGGCGAAGCGCTCGTTGTCGGTGAACTCGATCAACCCGCGCAGCGTTTCGTCGTTGAGGCCGACGTTGAGGATGGTCTCCATCATGCCGGGCATGGAGAACTTGGCGCCGGAGCGGACCGAGACGAGGAGCGGATTGGCGGGATCGCCGAACTTTTTTCCGAACTGGGCCTCGACCTGCCGCAGGGCCTCCAGCGCCTGCTCCCACATACCCTGTGGGAACTGGAAGCCGGCGTTGATATAGGCCATGCAGGCGGCCGTGGTGATGGTAAAGCCCGGGGGCACGGGCAGGCCGGCGCGGGTCATGTCGGCCAGTCCGGCGCCCTTGCCGCCGAGGATGACCTTCATCTCGTCCAGCGACGGCTCGTGCCCCAACGTCTGCGTCAGCTCGGCGTGCGCGGTCTGTGTAAAGTATACCCATTTGTTCATTGGCGGGACCTCCTCTTTTTTGTTGATCTCTGCATAGATCCCCAAGATCGGTGTCCGTAGATTTCAGCTTCAAGGTATAGCGAGCTATGCGGGAGTCGGTAGACACACCAAAACGGTATCATAACCGGAGTTGGGCAATTTGTCAAAGAGAAACTGCTGGCTGCTGGGAAGCAACCTATTTTGCTTTTCAGCCAGGCTTGCTGACCGTGTGCTGTCTGCCGAATAGGACTCCGGCCTCTGGAGGGAGCGGATATGGAGTGCCGCAGCGGTGGGAGGGGGGGTAGGAAGCGGACAGAAAGCGGATAATCGGAAGGAGCAAGCGGATGGGCGGGCGGGCAATCTCGTGGCGGTCCTTGCAGGCGGCCGGCCGGCAGGGATTGGCGGTGCTGTGGGGCCGCCCCTGGCGCTCTACGTCGCCTGCGGGGAGACCGCTTTTCTCTCTGCCTCTTCTTTCCGGTTATCCGCTTCCTACCCCGCTTCCCCTTCCTCCTCCTCCTCCTCCTCCCAATCCGCCTCGCCGAACTCCCCCCCGCAGTTCTCACAGACCCAGCAGCCTTCCGCGGCGTCGTACCAGAGCTCCTCGCCGCAATCCGGGCAAATCTCGATGCCCTCCGGCACCAGATCGCTCATGGGCTCCTCCGGCTAATCTTCCTCTTCCTCTTCCTCTTCTTCCCAGTCCTCTTCGCCGCCATAGTAGTCCACCAGGAAAGGCTTGAGGTTGATCACCTCGAGGGCGACCCCGCATTCCGGACATTCCACCAACTGCCCGATGTACATGTCCGGCCGGCGGGGAACGGTGGCGTCGCAATCGGGGCAGTTGGCCATCTGACACCTCCTCCTGATGACTTTTCGCTGCCCATAGATGTCCGGATGGTTCGTCGCGCTTCGACACCTCCATTTTACTACATTTGGGGACCCGGTGCAACATTCGAACCTCCCTCTCCCTGTACACCGCAAGGTCGATCTTGGGCACCGGGAAGGACTGGCGGGGAAAGTCGCCGCGGCGCCCGGATGGTGGAAATTTCGCGCCGACTTGTCATCACCAGGAGATGGCGGAGACCACAGAAGGCTTTCGAGAGGATGGGCAGTTGCGCGGGCGGAGCTTTTGTGGTAAAATATTCATAGAAACCCTGCTGTGTGCGTAGCACCGGTGAAAAAGTTCTGATCCAACATGTGTTACATTGGGGGCTTGTCCCTGGCGGTGCTGCGTAGGCTGAGCGGGCCGTGCCCGACACAGTAACGCAAAACTGCTACAACGGGCCCCCACCCGGAGAGGTCTCCAGGTTTAGAACTTACCGGTGTACGGCATGGCGGGGTTTTTTTGTGTGCCTCGCGCCTTGGGGGTAGGACGGTTATGGTCTATCTTTTTCATGGAGAGGATGTCATCGCCGGGGAGGAGGAGCTGCGGCGAGTCGCCGGCGCGGCGGCGCCCCCGGAGATGTGGGACCTGGCGCTGACCCGCCTGGAGGGGGCCGGCCTCACGGCCGGGGCGCTCATGGAGCAGTGCAGCGCCCTGCCCTTCCTTTCTCCCAAGCGGGTGGTCATCGTCGAGGGGCTGGCGGCGCAGTTGGAGCGCGGTCGCTCCGAGGCCGGCCTCCTGGCCCAACTGCAGGAGTATCTCTCCCGCATGCCCGAGACGACGGTGCTGATCCTGCGCGAACGCGCCGCCTTGCCGGCGAGCCATCCCCTGGTCGTCCTGGCCAAGAAGGTGGGCGAGGTCCGTGAGTTCGCTCCGCCCAGGGGCCGCGACCTGTCGCGCTGGATCGTGGCCCAGGCCGGCCGCGAGGAGTGCGAGATCACGCCGGCCGCCGCCGACCTGCTGGCGTCGACGGCCGGGTCCGACCCGGCCGTATTACGCCAGGAGATCGCCAAGCTGGCCACCTATGTTGGGCCGCAGGGGCGCATCGACGAACGCCTGGTGACGGAGCTGGCCAGCTCCGGGCGGATCGGGCAGATCTTTGCGCTGGTCGACGCGGTCGGCACCCGGCGGCGGGCCCGGGCGCTGGTCGAGCTGCGCCGGCTGCTGGATGCCGGGGAGCACCCCCTCTACATTCTGAGTATGGTGGTGCGGCAGTTTCGGATGCTGCTGCAGGTCAAGGCCCTGCCGGCCGGCGACCGAGGCCCGGAGACCGTGGCCCGGGTGCTGAAGCTCCATCCGTACGTGGCCGAAAAGGTAGCCGACCAATCGACATCCTTCGGTCGGGAGGAGTTGGAGCAGATCTATCACCGCCTGGTGGAGGCCGACCGGGAAGTCAAGACCGGCCGGCGAGAGGCCGAGGTGGCGCTGGAGCTGGCGGTGGTGGAGGTGGCGGGACGCTAAACGGCAAAAGGCGACGCCTCCTGGAGAGGGGCGTCGCCGTGGACGAAGGCGTCGCTGATGTGCTCAGGACGAGGCCGCGGGGCCGCGGAAGGTGGCGTTGTAGCGTTTCATCAGGCGAGACTTGCGCCGGGCAGCGTTGTTGCGGTGCAGGATGCCGCGCTCGGCGGCGCGGTCGAGCGCGCTGATGGCGTCGCCCACGGAGAGGCGGGCCTGCTCCAACTCACCAGCCTCGATTAGGCTGCGGGCATGCTTGATCAGGGTCTTGACCCGCGACTTGACCATCTGATTGCGCATCCGCCGCCGCTCTGCCTGACGGATGTTCTTGATTGCCGAACGGGTATGAGCCATTCCTCAGGATCCTCCTCAAACAGATTCCGATGACACAGCACAGCGCATTATACCAGAAAGGTGAGGAAAACGCAAGTTTGGATTGGCCCCCGGCCGAACCTTGCGTTGACATCCCCTCCGCTTTGGTGTACAATGATGCCAAACAGTTGCGGCCCCCGTACAACACGGGGGACCGGCTGTCGTATATGCGTTGGCAGCGCGCTATACTGTTCTCCAGGTCGAGCGGCAGGGGCCATGGTGCGAGGACGCTGGTGGCATAAGTTGACCGTACTGAGCGGGCGGGGAAGTTTCCTCGGCACGAGCTTGACGTTGCTCCTGATCCTGGCGTTGAACACCTGGCCGGGAGCCACGGCGGCTCCACCGGCCCAGGTTTTGCCCACCGCCGCCCCGACAGACGCTCCCCGGCAGGACCGGCAGATCCTCTATACCTTTGACTTGCGCGGCGCCTTTGCGCGGCACAACGGCGGCGGCATCCGTCCGCTCGGTTTCGAGGAGCCCGGTCCCAGCAAGTCGTACCAGGAGATGCTGCGCGACTACGACCTGGCCCTTTTCGTGGCTACGTTGCAGGGCATTGTCAACCGCCAGGCGCCGCGCCTCTATGTCTATCACGCCAGCGGCGTGGACGACTTCTGGCTGCAGAGGTTCCAGGTGCCGGGCGAGTGGCTGTTCGACGTCCAGCTCGTGCCCCTCCCCGACGTGGCGGCGCTGCTGGCGACGTTCAGCCGCGAGGTTAGCGGGACCGTCGTCTGGGATGACCGCGTCCCGGCCACCCTGAACGTGGCCACGACGATCGCCGGGGTGGAAGGGACGCCGGTGATCCGCCGGGGGAGCGAGCTATACGATCAGGTTGTCGCCGCTATGCCGGTGCGCACCGACCTGAGCGGGCGTTTCGCCGGCAAGGCCGAGGCCTATCGCTGGGCCGTGCGGGAGTACTTGCAGACCGGCCGGGCCAACCCGCGGCTCCTGGCCTATATCGAGGATGGCTGGCCGGCCCTCCTCTATCAGAAGCGGACGATGCCGGCCGGCGCCACCTCCACCCTGACCCGCGACTATATCGTCCAGAACCGCGGCTTTGCCTTCGACGTCTCGGTGTGGGCCGACGAGACGCCGATCGACGAACCGGGCCAGCCGCTGGGCCAGGACCGGGCCGTGTTCGAGGAGATCCTATTGGCGGCGCGGGCCCGCGCCGGCCAGGAGATGATCGCCCTCTGGGGAATCATCCCCTGGTGGCAAAAGTACTCCAACAGCGCGGGGGCGGGGGGCAGCCACGAGCCGGTGGAGGGGGAATGGGAAGTGGCCTGGCTGGCCTCTTCCTACGGCGCCTACTCCACGGGCACGCTCGGCGATGTCTACGGGCTGGACATGGCCAACGCCTCGGTGCACCGCTTTGCCCCCTTCCCAAACCACGTGCCCCAACTGGCCGCGCCGACGGTCGAAAAACTGCGCGGCCAGGGCTACATCGAGGGCAGTATGGTCGCGCCCAAGACCTACCTCCTCTACTACATGGGCGACTTTGACTATGCCCAGCCGCTCTACGCCCTGATGCCCGACCTCTGGTTGGACGAGCACCGCGGCGACCTGCCGCTGGCCTGGGGCATCAACCCCGAGATCGCGGATGTGTTTCCCGACCTCCTGGGCTACCTGGCGCGCACGCGCACGGCGGCCGATTACTTTGTCGCCGCCGACAGCGGGGCCGGCTACCTGAACCCGGAGGCCCTGCCGGCCGGCCTGCGCGACTCCTGGAAAGCCCACAACCAGAAGTACTACCGCCTGCTGGGCCTGACCATCACCGGGTTCTTCCTCAACGGCAAGGGCGGCGAAGCTCCCGACGAGGTCGTCGACCTGTACGGCACTTTCTCTCCGGATGGGGTCGTCTTCAACACCCGGCACCTTGTGGGCAACTGGCCGCGCCTGCAGAAGAATGTGCCGCTGACGGCCTTCCCGCACTATGGTTTGAGCAACGCCGAACCCTTGGAGACCTGGGTGCAGACGGTGGATCGGGCCTATGCCGAGTACCGGGAGATCCACGGCAGCGGGGGCCCGGTCTTTGTGGCCCTGCGCTGCGTCTATACAACTCCCACCTTTCTCTATGAGCTGACCGCGGAGCTGCGCCGCCTACACCCCGAACGCAACTACGAGGTTGTCGACCCCTACACCTTCTTCTACCTGCTGCGCAAGGACCTCGGCGGGCGCAACGAGCGGCGGGCGACCTTCCTGAACGCGATGCTGCCGGCGAACATGGTGGCCGGCGAGACGCAGGCCGTCCAACTCGCGGTGCGCAACGACGGCTGGGATACCTGGGTCTCGGGGACGGTGGGGCTGGGTTTCCACATTGCCGAGACGGCGGCGGCCGGCGATGCCCCGGAAGCGGCCGGCGAGGCGCTCTTTCTGCCGTTGGAGCGGCCGGTGGCACCCGGCGGGGTCTATACCTTTACCTTCCTGATGGGCGCGCCGCTGCGCCCCGGGCAGTACACGGTGCAGTACGGCATGTTGGAGCAGCCCTGGACCTGGTTCCATGCGGCCGGCAGCCTCTGGATGGAGGAGACTACCAAGGTCACGGCGGCTCACGGCGGCATGAGCATCGAGCCGCCGCCGCTGCCGGCCTGGCCGACGCCGGCCCCGGTGGGGCCCAACGCGCCGCCGCCGCTGCCCACCCCGGGCCCCAGCCCGACGGCGACCCCGACGGGCACGCTGCCGGCGGCCAACCCGCCGGTGTCGCCCCCGCCGACGCTGCCCCCGGGGATGCCCACCGGGTGGGACCAGCCCATCCTGGTGCGGCAGGGGCTGGCCGGCCGGCCCGTCTGGGCGATTGCCTATGACGCCGCCGGACGCACCTGGTTCGGCGGCGAGCAGGGGGTAGCCTCGTTCGCCGGCCACGACGACCTGACGCCGGACGACGACGAGTGGTTCACCTACTCCCTCGACGACGGCCTGCCCAACCGCTGGGTCACGGCCATCGCCGCGGACCGCCGCGGCGGCGTCTGGTTCGGGACTCAGGGCGGCGGGGCCGCGTACTACGACAAAGACGGATGGACCGTGTACACGGCTGCGGATGGCCTGGCCTCCAACTGGGTGCGGGCCATCGCCGTGGACCGGGAAGGGCTGGTCTGGTTCGCCACCTCCAAGGGTGTCAGCGTCTTTTCGGGGACGACCTGGCAGAGTTTCGACCGCGACAATTCGCCGTTGCCGCGCGACGTGGTCACGGCCATTGCCCTGGCCCCGGACGGCAGCCGTTGGTTCGCCACCGAGGGCGGCGGCGTGAGCCGGCTGGCGGCGGACGGGCGGGACTGGCGCACCTACACGACCGCCGACGGGCTGGGCGACAACTTTGTCCTGACCCTGGCCGTGGACGGCGGCGGCTATGTCTGGGCCGGCACCTGGCGCGGGGGCCTGAGCGTGTTCGACGGCAGCAAGTGGCTGACCTACAAGACCGAGAACAGCGGGCTGAACGCCAACTGGGTGCAGTCGGTGGCCGTCGATGCCCAGGGCCGGGTCTGGTGCGGCACCTATGGGTTGCCCGGTGGGGGCATCAGCATCCTGACCCCGGACACCGGCCAGTGGGCGCAGTACGGGCCGGCCGACGGCCTGCCCTCCGACAACGTGACCGTCCTGGCGGCCACGCGCCCGGGCGAGGTCTGGGTGGGCACGGAGATGGGGGCGACTCGCTATCTGGAGCCTCTGCTGCTCCTGGGCGCGCCGCAGACGCCTACCCCGGCGCCCGGTTCGACCACGTCGCCGGCCGTGACCGCCACGGTCACTCCGACACTCCCGGGCGGCCGGCAGGAGGCCTGGTTCACGGGCGGCGGGGAGCGCGACGCCGCGCTGGCCGGCTTCGGGGGCCGGCCCTTCCAGGCCACGCCCCTGCCGACGCGCCTGCCTTCCCCGACCCGCGGGACGCCGATTCCCACCGCCACGCGCCTGCCCTCGCCGACGCCCCCGATCACCGCTGGGCCGACCGTCACTCCCACCCCTAGTCCTTCCCCGGTGACGTCGCCGACGCCCAGCCCGAGCGCTTCACCCTCCCCCAGCGCGTCGGCGACCCCCTCGCCCACCGGCACGCGCACGGTGACGCCGACGACGACCGGCACGCCCTATACGCCGACTCCCTCGGCGACGCCCTCCCCGACCGTCACCGGGACGCCGCCGACGGCCACGCCGACCTGGACGCCGTATCCAACCTCTACTCCCTCTTACACCGCTACCCCTACGCCTTCCGGCGGTTGCTGTTGCCCGCCTTGCCCGGTCGGCCCTCCGGCTCCGCCTCCGCCCTTGCCCACGAAGGAAGAAGACCTGGACCTGGTGCACACGTTCACGGCTTCCTCCGGGGCCGTGAAGCGCATCAACGAGCGGCCCGGGGGCAATGCCCTGCGCGTCCCCGAGACGCGCGGCATCGGAGGGCAGGCCATCCGTGTCTATGTGAACGCCGATACGCTCGTCTGGGTGGCCGGGATCCAACTGGAGCTCTCTTACGACACGAGCCTGCTCCAGGCGGTGGGGGTGAACCTGACGCCGCGCAGCGAGACGATGACCAGGCCGGAGCCCCGCCTGGACACTTCGGGGGGCAAGGTCAACCTTCTGCTCTTTTCGCCGGAGGGCCAGGCCATCCCCCCCGGCCGCGGGCCGATCCTCAGCCTGCTCTTTGAGGTGCGCAGCGGAGCGGCCAACGGGCAGAAGGCCCAGGTGCGCATCGACCGGGCCATCCTGACCGACGTGGACGGCAACAAGGTCGCCGTCCCGGGCAGCTTTATTTACGATGGCTACCTGGTGATCTGCGCGTCGTGTTTCCTGCACAACGGCGACATCGACAAGGACGGCGACGTGACGGTTATCGACGTGCAGCGGGGGGTCAACATCGTCCTCGGCCGGCACATCGCCGACGACGAGGAGGTTGTGGCGCTGGACATCAACGGCGACGGCACGGCGGACGTGCTGGACGTGATCAAGCTGGTCAACCTGGCCCTGGGCCGGGAGACGCCGCCGCCGGCGCCCACGCCGACGCCCATCCCCACGCCGACGCCGGCCCCCACATGGACGCCGGCCATCTCGCCTACGCCGACCTGGACGGAGACGCTGGCGACCCCCGGTCCCACGGGCGGCCCCACCCCCTCGCCGACGATGGCCCCGGTGACCGGGACGCCCCTGCCCACGGCGAGCGCGACGCCGGCCTCGCCCGGCCCCACGAGCACGCCGCCCTCACCGCCCCCCTCGATGACCCCCTATCCCAACTTTGCCCTGAACCCATGACGGTGCTGCGTTTCGAGCTGCTGAGCGGGTTCTCCGAACTGATCCATGGCTTCTCCGACCGCACCCTGGGGTCGGTGCACCCGGAAGCGGCAGGTGGACGGCTCCGGTTGGCCGCCGCCCTGGGCATCGACCCCGGCGCGCTGATGCCGACGCGGCAGGTGCACCGGGACGAGGTGGTGCGTGTGCCCGGCCCTCTGTACGGCAACTGGCAGGGCGGGCATGGCGCGGACGGCCTGACCACCGATGTCGGTGGGCTGTACCTGTTGGGCTATTTTGCCGACTGCGTGCCCATCCTGGCCTACGACCCGTTGCGGCGGGCGGTGGGGTTGGCCCATGCGGGGTGGCGCGGGACGCTCCTGCGGATCGCCGAGCGGCTCGTGGATGAGATGGTCGCCGCTTGGGGGACGCGCCCACGGGACCTGGTGGTGGGCATCGGGCCGGCCATCGGGCCGTGCTGCTACGAGGTGGGCGCGGAGGTGATCGCCGGGGTCCGGGAGCAACTGCCGGGCGGGGACGGCCTGTTGGCGCCCGGCCGGCCGGGGCATGCCTTCCTGGACCTGTGGGAGGCCAACCGCCAGGCGCTCCTGCGGGCCGGCGTGCTGCCGGACAAGATCCAGGTGCTGGGCCTGTGCACGGCCTGCAACGTGGAGCGCTTCTTTTCCTACCGCCGGGAAGGGCGGCTGGAGGGGCTTTTCGGGGCCGTCATCGGGATGCGGGAGGGCGCGGGACGGGCCGTGTGAGCAGGTGGAGGTGTGGGCAATGGCCGACGATTGGCGGGCGCGGATCACCGAGAACCTGGAACGGGTTCGCCGGCGCATCGCCGAGGCAGCGCAGCGGGCCGGCCGGCCGGCCCAAGGGGTGACAATCGTCGCCGTGACCAAGACCTGGCCGGCAGAGGTCGTCCGCGCGGCGGCGGCGGCCGGCCTGAGTGAGATCGGGGAGAACCGGGTCCAGGAGGCGGCAGCCAAGCGGGCGCTGCTCCAGGACCTGACGGGCGTGCGCTGGCACCTGGTGGGGCACCTGCAGCGCAACAAGGCCGGGCCGGCCGTGGAGTTGTTCGACCTGATCCATTCCGTCGACAGCCTGGAACTGGCCGCCGCCCTGGAGCGGCGCGCGGCCGCGCTGGGGCGGGTGGTGCCGGTGCTGCTGGAGGTGAACGTGGGCCAGGAGGAGAGCAAGTTTGGGTTTCCGCCGCGGGAGGAGGCGCTGCGGGCGGCCGTAGAAGGGCTGCGGCGCTTCCCCGGCCTGCGCCTGGAGGGGCTGATGACGGTAGCGCCGCCGGCGGCCGACCCCGAGACGGTCCGTCCGGTCTTTCGGCGGCTGGCCGCCCTGCGCGCGGACCTGCGGGAGCGCTATCCCGAGGCGCCCTGGAGCCACCTCTCGATGGGCATGACCGATGACTACCCGATAGCGGTGGAGGAGGGGGCGACGCTGGTGCGCATCGGACGGGCGCTCTTCGGCGAGCGCCATCTGGGGTGATGGCAGGAGACCTAACGATGGTGGTGCAACCGGAGGAGATCTTCAGAGTCGTGCTGGCCGTGCTTGTCGGCGGGCTGATCGGCGCCGAGCGCGAGTTCCGCGACAAGGCGGCCGGCTTCCGCACAATGATCCTGATCTGTGTCGGGGCCGCGCTGTTCGCGCTCTTTTCCTTGCGCTTTGGCTCCGACCGCGTCGCCTCGAACATCGCTACCGGCGTGGGTTTCATCGGCGCCGGCGTCATCATGCGCGAGACGGGGCGGGTGACCGGCCTGACGACGGCGGCCGCCATCTGGCTGACCGCGGCGCTGGGGCTGGGGCTGGGGCTGGGGGCATACTTGTTTGTCCTGGTCACCACCGTGGTGGTGATGGTGGTGTTCTGGTTCTTTCCGCCGCTGGAGGAGCAGATCAAGCGGGTGCGCGAAGATCGCCTCTACGAGATCACCTGCTCGCTGCGGCCGGAAAAGGTCGCCGAGCTGCGGGCGCTTCTGCGCCGGAACGGCCTGCACACCAAGGGGGAGAAGGAGGCCAAGGTCGGGGAGCACCTGCGGTGGATCTGTGACGCCTACGGGAGCCCGGCCGCGCATCACCGCTTCGTGCAATCCCTGTTTGCCGACCCCGAGGTGCACGAGTTCCACTACTAGAACCCATCTCATAATTACCATAAAGACACGAAGGCGCAAAGGAAAACAGAAAAGGCATGCCCGGGGGACCCTGGAGTTCTTGCGCCTTTGTGGTTTATGAGATGATTTCTAGCAGCCATCTCTAGAGCAGGATGATGGCTAGCAGCCCCACGACGCCGCAGTAGACGGCAAAGGGGTAGAAGGGCCCGCGGCGCAGGTAGGCCAGGAGGAAGCGGATGGCGGCGTAGCCGCAGGCGGCGGCGGCAAGGAATCCTACCGCCAGGGGAGCGGACTCCAGGGCTCCCCCTCCCCGCAGGAGCAACTTGGCCAGTTGGCTCAGGCCGGCCCCGGCGACGATGGGGACAGACAACAGGAAGGAGAAGCGCGCGGCGGCGGGACGCGACAGTTGGCGGAACATGCCGACGGCGATAGTCGTGCCGCTGCGGGACAGTCCGGGGGCGATGGCCGCGGCCTGTCCAATGCCGATCAGCAGGGCGTCCGGCCAGGTGAGCTCCGGCAGGTCCCGGCGGCGCCGGCCCAGCAGGTCGGCCAGCACGAGCAGCAGGGCGGTGAGCAGGAGAAAGCCTCCCACGGCGCGCGGCGTGCCGAAGAGGGCTTCGAAGCGGTCTTCCAGCAGCAGGCCGGCCAGGAGGGCCGGAATGGTCCCCAGGATGATCCACCAGGCCAGGCGCGATTCGGCCGTGGCCAGGGGCCGACGCTTCCGCAGGCCGTCCCACCAGGCGCGCAGCAGTTGCAGCAGGTCGCGCCAGAAGACGATCAGCAGGGCCAGGAGCGTCCCCAGGTGCACGGTCGTGTCGAACACCAGGGGCGGGGCCGGCCAGTGGAGCGCGGCCGGCAAGAGCACCAGGTGCCCGGAGCTGCTGATCGGCAGAAACTCGGATAGACCCTGAACGATCCCCAAGACCAACGCCTGTAGTATCTCCATGCTTGCCTCCATCGTAAGGTTGGGCGCCATTCTACCACAGGGGACCGCCCCTGGCAAAGTCGGCCGGGAAAAGCGTTAGGGGTTGGGGGCATCTGCCCCCGTAGCCCGGGGGTGAACCGCCGGGCTGGGTCTGCCAAGTCCCCCGTTAGACCCTCGTAATCGCCGTTGGGCAGAAAAGGCAACTTGTGGTATAATCAGAACAGGCGTGGCAGTTTGGAGAAAGGCATGGTACGGGCCGTTCGACTGGGCAGCCTCTTGTTGCTCGCCATCGCTCTCTTCCTGGCCGCTTGGATCCTCTTTTTCCCCGAGCGGCCGGCGACGCATGCCGTGACACCGCTACCCTTGGCTACCCCCGTGGAGCCTGGCGAGACGCCGGCCACGCCCATCCCGCTGCCCTCCGTCGACCCGTTGCCCGCCGCCACGGTTGTCCCCGAGATCGTCCATCCCAAGTCTGGGCGCTATGTCGCGGCCTGGATGCCGACGGACTGGGACACCGATAACGCCCGCGCCTCCTTCGAGGCCAACCTGGACTATATCGACGAGATCAGCCCGGTCTGGTACGAGATGCGCAGCAACGGCACCCTGAACGTCCTGGGCGGGGGCCGCGACCAGACGCTGGTGGATGCGGCCCACGCCGCGGGCGTGCTGGTGCTGCCTTCGATCACCAACGGGTTCGACCCCGACCGCACCGGCTACGTGCTGCGCAACCCCGAGCGCCGCGCTCAGTTCGTCCGGCGCATCCTCGACGAGGTGGAGGAGTACAACTACGACGGCGTGGACATCGACTTTGAGGGCATGCCCGCCGCGGAGCGCGATGTCTTCACCGCCTTTGTCCGGGAGTTGGCCGACGGCCTGCACGAGCGTGGGCTGCTATTGGCCATCGCCATCCATGCCCGCACCAGCGATGCCGGTGGCGCCCCGGGCGCCCAGGCGCAGGACTGGTACGCCATCGGCCAGGCCGTGGACCGCTTCCGCCTCATGACCTATGACTACCACTGGAGCGGAGGCGGCCCGGGCCCGGTGGCGCCCATCTACTGGTGCCAGGAGGTCATCGAGTACGCCAAGACCCAGGTCGACCCCTCCAAGATCGAGCTGGGCGTGCCTTTTTACGGCTACGATTGGGTGGCCAACTCCGGTTGGCCGGTGACCTGGCTGGATATCCAGGAGCTGATCGAGATCTACAAGCCCAAGGTCAGCCTGCTGGAGCGCGATTCCCAGGGCGAGGTGGCCGAGTCCACCTTTACCTATCGCGACCGCGAGGGCGTCCATACCATCTGGTACGCCAGTCGGCGCAGCCTGGAGGCCAAGCTGGACCTGGTGCAGCGGTACGACCTGGCGGGGATTGCCATCTGGCGATTGGGTGGAGAGGATCCCCAGTACTGGGAGGCCATCCACGAGAAGCTAGCCCGGGATCCCTTCGAGGTGCAGCGTTCGATCGTGCGCTACCTTCCAGACCCGTAGCAGAGCGGGGGGCAACATGGGGCAGATTGAAGACCTGTATCTGAGCGGGATCGCTTCGGCCAAGGCCGGGAACTATCGCCTGGCCCAGGCCTTTTTCAAGAAGGTGGTGCAGACCAACCCGCGCCACGAAGGGGCCTGGATGTGGTTGAGCGAGGTCCTGGAGGACTCCGAGGACATCGCCTACTGCCTGGAGACGGTGCTGGCCATCAATCCGAACAACGAAAAGGCGCGGGTCGCCCTGGAGGTGGTGCGCCGGCGGGGTGCCGAATCCGGCCGGCCGCCGCGCCCCAAGGAGTGGTCGCCCCTGGCCGAGCTGCGGGATATGGAGCTGCCCAAGATCCTGGCGGCGACGCCGGCCACGGTCCCCCCGCCCCCGCCCGTGCCCCTCTATACGTCGCCCAAGGAGCCGGGCGACGCGCTGCGCCGGGCGGCCCTGTTCACCCTGGCCGTGCTGTCCGTCCTGGCCCTCTCCGTCTTTCTGAGCATCCGCCCGGTGGAAGCGCCCGCACCTGCGGGCACGGCGGCGGCGCCGACGCCGACGACCGTGGACCTGGCCCTGCTGCGCCAGCAGGAGCGCGAGGCCGTCGGGATTTACCTCCGGGATTTCGATATCCTGCTCGGTCCGCTGCGCCTGGCGCACGACGTCTTCAACCAGCAGAGCAACGAACGCGTCTCCCTGGCCGAGCAGGTGGAGCATGTCGGCCGACTGCGGGTGCAGGTCCGGGCGGCGCGGGTGCAGATGCAGAAGCTGACACCGCCGCCCCTGCTGAGCGAGGCCCACCAGGAGTATGTGCAGGGGTTGGTGCTGGAAGAAGAGGCCCTCGACAGCCTGCTGCGCTTTATCGAGACCTCGCAGGCCGGGTACTCGAACCAGGCCGCGGTCAAGTTCCAGGAGTCCAAGGCCCATATCGACCGGGCCAAGGCCACCTTTGCCGCATACCGTGAGTGGGCCGGCGTGCTCGAACCGACCCGTCTGCCGACGCCGACGCCGCTGCGCCCGCCCACCTACGGCCGGCCGCCCACGACAACGCCCACCTACCCGCCGTTCCCCACCTTTACGCCGACGCCGCCCCCGACGCAGCCGATCGGCTGAGGCCGGCGAACTCGGCGATGGCCTGCTGGGAGAGGGGGTGTTCGGCCATCTCGCGGATCAGCGCCAGGGGGATGGTGATGTGCTGGGCTCCGGCCGCCAGGGTGGCCAGGACCTCCGGGACATCGCGCAGCGATGCCGCCAGGAGCTCGGCCCGCCGGCCGGCCGCCGGCAGGACGGCGGCGATCTCGCGCACCAGGGTCGGGCCCTGCCCCGAGTAGCGCGCCATTCGATTGACATAAGGGATCACATAGCGCGCCCCGGCCTCGGCGGCCAGGTAGGCCTGCGCGGCGCTGAACACGGCGGTGGCGGCGCAGGGGATGTCGCGCGCCAGGCGTGCCAGCACTGCCAGGTGGTCCAAGGAGGCGCAGATCTTGAGTACCACCTGGGCGGGAGAGATGGCCGAGAAGCGCCGGCCCTCTTCTTCCAGCGCCGCGGGGTCGGTGGCTACCGGTTGGTAGAACACCGGCCCGGGGCAGAGGGCGCAGAGGTCGGCGATCACCTCTTCGGCCGGCCGGCCGGCCCGCGCCATCAGTTTGGGGTTGGTCGTTACCCCGGTGACGAACCCCCACCCCAGGGCTTCCCGCGCCTCGTCGATCAGCGCCGTGTCCAGGTACAGGGCCATCGTATCCCTCCCCTCAGCGCAGCGCCTTGTCGATGGCGGCGACGACGAGGCGTTCCAGCCGCAGGATGATCTCCTCCGGAAGTTGATAGTCCAGGCCCAGGGTGATGCTCCATTCGCTCTCGCTTCCCCGGTCGGCCTGGAAAGTGAAGCGCCCCTTGCCCTCCACGTTGACGAACCCCTGGGCCATCCCCACGTCCACCAGGACATCGCGCACGTCGACGGTGAACTCGGCCGCCGGGTCCTGCAGGTCTTCCATCCGCACGCTGAGGATGCGCGGCGGCGGTTGCCGATAGAGCCCATCGGCCACGCCGATGGAGGCCAGGGCGGCGGCGATCAGGTGCTCGCGCAGCCCGCGAGGGATCTCGGACTCGTTGCCCAGGGTGATCGTCCAGCCCATGACATGGTCCCGCGAGGCCTCGAATCGGAAGGCTCCCAGCCGCCCGATAAAGATCGCCCCCCGGGCGCTCCCGCTTCCGGGTGTCAGGTGAGTGCGGACGGTGACATCTTCGGATGGTGCTTCGATCATCGCTTCTTCTCCGGCATACGCCTCTTGATTGCCCCCATTTTACTATATCCGCCCGGCTCCTGCAAACGGCGAGAAATGTTGTCTCCGTCGTAGACCTATGGTACAATGGATCGGACTCATGCGGCTGGCGAAGAGCTGGCGAGAGGAGATCAAGATGCCGACCCAGGAAACGATTCGCGACCTGCAGCCCGGCAGGCGGGTCAAGGATGCGGTCTACCTGCTGGCCGAGAAACAGGTGCGCACCGCCAAGAACGGCAGCCTCTTTCTGAGCGCCCGGCTGCGCGACGCCACAGGGGAGATCGAGGCCCGCTTCTGGGATTTGCCGCCGGGGGTCGCCGAGACGCTGGAGGCCGGCCGCGGCGTCCGCGTCAGCGGGGAGGTGACCCTGTTCCAGGGCCGGCCGCAGCTGCGCCTCGACGCCATCGCCGACCAGCCCATCCAGGCGCGCGACTTTTTCCCCGCCTCGCCCCAGCCCCTGCCGGCGCTGCAGGCCCGGCTGGAACAGGCCATCGGCAGCGTCCAGGACCACTGGCTGCATGCCCTCCTGGAGAGCGTCCTGCTCGACCCTGGGTTCCTGCCGCGTTTTGTGGAAGCGCCCGCCGCCCGCGAATATCATCACGCCTGGTTGGGAGGGCTCCTGGAGCACACCCTGGGGGTGGCTGCGCTGGCGGAAGCGGTCGCTCCGCTCTACCCCGGCCTCTCCCGCGACCTGGTTCTGACCCTGGCACTCCTGCACGACGCGGGCAAGGTCGAGGCCTACGAGTGGGAGCAGGCCTTCCGGCGCTCGGATGACGGCCGGCTGCTCGATCACATCTACCTGGGGACGCGGCGGGTGGAAGGAGCCATCGCCGGCATCCCGGGGTTTCCCGCCGAACTGCGCCGACGGATCCTGCACGCCCTTCTGGCCCACCATGGGCAGATGGACGCCGGGTCGCCGGTGCGCCCGCAGACCCTGGAGGCGGTCGCCCTACACCTCCTGGACATGTGCGACTCCCACATCCGCGGTTTTCTGGACCACATCCAGCGCCACGCTGCCCCGGGGGCGTCCTGGACCGAGTACAGCAAGATGTTTGGCGTCGAGCTGTACATGGGCCACAGCGGCGCGGCGACGCCGTCGCCGGAACCTCCCCGGCAGATCTCCCTGCCCTGGGGGGATGAAGAGGAAGACGCCGGCGGGGATTTGCCGTTCTGATCGAGCGCGGCGGGCGGCCGGCCGCCCGCCGGGAGGGTTGCTATGTCTCAGCGTCGCGTGCACCTCTGGGTTCGCGGCTATGTGCAGGGAGTCGGCTACCGGGCGGCGGTTCGCCAGCGCGGCGCGCTCCTGGGGCTGTCCGGGTGGGTCCGGAACCTCCCCGATGGCCGGGTGGAGATCGTCGCCGAGGGCGACGAGGGGGCCCTGCAGCAGCTGATCGCCTGGTGCAACCGAGGCCCGGAGATGGCCGAGGTGGAAGCGGTAGAGGTGCGCTGGGAGGCGTACACGGGCGAGCTCCAGCGGTTCGGCATTGCCTGGTAGCGCGGGGCGGTCCATCGAGAGAGGAGAGCGGCATGGAATCCCCACCCAACGAACCGGGCGCGCCCCGGACGGATACGGCGAATGCTTCGCCTCCCGACCGGCGTTCCCGCGCCCTGGCCGTCCACCGCCGGCTGGCCGGCCTGTACGGCGAGCATCCCGCGCGCCCCGGCCTGGACGCGGTGGCCGAGCTGGTCTCGACGATCCTTTCGCAGAACACCAACGACCGCAACCGCGACCGGGCCTATGAGCAGCTACGGGCGCGTTTCCCGAGCTGGGAAGCGGTGCGCGATGCGCCGGTGGAGGAGGTGGCGGCGGCCATCCGCACGGCCGGCCTTTCGCAGGCCAAGGCGCCGCGCATCCAGGCCGCGCTGCGGCGCATCAGCGCCGAGCGCGGTGCGATCACGCTCGACTTCCTGGCCGGCCTGCCCCTGGAAGAAGCCCGCGCCTGGCTGATGGCGCTGGACGGGATCGGACCCAAGACGGCGGCCATCGTCCTGCTGTTCGCCTTTTCCCGCCCGGCCTTTCCCGTGGATACGCACATCTACCGCGTCGCGCGGCGCCTGGGGTTGGTCCCCGAGGGCGCTTCGCGGGAAAAGGCCCATGTCGTGATGGAGGAGCTGCTGCCGCCGGCCGTCTACTATGCCGCGCACCTGAACTTGATCCGCCATGGGCGGGAGACCTGCCACCCCCAGCGGCCGGCCTGTGCCCACTGCATCCTCTGGGACCTTTGCCCCCACGGGCAGTCCCAGGGCCGGGAGGAGCGATGAGTGAGGCCACGGATCTGTGGCTCGTGCGCCACGGCCACTCCCTGCACCACCAGACCGACCAACTGCAGTGGAACGAGGTGCCCCTGAGCCGCGAGGGGCGGCGGCAGTCTGTCCTGCTCGCGGAGCGCCTGGGGAGGCTGGACGATGTCGTCGCCGTCTACTCCAGCCCGTTGCCGCGGGCCTGGGACTCGGCGGTGCCGATCGCCAGGGCCCTGGGGCTGACGCCGCTCCCGCTGGCCGGCCTGCGCGAGATCGACTTTGGCGAGGCCGGGGGCCTGACGCTGGACGAGTTTCGTCGGCGCTGGCCGGACCTGGCCCGCCGGTGGGCCGACGGCAACGACATGTCGTTCCGCTGGCCGGGCGGCGAGTCCCGCGAGGAGTTCCGCCGGCGCTCGGTGGAGGTCCTGGATGCCCTGGTATGGACCCACCCGGGCCAGCGCATCATCGTCGTCTCCCACACCGGGATCATCTGCGGGTACCTGGCCCACCTCTTCCTGGGCACGGCGGCCCGTTGGCGCGAGTGCCCCGTCCACCCGGCCTCGGTATCGCGCGTGGAGATCGGCCCGGCAGGAGCCAAGCTGCTCCTGCGGGACGACCGGGCGCACCTGGAGGAGGTTGCCGGATAGGAGGTCTGCATGGCCGAGCGCATCCGTACCTTTATCGCCATCGAGCTGCCGGCCGCGGTGCGGCGGGGGCTGGGCCAACTGCAGGAGCGTCTGAAGCGCGATCGGCCCCCGGTGCGCTGGGTGGCGCCGGACAAGATCCACGTGACGTTGGCCTTCCTGGGGGAGATCCCCGCCGAACGGGTCGCCGTCGTTGGCGACTGCCTGGCCCGCGCCGCGGCCGCGGCAGCGCCCTTCGAGATCGAGGCGGCCGGCCTGGGGGTCTTTCCCAACGCCAACCGCCCGCGCGTCGTCTGGGTGGGCATCCAGGGAGAGATGGAGGCGCTGCGCGCGCTGCACGCGCGCCTGGAGTCGGAGCTGGCGGCGCAGGGGTTTCCCAAGGAGGGCCGGCCGTTCTCCCCCCACCTGACGCTGGGGCGGGTGCGCGACCGGGCGGCTCCCCCCGAGGTCCGCGCCCTGGGCAAGCTGGTCGGGGAGCTCCAGGCCCCTTCCCTGGGCCGCTGGCGCGTGGCGCAGGCCGCCGTCATCCGCAGCGACCTGCGCCCGGAGGGGCCGCTCTATACGGTGCTGCGGGTGGTGGCCCTGGGCCAGGCGTAATTCCCCCGGGTGAAAGGGCATGGACCAGTATAACCCGAAAACTGACACAGCCACAACCTCTGCTGTGGTATGATGGGGCAGGAGGCAACCCGCGGTCAGCACATTGACAGCCGAAGAGCACTTGGCGGTGCACCTGGGCAGCCCTGTTGACCTATCCCCCGCCGGCCAGAGGCCGGCGGGGCCTTCCCTACCAGGGAAGGGCAAGAGGAGCACGCTCCTGGGCTCGGCTTGTGGACACAGCCCGTGCTGCGCTATCACCGGAGGGCGGGGCACTGCGGTCAGCACATTCACAACCGAAGAGCACTTGGCGGTACGCCTGGGCAGCCCCAGGCCAACTGGGTGACGGCTACCTGCTGGCAGGCGGCCGGTTCACTCTCCCCCGCGCCAGCGAGGCGCCGATGGCCGGCAGGCAGAGGACGGTGAACAGGCGAAAGGCCCAGTGCATCGCCGTCAGGAAGTTGTCCGCCAGGCCGGCCACCTTGGCCGGGTTGAGCTCTACCGTGCCCACGTGGACGGAGAGGAAGAGCAGCAGGATGCTCATGCTCATCGCCTGGCCGATCAGCCGCATCGTCCCCAGCGTGGAAGAGGCTACCCCATAGTCCTGGCGCTGCACCGAGCCCATCACGGCGTTGGTGTTGGGCGCCGAGAAGAGCGCGTAGCCGATGCCGATGGCCAGGGAGACCCCCACGACCAGGCCCACCGGCGAGGATCGCTCCAACATGGAAAAGGCCCATAACCCCCCGGCCATCATGGCCATCCCCGTGGAGGCCAGCACCCGCGGCTGGACCCGCTCCGAGAGCCAGCCCGTCAGCGGCGACAGCACGGCCATGATCACCGGCTGTACCAGCAGGACCAGCCCCGCCCGGTCCGGGGCCATTCCCTTGACGACCTGCAGGTAGAGCGACAGCAGCTGCCCGATGGAAAAGGTGGCGCTGTAGTGGACCAGGGCGGCCAGGTTGGAAAAGATAAAGACCACGTTGCTGCGGAAGCGGCGCAGGTCGAGGACCGGCGATGGGGAGCGCATCTGCAGGGCCACAAAGCCTCCCAGCCCCGCCACGGCCAGGGGGATCATCCAGCGGGCCACGGGGAACCGGTAGATCGAGGAGACCCCAAAGATCAGCGCGGCCACGGCGGCGGTGTAGAGTATGGCGCCGCCCCAGTCGTAGGGCCGGCCGGCCGCCCCGGCCCATTCGCCCCGGAGCTTCCCCAGAGCCAGCAGCAGGTCGCCCAGGGATAGGACGGCGGTGAGGATAAAGATGGACCGCCAGCCGACGTGCTGCGTCAGGAAACCGCCGAGCACCGGGCCCAGCGACAACCCCGTGTAGACGGCGGCCGTGTTGATCCCCAGGACTCGCCCCCGCTCGGTCGGAGGATAGATGGAGGTCAGGGTGGCGACGGCCGTGCCAAAGACCATGGCCCCACCGGCCCCCTGCAGGGCGCGGAAGGCGATCAGTCCGCCGATGGAACCGGCCGCCGCCGCCAGGGCCGAGGCGATCCCGTAGATGCCCAGCCCCAGTAAGTAGACCTTTTTGCGCCCGTAGAGGTCGGCGGCGCGGCCGAAGGGCACCAACAGCGCCGCCGAGGTCAGCAGGTAGATCAACTGCACCCAGGTGGTGGAAACGGCGTCGGCGTGCAGGTCCTGGCTGATTGTCTTCAGCGCCAGGTCGAGCGAGCTGGCCATGAACGGGGTGAGAAAGGAAGAGATGAGGGTGATTGCCAGGGCGTAGCGGCGGAGGGCGCGGTTTTCTTCCATGGATCTCCTTTCTGGGCGCCGGTGAATAGGCGCGGGGGGTATTATAGCACACTTTGCGCCTTCTTTTTGACAAGAGCGCCGCAAGTTGCTATACTGGGGGGCCTGCGCAACTTGTCCTGCGGGAAATCTGCCGCGCCCCTGTGCCTTTACAGGGATCGGTCTAGCTCGAAGGAGGCGCTCACTTGAAAGTGGTGTACGTTGTCGGAGGCCTGGTTCTGTTGGCGGCGCTCGTGTGGGGGGGGCTGGCCTTTACCAATCACCTCACGCCCTACGTCTCCATCGCCGAGGCGCGGGCGGCGAGCCGCACCGTCCAGGTGCACGGCTACATGAGGGAGACCCTGGGGTATGACGACGCCGGGCGCTGGCGTTTTGTCCTGGTCGACGACCGCGGCGACGTGTTGACCGTGGCCTGCGAGCAGGTCCCGCCGGCCGGCCTGGAGGGGGCCGCCGGTTTGGTAGCCATCGGCCGCTACGACGCCTCGGCGAACCTCTTCCGGGCCACTAGGCTCCTGTCCGAGTGTCCCTCCAAGTACCAGGAGCAGAGCGAGGAGTACCAACGCCGCCGCCCGACGGAGGTCCTCCCATGATCCTGGGAACGCTGCTGCTCGCCGTCGCTTTCCTGGCGGCCCTTGGCGGGGCCGCTGCCGCCGCCAGCGTGATCCGCGGGTTCCGGGCCGGCCTCTCCTGGATGCGCCTGCTGGCCTACGCCGCGCTGGCCTGTGCTGCCCTCTCCTCTCTCCTTCTGCTGGGGCTGATCCTGGCCCAGCGCTACGACGTTTCCTACGTCTACCAGTATACCTCCCGGGACCTGGCCCTGGGCTACCGCCTTGCGGCCTTCTGGGCCGGGCCGCAGGGCTCCTTCCTGCTGTGGCTGCTGCTGGCGGCGATCCTGACCGTGCTGCAGATCCGCCGCTCCCGCCAGCTCGAACCGTATGTCCTCTTCTTCACGCTGCTGGTGCAGGCCGCCCTGGCGATCTTGCTGCTCGCGGACAACCCCTTTCTCCCCCTGGGCTCGGCCGTCGTCGACGGCCTGGGCATGCACCCGCTCCTGCAGAACCCCTGGATGGTGGCCCATCCGCCGGCCCTCTTTGTCGGCTACGCCGGCCTGACCCTGCCCTTCGCCTACGCCCTGGCCGGCCTGTGGCGCCGGGACTATGACGAGTGGGCCGGCCTGGCCCTGCCATGGGCCCTGCTGGGCTGGTTCTTCCTGGGCCTGGGCATTTACCTGGGGGCTTACTGGTCCTACGAGACGCTCGGCTGGGGCGGCTACTGGGGCTGGGACCTGGTGGAGAACAGCTCGCTTATCCCCTGGCTGACCGGCACGGCGCTCCTGCACGGCCTGTTGATCCAGCGCTACCGCCAGCGCCTGCGCCAGGGCAACTTGATCCTGGCCATCGGCACCTTCCTGCTCATCCTCTACGCCGCTTGCCTGACGCGCAGCGGCATCCTCGGCGGGATCTCGAACCACTCCTTTGTCGCCTCCGGCCTGGCCCCCTGGATGGCCGGCCTGCTCCTGATCATGACCGCCGTGGGCGTCTACTTCCTGGTCGCGCGCTGGCGCGACATCCCGCGCAGCCCGGTCTTTGCCGGGAAGGAGGACGAGCCGCTCCGGGAGGGCGACCTGCGTGGCACCGTGGGCCTGGGGCCGGCCACCTGGCTCTCCCGCGACCTGGCGTTTCTCCTGGCCATCGTCGTCCTCCTCTTCGCCGCGGCCCCGGTCTGGATAGGGACGGTGGTCCCCGTGGTCTCTGGTCTTTTGCTGCCGCGGACCTTCTTGGTGGACGTGGCGTTCTATCCCCGGACGATGGCCCTCCCGACCCTGCTCCTGCTCTTGCTCCTGTGCGTCTGCCCCCTGCTCGGCTGGCAGGAGAGCGCATGGCGGCGGTTGCGCCGGCTCCTGGCGATCCCGGCCCTCCTGTCCATCGCCGGGGCCGCGGTCGCCTTCCTCCTGGGGGTCCGCCAGCCCCTCTGGCTGCTCTTTGTGCTGTTGGGGACCTTTGCTCTGGCGGCCAACATCCTCATGATCGTGCGCGCCGTCCGCGGCGGCGTCCTGCGCCTGGGCGGGTATCTAACCCACGTCGGAGTCGGTCTGGTCATCATCGGCATCGTGGCCTCGGCGGCCTACAACGTCGAGAGCCCGGTCCTGGCCCTTGCCGAGGGACAACCCCAGTCGGCCCTGGGGTACAGCTTCACCTTCCTGGGATGGCAGGAGACGCCGGGCGAGAGGCCGGCCCTGCGCCTGGATGTGCAGCGGAGCGGCGAGCGTTTCATCGCCCGGCCGGCGCTGTACAGCAATCCCCAGGACAACAGCGTGCTGGCCGCGCCCTATATCCGCAAGTACCTGGCGTATGACCTCTACATCGCCGCGAACGGCTACGATCCGGGCGCCGAGCTGGAGACGGTTTCGGTGTCCGAGGCCCAGACCGTGTACGCTGCGGGCTACACGCTGACGCTGCGCTCCCTGACCCGCATCGGTCCGGATGTCGAGGCCGTGCTGGACGTGGGTGCCGACGGCCAGCGCCGCCTGATCACGGCGACCTATCCCTACAGCGACACCACGGCCCCGCTCCGCCCGGTGAGCCTGCCAGGCGGCGGCCTGCTGGCCGTCGGCCAGGTGGTCTTTCCCCCGCCCGGCGAGGTGCCGGTGATCGAGGGCGATCCCACGGTGGTGGGCAATTTCACGGTGATGATGTTGAGCTTCTCTCCTCACGGGCCGGGGGGCAGCTCGTCCGGGATCGTCCTGGAGGTCATCGGGCCCGGGGTGGCGGAGGTGATCACCCCGACGCTGACCGTAGGAAGTACCGGCGAGGTGATGTCCACGCCCATCGAGGTGGCCCCGGGCATCTATGTGCAGGTGACGCGGATGGCGGTGGAGCAGCGCATGGCCTGGGTCAAGCTGTCCGGGATCGATATGCCGTCTGTGCCCGGGGTGGCGCTGCTCAATATCCAGCCGGCCGGGGGCAACCATGGGGTGGCCCGCGTGCAGGTGAGCATCAAGCCGGGGATCAACCTGCTCTGGCTTGGCGGGCTGCTCTTGCTCCTGGGGACGCTGGTGGCGCTGCTGCGACGTTGGCGGGAAGGCCGCGCGGCGCAAGATTCGAAGTCTGGAGGTGCAGCATGGCGCAGAGAAACAATCGGCAATGGCTGATCGCCCTGATCGCCGCCCTGTTCGGCCTGTTCCTGGGCCTGCTCTGCGGGGTGCTCGGCGGTGGGGTAATTGGGTTCTGGATTGGGCGCGGGCCGGCCACTCCCCTGGGCTGCTGGCCCGGGGAGACGCCCTACCGACAGCCGGAGGCCCCGGCGGAGACAACATCCCCGCCGGCCGGGCCGACGCCGCGCCCCCAGCTCCGGGGCGGCGCCCTGGTGCTGGAGGTGCTGGAGGATACGCCGGCGGCGCGGGCCGGCCTCCGGCCGGGGGATATCATCGTGGCGGTCGATGGACGGGAGGTGACGGCGGAACAGTCCTTGAGCAAGCTCATCGCCCAGCACAAGCCGGGAGAGCGCGTGTCGCTTGAAGTCCAGCGGCAGAGCGGGACGATGCGCCTGGAGGTGGTCCTGGTGGAGAACCCCCGGCAGCCGGGCCAGGGGTACCTGGGCGTGCGGGTGCAGGACCTGGTGCGATAGGCGAACCGCTTGCGTAGTTTGGCGATCGTGTGCCCGGGGCTCCGGGCAAGCGGGCGCAAGACTTTAGTGGGCGAACCGTTCGAGCGGCGGGTACGCCGAAAAGGAGGCCACGATGCCCGAAGTCTACAACGAGTCCACCGGCTGGTGTCCCTTTGCCCTGCAACGACATTCGCCCAACTACTGGGCGGGGCACTATGGCAGCGTCCTGGCCGTCGTCATGCACATCGCCGCTGGGGGATACCAGCCGAGCATCGACTGGCTGTGCAGCCCGGCCAGCGGCGTCTCGTCCCACTTTATCGTCTCCAAAGGCGGCGAGATCACCCAGATGGTGTCGATCTACAACAGCGCCCGGGCCAACGGACTGTCCTGGTCGGCCGGCCGCTGGAAGAATGCCCGCGGCAAGTTCGTGGCCCCGACCTGGGACAGCATCATCGTCGGCGTCAACCCCAATCTCTATACGGTCAGCATCGAGCACGAGGGCTTTCCCGAGGAGCTGCGGACGCCGCAGATGCAGGACGCCGACATCCGGTTGCTGCGCTGGCTCGCCGGTAAGCTGCACCTGCGGTACGAGCCGGGCCGCTCGCTGATCGGCCATCGCGACATCGACCCGGTGGACAAGGGGTTCTGCCCCGGGCCGCACATGGACCTGGCCGCGCTGGCCGCCGCGGCCAACGACCCAACGGAGCAGTTCCCCCCCATCAGCCGCGACTCGCCCATCGTCGGGCCGCCCACCGGGCCGGAGTACAAGGCGGTCGCCTACATCAAGGCTCGTCTCAAGGCCGGGTCGGAGTACAGGAACGATGTCGAGGTCATCGTCGGCTACTACTGGTGCCACGCCCTGGCGGTGGGGGTGGATCCCTTTATGGCCGTGGCCCAGTGCGTGCACGAGACCGATTCGCTGAACTCGAACTGGGCGGCGCGCCCGCGGCGCAACCCGGCCGGCCTGGGGGTACACCAGGAGGGCGGGCTCTCCTTCCCTACCTGGAACGACGCGGTACAGGCGCACCTCGGCCAGTTGTTGGCCTATGCCCTCACCGACGCCCAGGCCACCGAACTCCAGCGGCAGATGATGCTGCGCAACCCGCGGCACCCGCTGATCCCCGCCCAGCAGCGGGGGATCGCCCCGCGCTGGAAGGACCTCGGCGGGATCTGGACGGCCAACCCGGCCTACGCCGAGGGCGTCGTCCGGCGGGCCCAGGAGATGTTGGCCGCCGTCTAGACGATGGGCTGACTGGTGGGCATCCTCCTGTTCCTGGTCGGTGCGATGGCCGGGATCTATTTTCCCGACCTGGACAGGCGGCCGTCCTTTTTGCTCCATCGCTCCATCCTGACGCACAACGCTTTCCTGCCGCTCCTGCCGGCGCTCTTCTTCCACCGCCGGAAGGAGCCGGCGCTGCGCCCGCCGACCATCGGCCTGGGCGAGGCCCCGGCGGTCCACCTGGCCTTTGACCTGTTCCCCAAGGACTGGAGCGGCTACGCCCCGATCTCCTGGCCCTTTTTCGGGCGGCACTGGCGGTGGCGGTCGTGATCGCCCTCCTCGGGCGGTCCTGGTTCAATGCAGAAATCCGGTTTTGTGGTATAATAGCCCTGCTACGCCGCAGGGACAGTCGGACAGAGTCGTTCGTGCCCGGCACGGCGCGGGGCAGCGCTATGCCGGGAGGATTCCCAGAAAAGGAGGTTTGTATGGTCCCCAAACTGTTCATCCCCGGGCCAACCCACGTGCGGGAAGAGATCCTGCAGGCCCAAGCCGCGCCGATGATCGGCCACCGTATGCCCGAGTACAGCGATCTGCAGAAGGCCGTCACCCCCAAGCTCCAGCAGCTCCTCTACACCCAGCAGCGCGTCTACCTCTACACCTCTTCTTCCAGCGGGGTGATGGAGGGGACGGTGCGCCAGGCCTCGGTCAAGCGCGTGCTCAACTTTGCCAACGGCGACTTTGCCGGCCGCTGGCACAGCATGACCAAGCGCAGCGGCGTGCCATGCGACAAGGTCGAGGTGCCCCTGGGCCAGGCGATCACCCCCGACCTGGTCGACGAGAGCCTCGCCAAGGGCGACTATGACGCCATCACCGTGGTCATGAACGAGACCTCGACCGGCGTCATGAGCCCGATCCGCGAGATCGCCGAGCTGGTGCACAAGAAATACCCCGACGTACTGATCCTGGTGGATGCCGTCTCCTGCATGGCCGGCGTCAAGATCGAGTTCGACGCCTGGGGGCTGGATGTCTGCCTGGCCGGCGTGCAAAAGTGTTTCGCCCTGCCGGCCGGCCTGACCATCTGCGCCGTCAGCGAGCGCGCCCGCCAGCGGGCCACGCAGGTCCAGTTCCCGGGCTACTACTTTGCCTACGACCAGATGGACAAGTCCTACGACAAGTGGCAGACCCCGGCCACGCCGTGCATCAGCATCATCCAGGCCCTGAACCGCCAACTGGACGATATGCTGGCCGAGGGGTTGGACAACCGCTGGGCGCGCCACGAGGCCATGGCCAACCTAGTTCAGCAGTGGGCCCGCCGCTACTTTGCCCTCTACTCGGACGGCCCCTACCTGTCCAAGACCGTCAGCAACATCACCAACACCCGCAACATCGATATCAAGTTCCTCAACGGCGAGCTGCGCAAGCGCGGCGCGATCATCTCCGACGGCTACGGCGACCTGAAGGGCAAGTGCTTCCGCATCGCCCACATGGGGGACCTGACGGTGGCCGACATCCAGTGGCTGTTGGAGCAGATCAACGATATCCTGGGGCTCAAGTAGAGCAAGCGGCAGGAGGCAAGAATCAGGAGCCGGGAAACCGTGTCCTGGACTGATGAACTGCCTGGAGGTAGAAGATGAAACTCCTGATCTGTGATCCCACCGAAAAAGAGGCTGTCGAGATGATGCGCCGGGCCGGCATCGAGGTCGACGTCCGCGACGATATCACGCCGGCCGACCTGGAGGCCGTCGTGGGCCAGTACGACGCCCTCGTCGTGCGCAGCCGCACCAAGGTGACGGCCGCGGTCATCGACCGGGGCCTGCCGCGCCTGAAGCTGATCATCCGTGGCGGCGTGGGCGTGGACAATATCGACGTCAAGCATGCCGAGGCCAAGGGGGTGGAGGTGCGCAACACCCCGGCCGCTTCCTCCAACTCGGTAGCCGAACTGACCTTGGGCTACATGCTGGCCCTGGCCCGCCAGATCCCGCAGGCTACGGCCTCGATGAAGGCCGGCCAGTGGGAGAAGAAGGCCTTTAGCGAAGGGATCGAGCTGGCCGGCAAGACGCTCGGCCTGATCGGTTGCGGACGCATCGGCACCCTGGTGGCTCAGAAGGCCTTTGCCCTCGGCATGACCGTCCTCGGCTGCGATCCCTACGTCTGTAACTGGGACCGGTGCGTCCACGGCACCAACCTGGAGGAAGTGCTGGCCAAGTCCGACTTTATCTCCCTGCACGTCCCCCTGACGCCCGAGACCAGGAATGTCCTCAACGCCGAGACCCTGGCCCGGACCAAGCGCGGCGTCTATATCATCAACTGCGGCCGCGGCGGCACCGTCGACGAGGCCGCCCTCTACGATGCTATCGTCAGCGGCCAGGTGGCCGGCGCCGCGCTCGACGTCTTTGCCGACGAGAAAGAGGAGCGCGGCAAGCGGCTCATGGCGCTGCCCCAGGTCATCGGCTCACCGCACGTCGGCGCCGGCACCAAGGAGGCCACATCCCGTGTCGGGGCCGAGGTGGCCCAAATCGCCATCGAGTTCAGCAAGCGCTAGCGCGAGCAGGGGCGGCTCGGCCGCCCCTGCTCGCTTCGTGGGGGCGACCGCCGTGGCCGCCCCCACGAGTATCTGAAAGGAGACTGCCCATGGCCAACATCCGACCGTTTCGCGGCGTCCGCTACAACCCGGCCAGGGTCCCCGACCTCTCGGCTGTGGTTAGCCAGCCCTACGACCGCATCGAGCACGGGCTGCAGGACCGCTACTACGCCCTGAGCCCGTACAACGTGGTGCGCCTGGTCAAGGGGTACGAGCGCCCGGGCGATAGCGAGGGCGATAACGTCTACACCCGGGCCCGCGACTACTTCCGCCTGTGGCTCACCGAGGAGGTCCTGCTGCGGGAGGGCGAGCCGGCCCTCTACGTCCTGCAGCAGACCTTTCGCCTGCCCGACGGCAGCACCCGCATGCGCCAGGGGCTGATGGCCGCCTTCGAGCTGACCGCCTTCGACGAGGGCATCGTCCTGCCGCACGAGCGCACCCTCTCCGGCCCCAAGGTGGACCGGCTGAACCTGATGCGTGCCACCGCGGTGCACTTTGAACACGTCTTTATGCTCTACCCGGGGAACGATGTCAACCCCATCCTGGCCCCGCTCCTCGAGCGGCAGCGGCCGGCCGAGCTGCGCGAGCTGTACGAGGGCGATGTGCTGCAGCGCTTCTGGACCGTAACCGATCCCCAGGCCATCGCCGCCGTCGTCGAGACGCTGGCCCCGAAGCGCAACCTGATCATCGCCGACGGCCACCATCGCTACGAGACGACGCTGAACTACCGCGACGAGATGCGCGCCAAGCATCCCGAGGCGCCGCACAACGCCGGCTTCAACTACCGCCTGGTGACGTTGGTCAGCATGGAGGATCCGGGCCTGGTCATCCTGCCGACGCACCGCCTGATCCACTCCTATGGGCGGCTGCGGCCGGCCGAGGCGCTGGCCAAGGCTCGCGAATACTTTGAGGTCCTGCCGGTCGCCGACCGCCCGGCCATGGAGGCCGCCCTGGCCCAGGCCGACCCCCAGCACCCGCGCCTGGGCTTTTACGACGGCACCTACAGCGTGCTGACACTGCGCGACCCGGCCGTTTTGGAGCGCCTCCTGCCCGAGCATTCGGCCGACTGGCGCCTGCTCGATGTCAGCGTCATCCACGAGCTGTTCATCGAGCGCGTCTTGGGCATCGACAAGGGCGCGGTGGAGCGCAAGGAGAACATCGACTACCTGCGCGATGCGCAGATCGGCTACGATGCGGTCGACCGCAAAAAGGCCGAGTTCATGCTCGTGCTCAACCCCACGCGCATGGAGCAGGTGCGCGCCTGCACCGCGGCCGGCGAAAAGATGCCGCAGAAATCCACCGACTTTTACCCCAAGGTTATCACCGGCCTGGTGTTCCTGCCGGTGGGCGCGGGGGAACGCCTATAGTCGCCGGTCGGAGACAGCGGGATTGGGCCTTGGGGCCGGCAAGCGCGCGGGGGCCGGACCGGCGGATCAGTACGACGGCGCCATAGAGGTCCGCACCCGTTCGTGCTCCAGCGTGGCCAGGGTCAGGCGCATCTTTTCCAGGGCCTTTTGGATGTTCTCCACCGAGTTGGCGTAGGAGAGGCGCAGGTAGCCTTCGCCGTAGGAGCCGAACGAGGTCCCCGGCAGGACGGCCACTCCGCCCTCGTAGAGGAGGTAGTCGGCGAGCTCCTTGGCCGGCCGGCCGAACGACTGGATATTGGGAAAGGCGTAAAAGGCGCCGGCCGGCGTGCGGCAGGTGACGCCGGGGATGGCGTTGAGTCCGGCCACCATCACGTCGCGCCGCCGCCGGAACTCGGCCACCATTTTGGCCACCTCGTCCTGCGGGCCGCGCAGTCCCTCGATCCCCGCCCACTGGGTGAAGCTCGCTGTGCATGAGACGCTGTTCGTCGCCAGCTTGGCAAAGGCCGGCACGAGCGCCGCGGGCATCACGCCGTAGCCGATGCGCCACCCCGTCATCGCGTAGGTCTTGGAGAACCCGTCGAGGATGATCGTGCGCTCCCACAGGCCCGGCAGCGAAGCGATGCTGCTGAACTCGGTGTCGTAGAGGATCTGCGAATAGATCTCGTCGGAGAGGATGTAGCAGTCGTAGTGGACGGCCAGTTCGGCGATCTCTTCCAGGTCCCGCTTGCAGAGCACGCCCCCGGTGGGGTTCTCCGGCGAGTTCAGGATGATCAGCGTCGTGCGCTTGTTGATGGCCTTCTTGAACGCCGCCAGGTCGAAACAAAAGTCGTTCTCCTCCAGCAGCGGCACCGGCACCGGCCGGGCCTGCACCAGGTTGATCATCGATTCATAGATCGGGAAGCCCGGGTTGGGGTAGATGACCTCGTCGCCGGACTCGACCAGGGCCTGGATGGTGAAGTAGATGATCGGCTTGCCGCCGGGGACGATGACCACGTTCTCGGCCTCGGCGGGGATGCCGCGCGATTGGCGGACGTGCTCGGCCACCGCTTGCCGCAGCTCGGGGATGCCCACCGAGGGCGTGTAGTGGGTCTTGCCGGACCGCAGCGCGACGATGGCCGCGTCGACGATGTTTTTGGGGGTGTCAAAGTCGGGCTCGCCGATCTCCAGGTGGATGATCTCCCGCCCCTGGGCTTCGAGGGCCCGAGCGCGGGCCAGTACCTCGAAGGCCGTCTCCGTACCCAGGCGACTCATCCGTCGTGCTAGGCGCATCGTTTCCTCCTCTTTGAGTCATCGGGGGGCTCCATTGCCCCGATCCGAACGCTAACCGCCGCCGATGAGCGCGATGAGCTTGACCTCCTGGCCGTCCTGCAGCAGATCGTCCTTCTTCACCAACTTGCCGCCGACGAGGACGGCCCCCACCAGCTCGGACGGGATACCCAGCGAGGCGATCAACTGGCGCACGCTGCGGCCGGCCCATCCCTCCAGGGACAGCCGGTCTCGGCCATCGGCGTACTGCCGCAACATACCCACCAGGATTACGTGGACCATCGCTTTAGCTCTCCGGCGCTCAACCTGTGCTCCATTATACCACACTCGAATCTCCCGGCCAAATTGCCGGTTGCATGAAGCGCCCCGTTGTGTTATGATACAAGCGCGGCAGTATGGATTGAGCCCCGAGGTGGACGATGGCTGTCGAGGTCGAGCTGTACACGACGGACCATGTGATCCGTGGCTTTGTGGAAACTGCGGGGGAGCGGCTGAGCGACATCCTGAACAACAAGACGGAGTCGGCGCTGACGATGACCCAGGTACAGGTCTCGCGCTTGCTCAATGTCGGCAAGGCCCCGCCCATGCGCCTCACCTTGGCGCGTATCGAGAAGAGCAGCCTGCTCTTTGCCGTGCCCGTGGAGCGCGACCTGACGCACAAGAGCCTCTACCGCCGGGCGGCCCGCCAGGGGTACGAGTTGGCCGTCTTTTTGCCCAATTTCGAGCTGCGGGGCACGATCCACCTGACCGAACGGCTGGATATCCGCCGCGTGCTGGTCGTCCGGCCGGAAGACTTTATCCCCCTCACCGATGCCGAGGCCACCTATGTGCTCTATCCGCAGGTGCGCATCCGGGCCGGGACGATGGTGATCAACAAGTCCAAGGTCGTCTTGATCGGGGAGCAGGTGCCCGGAGAGGGTCCGCCGCCGGCGTAAGCGGCTCGCGCGGGCCCCTGATACGCGCCTTCCTCCTTCGAGGGAGGAAAGTATGCGCGACACTATGATGCGCCGCCTCTCGCGGCTGCTCTTCCGCCTGCTGGCCTATCGACCGCCGACGGTGGCGGTGCCGCCGCCGGGCGTTGTCCTCACCGACGTCAACGTAGTCCAGCCTGGGGAGAAGCCGGCCCTGGCCCAGACGGTGGTTGTGGATGGGGGCAAGATCACCCAGGTCGTGCCGGCCGGCCCGGGCGATACCTCGGGCCGCTACGCGGGCTGCTACCTCCTGCCCGGCCTCGTGGACATGCACGTACACATCCCGCCGCCGGTGCGCGATCTCTGCGGGCTGCTCTTCCTAGCCCACGGCGTGACCACGATCCGCGAGGCCGGCGACGCCGACGGCACCACCTTCGATTCCCGCGCCGCGATCAACGCCGGGGAGGTTCCCGGCCCGCGCATCGTGGCCTGCGGCCCGGTGCTGGACGGCGACCCGCCCTTCCTGCCCACCTCGTGGCCGGTGCGCGACGCCGCCGCGGCCGAGGAGGCCGTGGCGGCGCTGGCGGCGCAGGGGGCCGACTTTGTCAAGGTCCACCACAAGCTATCGGCAGAGGCGCTGGCGGGCGTGCGCCGGGCCGCCGCCCGCCACAACCTGCGCGTGGTCGGCCATATCCCGGCGGCCGTTCCCTTTGCGGAAGCCGGGATCTGGGACGTGCAGCACCTCGACGGGCTGGTCCCCTACGCGCGCGAGGGGGAGAGCCCGCGCGATGTCCAGGAGAAGTGGGCCCACCTGGACGGGGAACGCATCGCCTGGTACGTGGCGGTCTCGCGGGAGCAGGGGCTGGTGCACACCCCGACCGTCGTGAGCGGCGAGAGCCTGCTCTGGGTGGCGGAGGGTGGGCCGCCGGCCGGCATGCCGGTGCGGCAGATGCCGCGCTACTACCACCAGGTCATCTGGACCCAGATGGGCAACATGCCGATGTTCCGCTATATGCGCGATGGCCTGATCGATCTGCTGCGGCAGGGACGGCAGCGCATGCTGGAAGTGGTCCGCGCCCTGCATGCGGCCGGCGTGCGCCTGCACCTGGGCACGGACACGGCCGGCATGCCCTATGTCGTGCCGGGGGCCAGCCTGCTGCGCGAGCTGGCGCTCTTCGTGGAGGCCGGCCTCTCGCCGGCCGAGGCCTGGGCCGCCGGGACGCGCGCGGCCGGCGAGTCGCTGGGCCTCCCCGGCCTGGGATGGATCCGGCCGGGCGACCCGGCCGACCTGCTCGTTTTCGACGCCGATCCCACCCGGGAGCTAGCGGCGCTCTCCACCCTGCGGGCGGTGGTGGCCCAGGGGCGTTTCTACACCAGGGAAGCGCTGGAGGAGGCGCTGGCGCAACACCGGGCCCGTTTCGAGCGGCCGGCCTACGACCGGGCGGTGACCGCTATAGTGCGGGCGATGATGCGAACGATGGCCGGGCGGGGGTAGGGCCGGTGCCCCAAGGGCCCGAATCCGAAGTTGAACTTTTCGCGGCCCTGGTGTACAATGGCGCCAACTGGTTATGGAGGCCAGGCGATGTTCCGACAATTCGGTTGGATGGAACTGCTACTGGTCCTGGTGATCGCCCTGCTCATCTTTGGACCGAGCAAGCTGCCGCAGCTGGCCAGGTCCCTGGGCAAGGCGATCCGCGAGTTCCGGGAGAGTCTCTCCGGGGAGGAGGGCGGAACCTCCGCGGACGATTCGCCGGGCGAGCCGCGCCAGGACACGTGAGCTTCGAAAGGCTATGGGCGGCAACCTCTTTGGCCTCGGTTTCGGTGAACTGATCTTTTTGGCCATCCTGGCCCTGATCGTCTTTGGGCCCAGACGCCTCCCCGAGGTGGCCCGGACGGTCAGCCGGCTGATACAGCAGCTACGCCAGGTTGCGGATGAGGCCCAGGAGGAGGTGCGCCAGATGATGGGCGAGGGCCAACCGCAGCCCGGCCGGGAGGCCGACCGGCAGCCGTCGGCCCCGCGGCATCCCCCGGCCGCCGCGCCGAACACCCCGATGTCCCCGCTGCCTTGGGAGCGGGGGGCAGTCCCTTCTTCTTCTGCCGGGCGGCCCGTGGAACCGGCTGCGGCCGGCGGGTTGGCGCTTTCCGAACCTGCCGCGCCGCCCCCCGAGCAGGCCACCGAGGATGAGCCGGAGTCCCCATCTCCGTCGCTCGCCGGTTGAGGGCCGCCGTGCTGCGCCGCCTCTTGCAGTCTTTGCGGGCCGGGAAAAAGCCTCCCCAGGGCGGCGACATGTCCCTGCTGGAGCACCTGGAGGAACTCCGCCGCCGCCTGATCGTCTGCCTGGTGGCCGTGGCCCTGGGCACGGCCGTGGGTTTTCTCCTGGCCGAGCCGCTCATGGGCCTGCTGGTCGACCTGATCGACGATGTGCCCGGCGTGACGGTCCAGGCCATTGAGGTCGCCGAAAAGTTCGCCACCTCCCTGCGCCTCTCCCTGATCGTGGGCATTGCCCTGGCCATGCCGGTGCTCGTCTACGAGATCTGGCTATTTCTCGCCCCGGCGCTCAAGCCCGAGGAGCGCCGCTTTGTGTTCATCGGCCTGCCCCTGGTGACGCTGTTCTTCTGCGCCGGCGTGGCTTTCTCCTACATGGTAGCTCTCCCGGCGGCGCTGCGTTTCCTCCTCGGCTTTGGCAGCGCGCAGGTGGTCACCCGGCCCCAACTGGGCCCCTACCTGGGCTTTGTCTCTACCTTGCTGCTCTGGAGCGGCATCTCCTTCGAGCTGCCCATTTTCCTTTTCTTCTTGGCCAGGATCGGCGTCGTGGATTGGCGGCGCCTTTCCCGGTGGCGCAAGTACGCCTTCCTGGTGATCGCTATTGCCGCCGCGGTCATCACGCCCACGGGCGACCCGGTGAACATGATGGTGATCGCCGTGCCGCTCTATCTCCTCTACGAGATCGGCATCCTTCTGGCGCGCCTCGCTTGAAACTTCCCCCCCGACCCTGCGTAAACGATACGTGCTGTACAACGACAGCGAGGTATGGTAAAATGGGGCCAGCGGTGGTCCCAAGAGCCGGCCAACAGGCCGGGAGTCCAAGAAGGAGGATTTCTCATGGCATCCGTTCTCAAGCGCATTCGGGACCTGATCAGCGCCAACATCAATGCGATGCTCGACTCTGCCGAGGATCCGGAGAAGATGGTCAACGAGTACCTGCGGCAGATGCAGGACGAGCTCTACGAGGCCAAGACCACGGTCGCCGCGGCCATGGCCGACGAGGACAAGCTCAACCGCCTCTGGGCCACCAACCAGGCCCTGGCCGAGGAGTGGGAGAAGAAGGCCGAGGCGGCCCTCCAGGCTGGAAAGGAAGACCTGGCCAAGCAGGCGTTGATTCGGCGACGCGGCTACTTGGATCTCGCCGACAACTACCACCGGCAGTTCGAGGCGCAGTCGCAGCAGGTGGAAGATCTGCAAGACGCCCTGGCCAAGCTGGAGGCCAAGATCGCCGAGGCCCGTGCCCGCCGCGAGCTGATCATCGCCAAGAAGCACCAGGCCGAGACCCAAGAGGCCATCGTCCGCACGGTGCGCACCATCGGCGACAGCAGCCGCGCTTTCGAGGGGCTGGCCGGCCTGGAGCAGCGCGTCGACGAGCGCCTGGCCAAGGCCAAGGCCATGGCCCAGCTCGAGGGCGAGTCCCTCGAGACCCGCCTCACCGATGTCGAGATCGAGGCGGCCGCCAATGCCGACCTGGCGGAGCTCAAGAAGAAGATGGGGATGAGCTCCTGACCCGGGCTTGGATACTCACCCGGAGGGCGCCGGCTGCGCCGCCGGGAAACTGGCAGGGGCAGTGCCTCGCTGCCCCTGCCGGGAACAGGTTTCTGTACCGGGCAAGGGCGACGCGCGCGTCGCCCTTTTCATCAGGATGCAGCGCCGAGCATCGGGCCGTCGGCCGCCGGGGATTCCTTCGGGGGCTTTCTGGGGGCCGCGTAACCGGCGGCGCGGTGGTATTTGCCGTCACCTTCGCCCCTGGGGGACCTCTGCCGGCGAACGGCAAAAGGAGTAGGCGAGGACAATGAGAAGGCGCAACCTGATCCTCTTCATCATCTTCCTGGTGGTGGCCATCGGTGTCGTCATCGGCGTCTATATCGGCTTCCTGCGCCCCCAGCGGGGCACGATCCTCAACCCTCTCCCGGAGCTCAAGGTGCATGTCGTCTATGCCACCGAGGAGGGCGAGTGGATGCGCGCGGCCGCCGAACGCTTCAACCAGGAAGCGCACGTCCTCAACGGCCAGCGCATCGTCGTCGAGTTGGTGCCGATGGACAGCGGCGAGGCCCTTATCCGCATCAAAGACGGGATTATCACTCCAACCGTCTGGTCGCCGGCCTCGATGCTCTGGGTCAACACCCTCAACGACGAGTGGCAGGTGCAGCACGCCACCGACCTGGTGATGCGCGTCGGCCAGTACCAGGCCACGCCGCTGGTGCTCTCCCCGATGGTCTTTGTTATGTGGGAGGACCGCTACGAGGTCTTTCAGAAGCACTTTGGCCGCGACCCGGACTGGGATACGATCCAGCAGGCCGTGATCGCCGAGGAGGGCTGGAAGACGCTCGGCGGGAACCCCGACTGGGGCTTTTTCAAGTTCGGCCAGGCCGACCCCATCTACAGCAACTCCGGCCTGGTGGCCATCACCCTGGCCACCTACGACCGCTACGGCAAGACCCGCGGGCTGACGCCCGAGTTCATTACCTCGAGCGACTACCAGTCCTGGATCAAGCCGCTCTGGCTGAGCATCGTCGGCTCCTACGACCGCACCTCCTCGGACCTGATGCAGAACATGCTGCGCTACGGCCCTTCCACCTACGACGTGATCCTGGTCTATGAGAACCTGGTCGCTTCCACCATGAAGAACGCCAGCGGCCGCTGGGGCGATGAGCTGCGCGTCTTTTACCCGCACCTGAACCTGTGGAACGACCACCCCTACTGTGTCCTCCTCGCCGATTGGTCCAGCGCCGACCAGAAAGACGCCGCGCTGGAGTTCCAAAAGTACCTGCTCTCGGAGAAGGTGCAGGGCGAGGCGCTGCACTATGGCTTCCGCCCGGCCAACGTCGACGTCCCGGTCGTCAACTCGGATCCCGAGAACCCCTTCAACAAGTACCAGGCCCAGGGGCTGGCGATCCAGATCCCGCGCATCAACCTGGTCGAGACGCCTTCGGCGGAAGTCATCAATGTCATGCAGCAGTTGTTCAAGAAGACCACGCGCTGAGGCCGGAAGGAGGGCGACCTTGGATCGCAGGCAGCGCCAAACCCTGGTCATCGTTTCGATAGCCGTCGCCGTGGTCGTGGTCCTCTGCTGCGTCGTTGGCCTGCTGGTCTATTTGCGGCTGCGCCGGACGGTCCTCCCCACGACCGAGAACACGCTGCAACTCACGGTGCTCTATTCTCCGGAGAAGCAGGCCTGGATCGAGCCGCGGGTGAGCGAGTTCAACAGCCGCGGGGTGAGCATCCGTGGCCGGCGGGTCCGCGTCGTGGCCCAGGCCATGGACTCGGGCGAGGCGCTCCAGGCCATCCTGGACGGCAGCAGCGCGCCGGCCGTCTGGAGCCCGGCCTCCACGCTGTGGGTGCCGCTGCTCAACCAACGCTGGCAGGACCAGATGGGGACAGACGAGCCCCTGGCCGTCTATCCCGAGCCCCTGGTGGTCAGCCCTCTGGTCATCGCCATGTGGGAGGAGCAGGCCCAGGCGATGGGCTACCCAGAGCGGGCCATCGGCTGGCAGGAGATTATCTCGGCCACGCTGGACCCCCGCGGCTGGGGCCTGTACGGCCACCCGGAGTGGGGCGCCTTTACGCTGGGGCACACCAACCCCTACTTCTCCAACAGCGGACTCCTGAGCGTGGCCGCCGAGGGGTACGCCGCGGCCGGCAAGGTGCGCGACCTGACGCCGTCCGACCTGGCTTTGTCGTCCACGCGGGCCTATGTGCAGCAGATCGAGCAGGCCATCATCCATTACGGCGAGTCCAGCGACTATTTCGCCCAGCAGATGGCGGCGCGCGGGCCGGCCTATGCCAGCGCCGTGGTCCTCGAGGAACAGACCGTCGTCCGGTTCAACCGCGGAGCCTATGGCAACCCTCCGCAGAAGCTGATCGCCGTCTACCCCAAGGAGGGCACCTTCTGGAGCGACCATCCCTATGTCGTCCTGCGCGGGGAGTGGGTCTCCTCCGACGAACAGGCGGCGGCCCTGGCCCTGCGCGACTACCTGCTCTCCCCCGAGGCTCAAGCCAAGGCCCTGGAGTCCGGGTTCCGGCCGGCCGATATCTCGATCCCGCTGATCAACTCCGTCCTGGGACCGGCCGTGGGCGTGGATCCCCTCCAGCCCCAGACCGTGCTGGAGATCCCCTCGGCCGACACCACTATGGCCCTGCTGGACGCCTGGCGCGAGGTGCGTAAAAAGGTCAATCTCCTCCTGGTGGTCGATGTTTCCGGCTCGATGCGCGACGCCGACAAGCTGCCGGCCGTCCAAGACGGCCTCAAGCTGTTCCTGGAACAACTGGGTGATGAGGACGTGGCCGGCGTCCTGGTCTTTAACGACCAGGTCTCTACGCTCAGCCCGCTTACGCCGCTCGGCCCCAAGCGCCAGCAGTTGAACCGGGCGATCGACGAGCTGCGGGCCGAGTACAACACCGTTCTGTACGACGTGACCATCGAGGCCCTGGAGCAGATGCAGCAGGCCTATGACCCCGGACGGATCAACGCCATCGTCCTGATGACCGATGGCCAGGACACGGCTTCCTGGAGCAGCGAGCGCGATGCCCTGAACGCGCTGCAGCGCTCGGCCAAGTCCAATACCCCGGTGCGCTTCTTCACCATCGCCTACGGTCAGGACGCCGAGCGCGACCTGCTCAAGCGCCTGGCCGAGGCCACGGCCGGCCGTATGGTGGAAGGTACCCCGGCGAACATCCGGCGCCTGTACGTGATCCTGTCCAGCTACTTCTAGGAGCGGCGATGAGCATCTACGATGACCCGATCAAAGAGGTGCGCCGACGCAAGTGGCGGATCGCCCTGTCCTATGCCCTGACCGCCCCCTTGGCGGCGAGCACCCTGGTGATCACCCTGCTCGTGGGCGGCTTCCTCCTGCTGCTGGGCTATACCCTGGCGGGAGGGCTCTTCTTGGTCGTCGGGCTGACCTTTTACCTGCTGTTGGTGTGGGGGACGCTGCGCGACGAGGAGCAGATCCGCCGCGTGCTGATCGACGAGCTCTACCCGGAGCGCAGCGCCGACCTGCGCAAGCTCCGTGGGCAGTACGCCTCGATCATGCAGGAGGCCCTGGACGACCGCAAGCGTATCGAGCGGGCCGTCCGGGAGTCCCCGGAGGCCGTCCAGCGGGTCCTCGCCGATACCCTGGAACAGGTCGGGGCGATCACCGACACGGTCTACGAGGTGGCCTACAAGGCGCAGACGCTGGAGGAATCGCTGAAGCCGGTGGATGAGGCCAAGGAGCGTAAGGAGATCGCCGAGTTGGAGAAGCGGCTTTCCGCCACTCAGGATCCCTACCTGCAGCGGCAGTATCAGGAGACGCTGGAGGCCAAGCGGGAGCTGTTGGAGAACGTCGCCCGCATCCGCAACGGCCTGGAGCGCTGGCAGGCCCAGCTGCGCCGGGCTAGCACGACGTTGGATAACCTCTACTCCCAGGTGCTGATGATCCGCTCGGCCGAAATCCGCAACCTGACCGAGGCCAGCGACGTGGTCACACGCAGCCTACGGCAGCAGATCGAGGAGCTGCGGATGACCAACAAGGCCATGGACGAGGTTTTTTCGCAGTAGTCGGGAGGTCCCTGGTGAAGATGAGGCGTACTGCTTGCGGATGGATCGCCCTCGCGGCGCTGCTCGGCATCCTGCTGTCTGCCTGTGGCCCCGGGCCGGCGACCATCAACCCGGATACCTACCAGTACGAGGGCGAACTGCGCATCGGCTACGCCGGTCCCTTGACCGGGAGCCAGGCGGCGGTGGGCATCGACCTGTGGCACGGCGCCGAGCTGGCCGCCCTGCACTACAACCGGCAGGGCGGCGTGCTGGGGCGCAAGGTGGTCATTGTCCCGTTGGACGACCAGGCCGACGGCGAGGTGGCCGTGGAGGTGGCCCAGGAGTTCGTGGGCCAGCGGGTCGCCGCCGTGGTCGGGCACTACTCCAGCGGGGCGACCATGCCGGCCTCGCGCATCTATGCCGCGGCCGGCGTCCTGCAGGTGACCACCATGGCCAGCAACCCCGAAATCAGCCGGCAGGGCTTTGCCACCTTCTTCCGCGTCTGTCCGGTGGACTCGGTCCAGGGGCCCTTCGACGCCGAGTTCGCGGTGCAGACGCTGGGGGCCAGGCGCATCGCCATCGTCTACATCGGCGGCGACACCTACTCCGAAGGGCTGCGCGACGAGTTCACCCGCCGGGCGCAGGAGCTGGGAGCGCAGATCGTGGCGACCTATCCCTACGAGGATCCACCGGCTGATTTCACCGACACGGTGAACAAGCTCCGCGGCGACTCGCCGGACCTGGTCTTTTTCTCCGGCTATTACCCGGGCGGCGACCTGCTGCTGCGGCAAATGCGCGAGGCCGGGGTCGCGGCCCCCTTCCTCAGCGGCGACGGCTCGTTCGAATACGGCTTCCTGCGCGACGCCGGTAAATCCGCCGAAGGCGCCTACATCTCTTCCCTCTTCCCCGACGTCCTGTCCACGACGGCGATGGCCGACTGGGTGAAAGAGTTCCGCGCCCTCTACCGCTACCAACCGGGGATCAACAGCCCGGCCGGCTACGCCGCGGTGCAGGTGATCGTGGAGGGGATCAAAAAGGCCAACAGCCTGGACGCCGACAAGGTGGCCGCGGCCATCCGCGGCATGAGCATCCAGACCCCCTACGGCGCGCTGCGCTACGACGCCAACGGCGACCTGGCCGAGCAAAAGATCCCAATGTTCGTTGTCCAACAGGGCCAGTTTGTGGAGTGGACGGGGAAATAGGAGCGTTGGCCGGCCGTCCGTAACGAGCCGGTTGCCCGGACGGCTGGCAGCGGCCCGGTCATCCTTGTCATCGCCTTTCTTCGCGCAGCTGTCCCATGATCCCCGGCAGCACCTCGAGCAGGCGCTCGATCTCATCAGGGGTGTTGCCCCGCCCCACACTCAGGCGCAGTGACCCCAACGCCATCTCCCGGGGGATGCGCAGCGCCGTGAGGACGTGCGACGGCTCTAGCGTCCCGGCAGTGCAGGCCGAGCCGCTGGAAGCGCAGATGCCCAGTTGGTCCAGTTTCACCAGGATGCTCTCCCCGTCTGCCCCGGCGAAACAAAAGCTGGCGTTGTTCGGCAGGCGCTGCGTGCGATGCCCGGTGAGCCGGGCCTCGGGGATGCCTTGCAGCACCCCCGCGATCAGCCGCTCGCGCAGCGCGAGGCAGTGGGCATTGTACTCCTCGCGCCCTTCCTGGGCCAGGCGCAGGGCCGCCGCCAGACCGACAATCCCGGCCACGTTCTCCGTGCTGGACCGCCGGCCGCGTTCCTGCCCGCCCCCCAGTATCTGCGGGACGAGCGGCACGCCGCGCCGCACGTACAGCAGCCCGATCCCCTTGGGGCCGTAAAACTTGTGGGCCGATAGGCTCAGCAGGTCCACGCCCAATTCGTCGACATCCAGGGAGAGATAGGCGGCGGCCTGTACGGCATCGGTGTGGAAGTAGGCGCTATGGGCGTGGGCAACGGCCGCCAGCTCCGCCAGCGGCTGGACGGTGCCCACCTCGTTGTTGGCATACATGATGCTCACCAGGGCCGTCCCCGGTCGGATGGCCCGCTCCAACTCCCCGGCCTGCACTAGCCCATCCCCGTCCACGGGAACGATCGTGGCAGGGTAGCCGGCCTCGTCCAAGGCATCCACGGTGTGCAGGATGGCATGGTGCTCGATGGAGCTGGTGACGATGCCCTGCCCCCGGCCCTCCTCGCGCATCGCCTGGGCTACCCCCCGCAGCGCCAGGTTGTCGGCCTCGGTGCCGCTGGAAGTAAAGACGATCTCGGAGGGAGAGGCGTGCAGGATGTCCGCTACGGTCTGCCGGGCCTCGTCGACGGCTCGGCGGGCCTCACGGCCCAGCCGATGGAGGCTCGAGGGGTTGCCGAAGCGCTCGCCGAGGTACGGCAACATGGCCTCGAGCACGCGCTCGTCCAGCGGCGTGGTGGCCGCATGGTCCAGGTAGATGGTGGCGGTCACTTTGCCCTCCTGGCATAACAAGGGCCTCCCCATTCGCACAGGGAGGCCCGGGAAGGATACGCGTTACACGGGGATGACGCGGGTCACTCCTGGCACCTTTTGTTTCAGGACCCGTTCCACGCCCCAGGCCAGCGTCAACTGCGACATAGGGCAGCCGTGGCAGGCACCTACCAACTTGACCTTGACGGTGCCTTCCTGGTCGACCTCGACAAACTCGATATCGCCGCCGTCGGCCTGTAGCTGCGGGCGGATCGACTTCAGGGCCTCTTCGATCTGTTCACGCATTTCCTTTCTCCTCCGATCTTTTTCTAAAGTGCGACCATTCTAGCACCCCCCAGGGGGGATGTCAAGTGAGCGCCGTCACCAGCATCTTGGGCTAACTGTTGACAAGTTCGTGCAAATATGCTACAATGTTTGCTGGTCCGGCGCCTGTCGAGTTGCGGCAGCCTGGAATGCTCCGGACCTGCTAGGGAGGGAGAGCAATGACGTTGATCGCTATGGTCATCGCCTGGCTGGCCGGCATCGCCCTGGGCAGTTGGCTGCGCCCGCCCTGGGCCGTGCCGGCGGCGTTGTCCCTGGGGGCCCTTCTGCTGCTGCTCATGTGGCGCCGGCGCCTCCTGGGGCTGCTCCTGTTGGCCGCCCTGGGGGCGCTGCGCTGGTGCCTGGCCCAGCCGTCCTGGGGTCCGGGCGATATCGCCTCCTATGTCGGCCGGTCGGTGGAGGTGCGGGGCTTTGTCGACGGGGAGGCTATGGAGTCCGGGGGCCGCGTCTCCTTCTCCTTCTGGGTGGAGACGCTGCAACTGCCCGGCGAGGAGCCGCGCCCGGCACGCGGGCGCGTCCTGGTCCGCGGCCGGCCGTTCCAGGAGGCTTTCTACGGCGAGCGCCTCCTCCTGGAGGGGACACTGGCCGCGCCGCGCGGCGGCACCCAGGCCGCCTACCGCGACTACCTGGCGCGCCAGGGCATCTATGTCCTGCTGGAGGATGTGCGGTTCGCCGAGCTCCTGCCCGGGAGGGGCGGCGCCTGGCCGGCGCGCCTGCTCCACGCTCTGCGCCGCTGGGCGCGGGGCCGGCTGGAGGGCTTCCTGCCGGAGCCGGCCGCCTCCCTACTGGTAGGCATCCTGCTGGGCTCGCGCACGAGCATCCCCCCGGAGATCCAGGAGGCCTTTTCGCGCAGCGGGACGAGCCACATCCTGGCCATTTCAGGGTGGAACATCAACATCGTCGCCGGGTTCCTGGCGGCGTTCACCCGGCGGCTGCCGCGGCGCGTCGGCTGGCTGCTCGTCCTGGCCGGCATTGCCCTGTACACCCTGTTCGTGGGGGCCGGCGCCGCGGTGCTGCGGGCTGCCCTGATGGGCGGGCTCTATGTCATCGCCCAGCAGGCCGGCCGGCCCGGAGAGGGTCGCACCGCCCTCTTCGCCTCGGCCGGGGCCATGACTTTGTGGAACCCCGCCCTCCTGGGCGACCTCGGCTTCCAGCTCTCCTTCGCCGCCACGCTGGGTATGCTCCTCTTTGTCCCGGTGTGGACCGCGGCCCTCTCCCGCTGGCCCCGCTTCCTCTCCGAGTCGCTGGCGGCGACCCTCTCCTCGCAACTCCTCACCTGGCCGCTCCTGGCCGCCTCCTTCGGCACCTTCTCTCTGGTCGTGCCCCTGGCCAACCTGCTGGCCTGCCCGGCCCTGGCGCCCCTCATGCTCTTGGGCGCGCTGGCCCTCTTCCTGGGCAGGCTGCCCGGCCTGGGGCTGCTCCTGCGCGGCCTCACTTGGCTGGTGGCTTCCTACATGCTGTTGGTCGTCGGCCGGCTGGGAGCCCTCCCCTGGGCGGCGGTCGAGATGCCCAAGGTGGGGATCGGGTTCATTGGGGTGTACTATGGGATAGTGGGGTGGTGCTGGTGGAGGAGCAGACAGTTTTCAGTTTTCAGCGGTCGGTCAGCAGGGCCGGGGGCAGAGCTTTCGGGGCCCACCGGGGAACCAGACCGGACCAGGGCGGAGGAGCAGGGATAGGAGGTACGGTACACTGCAAGCTACCTGACCTCCAGCGTCAACTCCTCGTACCCTCCCACCTCCGTGAACCCCAACCGTCTATAGCAGGCGATCGCCGCCCCGTTGTCCTCCTTCACATTGAGCCCGACGACCGCCACCGTCTCCAGCAGCGCCCGGCAGAGGCGCGCCGTGACGCGGGTGGCCAGCCCCTGTCCTCGGGAGGCCGGATGGGTGGTGATGTTGCCCAGCGCGGCGACGCCGTAGGTCGGCGAGTAGACATGCACCCCGGCGGCGCAAACCAGGCCGGCCCCCTGCCGCAGGCCGTAGTAGTGGCCCGTCTCCAGCATGCGCGGGTCGAACCAGTTGCCGGGGTAAGCAGCCTCGTAGAGAGCCTCCAGCTCCGGAAGATCGTCCGGGGCCAGTTGGACCACCGCGGCAGTGTCCACCTGGTCCAGGCGCGTCCGGTCCGCCAGGACCATCTTCAGGTGCCGGCCGTGGGGCTCGACCCGGTAGTCCGCGGCCAGGTCCTCTGCCAGCCCCGGGGAGAGATGGGCATAGAACCGCCGCGGCAGGACCCCTTGGAGCCCCCGCAACAGCCCGGCCAGCACCTCGCGCTCTTCCGGCGCCCCCAACGCCAGCAGCACGGGCGGGTCGCTCCCGGCGTACAGCAGCGCCAGCGCTACGATGCTGCCCCCCTCCTGGAAGGCGTACCAGGTGGTGTAGGGCCAGAAGAAGTCGTCCAGGTCGCCCAGTTCGTAGAGGTGCAGCGCCGGGTCGCGCTGCAGGAAAGCGGCGATCTCATCCCGGGAGTGCAGGCAGATGGCATAGGGCATGCGGTGGATCCTCCCGGCATCTCTTCACCGCCGAGAACGCCGAGAGCGCAGAGAAAGGAGATGCCAGGAGCAGCGGGGAAAAAGAATAGGGTCTCTGCGGACTCGATGCCCTCGGCGGTGCAATGGCTTTTGTCGCTTGACGGCATCTGGGATTGCTGTAGGGGCAGAGCTCGCTCCCGCCCCTACAGCAACGTTACGGGAGAGGCCGTGGGGGCGACCACCATGGTCGCCCCCACGGAGCTGGTGGCAAGTATCAGGGCGCATACGCCTTGGCCACGATCGGCAGATAGATCCGCCCGACGATCGTCGTCGTCACCGTGGCCGCGTTGTTGCTCGTCTCGGCCTCGGGTGAGGTTGTGGCGATGGTGGCCGTGCTCTGGTGGCTGCTCCAGGGCGCCGCCGCCCCGCTCACCGTGGCCGTGATGACGATGGCCGACGGCCCGCTGCCCGCCGCCAGCGTGCCTAGGTCCCAGCGCAGCGGCGCCGTCGAGGCCGGCGGAGGGCTGGCCGTGACATAGGTCAGCGCGCTTGGTAGGGCCTCGGTGACCTGCACTCCCTGGGCCGCGGCTCCGCCGCGATTGCCGTAGGCGAGATGGAAGACGACGGTGCCGCCGGGCAGCCCGGCCGCGCCGCCGTACTTTTCGACCCATAGGTCGGGATTGGCCCCGCCGATCGTCACCTCGTCCAGATAGCCCCAGGTGCAGGCGCGGTTCGCCGTCTGCTGGACCTGCAGGATCAGGGTCACCGTCTGGCCGGCGTAGGCGCTCAGGTCGAACCAGCGATGGGTCCAATCGTGGACGCTGGTGTTGGTCGTCAGGAGCGTCACCGGACTGGCGCCGGGGTCCACCAGGACACGGAAGGAGCTGCCGGTCGTGGGCGAGGCGCCGTCGAGCATGTAGAGGAACGAGAGGGTCGGGGCGTACATCGCTCCCGGCAGCGCCACCTCCTGCGAGATCTGGGAGACCCCCGTCTGGTCGTTGCTGGCCAGCGCCGTGTAGTAGATGTCGCCGTTCCCGGCGCTGTCGTCGACCCACACCAGATGCACGCTCTTGCCGCCCTCGGCCGCCGGCCGGACGTCGGTCGAGCTGCCGGCATTGCGCGAGACATCCTTGACCTGCGACCAGACGCCGGCATGCCGGGAGGCGTACAGGATGTCGTTGTCCCCGCCGGAGCTGTCGCTCCAGACCACATGGGCTGTGCGGTTCGCGTCGACCGCGATCTCTGGCCGGCGCGATTCCCCGTCGTTCTGCGAGACGTTCACCGCGCTCGACCAGCTCCCGCCCGCGCTGCGCAGCGCGTAGTAGACCTCTGCGGCGCTCCCGCTGTCAACCTGCCAGACGACATGCAAGGCCCCGCTGCTATCCGTGGCCAACCGCGGCGCCGTTACGGCGCTGCTGCTGCTGTAGATGGTGCGCGGGCTTGCCCAACTGCCGTCGTTGAGGGTGTAGGCGACGGCGTTGCTGCCGGCATAGGACTCTGTCCAGACGACGTGGATTGCCCCGATGCCCAGGACTAGCTGCGGCGTATTGGCCGTCCCGCCGCTGCTGGAGATGGACACGGGGCTGGACCATGCCCCGCCCTCGCGCAGGGCGTAGTAGACCTCGCCCTGCTCCCAGGCCGCGTGGGCGTTCCCCGCGGCGTCGATGGCCAGTTGCAGCGAGTCCACGTCCGCCGGGCTGTCCGAGATCTTTTCCGGCGTTGACCAGGAGGTGTAGCGCCAGGCGTGGTAGACGTTCAAGGCGCCCGGCGTGGCCGTGTCGTCCATCCAGATCACGTGCACGGTGCCGTCGTTCCGTGCGGCGATCTGGGGGTCGCGCGAGACGCCGGCGTTCTGCGAGATGTTCTCCGGCGCCGACCATGTGCCGGTGCGCCGGGCGTAATAGATCTCGGGCACGTTGCCGGTATCCTCCGTCCAGACCAGGTGGACGTTGCCCAGTCCGTCGACGGCCATCTGTGGCGCGCCCGCCAGGGCGATGCTGTTGGAGACCTTTTCCGCGGGGCCCCAGGGCCCGCCGGCCGGCCGGCGGGCATAATAGATCTCGCCGTTGATCCCGGCCCCGTTCTGGTACCATGCGGCATGGACCACCCCCGTGCCGGCCTCCACCCAGATGACCGGGGTGTACGATTCGCCGGCCAGTCCACAGATGTCCACCGGGGCCGGGAAGGCCCCCACCTGGCATCCCAGCAGCGCGGCGTAGTCGCCGGTGTAGCGCACCGTGTCCGTGACCCCGGGCGGCGTCACGCCGCCGGCCTGCCAATGGGAGAGGTCCCCGCCCTCCAGCCCCCAGTTCTGCACGACATTGTCCCCCGGCGGCATAAAGATGTCGTAGTGGGCGTCGGCCGCGCCGGGAAAGGAGGTGTTCGGCAGGGAGGTGTACCCCGCGGCGCTCCACCCGGCCTCGTAGCTGCCCGCGGCCGTGGCAACATAGCTGCCGTATTTCCCGGCGAGGTCGCTCGGCAGCTCCTGGAACGCGCCGGGCGTCGTGCCGGCGCTGACCCCGGCAATGGTCACCTCGCGGTTGTCGCGGGCCGTGCCGGTGATGGCCCAGGTATACATGGTGATGTCGGTGTCGCCGTCGCCATCCGGCCAGGGTTCCACGTTGCCGGCGTGGTCCGTGGCCCGGCAGCGCAGGTAGTAGGTGTATCCCGAAGCCCCGGTGAACACTCCCGCCGTCGCCGTGGTCTGGGTGATCAGGGTCGTCCAGGGGCCGGTGTCGCCGACCCGGTACTGGACATCGTACAAGGTGATGCCCGATCCGCCGGGGTCGAACCCGCCCCAGGAGATGGCGATCTCTGTGCCCTGGTAGTGGTCCGGCAGTGGGTTCACGCGGGTCTGGGGCGGATAGGACTCGACCAGCGTGTGCGTGTCGCCGTCGTCGCCGGAGGGCCACTCCTCGACATTGTAGGCGCAGTCACGGCCCCGGCTGCGGAAGTAGTAGGTGTGCCCGCCCTGGCCGGGGAACGGGGCCGAGGTGTCCGGCGTCTGCGTCTGCCAGTCGTGCCAGCTATCGCCGGCCCCGTCTTTGAACTGGACATCGTAGCTGCACAGGCCGGCCGGCCCGTTGTCGTAGCCACCCCAGTAGACCATGAACGGCCCCGGCACCATGTAGGGCTGCGCTTGCACCTGGGTCGTCGGCGGCAGGGTGTCCACCGTCTGCCAGTCGGGGTGCCACTCCTGCCCGTTGTTCACCAGCACCACCGGGCTGTTGGTGTACAGGTCCCAGGCCTCCAGCACGGCATTGTCCCACACCCAGTCGCCCTGCTGCAACACCCAGTGGATGCGGGTGTAGGCGATGTAGCGTCCATCCGGCGACCAGGAGCGGGCCCAGGCCTCGGTGTTGCCGCCGGGATCGTACACCAGCGCCTGGTCCGTGCCGTCGGCATCCATCACCCACAGCTCGTTCCAGCCGTCGCCGTCGGCGTCGGCGTCGTAGGCGATGCGGCTGCCGTCGGGCGACCAGGCCGGATTGTGGCTATCGGCCTGCGTAGAGAGCTGGACCTGGCCGCTGCCGTCGGCGGCGTTCATCTTCCAGATGCGATAGTCGCCGCTGCGCTTGGAGGCAAAGGCGATCTGGGTGCCGTCGGGCGACCAGCAGGGGGACCGGTCTTCGGCGGCGTGCGTGGTCAGCTTGACGACATTGCCGCCGTCGGGGTCCATCGTAAAGATGTCGCCCAGGCCGTCGCGCATGGAGTAAAAGGCGATGCGCTGGCCGTTGGGGGACCAGGCCGGTTCGGCGTCGTCCGCGGCGTGGGAGGTGATCTTTTGCAGATCGCTGCCGTCCGGGGCTATCGTGTAGATGTTGTAGTCGCCGGTGTTGCGCTTCGAGGCAAAGGCGATCCGCGTGTACCCGCGGTTCAGGCGGGGGTAGGCGTCTTCGGCGTTGTGGAAGGTCAGCCGTGTCTGGCCGCTGCCGTCGTCGCCGCTGCCATAGATTTCCCAGTTGTTGTCGCGGTACGACTGAAAGACCAGCCGACTGCCCGGCACGAGGGTTGCGGCGATGCCGGCCTCCGCGGCGGCGGCCACCGCCGGCTGCTGCCCCGCCCCGGCGGGGAACACCAGGCTGGCCATCAGGAACAACACCAGCATACCGGCCGGTCTCAGGGAACGCGGTCTCTTGGGCATCGCTAACCTCCTCATACTTCGGATCTCCGCAACTCCTAATCGATCCTCTCCAGCTTGGCATAGCTGGCCAGCAGCCGCTTGATGCCGCGCGCCAGGAAGACCACCGTCAGCTCCTGGTCGGAGCCGAGATCCTTCACCGAGACGATGACTCCCTCCCCGAAGGTGAGGTGACGGACCCGCTGGCCGGCCTGGAAGTCGCCCTTGCCGGCTGGGGCTGCCGGCCGGCGGCGTTCGCCGTCCTGCTTGGCCCGCGGAGCAGGGCGCTGCGCGTCGCGCCCCGCCGGCCGCTTCCTGTCCGGCAGGGACGGCCGTTCCTGCCGCGGCGTCGGTTGCTTCCTGCTTGCCGGGTATGGCAGCTTGCTGTGCGGCGCCGGCCGCCGCCGCTCCTCGCGCCCATCGCTGATCAGGCTGGGGTCCAGCTGCGCCAGGAAGCGCGAGGGCTCGCGGGCGTCGGAGTTGCCAAAGAGGGTGCGCTTGAAGGCCCGGAAGAGGTACAGCCGCTGTTGGGCCCGCGTCATGCCCACGTAACACAGTCGTCGTTCCTCTTCCAGCTCCTCCTTGTCGCCCAGCGAGCGGGCATGCGGCAGCAGCCCTTCTTCCATCCCGACGATAAAGACGACGGGGAACTCCAGCCCCTTGGCCTGGTGCAGGGTGATCAGGGTGATGGTGTCGCTCTGCTCGTCGTACTCGTCGATGTCGGCGACGAGCGCCGTCTGCTCCAGCAGCGCCTCCAGGGCCTCGCGCGGCGCCATCCGGCCATAGTCCTGGGCCACGGTGCGCAGCTCCTGGACGTTCTCCCAGCGGTCCTCGCCGCTCTCGCGGTCCTCCAGTAGGTAGTCGCGGTAGTGGGTCTGCTGCACCAGGGCGTCGAGCAGCCGCGGCAGGGGCAGCTCGTCTGCCAGTTGTCGCAGCCCTTCTATGAGGTCGCGAAAAGCCCGCAGGGCCCGGCCGGCCCGCGCTCCCACCGGTAGGTCCTCCGGCAGGGGATCGCGTTCGTCGCCCAGGTGCTCCAGCAGCGCATAGAGCGGCAGCCCCTCTTCCATGGCCCAGGCCCGCCAGGCGTCCACCGTGCGCGGCCCGATGTCCCGCGGCGGCACGTTGACCACCCGCAGCAGGCTGACGCTGTCGTAGGGGTTGTGGATCAGCCGCAGGAAGGCCAGGATATCCTTGACCTCGCGCCGCTGGTAGAAGCGCGTGCCCCCGACCAACTTGTAGCGCAGCCCGTAGCGCAGGAACGTCTCCTCGAAGACGCGCGATTGGGCGTTGGTGCGGTACATCACGGCGATGTCGCGCGGGTGCAGTCCCTGGTCCAGCAGCCGAGTGATCTCGTCGGTCACCTGGGTGGCCTCGTCGCGCTCGTCGTAGGCTTCGCGCACCACCACCGGAGCGCCGGTCGGGTTTTGAGTCCAGAGCACCTTTTTGTAGGGGCGCTTGGCGCTGGCGGCGATGACCCCGCCGGCCGCCTGCAGGATGCGCTGCGTGGAGCGATAGTTCTGCTCCAGCAGGATAACCCGGCTCTCGGGGTAGTCGCGCTCAAACTCCAGGATGTTGCGCAGCGTGGCCCCGCGCCAGGCGTAGATGGCCTGCTCCTCGTCGCCGACGACAAAGAGGTTGCGGTATCCGCCCGAGAGGTAGCGCACCAGGACATACTGGGCGTGGTTGGTATCCTGGTACTCGTCCACCAGCACGTGCTGGTAGCGCTTCTGGTAGCGCAGGCGGACCTCCTCGTCGCGTTCGAACAGTTCCACGGTGCGCATGAGCAGATCGTCGAAATCCAGGGCGCGGTTCTCCTGTAGCTTCTGTTGGTAGAGCTTGTAGACACGGGCGGCGATCTCCTCCCAGTAGGAGCGCACGCTTTCCGCGTAGGCCGCCGGGGTGAGGAGCTCGTCCTTGGCCCGGCCGATGGTGTAGAGCAGCGAGGCCGGTTGGTACTGTTTTTCGTCGATCTTGAGGTCCCGCATCGCTTGGCGCACCAGCCCTAGTTGGTCGTCGCCGTCGTAGATGAGGAAGGAAGGGTCCAATCCTAGGTGGGCGGCCTCGCGGCGCAGGATGCGCGCGCAGATGGCGTGAAAGGTGCCCACGGTGAGGTGGCGGACCTCCTGTTCGCCCAGCAGTTTCACCAGGCGCTCGCCCATCTCGCGGGCCGCCTTGTTGGTGAAGGTGACGGCGATGATGTTGTGCGCCCGCACGCCGCAGACGCGCACCAGGTAGGCGACGCGGTAGGTGAGGACGCGCGTCTTGCCCGATCCGGGGCCGGCCAGCACGAGCACCGGTCCGCCCATGGCTTCCACGGCCTCGCGTTGTTGGGGATTGAGCTCTTCCAAGAATGCGGTCTGGGGCAAGGTCTCCTCCTATGGTGTCGTTGCAATGATAGCATCGGGTGGCGGGTCTGTCAAACGGGAGGGCCTGGCAGAAACAGGTTGAAAGGGGCAGGCGGAGGTGTTATACTGGGCCTTGGATGGGCCTCGACCGGAGGACGCCGAGGGCGCGGAAAAGATGTGGGAAAGCGACCTGCGAGACCGGGGTGCTGGGAATAGCCGTCCCTCGCAATTGCGCTGGGCCGGCGGGCTGCTCTGCCTGTCGGCGGCCACCTTGCTCCTGGAGATCGCCTGGACGCGCCTTTATTCCGTCGCCCAGTTCTATCACTTTGCCTTCATGGTCATCAGCCTGGCTATGCTGGGCTACGGCGCCAGCGGCACCCTGCTGGCCCTCTTGCCCCGCCTGGGCCGGCGCCGGCCCCAGGCGGCGCTCGCCCTGCTCTCCCTGGGCCTGGGGATGTCCGGCGTCGGCGCCTACCTGCTCACCAACTTCTTGCCCTTTGACTCCTTCAGCATCGCTCTGGACCGCCGGCAGGTGGGCATCCTGGCCCTGCACTATGTCGTGCTGGCCCTGCCCTTTTTCTGCGGCGGCGCCGCCCTGGCGCTGCTCCTGGCCGGCCGGCCGCACGACGCCGGGCGCGTCTATGCCGTCAACCTAGCCGGCTCTGCCCTGGGCTGCCTGCTGGCCCTGGCCGCGCCGGCCGTGCTGGGCGGCGAGGGGACCATCGTCTTGTGCGGGCTGCTGGGCGGCGCCGCCGCCTGCGCCTTTGCCCTGGGGGGCCGACCGCGCCGCCTGGGGCCGGCCGCCGCGGGCCTGGCCTGGATTGCCGCCTGCCTGGCGGCGCTGCTCGTCCGCCCACCCTTCCTGGAGGTGCGCCTCTCGCCCTACAAGGGCCTGTCCTACGCCCTGCAATACCCCGGCGCGACTGTGGCCTTTCGCGCCTGGAACTCGTTCTCCCGCGTCGACCTGGTGGAGAGCCGCGGTGTCCGCTCCCTGCCCGGCCTGTCCTACCTCTACCTGGAACCCCCGCCGCCCCAACGCGGCCTCCTGGTCGACGGCGACGACCTCAGCCCGGTCCTGGTTCGCCCGGCGGGGGAGGCCGAACCGCCCCTGGCCTTTACCGGTTTCCTGCCCACCGCCCTGGCCTACCGCCTCCGCCCCGGGGCCCGGGCGCTGGTGCTGGAGCCGCGGGGTGGGCTGGAGGTCTGGATCGCCCTGGCCCAGGGGGCCGCCCAGGTCACCGCCGTGGAGCCCAACCCCCTGGTTGTCGCCGCGGCCGGCGAGGTCTATGCTCACCCGCGGGTGACGACGGTCGTGGAGGACCCGCGCTCCTTCCTGCGCCGCCCCGGGGACGCCTACGACGTCATCGTCCTGGCCCTGACCACCCCCTACCACCCCATCCGCTCCGGGGCCTACAGCCTGGCCGAGGACTATATCTACACCGTCGAGTCGTTCGGCGATGCCCTGGCCCGGCTGCGGCCCGGCGGCCTCTTGGTCGTCAGCCGCTGGCTGCAGGTGCCGCCCAGCGAGGAGTTGCGCGCCTTGGCCCTGGCCATCGCGGCGGTGGAGGCGGCCGGCGGCGATCCGGCGCGACAGATCGCGGCCTTTCGCGGCTACTCTATGCTGACCATGCTGGTCAAGGGCGAGCCGTTCGCCGATTCCGAGCTGGCCGCGCTGCGCGGCTGGACGGCCGCGCGGGCCTGGGACCTGGTCTATGCCCCGGACCTGCGCCCCGATGAGGTGAACCGCTTCAACGTCCTACCCGATCCGCTCTACGAGGAGTCCTTCGCCGGACTGCTGCGGGCCGCGGACCGCGCCGCCTGGTACGCCGCCTACCCGCTGGACGTCGCCCCGCCCACCGACGACCGCCCCTTCTTCGGCCACTTTTTCCGCTGGTCGCAGGCCGGCCAGGTGGTGGCCGAGTTGGGCAAGACCTGGCAGCCCTTTGGTGGGGCCGGCTATCTGGTGCTGATCCTGTTCCTGGCTTTGGCGCTGGCGGCCGCGACGCTGCTCATCTTGTTGCCGCTGGCCGTGGCCGGCCGCCGCGGGCGGCCCGCCGCTCCCGGCGCGGCGCTCCCGGCGGCCTCCCTGGGCTACTTTGCCCTGCTGGGCCTGGCCTACATGTCTGTGGAGATCCCCCTGCTGCAGCGGTTTGTCCTGTTCCTGGGGCACCCGGCCTATGCCCTGACGGCGGTGCTCTTTGCGCTGTTGGCCTTTTCCGGGCTGGGCAGCCTGCTGGCTCCCCGGCTGCCGCTGCGCCTGGCTCTGGGGCTGCTGGTGGCGCTGCTGCTGGCCTACCCACTCTTCCTGCCGGCCCTGCTGGGCGCGGCGCTGGGTCTGCTGGGGGTGGCGCGCGCCCTTGTGGCGCTGCTGGCGCTGGCCCCGGCCGGCCTGCTGATGGGCATGCCGTTTCCGCGTGGGCTGGCCGGCCTCGATCCCGCGGCACCCGGGCAGGTCCCTTGGGCCTGGGGCGTCAACGGGGCGGCCTCCGTCGTTGCCGCCGTGCTGGCGGCGCTGCTCTCCCTCTCCTGGGGCTTCCGCTGGGTCCTGGCGGCCGGCGCGCTGCTCTACGCCGGGGCCTGGGCGCTGGCCCCTAGGGGCGCTCGCCGGGGGAGTGGTCTTGGGCCTTCCCGGTGAGCGGGACGAAGCGGACCCAGCCCAGCTCGTGAGCCTGGATGCCGCCGGCCGTCTTCTCGAAGCGCCAGAGGTGCTGCCAGCCGCCCATGGGCCCGATGGGGATGACGATCCTCCCGCCCTCCTTCACCTGCTCCACCAGCGGGGCCGGCAGGTGGTCCGGCGCCGCGGTGACGATGATGGCGTCGTAGGGGGCATGCTCCGCCCACCCGTCGTAGCCGTCGGCCTCCAGAAGGTGGATCCCCCCATAGCCCAGCCCAGCCAGTCGCTCCCGGACCGCCGCCGCCAGTTGAGGGACGATCTCCACGCTGTAGACATCCATGCCCATTTCGGCTAAGATGGCCGCCTGGTAGCCCGAGCCGGTGCCGATCTCCAACACCTTGGCCCCCCGCTGCAGCCCTAGCTGCTCCGTCATCCAGGCGACGACATAGGGCTGGGAGATCGTCTGGCCGTAGCCGATCGGCAGGGGGCCGTCCTCGTAGGCGGCGGAGGTGTACAGCTCGGGGACGAACAGGTGCCGGGGCACGGTGCGCATGGCCCGCAGCACCTCCGGGTCGCGGATCCCGCGGGCCACAATGGTCTCCTCTACCATCCGCAGCCGCAGCTCGGTGAAGGTGTCCTCGGTGAGGGTCGGCTCGCGGGTGATCGTCGGGCGGACCGCAGGGGGGGCGGACGGGAGCAGCGCCGAGGCGCCGGAAGGAGCGCAGGAGGCGAGCAGCAGCAGGAGCAGCAGCAGTGACCGCGGCACGTGCATGGTCCCTCCTGGGAGGCCCCCGGCGGGAAACCTTGCCGGGAACGATCGGGACGGTCCCCCGGGATGTCCTGAACCCATTCTATCATCTGCGGGAGCTTGGGTCAAGTTTCCCGGCGCCCCTTCGAACCCTCGCCGGGATCGCCCGTCCGTGGTATAATACCCCTGGAGGATACCGTGGCCGACCCGCTGTTGTCCTTGCCGCTTTACCAGGTGCCCTTTGCCGTGCTCGACGTGGAGACCACCGGCCTCTTCCCGGGCCTGGGCGACGCCATCTGCGAGGTGGCCGTCCTGCAGGTCGACGAGGGCAAGGTCCGTGAGGAGTATCAGAGCCTGGTGGATCCCGGCCGGCCGGTCTCTCCCGACGCTTACGCCGTCAACCGCATCGGCGCCGAGCTCCTGCGCGGCGCGCCGCGCTTTGCGCAGATCGCCGACCAGGTGCTGGAGCGCCTGCGGGGGCGGGCCGTCGTCGCCCACAACGCCGCCTTCGACCTTTCCTTCCTCGTGGCCGCGCTGGAGGAGGAGCAGTTGCCGATCCCCGACAACCCGGTGGTGGACACCCTGGCCCTGTCGCGCCTCTGCTTTGGCTTCCCCAAGAACAACCTGCACGCCGTGGCCCAGGACCTGGGCATCGTCATCTCCCGCAAGCACCGCGCCCTGGGCGATACCTGGACCACCTGGCGCGTCTTGGAGTTCTTTATGCAGGACCTGCAGTCGCGCTGGGGCATCGGCACCCTGGGCGAGCTGATCCGCGCCCAGGGCGGACCCATCCCCTGGCCGCGGGGCTATCCCCGCGCCGCACTCCCCGATGTGCTGGCTGAGGCGCTGGATAGGCGCCGGCTCCTCTTTCTGCGCTACCGCTCCTCGGAGGGCGAGGTCACCGAGCGCAGCGTGGAGCCGCTGCGTGTCGGCACCTACCAGGGCATCGTCTACCTGGTGGCCCGCTGCACGCTGCGCGGCGAGCAGCGCACCTTTCGCCTCGACCGCATCCTGGAGATGCGGCTGGATGAACGGGGCTAGGAAAAGTGGGGGCGACCGCCAGCTTGGCCCCTACTCCTTCTCCCCAAAGACCTCGGCCGTGAACCAGTAGATCTCCGCCGCCGGGTCGCGCCAGGAGCCCGCCGGCAGGCCGGCCTTGTAGCAGAGGTTCTCCAGGAGCTCGTCGCGGTCCCAGCCCTGCTCCGGGGCCACCTGCGGCAGGAACACCCCCTGGTACATCCCTTTCCGCAGCAGCAGGCCGTGCTTCCCGACGACGATCTTGTTGGTGTCGGTGACCCGCTCCAGGGGCGAGAGCAGCGAGATCTCGATGTCGATCTCGGCCATCTCGCTGGCCCGCACCGGCGGGAAGCGTGGGTCGCGCACCGCCGCCGACACAGCCATCTCCTGGACGGTGCTGTAGATGGGGCCCTCGGCGACCATATAGCCGATACAGCCGCGCAGCTCACCGTGCTTCTTGAGCGTGACAAAGGCCCCGCCCTCGCGCAGGAGGTGCGGGTTGTCGGTATGGTACTCTGGGATGCGTCTCTCCTTCAGGTAGACCTCGATGGTGGTGCGGGCCAGCTTCAGCAGTTCCGCCCGCTCGGCCGCGCTCAGGGTGCCCTCCTCGGGCTCCTCGCTCCCGCCGGCCGGCGGCGTCGCTGCTCCCCCGCTGCCCTGCGCCCGGCATCCGGCCAGCAGCGCCAGGATCGCCGTCACCAGCACCGTCCTCCACCAGGTGAACATGCGTCTTTGAGCCATCGTTCCTCCTCTCGAACCGCAAGTAGCAAATATCCGGCAATCGCCAGATCGGCACCAACCTTGAGCGCACACCTACCGGATAGTGCCTTGTACCGCCCGCTTTTCTGTTTCAATCTCCCCCTCTCCCCCGCTCATCTCCCCTCCCGCCATATCTCGATCGCCCCGTACCCCACGACCTGCGTCCGGTCGCCTTGCGGCACGTCGCCCGAGTTGGCGTAGCGCAGCACCTCCACCCGGTTGGCTCCCAACTGCCGGGCCACCTCCATGACGACCACAATGGCCTCCTCGCCGCAGCAGGCCGTCACCAGGTTGGGCACCCCTTCGGCCATGAGGCCGCGCACCTCCCGGCGCAGCCGGTTGGAGTCCAGGGAGGCAATGGCGGCAAGCGTGATCCCGTCCACGCGCCGGGCTTCCTCGTAGGCGGGGTAGTGCGCCAGGTCGGAGCTGGCCACCAGCAGGACGTTGCGGCCGGCCAACACCTGGACCAGCGCGGCGGTCAGCGCCGGGGCGTTCTCCGGCAGGGGATAGCCGATGAGGATGGGGACGATCGGCGTGTCCGGCAGGGCGCGCTGCAGGAACGGGATCTGCACCTCCAGGTTGTGGTCCCTGGCGTGGCGGGCCGGGTCGCTCTCGAACGCCGTGTTCGCCCGCAGGATGGCCTGGGCCAGCGCGGCGTCGACCGGGACGGTGCCCAGCGGCGTCTCCCAGGCCCCGCCCGGGTAGACGGCCACCCCGGTGAAGCCCTGGATGTAGTGGTTCTGGCCGATGAGGATGACGGCCTCGTACCGTTGCCCGCGCACCTCGGCGTAGGCGGTCCCGGCCACGGCCCCGGAGTAGACGTACCCGGCGTGCGGCACAATCAGCGCCAGGGGGTGGTTTCCGCCGGGCGTCCCGGCCAGGTAGCCGTCGACCGTGGCCGCCAGCGTCTGGGCATCGGCCGGATAGAACCGGCCGGCGAAGACGGGTTTGCGCAGCAGTTCCGGCGGGTAGGTTGGGCCGGCGAGGGTCGTCGGGCTGCCGGCCGGCGGCGTCCCCCGGCATCCGGCGGCGAGGAGGAGCAGCAGCGTCAGGGTAATTCTCGTTCTGAGCTGCATCATGGGCCATGGCCTCCTTCGAAATTTGAAATTGGAATTGTCTTCCTATGCCCACACCCCGGCGATCTCCTGCCCGCAGTACTCGCACTTTCCAGCGGCCAGGTGTACCTCCAGCACGCTGAACCCGCTGCGGGCGATGACCACCCGGCCGCACCGCGGGCAGTAGGTGTGGCTGCCGGGATCCCCGGCGACGTTGCCGATGTAGACGTAGCGCAGCCCCTCGGCCAGGGCAATCTCGCGGGCCTCGTGCAGCCGCTGCACCGGCGTCGGCGGCAGGCTCTGCAGGCGGTAGAGCGGCGAGAAGCGGGAAAAGTGTAGCGGCACGTCCGGCCCCACCGTGTCCCGCACCCACCGCGCCAGGCGGCGCATGTCCTCCAGGGCGTCGTTCAGCGTCGGCACGACCAGGTTGACGATCTCCAGGTGCACGCCGCTGGCGCCAATCTGGGCGATGGCCTCCAGCACCGGCTGCAGCGTGGCCGAGCAGACTTCGCGGTAAAAGTCTTCGTCGATGCCTTTCAGGTCGATCTTGATGGCGTCGATCACGCGGCACAGCTCCCGCAGCGGCTCGCTGTTGATATAGCCGGCGCTGATAACCGCGCTGCGCAGGCCGGCCGCCCGAGCCATCGTGGCCGTGTCGAACATGTACTCGTAGAAGACGGTCGGCTCGCTGTAGGTAAAGGCGATGGAGCGGCTGCCGGAGCGCAGCGCGGCGGAGACGACCTCCTCCGGGAGGAGCTGCACCATGGGCGTGTCCTCCGGCGGGACCTGCGAGATCTCCCAGTTCTGGCAGTAGAGGCAGTGCAGGTTGCACCCGGCCGTGGCCAGGGAAAAGGCCATGCTCCCCGGCAGAAAGTGGAAGAACGGCTTTTTCTCGATCGGGTCGACGTGCACGGCGCAGGGGTTGCCGTAGGCCATCGTGTAGAGGGTGCCCCCGCGGTTCTCGCGCACCCGGCAGTCGCCGCGGTGCCCCTCGGAGATCAGGCAGCCCTTGGGGCATAGCGCGCATTTGACATAATCGCCACCGTGCCGCACGTGGCAGAAGTCGGCGGTGGAGGGGTGTATCGTGGTGTGACAGTCGCCGCAGCGCGCCGCCCCCTCCACCGCCAGGGCGAAGCGCGCCGGCCGGGCGTGCCAGGGCAGCTCCGGCTCGCGGCCGGAAAGGGTCCGGGCCAGGTTTTCCAGGATTGTGCCCAGGCCCAGGGCCCCCAGCCCCAGCCCGATCGCTCCTTTGATGAACGCGCGCCTGCTCAGCTTCAAGGCCTTCCTCGATGATGAAAACAGTTCATCAACCACAAAGGTCTATTTTCTAGAGAGGCACAAGGACACCAAGGTTTCCTGCGGTTCTTTCCCTTGCTTTTCTTTGTGCCTTTGTGTCGTCGTGGTTCCCATACTCTTCTCCGTGCCTTTGCGTCTTGGTTCACGTCTCCTTTGTGGTCGTTCCCGAATCGCTCAAAACACGTACATCTCTCCCATGCCGGCCCACCGCGCCAGCGCCGTGGCCCCCAGCAGCGTCACCAACACGGCCGCGAGCCCCAGCACCAGAACGGCAGCGTGGACGCGCCCGCTCCAGCCTTTCAGCCGGCGGGTGTGCAGGGCCAGCGTGAACAGCCCCCAGGTGACCAGGGTGAGTGCCTCTTTCACGCCCCAATTCCAGCAGCGTCCCCACGTCTGCCAGCTCCACAGCGCCCCCAGGGCCATGCCCAGCGTCAGCAGCGGGTAGCCCCAGGCCAGCCCACGCTGGATCAGCGCCTCGCCGGCCTCGTCCTTGCCGCGCAGCAGGCGCACCAGGCCGGCCGCCCCGGCCGGCACCAGCCCGCCGTAGCCCAGGGCCGTGACCACGACATGTAGTGGGAACAGGACCCCGGCCAGCGCCCCGGGCGGTGCCTGGGCGGCGCGCGCCGCCGGGGGTGTCAGTAGCAGCGCCAGGCCCAGCAGCAGCAGCGCCCCGCCCCCGGCGCAGCCGGCCCCCCGGGCGGCGGCGTGCCGCGGCGCGATGCCCACGGCCAGCGCCGTTGCCGCCGCGGCCAGCAGGGCGGCCTCGTAGGCGCTGCCCAGTGGCCAGGCGTGCGCCTGTAGCCCGCGGGCCAGCAGCGCCAGCAGCAGCAGATAGCCGCCGCTGCCCACTGCCCAGCGCGCCGCGCCGGCCGTTCGTTCGCCTCCGAAAAGCGCCAGCCCCGTGCCGGCCAGGAGGGCGGCCGCGGCCAACGGCAGCAGCGTGCCCTCGTGCAGCAGCCCACTCATCGCCGCCCCCTCCCGGCCCGCTCCAGGCGCCGCGCCAGGCAGGCGGCCGTTTCCCGGGCCGCTTCCGCATCCATTCCTAGCCGCACCCGCAGCGTGCCGTCCTCCTCCCGCCGCGCCCACAGCCGGCGCGAAGGGACCAGGAGTCCCATCCCACTGCCGAGGGTCAGCAGGAACCCGCCGGCCAGGAAGGGGCCGGCCCCCGGATCGTAGACCGCGTCCACCTCCAGGTAGCGCTCACCATGCAGCAACAGTTTTCCGCCGGGCAGTTCCAGGTACTCGTCGCTGGCCACGACGCCCGCGAAGACGAGCCGGCCCTCCTGCTCGACGCGCACCGCCAGCGGCTCCATCCGCAGGCCGGCCAGCGTGGCCGGCGTCGGCGCAACCGTTACGTACCACGTTGGAGAGAAGGTTATCTCGAAGGAGCGGGCCGTGGTGCCTTCCGGGTAGTGGATCAGCGCCGGGCGCTCCCCGCCGCCGCCCTCCGGGCCGTCGTCCGCCGGGGTGATCTCTGCCGGCCGGCCGCCGTCCTCCGGGTAGGCCGTCACCCGCAGGACTAGCCCATGCGAGGCCAGGTGGAAACGCGCCCCGCCGGCCGCGAGCGGCGCCGCCGGGCCGAGCCAGCCCTCTTGGGTGCCCCCTGCCCACGCGACGCGAATGCGTCCCTCGACAAGGTTGCGGCCCCCGGGTCTTTCCGCGACCCGCCAGCCGGCGTAGGCGGCGCTGCACCAGGGCCGCCGCGCCAGGGCGGTCGGTTCGGCGGCCCCGGCGTCGAGCCGCAGCCGCTCGCGCCAGGCCAGCGGGCCGTGCAGCAGGGCAGACAGGGCGAACAGAAAGAGCCCCAGGTGGGTCAGGAGAGTGCCCAGGGGGGCCAGCCTCCAGGTGGCGCTGTAGAAGTGGTCGGGTGGGCCGGGGACGCTCCACAGCCGCCAGAGTGGGCGGCGCAGGGCCCGCCGGGCGGCCCGGGGGTTGATCCCCTCCACCTGGTAGTCGGGCGAACTGTAGGCCGCGTCCGGCAGGCGGACGGCCGGCCGGCGGGTCAGCGCCCGCCACAGCGCCCCCAGGCGGTCCACGGTGCAGGCCATGGCGTTCAGGAGCAGCGCCGCGGCCAGGGCCAGGAAGAGCGGGGTGCGCGGGATGGCGAACAGTCCCAGTTGTTGGTACAGGTCGTAGCGTTCCCCGTAGCGCTGGCGGGCCACCGCCTCCCAGGTTTGACGGCCGGCCTCGTCGATGCCGCCGGGCTGCTGGGGGAGGAGCAGGCTGCCGAGCAGCAGGAGCAGCAGGGTGCTCAGCAGGACGGCCGTGAGCGTACGCGAGGCGGCCAGGCGCCATAGGCGCCGGGGGAGGGAACGGAACAGGTTCTGGCGCGCGGCCATGGCCGGACTCCTGTGGCAGAGAAGAGAGCGCCACGCCCGTATGATAGTACACGGCGGGGGGTTCGTCAAGTGGAGTTGTCCGGCATCATGATGCCGTGCCCGCTCCGCGGGATGCAGTGCCTCTCGATCCCGCCAAGCCGCTGCAGCACCGGCATGCCGGCGTTCTCCTTGCCGTAGAAGTAGGTTTTTTGCAGGGCAGGCCCAGGAAGCGCGCCGGCAGCTGGCCGCTGTCCGACCACTGCACCGGCGAGCGCGAGCTGCGATGCACGGCTGTGGCCGTGGTGTGGTCCAGGCGCAGGGCCGGGTCGCCGCGGAGCGCGGCCTGCTGCTCGGGGAAGACCCGGTCGCGGTACTCTGCAAAGGGGATGCCGGCCACCTGCCGGCTGAAGCCGCAGTCCGCGGCGATCAGGTTGCCCTCCAGGTTGGCGAACGAGCGGACGCGGGCCATCGTGGCCGGCGCGAGGAGCAGGCCCACGGCACCGCCCATGCTGTGCGCGGCGATGTGCAGCGGGAGCGGGGGCAGCGCGGCGAGCAGCCGATCGAGGACCGCCGCCTGGTCCTCCATGGTGTAGGAAAAGTCCGCCTCCAGGTGCTCCATCATCTCGGGGTCGAGCCGGCCCAGCGTGGCCAGTGGGCTCTCGGACATGGCAACCTCCTCGGCAGCGCCCAGCGCCGCCCGACGATGGTCCCTTCTCTGGAGAATAGACTCTCGGCCGGGCGGCCGCCAGGGCCGCCCTACGGGTCCATTTTCATCCGTTGTGATGCGCACCGTGCATCGACAACTTTGGAAGGTCGGCTCCCTTGGGGATCATTCTACCCCTTTCGCCGGGCTGCGTCAACGATGGCGATGCTTTTGGCTTTTGGCCTGTCCTTGACCGGGCTCCCGCTTCATGCTATGATAGGCAGCAGGAAAGCTCCGACGAAAGGGAACGGCATGGCCATCGGGCACGAGCCCGCCGACGGCGGCACGACGATGCAGACGCTGGTCCTGGCCCAGCTCCGCGAGGAGGCTTGGGACGCGGCCCGGGCCGGCCGCGTCCGGCAGGCCGAATCCTACCTACAGCGCGCCCTGGCCCTCGACGGCGCCGATCCCGATCTGTGGGTGCTGCTGGGCGCGATCTCCTCCAACCAAGAGGTGCGCGCCGCTTGCGCCCGCCGCGCCCTGGCCCTGGACCCCGCCCATCCGCGGGCCCAGGCCCTGCTCGCCGGCGAAGCGCTCCCGCTCGAGGCCCCCGGCGATGGAGGGGAGGCCAATGCCGGCTCCCAGCCCCTCGCCCCTTCTGCGGCCGGGGGAGCGCCGGTCCCCCTTTCGCCCTCTGCTGCGGAGACGGCGCTGCCGTCCCCCGATCCCCCTTTTCGTCTGGCCGCGCCGCGGCTGACCCCGGCCGGCCGGGCGCCCCGGCTCCCCCCCCGGGCCATCGCCACAGAGCGGCCCCATCCCGCCCCGCCGCCCCCCATCCTGCGGACTGCGGCCCGCAGGCTGCTCCCCCGGCCCCATCTGGCCTGGACCCCGCGCCTGCGCCGCTATCTGCTGTTCGCCGGCGTCCTGCTGCTGATCGTGCTGACCAACCTGCTCCTGGCCGCGGCCTATGAACGCCGGTACGCCGGGCGCATCGTCCCCGGCGTGCAAGCCGCCGGCCGACCCCTGGGCGGGCTCACTCCCGCCGAGGCCGAGGCCGACCTGCAGCGCCAGGTCGCTGTGGCCCTGGCGCGGCCGCTCGCGCTGGCCTACGAGGGCCAAAGCTGGACTTTTTCCGCCGCCGCTCTCGGCCTGCGCTACCGCACCGCCGAGGCCGTCGGGGAGGCCGCGCGGGTCGGCCACCGCCCATCGCCCTGGCTCTCGTGGCGCGAGCGGGCCGCCGCCGGGCTGTGGGGAGCCGAGGTGGACCTGGGGGTCGAGACCCAGAGGGCGCTGCTGGAGGCGGCGCTGGACCAGGTATGCGGCGCGCTGGACCGGCCGGCCATCCCCCCCGAGGTCGCCTGGGAGGGCCAGGAGTGGATCCTGCTCCCGGGGCAGGACGGCCGCCACGTGCTGCGCGACGAGCTGCGCGCCGACCTCCTGGGCCGGCTGGCCGGCCTGGTCCACGGCGACGCGCCGCCCGGGCAGCCCATTGTCGTCCCTGTGCCCGTCGTCGTCGATAGCGCCGCCCTCTCCGAGGGCGAGGTGCGGCGGCTGCGCCAGCAGTTGGAGTGGGCTGGCCGGCCGCTGGCCGTGACCTGCGCCGGCCATATTCGCCTCCTGGGCGCGGCCGACATCGCCCCCTGGCTGCGGGTGCAACTGGCGCCCCCCAGCGTGGGGGTGGATATGGCGGCCCTGCGGGCCTTCCTGGAGTCCCTGGAGCCGGAGGTGGCCGTTCCCGTGCAGCGGCCGCGCCTGCAGGTCCAAGACGGTCGGGCCGTGGTCTTTCAGTTGGGCCGCGACGGGCGCGGGCTGGATATGGACGTGTCCCTGTCTTTCCTGGAGGGCGCCCTGCACCGGCGGCTGCGCGGCGAGGAGGTGGAGGCGGTGGAACTGCCGACGCGGATCGTGCCGGCCGGCGAGGATGCCCTGGTCGCCGAGTTTGGTGTGGCGGAGCTGATTGGGCAGGGGCGCTCCTCGTTCGTCGATTCCTCGTGGGCGCGGGTCACCAACATCGTCGTCGGCGGGCGCGAGCTGAACGGTTGGTTGGTGGCCCCGGGCGAGGTTTTTTCGCTCAACGCCGCCCTGGATCCGGTGACTTGGGAGAAGGGCTATGTGATGTCCGAGATCATCAGTGGAGGGCAGGTGGGCTGGGGACTGGGCGGGGGGCTCTGCCAGTTGGCGACCACCGTCTACCGGGCGGCGCTCAACACCGGGCTGGAGATCGTCGAGCGCCAGCCGCACTCCTGGCGGCTGGACTGGTACGAGCAGGATTCCCCGCCGGGCTTCGACGCCACGATCATGATGGGCGGGCCTGATTTAAAGTTCCGCAACACCACCGGACACTACCTACTGATCCAGGTGGAGACCGATGTCGAGGCCGCCAAGCAAGTGGTCAGCATCTACGGCACCTCCCCCGGCTGGCAGGTGACCATCGACAACGTGGTCGATGGCGGCGGCAGCGTCTCCTTCCACCGCACGGTGACCGCCGCCGACGGGACGGTGTTGATCGACGAGACGGTGTACAGCCATTATTGGTAGCCGACCGGCCCATCCCCCCCCCGCCCCCCTCACCCCGTCACCCTATCCCCCTCCCTTCTCGTAGACGACCTCGCCCCCGAGGATGGTCATCTCCACCCGGGTGCCGAGGATATCCTCCGGCGGGACATGGAAGATGTCGCGGTCGATGACGACCAGGTCGGCCACCTTGCCTTCCTCGATGGAGCCCTTCAGGTGGGTCTCGCCGGCGGCGTAGGCGTTGCCCCAGGTGTAGGCGCGGACGGCCTCCTCGACGGAGATGCGCTCCTCGGGGAACCAGCCGCCATGGGGCGTGCCGTCGGCCCGCTGGCGGGTGACGGCGGCGTGGATGCCGACCCATGGATCCAGCGGCTCGACGGGGCTGTCGGAGCCAAAGGCCAGCACGGCGCCGTGGTCCAGGAGGCTGCGCCAGGCGTAGGCGTAGCGGCAGCGCTCGCCCCACAGCCGGCGGGCCACGGGCATGTCGGAGGTGGCGTGGATGGGCTGCATGGAGGCGACCACGCCCAGCTCCTGGAAGCGCCCCAGCTCCTGGGGGTGCAGCAGTTGGGCGTGCTCAACGCGGTGCGGCAGGGACGGCGGGCCGGCCTTGCGCTGGGCGCGGGCGATCGTGTCCAGGACCAGGCGCACGGCGCGGTCGCCGATGGCGTGGACGGCGACGGCGATGCCGGCCTGGGCGGCCTTGAGCACCAGGTCGTCCAACTCGCGCACCTGCAGGGTGGGCAGGCCGCGGTAGCCGGGCTCGTCCTCATAGTCCTGGAGGAGGGAGGCCGTCTTGGAGCCCAGGCTGCCGTCGGCGAATATCTTGAGGGCGCCGATGCGCAGCCGCTCGTCGCCGAAGCCGGAGCGGATGCCCAGCTCGATGGCCTGGTCCAGGCGGTTCTGGGGCAGGTGGGCGAGCACGCGCAGGCGCAGCTCGCGGCGGGCGTAGAGGGTCTGGTAGTCGCCAAAGGCCTCGGCCTCCTCGGGCACGTGTACGCCGGTGAGCCCGTGGGCGTGGGCCTCGCGGAAGGCTTCTTCCAGGAGGCGCAGGCGCTCGGCCTGGTCGGGTTTGCCGATGCGCTCCAGGACTAGCTCCTCGGCGCGTTCCTTGAGGATGCCGGTTGGCCGGCCCTCCTCGTCGACGACGATCTCGCCGCCCAGGGGGGCCTTGGTCTCCGGGCTGATGCCGACCATGCGCAGGGCGGCGCTGTTGACCCAGGAGGAGTGGCCGTCCTGGCGGCGCAGGACGACGGGGTGGTTGGGGGCCACGGCGTCGAGGTCCTGGCGGGTGGGCCAGCGGCCGCCCCAGTTGTAGTGGTTCCAGCCGCGGCCCTCGATCCAGCGGCCGGGGGGCGTCTTCTGGGCCCATACGGCGACGAGGGCCAGGGCCTCCTCCAGGGAGGGCACGCCGGAGAGGTCCAGGCGGGCGCGGGCGATGGCATAGCCGGAGAGGTGGATGTGGCCGTCGATCAGTCCGGGGAGGACGGTGCGGCCGGCCAGGTCGACGACCTCCCAGCCGCCGTGTCCGGCCCAGACGGCCATCTCGGCGGTGGTGCCGACGTGGGCGATGCGCGTCCCGCGCACCACCACCGCTTCCGCCGTCGGCTGCTGGGGGTTCATGGTGTAGATGCGGCCGTTCTCCAGGATCAGCCCCTTTTTCATAGTCGCACCTCCGTGCAAGGATACAGGATGCAGGAGTTCCTGCCTTTGCCTCTTGCTTCTTGCCTCCCCTTCACCTTGTCACCCTGCCGCTTCATCCTTCCACTTGGCCCGCTCCTCAC
>CAZQFV010000002.1:195000-242746 GCA_964592645.1 uncultured Chloroflexia bacterium
AACTTCGGGAGAAGGCGTGCCCCATTAGGGTGAAGCGGTTCGCCCGCGGAGCTCGAAGGGGCCGCAGATAAACGGCCCAAGTGACTGTTTAACAAAAGCACAGGTCTCTGCCAACCCGTAAGGGGAGGTATAGGGGCTGAAGCCTGCCCAGTGCCGGAAGGTTAAGAGGAGGAGTTAGCCATAAGCAAAGCTCCGAATTGAAGCCCCGGTGAACGGCGGCCGTAACTATAACGGTGATTATGTTCTAATGGCCGTTGTAAAAGTTGGCTATATGCTGGAACAGCTCGTGTATCCCACACTACCAAAGAGGTGACAACGTGATGGGTGGAGCCAATCAGCAGGAAAGACTCTCGTCCACAGAGAGAGCGCGGTTCTTCCTGGCCGGTTTTATTGAAGGTGAGGGGGCGCTGACGGTTAGCATAAAAGCGCATCCCACAGCCCGCTTTGGTTACTATGTAGACCCAGAATTCTTCCTGTACCAACACCATAGTGGCCGCCAGCTCCTGGAGTTGGCGCGGGCAACCTTCCAAACTGGCAGAATCTATCCCAAACCGGGAAATCCCGAGGTGCTGGTGTACGCCATCACCGACCGAAGAAGCCTTCGCGAAAAGGTCATTCCTTTCTTCGAACGGTATATTGTACCGTATAGTTGCAAGCGAGAGACCTTTGAGCGGTTTCGGGAAATCTTGGATATGATGGACCACCAGGAGCACCTTACCCCAGATGGGCTTGTCCGTATTGTCGAGAAGGCATACGCGATGAATCCTTCTGGCAAAGGTCGCCAACGATCAAGTTCGTTGGCGGAAGTGCGCGAGAGAATCCTCAGAGACCATATGCCGACCACCGCAAGGTGATGAGATGGTCCGATCTGCATAGCGATATGCAGAGGCTGGCAGAAATGACCAGCCCATCCCGCTTGGCGGGATGGTAACAGAATGCCTAAGGTAGCGAAATTCCTAGTCGGGTAAGTTCCGACCCGCACGAATGGCTTAACAACTTGGGCGCTGTCTCGACGGGGGACCCGGCGAAATTGAAGTGACGGTAAAGATGCCGTCTACCCACAGCAGGACAAAAAGACCCCGTGGAGCTTTACTGCAACTTGGCATTGGGTTAGGGCTTGGCTTGCGTAGGATAGGCGGGAGACTGCGAAGTCGGGCTTGCGGGCTCGGCAGAGTCGACGTTGAAATACCGCTCTTGTCAAGTCTTGGCTCTAACCGGCAGCCGTTACCCGGCGCTGGGACAATGCCTGGTGGGCAGTTTGGCTGGGGCGGCCACCTCCGAAAGGGTATCGGAGGCGCCCAAAGGTCCCCTCAGGTGGAATGGAAACCCACCGGAGAGTGTAAAGGCATAAGGGGGCTTGACTGCGAGACCTACAAGTCGAGCAGAGACGAAAGTCGGGCTTAGTGATCCCACGGTTCCGAGTGGAAGGGCCGTGGCTTAACGGATAAAAGCTACCCCGGGGATAACAGGCTGATCCCGCCCAAGAGTCCATATCGACGGCAGGGTTTGGCACCTCGATGTCGGCTCGTCTCATCCTGGGGCTGGATGAGGTCCCAAGGGTTGGGCTGTTCGCCCATTAAAGAGGCACGTGAGCTGGGTTCAGAACGTCGTGAGACAGTTCGGTCTCTATCCGCTGTGGGCGCAGGAGGTTTGCGAGGATCTGCCCTCAGTACGAGAGGACCAGGGTGGACGGACCTCTGGTGTGCCAGTTGTACGACAACGTGCATCGCTGGGTAGCCATGTCCGGAAGGGATAACCGCTGAAAGCATCTAAGCGGGAAGCCCCCCTCAAGATAAGACCTCCCACTGGTTTATCCAGGTAAGGCCGCAGGTAGACTACCTGTTCGATAGGGCGGAGGTGTACGCACGGTAACGTGCTGAGCTGACCGCTACTAATGGCCGAGGGCTTCCCCAAGTTCGAGCCCTGGCTAGATTGAAGATTTTCCCAACTGCGCTATTCGGTCTCCTTGACAACCTATGTGCACCTCAGGGTGCTCCTCGTGACTTGAGCGAGGCGGAACCACCCAGTCCCATTCCGAACCTGGAAGTGAAACGCCTCAGCGCCGATGGTACTGCACTGGTAGCGGTGTGGGAGAGTAGGTCGTTGCGAGGAGCACCCTTCTTTTATGCTCCAGGATGTGGAAGCCAGGTTCCAGGTTGGCCAGGGCGGGCTGCAGGTCTGCAGGTCAACCTGGAACTTGCCAACCGGCAACCTGGAACTTTTCTACCGGCACCACTCCTCGGTACAAGGCACCTTGGACGGCTGCCCGTCCAGGCAGCGTACTGGAGACTGTAGCCATCGAAAAAGCTGATGCGCGGGGCGCCGCCGGCGTCGAGCGCCAACTCCAACTGGCTGACACTGGTGTGGGCCACGGTTCCCGTGATCCAGACGCCGCCGTCCAGGACGGCGTGTTGGAGGTCCCGGCGCACCGGGTTCCGCGAAACGATATAGTCATAGACCACGTGCGGCCGGCCGGCCGCGTCCAGCCGCAGGGTGCGATCCGAGGGGAGGACGAAATCCTTGGGGCAGTCCACGCACGAGATCTCCCAGGCGGGCGACTGGGTTGGGGCGGGCGGCCCGCTTGCCGCGGGTGCTGCCGTGGAGTACCCCCATGGGAAGGTAATCGTCAGCACGGCGAACAGGGCGAGCAGGCTCTCAATCAGGCGCGTTCGCGAGCGCATCGTCAACCTCCTTGTATGGCTCACTTTCCTCCAACCTCCAACCTCCAACCCCCACTTCCTACTTCACCACCACCGGCAGGTACACCCAGTCCGTCGGGGCAAAGAACCGCACCTTGGCCACAAAGGCGTCGATGTCGCCGTTGAAGGTGAGGTCCGGCCCGACGGTCGCGGGAAAGGTCGCCGCCCCCCACGAGTCGGTCCGGCCGGTGACGTAGAGGTAGCCGGCCGCGTCGACGGCCACGCCATAGACATCGTCCCAGCCGTCGCCGCCGATGTAGCCGCAGTAGACCAGCACCGCCGGGTCGATCACCAGCGGGCGGCCCGGGTCGTAGGCGCCCAGGCGGAAACCGTAGGTCGAGCCTGCCAGCGCGTACGCCACTGCCACGGGCACGCGCTGCCCATCCACCTCCTGGTAGGCCACGGGGGCGTCGTCGGTGAAGCGGCCGGCCGGCGTGCTCACTTCCAGCCGGCCGGCCTCGTCCAGGCGCACCGCCGCCCCGCGATAGGCCAGGCGGATCTGCGCCGGGTCGGCCCCCGGCTGCACCACGAACTCGTACTTGAGCCGGTCCGTCGTGCCGCTGTAGGCCAGGTCGATCCCCGCCCACAGCCCGGGGTAGACGAGGCGGGAGTAGGTCGGCAGGCCGGCGCGCCATTGGTCCGGCGTTCCCTTGAAGTAGGAGATGACGGCCGCCGTCTTCCCCTGCCCACGGGGGCGGACGGCGTTGGCGCCCAGGAAATCGAGCCGGACGGTCCAGCGCCCGGCCCCCTTCCAGAAGCGGGAAAGGAAGCCGGTCCTCCCCTCTCCGGGAAGCGCCAGGGCGAAGGTGACGCCCTAGGGGGTAAAGTAGAGCGTCTTGTCGCGGCCCTGGACGTAGTAGGCGACGCGCGCGTCCATCTGCCCCTGGTTTTCGACAAAGTAGAGGGGCGTCCGGCCGAAATCGAGGGAGACGGGCGGCATCGGCGCGGCCACATCCGGGGGAGCGCCGGCCGCGGCCGGCCGCACGGGCAGCAGGGGCAGGGCCGGGAGCAGGGTCAGGACCAGAACCAGGACGAACAGGGTGACGATACGCTTTTGCATCGGTTTGCTCCTTTTTTCGTTCGCTCGTTTGGGGCTCGACCGGCCTGGCCGGACAGCCCCCGCAGGGGGCTTGCACCTCGTGCGCCCCCCGGCCCCCTCCCGCTGGCGTGCTCGTCGCGGGAGGGGGCCGGCCTTTTCCTTTGGCCGGGCGCCGTTCGGCCCCCCGGTGGGAGAAATCGCCTACCGGCCGCGCATCACCAGGGGCAAACAAACCGACCACAGGTCGGCGATGATGACCTCGAAAACGGCCACAGCGCCCAGGCCGTTGCGGCTGACCATGGAGACGTTCACCTGGTACGTGCCCATCTGGTCCCAGGTGAGGGTGAGCGAATCGGTGAAGCCGTCCACGACGTGGACGATCGGCTCTGCCTGGACCGCTCGCAGGAGGATCGTCCCCGTGGGCGGTTCCTCGCCGCTCACTTCCCAGGTAAAGGTGATGGGCAGGGTAGCACCCGGCAGGTTGGCGACCGCCTCCAGGTGCACCGGCGAGCCGGGTTCGGCCAGCGGCGGGCCGCTGACTTCGCCGCTGTTGGGGTTCTCGCTCCGCAGCGAGGCGTGACGGAGGCCATTGTTCGGGTTGAGCTTGAAGTAGTAGCTGATGTGGCGATTGCCATACGCATCCAAGTCCAGTGAGGAAAAGCCCCCGACATCGCCCTCCGCATCCACGGTCCCGACCTCCCATGTGGCGCTGGTCTTGTTGGCGTACTGCAAGATCTTTTTCGTGGCGTTGTAAAAGCTGACGTGCGGGTTACCGTTCGAGTCGAGAGCCAGCGAATTGGACCACCCCATCACGTCGGCGCTATCGGAGATGACCTCGCTGTGCCAGCCGCTGCCGTCCTGGTAGGCGTACATGGGGTCGCCGTTGGTGGCGTTGTAGTAGCTGACGTGCGGATAGCCGGCGTCGTCCAGCACGAGCGAGGTCCTGACCAGCCGGCCCGAGTTGGACCCCCCTGCCTGACCGCTGTCGTCGATCGTCTCCAGCACCCATTGGCTGCCGTCCCAGTAGGCGTACTGCAGGGTGCCGACGCTCCAGTTGACGTCCACGTAGGTAATGTGGGGGTGGCCGGCGCTGTCCAGGGCCAGAGAGGGGTCGATGCCGATCCCTGTATCCATAAAGCCGCTGGCCACCGTCTGGGTCAGCCATTGGGCGCCGTCCCATCGGGCGTAGCGCAGCTGCGAGACCACATTCTCCGTGTCCACGTATCTGTAGCTGATATGCGGATAGCCGTTTGCATCCAGGGCCACCGAGCTATACTGGAACTCGGTGATGTCGCTGGCACAGTCGACCGTGCTAGAGATCCACTGGCCGCTGGCCCTGCGCGCATGGTGCAGGCAGTCGTCGCTATAGTTATAGTAGCTGACGTGCGGGTTATCGGCAGCGTCCAACGCCAGGGCGGCATAATGGCCCGTGTTTCCGGCGCCGTCGACCGTCTCGGTAACCCACCGGCTGCCGGTCCACGAGGCGTACAGCAGGTCGTCTGGCCCCCCGTCAAAGTAGCTGATGTGCGGGTGGCCTACGGCGTCCAGGGCCAGCGAGGACCACGAGCCGAGCGGCGTGCCCAGCACGTACTCGGCCACGGCGACGTCCTGGATGGCCCAGGGGCTGTCCACGCCGCCCTCGGTGTCCCAACGGGCCAGGTACAAGCTTGGTTTACTGCCCACCTGGTGCATACATCCGCCGACGTACAGGTAGCGCCCATCCGTGGCCAGGGCATATATGCGCCTGTCCGTGCCGCCGCCCAGCTCGACCCACTGTCCTCCCTCGAGCTGCGCTATGTAATCGGCCGGGCTATTGTGATCGGCGCGGTTGAAAGAGCCGCCGGCGTAGAGGGTCCCGCCCAAGTTCTCCAGGGCAAAGATGTCGTTCCGTTGATTGGGAGAATCCTGCTCTCCGAGCCCCCCGCCGAGCAGCGTACAGCCCCCGGATGTGCAGGTGGCGATGACGGCCTTACCCCCGCCAACGGTGATTGTCCCCCCGCTTACGTCGGCTGTATAGACGATTTCCCAGACCCCATCGCCAAAGCCGCTCCAGTGACCCGTCGCGGGGTCCCAGGCGGCGATGCGGTTGACGGTGATCGGGGGGTCACCGACGGCGTCCGCTACCTGGCTGAACCCGCCGCCGACCAGTAGCCTGTTGTCCGGGAGCGGTTCGAGCACGTACACGTTGTTCCACCATAAGGGGTCGACCCCCTCGTTGTAGACGATTCCGCCGCCGACCCCCTCCCACTCGCCGGTCAGCGTCTCGGTAAAGGGGTCACCGCTCCAGCGGACCAGGCCCATGGTCTGGTTCTGCGGGTCGCCGGGGTCCGAGTTGCCGAGGCTCCAGCCACCCACGTAGAGATGGCCGTCGAGGATGGCGAAAGAGCGGACCTCGTTGCTGACCAGGAGGGTCTCGGTGGTCTGAAAGACCTGCCAGGTGCGGTTCAGGTTGTCCCAGCGCGCCAGGTTGGGGTTGTCGCCTGTCGAGATGGGATCCTGCCGGTTAAAGCCGTTGTAGACCGTGTCAAATTTGCCACCCACAAAGACGTAGCGGCCGTCCGGGCTGACCATGGTTGTGTTCACGCCGTTGTAGGAGCCGCCTCCCACTCCACCCCCCAGGCTCTCCCACTGCTGGGAACGGAGGTTCCAGCGAGCCACGTAGCCATAGCCCAGGAAGCCGGCCACCGCGAAAAATCTGCCGCCGACATAGAGCCAGTCGTCGGCGACCTCGAGCGTTACCACGTAGTCGGAGGGGCCGGGGTTGCCCAGGGTCGTATCCCAGGCCTGGTCGGAGGTGGGTGCGGCGGTCTCTGCCGACCACAGGCCTGCTGTGGCCCGGTTGGTCGTGGCTGTGGGAACCGGGGCAGGGAAGGGGGCGGTTTCGCCAACGGAGCCGAAGCGGGTGGCCGGCCCGGCCGTCGGGAGATGGGCCGCGGCCGGGTACGCGGCTAACAGAGTGACAAGCAGAACGAATAGAGCGAACAGTCGCAGTCTCATCGGTTTTCTCCTGCTTTCTACATTCTCTCTCGACGCGGGCCTCCGACGCCTACGGCAGTTCGCCAAAGGTGACATTGTCGTAGCGTATCGCTACAGGCGCCTCGGTCCAGCTGCCCGCATACAGGCTCATCTCCTGGTTGCCCAGGTAGCTCGAGTCCGCCAGGCTGTTCAGCAGCACGCCGTTGGCGTACAGGCGAATCTGCTCCCCGTCGCGCTCCACGCGCAGGTGGTTGGTGCCCGTCTCGTCGTTGATCGCCGGGGAAACGGCCCAGCCGGTCAGGTTCGTCCAGGTGTCACCGTCCAGCTTCAAGAGCGCATACTGCTGGGCGGCGGGGTAGACTCGAAAGTTGTACAGGTGGTTGCCGTCAACCTGCCCAAAGTTCAGGCCATAGAGGGCCACCTCGCCGACGGCCTGGCGCATATCGGCCTCGAGGGCAAAGCGGGGCAGGCCGCCCTCCAGGGGCACCATGGAATAGGCCCAGGAATCGGTGTTGCGGATGAGGATCTCGTACTCCTCGCCCTGGTAGCTCCACTGCGCCCACCCGTGGTCGTTTTCATACCAGCGACCGCCCACGGAAAAGTCCTCGACGTAGGCGTAGCTGCCGGAGACCACCATGTCCTCGCACCCGCCGAGGAGCACGAGGGAGCTCATATGGGTCAGGCTGAGCGGGTCGGAGATATCGATGATGTGCAGGCCGCTGCCGTCGCCCATGTAGGCCAGGGTTCCGGAGACCTCGAGAGTGTTGGCCGCCCCACCCGCCACGTAATACAGATCGCCCTCTACCGGGGAAGCGGGATTGGAGATGTCCACGCTGTGCAGAACGTCCCAGCCATCGGCCAGGTAGGCATAGTTGCCGGCGACGGCGATGTCGCGGGGCTTGGATGGGATATCGTACAGGTAGGCCAGGGTCGGGGCCGCCGGATTGGCGACATCAAAGACGTGCAGCCCGTCGTCGTACGCCGTCAGGTAGGCGTAGGTGCCGACCAGGGTGATATCCCAGGCCGAGTTATCTCTCGTGTGAATCGCCCCGGTTTGGCCGGGGGCGGCCGGGTTGGAGACGTCGACGATGGACAGCCCATAGCCTTCCAAGGCCAGGTAGGCGTAATCGCCGGACACCGTCAGGCCCCAGACATCGTTCCAGCCGACCGGCATTTCCCCCACCAGCGTGGGGCTGAGTGGGTCGGTGATGTCCACGATGAGCAGGCCATCGTCACTCGCCGCCAGGTAGGCGTACGGCCCGTGCACCTCCACGTCTTCGACGCTCAGGCCGGCGCGGGTATAGGCGCCCAGGTAGGTGGGATGGGCCGGATCCGCGATATCCAGCATCTGCAGCCCGGTGTGCCCCGCCCCCAGGTAGGCCGTTGTACCGCTGATGACCACGCTGTTTACGTACGAGGTGGTGGTATAGATGCTGGTCTCGACGAGCGCCAGCGGGTTGGTGGTGTCCAGGACGAGCAGCCCCAAGTAGCCGCCGGCCACGTAGGCGTGGTTGCCGTGCAGGGTGATTTGGTTGCAGAAGGAGAGGTCCTCTTCGTAGTAGGCGGCGACGCGGACCGGGTGGGCCGGGTCGGCGACGTCCAGTATGGCGATGCCGACGTCTCCGACGCCCACGTAGGCATAGTCGCCGGCGATGGCAATGTCCCCCACCTCGCCGCCGAGATCGGCCGATTGTCCCACGACGGTGGGGGCCGCCGGGTTGGAAACGTCCATCACCACCAGGCGCGTGCCGCCGCCCAGGTACAGGGTAGTGCCCACCAGGGTGGAGCGATAGATGGGGCCGCCGAACTGGCCGACGAAGGATAGGCCGGCCTGCGGCGCGGCGGGGGCTGGGGGGCCGGCCTCGCCGGCGGGTCTGCCGGGGGCCGGGACTGCCGCCGGTTCAGCGGCGGATCCCGCTGGCCGCTGCGGCAGGACCGGGAGTTGAGCCGCGGCCGGGTGTACGGCCAGCAGGGTTATGGCCAGGACGAACAGGGTGACGATCCGCGTTTTCATGTCTGGTTCTCCTTTTTCCTCAATCATTTTCCTCTGGGTACGGGCCGGGAAGCGGTACGGTGTGGACCGCGATGAACCGGGCCAGGTCCTCCATTCCCCGGACGTGGGCGTGCGCGCCGTCGGCGACGCACTCGACGCGGCCTTCCCAGGTTGAGGGGTTAGCCTGGGGGTCGATCCACAGCCGCAGGATAAAGGTGACTAGGCTTCGCATGGCCGGCCTCGTTTTGTCCGTTCTATCGAGGCCGAGTATAGCACGGGGGAATAGCACGGGAATAGCAGGGGATTAGCGATTTACGATTGGCGATTGGGGATTGGGGAGACTGGTTGTGGTTCCGAAATACACATTAGCAGTCCATCATCCGGCGGCCACACCGCCCGCCCCTTTGATCTGCTCATACAGCGCCGTCGTCTCCGGCGCGGGGGCGACGGCGAGTTCTTCCCGCAGGGCGCGGACACACTCCTGGTAGGCCTGCAGCGCTTCGCTGCGCCGGCCCAAACAATCGTAGCAAAACATCAGCGCCCGCCAGACCTCTTCCAGCCACGGTTCCTGGGCCAGGACGCGCCGGGCCAGCTCGATCCCCTCCCGCCATTCGCCGGCCTGCACTCGTTCCTCCAGCCAGTCGGTGAGCGCGTTCAGGTAGAGGCCGCGCAGCCGTTCGCGCTCGCGCAGCACCCAGTCCACGTAGGGCTCTTCGGGAAGGAAGTCGCCCCGGTACAGCTCCAGCGCCCGGCGGGCCGTCTCGCCCCCGGCGCGCACCGCCTGCTCCAAGTCCTCGGCGTCGTACCAGAAGGCGCTGTCCCGCCGCCATGCCAGCGTTTCTTCATCGCGCTCCAGGTAGCGCGAGGCCATGCCCCGGGCCAGGTACGGCTCCAGGATGTGCCGCAGTTCGGAGACGGCCGAGTTGAGAGCCTGGCCGGCCGCTTCCGGGGAGAGGTCCGGCCAGAGGGCCTCCAGCACCTCGTCGGCCGGCACGGGGTGCCGCCGCGATAACAGGTAGAGGAGCAGCAGGCGCGTCTTGCGCCGCTGCCAGACCTGGGCGGGGATGGGTACCTCGCCGCGACACACCTCGAACCCGCCCAGAGCGCGGATGCGCAACGGCGGGCGCGGCGCCGCGGCAATGCGCGCCAGGGCTTCCTGGGCGCTCCCCTGCAGCCGGCGGTCTTGGCCCAGGCGGCTCAACGCCGGCCCGGCCCGCTCGTCGCCGATCGCGCCCAGGAGGCCGATGACGCGCTCCTGGACCTCGAGTGGGGCCTGGCCCAGCAGCGCCAGCAGCGGCTCGACGGCGTCCGGGCCGATGGCGACCAGCAGCCGGCCGGCCTCCTGGCGGACCTCTGTGTTCTGGACCAGGGCCGCGACCAGCAGCGGCAGCGCGCGTCGGCGCTCCGGCCCGGTGAAGAGGAAATCATAGCCCTGCTCCTGCGACAGCGCCAGGGCCTGTCCCAGGTGGGCCTGGGCTTCCTCGTCCCGCCCTTCCCGGCGGCAGAGGTCGGCGAGCGCCAGGTGCAGGGTAGCCTGGTCCAGGTAGCCGCCGGCCGCCGCGGCGATCTCCAGCGCCTCGCGGAAGTGGCTCTCCACCTGGGGCGCCTCTCCGCCGGCATCCAGCACGCGGCCGAGCGTGTACAGAGCCCGCCCCTGGAGCGCATCGCGCGACTGCCGGGCGAGATCGAGGGCGGCCTGGCCCTGCCGCCGCGCCTCGCGCAGGTCGCCCTCGTCCAGGGCCAGGAGGGCCAGCCCGCGGTGCACTTCCAGGAGCACAAAGCGGTCCTGCAAGTGGTGGGCAAGCGGGTGGGCTTCCTCGTAAAAGCGGCGGGCGCCGGCCCGGTCGCCCTGCTCCCGGTGCAGGTGGCCCAGGAGGAAGAGCGCGTACGCGCGCCGGGGTGTGTCCTGGTAGGCGTCGGCCAGGCGCAGCAGCCGCTCCAGCACGGCGCGCGCCGTTTCGAGCTCGCCAGATTGCAGGTAGGCCTGGCCCAGGGTGATGAGGGGGAAGCAGACGCGGTAGCTGTGCAGGTCGTCCAGGATGTGCAGGCTGGTCCGCTCCGTCTCGGTCGTTTCGCGCAGCCGGCCCTGGGGCAGGTAGATGCCGGCGGCCAGGTTGTGCAGCAAGAGCGCTTCCCGCTCGCGGTTGCCCAGGCGGCGGTACAGTTGGAGCGACGCGAAAAAGCACCGCCGCGCCTTTTCCAAATCACCCTGATTGCTGTAGCAGTTGGCCAGGACGTTATAGATGCCGGCCAACTCGCCCGCCAGGGCCGGGTCGACGGGAATGTCCTCGGCAGCCAGCTCGCCTGCGGCCGGGTCCGGCACGATGCCGGGCAAATGGTCCAACGCGCTGCGGCAAAGGGCGATGGCCTCGGTATAGCGGTCCTGCCGAAAGCGCACCCAGGCCTGCCAGCGCAGCGCCGCCGCTCGTTCCTGCGACTCGTCCGGCCGGCAGGCCCGTTCGGCCTGCGCCAGCAGGTCGTACGCTTCGGGCCAGCGGCCCTGGCGCTCCCGCAGTCGCCCCCAGGCCAGGAGCAGGCGCGGCCGGCCGGCAACAAGGCCTGCCGGCAGGCGTTCCAACCAGGGTTCCAGGCGAGGGAGGGCCCCAAAGTCCAGTGTCTCGACCAGTGCCTCGATCTGTTCCACGGCGGCCGTCCACTCCCGGGCCGCCAGGAGGTGCTCGATGGCGGCGGCGCGGTCGTCCTCCTGCTGCGGTCCCGGTGCCCCGGTCAGGTTGGCTAGCAGGGCGGCCGCCGCGCGGCGGTGCCAGCCGGCCAAAGCCTCCCCTCCCTCGACCTGTTCCAGGCTGCGCCGCAGCAGGTCCTGGAAGAGGGTGTGGTAGCGATAGCAGCGTCCCGGCCGCTCCCCCAGCGGGGCGATGAAGAGGTGGCTGCGTTCCAGGCCGTCGAGGACCGCACCGGCGTCGGTGCGGCCCAGGAAGGCGTTGCCCAGCTCGGCGCTCAGGTAGGGCAGCAGCGCCGTGCGCCGCAGAAAAGCCTGCAGTTCGGCCGGCTGGCGGTCCAGCACCTGGCCGGCCAAGTAGTCGAACAAGGGGCGCTCTTCGCCGATGCGGCGCAGGAGGTCCACCAGATCGGGGGCGACCTGGCGCCGCGCGGCCTGGCGGAGCAGGGCCACGGCCACCGGCCAGCCCTCGGTGCGCTCGGCGATCTGGCGCAGTTCCTTCTTCCCCAGGGGCAGGCCGCTGCCGGCCAGGAATTCCTGGATTTCCTCCGGGGTCAGGCGCAGATCGGTCTCATCCAGTTCAAGGAGCCGCCCCTCGACCCGCTGCCGGGCGATGGCGGCCAGCGGGGGTTGGCCGCGGGTGGCCAGGACCAGGCGGACCGGACAGGCCGGCCGCCCTAGCAGTGTGTCCAGGGCCCGGTGGACGGCGGGGGTGGTGATCAGGTGGTAGTCGTCGAGCAGGAGGAGCCAGTCTTGGCGGGACGACCGGCTGACCTGGTGGAACAGGAGTTCCAGCGCATAGCCGAGGGGGCCTTGGGGGTCGAGTTCGGGGGAGAGAAACTCCGACAGGGCGGCCCGCAGGCCGGCCTGCAGGTGGGCGGGGTCGTTGTCGGCCTCGTCGAGGGTGTACCAGAAGCAGGGGCCGGCCGACGGGTGTCCGAGGAGCCATTCGCGGAGCAGCGTGGTCTTGCCGTAGCCGGCCGGGGCTACGACTAGGAAGAGCCGGCAGCCCCGGCGCAGGCCCTCGTTGAGCCGCCGCGTCAGGCGCGGGCGGGCTAACAGGGGAGCCGGCGTCTTCACCGTTCCGTGGTCGACCATGGACCGAGTCCTTCATGCCTGTTTGCAGGACGGTTGGCGCCATTATACCCTACAAGGCGGGGGAGGGCAACAGGGAAGGGCCGGTGAGCGTTTCACGCTGAGGACATGCCCCTGTAGAAAAAGATGCTGAAAAATAGCCTGCGGGCTTTGTAGAAAGCTGAAAAACGGGGCCAACTGCCGCGGCGCAGGTGTACCTGGGCGTGTTCGGGAAGATTTCCGCTAACGCTTTCCGGGCCGCACTTGAAGGTGGACCGACCTTGTGTTACAATGGGGGCGATCCGTGCAGATGGAGTGGGCGATGCCAGGTCAGGAACCGCTGGGCCCGCACATGCTCGATTTTGTCAGCCATAGCGCCACGCAGACTCACCGGCTCGGCGTGCGGCTGGGCCGCCTGCTGCGGGCCGGCGATGTGCTCCTGCTGACGGGGGAGTACGGGGCCGGCAAGACCACCTTCGCCCAGGGCCTGGCCGAGGGGCTGGGGGTGGGCGGCCCGGTCACCAGCCCCAGTTTCACCCTGATCTGGGAGTACCGTGGCGCAGCGGGGGGCGACGCCCTCTGCTTCTATCACATCGACCTCTACCGGATCCGCAGCGCCGAGGAAGCCCTGGCCCTGGACTTGGAAGGGTATTTCTTCGGCCGCGGCGTGTGCGCCGTAGAGTGGGCCGATCGCTTTCCCGACATCATGCCGGAGGAACGGCTGTTAATCCACCTGGCTTTCCTGAGCGAGACGAAGCGCGTGGTGCGCATGACGCCCGTGGGCCGGCGATATGAGGAGCTCGTCGAGGCGTTCAAGGAGAGCGCTTTTGGATGTTAGGGGAGGGAGCGGAGAGCAGAGAGCTGAGAATTGGGGATTGAGAACGGCGATGATCCTGGCAATCGATACCTCGACGACGGAGACCTCCAGCCTGGCCCTCTACGATGGCGAAGCCCTGCTGGCCGAAATGACCTGGCAGACCCGCGATAGCACGGCCCAGGTCTTGCCGATGGTCCGCCAGGCGCTGGCGCTGCTGCGCCGGGGGCCGGCCGACCTGGTGGCCATCGCCGTAGCCCTGGGGCCTGGTTCCTTCAACGGCCTGCGCGTCGGCCTCAGCCTGGGCAAGGGACTGTCCTACGCTCTGGGGCTGCCCATCTTCGGCTTGCCCACGCCCGAGATCGTGGCCTACCCGTTTTCCGCCCTGGTCCTGCCGGTCTGCACGCTGCTCCGGGCCGGCCGCGACCGAGTCATCTGCGCCACCTTCCAGACCCGCTACGGCCGCTGGCAGCGCATCGGCGAGACACGCAACCTCAGCCTGGAGGAGGTCTGCCGGGAGACCGAGCGGACCACCGTCTTCTGCGGCGAGATCGATGCCGAGATGTCCGCCGTCCTGCGGGAAGTCCTCGGACAGCGCGCCCTGCTGGCCTCGCCGGCCCTCGCCGCCCGCCGCGCCGGGTACCTGGCAGAGATGGCCTGGAAGCGGCTGCAGGAGGATCCCCAGGGAGACGATCTGGACTTGCTGCAGCCCATCTACCTTACGCGCCCCCGGATCGGTGGGACGCCGCCCGTGGACGTGAACCAGGAGGAGGCGTGAACGCCCTGGCTCGTTTCGAGGAGTTTGTCGAGGAGCTGTTGGAGGGCTCGCTCACCCAGCTGCTGCGCAGCCCCGTCCAGCCGGCCGAGATCGCCAAGCGCTTGGAGCGGGCCATGGAGCTGGGCCAGCGCGCCGCCGTGGACAAGATCCTCGTCCCCACACACTATACCGTCGGCCTGCATCCCGACGACTATGCCGCCCTGGAACCGGCGCGCGGCGTCCTGGAGCGCGAGATGGCCCGCTTTATCGTCGAGCGGGCCCGCGAGCGGGGCTTCTCCTTGCTGGTCCGGCCACAAGTGACCATGGCCGTGCAGGCCGGCGCTCGCCGGCACCAGGTGCGGGTGGCGGCCGAGCTGCAGGATACGGCCGAGGAGGAGCAGACGAGCGAGCTGGAGTACACGGCGGCGTTGGGGCCGGGGGGGGGCCAGCCCGTCCCGCCGGCCCGTCTGCAATTTCTCGACCCCAGCGGCCGCCCCTGCGAGGTCCTCCTGGACCGGTCCCAGGTGGCCATCGGCCGGGCCCGCGACAACGATGTCATCCTCGACGATCCGCGCGTCTCGCGGCACCACGCGCGCATCGTCGTTCGGTTTGGCCAGTTCGTCGTCTTGGACCTGGGTAGCACCTACGGGACGGCCCTGAACGGGCAACGTGTGCAGGAGTGCGCCCTGCGCTCCGGCGACGCCCTGTCGTTCGGCGGGGTGGAGGTCTATTTCGAGGAGCCCCGAGGTGTTTGACAACCTGACGTTTGAGGCGCAGTTGCTGCTGCTGCGCGGCGCGGTGCTCGTCGTGCTGTATCTCTTTATCGCCCTGGCCCTGATGGTGGTGGGGGGCGACCTGCGCCGCGCCGCGGCCGGTCCGCGCCGGACCCAGCGCAGCGACCTGGGCCGGCTCATCCTGGCGGACCCCGGCCCGACCGGTCTGGAGGCGGGCAAGAGCTTTCCCCTGGCCGAGGTCTCGGCGATCGGGCGGTCCCTGCGCAATGTCGTGGCCATCGACGACGAGTTCCTGTCGGCAGAACACGCCATCCTCACCTGGCGCGAGGGCCGCTGGTGGCTGGAGGACCTGGGCAGCAAAAACGGCACGTTCCTGAACGGCGTCCGCGTGGCCCGGGCCGTCCCCGTGAGCCGCGGGGATAGCATCGAGGTGGGGCGCGTGGCGCTACGGTTGGAGTAGGGCGAGCAAAGCCCGGCAGGGGGCCGATTCCTGCGCCGTGCCGGATCGAGGCCGGTTGGCAAAAGCGCTCGGCGGCCCTTGGCCTACTCTGGGGCGAAAACAGTTGTCTTTGCCGCAGTCTTGTGTTACACTGATCGCAAGTCGATCGAGGAGGTTGCAGACGCATGGCGGAAACACAGCTCGTCGTTTACGGCACTACATGGTGCGGGGCCACCCGGCGCTGCCGGTCGACGCTCGAATCCTGCGGGATTGCCTACCGCTGGGTGGACATCGACCAGGACAGCGAGGCCGGCCGTTTTGTGGAACAGGTCAATCGCGGCTATCGCAGCGTGCCGACGATTGTCTTCCCCGACGGGTCGATCCTGGTGGAGCCGTCGGATGAGCAGTTGCGGAGGAAACTGGGGCGCTGAGCGGCGCCCGACGCGGTAATTGTTTGGCATGCGAACTAGCAGAGACGAGGAGGGCACATGGCCAGCGGAAAAGGTTTCGGCGGATCTCAGAAGGGCGGATCGGGCGTGGGCTCGCAGCTCGGCAAAGGGCTGGGGTCGTCGATGTCCTCGCAGACTCCCTCCGGGTCGCCCCCCGGCCCGGACCCGGCGCTGGAGGAACGGCAGCGCCTGGCGGAGCGGGCCAACTCGTTGAGCGGCCGGCTGACGCGGGTGCGCAGCGACGCCACGCTGGGCGACCTGCGAGGGTCGCTGGGGCGGCTGGATACGCTCCTGAACAACTTGCCGGCCGCCCTGGACGAGGTGCGCAAGGGGGGCTATCTGTACAAGGGCTACCTAGAGAAAAAGATCGAGGTGCTGCGGGAGCAGTGGCAGGGGCTGCGGGCGCGCGTCGACAGCGAGGCCGCGCAGCAGGGCCGCATGCTCTCCATGGAGGCCGACCAGCTCCAGCAGCGCCTGTCGATGATGGGCGGCAACCTGGTGGCCGCCACCCTGGATGCCCTGGAGCGCGACATTGCCTCCCTGGAGGGCAAGGTGCAGAGCGTGGCCGGCACCCTGCGGAACCTCTACAACACCATCGAACAGAACGGCCAACAGACCGAGCGCCAGATCAAGGCGGCCAAGCAGTTGCTGCAGCACATCGCCACGGCCACCTTCCAACTCCGCCAGGGGGAGAACCCTGTGGAGGAGGTCGAGGCCCAGTACCTGGTGGATGGCGATAACGGCCCCAAGGGCTTCCTCTTCCTCACCGATCAGCGGCTCATCTTTGAGCAGAACGAGAACGTGGCCACCAAAAAGTTCCTGTTCATCACCACCGCCAGCGAGCGCGTCCAGAAGAAGCTGTGGGAGGTGCCTGTCGGTGGGGTGGCGCAGGCCCGGCCCAGCGAAAAGGGCGCGCTGATGTTCAAGAAAGAGATCCTGGAGCTCGAGATGAGCGGGGCCGATATCGCCCGGGCTACCCTCAAGCTGGGCGCCGACTCCGAAAGCTGGGCGGCGCTGATCGGACGGGTGCGCGGCGGCGATATCGCCGCGGAAAAGGTGGGGGCAACGGCGGCCGCGGCCGAGGTGCAGGCCACGCCGGCCAACGTGCCCACCAAGTGCCCCACCTGCGCCGCGCAGCTCCCCGAGCTGATGCGCGGGCAGACCAGCCTGAGGTGCGACTACTGCGGAACTATCGTGCGGGTGTAGAGGCCGGAAGCAGGAAGCAAGAAGCAGGAGGCTTGCCTCCTGCTTCTTGCTTCTATTCCAACCGTGCTCGGGCCCAGGAGACCGCCTCCTCCCGCGAGCGGATCTCCCCGGCGGCCTGGGCCTCGCGGATACCTTCGAGCAGATCGCCCACCAGCGGGCCGGGCTGCAGGCCGAGGATCTGCAGCAACTCGTGGCCGTCGACCAGGCGCGGCGGGTCCAGGACCTCGCCTGGGCGCTCCTGGCGCAGGGTGAGGATCCAGTTCACGCGGCTCACGCGGTAGCGCCACCAGGCGAGGTCCAGGTGGGGGCCGGCCCCGGCCAGGTCGTCGGCCAGCGAGAGGAGCAGGATGCCCACGGCGCTGTCGCCGGACTGGCGATGCATGCGGTAGACCAGGCGCCGCGTGGCCTCCTCGGAAGCCCAATCGCGAAAGGCGGCGCTTTGGGCCAGCGCCTGCGCCTCGCGCGTGCTGAGGCGCAGGCGCCGCGCGGTCTCTGCGGCGGCAGCCGACGGTCCCGGGGCCTTGGAGCGCAGCAGGGCGGCGACCTTTAGCAAGACGCGGCGCGAGCGCTCCGCCAGCCGTTCATCCAGGTAGCGGCGCAGATGGGCGGCGTAGGGTAGGTCGAGCTGGAGATCGGGGTGGGCCTGCAAGGCGGCCGGCCGCCGGTATTTCGGGGCAGCGGCAGGGGGAGGGGGAGCTTCGCCCGGGGCAGGCGGGCAGTTCCGGTTCAGGCAATCATAGATCCACTCCAGGCAGCAGACTGTCTCCCAGAGATGGGCCTGCTCCACCGCGCCGCGCGCCGCTACCTCCGGCAGCACGCGGGGCAGCAGCTCCAGGTCGGCTAGCAGGGGCAGGTAGGGCGCGGCGTGCGGGCAGGCCAACAGGCGGGCCAGTTCGTCGCGGATGCGCTCCCAGGAGACGTTGGCCAGTAGGCCGGCGGTCTGGCGGATCCAGACAGCGGTCCGCGGGGCGATGGTAAAGCCCAGCTCGCCGGCGAAGCGCACGGCGCGCATCGTCCGCAGCGGGTCGTTTAGGAAGGACTGCCGTGAGACGGCGGCCAGCCGGCCGGCCCGCAGGTCGCGCCGACCTCCGTGGGGATCGATGACCTCCGGTGCCGCTCCCTCCCCGCGGAGCGCGCGGCCAAAGGCCGCCGGGGCCATGGCTATGGCGTTGATCGTCAGGTCGCGCGCTGCCAGGTCGGCCGCCAGGTCGGGCCCGCGCATACGGGCCAAGTCGATGGTGCTGTTCTCGGCCCCATCGGACCCGCGCAGGACGACGCGGGCGATGCCGTTCTCCTCGTCGAGCAGGACGAAGGCCGCCCGGAAGGCCCGGGCCACGCCGCGGGCCAGGGCCACGGCGTCGCCGGCCACGACCAAGTCCAGGTCGTGCAGCGGACGGCCGAGCAGTAGGTCGCGCACGCAGCCGCCGACGAAATAAGATTCCGGCGCGTCCGCCAGGAACTCCTGGAGTTGGTCGACGATCAGGCGGATCATGGGTGGGGTGGGCATCGCCGCCGCTCCCATTCGCTGTACAGACAGCCGCAGTAGTCTTGCAGGTATAGCCCGTGTTCCCGCGCCTGGCGGCCGCGCTCGCCGTAGCCGCGGCGGAAGCGCTCGTAGTAAAAGGGCACGCCGGCCGCCGCCCCGACCTCTTCTCCGATCTCGCGCAGCGCGGCCTCGTCCTGGTGCGGGCTGATCAGGAGGGTTGTGGAAAAGGCGTCGAACCCGCCTTCGCGGGCGGCCTGGGCCGTGCGCTCCAGGCGCAGGCGATAGCAGATGCGGCAGCGTTCACGAAAGGCCTCGTGGCCGGCCACGGCGCGCAGGAAGGCCACCAGGTCGTAGCCCTCCGCCGTTTGCAGCGCAAGCTCCGCGGCGGCGGCGAAGCGGACCATGGCCTCCCGGCGCCGCTCGTGCTCGGAAAAGGGGTGGATGTTGGGGTTGTACCAAAAGGCGGTGACGGCGAACTCTTCCTGGCGCAGTTTCCGGGTGGGGTAGGCGGCGCAGGGGCCGCAGCAGGCGTGCAAAAGCAGGCGCCGCCCGCGGCCGGCCGGCGGAAGAGGCTCGGGCGGGTCCGGCCGTTGCACCTCGCGGCGCAGCCGGATCGTCAGGGGGGCTGAGGAGAGGAGCTCGGCTGCGCCCTCTTCGACCAGCTTCCGAGCCCGCTCGGGCGAGGTGGGCGAGAGCGGCCGGCCGGCGGCGTCGAGCACGATAGCGCGGTCTGCGAGCGGTGCGGACATGGAAAGCCCCCTCGAACTGCCCCTACCACAGCGTCTTTTGCTGGGGCTCGGCCTGCTCTTCGGGATAGGGCAGGCCCAGGTGTTCGTAGGCCAGGCGGGTGGCCATGCGGCCCCGGGAGGTGCGCTGTAGGAAGCCCAACTGCAGCAGGTAGGGCTCGTAGACGTCTTCCACGGTGTCGGGCTCCTCGGCGGTGGCCGCGGCGATGGTGGTGATGCCCACCGGCCCGCCGGCGAACTTTTCGATGATCGTGCGCAGCACGCGCCGGTCGGTCTCGTCCAGGCCGAGCTCGTCGACTTCCAGCAGCTCCAGGGCGGTGCGCGCTACCGCGGCGTCGACGATCGCGCCGCGGTCCACGACCTGAGCATAGTCGCGCACCCGCTTCAGCAAGCGGTTGGCCACGCGCGGCGTGCCGCGGGAGCGGCGGGCGATCTCCTGCACGCCGCCGTCGTCCACGACGATGCCCAGGATGCGCGCCGAGCGGCGGACGATCTTTTCCATGGCTTCCAGGGAATAAAAATCCAGATGGTAGACCAGCCCGAAGCGGTCGCGCAGCGGCGAGGTCAAGAGCGCCAGGCGGGTGGTGGCGCCGATGATCGTGAAGCGGGGCAGGCGCAGGCGGATGCTGCGGGCGCTGGGTCCCTTGCCCACCACCAGGTCCAGGGCAAAGTCCTCCATGGCCGGGTAGAGGACCTCCTCGACGGCGCGGTTGAGGCGGTGGACCTCGTCGATGAAGAGGATGTCGCCTTGCTTGAGGTTGGTGAGGATGGCCGCCAGGTCGCCGGTGCGTTCGATGACCGGGCCGGCGGTGATCTTGCAGTGCACGCCCATCTCGTTGGCGATGACGTGGGCCAGGGTGGTCTTGCCCAGTCCCGGCGGGCCGTAGAAGAGGGTGTGGTCCAGGGCCTCGCCGCGGGCCCGCGCCGCGCTGAGGGCCACCTGCAGGTTGCGGACGACCTTCTCCTGGCCGTACAGGTCGCCCAGGCGCTGCGGGCGCAGGGTCTGCTCTGCCTGGCGCTCTTCCTCTTGCACCTGTCCCGATACGATGCGATCTTCCATAGGGCTGTTCCTCCGTGGCGTTGTCCCTATTATACCACAAGGGGAGGGGTCTTGAAATGGCGGCGTTCCGTGTTATAATAGAGGCAGGAAACCCCGATGGATGTAGCAGACTCTCCGGAATTTTTCGGGTCTGCCATGGTGTCTTGCCCGGTGGGCAGAAAGGAGGGATCGATTGCCATCTGCGTTTGCTCCTGGTGTCGTGTCGCAGATCTACAGAGTAAGGAGGCGGGTGATGAAAAAGAGTTTGACGCTGCTGGTGTTGCTGATCCTGGCGATCGGCATGGTCGGTCCCTTCCCGCTCCAGGCCCAGAGCCAACCGAGCGCGCCGGAGCAGTGGCCCGGTAGCTGGGTGATGGGGCCGGCGCTCGATACCACCATGCTGGGCTGCACGGCCGGCAACGGTTTTGGGCGTTTCACCGGCTACTACTACGCTCCGCAGAACCGTGTCTACTTCCTGGGTGGCCGCTGCGAGAACAACGCCACCACCGGTGCGGTCTTTTACTTCGACCCCGCCACCCGCACCTATGCCACGACAGGCGCTACCATGCCCGTGCCTGTCTCCAACTACCAGGTGGTGCCTTTGGAAGATGACATGGGCCATGGCCTGGGGCTGTACATCGTCGGCGGACGGACCGGCACGGGCGCACAGACGACCGCGGTGCAGGTCTACTATCCCGCCGACAACACCGTCGCCACCATCGCCAGCGACCCCTTCCCGCCGGCTACCCCCTATACACCTGGCGGGATGGTTAGCGCCGAGGGCAAGCTGTATGTGTTCGGCGGCTTTGACGGCACCAACATGTACGCCACAACCTGGGTCTACGACCCGGCGGCCCCGGCCGGCGCGCGCTGGTCGAACCTCGGTTGCGACTTGCCGACGGCCCGCTCCTACATCGCCGCGGCGGCGGTGGGCAAAAACATCTATGCCATAGGCGGCGACGAGTACTCCGGCGGCCTGGTGCCGCTCGACGATACGCTGGTCTTGGATGTCAGCTCCGGCGGCTGTTGGGACGACGCCGCCATGCCCGACCTGCCGCAGGCCAACGGCGACGCCCCGGCCGTCTATGTGGCCCCCGATCAGATGCTGGGCGACCCGGGCGGGGCTATCTATGTCATCGGCGGCTACTGGCCCTCCCCGGGCCCCTACTCTTGGGTCTTTCGCTACGACATCGCCAGCGGCTCCTGGGAAGAGTTCCCCGCCCTGGTCATCCCCGATCCGGCCAGCGGCCGGCGCAACCAGGCTGCGGTGTACATCCCGCTCGGAGGTCTGTTGGGACTCGGCAACGGCGTCCCCGGGCTGTGGACGTTCGGCGGCTACGACGGGTCCGGCACCAACGCCATGACCGAGTCCAGCGAGTACTTTTCCTACGCCGCGCACGAGGTCTTGCTGTTGCCTGAGCAGCTGCGGCTGGCGGGCGTGGGCGGCACCACGGTCAGCAACCTGATGACCCTGGTCAACCTCACCGGCTACACCGAGACCTTTGACCTCTCCTACGTCTCCGACGTGACCTGGACCGTGGGTATGCCGAGCACCATCGGGCCGCTGGCCGCGGGGAGGTCCAATGCGGTCACCTTTACCGTGGACATCGACCTGCCGGTGGAAGTGGCCTGCCCGGCCCGCGGCACCTTTACCCTCACCGCGGTGGCCCAGGGCGACCCGGCGATCACCGATACGCAAGCCTTCGTCGCCGATATCACCTGCGGGCTGGTGGGCTACGTGCGCGATGCCACGACGGGCCGGCCCATCGTCAACGCCTATGTCTGGATGCAGACCGACCCGGCCGGCCTGACCGGCGAGTACTATGACGGCTTCACCGACGACGAGGGGGGGTATATCTTCACCGATGTGGTGACGGGGACCTACTACTTTGGCGCCGATGCCCAGTACTATATGCCCTCGTTCTACCCCACGGGTTGGCCGACCGGCTCGATCGTCGTGGACATCCCGTCCACCGGGTTCAACGATGTCGATCTGTTGAGCTCGCAGATGGGGTGGTCGCCTAGCAGCTTTGACTGGACCCTGGGGACCGGCATGTCCACCCACGATACCCTGACCCTCAACAACGATGGCACCGGCCCGCTCTTCTACGGCCTCGGCGAGCTGAGCGGCGCCATGCCGCAGCCGCCGGCGCGCGCCCAGGCCATCCCCAAGGTCGATCCACAGATCCTGTCGGACCTGGCCGCGTCGACCGACGGGCACGCCGAGTTCCTGGTCGTCCTCAAGGAGCAGGCCAACCTCGACGCCGCCTACACCATCCGGGATTGGAACGCCCGCGGCGAGTATGTGCTGCGGCAGCTCCAGCAGACGGCGGAGCGCTCCCAGCGGGGGCTGCGCAGTCTGTTGGACGCCGCCGGGGTGGAGTACAAGCCGCTCTATATCACCAACGCCATCATCGTCAAGAGCGGCACCCAGGCGCTGGTCGACAGCCTGGCCGCCCGGCCCGATGTGGACTACCTGATGGCCAACTACCGCATCGCGATCGACGATCCCGTTACCGCGGTGGAGGGCGACGAGTCCCCCGAGGCGGTCGAGTGGAACATCCTGAAGGTCAACGCCGACGACGTCTGGGCCCTGGGCTACACCGGCCAGGGTGTCGTCGTCGCCGAGATCGATACCGGGACGCAGTACGACCACCCGGCGCTCGTCAATCAGTACCGCGGCAACCTGGGCGGCGGCAACTTTGACCACAACTATAACTGGTTCGATCCCTACGAACAGTGCCCCGGCGCGGGAGACGTCCCCTGCGACGGCGGCCAGCACGGCACGCACGTGATGGGCACCATGATCGGGGACGACGGCGGGACGAACCAGATCGGCATGGCGCCCGGGGCTGAGTGGATCTCTTGCAAGGGCGGCGACGCCGTTTCGGGGTACCTGCTGACGGACGAACTGTTGCAGTGCGCCGAGTGGATCGTGGCGCCCTTCGACCTGCAGGGGCAGAACCCCGACCCGGCTATGCGCCCGCACGTGGTCAACAACTCCTGGGGCGGCGGGCCGAACGACTACTGGTACACCGCGGCGGTCGATGCCTGGCGCGCCGCCGGCATCTTCCCGGCCTTTGCCACAGGCAACGCCGGCCCCTCCTGCAGCAGCGCCCATTCCCCGGGCGACAACTGGAACACCTTTGGCGTCGGCGCCACGGACATCAACGACGCTATCGCCAGCTTCTCCGGACGCGGCCCGGCCCTGTACACCGGCGCCCTGAAGCCGCAGGTCACCGCGCCCGGCGTCAACATCCGCTCCAGCGTCCCCGGGAGCGCCTACCAGGGCGGTTGGAACGGCACCTCGATGGCCACGCCGCACGTGGCCGGGGCCGTGGCCCTGCTGTGGTCGGCGGCGCCGGACCTCATCGGGCAGATCGACACGACGGCCTGGGTCCTGGAGCAGGGGGCCACGCCGTTGACGACCAACGAGGGCTGCGGCGGCGACTCGCCGACCGACGTCCCCAACAACACCTTCGGCTGGGGCCGCCTGGATATCCTGGCCTCGGTCAACATGGCCCTGGACGGCGCGGTTACCATCCCCTGGCTGGAGGTCTCGCCGCTCAGCGGCATGGTCGAGCCCGGCGGGAGCGTGGACATCGACCTGGCGGTGACCGCTCCGATCACCCCGGGCGTGTACACCGGCACGCTGTTGCTGTGGGCCGATGACCCCGTCAACCACGATGTGCGCATCCCGCTCGCCCTGCACTCGGTCCCGTGCGAGGCCATCACGGATGTCAACTTTGCCTGGTCGCCGGTCACGCCGACGGCCGGGCTGATGGCCCTGTTCACCGCCACCGTCGGCGGCGGCACGCCGCCCATCGTCTACACCTGGGACTTTGGCGACGGCAGCGGGCCGGTGGTGGTGACCACGAACACGGCGCTGCACGCCTACACGGCGGCCGGCACCTACACCGTGACCCTGACGGTGGAAAATCCCTGCAGCATGCTCACCGTCGAGCATGCCCTGGTCGTGGAAGCGGTGCCGCCCATACACAAGATCTATCTGCCGCTCGTCTTCCGGGGCTACTAGAAGCGGCGCCTCGCAACTGCCGTCGTATGAACCGGGGGGCCGGCCGGACAACTTGCCCGCGCCGGCCCCCCTGGTGAAGGGGTTTGGGGTGCGCTGTTACCCGTTCTGCCTGGCCTGGAACTGGGAATACGACGCCGATTTTGCCGCCGTGCTGGAGGCGGCCGGCCGGGCGCGCGGCGTGGAGCTGCTGCAGGTGACCCCGGAGAACCTGCAGCCGGTGCTCCAGGGACTGCGCGGTGGGACGCTTTCCTTCGGCCTGCTGCTGGACCGGGCCGCGGACGCCGACGAGCGCTTCCTGGGCCTGGTGTGGTGGGCCCGGCAGCGCGGAGTCCGCCAACTGAACCCGCACGAGGCGGCCCGCCGGTCTTGGGACAAGGCCGCCATGCACCGCTTGCTGGACCCGCACCTGCCCACCCTGCCGACGGTTATCCTGCCGCCGTATATTGAGTGGCCGGAGAACCCGGTGTTGGACACTGCTCCCCTGGGAGCGCATTTCACCCTCAAGCCGGCCCACGGCGGCGGGGGCGAGGGCGTGGTGCTGGCGGCCACGTCGCTGGAGCAGATCCAGGCGGCGCGGCAGGAGCACCCCGAAGACAGTTACCTGTTGCAGCGCCACATCGTGCCGCCGGAAGTGGCCGGCCGGCCGGCCTGGTTCCGCGTCCTCTACTGCACCGGGCAGGCCTTTCCCTGTTGGTGGCACCCCCAGAGCCACCGCTACACCCCGGTTACGGCGGCCGAGGAAGCGGCCTCCGGGCTGGGAGCGCTGCGCAGCATGGCGGCGACCATCGCCCAGGCCAGCGCCATGGACCTCTTTTCCTCGGAGATGGCCCTTACTCCCGAGGGCCGTATCGTCGTGGTGGACTATGTGAACGACCCGCTGGACCTGCGCCTGCAGTCGCGGGCCTACGAGGGCGTCCCCGACGAGGTCGTCGCGGCGATCGCGGAACGGCTCGTCTTGGGCAAAGAGGAGTAGGAACCACCGAGGCGCGGAGGCGCAAAGGGGAACGCAGCCTTTGGTGCCTCGGTCGCACCCCCTAGCGATCGACCCCGGCGAGCGGCAGGTAGGTGCGATACAGGGAAGGCAGGACCAGCATCCACATCCAGACGTTGTCTTCCCCGGCCGCGCCGGCGCTGATATGGAGGGTGGCCGTGTAGAATCCGGTTGCCGCTTGCGGCTGCGGGGTGAGGGTCAGGGTGGAGGGGGCGGTCCCGGAGGTGGGCTCCAGGGAAAAGTACGGTCCGCCGTTGGCGAAGTAGGCCGTCCAGTTGAGCGTGCCCCCGCCGGTGTTGGTGAGGTAGACCTGCGTGGGGGCGGGCGCCTGGCCGGGCTCGGCGAGCCAGCCGAGCAGGTGGGTGGAGAGCGCCAGGACGGGCGGCCGCTCCTGGCGCAGGTAGCCGGGGGCGCCGGTGACGGGCGGGTAGACATAGCCGCCGGCGTCGGGGGATAGGGCGGTCCGGGCGCCGTCGCGGGTGACCCAGTAGGGTTGGTAGCCCGGCTTTGTCAGGAAGGCCGGCCACTCCGAGACATCGTCCTCGACCCGCCAGATGACGTCGACATAGTCGCCGGGCGGGGTGAGGAACTGGTAGTCGTAGCGCCGGGGCATCGCCCCGCCGCCCATGGCCGGTCCCGGCCCCACATAGGCGGCACCCTCCAGTTGGTCGGCCATCACCCCGAGAGCATAGTAGGCCGTCTTGGGGACATAATCGTTGGTGACGATGGCGCAGTTGCCCCAGGTGTCGCCGGACCCGCCGTTGAACTTGTCCTCCATCTGAAAGACGCTGACGTGCCGGATGCCGCGGGCCGCGGCCAGGGCGTAGGTGCGCAGGAGGTAGTTGGCCTGCTGGGCTTGGGTCTTGGACCAGCCGCCGCAGCCGGTGCAGGTGGACCAGGCCACCTCGGTGACAAAGACCGGCTTTTCTTGAGCGCAGGCGTGCAGTGGCTCGGTGTCCCACTTCAGGGCGTTGTCCAGGCGGCCCATCATAGAGATCGGGTAGTGGTCCTGGTCCCAGTTGTCCGGGGAGGCGTCGGGCATGTGGGGGTGGATGCCGAGGATGTCGAAATCGCTGCAGAGGTCGGGGTGATGGTAGTACTGCACCTGGCCGAGCCAGGCCAGGCCGTCGTAGACGGGATGCTGGTAGTCGGCTCCGTCGAAGACATAGACGCTGCCGACGATGACCTGGGCGGTGGGGTCGGCGGCCTTGACGGAGGCGTAGCCGGCGTGGAGGAGATCGCCGTAGGCGGCCTGGCGGGCGGCTTCGCTCATTCCATAGGGGCCCCAGGTCTGGGGAAAGTTGGGCTCGTTCCAGATCTCCCAATAGGCCACGCGGGGTGAGCCGGGGGCGTCGTTGTAGCCGTCGCCGTCGTAGCGCTCGACGGTGTGCTGGACAAAGTCGCCATAGTCCCAGGCGTTGGCCGGGGGGCACCAGTAGGAGCCGGCGCAGGCCGCGCGGCGGGCCCAGGCGGGAGTAGTCAACAGCATGCCGATGATGCCGTAGCCGGCGTTGGCGATGTCCGCGAAGAGAAGGTCGTAGTGGCTAAAGTCGAAGGTGTCCGGGGAGGTTTCGATGTTCACCCAGACGACCTCCTCGCGGGTCCAGCGCATGCCGATGGCCGGGCCCATGGGCAGGAGGGTGGTTACCTCGTTGTAGGGGCGCTCGTAGCCGGTGAAGTAGCCGTTGAGGCCGAAGAAGGAGAGGGAGGCCGGCTGGGCCGTGATGCGGTGGGGGGGCGGCGGGGTGTCGGCCGCGGCCGGCGCAAGGAGGCCGGCCAGGATGAGCAGGGTCACCAGGATGGTCGAGGTCCGAACGGGACGACGCGGCATAGGTGTCCTCCTTGTAGGGGGTAGGCTGATGCTATCATACCATGGGAGGAGGCCGGAAGCAAGGGACGGGAGGAAAGATGCAAGCTGTTCTTTGCCCCTCACGCGTTACCCGGCACCCGCCATGCCGCTCCCTTACCCGTTTTTCGCTACTTGACCTCGAGATCGATCTCCGCATCGGCCGGCATGCCGGGCTTTAGGAGGTGCTCCGGGTTGGGCACGCGCACCCGCACCGCGTAGACCAGGTGCACGCGCTCCTCCTGCGTTTGCACGTCCTTGGGGGTGAACTCGGCCTGGGAGGCGATATGGACGACCTGGCCTTCGAAGGTGCGATCGGGATACGAATCCACGCGAACCATGACCTGGTGCCCCAGTTGCACCTTGCCGTAAGCGTCTTCGGGGATATAGATCGTCAGCCGCACGGTGTCCAGGTCGCCCAGTGTCAACAGGGGGATGCCGGGGGCGGCCAGCTCCCCTTCGTGGATGGAGCGCATCAGGACGATGCCGCTTGCCGGGGCGGTGAGGGTGGTCTTGGCCACCTGCAGGCGGAGCAGCTCGGCGGCGGCCTCGGCCTGGCGCAGCTGGGCCTCGCGGGCGGCGATCTCCGGCGCGGCGGCGCCGGCCCGCAGGCGCGCCAGGGCCGCCCGGGCCACGTCGACCGCCGCGCGGGCCTGACGATACTGGGCCTCGGCCTGGGCGGCCTGGGCCTCGATCGAGAGGGGCTGGCCGACGATCCAGGCCAGGTCCGAGGCGATTTTGGCCGCCGTCTGGGCATTGGTCTGGGCAATGGCGTTGTTCTGGATCTCTTGCGTGACGGCTAGGTTATAGTTCAGTTCGCCGATCTGCATGTTGCGTTCGGCGTCCTCCACGCGCCGCCAGGCGAAGGCCTCCTCGTCCTTCTCTATCTGGGTCAGGTCGCGTTCCTTCTCCATCTCGCGGTTGCGCCAGTAGATGCGGCTGTAGTTGGCCTGGGCGTCGCGCAGCGTGTTGGCGGCGTTGTACCAGAGGCGGCGGGCATCCTCCTTGGCGGTCATGCCGGTCTGGGCGGTGCTGACGACGGCGGCGTTGGCCGAATCGCGGGCGCCGAGCGCGGCGTGGTACTGGGCGATGGCCTGCTGGGGGTTGTCGACCACGGCCTGGGCGGCCCGCCAGAGGGCCAGGGCCCCGTCGCGCGCGGCCACGGCCTGGGCCAGGGCCGCCTTGGCCTGGTTGATCTCTTCCGGCGTGGCGCCCAGGCGGGTGCGTTCCAGGGCGGCGCGGGCGGCGTCGACGGCGGCCTCGGCCTGGGCTAGCTGGGCGCGGTAGAGGGCGTCGTCTAGCTGCACCAGGAGTTGGCCGGCCTGGACCTCGTCGCCCTCGTCCACATAGAGGGCCACGACCCGGCCGCCCACCTCGGGGGCGACCTCGACCTCCTCGGCTTCGATGGTGCCCGAGGCCGCCAGGACGCCGGCCGGCCGGACGTCGTGGGTGCGGGTCCATACGCGCCAGCCCAGGGCGGCCAGCGCGCCGGCCAGGATCAGGACCCCGATCAGGATGCCGATCCAGCGGCGGGGCTTCTTGGGTGCGGTTGTGGTCATTCGCCCACCTCACTCCAGGATCGAAATCTGCATTTTCATCCAATTCTCTTTTTCATGCGCAGCGCGCTCAGGGTGGTCATCAGGATGCCGAAACAGGCCAGGATGGCGGCGTCGCGCCAGACCTCGGACACGCCGTTGCCCTTGAGCACGATGCCGCGCACGATGCGCAGGTAGTAGGTCAGGGGGATCAGGTGGGCGATGACCTGGATCGACTTGGGCATCGTCTCCACGGGAAAGAGGAATCCGGAGAGCAGGGTCATCGGGAACATCACAAAGATGGCCGTCTGCTGGGCCTGGTACATGGTGTGCGAGATGGTGGAGATAAAGAGCCCCACGCCCAGGGAGAACATCAGAAAGATGAAGGAGCAGCCCACCAGGAGGAAGAAGGAACCGCGGATCGGCATGCCGAACCAGCCCACGGCCACGACCAACGCCAGGCCCACATCGGCAAAGGCGATGGCCACGTAGGTCGAGATCTTGCCCAGGATGAGCTCGTAGGGCTTGATGGGGGTGACGATGAGCTGTTCCAGGGTGCCGCGCTCGCGCTCGCCGACGATGGCGAAGGCGGCCATGGCCAGGGTCAGCCACTGCAGGACGACGGCCACCAGGCCGGGGACGTTGAAGAGGATGCTGTCCATGGCCGGGTTGTACCAGACGCGGGAGCGAAAGTCGATGCCGCCCAGGGGGATACGCCCTTGCAGCCGCTCGGTGATCAGCTCGGCGTTCTGGCTCTGGGCAATGATCACGGCGTAGGAAAGGGCGCGGGTGGCGATGGTGGGGTCGGAACCGTCGACAAAGAACTGCACGGCCACCTTTTGCCCGCGCTGCAGGGCGGCGCCGTAGCCCGGCGGGATGACCAACGCGGCCTTGACCTGCCCGCTGCCGACCAGTTTCTCGATCTGTTCATAAGCCGAGACATAATAATCGGGGTCGAAGTATTGCGACTGGCGGAAGCGTTGCACCAGGTCGCGGCTGGCGGGGGAGTTGTCCTGGTCCCACACGGCGGTCGGCGTGTGCTTCACGTCGGTCGTCAGGGCGTAACCGAAGAGGAGCAACATAATCACCGGCTGCAGCAGGATCATCAGGAGCGTGCGCGAGTCGCGAAAGGTGTGGAGGAACTCTTTGCGCATGATGGGCCAGATGCGGGAGGGCATCTCACTGCTCCTGGCTTACGGGCCGCAGGCCATCGAGAAAGAGGCGGGCCAGTTCGTCGCTGATCTCGTCCAGCGAGTCGCGCAGCAGGCGGCGTTCGTTGTCCAGCAGGGCAACGAGGAGAAAGGTGAGGAAGGCGCCGACCAGGGCCCCGGAGACGACCTGCACGTTGCAGGGACGGACCAGCCCCTCGGCGATGCGCTGTTCGAGGGCGCTGCGCAGGCGATCCGTCAGGCGCAGGATGACCGCTTCGAAATAGGCCTGGCGCATCTCCTGGTTCATCAGCAGCTCGCCCAGGAGGAAGCGGACGCGCTTGGCGTGGCGGAACCCCAGCTCCAGGCGGGAGCGGAACGTCTCGCGCAGCAGCTCGAACGGGCCGGCCTTGGGGGCGGACTGCAGGTCCTGGCCCAGGTAGTCGTCCACGACCTGCGACAGCGCCGCCACCAGCAGGTGCTGCTTCGTGGGAAAGTAGTTAAAGATGCTGCCCTCGGCCACGCCGGCCGCCTGGGCGATCTGACGGGTGCTGGTGCCATGGTAGCCCTGTTGGGAGAACAGGTCGAGGGCCGCGTTCAGAATGCGCAGGCGGCGCTCCGATCGGCGGTTCTGGCGGCTTTCCGACATCGAATCTGCTCCTTGTGCCTACCGGCTATCGCTGTTTGTGAGTGAGCGCTCACTCATATTTTAGCACGGCGCGGACGCGGTGTCAATGGGAACCGAAATATACCCCCGCAGGAAAATGGTTGCGCGATCCCCACCGCCATGCTATAATCCTGGGGACCCGGCGGGCCGGCCTTGCTCATCACCGGTCGGGCATTGCCTATGCCGGGTCGCCAAGAGCGTTGGACGAAAGCGGAGGGTTCCCATGGCGAACATCAACAGGAAAAAAGGGGTCATCGCGATCCTGACCGGGGGCGGGGACGTGCCCGGTCTGAACCCGGCCATCCGGGCGGTCACCATCCGCGCCATCCGCGAGGGCTTCCAGGTGGTCGGCATCCACCGGGGATGGGCGGGGACCATCACCCTGGTGCGGGAGAAAGGGGCCGATAACAGCGATAGCTACGAGATCCTCACCGAGGAGATCGTCAACAAGGCCGGCCGCACCGGCGGCACCTTCTTGCACACCTCCCGGACCAACCCGGCCCGGGTGCCCCGCTCCGATGTCCCGGAGCACCTGCAGGGCAAGTACCAGGAAGAGTACAACGACCTGACCCCCGAGGTGGTCAAGAATCTGGACTTTCTCGGCGTGGACTACCTGATCCCGGTCGGCGGCGACGATACCCTGAGCTACGCCGTGCGGCTGTACAAGGAGGGGGTGCGGGTCGTGGCCATCCCCAAGACGATGGACAACGACGTGCCGGGCACCGACTACTGCATCGGGTTCAGCACGTGCGTGACCCGGACGATCCAGCTGGCCAACAACCTGCGCACCACGGCGGGGTCTCACGAACGGTTCCTGGTGCTGGAGGTCTTTGGCCGGTACGCCGGTTTCACCGCCATGCTGCCGACGATGGCCGGCGCGGCCAACCGCTGCGTGATCCCGGAGCACCGCTTCGAGATCGAACGTCTGACCGAGCTGCTGGTCGAGGACCGCCGCAACAACCCCAGCCACTATTCCGTCGTGCTGATCTCGGAGGGAGCGCAGTTCGTGGGCCAGGAGATGGTCTTTGAGGATATGACCCGCGATGCCTTTGGGCATGCCAAGCTGGGCGGGATCGGCGACCTGGTCTCGGCCAAGCTGAAGGAGCTTTCGGCCGGGTACAACCGCGGCCGGCAGATCAACTGCATCAACCAGAAGCTGGGCTACCTGGTGCGCGGCGGCGACCCCGATGCCATCGACTCCATCGTCCCTATGGCCTACGGCAACCTGGCGCTGGACCTGGTGCTGAAGGGCATCCACGGCCGGCTGGTGGTGCTCAAGAATGGGCGCTACGACGATATGCCGCTGGACGTGGTCGTCAGCTCGAAGAAGGTGGTCAATGTCGCCAAGTACTATAATACGGAACGCCTGCGGCCGCGCTACACCAGCTTCGAGATGCAGCCGCTGTTCATCATGACCAGCGAATAGCCCGGTTTGACATCGTGCGCCGAATGTGCTACCATGGGCTATGACGCATTGCGTCATAGCCCATGGACAAACAACATTCTGTGGAGGTGCACGATGAGCGAGAAGGAGCGAGGACGCCGCAAGAAGGCTGTCCCCCCGCAGGAGGCGGCGCCCGACCTGCATGAGCTGACCCGCCGGGTGTTGCTGGCCGGCATGGGGGCGGCGGCGCTGGCCTATGACGAGGCCAAAGCCTTCCTCGACCGCCTAGTGGAGCGCGGCGGGCTGGCCCAGGAACAGGCCCAGGCCATGCTGCGGGAGGTCTCCCAGAAGCACGAGGGCCGCATGCAGAAGGCGCGCGTCCGCGTGCGGGAACGCCTGGCGCAGGCGCGCGAGACGCTGGACGTGCCCAGCCGGGAGGACATTGCCGCCCTCCAGCAGCGCCTCGACCGCTTGAGCGAGCGCGTGGAGGCGCTGCTGCAGGAGCGCCAAGGGAAGGACTGATCCGCGGCGATGCAGACCGTCCGTCGTTACGCCAACCGCAAGTTCTATCACCTCGAGGGTCATCGCTACCTCAACCTGGCGGGTATCGCCGCGCTGATCCGCGCCGGGGAAGAGGTGGTCATCCTGGAGCACCCCGGTGGGCGGGACATCACGCCGACGGTGCTGGCCCAGGTGATCGCCCAGGAGGAGCCGGCCGGCCTGAGCGCCCTGCTGGCGGCCCTCATCCGCGGCGGGCGCTACCCGCTGGAGGAGGCCGGGCGGCTCCTCCTGGCTTCCCTGGGGCTGCCCACGCGGGCCCAGTGGCAGCGCCTGGAGGAGCAGGTGCGGCGGCTGGAGGGGCTCTTGGCGCAGCTTGACGGGGGAAAAGGCGGGGTGCTATAATGGGCCCCAACCCAGGATGGATGATGAGGGGTTTTCGATGCGCCTATCCCGGTTCTTCCTCCCGACGCTCCACCAGGCCCCCACCGAGGCCGTGGATATCAGCCACCGGCTGCTTTTGCGCGCCGGCCTGATACGGGCGACGGGTGCGGGAAGCTTTGCCTACCTCCCCCTGGGGCAGCGGGTTCGCCGACGCATCGCCGACCAGGCGCGCCAGGTCCTGGACGCGGCGGGCGGCCAGGAGGTTGCCTTGCCCCCGCTCGTTGCCGACACGGAATGGGCGGCGGATGTCCGGCCGCCGGAGTCTCTCGCCCCGCGCGACCGCCCTTGGCGCCTGCCACGCCCGCCCGCGGCGCTGATCACCGCCCTGCTGCGCCCCGACCTGCGTTCGCACCGCTCCTTGCCGCTGTTGCTGTACGGCTTTCGCCCCCGTTTCCGGGAAACGGCGCCGGCCGGCCCTGGCCCGCTGGCGGCCCGCCAAGGTCTCGCCCTGGAGGCCTTTTCTCTGCACGCCGACGCCGCGGGCCTGGAACAGGGCCGGCGCGACCTGGAAGCCGCCTGCCGTGAGCTCCTGCGGCGCTGCGGCCTGGAGGCAGGGCTGACGCGCGCGGACTACCTGGACGGGGAGCCGGCCTCCGACCTCTTTATCCCCGCCGTCCCCGGCGAAGAGCCCTTTGTCCGCTGCGCCCGGTGCGGCTACAGGGCCGACCTGCACCGGGCGCGCCGGGCCAAGGAGCCCGGGCCGATGGAGGAGGCGCGGCCGCGGGAAGAGGTGCTCACGCCGGGGTGCCAGACCATCGCCGAGTTGGCCGATTTCCTGGGGATTCCCGAAAGCCGCACCTCCAAGGCCGTTTTCCTGGCGGCCGGCGAGCGCCTCGTCTTTGCCGTCGTCCGCGGCGATATGGACGTGGACGAGGTCAAGCTGGCCCGCCTTGTGGGCGTCGGCGGGTTCCGGCCGGCGCAGGAGGACGAGATCGCCGCCCTGGGTGCCGCCCCGGGGTTCGCCTCGCCCATCGGCATCCGCCGGGGCGGCCCGGCGCCGGTCGTGGTCGTGGTCGACGACCTGGTTCCGGCGAGCCCCAACTTGGTGGCCGGGGCCAATCGGGCGGACTTTCACCTGCGCAACGTCAACTACGGCCGCGACTACCAGGCGGACCTGGTGGCCGATATCGTCGCCGTGCGAGCGGGTGATCCCTGTCCGGACTGCCGGGCGCCGCTGGAGATATTTTCGACGACGGCGCTGGCGCGGCTGTGGGCGCCCGGGGCGCGCCTGGGCCTCGATCAGGGGGCGATGTTCCAGGACGCGGCGGGCGAGGAGCATCCGCTGCAGTTGGCCGGCGCGGAGATCGACCTGGACCGCCTGCTGGCGGCCTGCGTGGAGCTTCACCATGATGAGGCCGGGATCTGCTGGCCGGCCGGCCTGGCTCCCTGGGCGGTGCACCTGCTGACTATCGGCAACGCTCCCGAGGTGCTGGAGGCTGCCGATGCGCTCTACGCCGGCCTGGGGGTGGCGGGGCTTGCCGCGCTCTACGATGACCGCGATATGAGCGCCGGCAGCAAATTTGTGGAGGCCGACCTGCTGGGCATGCCGCTGCGGGTGGCGGTGAGCAAACGCACCGTGGCCCAGGGCGCCGCCGAGGTCAAGCGACGCGACCAGCCGCGCGAGTCGGTACAGGTCATCGCGCTGGATCAGGTCCCATCCTGGGTCCGGGAGTCGTTGGGCGCATCGACGGCCGCCGGCCCCTCCTGACCTCTAGGCCCCTACAGTCGGTGCGCGCGGATTTGGGCTTCCAGGTAGTATAGCAGGCTATGACGGAATCTGAGGGGCGGCAGGAAAGCCCTCTGCCAAGGGGGCGCGGGCTGTATCGTACGGCTGGGGAGGCCGGTTTATCGGGCCAGGTTGCTCACTTTGGAGGAAACTATGGTGGAAGCGCGCGTCATCTGGAAAGCCGGGCTGCAGTTCGAGGCCCACGCCCCCTCGGGGCACACGCTGATCATCGATAGCCCCTTGGGCGCCAACGCCGGCCCCAGCCCGATGGGCTTGGTGTTGGTGGCGCTGGCCGGCTGTACGGCGATGGACGTTGTCTCCATCCTGGAGAAGCAGCGCCAGCCCGTTACCGGTCTGGAGGTCTCTGTCCGGGCGGAACGGGCGGCGGAGCACCCCAAGGTCTATACGGGCTACGATGTGATCTACACCGTGCACGGCCGGGGGGTCGACCGCCGGGCCGTGGAGCGCGCCGTGGCCCTTTCGGAGGAAAAGTACTGCTCGGTTGGGGCGATGCTGGGACAGACGGCGCCGATCCGCCATACGATTCAGTTGGACGAAGGTTGAGGCAGGCATGGCCAAGGGTTCGACCCACGCGGTGACGATCGAGCTCAGCGATCTGGAGTTGGCGTTGCTCTATCACACGGTGCTGCAGGACCGCGGCGAGCGCCGACAGGTCTTGTGGCAGGAGGTCAACGCCCCGCGGCCGGAGCGGCACTTTGTGGCGCTGCATTGGCTGGAGAGCAAGGTCTTTGGCCGCATCGCCGAGGCCTACCCGGAGCTGGTCGCGGCTATGGAGGAGGCTCAGCGGAGGCTCTCGCTGCGCTCCTAGAAGATGGAGCGGGGCCGGGATAGCCAGGATCCGGCCGGCGGTAGCGTTTGCCAGGCCCGCCGTTTCGTGGTAGACTGTAGGCGATCTACGAGGTCTACCGTGAGGGCGGCGATGGATGCGCTGCACGTGGTCCAAGGCTACTATCCCTGGGTAGGTGGGTCGCAGCGCTTTTTCCAGGAGATCTCCGAGCGCCTGGCGGCGGCCGGTCACCGGGTGACGGTGGCGACGACCGACGCCGCCGAGCTGGAGCATTTTTGGTCGGCCGGCCGGCGCACGGCCGGGCCGGCCGCCGAGACCCACAACGGTGTGGCGGTGCGGCGCTTCCCGGTGCGCCGGCGGTTGAGCCATCCCCTGCTGTTCAGCGCCTATCGGTGGGGGATGGCCCTGCTCTCTTCCCTACCTATAGACACGACCCCCCTGCTGCGCCGCCTGGCTTGTTTCACGCCCCGCGTGCCCGAGTTCGAGTCCTTTCTGGCGCATGACGCTTTGCCTTACGATGTTGTCCACGGAGCCAATATCACGTTGGACTTTATGCTGCACCCGGCGCTGGCCTTTGCCCGCCGGTGCGGCCGGCCCTTTATCGTGACCCCGCTGACCCACCCCGGGGCCCCCGGGCAGCGGCGGGTGCAGCGCTACTATACCATGCGCCAGCAGTTGGATATCCTGCGCCAGGCCGATGCCGTGATCACCTTGACCCCGCTGGAGAGCGATTTCCTGGCGGCCCGTGGAGTGCCGCGGGAGCGCCTCTACAGCACCGGGGCGGGGGTCAACCCGGAGGAGGTGAGTGGGGGCGATGGTCGACGTTTTCGCCAGCGCCACGGGCTGGATGGGCCGATTGTCTTTGCCATTGGCACGTTGGCCTATGACAAGGGCACGATGCACACGATCGAGGCCATGCGCCGCCTCTGGGCCAAGGGCAGCACGGCATGGCTGGTGTTGGCCGGCCAGACCATGTCCCCGGCGCGGGACTACCTGGAGCGCCTGCCGGCCGACGTGCGCCGCCGGCTGCTCGTCCTGGGCCCGGTCGACGAACAGGAGAAGCGCGACCTATTGGCCGCCGGTGACCTATTCTGCCAGCCCTCCTGCACCGATTCGTTCGGGATCGTCTACCTGGAGGCGTGGGCCAACGGGCTGCCGGTGATTGGCGCACGGGCGGGCGGGGTGCCGGCCGTCATCACCGACGGCGTCGATGGCTACCTGGTGGATTTTGGCGATGTGGAGGAGTTGGCCCAGGACATCGCTCGTCTGCTGGAGCTTCCCACGCTGCGCGCGGAGATGGGCCGGCGGGGCCGGGCCAAGGTGCAGCGGGAAATGACCTGGGAACACGTCTTCCGGCGCGTCCAGGATGTCTACGAGGCGGTGCTGAGCGCCTCCCATGGTGGAGGATTGTCCCGGTCGAGGGGTTGACCCCACAGAGGAGATTGCTGTGGACAAGATACTGTGTGCCATCCGTGGTGGAGAGCAGGGGTATCGGACCCAGGATGCGGCGGCCGCCCTGGCCCGCGAGCGCGATGCCGAGCTGATCTTCCTGGTTGTCCTGGAGACCTCGTTTCTGGACCGGGTGGTGGCCCCGGCGGGGATGGACATGCGGGCCACGTTGGTGCGCATGGGCAACTCGCTGTTGTTCAACGCTGCCGAGCGGTCCCGGAAGATGGGGGTGGAGGCGCGGACGCTGCTGCGCGAGGGGCTGCCACGGGAACAGATCAAGGAAGCGGCGCGGGAGGAGGCCGTGACCACCGTGATCTTGGGCCGGCCGCAGGGCAGCTACGACAAGTTCTCCGGTGCCGACCTGGAGGCCTTTGCCCAGGAGATCGCCAACGAGACGGGCGCGGAGGTGCAGATCCTCTAGTCCCGGTAAACGAACCTTGCTTTTGCCATAACTATTGACAAGATAGCGTAAGTATGCTATAATCAGGATGAAAAGCCGCTTGCGCTAGCGAAACAAATGTGCTATAATGGGGGCGCCCTGCCGAAGGCAGAGCAAGTGGACAGCAGTTCCGACAACAGGAGGAAGCACCATGGAAGAGCAGCGCAACAAGGCACTCGCCGCAGCCATCGGCCAGATCGACCGCCGTTTCGGCAAGGGCTCGATCATGCGGATGGGGGAGGCAGCGGAGAAGATGGAAGTGTCGAGCATCCCCACCGGCTCGATCGCCCTGGACCTGGCCCTGGGCGTGGGGGGCATTCCCCGGGGACGGGTGACCGAGATCTTTGGCCCCGATGCCTCGGGCAAGACGACGTTGGCCCAGCACATCGTGGCCGAGACGCAGCGCATGGGCGGCGTGGCTGCCTATATCGATGTCGAGCATGCCCTGGATCCGCGCTACATGGTGGCTTGCGGCATCAACCTGGAGCAGCTGCTCATCTCCCAGCCCGATACCGGTGAGCAGGCGCTGGAGATCTGCGAGGCGCTGGTGCGCAGCGGCGCCGTGGACACCATCGTGGTGGACTCGGTGGCGGCGCTCGTGCCGCGGGCCGAGCTGGAGGGCGACATGGGCGATTCCCTGCCGGGCATGCAGGCTCGCCTGATGTCGCAGGCCCTGCGCAAGCTCTCCGGGGCCATCAGCAAGTCGCGCACGGCGGTGATCTTTATCAACCAACTGCGCGAAAAGATCGGCATCATGTTCGGCAACCCGGAGACGACGACCGGGGGACGGGCCCTCAAGTTCTACGCCTCGGTCCGCCTGGACATTCGCCGGATCGAGGCCATCAAGAAGGGCACCGAGGTGATCGGCAGCCGCGTCCGGGTCAAGGTGGTCAAGAACAAGGTCGCCCCGCCATTCCGCCAGGCCGAGTTCGACATCATCTACAACGAGGGCATCTCCAAGGAGGGCAACCTCCTGGATGTGGGCTTGGACCTCGGTGTGGTCAGCAAGTCGGGATCTTTCTACTATTTTGGCGAGGAGCGCCTGGGGCAGGGCCGCGAGGGAGCGCGCGACTATCTGCGCACGCACCCGGAGCTGGCCCAGCGCCTGGAGGCGCAGATCCGCAGCAGCGCGACCGTCCTTCCGCCCACCGTCACGGCCGGCGAGGAGGAGGGCGAGGAGGAAGAAGAGGCGCTGGAGGAAGAACTCTAGACGGTTACCGAGGTGAAACCGGTAGTTTCCAAGCGCAACGGCATGGAAATCTCATCTTTTCAGCCTGGACCCCTTTCCCCTGCTCGATGAGATTGCCCTGGAAAAGGGGTGGAGAACCCGTTCCCGTTTCCCTTCAAGGAGGACTCTATGGACTTGCGGCTGACCGAAGAGCAGGAAATGCTGCGCCAGATGGTGCGGGACTTTGCCGAGAAGGAGCTCAAGCCCTTGGCCCACGAGGCCGACGAGCAGGAGCACATGTCGCCGGGGGCGATACGCAAGATGGCCGAGCTGGGGCTGATGGGCATGAGCATCCCCGAGGAGTACGGCGGGTTGCCCATGGACAACGTCGGCATCGCCATCGCCCTGGAGGAGATTGCGCGCGCCTGCGGCGGCACCGCCCTGGCCCTGGAGGCCCACACCTGCCTGGGGGTGCTGCCGATCGTCCGCTGGGGCTCGCCGGAGATCAAGGAGCGTTTCCTGCCCCGACTGGCCGCCGGTCAGTCGTTCGGCTGCCTGGCCCTGACCGAGCCCAACGCCGGCTCCGACCTGTCCGGGACGCGCACCACGGCGGTGGAAGACGGCGACTCCTGGGTGATCAACGGCTCCAAGGCCTGGATCACCAACGCCAGCATCGCCGACGCCATCGTGGTCTTTTTACGCACCGACCCCGACCAGGGGACGCGCGCTTTCTCCCTGGTCCTGGTGGAGGCGAACCGTCCCGGCCTGACTATCGGCCCGAAGGAGAAGAAGATGGGCGTGCGCGCTTCCCCGGCCCATGCGCTGACCTTTGAGGATGTCCGCGTCCCCAAGGGCAACCTCCTGGGGCAGCGCGGCCGCGGCCTGCAGCAGACGATGGCGATCCTGGACAGCGGCCGCGTGGGTATCGCCGCGCTTGGCGTCGGCCTGGCCCAGGGGGCCTACGAGGAGGCGCTGCGCTATGCCCGTGAGCGCTCTGCCTTTGGCAAGCCGATCGCCGAGCACCAGGCCATCCAGTTTATGCTGGCCGACATGGCCACCGAGATCCACGCCGGCCGGCTGCTGGTGCGCTACGCCGCCTGGATGGAGGACCAGGGGGAGCGCTTCACCGTCCCGGCCTCGATGGCCAAGCTCTACACCAGCGAGATGGCCGAGCGCGTCGCCTACCGGGCGGTGCAGATCCACGGGGGCTACGGCTACAGTAAGGAGTATGCCGTCGAGCGCATCTACCGCGACGCCCGGCTCTTGACCATCGGCGAGGGCACCAGTGAGGTGCAGCGTATGGTCATCGGCCGCAGCGTCACCCAGGGATGAGGCAAAGTCCTTCCTGCATCCTGCATGACGATGGCGGGCACGATTACCGCGGTTCGAGTACAGAAGAAGGATCCCCGTCGGGCGAGCCTCTACCTGGACGGCGAGTTCGTCCTGGGCTTGAGCATCGACATCGTCCAGGATTGGGGGCTGCGGCGCGGGATGTGTCTGAGCGACGCCGACCTGCAGGCGCTGCGGCGGGCCGAGCAGATGCAGCGCGCCTACGGGGCCGCCCTGCGGCTGCTCAACTACCGCGCCCGCAGCGTGGCCGAGGTGCGCCGGCGCCTGGTCCGCCGCGGCTACGACCCGGAGCAGGTCGAGGCCGTCGTGTCCCGCCTGCAACAGCAGGGGCTGCTGGAGGACCGAGCCTTTGCCCGGCTGTGGGTGGAGAACCGGCGGCTGAACAGCCCCCGCGGCCGGCAGCGGCTGGCCGCGGAGCTGCGGCAGAAGGGGCTGGCCGCCGATATCATCGCCGGGGCCCTGGAAGAGGTGCCCGAGGACGATGAGGCGGCGCAGGCGTTGACGCTGGCCCGCGGCCGGGCTCGGGCGCTGTCCGGAGTGGAGCGGCCGGCCTTCCTTCGTCGCCTGCAGGGGTTCCTCTCCCGGCGGGGCTTTTCCTCCGAGGTCGTGCGGCAGGTGGTCCGCCGGGTCTGGGAAGAGCAACAGGAGGTTCGATGATCGAGATCCAGTGGCTCGGCCACGCCTGCTTCCGCATCAAGTCCCGCGAAGGCATTGTCGTGACCGACCCCTATGGCCGCGAAGCGGGCTACAAGCTGGGCCGGCCGACGGCGCATGTCGTCACCGTCTCGCACGACGAGCCCGACCACAACAACGCCGCCGCGGTCAAGGGGGTCCGCGGCGACCCGGTGGTCATCACCGGGCCGGGCGAGTACGAGGTGGGCGGGATCTTTATCCTGGGCATCCGCACCTACCGCGATATGCGCAAGGGCAAGCTCCGCGGCAAGAACACGGTCTATATCCTGGAGTTTGCGGAGATGACGATCTGCCACCTGGGCGACCTGGGGCACCCCCTCAGCGACGAGGAGCTGGCCGAGATCAGCAAGGCCGACGTGCTGATGGTCCCCGTGGGCGGAAAGCACTCCCTGACGGCGGCCCAGGCCGCCGAGGTCATCGCCCAGATCGAGCCGCGCGTCATCATCCCCATGCACTACGGCCACCCGGCCGGCCGCATCCGGCTCGACGGCCTGGATCCTTTCTTCCACGAGATGGGCCTGAAACCGCCCGCGCCGCTCGAGGTGCTCAAGATTGGCCCCGGCGATCTGCCCGGGGAGGAAGAAGAGGCCAAGATCGTCGTGCTCCAAGTGGGAGAGTAGCTCATGCGCAAGTTCATCTTCTGCACCGGCGGCGTGGTCTCCTCGGTGGGCAAGGGCATCACGGTGGCCTCGATCGGCCTGCTCCTGCGCAGCCGCGGCTTCACGGTGGCCGTGCAGAAGCTCGATCCCTATTTGAACGTCGACCCCGGGACGATGAGCCCCTACCAGCACGGCGAGGTCTATGTGACCGACGATGGGGCCGAGACCGACCTGGACCTGGGGCACTATGAGCGCTTCATCGACATCAATCTGACCAAGGCCAGCAACGTGACCACGGGGCAGGTCTATGCCGAGACGATCCAGAAGGAGCGCCGCGGCGATTTTTTGGGCGGCACGATTCAGGTGATCCCGCACATCACCAACGAGATCAAGAGCCGGATCGGCGCCGTGGGCCGGCAGATGGGCGCCGAGGTGGTCATCGTCGAAGTGGGCGGCACCGTCGGCGATATCGAGGGGCTGCCGTTCCTGGAGGCGATCCGCCAGATGCGCAACGATGCCGGCCGCGACAACGTGCTCTATTTCCACCTGACGCTGCTGCCCTACATCGGGGCCACGGGCGAACTCAAGACCAAACCCACCCAGCACAGCGTGATGGAGTTGCGGCGCGTCGGCATCCATCCCGACGCCATCGTCTGCCGCTCGGATCATCCGATCTCCGAGGCGATCCGGGAAAAGATCGCCCTCTTCTGTGATGTCGAGCCCCAGGCGGTCCTGCCCCTGGTGACGGTGCCGAGCATCTACCAGGTGCCGCTGCTGCTGGAACAGTTCGGCCTGGGCCGCCTGATCACGCAGCGCCTGGGACTGCCCGATAGCGAGCCGGACCTGGCGGAGTGGCGGGCCCTGTTGGAGAAGGTGAGCCGGCCCAAGCCGACGGTGGAGATCGCCCTGGTGGGCAAGTACGTGGCCCTGCGCGACGCCTACATCAGCGTGGGCGAGGCGCTGCGCCACGCCGGGTTGTATCACGGGGTCGACGTGAACATCCGCTGGGTCCATTCCGAGGATGTGGAGAAGCAGGGGGCGGAGAGCCTGCTGCGGGGGGTGCGCGGCATCATCGTTCCCGGCGGCTTTGGCCATCGCGGCATCGAGGGCAAGATCGCCGCCGCCCGCTATGCCCGCGAGAACCGCGTGCCCTATCTGGGGCTCTGCCTGGGCATGCAGTGCGCGACCATCGAGTTTGCCCGCAACGTGCTGGGTCTGGCCGGGGCCAACAGCACCGAGTTCGACCCGCAGACCCCGGCGCCGGTCATCGACCTGATGGCCGATCAGCGCGATGTCTTTGAGAAGGGAGGAACGATGCGCCTGGGCGCCTATCCCTGCCGGCTGGTGCCCGGCACGCGCGCCGCCGCGGCCTACGGGCTGGAGCAGGTGAGCGAGCGCCACCGCCACCGCTTCGAGTACAACAACCGCTTCCGCGATGCCTTGCAGGAGGCCGGCCTGGTTGTCGGCGGGACCTCGCCCGACGGCCGCCTTGTGGAGATGGTCGAGCTGCGCGACCACCCCTGGTTCCTCGGCACCCAGTTCCACCCCGAGTTCCGCTCCCGCCCGACGCGCCCGCACCCCCTCTTTCGCGACTTTCTCGGCGCGGCCATCAAGACCGTGCTGGCCGGGGAGCAGTACCCGCTGCCGCTGGACGAACGGGCCGGATGACGGCCCTGGTCGTTACCCGCCCGGCCCCCCCGTCTCTTCCAGGGACTTGGCCCAGACACCCATCTCGTCGCCGCTGGGGCGGAAGCCAAACCAGTGGTAGAGGCGCTGCGAGCGCAGGTTCTCCTCCTGCGTGTTGAGCGAGATCCAGCGCACCCCCAGGGCGGCGCAGTGCGCCCACGACTCGGCCAACAGGCGGGCGCCGATGCCCCGCGATTGCAGGCGCGGCTCCACCGCCAGGCGGACGATGTGGGCGTGATCGTGCCGGTGGCGCGTGCAGAGGACGTACCCTACAGGCTGCCCGGCCAACTCCGCCACCAGGAAGCAGGCCACTTGGTCGAGGACGGCCCCCAGGACGGCTGCGCTGTAGGCCCACAGGGGACCGAAGGCCGCGCGGTCCAGGCGGGCCACGGCCGGCAGGTCGTCCCGGGCGGCCGGCCGGACGCGCACCTCCTGGTTGCCGCTGCTGGGAGGGGTGTGCAGCGGCGTCTCCAGGCCGATGACCTGGGTGTTGTGGGCATAGCCGGCCTGCTCCAGGAGGCGGCGCATCCAGCCCAGGCTGTACTCATCCATATAGCCGATCCAGGCGATGCCCCGCTGCCGGAGCGTCTCCTCGAGGGCCCGCAGCAGGGGCGGCGCCACCTCCTCCGATGAGACGTCCGGGGCCATCCCCAGGGCGTGGATCCACGCGACCTCGGGCCCCTGGGGAAAGGCCATCACAAAGCCGGCCACCTGCTCCCTTTGCCAGGCGACGAGGGCCACGCTGTCCTGGAGGGCTTCCTGCATGGCCCCGCCCAGGCCGGAGTAGGCATGGGCGGATGTCTGGAGGATCTTTTCCATGGCGGCATAGTCGGGTGGCTGGGCCAGGCGGACGGTAATGGGGCCCTGGCGTTTGCTCAGCGATTTCAAGAATCCGAGGGGGGACATGGGTTCGGCTCCGGTCCGGCGCTGGCGCCGTTGGGGCGCTAACACCTCCTCCAGGGCTGGGCCGCCAGAAGGACCGGCGCCAGCATGACCAGGTTCAGCAGGGCCGCCACGGCCAGGCTGTCGCCCAGCCGGCTCAGCAGCAGGGCCAGGTGGGGCAGCAGCGCCTCCCCGAAGAGCGCGAGCAGGAGGCCGGCCGCCGCCAGGAGCGCGAGCAGGGCCAGGGCGCCGCCGCGCACGTAGCGCATGTCGGCGGCGCTGGGGGCCATGTGGCTGCCGATGGACCACAGCAGATAGGCCCGGACCCAGAGGTCGCCCGATCGCCAATCCTGGCCGGCCAGCCAGGCCGGGAGGCGCACCCAGGGGCGGGCGTCGCCGCCCGTGGCGAGGACACCGCTCAACAGCCCGAGCACGACGGTGCCGATCAGCAGCGGCGCCAGCGCGACGAGGGCCATGCGCAGCGCATCCCGCCGGGCCACCTGCACGGCGGCGCCAACTCCCATGTCGGCGCTGCCCCGCCGGGGAATGAAGGTGGCGCCGCGGATCGGGACGCCCAGGAGCAGGGCGATAAGGGCATGCGCCCCCTCGTGCAGAAAGAAACCGGGCAGGGTGAGCATGGCGTAGAAGGCCAGGCCGAACGATTCCCCAAAGGCCCGGTTCAGGAGTTCCAGCGCACTGCCCTTGAGCCGCCGGGCGGAGAACAGGCACCCCGCCCCGGACAGGAAGAGCCAGGCCAGTCCGGCGAAGAAGGAAAAGTCCATGGAAACCTCGACGGCGGGTATCATACCACGGGTGAGGCCGGTTCGCAAATCGCTTGGCGATTTGACAGGCGGCGGCTTTATGCTATAATCCCTGCGCCGCCGGTGATGCCCGGCATCAAATGAGATGCAAAGTTGACAGCGCTGGCATGGTGTGTTATAATGCCAAACCGCTATGTCGTTTTTTATTGCCCGACCCTGGGCGGTGTAACAGGAGAAGAGCGGTGCCGACGATCAACCAACTGATACGGAAAGGGCGCAAGCCCATTCGCAAGAAGGCCAAGGCGCCGGCCTTGCGCTTTCACCTCAACTCGTTGGCCAACAAGACGGTGCGCGCGCAGGGCAACCCGCAGAAGCGGGGCGTCTGCGTGCAGGTGCGCACGATGACCCCCAAGAAGCCGAACTCGGCGCTGCGCAAGATCGCCCGCGTGCGTCTGAGCAACGGGATCGAGGTCACCGCCTATATTCCTGGCGAGGGACACAACCTGCAGGAGCACTCGGTGGTGCTGGTCCGGGGAGGCCGCGTCAAGGATCTGCCCGGCGTGCGCTACCACATTGTCCGCGGCACCCTGGACGCCCAGGGCGTCGAGGGGCGCATGAAGGGCCGCTCGAAGTATGGGGCGAAGGCGCCCAAGCAGCGCAAGAGCGCCTAGCGACTGGCCTATGGCCGGCGCAGTGCAGCCCGCCATAGGCAGTTTGTTGTGAGGGAAGAAATGCCGAGACGACCACGGTATGCCCGGCACGCCGGAACGCCCGATCCGAAGTACAACAATGCCACCCTGGGGGTGTTCATCAACAAGATGATGCAGCGGGGCAAGAAGAGCACCGCCGAGCGCATTGCCTACCAGATGTTGGACATTGTCGCCCAGAAGTCCAAGCGCGATCCGGTGGAGGTCTTTGAGCAGGCCATCCGCAATGCCTCCCCGGTAGTGGAGGTACGGCCGCGGCGCGTGGGCGGCGCCACCTACCAGGTGCCGATGGAGGTGCCGGCCGTCCGGCGGGTCTCCCTGGCGATGCGCTGGATCCTGGGCGCAGCCCGGGCCCGCACCGGCCGGCCGATCGCCGAGCGCCTGGCAGCCGAGATCCTGGATGCGGCCAATAACACGGGCGTGGCGGTCAAGCGCCGCGAGGATACCCATCGTATGGCCGAGGCCAACAAAGCCTTTGCCCATTACCGCTGGTAACGAGGCGCTCGGTCGCCGCTCCTGCGCGCCCGGGACGCCTCGCAACATAGGGGCGGTAGCGGGCCTGCGCAGGAGTGAGCGACAAGGCGATGCCTAGACAGTATCCTTTACAACAGATCCGTAATATCGGCATCATCGCCCACATCGACGCCGGCAAGACGACGACGACGGAGCGCATCCTCTACTACACCGGCCGCACCTACCGGATGGGCAACGTCGACGAGGGCACGACGATCACGGACTGGATGGACCAGGAGCGTGAGCGCGGCGTCACCATCACCGCGGCGGCGGTCACAACGTTCTGGCGGAACTGCCAGATCAACATCATCGACACGCCGGGCCACGTGGACTTTACCGCCGAGGTGGAACGCAGCCTGCGGGTGCTCGATGGGGGCGTGGTGGTCTTCGATGCAATGGCCGGTGTGGAGCCGCAATCGGAGACTGTCTGGATACAGGCGGATCGCTACGGCGTTCCGCGGGTGTGCTTCATTAACAAAATGGATCGCATCGGGGCGGACTTTTGGCACGCGGTGGAGACCATCCGCACGCGACTACGAGCCCGGCCCCTGGCGGTGCAGATCCCTATCGGCGCCGAGGACTCTTTCCAGGGGGTCATCGACCTGCTCACGGGGCAAGCCCTTTACTACACGGATGAGCTAGGGGCCAACCCGGAGGTTCGGCCCGTGCCGCCGGAGTACGCCGAGGAGTACCGGGCTCGGCTGGACGAACTGGTGGAGCGGATCGCCGAGACGGACGATGTCCTGACGGAAAAGTACCTGGGCGAGGCCGAGATCGGGCCGGACGAGCTGCGCGCGGCGCTGCGGCGCGCGACGCTGGCCGGCCGGCTGGTCCCGGTCCTCTGCGGCGCGGCCCTGCGCAACAAGGGGGTCCAGCCGCTCCTCGACGCCGTGGTGGACTATCTGCCCTCGCCTCTGGACGTGCCGCCGGTCGAAGGAACTGACCCGCGCAACGGGGAGGCCCGGACCAGGCCAGTCGCGGACGACGCTCCTGCTGCTGCCCTGGTCTTCAAGGTTGTCACGGACCCGTATGCTGGCAGGTTGGCCTATGTCCGCGTCTACTCTGGCCAACTGCGCGTCGGTGCCCGTGTCCTGAACGCCTCTCGGGAGCGGACGGAACGTATCGCCCGGTTGCTGCGGATGTACGCGAATCGGCGCGAAGAGGTCGAGGATCTCCCGGCCGGGGATATCGGCGCGATCATCGGGCCCAAGTTCTCCTTCACCGGAGACACGCTCTGCGCCCCGGATCGCCCGATCGTGCTCGAGTCGATGCGCTTCCCGGAGCCGGTCATCGCCGTGGCCGTGGAGGCCCGGACGATGGCCGACCAGGAAAAGCTGATGGGCGCGCTGCAGGCGCTCAGCGAGGAGGACCCGACCTTCCGGGTGCGCACCGACGAGGAGACCGGGCAGGTGCTGATCTCCGGCATGGGCGAGTTCCACCTGGAGATCCTGGTGGAGCGTATGCGGCGCGAGTTCCACGTCGAGGTCAATGTCGGCCGGCCGCAGGTAGCCTACCGCGAGACGATCTCGCAGCCGGTGGAGGTCACGGCGACCTTCTCCCGGCAGAGCGCCGGCAAGGCGCTCTTTGGAGAGGTTCGCCTGCGCCTGGAGCCGCTGCCGCGCGGCGAGGGGTTCGCCTTCGTCAGCCAGGCGCCGCCCGAGCAGGTACCGCCGGAGTTTGTGCCGGCCGTGCGCCTGGGCATCCGGGAGGCGATGGACACCGGGGTGCTCGCCGCCTACCCGGTGGTGGACATCCGGGCCATCTTGCTCGGAGGGGCCTATCGCGAGGACGAGCCCTCGGAACTGGCCTTCAAGATGGCGGCCACCCAGGCGCTGCGCGATGGGGTCCGCCAGGGCACACCGGTACTGTTGGAGCCGGTGATGCGCATCGAGGTGGTGTTGCCGGAGGAGTACCTGGGCGATGTGCTCAACGACCTGGCGAGCCGACGGGCCGAGATCCAAGGGTTCGAGTCCCGCGACGGCACGCAGTTCCTGCGAGCCCAGGTGCCGCTGGCGACCATGTTCGGGTACGCCACCGGCCTGCGTTCGCTGACGCAGGGGCGGGCGGCACACTCGATGGAGTTTTCGCACTATCGGGAATTGCCCCCCGAAGTGGCCCGGGAGATCGTGGCCCGGGTGCGGGGGTACGTTCTGGAGTAGGGCCCGGGAGCCGGCCAGGTGGACGGCCCCTGATGATGGACCGAGAGCCCTGTGGGCAGACAGGACAAGGAGAGGCGAAAATGGCCAAGGCAAAGTTCGAGCGGACCAAGCCCCATGTGAACGTGG
>CAZQFV010000003.1:0-239363 GCA_964592645.1 uncultured Chloroflexia bacterium
GGACCCGCTCCTTTTGTCCAGATCAGCACCGACCAAGTTTGAGCGCATAGCTACCAAATAACTACCAAGGCACCAAGAAGGCCGAAAAAAGAACTCCCGAGAACCATTCGTGTCTTCGGGCCTTACTTCTGGTACTTGGCCACGTTGGCGTTGTGCTCCTCAAGGGTCCGGGCAAAGGCGTGCTCGCCGGTGCCGTCGTTCTTGGCCACGAAAAACAGATAGGCGCTATCGGCCGGCTCCAGGACCGCCCGGAGCGACGCCAGGCCCGGGCTGCAGATCGGGCCGGGGGGCAGCCCCGGGTAGCGGTAGGTGTTGTAGGGGTGGTCGAACTCGGTCAGGTTGTTGACCCCCAACTCGTCGAAGTAGATGATCGGCCACCAGCGCTCCTGGCTCTTGCTGTAGCCGAGCGCGTACTGCACGGTGGGGTCGGCGTCCAGGGCCATCCCGGCCTCCAGGCGGTTCAGGTAGACGCTGGCGATCAGCGGGCGCTCGGCATCGACGATGGCCTCGCGCTCGACGATCGAGGCCAGCGTGACCACCTGAAAGATGGTCATGCCCCGGGCCTGCGCCTGCTGGCGCATCGTCGCCGTGAACTTGCCATCGAAGGCGCGCAGCAGAAAATCGATCACCTGGGTCGCGGTGTAGGACTGCGGGATGCGGTAGGTGTCGGGGAAAAGGTACCCCTCCAGCGTGGCTCCCGCGGGGCGGTCGGCCAGGAAGTCGTAGTCATAGTCCTGCTGCAGGGCGGCCGTCAAGTCGGCCGCCGGGGCCAGCCCCTGCTCGGAGAGCGATTCCACCACCTGTTCCAGGCGCAGCCCTTCGCGCAGGGTGAAGGAGATCTCGGGCTCCCCCGGCGCGCTGGTCAACGTCACCAGGATCTCGTCCATGCTCATATCGGAGCGCAGCACGTAGCGGCCGGCCTCCAGTTGGCTGTCCAGCCCGCGCACGCGGGCATAGAGCTGAAAGAGCAGCGGGATGCGGATCAGCCCCTTGGCCGCCAGGTTCTGGGCGATCTCGCCCGTCGTCTCGCCCGGCCGGACCTCGAAGACGATCTCCACCGGCACCCCGGGGGTCATCTCCGGGGGGCTGACGGGGGGCCGGGCAAAGTAGACCAGGTAGACCACCGCCCCGACGACGATCACCGCCAGGAGCAGGAGCAGCAGAAAGAGGAACCGTAGAAATTCGCGCATGGGCACCCTCGGAAGCGTATTGACTGATCTCTGCATCGATCCCTAACGCCGGGGCACGCGGACCTCAGCTCCAAGGGAGTGTAGTGAGCTATGCAGGAATCAGCAGGCTAGACCGGCCCGTAGTATACTACAACCTGTCCCAGGGCGCAACCGGCCCTTTACGGAAACTCGTTTTACCACCAAGCTGTTGATGAGTTTTTCAGGCCCTTTGCCGGAAACTCGACGTTGTGTTATACTTGGCGGCACCGGAGGTATGCGATGTCGGACACCCCGCGCTCCACCATGCTCAAGGACCAGGCCATCCTGGCCGTCCAGGCCGGCCGCACTGCCGAGGGCCGGCGGCTGCTGGCCGCCGTCCTCCAGCAAGCCCCCCACGATGCCGATGCCTGGGTCTGGCTGGGCAAGGCGATGGACGACCCGGCCAAGCGCCGGGAGTGCTTCACCCGCGCCCTGCGCCTGGACCCCGACAACGAGGAGGCCCGCCGCGGCATGGTGGCCCTGCTCTCCGGCCCGTCCGCTGCCCCACAGGAAGAGCGGCCGGCCGATGCGCAACCCCCACCGTCGGGTCTGGAGGAACTCCTCACCGAGGATGCCGTCCCGCCCAGGCAGATCGCCGCCTACCCCTCGCGCTGCCCTCGCTGCGGCGGGGCCATGCAGTACGACATCGCCAGGCGGGCCCTGCGCTGCGACCACTGCGGCACCGAAAAGCCCATCCCTAGCGCCTCCCGCGTCGTCGAATGGCTGGGCATGCCCCCCGATCTCTCCGGGCCGGAGTCCCAGGGCGAGCTGATCCGCCGCGAGACGCTGCGCTGCCGCTCCTGCGGGGCTACCACCGAGCTCTCCTCGCGCACCGCCTCCCTCTCCTGCCCCTACTGTGGCTCCCCCCAGGTCATCCGCGGCAAGGGCGGCACCTACCTGATCCCGCCGCGCGCCCTGGTCCCCTTCGAGGTCGGGCCGGAGGCCGCCCAGGCAGCGCTGCGCGCCTGGCTCGCCGAGGGCTACTGGCACCCCGACGACCTGGCCGACAAGGCCGAGCCGGTGGAAATGCACGGGGTCTACCTGCCCTTCTGGGGATTCAAGGGGCTGGCCGAGGTCACCTTCCAGATGGAGGGCGGGATGGCCGTGGAAAGTATGCCCTTGCTCCCCGCCCAGCAGATCCGGCACATCAATGTAGATAACCTGCTGATCCCCGGCAGCCTGGGTATGGACCAGAACCTGGCCCGCCGTATCATGCCCTTTGACCTGACCAAGGCCGTGCCCTTCCACCCCGAGTACCTGGCCGGCTGGCCGGCCGAGGTCTACCAGGTAGCCCTGGCCGACGCCTCCATCGAGGCCCGCGGGCGCATGTCCAAGCAGGCCCGCAACAGGGCAGAGGCGCTGACATCCGCGCTCGACAGCAGCGTAACCGACGACTGGAACATCGGCGGCCTGGGCTTGCGAGGGAGTAGTGGCCGGCGGCACAACCGCCGGCCCTCCTACCGACCCACCGTGGCCACGGTGCGCCTGGATTCCTTTATGCACTATGTCCTGCCGGTATGGCTGGGCACCTACCGCTACCGCGGCCGCAGCTACTCCTTTGCCGTCAACGGGCAGAACGGCAAGGTCGGCGGCGAGGCCCCGCGCGGCGGCATCAACGCGGTGCTCACCGTCGCCCTGGGCGTCGTCACCATCGCCGTCGTCGGCTTCCTGCTGCTGCGCTTCTGGCCCAACATCGTGGCCTCCTGGCAGCGGCTCTTCCAATCCAACCCGGCCGGCACTGCCAACGGCCCGGACTCCGAGACGCTCCTCTACATAGCCTTCGGCATTATGGGGCTTGTCGTCTTCCTCCTCTTTACCGCGGCCGCCAACTGGAAAAAGATCACGGCCTGGTTCGGAAGAGGGGAAGACGGCCAGAACCAGGGATGACAGGGAAACAGTTACGATAAGGATGCGCTATGCCCAGCATCGACCTGGTCCTCCTCCACGCCCCCAGCGTCTATGACTTTCGCCAGGAGGCCATCCTCTACGGCCCGGTGAGTGACCTGGTCCCCTCCGGCCCGATCTTTGAGATGTACCCCATCGGCTTCACCACCATCGCCGAGTACCTGGAGCGGCACGGCTACCGGGTGCGCATCGTCAACCTGGCGGCGCGCATGCTGCAGGACAGCCGCTTCGACGCCGCCGCCTTCCTGCGCCGGCTGCGGCCGGCCGCCTTCGGGCTGGACCTACACTGGCTGCCCCACGCCCACGGCGCCCTGGCCGTGGCCCATTTGCTCAAGGAAATTCACCCCGATATTCCGATCATCATGGGCGGGCTGTCGGCATCCTACTACCACCAGGAGCTCATGGACTACCCGTGCGTCGACTATGTCATGCGCGGCGACTCCACCGAGGAGCCGCTGCGGCGATGGATGGCCGCGCTGCGCGGCGGCGGCGATATGGCCGCCGTGCCCAACCTCACCTGGCGCGACCGGGGGGGCGTGCGCATCAACCCCCTCTCCTGGGTGCCCCAGTCCCTGGACACCATCGTCCTGGACTACCGCCATCTCCTGCGTGCCGTACCACGTTACATGGACCTGCGCAGCGCCGTGCCCTTTGACCGCTGGATGGACTATCCGATCACCGCCGCGCTCAGCGTGCGCGGCTGCACCCAGCACTGCCTGACGTGCGGCGGCTCGCACGAGGGCTACGCGCTGCACTGCCGGCGGCCCTCCCCGGCCTACCGCCCCCCGGAGTTGCTGGCCGAGGACCTGGCCAGCGTGCGCCGCTTCAACCACGGGCCGCTCTTTATCCTGGGCGACCTGCGCCAGGCCGGAGAGGGCTATACCCGGCAATTCCTGGAGGCCGCGCGCAGGAAGCGCATCGGCGGGGAGGTGATCGTCGAGATCTTTGCACCCGCCGACGCCGGCTTCTTTCGCCTGGTGGGCGCGGCCTTTCCCGGGTTCGTGCTGGAGTTCTCCCTGGAGTCGCACGACGAGCGGGTGCGCCGCGCCTTTGGCAAGCCCTACGGCAACGCCCAGGTGGAGAGCACGCTGGCCGCCGCGCTGCAGGCCGGCGCCCGCCGGCTGGACATCTTCTTTATGATCGGCCTGGCCGAGCAGACGGAGCAATCGGTGCTGGACACGGTGGCCTACAGCGGCGAGCTGGTCGCCCGCTACGGCCCTTCCCTGCACCCCTTTATCTCCCCGCTGGCCCCCTTTGTCGATCCCGGCAGCCGGGCCTTCGAGGAGCCCGAGCGCCACGGCTACCGCTTCTTCTGCCGCACGCTGGAGGAGCACCGCCGGGCGCTCCTGGGCCCCACCTGGCTGCAGACGCTGAACTATGAGACGCGCTGGATGTCCCGGGAAAAGATCGTCGCCGTGACCTACGAGGCCGGCCGGCGGATGAACGCCCTCAAGGGACAGTACGGCCTGGAAAAGCCGGAGGTCGTCCAGCAGGTCGCCGAGCGCATCGACCAGGCCGAGTCCATGCTGCACCGGATAACCAAACTTTGGCAGGGGGGGGACACAGAGGCCATCCGCGCGCTCAAGCCCGAGATCGACCGCCTGAGCATCTCCACGGTCTGCGAAAAGACGGAGCTGGACCTGCCGGGGAGGCGTCTGAACTGGCTGGGCGCGGCCTGGGCCTATGTGGGGGAGATGATTCGGGGGGCAAGGGGCAAGTAGCAAGGGACCAGGTGCCGCTCCGCCACCATCTATGGCAGCACCCGCACGACACCCGACATAGCCAGGAGGAGCAGAAGCAGCGCCCCAAACCAAAACTCTCGCCGGATTGGTCGTTGCGGTCTCCCGGCCTGGAAATTCGAATTTCTCAGGGCCTATTCCGCCCCCGCCACCTTGGCCCATGTATCCCGCAGGGCCACGGCGCGGTTAAAGACCGGCTTGCCCGCCGCCGAGTCCGGGTCCACGCAGAAGTAGCCCTGGCGCTCGAACTGGTAGATGCTGCCGACGGGGGCATCGCGCAGGCCGGGCTCGACCCAGCAATCGGGAAGGACCTCCAGCGAGTTGGGGTTGAGGCTGGAGATAAAGTCGCCGTCGCCGCCATCCTCCTCGTCGTCCACATCCATGGGGTTGGGCTTGGCAAAGAGGCGGTCGTAGAGGCGCACCTCGGCCGGGACGGCGTGGGCCGCCGAGACCCAGTGCAGGGTGCTCTTGACCTTGCGGCCGTCGGGAGCATCGCCGCCGCGGGTGGCCGGATCATAAGTACAGTGGACCTCGAGGGCCCGGCCATCGGCGTCTTTGACTACGCCGGTGCAGGTGACCAGGTAGGCGTAGCGCAGGCGCACCTCGTTGCCCGGGAAGAGCCGCCAGAACTTTTTGGGCGGATTTTCCATGAAATCTTCCCGCTCGATGTAGAGGACGCGGGAGAAGGGCACGGGGCGGGTGCCGGACGCGGGGTCCTCGGGGTTATTGATACACTGCATCTCCTCGGCCTGCCCCTCCGGATAGTTGTCGATGACCAGGCGCAGGGGGCGCAGCACGGCCATGCGGCGGAGGGCGCGCTTGTTGAGGTCCTGGCGCAGGCAGTGCTCCAGGAGCTCAATGTCGATGACGCTGTTGGTCTTGTCCACGCCGATGATCTTCAGGAACTCGTGGATGGCCTGGGGCGTATAGCCGCGCCGACGCATGCCGCGAAGGGTGGGCATGCGCGGGTCGTCCCAGCCCTTGACGTACCCCTCCTCCACCATCCGCCGCAGGAAGCGCTTGCTGAGGACGGTATAGGTCATATAGAGGCGGGCGAACTCGATCTGGCGAGGGTGGTAGACGCCCAACTGATCGAGGAACCAGTCGTAGAGGGGGCGGTGGTCCTCGTAGGCCAGGTCGCAGAGGGAATGGGTGACGCCCTCGATAGAATCGCTCTGGCCGTGGGCCCAGTCGTACATCGGGTAGATGCACCAGGCGCTGCCGGTGCGGTGGTGCTCCTTGTGCAGGATGCGGTACATCACCGGGTCGCGCATGTTGATGTTGGGGGAGGCCATATCGATCTTGGCGCGCAGCGTCCGGGCGCCGTCGGGAAACTCGCCGGCGCGCATCCGGGCGAAGAGGTCGAGGTTCTCTTCCACCGAGCGGTTGCGATAGGGGCTCTCGCGGCCCGGCTCGGTGAGGGTGCCGCGGTAGGCCTTGACCTCCTCGGGGCTGAGGTCGCAGACATAGGCTTTGCCCTTCTTGATCAGCTCGACGGCCCATTCGTAGAGCTGCTCAAAGTAGCCGGAGGCAAAGTAGAGGTGTTCGCCCCAGTCGTAGCCCATCCAGCGGATATCCTCCATGATGGCCTCGACGTACTCGGTCTCCTCCTTGGCCGGGTTGGTGTCGTCGAAGCGCAGGCTGCAGAAACCGCCGAACTCGGCGGCCATGTCAAAGTCGATGGCAAAGGCCTTGGTATGGCCGATGTGCAGGTAGCCGTTGGGCTCGGGCGGGAAGCGGGTCTGGACGCGGTCGAAGCGCCCGGTGCGCAGGTCCTCCTGGATGGCCTCGCGGATGAAGTGGGTGCGGGGGGCACTTTCGGGAGTGGTCGGTTTGGGCTCATCCATGGCGGTCCTCCTGGCGTTGGCTGCCACGCTCTCTGCTCTCCAGAGTATACCCCAATTCCTCCAATTTGCCAAGTAGCGCCCTTTGTGGTATGATATAGGCGCTTCCGCAAGGAGGCGTTGGGGGATCGTTCAATGGTAGGACAGCTGACTCTGGATCAGCCGATTGGGGTTCGAATCCCTATCCCCCAGCAAAAGAGCGTCGGAGCGGGGAGCAAATCCCCGAGGGTAGGCCCTTCGGGGTAGGGCGGCTTAGGATGAAACGCCGGGAGGTCTGGGCGCGCTCGTGACGGATTCTAGAAGGTGAACCGGGCGCCGACCAGGGACTGGTGAAAGGTGCCGGGCATGCGCTCGGCGAACTGCCGGACCGCCTCGAAGCCGGTGCAGTGCGCAGGAGCCACCACCGCCGGGGCCAGGCGCTCGATCTCCGCGATCGTCAGCCGCAGCTCCTCCTCGGTCGCCCGGGCCAGGTGAAAGCCCCCCAGGATGGCCCACACCCTTTCCACGCCGCTGATCTCCTGGGCATAGCGCACGGTGTTGACGATCTCCGAGTGGGCGCAGCCGGCCACCACAACCAGCCCCTTGTCCTCCACGTGGACGACGATGGCCTGGTCTTCTTCGATCTCGTCGGGGACCAAGCTCGTGCCCTCCCGGTAGTAGCGGCGCGGCGGGATCCCCGACTTCTCGAAGCTGCGCCGGGGGACCGCGCCGGTCGTCCAGCAACCTGGGGCCAACATGTAGGGCCCCTCGGAGAGGACGAGCTCGGCGCCGGCCGCCTCCCAGGCGCCGCGCGGCGGGGGCAGCGTCGGCCCGTAGCGCGTCCCGCCGCGCCCCAGGCTCCAGCGCTCGCGGAAGGCGGCCGGGTGGGCCACCAGCGGCACCCGGCGAGGCCGCCACGCCAGGATCTCTTCCAGGGGCAGGGTCGCCTCCCAACGCCGGTGCTCTGGCTGCAGGGCCATGGCCTGCAACACGTCGGCCATGGCCGCCGTGTGGTCGCCGTGGCCGTGGCTCAGGGCGATGTGGGTGATCTGGGCGGGATCGATCTTACGGTGCCGCCCCGGTAGGGAGGCAACCCTTTCGCCGACAGGAGGTGTGCAGCATGAAAGCCATCGTCGTCTACGAATCGCTGTGGGGCAACACCGCGGCCATCGCCCGGGCCATCGCCGAAGGGCTGGGGGGCGGGACACCGGCGCTCTCGACCGCCGAGGCCACGGGCGAAGCGCTCGCCGGGGTGGATCTCATCGTCGCCGGCGCCCCGATCCTGGCCTTTGCCCTCCCTTCCGAGCAAGTGCGGGCCAACCTGGCCCGGGACCCGGGCCGCGCCCCCAGCCCGCCGGACCTCTCCCACCCGTCGATGCGCTCCTGGCTGGCCGCGCTCCCCGCAGGGCACGGCCGCGCGGCAGGGTTCGAGACGCGCATCTGGTGGTCCCCCGGGAGCTCGTCCAAAGCGATCCTGCGGGGGTTGGAAAGGGCAGGATACCGCGCTATCGCCAAGCCCCAACGATTCATCGTCCAGGGAGGGTACGGGCCGCTGCGCCCCGGCGAGGTGGAACGGGCGCGGGACTGGGGGGCGGAGTTGGCCCGGGCCATGGGGTAGGTAGAAAACCGGAAACGCAATGCCAACCTGGGAAACCACCCTGCAGCTCGACCCCGCCACCCTCCCCTGGCGCGGGCGTTGGCCGGCCCAGGAGACCGCCGCGGCCCGCGCCGAGGTCCTGGAGCTAGTCGCCCCCCAGGCGGTCTACGAGATCGCCCCGGTCGAAACCAGGCTCCCCGCGGGGCTCCAACTGGCCGGCGGCATGGTCCTGCGCAGCCCGGCCCTGGCGGAAGCCATGGGGTCGGCCGGCCGGCTCCTGCTGGCCGTCTGCACCATCGGCCCCCGCCTGGAAGCGCGCTGCCGGGAGCGGCACGACCGCGGCGAACTCACCCGCGCCTTTCTGCTGGACGCCCTGGGGGTCGTGGCCCTGCAGGAGCTGGAGAACAAGCTCGAACGCCACATCGCCCACGAGCTGGCCCCCGCGGGCCTGCGGCTGGGCTGCCCCCGCTCCCCCGGGCAGGACGACTGGCCGCTGGAGGACCAGCGGACCCTGTTCGCCCTCCTGCAACCCGCGCGCATCGGCGTGCAGCTCAACGAGCGCGGCCTGATGGTGCCGCTGAAATCGGCCTCCATGGCCTTTCCGCTGGGGTCGGAGGGAGAGCTGCCGGCCGGCGAGTCCGTCTGCGACCGCTGCGAGAAGCAAGGGGACTGCCCGTACGCTCACCGATCGGGCCTGCCCACCAGCGGCAGATAGACGTGGTGCGGCCACTCCTCCAGCACCCGCACTCCCAGGGTCCCCGTGGCCTCACCGCAGCGGTTCGTCGCCGTCACGGTGGCCGTGTAGCGGCCCACGGCGCTCCAGGAGTAGGCCGCCGTGGGCCCCACCGCGCCGTTGCTCCAGGAGAAGGTGATCGGCAGGCTGGCGGTGAGCGGCTCCTCCACGGCGCGGTAGGTACCGGGCCGGTCCACCAGCAGCGCCAGGGGGCCGGCGATGGCCACGCCCTCCAGCGGCTGGCAGAAGGCCGTCACCGCCAGCGTCGCCGTCACCCGCCCGCAGAGGTTGAAAGCCACGGCGGTGACCGTGTAGGCGCCGGGGTCGGTCCAGGAGTAGGTTGCGCTGGCCCCCACCGTGCCGTTGCTCCAGGTCACGGTCAGCGGCAGGGTGGCGGTGGGCGGCCGGACCGCCGCCGTGTAGCTCCCCATCCGGCCGAGGGACAGCGCCGCCGGCCCGGAGACGCTCACCCCCTCCACCGGCCGGCAGGGCTGGAGCCAGACGACCTCCCCCGGGGCCACCGCACCCACCAGGAAACGGTAGCCGGGAGCGGCACCGGCGACCTCGGCGGTGTAGGCGCCCGGCGGCAGGTCCACCGCACCGAAGAAGCCGCCGCCGTCGCTTTGCAGCACCCGCGGTTCGGGACCGTTCAGCGTAACGGTGACCCCGTCGAGCGGGCCGGCCGGCCCCTGGGCCAGGCCCACGGCGTGCCCCAGGATGGGGGTGTCCCGCCAGGGCAGCGCCGGCGCGGGCACGACGCCGGGGAAGAGCGGCGCCGTGGTGGTAAAGGCGCCGTTGGCCGGGTCGGTGTAGCCGTAGGGCAGGGCCAGCGCGCGCCATAGCCACCACTCTGCCTCGGGCGAATAGTACCACGGCTGGCGCGGCGGCCGGATGTAGCGGCTGTCGCCCTCGGGGTCGGCGTAGAGGTTGCCGTACCTATAGGCGGACAGGCCCACGGCCCGGCTGGGCCCCAGCGCCTCCTGGGCCTGCTGCAGGGTGTGCTCCGGGTAGTTCAAATAGGCCGCCGACAGCACCAGGGTGCCGCGGCCGTGCCGCTCGGCGCTCTCCCAGGCCAGCCAATGGTCGTACCAGGCCCGCTGGTCGCTGCGATACTCGCGGTCATAGTTCATCGGCGCGGCCAGGTCGACGATGCCCTCCTCCGTCCAGCCGCGCCAGTCCTGCAGCAACTCGCCGTAGGCGGCGCTGCTCTCCCAGCCGCCGGCGTAGTCGGGGCTGTCGCCCCAGGCCGTGCCCACGGCGGCGATGCGCAGGTCCGGGCGCCCCTCCCCGCAGCGCAGGTAGATCCGGCGCAGCAGCGCCGAGAGCTGCTCGCGCCGCCAGCCCAGCCAGAGGGGATCGTCCGGCGCGGGGTCGCCGGCCCCGCCGTAGCGGGCGCGGTAGCGCTGCACGGCGACGGGGTTGTAGCCCCAGACGTTGCGCCCGACGGCGGAGGCGGCGTGCGGATAGTGCAGGCCGTCCAGGAGCAGGCCGTCCACCTCGTAGCGGTTCAGCAGGTCCAGGACCAGGGCCGTGGTATAGGTGAGGACGCCGGGGTGTCCGGGGTCCAGGTAGTAGGCGCCGTCGGAGACCTGCGTGCCGGTGATGTCCTCGCTGGCCCAGTCGGGGTGCTCGGCCAGGACATGGCCCGCGGGGAGCTCCCCGGGGGTACGGTCCCAGGCCGGCAGCAGCGAGAGCCAGGCGTAGACCTCCAGCGGCTGGGGGCCGGTGTGGGCCTGCTGCAGGAGGTAGGCCAGCGGATCGAAGCCCGCGGGGAGCTCGGGATCGGCGGCGCGCGGCTCCAGGGGGGTATCGTAGTAGACTTGGCCGAAGCGGCGCACCTGCACCAGGAGGGTGTTGAGGTGCGCGGCGCGGGCATCGGCCAGGAGGACATCGACCTGGTCGGGGGTCTTGAAGCCGTCGTGGGCGGCGTCCACCAGGAGGGCGCGCAGGGCCGGCTCCGAGTCCGGCGGGGCGACGGTGGCCAGGGCGACGCGGCCGGCCGTCACGGTGGCGTAGAGCGGCGAGGAGGCCGGGGCCGGCAGGGTGAGGCTGTAGTCGCCGGGCGGCAGGTCCACCGCGCCGAAGAAGCCGTTGGCGTCGGTGAGCAGCGTCCTGTGGACCGGCCCCGTCACCTGCACCGGGACGCGGTCCAGGGGGCCGGCCGGCCCGATGGCCCAGCCGGCCAGGTGGCCCAATGTGGGGGCGCTCTTCCAGGGCAGGTCGGGGAAGGGCGCCGGGCCGACAAAGGCCGGCTCGCTATAATAGGTCGCCCCATTCACCGGGTCGACATAGGAGAACGGCTGCGCCAGGGCCGTGTACAGCCAGGCGTTGCTGGAGGGGACATAGACCCACGGCTGGCGCGGCGGCTTGGTGAAATAATCATTGCCCGCCGGGTCGGAGTAGATGTTGGTGACGGCGTAGGAATAGGGGACGGCGCCGAGGGCATAGTTGCCCTGGGCGGAGGGGGCCAGCGCCCGGCGCACCTGGGACGTGGTGTCCTCGACATAGTTCAGGTAGGCGGCCGGCGATGGGGCCACGGCCCGGCCGTACTGGTGGTCTTTCTCCCACTCGATCCAGCGGTCGTAGTAGTCGCGCTGGCTGGTCAGATACTCCCGGTCATAGTTCATGGGCACGGCCAGGTCGATGATCCCCTCCTCCAGCCAGGCGCGCCAGTCCTGGAAGACGCTTCTATAGGCGCTGGTGTTTTCCCACACGCCGGGCCCGTCGCCCCAGGCGATGGTCGCCGCGCCCAGGATCAGGTCCGGCTTCAGTGCCAGCGTCTCCAGGTAGATGCGCCGGACGACGTTGGTGACCTGCTCGCGCCGCCAGGCCATCCAGGTGGGCTCGGTGGAGGCGGGGTGGCCGGCCCCTCCGTAGGCAGCGTGGTAGCGCTGCTCGCTGACCATGTTGTAGCCGTGGTCCTGGCCCAGATAGCGGATATAGTCCAGAACCAGGCCGTCGATGTCATAGTGGCGGGCCAGGTAGAGGCAGACGTCCACGGTGTAGCGGGCGGCGTCGGGATGGCCGGGGTCGAGGTTGTCGGTCGCCACCAGTTTGCCGCCGGTGTACTGATAGGAGAGCCAGTTTTCGGGGTCGTCCCAGGCGCGGCCCTGGCCGTGGCGCAGATAGACATGGCGGGGGTCGGTGGAGCTGGAGGGCCACACGGGGAAGGTCACCACCCAGGCCAGCACCTTCAGCGGCGGGTCGGCGCCATGGGCGGCGGCGATGAGGTTGGCCAGGGGGTCAAAGTCGGGATCGGGGATATCGGTGGCGCGGGGCTCAACGCTCGCGTTGTAGTAGGAGTCGCCGCGCTTGCGCACCTGCACAAAGAGGGCGTTGGCGTTGGCCGTGTGGGCGTTGGCGACCAGGGCGGCGATCTGCGCCGGCGTCTTGATGCCGTCGTGAAAGGCATCGACCCACAGCCCGCGGAGCTGTGAATCCCAAACCGGCGCTTGCCCGGCGCGGCGAGCGCCCGTGCCGGGAGCGGGGGAGGGGAAACCCGGCGCCACGTCGACGGAGAGACGGGGGGACGGGGAGAGGGGGAGAGCATGAGGCCCAAGATCGGAAGCCAGTGAAGGCACGCCGTCCACCGGCAGAAAGAGAATCAGCAGCAGGGCAAAGCAAAGCGGTCGGCGGCGCACAGTGCCTCCTCGGCCCCCCCGGGTGGGGGACCGGATCCTCCGGGGAAGATGCTTGCGGATGCCGTACGGGGGCGATTATACCATCCCCAACCGCGGAGGGCAAGCGTGGCATCGAGTGCCCGCTCGACGCATCCCGCTGCCCGAGGCCCGATTTGCATCCTCGGTCAGAATGTAGTAGAATAGCCCATCATACATAGGCAAAGGGGCCCAAGATGGCCACCGTAGTGGATTTCACGAACATCAAGGACCGCCTGAAGAAAGAGCGCGCCGCCCTGTTGCGCTACATTCGCCGCCTGGAAGAGATCTCCGAGGAGATCCGCAGCGACCGCGGCGGCGGCAACGGCAGCGTCAGCAACCATATGGCGGAGGACGCCAGCAGCACCTACGACCAGGAGCGCAACCTGGCCCTCCTGGGCAACCTGCGCCGCACCGTCGAATCGATCGACCTGGCGCTGAAACGGTTGGCGGCCGGCACCTATGGACAGTGTGAAGCCTGCGGCGTGCCCATCGACCGGGCGCGGCTCGAAGCGCTGCCCTATGCCTCCCGCTGCGTCAGATGCCAGACCCGGCTGGAAGGATAGCCCCTTGGCCGAGCCCTCCAGGCAGCGCCTCCCCCTGTGGCCCCTGCTGATCACCCTGCTTGTCGTCCTGCTGGACCAGGTGAGCAAGTACCTGGCCGTCCGTTACCTGGACCCGGAAAACGGCGGGCAGCCTATCCCGCTCCTGGGCTCCTTCCTGCGCCTGGCCTACATCGAGAACAGCGGCATCTCCTTCGGCCAACTGCAGAACCTGGCCCTGCCGATCACCCTGCTGACGATCGCCATCACCATCGGCCTGTTCGTGTTCTACCGCTACCTGGTCGGCCCCGTGCCCTGGGCCAATGCCGCCGTGGGGCTCATCCTCGGCGGGGCGCTGGGCAACCTGTTCGATCGCCTCCTCACCGGCCTGCGTTTCGGCCTGGCCCAGGCCTACGTGGTGGACTTTGTCGACGTGCGCTACTTTGCCGTCTTCAACGCCGCCGACAGCGCCATCACCATCGGCGGCATCCTCTACGGCGTCTACCTGGTCTTTTTCCACCGCGGCGAGCCAATGGAGAAGAAGCCGTGTGCGCCGCCCCCGGAACCGCCGAGCGCCGCCTGACCTTTCTCCTGGAACCCGCCGAGGCCGGCCAGCGGGTGGACCGGGTGGCCGCGGCGCGCCTGCCCGACGTCTCCCGTTCGCGCGTGCAGCGGCTGATCGAGGAGGGTTGGATCACGCTCAACGGCCGAATGGTCCGCGCCAGCGCCGCGGTCCGCGCCGGCGACCGGCTGGACGTGACCATCCCCCCGCCCGAGCCGACGGAGCTGGTCCCGCAGGAGCTGCCGCTGGCGGTGGTCTACGAGGACGGCGACATCGTCGTGGTGGACAAGCCGGCCGGCCTGGTGGTGCACCCGGCCCCTGGCCATGCCCAGGACACCCTGGTCAACGCCCTCCTGGCGCGCTACCCCGACCTGGCGGTCGGCGATTCCATCCGCCCGGGCATCGTCCACCGCCTGGACCGCTACACCTCCGGCCTGATCGTCATCGCCCGGCACGACGCCGCCCACCAGTCGCTGGCGGCGCAGATGGCGGAGCGGACGATGCTCAAGGCCTACCTGGTGCTGGTGGACGGGCACATGCCGCAGCGCGAGGGGCGGATCGAGGCCCCGATCGGGCGGCACCCGCGCCAGCGCCAGCAGATGGCCGTGGTCAGCAAGGGCCGGCCGGCGCGCACCCGCTACCAGGTATTGGAGGAGCTGGGTCCCTACACCCTGGTCGAAGCCCAACTGGAGACCGGACGGACGCACCAGATCCGCGTCCATTTCGCCCACGCCGGCCACCCCGTGCTCGGCGATCCGCAGTACGGCCGGCTCGCCGGGGCCCTGGGGCTCACCCGGCAGTTCCTGCACGCCTATCGCCTGGGGCTGCGCCTGCCCTCCTCCGGCGAGTACCGCGAGTTCGCGTCGCCGCTGCCGGACGACCTGGCCGAGGTGCTGGAGAAGCTGCGGCGCCGCTTCCGCCGACCTACCTTTTCGCCCTAGTCCTGCATCCCCATGCGCTCCAGCTCCTCGGCGACGATGCTCTCGTCGAGCTTGCGGAAGAGCGGCTGCGGCGGGTTCAGTTGCCGGCCGGCCGGCAGATCGCTGGGGGCCCAGCGGCCCTCCCACTGCCCCGGGTGCCAGCGGTAGACGCGGTGTGACTCTCCCTCCTCCTCCACCTCCTCGAAGCGCAGCTCGCCGGCGATGGTGCCCCGGTATCCCAGCATCGTGTGCAGCGCCTGGGAAGCGTGCGGGGTAAAGGGGCAGAAGAGCGTCTTCAGATTGTCCACCAGCCGCAGGCCCACGAAGAGGGTATTGGCCGTGCGCGGGATATCGCTCCGGGCCGTCTTCCAGGGCGCCCGTTCGTCCAGGTAGCGGTTGCCCTCCTGGGCCAATACCATCACCTCGCCGATGGCCGCCTTGAACTTGCACCCGGCCAGCAACTGGCCGACCGTGTCAAAGGCCCGCTCGCTCCGCTCCAGGATGGCCCGGTCGCGGTCGTCCAGGTCGCCCGGCTCCGGGACGGCCCCCTGGAAGTAGCGGGCGGCCATCGAGAGGACGCGGTGCGCCAGGTTGCCCCAGGTGGCCACCAGCTCGTCGTTGTTGCGGCGGACGAACTCGGCCCAGGTAAAGTCGGTGTCGCGCGTCTCCGGGCCGTTGATGGTCAGGTAGTAGCGCAGCGGGTCCGGCTCGTAGCGCGAGAAATAGTACGGCAGCCAGACGGCCACGCCGCGGCTGGTGGAGAAGCGCTTGCCCTCCATCGTCAGGAACTCGGAGGAGACCACGTCGTAGGGCAACTGCAGGCTCTCGTCGTAGCCCATGAGCATCGAGGGCCAGATGATGGAGTGAAAGACGATGTTGTCCTTGCCCATGAAGTAGTAGTGGCGGGACCGGCCGTCCTGCCACCACTTGCGCCATCTGTCGGGGTCGCCGGTGATGGCGGCCCACTCCTTGCTGGCCGAGAGGTAGCCGATGACGGCGTCGAACCAGACATAGATGCGCTTGCTGCCGTAGCCGGGCAGGGGGATGGGCACGCCCCACTCGATGTCGCGGGTGATGGGGCGGGGGCGCAGCCCCTCGTTGAGCAGGCCGTGGGTAAAGTTGAGGACATTGGGCCGCCAGTATGGCTCCTTGTCTGCCAGGTAGCGCCGCAGCCGGCCGTCGAAGGCCGGCAGGTCCAGGAAGAAATGCTCCGTCTGGCGAAAGTCGGGCGGGTGCCCGCACAGCTTGCAGCGGGGGTTGACCAGGTCGGTGGCGTTCAACGGCCGGCCGCACTGGTCGCACTGGTCCCCCCGGGCGTCGTTGTAGCCGCAGTGGGGGCAAGTGCCCTCGACGTAGCGGTCGGGCAGGAAGCGCTGATCGTGCTCGCAGTAGGTGCCGATCATATGGTCGGCAAAGACGGTGCCGCGCTCGAGGTGCCGCAGGAAGATGTCCTGCACCACACGGGCATGGTTTTGCGTGTGCGTGCGGGTGAAGAGGTCATACGACAGGCCCAACTGCGCCAGGTTGTCGGCGATCTCACGGTTATAGTAGTCGGAGACCTCTCGGGGGCGTTTGCCCTCCTTCTCCGCCCGCAGCGTGGTCGGCGTGCCATGGTCGTCGGTGCCGGAGACCATCAGCACGTCGTTGCCGACCAACCGGTGGTAGCGGGCAAAGATGTCGCAGGGGATGCCGAACCCTGCCACGTGCCCCAGGTGCCGCGACCCCGAGGCGTAGGGCCAAGCCACGCCGATATAGATCTTTTCCGGTGCCCCCATCGCACACCTCCAGGATGCCAAACAGAATGCCGCCATTATACCACGGCGGCCGCGAACGTCAAAGAGGAAACCTTGTGGTTGGGATCAGTAGATACCGGTTGGCCCGGCATCCCCCACCCGCGTGGCACCGACCTACCGCGCCGCCACCCCCACCTGCCGCACCTGCCACCGGCCGTCCACCTGCTCCAGCGGTAGGGCGATCGTGAAGACGCTCCCTTTCCCTTCCACGCTCTCCGCCCAGATGCGCCCCTGCATCGCCTGGACGACCCAGCGGGCCACCGCCAGGCCCAATCCCAGGCCCTGGGTCTTGGCAATGGCCCGCACCTTGCGCCCGCGGAAGAGCTTGTCGAACACATAGGGCATCTCGTCGGCCGGGATGCCGATGCCCGTATCGGCGACGCTCATCAACACCTCTTTGCCCGCCCGGCGCGCGGTGATGAAGATGACGCCGCGCTCCGTGTAGCAGACGGCGTTGGAGAGCACCTCGTTCAGCGCCCGGATGATCCCCCGGGGGACGGGCAATGAGACGATCTCGCCCTCGATCACCAGGTTGAGCACCAGCCCCTTCTCTTCGGCGTACGCCCGCTGTGGCTCGATGGCTTCGGCCAGCAGCTCGCGGAGGGCCAACAGCTTTCCGGCATCCTCGGTGGCGATCCAGGCCGCCCCCTCGTGCTCGATCTCGGCAAAGCGGGTCAGGTTTTCCACGATCCGCGTCAACCGCCCCGCGCTCTCCACCACCACGTCCAGCAGCTCCGTCTCCAATCCCGCCGCCGCCCCCTTGAGCAACTCCAGGCCGACATTGAGCGAGGTCAGCGGCGAGCGCAGCTCGTGCGAGACGCTCTCCAGAAAGTCGCCCTTGAGCCGGTCGAGCACGCAGACGTGCTCAAAGAGGCGGGCATTCTCAATGGCCACGGCGGCCTGGTTGGCAAAGGCGGTCAGCAGGGCCAGGTCGTCGGGCGTGAAGTGGGCAATGCGCACCCGGTTGTCGACATAGAGCACGCCGATGGTGCGGGTCTTGGCCTGCAGGGGGACGCAGAGGATGGAGCGCAGGATGTAGGTAGCAATGCTAACGCTGTCCACGAAGCGGGGGTCCTCGCTGGCGTTGTCCGTCAGCACCGGTTCGCCCTCCTCGGCCACCCGGTTGACCACACTGCGGCTGACCTGGAACGACGACTCCTCGATGTCCTGCTGGCGCAAGTTACGGGCCACGGCAAAGTGCAACTGTCCGCTGGCCTCGTCGCGCAGCATGAGAAAGCCGCGCTCCGCCCCCGTCACTGCGATGGCGCGATCCATCACGATCTGCAGCAGGTCCTCCAACTGCAAGGTGGAGTTGACCAACTGGCTGACCTCGAAAAGGGTGGCCAACTGCTGGCGGTCGCGGTGGACGGAGGAAAACTCGTCGCGCGCCGATCGCAGGACCGGCAGCAGTTTCTGAGCGTACTCCAGGACCTGGCGCAGCTCCACCAGGAGCCGGCGGGGATGCCGCCCCAGGAGGATGCTCTCCCCCTCCTGGAGCAGGGCCTGCCAGCGGTCGCGCGCGGCGACGAGTTCGGCTTCCAGGTCCTGAAGCTGATGGAACGACACCTGGGTCATCTTCTTTCTCCCTTGGTCAATAGTTTGCGAACCGCTTCCTGCCATCCCCGATAGAGAGATTGGCGAGCGTGCTCTTCCAAAGTCGGTTCGAAGCGGCGGTCCTCGGCCCGCAGGGCATCGATCTCCTGGCGCGAGGACCACACGCCGGCCCGCAGCCCGGCCAGGAAGCCCACGCCGGCGGCGACGGCGCTGGTCTGGCGGCAGCGGCGGACCGGCACTCCCAGAATATCGGACTGGAACTGCAGCAAAAAGTTGTTGGCGGCCGCTCCGCCGTCGGCCCGGACCTCGCGGATCGGCTGCCGGCCCCAGCGCAGCAGCGCCTCGACCACGTCACGGACGCGGTAGGCCACCCCTTCGAGCGCCGCCCGCACCAGGTCGGCGCGGTTCGTCCCCGGCCCAAGGCCAACGATCATCCCGCGGGCCTCCGGCTCCCAATAGGGGGCGCCCAGCCCCAGCAGGGCCGGAACCAGGTACAGGCCGGCGCTGCCGGGAGACTGCTGGGCCAGCAGTTCGGAGTCGGCGGCGGTGGGGATGAGGGCGGCCTCGTCGCGCAGCCACTCCACCACGGAGCCGGCCGCCAGCACCCGCCCGCTCAGCACGAAGCGGGTCGGCTCCCCCTCCAGCGCCGCCGCCAGCGCCGCGCGCAGTTGGCCGGCCGTATCGATCGGCTCGTCCCCCACCTCCATCATCACCAGGGCATCGCGCCCATAGGTCACCTTGGCGATGCCGGGAGCGAACCCGCCCTGGCCAAAGAGGCCGGCCTGTTGATCGGCGCAGAGGGCGGCGATGGGGGTGGAGCCCAACTGCCCGTAGATAGAGCCTGCCGGCCGCACCTGGGGCAGGAGGGGCCGCGGCACGCCGAACAGCTCCAGGAGGTCGTCGTCCCAATCGCCCCGGCGCAGGTTGTAGAGCAGGGTATCGGAGGCGCTGGTCTGGTCCGTGGCATGGACGGCGCCGCCGGTCAGGTTCCAGAGCAGCCAGGAATCAACCGTGCCGCAGCAGATCTCGCCCCTGCGGGCCCGCCGGCGCAGGCCGGGGATATTGGCCAACAGCCAGCTCAGCTTGGGGCCGGCGGTGGTGGTATCGAGCCGGCCGCCGGCGCGCTGCCGGATGGCCTCCTCGTGGCCGCCGGCCCGCAGCTCGGCGCAGATGTCGGCCGAGCGCCGGCAGCGCCAGGAGACGGCCGGGCCAAGGGGCCGGCCGCTCTCCCGCTCCCAGCAGAGGACCGTCCCCTGCTGCGTGGCCACGCCCAGGGCGGACAACCCTTCCCGCGCCACCCCGGCCGCCCGGCAGGCCTGCTCCAGCGCCTGCCAGGAGCGGTGCCAGATCTCGTAGGGGTCGTACTCCACCCAGCCAGGCTGCGGCAGGTGCTGGGTCACCATCGCGTACGAGCGCCCCAGCGAGCGGCCGTTCGCATCCATCACCAGGGCCGTCGTGCCCTGCGTGTCCTGGTAGAGCGCCAGCACCACCTTGCGCGCCCCATGGCCCGATCCCGCCATCGCCACCTCCTTCCGTGAGGTATCCTTATTATAGCGGAAAAGGCGCCTTCAGACAAGTGCTTTCCTACTACATACTCCGGCAGCGCAAAAGGAGCGTAAAAGGCCCCCCCTACTGCCCGGGGTTACGGACCAGGCTGCCGCGCTCCAGGAGCAGCCGCCGCAGCAGGGCCGGCCCTTGCCGAGGGATCTCCCAGAAAAGGCGCGGCAGCAGGCGCGCCCAGACCAGGCCGGCCTGACGGTCCTCCGGATAGAGGATCCAGTGCAGCACCAGGCCGGCGTTCCAGGCCGCCAGGACGCCGCCGAGCCCCACCAGCAGCCAGGCCGGCACCCGCCGCTCGCGCAGCCGGGCCAGCAGCGCCGCCAGACCCAGGGCCAGGAGCACGGTGCAGTTGATAAAGCGCCGCGGACCAAAGGAACCCGGCCCCATCCAGGTGAGGTAGGCGCCGGTGATATAGACCTCGGAGAAAAAGGCCAGCCCCATGGCAGCGGCGAGCAGCCGGTCCCGCCGCCACAGCAGCACCAGCCCCACCAGCGCCAGGACGACGGCCGGGCAGAATACGAGCAGGCCGTAGTGTGGGTCGCCCAGCACCTGGAAAAAGTGCGGGCTCCACCAGGTGAACTTGCCGGCCACCGTGGGGTTGGGGCCGAAGCGGCCGTTGAGGACACGATAGGCGGCCAACTGGGGGACAAAGGCCAGCGCCGCCCCCAGCGGCACGAGCAGGTAGCGGCCGGCCAGCCCGGGCAGCGTGCGCCACCCTTTCTGGCGCAGCGCCTGCGCCAGGGCGGCCAGCCCCTCCAGCGCCGGGATGAGCAGGAAGAGGCCGTCCTGCTCGCGCACCAGGGCCACCAGCCCGCCCAGGAGGCCCAGGAGGAGAAACTGCCAGGGGGTTCGCCGGCCGCGCGTGTCGTGCCAGACGGTCGCCAAAAGGGCGACGGCAAAGAGCGAGGCGCTGTGCGACCATGGCGGGCTGACATGGCTGTAGAAAAAGGCCGGCGTGGCCAGCCAGACCACGGCCACCGCCAGGGCCGAGGGGAGAGACGGGAAGTAGCGCCGGCAGAGGCGGTAGCAGAGCAGCAGGCCAAGGAAGGCGTAGAGCGCCGAGGCGTAGCAGACCGCCACGATGTAGGGCCGCGAGAGGCCATCCGCCGCCACCGGCGCGCCCAGGGCCCGCGCCGCCAGCAGCGCGCCGTGCGCCGCCAGGTAGGCCGGCGCCCAGAGCAGCGCCGTGCCCACCGGGGCGATGTTCAGCGGCAGCCCCGTCGTCGGGTCGCGCTTGTCCAGCAGGCCTTCCCGGATGCCGGCCTCGGGATTCAACCTGTCGAAGTAGATATACTCATCCGTAAAGTCGAGATCGCCGTCCAGGAGCAAAGAAGGCAGGTAGGAGAAGTACTCCACCGAGTCCACCGCATAGAGGCGCGGCGTGACCAGGGGCAGGGTCAGCAGAAAGAGCAGCAGTAGGGCGACCCACCCCGGGTCCGGCCAGCGGCGCCGGCCGGACCCGGGGCGGGAAGATGGAGACTGCCTATCCATCGAGCTAACGGTTCTCCAGTCGCAGCGGCGCGGCCGTCAGGGTGCCGCCGCTCCACTCCATGCTCCCCTGCACCAAGAGGGGCACGGCGCCGCGCTCGACCCGCGCCTGGACGCGGATAAAGGGGGTCAGCCCCGACCAGGCGCGCTCGCGCGACACGACCTCGCGCTCCCCGACCTGCAGCAGGGTGCCATAGGCGCTCCAGGCGCGCACCACGCGCAGCCCCTCGGGCAGGGTCAGGCGCAGCGTGCCCGCGAGCGGATCGCGCTCGTCGCGCCGCACGGCCAGGTAGAGATCGACCAACTCGCCGACGCGGGCCTCCGGGCGGCTGGACACCAGGAGCAGGCCGGCGGCCGGCGGGGTCGCCCCGGGGGGCAGGGCGGTCCCGCCATACCCGCGCAGGACGGCCGGGAGAAAGGCGCTGCGGATGCCGCTCACGGCCAGGGTCGTGCTATAGACCGGGGAGAAGTTGCCCGGGAACGGGCCCCAGCCGGAGGCATCCTCGTATTTGACGTAGATGTGGTGCCGTCCAGGCAGTTGGATCGGGGGGCCTCCATAAGCCAGGTTCCACTGGTAGGAGTAGGAAGGCCCCTGATAGGCAAACGGCTTCCACGGGCCCCCGGCGCGGTTGGCCATCCACACCCACGCCACGCCGCTCTCGTCGTCGTAGGCCAGCAGGCCCGTGACCGTGATGATCAGCTTGGTCGCGGTGATGCTGTTCACGGTCGGCGGGGTGCCGCTGTACGGCGGGTTGACGTCGAAGCGGATGCTGTCGCTGAAGAGGCCGGCGTTGCCGGCATAGTCGCGGTACTGGGCATCGACGGTGCGCGTGATCGGACCGCTCGGCGCCAGGAAGAAGTAGATGTCGTCCGTGTACGACATCCAGATGGTGTAGGTCAGCGCCGAGGACTCCTTCAGGCGCACCGCCTCCAGGCCGGTGCAGTCCTGCTCCAGGCGGTCGCGGTCCTCGGAGTTGACCACGACCATCGTTTGATTGGTGTAGGCGGCGCCGCCGTTGAGCGCCATGGTCGCCGTCAGGAAGCTGTCGTACTGGATATAGGCGGGGTAGACGACCGACTCCGTGCCGCGGTTGTCACGGAAGGCCGCATAGACCCACTTGAAGCCGCAGGGGTAGCCATCGTCCAGCAATTGCCAGTTGGCGACATACTCGGCAAAGGGGAGCCAGAGCGGTGGGGTGGGACACTGCCCCAGGTTGCAGAACCACATCTGGGTCACCGTGGCGCCGACCTTCGATGTAGCCGTCAGGTGCAGGGTCGAGGTGAGCTGGTTGGCGTACCTGGTGTTATAGGGCGGGCTGGCGGCCAGGATGCTCAACTCCCCCTGGGGCCGCGGGTCCGGAGTCGGCGTGGGCGTGTTGGTGGGGGTCGCAGTCGGCGTATTGGTGGGGACCGCCGTGACCGGGATAGTCGGGGTCGGTCCCAGGGCGATCGTGGCCTTGCTGTAGTAGATGTCCAGTTGCCCCGGGGCCATGTCCTGCCAGACGATATGGGCATAGCCGCCGGCCTGGGCGACGACATCTGGGTAGTAGGAGGCGGAGCCGTTGTTGGAAACGTTCTCATCGCCCAGCCAGGTAGCGCCGCAGTCGGTGGAGCGGGAGAAGTAGGTCTCGGTGGATGCGCTGCGATAGTCCTGCCAGACGGCATAGACGTTGCAGGCGTCGTCGGCGTAGACTGCCGGGTAGAGTCCCTTGGTCGTGTTGGACACGCGCACGTAGGCCGACCAGGTGGCCCCGCCGTCGGTGGAGCGCCGCAGGAGGGCGTCGAAAGCATCCGAGCCGTCGATCTCGTCCTCCCAGATCACATAGAGCCGGCCGCTGCTGTCGGTGGCGATGCGCGGAAAGTGGGAAGCGGTGGAGGTGGCCGAGATGTTGACGGGGGTAGTCCAGGTGCCGCCCGCGTACTTGGTATACATGATCTCCCAGTTGGGCGCGGCGTCGTTGTTGCGCCAGACGATGTGGACGACATCGTCCTTGTCCACGACCAGGCTGGCGTTCAGGTCGTCCTTCCCGCTGGGGGAAAGCTTGAGCGGCGTGCTCCAGTTGCCGCCGGCCGGCTTGTTGACGACGAGGATCTCGTTGTTGGTGTCGGAGTAGGAGCTCTGGAAAGCCACCCAGATGCGGCCGGTGCTGTCGATGCCGATGGAAGGGTAGACGGAGAAGTAGGGGGAGTTGGAGATGTTCACCGGCGTCGACCAGCTCCCGCCGGCCGGCTTGTAGGCATAGTAGATGTCGTAGGGGGGGGACCCGCCGCCGGCCCAGACCACGTGGATCGTGCCGTCGCTGCCCAGGGCGATGGCCGGGTTGGTGTATCCGCCGTTGTTGTTCGCCCCAACCCATACCCAGCTCGGCCAGGTCGATTCCTGGCCCCAGACATAGGCCGGCCCATAGGCGCCGTCGTTTCCTTCCATCCAGGTCACGTGCAGGTAGCCGTCGGCGGCACGCACCACCCGGGGGTGCTGGGTGCCCGCATAGCCGCCGGAGTTGGAGATATTGTACCCGGCGGTGAAGGACGAATCGGTGTAAGCGGCGCTGGCCCGCGGCAGCGCCGCGCCGCCGGGCCGCAGCAACGCCAGGGCCAGGATGGGCAACAGGGCCAGGAGGCTCATCAGCCAGAGTCTTTTCTTTTGCACGGCGACGCTCCTTATTTCCAAAACAAGGAGACCCGGCGAGGGCCGCGTGGCCCTCGCAAGGTCCACAGAATGCACTACCGCACCGAGATCACCCGGACGTTGTCGAAGTAGGCGTCGCCGCTGGCCAGGCCATAGACGCCGACCTTGCCCCGGGGCAGGGCGCCGTCGGCCGCCTTGAAGAGCAGTTGGCCGTCCAGGTAGACGACCAGCTCGTTGCCGCGCACGACAAACTGCACATTGTACCAGCGCATAAAGTCAAAGCCTGGACCATCGGCCTGCGCCAGGACCACGACCTGGTCCCCCTGCACCAGCTCGAGCAGGCGGGTCGGGATGCCCTTGTGCTCCTCGCTCAGGAAGCGGAAGCGGTAGAACCCGCCGTCCCCGTAGCGGACGACGGCTCCAATCTCCTGCGCCCCATACGAGAGCATGTCGACGCTATAGACATAGTCGCCCCAGTCCTGGCCGACGGTGTCGACCATGCCGACCCACTGCATCCCGCCGCCGCCCAGTTTCAGGCGCAGCGCGCCCAGGTGCAGGGCCCAGGTGGCCATGTTGCCGGGCTCTTCCAGCAGGAACCTGGACTCCCAGGCCGCCAGGGCGCCGGCGCCGGAGAAGTCTTCCTGCAGCAGCACGGTGCCGCCCGACTCGGGAGCCGGCGCGTAGGCCGGCGCCGGGGGCAGGGAACGCTCCGTGGCATAGATCGGCGGAGGCAGCGTGTCAAAGTTGTCCACGTCGCTCTCCAGGTCCGAGATGCGCAGGTTGGCCTCGTCGACTTTGCCCTGGGCGATCCAGTATTCGATATCGGTGATCGTCCGGTCCAGGCGGGAGACATCGCGCCCCTGCTGGCGCAGGGCTTCGACCCGGGACTTGAGCGCGGCATAGCGCTCCAGGTCGATCCCCTCCTGCCGTCCGGGGGAAGCCCGCAGCGGGCTGCCGACGAGGACAACGCCGAGCACGACGGCCACGACGGCGACCAGCGCGACGAACACCACCACACGCCCCGTTTTCAGAGACATCTCACAACCTCCTCTGCGGAATCAACTTGCCGCAATGGGTCAAGAGCGCACAGCCTTTCAGTTTCTCCCTCTTTGCCCCTTGGTGTGCCGGGAGTTCAGCTTGGCCCGCCGGCATTATAGCATAGCGCCCTGGAAAGCGCAACCAAAATCAGGGCCCGGCGCGCATCCCCAGTGTCAGGGGCGGGGCCACCAGCGTCCCGCCGGCCCCGGATAGCTCCCCCTCCACGATCAGCGGCGGTGCGGCCCCGGGCTGCACCCGGGCCCGCACCAGGACCCAGCGGGCCTGACCGGGCAGGGCGCGCTCCCGCGAGACGACCTGGCGCTCCCCAATCTGCGCCATGGCGCCGTAGGCGCTCCAGGCCTGCACCACCCGCAGGCCGGCAGGCAGGCGCATGGTGAGGAAGCCCTCCTGGGCCGCCAAGGATGCGGGCTGGGCCACCAGGTAGAGGAAGATATCCTGGTCCGGGCCGTCCGGCGGCGCAGCGGTCCACAGGAACAGGCCGCTTGCCGCGGGCGGCGCCGGGCGGGGGAGGGCCAGCGCCCCGCCGACGCTCCACCGGGCGATAACCGGCAGGAAGGCGCTCTGGATGCCGCTGATCGTGATCGTGCCGGTGTAGACCGGCGAAAAGTTGCCGGGGTAGTAGCCGTAGCCCGAGGCGTCCTCGTACTTGACACAGACGGTGTGCGCCGCGGGGGCCTGCCGCGGGGGGCCGCCATAGGCCAGGTTCCAGGTGTAGGAGCAGGGCGGGCTCGGGCAATAGGGCATGGCCGCCCACTCCCCGCTGCCGTCCGGCCGGCAGTTGTTGGCCAGCCAGACGTTGGCGACGCCGCTCTCGTCGTCGGAGGCCTGCAGGCCGGAAACCGTGACCAGCAGGTAGACGGTCGAGGCCGGGAGCGACGGCGGCCGGCCGTTGTAGGGCGGGGTCAGGTCGAGGATGATCTGGTCGCTGTAGAGTCCCTGGTTCCCGGCCCGGTCGCGGTAGCGGGCGTAGACGGTGCGCGTGAGCGGGCCGGTTGGCTCCAATATATAGTACATCCCCGACGGAAAGTAGGAGAACCAGTTGGTGTAGTTGGCCCCGTTCTGGCTGAGCTGCACGGCCTCCAGCCCGCTGCACCCGACGATCCTGTCGAGATCCTCGGCCCCGACCCAGACCATGGTGCGGTTCGTATAGGCCCGCCCCCCGTTGAGCGCCATGCTGGTCAGCAGGTAGTCGTCGAACAGGATGACGTCGCTGTAGACGGGGGAGAGGGTGCCGTCGACGGCGTCCCGGAACTGGGCGTAGACGGTCTTGGAGCCGCAGTTCTGGGGAAACCCCAGGAGCCGCCAGTTGGGCACCGACGGCGCCAGGGAGACAAAGGTGGGGTTGGCGTGAAAGTCGGCATAGTTATCGTAGCGCATCTCCAGGGCGTGGCCGACGGGCGAGGCGGCGTCCAACTGGAGCGTCACCGTCAGCCGCCGGGTATAGGTGATGCTGCCGGCGGGGTCCTGGGCCACGGCCTGCACCGAGCCGGAGGGGACGGCCGGTGTCGGCGTGGCGGTAGTCGGCGCGGGGGTGGCGGTCGGCGGCACGCCCCCCTCGACGACGGCCTGGGAGTAGTAGATGTCCAGTTGGCCCGGGGCCATGTCCTGCCAGACGATGTGGGCGTAGCCGCCGGCCTGGGCGGCGATCTCGGGCCAGTAGGAGCGGGAGCCGTTGCGCGAGGTGTTCTCGTCGCCCAGCCAGGTGGAGCCGCAGTCGGTGGAGTGGGAGAAATAGATCTCCTCGGCGGTCTCGCGGTGGTCCTGCCAGACCGCGTAGACGAAGCAGGCGTTGTCGGCGGCGACGGCCGAGCGGATGGCCTTGGTCGAGTTGGAGACCTGCTTATAGGGCAGCCACTGCGTGCCATCCCAGCGGCGGAAGAGGATCTGCGGGTTTTCGGCGCCGTAGAGCTCGTCGTCCCAGGTGACAAAGAGGTTGCCGTTGCCGTCGGCCACGAGGTCGGGGAAGTAGGAGTGGGAGTTGGCGGTGCCGGAGATGTTGAGCGGCGCGCTCCAGGCGCCGGCGGTGTACTTGCTGTACAGGATCTCGTACTTGGCGCTCGCGCCGGTGGAGCTGCGCCAGACCATGTGCGGGACATTGTCGGGGCTGATGGCCAGGCTGACGTTGAGGTCCTGCCCGGTGCTGGTGGAGACCTTGGCGATGGCGCTCCAGTCCCCGCCGGCCGGCCGGTAGCGGGCATAGACCTCCGAGTTCTCCGGCACGAGGGCCATCTGCCAGGCGACCCAGACCTGGCCCTGGCTATCGATGCCGATGTCCGGGTAGAAGGAGGAGTCGCGCCCCGTGCCCAGGGCCAGGGAGATGTTCTCGGATGCGCTCCAGGCGCCGCCCGCAGGCTTGTAGGCGTAGAGGATGTCGTAGGGTTTGGAGGCGCCGCTCGTCCAGACGGCGTGGATCGTCCCCTGGCCGTCGATGGCGATCGCCGGGTTGGCATAGGCCGGGTTCCTCTCCGGGCCGATCCACTCCCAGGCGTCCCAGGTCGTGCCCTGCCCCTTGGTGTAGGCCGCGCCGTAAGAGCCGTCGTTGCCCTCCATCCAGGCGGCGTGCAGCAGGCCGCTGGCGGCGCGCAGGATGCGCGGGTGCTGGCTGTTGGGCTCCGCGGGGGAATTGGAGATATTGTAGGGCGCGGAGAAGGAGCTGTCCAGGGCCGCCGCGCCGGCCCGGCCGGCGGGCCCCAGCCCGCGCGGCGCCGACAGGACAAGCGCCAACAGGGACAACAGAGCGATCAAGCCCAGGGCCAGGATGGTCTTTCGGGGCATCATCAAACTCCTTGCGGCCCGGCTCACGCCTCCCGCCCGCGATCTGTCCGGCCGCCTGCTCTCTCGGACTCATTATAGCATAACGCCGATGAATGTAAAGTCGATTTCGATCGGCGGTGGGGTTGTTTTTGCGCCCGGTGGGGCCCTGTGCTATAATGGGCGGTCGTACCAGATGCCCGGTGCCGCGCATGTTGAACAAGGAGGTTCGCCATGCCTAGAGATTTTCTCTCGGCCAAAGTCAAGACCGTCCCCCCTTCCGGGATCCGCCGCTTCTTCGACATTATCGCCACCATGAAGGACGTCATCTCCCTGGGGGTCGGCGAGCCCGATTTTGTCACCCCCGCCCATATCATCCAGGCCGGCGTGCAGTCGCTGGAGGAGGGCCGCACCGCCTATACCTCCAACTCCGGCCTGCTCGAGCTGCGCCAACTGCTCTCCGCTCACCTGGAGCGGCTCTACGGCGTGCGGTACGACCCGGAGACCGAGCTGCTCATCACGGTCGGCGTGAGCGAGGCCCTGCAGATCGCCCTCCTTGCCACGGTCGACCCGGGCGAAGAGGTCCTGGTGCCCGAGCCCTGCTTCGTCTCCTACCGGCCGGGGGTCATCTTTGCCGGCGGCACGCCGGTCACCGTGCCCACCTTTTACGAGGACGATTTCCAACTGACGGCCGGCCGGCTGAAAAAGGCCCTCTCCAAGCGCACCAAGGGGCTGCTGCTGGGCTATCCCAACAACCCCACCGGCGCGGTGATGACCCGCGCCTGCCTGGAGGAGATCGCCGACCTGGCCGAGCGCCACGACCTGCTGATCTACTCCGACGAGATCTATGACCGGTTGGTCTATGGCATCGAGCACACCTGCTTCGCCTCCCTGCCGGGGATGCGCGAGCGCACCGTCCTGCTGGGCGGATTCTCCAAGGCCTATGCCATGACCGGGTGGCGGGTGGGCTACGTGGCCGCGCCGGCGGCCATCGCCAAGGAGATCCGCAAGGTCCACCAGTACGCCATCATGTGCGCGCCCACCGTCAGCCAGTGGGCCGCGGTGGAGGCGCTGAAGGCCGGCGAGCCCGACGTCCAGCGCATGCGGGCCGAGTACGACCGCCGCCGCCAGGTGATCGTCAAGGGGCTGAACGCCATCGGGCTGACCTGCTTCGAGCCGCGCGGCGCCTTTTACACCTTTCCCAGCATCGCCAGCACGCGCATGTCGTGCGAAGAGTTCTCGGAGAAGCTGCTCTTCGAGGAAAAGGTCGCCGTGGTCCCGGGCAGCGCCTTTGGCGACTGTGGGATGGGCTATGTCCGGGCCTGCTACGCCGCCTCGATGGAGAATATCGAAGAGGCCCTGGTGCGGATGGGCCGGTTTGTGGAAAAGTACGGACGATAAGGAGGCTGCCATGTCCAACACCTGTGCCTACTGCGCCGGCGACGCCACGGCGACCTGCACGATGTGCGGCAAGCCGATCTGCACCGATCACACCCAGAAGGCGCTGCCGTACCTGGCGCTCGGCGAGATGGTGCGCACCATCTTCCAGACGCTCTTCCGCGCCCCGGCGACGCTGCCGGGGCTGCTGATGGATCCCGGGGAGGAGGAGCCCTTCTGCACCGAGTGCGTCCGCCTCAACTCGGAGCGCCGGGTGCGGGAGCAGCGCAAGTTTTTCTATATCGCCCTGGCGGCGGTGGTCGTCTGCGGGGCCATCATCTACCTGCTGGTGCGCTTCCTATAGCAGCAGGACAAGTTTATTTGCGCAATTCTCGCTCCTGTGCTATACTTGGCGCGCGTTTTCCGGCGCTCCCGATATACAGCTTGTTTGTGGAGAACCTGCAGCTCGCCGAGGATGGAGGCAAGCTCGATGAAGAAACGACGCACACTGCTGATCGTCCTTTTGGTCCTGCTCGTCGTCGGGGCCGGGCTGTACGGCCTGGGCGCACTTATCTTTCCCGGGGCCCCCACGACGATCTTTACCGCCAGGATGCACATTCCCCGCCCCAAGCCCGAGCCCATCCTCCGCATCCACCTGGGTGGGCTGGAGATCCCGATCACCAATACCGCCTTTAGCAGCTTTGTGTCGATGCTGGTGCTGGTGATCATCGCCCTCCTGGTCTCGCGCAGCATGCAGCGGCGCAGCGAGGAGGAGCGCATCAGGAACCCGCGGGGCCTGCAGAATGTGGCCGAGTGGGCGATGGAGTACCTCATCAACCTGCTGGAGGGGGCGGCCGGCAAGAACCGGCTGAAGAAGCGGCCCCTCGGGCGGGCCATCTTTCCGCTGGTGGCCACCCTGTTCATCTTTATCATCTTTGCCAACTGGTTCAGCCTGGTGCCGGGGTTCAGCACCATCGTCGTCGGCGCGCCCGCGGCCGCGGAGGCGGAGGCGGTGACGGCCGAGCATACCGAGGCCGCCGCCCCGGCCGAGGGGGAGCAAGCGGCCGCCCACGGGGCCAACCGCATCCTGTGGCTCTTTGGCCCCGGCACCGCCGAGCCGATCCCGCTCTTGCGCGCGGCCAACAGCCACCTGGCCATCACCGCCGGCATGGCGATTATCGCCGTCGTCGTCGTCCAGGTGCTGGGGGCGATGCAGCATGGGCCGCTGGGCTACATCAAGCACCTGGCGACCGACGCGCCGGGCGTGATGAAGGGGATCATGTTCCCCATCCATATCATCTCGGAGTTTTCGCATATCATCTCCCTGAGCGCCCGTCTCTTTGGCAACCTGTACGGCGGCGACGTGCTCCTGGCGGTCATCTTCAACCTGCTGGCGCCGCTCGTCCCGGCCCTTTTCCTGGGCATCGAGGCCTTTTTCTACTACATCCAGGCCCTGCTCTTTTCCGTGCTGACCACAGTCTATATCTCGATGGCCGTGGGTGGAGGCCACCATGAAGAGGCGGCCCCCGCCCACCACTGATCCCGCGCAAAGGAGGCAAAGCACGATGGATCCCAAGTTCGCTGCTGCACTGGCTATGGGCATCGGTTCAATCGGTCCGGCCCTGGGCATCGGCATGGCCGTAGCCAAGGCAATGGAAGCTATCGGGCGCAACCCCGAAGCGGCCGGCCCGATCCAGGGCGTCATGATCCTCGGCATCGGCCTGGCCGAAGCCGTCGCCATCTACGCCTTTGTTACGGCCCTGGCGATCCTTTTCACCTAGGTCGCTGGACTGGCTCATCGGAACCGGTGCGCCCGAGGACGCCAGGAGCCGGCCCCGCCCCGTGGGGCCGTTGCCCAACCGGGGTCCGCCGGGCTCACCGATAGCACGAAGCGAGGCGCAGAGCGATGTTCGAATCATTGGGGATCGACCTCGTCAGCCTGCTGTGGCAGATTGTAGCCTTCTGCGGCCTGATCCTGCTGTTGAGAATGCTCCTCTTCAAGCCGCTCCGCAAGACCCTGGATGAACGCAGTCGCCGCATCCAGGAGAGCATGGAAGAGGCCGAGCGGATCAAGCAGCAGGCCGCACGGGCCGACGAGGAGTTCAAGACGCGCATGGAAGAGGCCCAACAGCAGGCTATGCGGGTCCTGGATGAGAACCGCGAGGCGGCCCGCCAGGAGCGGGAGAAACTCCTGGAGCAGGCTCGCCACGAGGCGCAGCAGTTCATGGAAGAGGCCCGGGTACAGCTCGACTTGGAACGGCGCGACGCCGCGCGCGAGACGCGCCGCCAGGTGGCCGGGCTGGCCGTGCTGGCCGCCGGCCGGCTCATCGGCGAGTCGCTGGATACCGACAGGCACCACCGCCTGGTGGAGCAGTACGTGGCCGAGCTGGACCAGCCGCTGGCCGAGCTGCAGCGCACCCTGGCCGACCAGCCCCCTCCCGGCGTCGGAGCCGCCCAGGTACGCAGCGCCGCCCCCCTGGACGAGGAGACCCAGGCCGCGATCCGCGCCCTGCTGCACAAGGCGCTGGGCCGCGAGGTGACGGTGGCCTACGCCACCGACGCCCGGCTGATCGGCGGCCTCGTCCTGCAGGTGGGCGACCAGGTGGTCGACCTGAGCGTGGCCCGCAAGCTGAGCGATCTCTTCCGCGAACTCGCCGCATAGGGGAAGGGGCCGCGGAGCAGAGGACGGCGGCTGGGAACCAGGGCCAGCAGCCCCGGCCGATACGGGGGCCGCATCCCGTCACCGCCTCTAGGCGCCCTTGGAGGTTTGCATGACCATCCTGGAAGACATCTCGAAACAGCTGCAGGACAGCATCTCCCGTTTCGAGTCTCCGGCCCGCCCGGTGAACGTCGGCCGCGTCATCAGCGTGGGCGACGGCATCGCCCGGATCAGCGGCCTGAGCCAAGTGATGTACAACGAGCTTCTGGAGTTTCCCAACGGGAGCATGGGCATCGCCTTGAACCTGGAACAGGAGGCGATCGGCACCATCATCCTCGGCGAATATGTCGACATCGAGGAGGGGGACCTGGTCAAGGCCACCGGGCGCATCATCGAGGTGCCGGTGGGATCGGCCCTGATCGGGCGCGTCGTGGACGCCCTGGGCCGGCCCGTTGACGGCAAAGGGCCCGTGCGCACCACCAAGTACCGCCCGATCGAACGCATCGCCCCCGGCGTCATCGCCCGCGAGCCGGTCAAGACGCCCGTGCAGACCGGCATCGTCACCGTGGACAGCATGTTCCCCATCGGCCGCGGCCAGCGCGAGCTGATCATCGGCGACCGCCAGACCGGCAAGACGGCCATCGCCCTGGACACGATCATCAACCAAAAGGGCAAGGACCTGCTGTGCATCTACGTGGCCATCGGCCAGAAGCGCACCCAGGTGGCCCAGGTGGTGGCCACGCTGGAGCGCTACGGGGCCATGGAGCACACCATCGTGGTGGTGGCCTCGGCCTCCGAGCCCGCGCCTATGCTCTATATCGCCCCCTATGCCGGGTGCGCCATGGGCGAGGAGTTTATGGAGGAGGGCCAGGACGCGCTGATCATCTACGACGACCTGTCCAAGCACGCCTGGGCCTACCGCCAGGTCTCGCTGCTGCTGCGCCGGCCGCCGGGGCGCGAGGCCTACCCGGGCGACATCTTTTACCTGCACTCCCGCCTGCTGGAGCGGGCGGCCAAGCTGAACCCGGAGCACGGCGGCGGCTCGCTCACCGCCCTGCCGATCGTCGAGACGCAGGCCAACGACGTCACCGCCTATATCCCCACCAACGTCATCTCCATCACCGACGGGCAGCTCTACCTGGAGCCGGACCTCTTCTACGCCGGCATCCGGCCGGCCCTCAATGTCGGCATCTCGGTCTCGCGTGTCGGCGGCAACGCCCAGACGCGGGCCATGCGCCGCGTCGCCGGGCGGCTGAAGCTGGACATGGGCCAGTTCCGCGAGCTGCAGGCCTTTGCCCAGTACGGCACCGAGCTCGACGCCGCCACCCAGTCGCGGATCGACCGCGGCCTGCGCATCACCGAGATCCTCAAGCAGCCGCAGTACGAGCCGCTGTCGCTGGAAGACGAGGTCATCATCCTCTACGCCGTGACGACCGGGGCCTTGGACCAGGTGCCCGTGGCCAAGGTGAAAGAGTTCCAGGCCGACTTCCTGCGCTGGATGCGCCAGTTCCACCCCGAGGTCGGCAAGGCGATCGCCGAGAGCAAGGACTTTGCCAAGGAGACGGAGGAGGCGCTCCAGCGCGCGCTCCAGGAGTACCGGCAGAGATAGGCCGCGCCGGGCCTAGTGGCATAGAAGAGTCGAGGTCGATAGATCGTGTCCGCCGTTCGCGAGATCCGCCGCCGCATCCGCAGCGTCAAGAACATGGCCCAGATCACCAAGGCCATGGAGGCCGTCTCGGCCTCCAAGATGCGCCGGGCCATGGCCAATGTCTTGGCCTCGCGGGCCTACTCGCTGCGCATGTGGGACGTCATCAACGACCTGGTGGACCGCTACACCCCGGCCACCGGCCGGCCGCTGCACCCCCTGCTGGCTACCCCCCCGGCCATGCGCACCGTCGCCATGGTCCTGGTCTCGGCCGACCGCGGGCTCTGCGGCTCCTATAATATCGAGATCATCCGCGAGGGAGTGCGCTTCATCCGCGAGCAGCAGGAAAAGGGCATCACCACCCAGGTGCTGGCCGTCGGGCAGCGCGGCCGCGACTTTATGGTGCGCCTGGGCGTCAACGTGATCGCCGAGGTGACCAAGCTGAGCGACCAGCCCAGCCTCCTGGACACGGTGCCCATCTCGCGGGTCATCTTGCAGGGCTGGGAGCGGGGCGAGTTCGACGCCGTCTACCTGGCCTATACCGACTTTATCAACGTGCTGTCCCACCGCCCGCGCATCCGCCCACTGCTGCCGCTGACCTCTTTCAGCGAGCATGCCGAGGGCGGCAAGGTCGATTACATCTATGAGCCGGGCCCGCTGGAGGTCCTATCAGAGCTGCTGCCGCGCTTCGTGGAGGTCGAGGTCTACCAGGCCATCCTGGAATCCCTGGCCAGCGAGCACAGCGCGCGGATGGTCAGCATGCGCAACGCCACCGAGAACGCCAACGAGCTGACCAAGGAGTTGACCCTTTCTTACAACAAGGCCCGCCAGTCTGCCATCACCAAGGAGATCACCGAGCTGACCGGCGGAGCGGCGGCCCTGGAGGAGAGCAGGCAGTAGACACCGGAGGAGGCACCTACATGGCAGTTGGACGCGTGGTGCAGGTCATCGGGGTTGTCGTGGACATCGGGTTCCCGCCGGAGGAGCTACCCGAGATCTATAACGCCGTGCGCATCGAGATGGGGAACGGGGACACCCTCATCGCCGAGGTCGAGCAGCACCTGGGGGCCGACCGGGTGCGCTGCGTGGCCATGGGGGCGACCGACGGACTGCGGCGCGGGGCGGTGGCCGTGGACACGGGCCGGCCGATCGCCGTCCCGGTGGGCGAGGCCGGCCTGGGCCGCCTCTTCGACGTCCTGGGCAACCCCATCGACGAGAAGGGCCCCGTGGAGGCCGTCGAGCGCTGGCCGATCCACCGCCCGGCCCCTTCCTTCGAGGACCAGGTGGCCCGCACCGAGATCTTTGAGACCGGCCTCAAGGTGGTGGACCTGGTGGCCCCCTTCACCAAGGGCGGCAAGACCGGCGTCTTTGGCGGGGCCGGCGTCGGCAAGACGGTGATCATCCAGGAGATGATCTATAACAACGCCGAGAAGCACCGTGGGGTCTCGGTGTTCGCCGGCGTGGGCGAGCGCAGCCGCGAGGGCAACGACCTGCTGCGGGAGATGACCGAGTCGGGGGTCATCTCCAAGACGGTGATGGTCTTTGGCCAGATGAACGAGCCTCCCGGGGTGCGCCTGCGCGTGGCCCTGACCGGGCTGACGATGGCCGAGTACTTCCGCGACCAGGGCAAGGATGTCCTGCTGTTCATCGACAACATCTACCGCTTCGTGATGGCCGGCATGGAGGTCTCGGCCCTGCTTGGGCGGATGCCCAGCGCCGTGGGCTATCAGCCGACCCTGGCCACGGAGATGGGCGAGCTGCAGGAGCGCATCGCCACCACCAAGCGCGGCTCAATCACCTCCGTGCAGGCCGTCTACGTGCCGGCCGACGACTACACCGACCCGGCCCCGGCGACGACCTTTGCCCACCTGGACGCCACCATCGCCCTGGAGCGCGCCCTGACCGAGATCGGTATCTACCCGGCGGTGGATCCGCTGGCCTCGACCTCGCGCATCCTGGACCCGCGCATCGTCGGCGAAGAGCACTACCGGGTGGCCCGCGAGGTGCAGCGCGTCCTGCAGCGCTACAAGGACCTCCAGGACATCATCGCCATCCTGGGCATCGACGAGTTGTCCGAGGACGACAAGCTGCTGGTGGCGCGGGCGCGCAAGATCCAGCGCTTCCTCTCCCAGCCGATGAGCGTGGCCGAGCAGTTCACGGGGCGCAAAGGCGTCTATGTCCCCCGCGAGGAGACGGTGCGCGGCTTCCGCCTGATCCTGGAGGGGGCCGGGGACGACATTCCCGAGCAGCACTTTTATATGGCCGGCACGATCGATGACGTGTTCGAGCGGGCCGGCAAACGCGGACGGTAGAAAAGATGGCGGGACTGCATCTGACGGTCGTGACCGCCGAGCGCGCGCTGCTTGACGAGAGCGGCATCGACTTTATCAGCGTCCCGGGCAGCAAGGGGCGGCTGGGCATCCTGCCGCAACACACCCCGCTCCTGTCGACATTGGAGCCCGGCGACCTCTACTACCGCTGCGGCGGCGAGGAACACCACCTGGCCATCAGCGGCGGGTTCCTGCAGGTCGCCGAGAACCATGTGACGGTCCTAGCCGATGCGGCCGAGCGAGCCGACGAGATCGACGAGGCGCGGGCGGAAGAAGCTCGCCGGCGGGCCGCGGAGATGCTGCTGCGGAAAGACGAGCTGACCCAGGAAGAGCTGCTCCGCGCGGAGCGGTCGCTGCGCAAGGCGGCGACGCGCCTGAAAGTGGCGCGGCTCCGCCGGCAGAGGCCGGGGGCCTCGCGGCCACGGGGACCGCAAGAGTAGCAGGGCCGGACAGTCCACCGCAAGGAGAAGTGCAGCCGTGTGTGCGCGGCGTATCGGGATCGACCTGGGTACAACCAACGTGCTGGTCTATGTCGTCGGCAAGGGGATCGTGCTGAACGAGCCCTCGGTCGTAGCCATCTCCACCAAGCGCGGCCATGTACAGGCGGTGGGCCGCGGGGCGATGGAGATGCTGGGCCGCAACCCCGACACCATCGAGGTGATCCGCCCGATGCGCAGCGGGGTCATTGCCGATTATGTCATTACCGAGGCCATGCTCAAGTACTTTATCCAGCGCGTCAGCGGGTGGCTGAGCCTCTTCAAGCCCGAGGTGATGGTCTCGATCCCGGCCGGCGCCACAACGGTGGAGATGCGCGCCGTGCGCGACGCCGCCATGCAGGCCGGCGCCCGTCCGATCCACCTGATCCGCGAGCCGCTGGCCGCGGCCATCGGCGCCAACGTGCCCATCGCCGAGCCCTGCGGGAACATGGTGGTCTGCATCGGCGGCGGGACCACCGAGGTCGCCGTCATCTCGCTGAACGGCGTCGTCGTCACCAACTCCCTGCGCGTCGCCGGCAACCGCCTCGACGAGGCCATCGCCTCGTACATCAAACGCAAGTACAACCTGCTGATCGGCGAGCGGACGGCCGAGGAGATCAAGATCCAGATCGGCAGCGCCCTGATCCTGGACCCCCCGCTCAAGATGATCGTGCGCGGCCGCGACCAGGTCAGCGGGTTGCCCCGCCCGGTCGAGGTGTCCTCCACCGAGGTCACCGAGGCCATCACCGAGCCGCTGCAGCAGATTCTGGAGGCCATCCGCATGGTCCTGGTGGAGACCCCGCCGGAGCTGTCCTCGGACATTATCGACCGCGGCATCGTCCTCACCGGCGGCACATCCCAACTGCGGCAGTTGGACCGCCTGTTCACCCAGGCCACCGGAGTGCCCTGCTATGTGGCCGACCATCCCCTGCAGTGCACCGCCATCGGCACCGGCCTGGCCCTGCAGCACATCGAGTTGCTGCGCGACAGCCTGTCCGACGCCGAGGTGGGCCTGTAGGCGCGCGGCGGCCGCGCGCCCAACAGCCGGCAGGGAGCCAACGATGGGTGAGCTTTCTTTCCTCGACGACCTGCCGCTCGTGGACCTACACCGCCACCTGGACAGCACCGTCCGCCCGACCACGATCCTGGAGCTGGCCCGGCAGCATGACATCGCCCTGCCGGCCGACACCCCGGAAGGGCTGCGGCCCTACATACAGATCGACGAGCCTGTGAACTCCCTGCCCGAGTTCTTCCAGCGCTTCGACCTGCTGCTGCGCGTTTTGGTCGACTACGACGCCGTCTACCGGGTGGCGCGGGAGAACCTGGAGATCGCCGCCGGGGAAGGCATCGACTATGTCGAGCTGCGTTTCAGCCCGCTCTTTATGGCCACGGTCCAGCGCCTCGACCCACTGGAGATCGCCCGTACCGTCTGCCGCGCCGTAGATGAGGCTACCGACCTGCCCATCCGCGCCCAGCTCATCGTGATCATGTCCAGGCAATTTGGGCCGCAGGGCTGCCAGGTGGAGCTGGAGGCGGCCCTGCAGACGGCCGGCCAAGGGGTCGTGGCCGTCGACCTGGCCGGCGACGAGGCCCACTACCCGGGCGAGCTCTTTGTCGAGCACTTTCGCCGGGCCCGCGCGGCCGGCTTGCACACCATCGCCCACGCCGGCGAGGCGGCCGGCCCGGAAAGCGTCCGCCAGGCGGTGCAGGAGCTCGGCGCCGAACGCATCGGCCACGCCGTCCGGGCGGTGGACGACCCGGCCGTCGTGGAGCTGCTGGCCGAGCGGGAAATCGCCGTGGAAAGCTGCCTGACCAGCAACCTGCAGACCCGCACCGTGCGCTCGCTCCAGGAACACCCCCTGCCCACCTTCCTGCGCCGGGGCATCCGGGCCACGCTGAACACCGACGACCCGGGCATCTCGGCCATCGACCTGCCGCACGAGTACGGGCTGCTGCCCCAGCTAGGGCTGACGCCGGATGAAATCCGCCAGGTGCGCCTGAACGGAGTCCTGGCCTCCTTCCTCGAACCGGCGGAGAAGAAAGCGCTCTTGGAGCGTCGGAGGAAGGCGCCGGGGGGCCAGCGGTGAACGATCACATCACCTTTTCCCCCATCGGCGTCGTCCACAACGCGGTGACCACGCCCGACGACAAGGTCTATTGGGAGGAGGTCGTCTCGCGGATCGAGATCGCGGAGGAGCTGCTGCCGGCGCTGGAGGGGCTGGAGGAGTTCTCGCACATCGTGGTGGTCTTTGCCTTCGACCGCCGGCCTCCCGGCCCGCTGCCGTTGCGGGTGCATCCCGCAAGGCGCACGGAGTTGCCCCTGGTGGGCGTCCTGGCGACGCGCTCTCCCAATCGGCCCAACCCCATCGGCGTCACCGTGGTGGAGCTGCTGGAGCGGGCCGACAACGTGCTGATCGTGCGCGGACTGGACGCCCTGGACGGCACGCCGGTGCTGGACATCAAACCGTACCTGGCGCGCGGCGACCGGATCGCCGACGTGCGCACACCGGCCTGGCTGCAAAAGCTGTGGGCCTGGCACGACAAGGAGCGCGGCCATGGGTGAGCCGACCCGTTTCCTGGTGGACGGCATGCTCGGCCGGCTGGCCAAGTGGCTGCGGGCGGCCGGCCACGACGTGGTCTACGAGGCCCCTTTCGACGACCTGGCGCTGGCCGACCGGGCGCGCCGCGAGGACCGCGTCCTGCTCACCCGGGACCATGAGCTGGCTCGCCGGCGGGGCGTGCGCTGCCTGCTCATCGAAGATGAGGAGATCGAGGGCCAGTTGGGCCAGGTCCTGCGCCTCTTTCCCGCGCCCTCCATCGGGTCGCGTTGTCTGTGCTGCAACGTGCCCCTGGAGGCGGTGCCGCTGTCCGCCGTGCAAGACTTTGTCCCGCCCTATGTCCGTCAGCATCAGCGCGACTACTGGCTCTGCCCTTCCTGCCGGCGGGTCTATTGGCAGGGCACGCACTGGCAGCATATCCAGGAGCGCCTGCGGCGGCTCATGCCCTGAGGCGCCCTCGACGTTCCACGTCTGCCCCTTGACATTTCAACCCAGGAGGCTCGAATGGAAGAGAAACTGATCTACCTCGACATCGCCCAGATTCAACCCGACCCCGGGGCGGTCCGCCACGATCCGGGCGACCTGGACACACTGGCCGCCTCGATCGCTGCGCAGGGCCTGCTGCAGCCGATCGGCGTGCTGCACATGTGGGGCGATACCTACCGTGTCGTCTTCGGCCATCGCCGTCTGGAGGCCTGCCGACGGCTGGAGATAAAGCGCATCCCCTGCCTGCTGGTGGAGACCAACCCCGACGAGCTCTTTGTGCCCCAGTTGGTGGAGAACCTGCAGCGTCTCGACCTGAACGACATGGAAAAGGCCGAGGCTATGGCCCGGCTGCGAGCGCGCATCGAGCGCCAGGAGCCGCACCTGAGCGAAGGGGAACTGGACGACATGGTGGGCAAAGCCATCGCCCTCTCCGGGCGGACGGTGCGCCGCTACATCGCCCTGTTGGAGCTCTCCCCGGCGATCCAGGAGATGATCCGCGCCGGCGACCTGACGGTGACCCAGGCGCAGCACCTGCTGCGCATCCCCAACGAGGACACCCGCGAGGAGGTGGCTCGCGAGGCCGCCGCGGAGGGGCTCACCGCAGCCCAGGTGAGCCAGTTGGCCGGGTTCTTTGCCGCCAACCCCAACCTGACCATCGAGACGGCGCTGCAGGCCCTGGAGTCGGGCGCCCGCCTGCGGGAGGAGCTGCCGCCCGAGCCGGTGGAGGGGGAGATGGAGAAGCTGGCGCGCGTGCCGCTGGCGGAGAAAGAGGAACGCATCTGGGAGGAAGGGGAAGAGGCCGCGGAGTATGTCGGCGGCCCCGAGGACAGCGACTGGGCCCGCCTGCGCCGGTTCCATTCCCTGGACGAGGTCCTGGATGAGGCCGGCCGTATCTCGCGCTCCTTCTACGAGGGCGACATGGAGAAGTGGGCCAGCGCCGACGAGCAGGCCCCGGTGAAGGCCGTCCTGCTCCTGCGCCAGATGCGCGCCGTCGTCGAAAGCCTGGAGGCGCTCTGTCGCGCCCGCGGCTGGCTGGCAGAATAGAGGCCCCCGCCCTAGTGGAACGCGGGGGGCAGGTCCGGCCGCCAGGAAGGCGTCGAGAGCCGGGCATAGGGGTTGTCGTCGGCCGGGTCGCTGCGCTGGATGATGCGGCGCGATCGGCAGCGTAGGCACTCTTGGAACCAGTGGCAGACACCCAGGCGGTCGACCGTATAGCGCTCCACGCACTCTCCCTCGGCCCCGCAGTCGGGACAACGACGCAGCTCGTCCATCTCTACCTCCTCCCTTGTCGAGGGATCTCGTCGGACAAGGGCCCCGGACAGCCGTCCGGGCCGGACTCCTCGTCGCCGCCTTCCGCAGTGTGATGGGGTCAGTACCATCTTCATTGTACTACGCCTGGTCGCAAAAGTCAAGGGTTTTTCGCGCGTTGCAGGTTGGACGGGGTTGTAGTATAATCCCTGCCGCACCAGAGGTCCTTTGCGCTCGACGGTCCATCGGCCAGGAGGTCATTATGCCTCGCTTTACCCGCGCCGCCCCGGTGGCGGCGGTTCTGCTCCTGATCGGCAGCCTGCTTGCCGCCTGCCGCGTCACCGAGGTTCCCCCGACGGTCTACCCGGCGCCAAGCGCTGCCGCTTATCCAGAGCCCCCGTCCACGACGACGCGGCCGGCCGCGACCAAGCAGCCGACCCGCCCGCCCACCGTCAGCCCGGCGCCGCCGCCGGCAGCCACGGCCAGCCCCGCGCCCACCGTGCCGGTGGGGGCGGTGGACCTCTCGCTGACCCTGCTGCACACCGGCGACGTGCAGGGCGAAGTTGTCCCCTGCGGCTGAACCCCGCGCAAAGGAGGGTTGGCTCGGCGAGCCACGGCCATCGCCCAGTTGCGCGCCCAGGCCCAGGGGCCCGTGCTGGTGTTCGACACCGGGAACGTCCTGTTCGGCAAGGACCCTGCCAACAGCAGCCAGGGGGCAATCCAGATCCAGGGGATGAACCTGATGGGCTACGACGCCATGGCCTGGGGAGAGATCGACCTGGGTGCGACGGCCGAGACCCTGCGCGAGCGCCTGGCCGAGGCCCAGTTTGCCGTCCTCTCCTCCAACCTGGAGGCGGCCGGCCGGCTGCCGATCCAGCCCTACCTCCTGAAGGAGCTGGACGGCCACACCGCGGCCATCCTCGCCGCCACCGCCCCGCAGGCCGCGGCCCGCAGCGGCACGGTCGGCATCGAACTGACGGTAGAGCCGCCCATCGAGGCCATCTCGCGGACCGTGGCCGGACTGCGCTCCCAGGCGGACATCATCATCGTCCTTTCCAACCTGACCCACGGGCAGAATGCCTCGCTGGCCGTGACGGTCCCGGGCATCGACGTGATCCTGGGGGCCCATGATACCCAGGTCAAGATGGGCGCCCAGGCCATCATGGGGCCCACGGGGAAGGTGGTCGTCGGCACGACCTACCGCCAGGGGCAGTTCCTGGGAGTGGTCAACGTGCAGTTCGACGCCCAGGGCCAGGTGGTCTCCTTCACCGCCCAGGACATCGGCCTGCTGGACAAGTATGCCGACGACCCGGCGATGCTGGAGCTGCTGGCGCGGTACGGAGTAAAGCCCTAGGAGGTCTGTCCACCCAGAAGGGCGAGGGTTCCCCACGGAGCCCTCGCCCTTGGCATGTCAAGGAGAAATGGGGGGAGCGGTCGCCGTCAACGCCTGCGGGTTCGAGCCTGGGCCGCCCGGCGGCGCGGGGGTTTCCAGAGGTGCCGGATCTCCTCCCAGGCCTGTTGGCCTTGGGGATGGGTGGAGAAAAAGTGGACCCAGTGGGCGACCTGTTCGGGGGAAATGGCCAGTTCGTGGGCATAGGCCACCAACTCGGATGGCGTTCCATCCGGCCAGCCTTCCTCCTCCTCGAGACGTTCCACGCCGGGGGGCAGCGGATCTTCCGCCGCCAGGTCAAAGTTCAATTCGAACTCGTCTTCGCCGATGACGATCCGCGTTCCCATGCGCCCCCCTACTCGTCGAAGAGGCTCAGGGCAAACCCTTCCCCCTCCACCTGGCGGGCCTCCGCCAGCCGCTGGCCGAGGGCGGCCGCGTCCTTGGGCGAGAGCCCAAAGCCGCGCTCGTGCAGGTGCTTGATGGCCCGCAGGGCCGACTCGCGGGGAAAAGCCGCCGCACTGCGGCTGAGATCGAGCAGCGCCGCCGTGATCGCTGACGAGGCCGGGAGGCGGTCTGCCAGGCCGGCCAGCAGCATCGCCGCCGCGCTGCGGACGTACTCGTCCTGGCAAGAAAGCGCCAGCTCCACGCGGATGCCGATGGCGGCGATATCGGCCGCCGAGAGGCGCCCCTGCCGCAGCAACTGAATGGCCCCGCTGCGCTCCTGCAGGTCTGCGCCATAGAGGGCCTGCGCTGTGAGAAAGCGCAACTGCATCTCGTCCATCCGTACTCCTCCGGCGACACCTCAGCGCGGCGCCGGCTCGTGGGCCGCGCTCCAGGCGGCGGGGTCCTGCGCCCAGGCCGCGACCGTGTTCCGCTCATCCCCGGAAAGCCAGCGCTCGGCGACGGCCACATCGAGCAAGACGGGAAGGGATGTCAGGGCGTGGAGCCGCACCCCGGCCTGGGCAAAGGCCGTCTCCGCCGCGGGAAAGGCGTAGGTAAAGATCGCCAAGACGTGCTCGACCACCGCGCCGGCCTGCCGCAACGCGGCCACGCTGCCCAGCGACGAGCCGCCGGTCGTGACCAGGTCCTCCACCACCACGGCCCGTTGGCCGGCCGTGAGCAGCCCCTCCACCTGGCCCTCCTTGCCATGGGCCTTGCTTTGGCTGCGCACATAGACCATGGGCAGGCGCAGCTCCTCGGCCAACCAGGCGGCATGGGGGATACCGGCCGTGGCCGTCCCGGCGACCACATCCACAGGGATATGGTCCTGGCGCACCGCCTCGGCCAGGCGCCGCACCACCTGGCGCCGCTGGCGCGGCAGCGAGATCAGGATGCGGTTATCGCAGTAGATAGGGGAGAGCAGCCCCGAGGCAAAACGGAACGGAACCATGGGCCGCAGCGCAACCGCCTTGCTGCGCAGGAGGATCCGGGCAATCTGCTGGGGTACTGGGGCTGTGGTCATCAATCAGAACCCGCTCTCATAACCACAAAGGCACGAGGGCACCAAGAAGACCGGAAAAAGAACTCGCAAGCATCCTTCGTGGTCTATGAGATGATTTCGAGTCATTCCAGGAAGCCGCGCAGCTTCTTGCCGTAGTGCGGATGCCGAAGCTTGCGCAGCACCTTGGCCTCGATCTGCCGGATGCGCTCCCGGGTGATGCCAAACTCCTTGCCCACCTCCTCCAGCGTGCGGTAGCGGCCATCGTTGAGACCAAAGCGTAGCTGAATGATCCGCCGTTCACGTTCGGGCAGCTTCTGCAGCACCTCGCTGATCTGCTCGCGCAGGAGGTGGTAGGAAGCGGCATCCAGGGGCGGGGCCACCCGGTCGTCCTCGATGAAATCGCCCATCCGGCTGTCCCCCTCTTTGCCCACGGGCATCTCCAGGGAGACCGGCGTGCGCGACACCTCGATTACCCGGCGGACCTTCTCCGGGCTGATGCCCATCGAGTCGGCAATCTCCTCGGTCGTCGGCTCGCGCTCCATCTGTTGCTGCAGGCGGTGCGAGACGCGCTTGACACGGTTGATCGTCTCCCCGACGTGCACAGGCAGGCGGATGGTGCGGCTCTGGTCCGAGATCGAGCGGGTGATGGCCTGGCGGATCCACCATGTCGCATAGGTGGAAAACTTGTAGCCGCGGGTATAGTCGAACTTTTCGGTGGCCCGCATCAGGCCGATGTTGCCCTCCTGGATCAGGTCCAGGAAGGACATACCCCGGCCGATATACTTCTTGGCGATGCTGACGACCAGGCGCAGGTTGGCCTGGATCAGATGCTGCCGGGCGTCCTCGCCGGAGAGCCGCTTCTGCTCCAAATGGTCGCGCTGCTTGAGGGAAAGTTTGCCGTTGCCGCCCTTGCGCAGCCGCGCGCTGGCTTCCTCGCCGTCGCGCAGACGGATGGCCAGGGAGACTTCCTCCTCAGGGGTCAAGAGGGGCACGCGGCCGATCTCGTGCAGGTACATGCGCACCGGGTCATCGATGCTGATGACATCCAGGCCCAGGTCGGCAGAGATGGCGGCCACCTCCTCGGGCAGCGGCTCGGCCGGGGCGGCCTCCTCCTCGGAACCGTCGAGCACCGGGATGCCCAGTTCCTGCAGTGTGGTGTAGAGCTCATCCACCTCGTCGAGGTGGTACTCCAGGTCGGGAAAGACATCGAGGATCTCGTCGAGGGTGATCCCGCCCTGGGCTTTGGCCCGCTCGATCAATGCCTGAATCATATCCTGCCTCAACTCTCCGGGCAGATTGGTGCCCGGGAAGGATCCCGGGCACCCGCACGGAGCACACTATAATAATACGCTATCGTCGAACAAGAATGCCGCCCAGGCGGACAGGAAAGGTGTAGCCCCGCTGCTGGCAGTCGCGTCGTCCCGCTTGTCAACAGGGTAGCCATCAACAACCCCCCGCCAGGTCTCTGGACGCAATGCAACTATGTAAGGATAACACACCTTGCGCTCAAAGTCAATACGCAAAAGAATGAAAAATAGCAGGGATGAAGCTAAAAATATACGATTCAGAGGGCATTTCCGACAACAAACCTGGTAAGAAACCCCCATTTCCTCGATGGTGCCCCCTATCCTGTTTGCACTTTTCGGGAGCATCGGTTATCATATAGGGCGATTTAGCACTCTGCCAAATAGAGTGCTAAAAAAACGCCCATCAGAGGGCCTGAATACTCACAGGAGGTGGAAATTATGGTCAAGATGAGGCCGCTGGGAGACCGCGTGATCGTCAAGCCGGTTGCCCGGGAGGAAAAGACCAAGGGCGGCATTTACCTGCCCGACACGGCCGCCAAGGAAAAACCGATGGAAGGCACGGTGATCGCCGTCGGGCCCGGCCGGCTCCTGGACGACGGCCGGCGCGTGGCTATCGACGTCAAGGTCGGCGATCGCATCGTCTTTGCCAAGTATGCCGGCACCGAGTTCAAGTCCGAGGAAGACGAAGAGTTCCTCATCATCAGCGAGAAAGACATCATGGCGGTGATCGAATAGCGGGAGGGGAGCGGGCCGCGGGGCCCTTGATCCTTCCCCGGATCCCCCGAAGATAACCAAGGAGGTGTTTTCAGCATGGCTAAGCAACTGGTCTTTGGTGAGGAAGCACGCCGGGCGATGAAGCGCGGCATGGACACATTGGCCGAGGCCGTCAAGACGACCCTCGGGCCGAAGGGCCGCAACGTGGCTCTGGACAAGAAGTTTGGCGCCCCGACGATCACTCACGACGGCGTCACCGTAGCTAAGGAGATCGAGCTGCAGGATCCCTTCGAGAATATGGGCGCGCAGCTGCTGAAGGAAGCGGCCACCCGCACCAACGACATCGCCGGCGACGGCACCACTACGGCCACCGTCCTGGCCCAGGCCATCATCAACGAGGGCCTGCGCAACGTCGCTGCCGGGGCCAATCCGATGCTCATCAAGCGGGGGCTGGAGGCCGGCACCCGCGCCGTGGTCGAGAGCATCCGCAGCCAGAGCAAGCCGGTGGGGGGCCGCGAGGAGATCGCCAACGTCGCCGCCAACTCCGCCGCCGACCGCGAGATCGGCGAGCTCATCGCCGAGGTGATGGAGCAGGTGGGCAAGGACGGCGTCATCACCGTGGAGGAAGGCAAGGGCATCGGCTTTGAGAAGGAATACACCGAGGGCATGCAACTGGACCGCGGATACATCTCGGCCTACTTTGTCACCAACCCAGAGCGCATGGAATCGGTCATCGAGGACGCCTATATCCTCATCACCGATAAAAAGATCTCCTCGATCAACGACATCCTGCCGCTGCTGGAAAAGACCCTTCAGGTGACCAAAAACCTGGTGATCATCGCCGAAGACGTCGAGGGCGAGGCGCTGGCCACCCTGGTGGTCAACAGGCTGCGCGGCACCCTCAACGTCCTGGCCGTCAAGGCCCCCGGCTTCGGCGATCGCCGCAAGGAGATGCTGCGCGATATCGCCATCCTCACCGGCGGGCAGGTCATCTCCGAGGAGATCGGCCGCAAGCTCGACTCCGCCACGATAGACGACCTGGGCCGCGCCCGCAAGGTCATCGCCACCAAGGACGAGACGACCATCGTCGAGGGCCGGGGCTCCGAGGAAGACATCAAGCGCCGCGTCGAGCAGATCAAGGCGCAGATCGCCGAGACGACCTCCGACTTTGACCGCGAGAAGCTCCAGGAGCGGCTGGCCAAGCTGGTCGGCGGCGTGGCCGTGATCAAGGTCGGGGCGGCCACCGAGGTCGAGCTGAAGGAGAAGAAGCACCGCGTCGAGGATGCCCTCTCGGCCACCCGCGCCGCAGTGGAGGAAGGCATCGTCCCCGGCGGCGAGGTCTCCCTGATCAACGCCGCCAAGTCCCTGGACGGGATCCAGTTGGAAGGCGATGCCGCCACCGGCGTAGCCATCCTGCGCGCCGCGCTGGAAGAGCCGATGCGCCAGTTGGCCAAGAACGCCGGCTACGAGGGCTCGGTGATCATCGCCGAGGTCCGCCGCCATCAGCAGGAAGCGGGCAACCCCAATGTCGGCTTCGACGTGCTGAGCGAGGACTATGGCGACATGTTCAGCAAGGGCATCATCGACCCGGCCAAGGTGGTCCGCTCGGCCATCGAGAACGCCATCTCCATCGCCGCGATGATCCTGACCACCGAAGCGCTGATCACCGATATCCCGGAGAAGGAAAAGGCCCCGGCCATGCCGCCCGGCGGCGGGTATGGGGATATGTACTAGAGCAACTTCCAATAGGTAGTTTTCAGTGCGGGGCACCCGAAAGGGTGCCCCGCACCGGTTGGAAGGGCAGTTGCTGCCGACTCCGGCAAAGCCTGCTATACTGCCTCGAAGCCGAAATTTGCATCCCGGCCCATGCCGTAGTAAAATGACCCCCGGCCTGAAGGTCCGATGTGCAAAGGAGAAGCAGCTATGGACCAGGTGATCGGTCTGCGGTGCGTCCTCTGCGGGCGCCAATACACGGCGGAAGAAGCTCCCTACACCTGCCCGCACTGCGGTGACGCCGGCATCCTCGACGTCCTCTACGACTATGACGTGGTGCGATCCCGCCTGGACCGCCACCAGTTGGCCCGCAACCCGGAGCCGACCATGTGGCGGTATACCCCGCTGCTCCCCGTCACGGAAGTGCAGTTGGCCGCGCCCCTGACGGTCGGCTGGACGCCGCTCTATCGCGCCCCGCGCCTGGCAGAGGCTATGGGGGTGCCATGTCTCGATCTGTGGATCAAGGACGATGGGCGCAACCCCTCGGCCTCGCTCAAGGACCGGGCCAGCGCCATCGCCCTGGTGCGGGCCCAACAGGAAGGCGCCCAGGTCATCGCCGCCGCCTCCACGGGCAACGCCGCCTCGTCCCTCGCCTGCCTGTGCGCCAGCGTCGGCCAGCGCTGCGTCATCTTTGTCCCCGAATCGGCCCCGTCGGCCAAGGTGGCCCAGCTCCTTATCTTTGGCGCCCAGGTCCTCCTGGTGCGCGGCTCCTACGACGACGCTTTCGATCTCTGTATGCAGGCCTGCCGGGCCTACGGCTGGTACAACCGCAACACGGCCGTCAATCCCTATATGTCGGAGGGAAAAAAGACCGTCGCCCTGGAGGTCTGCGAGCAGTTGAAGTGGGCGGCCCCCGACATCCTCGCCGTCCCCGTCGGCGATGGCTGCATCATCGGCGGGGTAGGCAAAGCCGTGCGCGATCTGCAGGCCATGGGCTGGATCGAGCGCGTCCCGCGCATCGTCGGGGTACAGGCCGAAGGGTCCGCCGTGCTGGCCACGGCCTGGATGCGCGGGACGGAAGAGATCGTCCCCGTCCCGCCGACCACGCTGGCCGACAGCATCTCGGTGGCCCAACCACGCGACGCCATCAAGGCGTTGCGCGCCGTGCGCGACACAGGGGGAATCTATATCAGCGTGTCCGACGACGAGATCCTGGAGGCCATGCGGCTGCTGGGCCGCACGATGGGCGTCTTTGCCGAGCCGGCCGGCGCCGCCGGCGTGGCCGGCCTGATCCAGATGGCCCGCCAGGGCCTCCTCCAGGGCACCGAGCGCGTCGTCGCCCTGGTCACCGGCAACGGCCTCAAGGACGTGGCCTCGGCCCTCAAGGCGGTGCCGCAGCCCCCGCGAATCGAACCCTCCCTGAAGGCGGTGCAAAAGGTCCTGGGGATGGGAGTGGAAGGTTAGGCCGACTCGCTGACCCGAAAAAGGAGATAACCATGTCTGGACAGATCGTCCTCGGTCCCACTTTCGAAGAGATGCTGCACCCCAACCGGATCGATCCCCAAGTGCGGGCCCGCGCCCTGAAGATGAAGGAGCAGGACCCCCTCGACCCCATCAACCTCTACAACATCACCTGGCGCGACGCCCAGGACCGCATCTACTACGAGGTCCTACCCCCACAGCTCACCGGCGTGGAGGCCCCCATCGTCGTGCTCTACTCCAAGGACTTTCCTACCGGCAGCCACAAGGTCGGCGCGACCTACTCCGTGCTCATCGAGATGGAGCTGACCGGCGAGGTCGATCCCGCCCGCCACACCCTGGTCTGGCCCTCCACCGGCAACTATGGCATCGGCGGGGCCTATGTGGGCTGCCGCATGAACTTTGACAGCATCGTCATCCTGCCGGAGGAGATGAGCGCCGAGCGGTTCGAGATCATCCGCCGCTACGGGGCGCGCGTCATCGCCACGCCGGGCTGCGAGAGCAATGTGAAAGAGATTTATGACAAGTGCAAGGAACTGAAGGCGGCCGACCCCGAGCGCATCCGCATCCTCAACCAGTTCGAGGTGATGGGCAACTACCGCTTCCACTATCACGTCACCGGCAACACCATCGTCGAGTTGGCCGAGGAGCTGGCCCGGCAGGGCATCGGCCGGGGCCGCATCGCCGCCTACTGCTCGGCCATGGGCTCGGCCGGCACCATCGCCGCCGGCGACCGCCTCAAGCAGGTCTGGCCCGAGCACAAGATCATCGGCCTGGAGCCGATCCAGTGCCCCACCCTCTTCCTCAACGGCTACGGCGGGCACGACATCCAGGGCATCGGCGACAAACACGTTACCTGGATCCACCATGTCTGGAACATGGATGCCATGATGTGCATCGACGACATCGAGTGCAAAAAGGGGCTCCAGCTACTCGTCGAGGAAGCCGGCTGGCGGGTATTGATCGATCGCTTCGGCATCGCCGAGGACAAGGTCCGCCAATTGGCCCAGATTTTCGGCATCTCCGGCGTCTGCAACGTCTTGGGGGCCATCAAGGCCGTCAAGTTCTACGGCTTCGGCCGGGACGACGTCGTGGTGACCATCTGCACCGACGCCATCGACCGTTACTACTCGGTGATGGCCCAGATGACCGCCCAGTACGGACGGATGGACGAGGCCGAGGCCACCGCCCGGCTGGAAGGCATCTTCCACGGGCAAAAGACCGACTGGATCCAGGAAGGCACGCGCGAAAACCGCAGCCGATGGCACAATCTCAAGTACTACACGTGGGTCGAGCAGCAGGGCAAGACGGTGCAGGAGCTGGACGCCCAGCGCCACCCGGACTACTGGGCGGCCCAACAGTCCCGCGTAGCCGAGGTCGATCGGCTGATCCTCCAGGCCCGGGGCTAACCGGGGCCCGGGGCTCGCGGAGGCTTTTGCCAATTCCACCTACTGATGGTAGAATACGTCCGTCGGTTCCCGAGCGAATCCGTGTTCCCAAGGGAGGAATAGATGCCCCCGATCCGCATCTTTTCCGGTGACGCGAACTTGCCGCTGGCCGAGGAGATCTCCGACTTCCTGCAGATGCCGCTGGGTCAACTGCGCATCACCCACCAGCCGGACACCGAAGTCCACGTCATGATCGAGGAGTGCGTCCGCGGGCTGGACATCTTTATCATCCAATCCTGCTCTGCCCCGGTGGACCGGAACACGATGGAGCTGTTCCTGCTGATCGACGCCTTTCGCCGGGCCTCGGCCAACTCCATCACCGTGGTGGCCCCCTACTTTCCCTACACGCGCCAGGAGCGCATGGCGCGCGGGCGCGAGGCCATCAGCGCCCGCGTCGTGGCCACCATCCTGGAGGCGCTCGGCGCGGACCGGGTGATCTACGTGGACGTGCACTCGCCGGCCATCCAGGGCTTTTTCCAGATCCCCGTGGACCCGCTCTCCGCCGTGCCCACCCTGGCCGAGTACTTTGCCGAGGATGGTCGGTTCAAGGACGCCGCCATCGTCTCGCCCGACACCGGGCGGGCCAAGATGGCGGCCAAGTACGCCGATATCCTGAAATTGCCCCTGGTGGTCATGGAGAAGCGCCGGGAAGGTGGCTCCATCCGCGTCACCCACATCGTCGGCGACATCCGCGACCGCATCCCGATCATCATCGACGATGTCATCGCCGGCGGCAGTGTCCTGGACGAGATCCCACCGCTGTTGGAGGCCGGTGCCCGGCCGGAGGTGTACCTGTCGATCACCCACCCCGTGCTGGTGGGGCGCTCCCTGGAAAAGCTGCGTGACCCGGTGATCCGCGAGCTGGTCGTCAGCAACACCATCTATGTCGCGCCGGAAAAACGCTCGGAGAAGCTGCACATCGTCTCTATCGCCAAGCTGCTCGCGGAAGTCTTGTGGCGCATTCACGAAGGACAGACCATCAGCTCGCTGCTGCGGCTGGTATAGTTGCCCCGGCCCGGCCCGGGTGTAGAGGAGGTGTTTGGTGGACCTTGGACTCAAGGGGCGTGTCGCCCTCGTCGCCGCCGCCAGCCGCGGCCTGGGAAAGGCCTGCGCCTGGGAGTTGGCCCGCGAGGGAGCCGACGTGGCGATCTGCGCCCGCGGCAAAGAGCAGCTCAAGCGCACGGCGCAGGAGATCGCTCACGATACAGGGAGGCGCGTGCTGGCCGCGGCGGCCGATGTCACCTCCACCCGTGATGTGATGGAACTGGTGGAGACGGTGATCAAGCGCCTGGGCCGATTGGACATCCTGGTCTGCAACGCCGGGGGCCCGCCTCCCGGCCCCTCGCTCAACTTTTCCGACGAGGACTGGCGCCGGGCGTTGGAGCTGAACCTGCTGAGCGCGGTCCGGCTCATCCGCACCGCGGTCCCCTCCATGCAGGAGAACCGCTGGGGGCGGATCATTGCCCTGACCTCGGTGGCCGTGAAGCAGCCGATCCCCGACCTGATCCTGTCCAACGCCGCGCGCAGCGGGGTGGTCGGCCTGGTCAAGACGTTGGCCTTGGAGCTGGCGCCCGCCGGCATCACCGCCAACTGTGTCTGTCCCGGTTTCACGCAGACCGAGCGCGTGCTCGAGCTGGCCCACGCCCGGGCCGAGCGCGAAGGGGATACCCTCGAAGAGGTCCTGGCCAGCTACAACCGCCAGATCCCGCTGGGCCGCATGGGCCGGCCGGAGGAGTTGGCGGCCCTGGTGGCCTTCTTGGCCTCGGAGCGGGCCTCCTACATCACCGGCACCGCCATCCAGGTGGATGGCGGGTACGTGCGCGGGATGTACTAGCATGCGCCCCTGGAAAACCATCGCCTCCGAGTACGCCCTGGACATCCCCTGGCTGCGGGTCCGCCGCGACACCTGTCTTCTGCCCAGCGGCGAGGTCATCGACGACTACTACCTGTGGGAAGGGCGCGATTGGGTCTCCGTCTTTGCCCTCACCGCCGGCGGCCAGGTGCTCCTGGTCCGGCAGTACCGCCATGCCGTGGGGCAGTTTGTCTGGGAGCTACCGGGCGGGGTCATCGACGAGGGCGAGGAGGCCGCCGCCGCCGGCCGGCGGGAGCTGCGCGAGGAGACCGGCTACGACGCCGCCAGTTTCCAGGAGCTTGTCCGCATGGCTGTGGACCCTCCCAAGGCCACCTTCTACAACCATCTGGTCGTGGCCCGGGGATGCCGGCCGGCCGGCACGCCATCCTTCGACCGCACGGAGGAGATCGAGTTCCTGTCGCTGTCCCCCCAGGAGCTGATCGACTGGGTCCGCCGGGGCGACATCGAGGCCCAGACCACAGTGGCCAACATCTACTACGCGCTGGACAGCCTGGCCCTGTGGACTCCAGGTTCCCCCTGATGGCCTTCCCGGCCGGCCTCCTGGCCGACCGCATTGGACGCCGTACCACCCTCCTGCTCGGCGGGGCCGGGGCCATGTTGGCCCTCTTTATCCTGGCGCCCAGCCTGCCGCCGGTCTTTGCCGCCCAACTCTGCGGGGGGCCTTCGACATCCTGCTCGTCGTCAGCGCGGCCGCCTTCCTCGTGGAGCGCAGCACCCTCACCGAGCGGACGGCCCTGTTCAGCCTCCACTACAGTAGGAGCACGCTCGTCGGCGTGGCCGGGTACCTGGTCGCCGGAGCGCTGCCGCAGCTACTGGCCCGCACCCTCCACCTGGCCACGGCAGCCTCGTCCTACCAGGCCGTCTTCGGGGTCGAGGTCGTCCTGGAACTTGACCATCACGCTATACGCCCTCTCTCTCGGCCTGGTCTACCTCTTCTTCGCGCGCCAGGACCGCCTCCCTCCCGAAAGGACGGCCATGTAGGCCTGCCCTCACCTGCCTGTTCCCCAATGGGGGGCGGGGCCGCCTATCGGCCGCCCTTGTACTGTGGTGCCGGCCGGCTGTGCCCCTGGATAACCCGCTGTGTCTTGACATACCAGCCGCCCACACTATAGAAGCGGCCTTCCAGCTCGTTCAGCGGCTGCAGCTCGACCCCATGGACGCGCGCGCTCAGGACATAGGTGTACACAGGATAGTAAAGCGGGATGGCCGGGACATTCTGGACAAATCGCTCCTGGAACTCCCAGTAGATCGCGGTCCGCTGGTCGCGATCGAGGATGCTCCGTCCTCTCTCCAAGAGCTCATCCACCGCCGGGTTGCGAAAGGAAGACAGGTTCAGACCTTCCTCGCCGACCTGGCTGGAGTGCCAGAGGGCGAACTCGTCCGGATCGCGGCCCAGTTGCCCCCACCCGTACAACAGCATGTCGAACTCGCGCGCGGCAACACGCCGGCGAAACTCGGCGGGGTCATCCAACACCACCACGCGAACGGCAATGCCCAGCGGCGCCAACTGCCGCTCGATCCCCTGCGCCACCGCCACCCGCTCCGCCGGAACCTCCTGGGTGAGCAGGGTCAACTCCAGCGAGCGGATGTCGCGCTCCCGGATGTGGTCGCCGTCCGCGTCACGCCAGCCGGCCTCCTCCAGCATGGTCGCGGCCGCCGCCGGATCGTAGGGAAGCGGAGCCAGGTCCGGCTTGTAGGCCCAGGAGATCGGCGAGATCGGGCCGGTGGCCGGGAAGACGCTCCCCTGGAACGGCTGGAGCAGCGCGGCGCGGTCCAGCCCGTGGGCGATCGCCTGCCGCACACGCTGGTCGCTCAGGCAGGGAGATTGGGTGTTGAGGAACAGGATCGTACAGGCCTGCAGGTAGGTGCGGTAGGCGACAAGGTCCGAACGCTCATCCAGTCGGCCGAGCGCCTCGCCGGAGAACGCCGCAAAGGCCCCATCCACCTCCTCCTGGAACAGGGCCTCCACCAGGGCGCCCTTCTCCCGGTAGAAACGGATATGGATGCCCCCCAGGTAGGGCAACTCCCTGTAGTAGTAGGGGTTTGCCTCCAGGTCCAGCGACAGGTCGCCGTCGGCGCTCTCCTGGATCTGCACGAACCGGAAGGGGCCCGACCCGACCGGCTGCAGGTTGAACGGGCTCAGTGGCAGGTCGGCAGGCGCAATATCCTGGAGCGCGTGGACCGGCAGGATGGGCAGGGTGGTGTAGCTCAGAAAAGGAGCGTACGGCCGCTCCAGGGTAAAGCGCAGGTGGCGCTCATCCAAGGCCTCAACCTGCACGCGCGACCACAGCTCCTTCATCTGGTTGGGATCGGGGGTCTCCGGGGAGCGGACCAGGTCCAGCGTAAACAGGACATCGGCGGCAGTGACGGGCTGGCCGTCGTGCCAGCGGGCGGCGCTGCGCAGGGTGCAGGTATAGACCGTCGCCCCCGGGGAGACCTCCCAGCTCTCGGCCAGGGCGGGATCGACCGAGCCATCGGGGCGCAGCCTGGAGAGCCCTTCGAAAACCAGGGCTACCACGGCCCGGTCCACGTCGCTGGTGGCCAGCAAGGGGTTTAGGTATTGCGGGGTGCCGACCATCCCCTCCACGTAGGTGCCGCCGTGCACCGGGACGACGACCACCTGCCGGGTGAGGGAAACCTGCACCAGCAGTCCCCCGATGGCCAGGATGGCGAGAACCGCTATGAAAGTTTGCCAACGCACCAGGCGTGCCATGGAGCGGTCTAGGCTGAGACTAAGCCGCTGACCAGGGAGACCAGGAGAAAGACGACGACCAGGCCAATTGTGAACAGGAAGAGCGTCCGCTCAAGGCCACGGCGGGTGTGCAGAGGGTTGAGCATATCCCTTCCGCCAAAGATTCCGCCAAAACCGGATCCCTTGGACTGGAGGATAATGATCGTAATCAGCGTCACGCTGACCAGGATCTCGATGATATTCAGGGCATTTTGCAGCACCGGAAGACCTCCTAAAAAAAACCTTTCGCCCAAAGGAGCTCTTTTGGGCCGGTGGTATTATACCACGGGGCCGGGTGTTTTGCAAATCGCCAGGGAAACGGGAGTGCTGGGCATTCCTGTCCTGTTCCACACAAAGTGGTGCCCCCCCATCGCCCCGGCACGACGGGGGGGCCAGGAGAGAGAAAAGAGGGGAACAGAGGTTGTTACACTGAATAAACGTTACACCCGGCCGAAAAGTTCCCCTGCCCCCCCCTGGGCGCGCAAGATCTCTACCACCCGGCGATCCAGGACGGACATCGGCAAGTCCGAGGCCTCTTCCATCGTCACCCAGCGCCAGGCGGCGCACTGCCGGGCCTGGGGCCGGCCGGCCACCAGGCGGCAGAGAAAGACGTGCAGCGTCAGGCGGAAATGGGTATAGGCGTGCGGCAGCGCCGCCACCTGGGGGCCCACGGCAATGGTGACGCCCAACTCCTCGGCGATCTCGCGCTGCAGGCAGGCCTCCAACCCCTCGCCTTCCTCGCAGGTGCCGCCGGGAAACTCCCACAGGCCGCCCAGCAGGTCGTCGGGCCGGCGCTGGGCGACCAGCACATGCGGAGGCCGCAGGATCACCGCCGCCGTCACGGTATGGTGGGGCAGCGGGTCCCGGGCCACCGCCGTGGGCACCGCCTCCTCCAACCCCTGGGCGCGCGCCCGGCAGAGGCCGGCCAGGGGACAGGCCGGGCAGCGCGGCGCCCGCGGCAGGCAGACCGTGGCCCCCAACTCCATCAACGCCTCGTTGGTGCGCCCCGCCTGGCCGGGAACAAGGAGCGCGCGGGCCGTGGCCCAGAGGTCGCGCAGCACGGAGGGCCGGTTGGCATCCTCCCGCACCAGCGCCAGCCGGCAGAGCACCCGCCGGATATTGCCATCCAGCGCCGGCTCGTCCTGCCCGAACGCCAGGCTGAGGATGGCCCCGGCAGTGTAGGCGCCGATGCCCGGCAGCGCCAGCAGCGCCTGGCGCTGGGCCGGCAGTTGTCCGCCGTGCTCGGCGACGATGCGCCGGGCGGCCGCGTGCAGCGCGCGGGCCCGGGCGTAGTAGCCCAGCCCCTCCCAGGCTTTGAGCACCTCCTGCAGGTCGGCCGCGGCCAGGTCGCGCACCGTGGGGAAGCGCTGCAGGAACCGCCGGTAGTACGGGCCGACGGTCTCGCGGCGGGTCTGCTGCAGCATGACCTCCGACACCCAGATGCGGTAAGGGTCGCGCTCCCCGCGCCAGGGCAGCGGCTCCAGGGACGTTTCGGCCCAGGCCACCAGCCGCCGGCCGGCCTCCCGGGCGTCTGTGGATGACAACAGAGCCCGACCCGCGCGCAGCGACATCATCGCCCTTCCCCCGCCGATGGCGAACCTGTCCCCCAAGGCGCCGGCCCCACCATCCGCGTCCGGGGCATCGGTAAAAGCATCAGCCCTCCTCCCGACCCGCCGCCAGCCGCGCGGCGTACTGCTTCTCGTAATACTCCCGGTAGCGCGCCCCGCTCTTGATCGGCCGCCACCACCACTCGTTCTCCACGTACCAGCGCACCGTCTGCTCCAGCGCCTGGGCAAAGGTGTGCTCCGGCTCCCAGCCGATAGCCCGGATCTTGCCAATATCCAGGGCATAGCGGCGGTCGTGGCCCGGTCTGTCGGCCACCGGCCGGATCAGGGAGTACGGCTTGCCCAGGAGGTCCAGGATGCCGTGCGCCATGTCGATGTTGTACGTCTCCACCCCGCTCCCCAGGTTATAGACCTCGCCGGGAACTCCGCGGTGCAGGACCACATCGATCCCCCGGCAGTGGTCCAGGACATACTGGTAGTCGCGCATCTGCCGGCCGTCGCCGTAGAGCGGCAGCGGCAGGTCGTCGATAGCGTTGGTGACAAAGAGCGGCACGACCTTTTCCGGGTACTGGAACGGGCCGATATTGTTGCTTCCGCGCGTGATCGTCACCGGGACGCCAAAGGAGGTAAAGTAGGCCAGGCACAGCAGGTCCCCACCGGCCTTGGAGGCCGAATAGGGGCTGCGCGCGTGCAGGGGGTCCGTCTCCTTGAAGCGCCCTTCCAGCACCTGGCCGTAGACCTCGTCGGTGCTCACCTGGTGGAGCCTTTCCAGACCCAACTCCTTGGTCGCCTCCAAAAGGACGTATGTCCCAAAGACATCCGTGCGCAGGAACTCGTCCGGCTCCATCAGCGAGCGGTCCACGTGCGTGGCCGCGGCGAAGTTGACCACCGTATCGATCTGGCCCTCGCGGATCGTTTGCCGCACCATCTCGGCGTCGCATATGTCGCCCAGGACGAACGTGTACCGCCCGCGAAAGTCCTCGGCCACGTCCTTGAGGTTGTCCAGGTTGCCGGCGTAGGTCAGCTTGTCGTAAACGACCACGCGATAGTCCGGGTACTTTTGTAGGAGGTAACGGACAAAGTTAGAGCCGATGAAGCCGGCGGCGCCGGTGATCAGCAGGTTGCGCATGGCACCTCCTCAGTGCGCGTTGCTCAGGATTCCCACCTTGCTATAGTCCCCCAGCATGAACTTGAGCGCCCTGGGCTTCAGCGGCGAGCGGGCGATCTCGACATTGCGGCCGATCAGGCTGTTCTCGATGCGCTGGTCGATCTCGATGCGACAGTTCTCCAGGATGATGCTGTGCTCGATCTCGCTATCGATGACCGCGCAGTGGTGATAGATGCTGGTAAAGGGGCCGACGTAGGAGTTGACAATGCGTGTGTGCTCGCCGATGATGGCCGGCCCGCGGATAACGCTGTTGATGATCTCGGCCCCGGGCTCCACCACCACCTTGCCGCATAGCTGCGAGGCGCTGTCCACATAGCCGTCCACCCGCGGCTCCAGCTCCTCCAACACCAGGCGGTTGGCGTCGAGCATGTCCTCCATCTTGCCGGTATCGATCCACCACCCCTCGTGGATATAGGGGTAGACCTTGTAGCCGTGGTCCACCAGGTACTGGATGGCGTCGGTGATCTCCAACTCGTTGCGCCAGGACGGCCGGATGGCATCGACCGCCTCGAAAACGTGCGCGTCGAACATATAGATGCCGACCAGGGCCAGGTCGCTGGGCGGCTCGCGCGGCTTCTCGATCAGGCGGACGATACGGCCTTCGTCCAGGACGGCCACGCCGAACTGCTCCGGGTGATCGACGCGCGTCAGGACCACCTGGGCATTCCAGTCGCTGGAGGCAAACTGCCGGGCCAGGGGGGCGATGCCCTTTTCGATGACGTTGTCGCCCAGGAACATCACGAAACGCTCCTGGCCCAGGAAATCCTGCGCGACCTTGACGGCGTGGGCCAGGCCCAGGGGGGCCGGCTGGTGGATATAGGTGATGGAGACGTTCCAGCGCGCCCCATCGCCCACCGCCGCCTGGATCTCGGCGGCGGTGTCGCCGACGACGATGCCCAGGTCGGTGATGCCGGCCTCCTTGAGGGTCTCGATGACCCGGAAGAGCACCGGCTTGTTGGCCACGGGGACCAACTGCTTGGCGCTGGTGTAGGTGATGGGGCGCAGGCGCGTGCCCTTGCCGCCGCTGAGGATGAGTCCTTTCATCGTCTGCCTCCGAGGGGCAATCCTCCTGATCTCCGTCGATTCCCAAATGCGGTGTGCGCGGATGCTGGCTTCCAGGCTGTATCCTACCAGCTTGCCGCGGTCTTGTCAACTGACACCTACAGCGAAGGCCTCCTGGGCACCCAGGAGGCCTTCGGGAGTGGGCCTGATCGGGAACTTACCTCAGACTGTTGTAGACGGAGCCGAACATCGCTGAGATGCGCGGCCCGATCAGCATGAGGGCAGCGATGACGACGATCGTGATGAGCAGAAGGATAAGTGCGTACTCGACCAGGCCCTGGCCCCATTCGGGGGAAAAGAAACGCCGCAGCACCGTTCACCTCCTTTCTGCTTGGCGCTGGCCCTGCCAGGGCGCAAGGCCATCATAGCGGACTATGCCCTCCACGTCAAGTCCTGTTTTTGTACTATTACCCCTCGCACCTTGACTTTTTCCCCTGCCGGCCCTATAATGGGACCCAGTTCCGGCGGAGGTGCCATCGATGGATACGGTCCCGATCGAGATTCCTGTCCCCCTGCACCAGCAGTTGGTCATCCTGGCCGGCCAAAGGGGATGCCCCGTGGAAGAGATGGTCCGCGAGTTCCTGTCCGCCGGCCTCTGCCGGGAGCAGGATTGGCAGCCCCGCCAGGTCCTCCTGGCCGAGTGCTACCGGGTGATGGCCGCGGACAACCGCTCCGACGGGGAAAGCTTCCTCTCCATGCAGGGACAGGCGTTGGGGTAAGAAAGGGGCAGGCGATGGAATTTCGGCGGGGAGATGTCGTCCTGATCGCCTTCCCCTTTATCCAGGACTTTAGCCGGAGCAAGGCCCGGCCGGCCGTCGTCATCCAGAACGACATCGGCAACACCTACGGCGACAACCTCATCCTCGCCGCCATCACTTCGCAGGTCCCAGAGCAGAACTACCCCGTGCACTACCGCGTCTATGCCGGCAGCGCCATCGCCAAGGAGGCCGGTCTGGACAAGGACAGCATCGTCAAGGCCGAGACGATCATCACCATCCCCAAGGCCCAGGTCATCGAGAAGCTGGGCCGCTTCCCCCCCGAAGCCATGGCCGAGATCGACAGGTGCCTGCGCGTCAGCCTGGAGTTGGAATAGGGCCGCTCAAGCCCCGGTTGGTCCAGGAGATGGCCGCCCAAGGGTTGCCCATCGAATACATCGCCCTCGGCACCTCCCCCCTGCCGGTTGGCCGACCTGGGAGATCTCGCCGGTACACCCGGCTTCACGCAATAGAACCCCGCCACGCCTTGCTTCTCTCCCCAGATGACCATGTGCAGATTGCCCGCCACCACGACCGGCTCGGCAGAAAAACCCCCAAAAAGGGCCGCCCGCCACAAGATGCTCCCGCCGAACAACCAGGACCGCCTCTTCCAACCTCTAACTTCCAACCTCCAGACTGATATCCAACGCCCTCGCCGAATGGGTAATGGCCCCGCTGGAGATCAGGTCCACCCCCGTCTCGGCCACGGCCCGCACCGTCTCCAACGTGATGCCCCCCGAGGCTTCCAGCAGCGCCCGGCCGGCCACCGTCTCCGCCGCCCGGCGCATCTCCGACAGGGACATGTTGTCCAACAGAATGATCTCCGCCCCGGCGGCCAGGGCCATCTCCACCCCCGCCAGGTCGGTGACCTCGATCTCCAGCCGCAGGGTATGAGGAGCATAGGCTCGCACGGCGCGGATTGCGCCATGGATATTGTTCCGCGACAGGGCTAGGTGATTGTCCTTGATCAGGATGCCGCCGGCCAGGTCCAATCGGTGGTTGAACCCGCCGCCGCAGCGCACGGCCATCTTATCCAGCCAGCGCCATCCCGGGGTGGTCTTGCGCGTATCCACCAGCCGGGCCCGGGTGCCGCGCAGCGCCTCGACATAGCGGGCCGTGCAGGTGGCGATGCCCGATAGACGCTGGAGAAAGTTCAGCGCGGTGCGCTCCGCGGCCAGGAGCGAACGGGCCCGGCCGGCCACGCGAGCCACCACCTGCCCCGGGGAAACGGCGTCGCCATCCCGGGCCAGCGGCGTCCAGGCCACCGCCGCATCCACGGTCTGAAAGACCGCCGCCGCCACCTCCAGGCCGGCCAGGACCCCCGGCGCCTTGACCAACACCCGCCCCTCGGCCGGCAGCTCCGGCGGGATCAGCGCCTCCGAGGTCACGTCCCCCCGCCCCAGGTCCTCCTCCAGGGCCAGGTCGATCAACCGCTGTACGGCCGGTGGCAACATGCCCCCACCTCCTCAATCCTGCATCCTACTCCCTGCCTCCTGCTATCCCCCCTTCTGCTCCAGGTCCTCGATATAGGCCCGGACCTCCGGGATGGCCATCAGCTTCTCCTCGAAGAAGGTGTTCACCAGGCCGGCCACCTCCTGGCGGGAGCGCTCCATCAGGGCATCCCACTCCTCGCCCAGTTCGCGGCGGCCGGTGAGGTCGTCGCGCAGGCGCAGCAGCGACATCACCAGATCGGTCTCCTGGGGGCCCTCGACCGCCTCGATCACCTGGCGGATCAGCCCGTCCACCTGGGCCACCACCGAGTCGCGGTCGATCGTCGTCTCCGACTTGCGGGCATCGTCCACCGTCTCCAGGAGCGCCAGCACCTGGTAGAGGGCCGAGGTGGGCTCGTCGAACAGCTCGCGGATCCAGGCGGCCTCCTGGTAGCGGCCGATCAGCCGAAAGATGTTGTACAGGCGCTTGGCCACCTTGCCAAAGTTGCGCGGGTCGCGCGTGGCGTACTTGCGCACCTCGCGTTCCAACTGGCCGACATACTCGCTCACCACCTGCGGCGGCATGCGGCCGGCCAGCTTGGCAAAGAGCGGGATCGAGGAGGACTCCAGGTATACCTCCTGGAAATAGGGGTCCAGGAACCCATCCAGCGGCACAATGTCCCCGCTGGGCGACTGCCAGGTGACATCCAGCATGTTGCTGGCGTTGACCACGCGCCCCTCCTGGGGGATGGCGATCATCCAGTCCAGCTTGCACCAGCCCGGCTCTTGGCAGCCGTACTCCCAGGGGATAACCTGCTTCTCGCCGTCCGGCGTAAAGACCTCCATCTGGCCGGCCTGGACCTCGGCGGCGTTCCAGGACACGAACTTGCCCTTGGGGATCGCCTGCCCGCCCTTCACCACGTCGCTCTTCCAGGTGCCGAACTTGACCTCCACCAACTGGACTTCGGAGCTGGCAAAGTGCTCCAACGCCTTCTCGCGGATGATCTGGCCCAGGACCTGGCAGGCCTCCTCGCGGGTGGGGGCGATAATGTTGATCCGCTCAAAGAAATCATAGTCCGCCGGGTAGGGCTGGATCTTGCCCTGGGCCGCGCTTCCCGAAAGGGAGATCGCCGTCTCCACGTTCGGCCGGTCCGGGAACTGCACGATGTCGGCGATCTGGCGGTAACGCGCCAGGCTCGTGGCGTCAAAGTCCAACAGCGTGATGCGGTGACCAAAGACGCCGGCGCGGGTATCGACCTGCCAGTCCTGGCCGCCGGCGCCGACGGCCATCGCCGTCAGCCACTGCGCCACGTCGCTCTCGTCCACATCGACGCCCAGCAGCCGCGCCGACTCACGGATGCGCTGCACTTCCTCCTGGGCCTCGGCGGGAGATATGGACTGCGGATCGCGGTCGCTCATGGGGCCTCCTTTGAACCTCTCATTCAACCGTCTCGGAACAGTGGCCGGCGCTCGGCCAAACGCTCAACGGGAGATATTGTAACCACCGGCCGGGGAGTTGTCAAGGAGCGCGCTGCACGATCACCTTGCGCCACGCCGGGTCGGTCTGCGGAAAATCGGTGCGGTAGTGAGCGCCGCGGCTCTCCTGGCGGAGCAGGGCGGCGTTGGCCAGGAGGTGCGCGGTGAGGAACATGCCTTCCATCTCCAGGCGGTCGCGCTCCGTGGCCGCCTGGACCGGCCGGGCGCGCCAGGCCAGCAACTGGGCGCAGGCATGGGACAGGCCGGCCCCGCTGCGCTCGATGCCGACATGCTCCCAGAGCAGCTCCTGCAGGCCGACCAGCGCGACGGGCTGCGGCGACGGGTCCACCTCCACCTCGGCCGGCGGCCCCACCACCCGCAGCACCGGGATGGCATCGGGCCCCTCTGCCACCTCCGGCGCGCCCGCCACCGCCGCCTGCACCAGCCGCCGGGAAAAGACCAGTACCTCCAACAGCGAGTTGCTGGCCAGACGGTTGGCGCCGTGCGCCCCGGTGCAGGCCACCTCGCCGCAGGCATAGAGGCCGGGGACGTTCGTCCGCCCCCACAGGTCCACGCGCACGCCGCCGATCATGTAGTGCGCCGCCGGGGCCACCGGAATCGGCTCTTTAGTTATGTCAATGCCTAGCCCGCGGCAGGTGCGGTAGATGGTCGGGAAACGCAGGCGCACCGTCTCCGGCGGGAGGTGCGTCAGGTCGAGAAAGACGTGCGGCCGGCCGGTACGGCGCATCTCCTGGGTGATGGCCCGGGCGACGACGTCGCGCGGGGCCAGCTCGGCCGCCGGGTGCCGGCCCACCATGAAGCGCTCCCCCTCCTCGTTGCGCAGCACGCCCCCCTCCCCGCGGGCCGCCTCGGTGATCAGGAACGGCGGCGCGCCGGGGTAGTGGAGCGCAGTAGGGTGAAACTGGTAGAACTCCAGGCTCTCCACCTCGGCCCCGGCGCGGTAGGCCAGCGCGACACCGTCGCCGGTGGCCACCGCCGGGTTGGTGGTGTTGCGAAAGAGCCGCCCGGCCCCCCCCGTGGCCAGGACGACATGGCGCCCCGCCACCTCCCGGCACCGCCCCTGGCGCAGGTCGGTCACGACGACGCCGGCCGCCCGCCCCTCCTGCACCACAATGCGCGTCACCAGGTGGTTCTGCAGCAGCGTCACCCGCGAGAGGCGGGCCAGCCGGGCCAATGTCAGCTCGATCTCCATGCCGGTGGCGTCACCGCGGGCATGCAGCACGCGGGGCAGGGAATGGGCCGCCTCGCGCGTCAGGGCTACCTCGCCATGGACGGTGTCGAAATCCACGCCGCGCTCGATGAGGTCGGCGATGCGCGCCGGCCCCTCTTCCGTGAGCACGCGCACCGCCGCGGGATTGCACAGGTCGGCGCCGGCGGCCAGGGTGTCGCGGAAATGCTGCTCCGGCGAGTCGCCGGGGTCCACCGCCGCGGCGATGCCCCCCTGGGCATAGCGGGTGTTGCATTCCTCCAGGCCGGCCTTGGTCACCACCAACACCTGGCCATGGGCCTGCGCCAGGAGCGCGGTGTAGAGGCCGGCAATGCCGGAACCGATGATGATAAAGTCGTAGGTGAAATTCGACACCGGTCACCCCCCTGGAAGAGCAGAACGGGCCAACATTTCCCCGTCCCAACGTTCAAACGGCTAGCATCCGCTCCAGCGTCAACAGCGCCCGCCGGCGGACCCTCTCCGGGACGGTCACGACGTGCCGGCCCTTTTCCAGCGCTGCCAACAGGTTCTCCAGGGTGATCCGCTTCATGTTCTCACAGACCATGTGCGGCGCCGCCGGGTAGAAGCGCTTGCCGGGGTTCTGTTTCTGCAGCGGATGAATGATCCCCACCTCGGTGCCGATGATAAACTCCCCAACCGGGCTCTCCCGCACATGGCGCATCATGCCCGAGGTGCTGAGGACATGGTCCGCCACGGCCGCCACCTCCGGCCGGCACTCCGGATGAACCAGCAGCTCCGCGCCCGGGTGCGCGCTCCGGGCCGCCTGCACCTCCTCCAGCGTCAGCCGCTCGTGGACGATACAGAAGCCGGGCCAGAGGATGATCTCCTTCCCGGTCTGGGTGGAGATATAGTGCCCCAGGTTCTTGTCGGGGACACAGAGGACCCGCTCCTGGGCCAGCGATTCGACAATGCGCACGCCGTTGGCCGAGGTGCAGCAGATGTCGCTCTCGGCCTTGACCGCGGCCGAGGTGTTGACGTAGCAGCAGACGGCCGCGCCGGGGAGCTGCTGTCTCCGGGCGCGCACGGCCTCGGCCGTGGCCATAGCCGCCATCGGGCACCGGGCCCGCAGCGAGGGGATCAGCACCGTCTTGCCGGGGTTGAGGATGGCCGCGCTCTCGGCCATAAAGTCCACCCCGCAGAAGACGATCAGGGAGCGATCGACCCGCGTCACCTGCCGGGCCAGCTCCAGGGAGTCGCCGACAAAGTCGGCCAGGTCCTGGATCTCGGGACGCTGGTAGTTGTGCGCCAGGATGACGGCGTCGCGCTCCCGGCGCAGTCGGTCGATACGGGCAACCATCTCGGCATCTGTGGGCATAGGATCCTCCGCCTTCTGGCGCTATAAGTGTACAAAAGACGCTTTCTCCATATTACCACGAGAACGGCCAGGAGTCAAGAAAGTGCAAAATCCCACAGCTTGCGCCGGCCTTTTTTCTGTGCTATACTGCCGGGCAAGAGCGAGTCGGCAGGTCGGCGCACGCGGACTTGGGCTTCAAGGTAGTGTAGCGAGCTATGCAGGAGTCAGCAAGTCATCTCATAAACCAGAGGCCCCAAGGCGCCAAGGTTCTGTGGTGATTGAGATGACTTCTATAGCGGAGCGGGGACGTCTCCATGCGTGAAGTGGAACGCCTCTATCAACTGCAGGAGCTCGACGAGGGCATCGCCCTCTACGAGCGCAAGATGCAGGAATGGGCCGGCCGGCTGCAGCGAGTGCACCGCCGCCTGGCCGAGGTCCGGCAGGCGCACCAGGCAGGGGAAGAGGCCGCGCGCGAGCGCTCGGTCCGCCTGCGCCAGGCCGAGAGCGCCCTCTGGGAGCAGGAAACCTTCCTCAAAGAGCTGGAGAAGCGCCTCTACAGCGACACGATCCGCTCCGAGCGCGAGGCCCAGGCCGTCCAGGCCCAGATCGAGCAGGCTCGCCAGCGCAAAGGCGCCCTGGAGGACGAGGCCCTGGCCCTGATGGAGGAGAACGAGCAGCAGCGCCGCGCTCTCGATGCGCTGATCGTCGAAGAGGAGCGCTGCTTCCAGGAGTACGAAGCCCTGGCCCGGGAGACGGCGGCCCAGGAAAAAGGCCTACAGGAACAGGTTGAGCCCCTGCGCGCCGCGCGAGCCGAGCTCATCAAGACGATACCGGCCGCCATCCTGCCCCTTTACGAGCAGGCCCGGCGGACCCACGGCAAGGCCGTCGTCCGGGTGCTCAACAACACCTGCGAGGGCTGCCGCCTGGAGGTGCCGCTGCTCGTGCGCAAGGCGGCCACCGGCGGGGAGATTGTCCGCTGCCCGAACTGCGGGCGGATCCTCCTGAACTCCTGACCGGGCACGAGACGGCCGATCCGCCGACCGGCGCCCGCGCCCGGGGCCGCCCGCGTATGCCGCCGGCCGACCTCACCCTCCCACCCGATAGCGCAGCCACGACAGCAGGGCCATCTCTGCCACGGCGGCGATCCCTCCCCAAAACAGGAACGGCGTGACCTCCCAGGCGCTGGCCACCAACTCTCGCCCCCGGACGCGGGTGAGAAAGAGGAGGGCGTTGCCGGCCCACAGCAGCAGCACCGCCCCGCCGACCGAAAGGACAACCAGCGGAAGGTACAGCGCCGGCCGGCCGCTCCAGAGCGCCAGTCCCCCCAGCGCCCCTACGCCGATCAGCCCCAGGAGGTCGGCCCGGTGGGGCACGATGCGCCGCTCCCGCTGCCGGTTGGCAAAGGCCAGGTTGACGACCCACAGGAAGAGGACGCCGCTGACCAGCCCCAGGGCCAGCCCCGAGGCCAGGCGCAGGGCGTTGTGCGGGGGATAGACCTGCCACCCGAACCAGTCCAGGGCCACCGAGTTGAGCACGTCGACGCCGAAGAAGAGCAGGGCGGCGACCAGGAGCCCCCAGAAGGCGCGGAGCGGCCGGCCGGCGGCCCGCCAGCGGCCCCGCGCCAAGAGGTAACCCACCCCCAGGAGCACGCCCAGGTAGGTGCCGCTGTCGCGGGCGCACAGCGGCAACGCCTGAGCCCCAAAGAGGAGCAGGTGCTCGGCCCTTTGGGTGCATAGGCCGTGGACCGCCGCCCAGACCTTGTCGGAGAGCGTCCCCGGGAAAAGGAAAAGGGCTGCCAGGACCAGGAGCCACCACACCAGGACGCCCTGCAGGAAGAACTCGCCCTGCCGGCGAGTCCGGCGGGCAGCAACCTGCTGCCGAGCTTGCTCCAGGATTTCTTCCTCACGGCGCGGCACAGCACACCCCGCTAGAACCACCCCGGCATCCAGGCCAGCAGACGCAGCCGGCCGAAGAAGACGGCCAGCCCGATGGCGATCAGGAGCAACCCGCTGGCGATGGCGACGGCCCGGCGGTAACGCGTCATCCACCGGACGAAGCGCGCCGCCCGGTCGAGCAAGAAGCCCATCACCAAGAAGGGCACTCCCAGGCCGAGGGAGTAGAGCACCAGGAGCCAGACCATCAGCACCGGCGCGGTAGTGCTGGTGCCCAGGAAGAGGATCCCGGCCAGCGGCGCGGACACGCAGGGGGTCCAGCCCACGGCGAAGGTAAGTCCCACCAGGAAGGAGGAAAAGAACCCGAAGCGCCGGCTGATCTGCACGTTCAACTGTTTATCCAGGTCAAAGAGCCTGATGCGCAGCACCCCCATCGTATGCAGACCAAAGAGCACCAGGAAGATGCCGGCCACCTTCTGTAGGAGCTCCAGATAGGTGAGAGGGGGCTTGTCCGGCCAGGCCAGGGCCCGGGCCGGCCAGCCCTCTCCCAGCCAAGCGGCCGGCGCCAGGAGCGGGTTGAAGAGCAGCCCGACGAACGAGAGCAAGACGACAAAGACGACGCTAAAGCCCAGGACAAAGGCCAGGGCGTGGAAGAAGGCGTACCAGCGGCGCACCGTCATCTGGGGGCGGATGGCCGTGCCGGTGATATAGCCCAGGAAAGAGGGGACCAGCGGCAGGACACAGGGGGAGACAAACGAGATCAGGCCGGCCGCGAGCGCGGCGAGGGAGGCGAGGAAGAAGGAAGCCTGGAAGAAGGATGTCGAATCCATAAACCGCTCCGAGCGCGAAACATGATGCGCGAAACGTGAACGGCTGTATTGTAGCCGAAGTGGAGCCGGGGCGCAAGTGGGAAAAAACGGACAAGCCGGGGCTTCAAGCCCCCGGCCCGGGCCCGGCCCGCGCCCGCAAACCCGGCTACCCCATGGGGTGTCAGGCCCAGTGGGGTTCGGCCACCGGTTTGAACAGGCCGGGACCGGGCCGTTCGTGCGGCCCAGACACGACCTTGAAAAAGCCCTGTGGACAAGCCTGCAAGGGTGATTTGACAACCGGGCACAGTCTCCCTATAATAGCCGGTGCATTGACCGGTTGTGCTTTACGGTGCAGGAGAAAGCAATGTTTCGGCAGATGTGGAGGGTCCATAGCCGGGTTTGAGGCGAACGGACTGGCACCAGTTGGTGCCAGTGGCACCGGCAGCATCTGACGCGCATAGTTGGGCCAGTGGCCCGACCGCGACTCTGCTCTGACCCGGCAAATCGGGGGCTCGCGCCCCCATGTCAGGATGGATAACGGCCTGACCTCCAGGAGCCGCCGGCGAACAGCAGCGCGGGCGGCTCCTTTCCTTTTGGCGGGACAATTCCGCAAAGGAGGTTAGGCTTGGCAACCACGGCAAATCCCGCAGGGCAGTCCCGGCAAGGGCTGCCCTCCACCACGGCCGGCGACTTGACGATTGCGGTCGCAGCCAAATGGTCCTCCTTCCCCGGGCGGCTACATTGGGCGCTTGCGCACGATTTTGCTATCGCCTATGCGCCTGACCCCCAGGCGCTAGATTCCCTTCCCCGGCATGTGGCCCACTTTCGCGCCGTGGGGATCCCGGTGCGCTACCACGGTTTCTTTCCCGGCTATGAGATGGGCCATCCCGACCCTGCGCTGGCAGAACGCGGGTTGCGCCTGCACATAGCCTCGGTGGAAGCGCTGGCCGCCCCCGATCCGGCCATCCTCACCGTGCATGTGGGGCTGGATTGGCAGGCCCCGCTCGACCCCGGCCGCGTCGTAGAGAACCTAGGCCGGCTGGCCGCGCGCGGGCGCGAGCTCGGCGTTACGGTCGCCTTGGAAAACCTGCGCCGCGGACCGGCCAGCAGTCCGGCGGATATCGCCGCCTGGGCCCGGGCCGCCGACGCCATGCTGACGCTGGACGTCGGCCACGCCTTCGGATGCGCCCCCGTGCTGAGCGGGATGCTCACGATCCACGACGTCGTCGAACTCTTTGCCGACCGCCTGGTGGAGGTCCACATATATGAGCGAGAAACCGACCGCCACTATCCGCCTCAGGACATAGCCATGCTCGGCCCGGTCATCGATCGACTGCTGACCACCTCCTGCCGCTGGTGGACGATCGAGCTGGACGACGAGGAGGAAGTGTTGGCCACCAGAGCGCTGTTGCGGACATACCTGGAGACTGCGCAGACTGCCGGGTAAATTGCTGACCCGACCGGCAAACAGCAGGTATGTCGAAAGGAGGTGTGCGCCGGGAAAGTTGCGGATCGGATTGCCGGCCCCTGCAAGCCAGGCGCGCCGGACGTAGCGGAATCGTCATCGGAAAAAGAAAGTGAGGGAAAAATGAACGGCCGTACTCGTTGGATCCTGCATGTCTTGATACTGCTGGCATTTGGCATGCCGCTCCTAGGCGCATGTGGGCCCACCCCCAGCGCCACGCCCGTTGTGCCTCCCACAGCGGGAACCGAACTACAGCCAGACGCCGAAAAGGTCTTGAGTATGTATGTGGCCTACGGCAACCCCGAAATGATCGCCGAGGAGTTTACCAAAGCGACAGGAATTCGGGTGGAGTTGCTGACTATGTCTTCCGGCGAGGTGTTGACCCGCCTGCAAGCGGAAAAGACCAACCCGCAGACCGACATCTGGTTCGGCGGCGGTTCGGACGCCTTTATCCAAGCCGCGAAAGAAGGCCTGATCGTGGCCTACAAATCGCCCAACGCCGCGAACGTCTATCCCGCCTTTCGCGACACAGAGGGCTACTGGACGGGGGTCTCGCTGGTGGTCGTGGGCTTTCTGGTCAATAACGACCGCTTGCAGGCCAAGGGTCTGCCGATGCCGACAAAGTGGGCCGACCTGGCCAACCCCATCTACAAGGACGAACTGACGGCCTCGGATCCCAATACCTCGGGCACGGCCTATACCAGCGTATCGGGCATCCTGCAAATGCTGGGCGAGCAGGAAGGGTGGGCCTTCCTGGACCAACTGTATGCCAACATCCCCTTCCTGGAAAAGAGCGGCTCGGCCCCGGGGCAGAAAACGCTGGCCGGGGAGTATGCCATCGGGATCGTTCCCGACCCCCACAATGCGCTCCTCAACAACCCCAATGCGCCCCTGACGAGTGTCTTTCCAACCGACGGCGTACTGGCCTGGCCCTCACCGGTAGCCATCGTCGCCGGGGCCAGGCACCCCAACAACGCGCGCATCTTTGTCGACTGGTGTCTGTCGCCCGAAGGGCAGCAGGTGCTTATGCGGGCCAGCCCGCGGGTGCCGACGACCGACGTGGAGACAATCGCCGGGGTGCCCAGCCTGGGTGAGCTGAACCTGGTGGCCTACGACCACATCAAGTGGGGCGCCGAGCGCGAACGGGTCCTTGAAGAGTTCAAACGGCGCTATCCCCAGTACCAGTAGAGAGCGGTCGGGTTCCAGAAGATGCAAGCCCTTCGGGGGCCGCGTGCCGGCCCTTCCAGGGCGCGCCGGAAGTACAAAGTCCCCGCCGGGGGCCTCGGAGTTGGGCCGGTCCACCTCCGAGGGGCTTGCATCTTGGCCGGATCTTTCGGGATCCGGCGGAGCCGCCCGTCGGAGGACGATCCTATGCGTTGGCGCAAATATCTCCTGCCCGTGGCCATGCTGCTCCTCCTGACACTCTTTGTGCTATATCCGGCGCTGAACGTGCTGCTCAAGAGCCTAACCGTAAAAGGTGAACCCGGCCTGGGCAACTATATCCAGATATTTACCCAACCGCAGTTGCGGAGCACAATTGGCAACAGCCTGCTCATTGCCACTGGGTCGGCCGGCCTGTCTACCCTGCTGGGGTTGATCCTGGCCCTGGTCGTTTTCAAAACGACCCTGCCCTGGCGCCGCGTCTTTGCCGCGGCCGCGGTCCTGCCTATCGTGATCCCCGGCTTTGTCAATACGGTGGCCTATATCTTTTTGTTCGGCCGCAACGGGCTGCTGACCTACCGCCTCCTGGGCCTCAACTGGGACATCTATAGCTGGCGCAGTGTGCTGATCCTACAGACGCTGGGACTGACGACAACGACCTTTCTCCTCATCTCGGCGGTGCTGGTCGGCGTAAGCAGCCAGGTCGAAGATGCCGCCCGCAACCTGGGGGCCAGCGAGTGGCATGTGCTGACCACGGTGACGCTGCCCTTGATCCGTCCGGGCGTGATCGGCGCCCTGCTGCTGGCCTTTCTGCGCTCGATGGCCGATTTCGGCACCCCCTACATCATCGGCGGCCGCTTCAACACGCTGGCCACGGCCTCGTATACGCAGCTCATCGGCACCTACAATATGGAGATGGCGGCCGCGCTCAATGCGATCTTGATGGTCTTTTGCCTGGGCGTTTTCTGGCTCTACTCGCGAGTGCAAAAAGGCCAGGCGGGTGTACAAATACAGGCCGGCAGCGGACAACGCAAACCGCTGCGGCTCAGCCGGCCGCTCCAGGCAGGGCTGTGGGTGGTAGGCCTCAGCTTTGCGATCGTGATCTTTATGCTGCTGATCTCGGTCCTGTTGGCCGCCTTCACCAAACACCTCGGCGGAGACTACACCCCGACCCTGGAGCATTTCGGCATTCTGCCCCAACGGGGGTGGAACAGCACCCGCAACTCGCTGCTCTTTGCCGCCATTACGAGCGTGGCCATGAGCTTTCTGGGGATGGTGATCGCCTACCTGGTGACGCGATTCGAGTTCCGCGGCCGCTGGGCGCTCGACCTTTTGGCTACGCTGCCCTTTGCCATCCCGGGCACCTTTATGGGCGTCGGTTATGCCCTGGCTTTTGGCCGGCCGCCGCTGCTGCTTTCGGGAACGTGGGCCATCGTCGTGGCCATTACCGTGATCCGGGAACTGCCCCTGGGCCTGCGCGCGGGGACCGGCGTGCTGTTGCAGCAGGATCACGCCATCGAGGAGGCCTCGGCCAGCCTGGGGGCATCCCGGATCACGACCTTTTTCCGCATCGTGCTGCCGCTGGCCCGGCCGGCCTTGCTGATCAGCGCCCTGTACGCTTTCGTTTCCACCGTCCAGACCCTGGGCGCCATCATTTTCCTGATTACTCCGGGGAACAAGGTGCTGGCCGTGGATGTCTTCGAGGCCACGGTGCGCGGCAATGTAGGCCACGCCGCCGCCCTGTCCATCGTTATGATCGCCGTGGCCATCTTGGGTATGCTGGCAATCTATGCCCTCAGTATGCGGGAGGCAACGCAAACATGGTTTCGCCAAGTTCTGAGCAGTCAGACCCCCGGTGCGTAGCATTGCAACTGCGCGGCATCGCCAGGCACTTTGGCCCGGTGCGGGTGCTGGAAAACCTGTCGCTCGACGTGTACCAGGGGGAGCTGTGCTGCCTGCTGGGACCTTCGGGCTGCGGCAAAACGACCACGCTCCGGATCATCGCCGGCCTCCTCGATCCGGAAGCCGGCCAGGTGCACCTGGCCGGGCAGGAAATTACCCGCATGCCGCCACAGCAACGCGACGTGGGTATGGTCTTTCAGAACTATGCCCTGTTTCCCCATATGAACGTCTATGAGAATGTGGCCTACGGCCTGCGGCGGCGCCGTTGGCCCGACAACCGGATCAGGCCCAAGGTAAGCGATGTCCTCCACCTGGTACGATTGGGAGGCTACGAGAAACGCCGCGTTCACGAGCTTTCGGGGGGACAACAACAGCGCATCGCCCTGGCCCGGGCTCTGGTGATCGAACCCCGGCTGCTCCTGTTGGACGAGCCGCTTTCGAACCTGGATGCCCGTCTGAGGGCCTCTATGCGCGAAGAGATTCGGCGCGTCCAGCGCGCTCTGAACCTGACTACGATCCACGTCACCCACGACCAGGAGGAAGCTATGAGCATCGCCGATCGCATCGTGGTCATGAACGAGGGGCGCATTGAGCAAATTGGGCCGCCGCCGGCGATCTATGAACAGCCGGCCACCCGCTTCGTGGCCGATTTCATCGGCCGGGTCAATTTCCTGGCGGGCCGGGTGGTAGGAGGGAAGGGCTTGCTTCTAGATAAATCTTTTGCCCTGCCCCCCGGCGATTGGCCCGAAGGGACGGCCTTGGTCTGTGCCATCCGCCCCGAGCGCGTGCGAATCGGCAGAGCGGCCGACCACTTGCCGGCGGCGGTGGTCCAGGAAATCACCTACCTGGGCGCCGTGGTGCGGTACCAACTCCTGCTCGAGGGCGCGGCGCATGGGGGCCAACTGCTACAGGTCGAGTTACCCGGTCCAGAAGCAGTATACCGGGTTGCCGAACGGGTCGGCCTCGAACTGCGCCCCGAGGACATTCGGGTTTTCCCGCACGACGGTAACAAGGTCGCGGCCGTGGGTCCCGACTAGCAAGTGCCCGGCGGCAGGGACCAGACGAGCGCACGAGGGCGCTCTGCCGGGTCGACGCCGTGCTGCGCCGTTATCGGACCGGACACTCGCCGGCAAGGGCCGATGGTTTTGATATGGCCGTGATTTTCCCGGTGCCTTGCGCTTCCTTCCATCTATGGTATAATACCCCACAAGGCAACGACGCCCAACCACGGGGCGGCCAGCGAACGGTTTCCCAACCCGCCCTGGTCCATCTGGCAGCGGCATCGGTCGAACGGTGAGACTATCCTGCTACCATCCGTGTATCCGTACAGCACATCCAGCGCCTCGCCGCCCCGCCCTGCTCAAGCGCCAGCGACCAGGCCGATCCGTGCTCAAAAGGAGTCAAAGATGACCCGCAACCGTTTCTCCCAGCGCATGGAAACCATGAAGAGCAGCGCCATCCGGGACCTCCTGCACTATGCCACCCTCCCGGGCATGATCTACCTGGCCGGCGGCCTGCCGGCCCCCGAGTCGTTCCCCGTCGAGGTCTTTCGCCAGTCCTGCAACACCGTCCTCGACGAGGTCGGGGCGCAATCGCTGCAGTACGGCACCACCGAGGGCTACAAGCCCCTGCGCCACTGCATCGCCGAGCGCATGCGCAACCTCAAGGGCGTGGCCTGCGGCAGCGACAATATCCTCCTCACCAGCGGCTCGCAGCAGGCCCTGGAAATGATCGGCAAGCTCTTTATCGACTATGGCGACATCGTCATCCTCGAAAGCCCCAGCTACCTGGGGGCCATCCAAGCCTTTGACCTGTACGCCCCACGCTATGTCACCGTGCCGATGGACGAGGAGGGCATCGTCACCGAGGAGCTGGAGCGCATCCTGCAGATCATCACCCCCAAGTTCATCTACACCGTGCCTACCTTCCAGAACCCCTCCGGCCGGACAATGTCCCTCGAACGCCGCCAGCGCCTGATGGTCCTGGCCGAGAAATACGACCTGATCCTGGTGGAGGATGACCCCTACGGCGAGCTGCGCTACACCGGCGAGCCGGTGCCGCCGATCAAGGCTATGGATACTACCGGGCGGGTGATCTACCTGAGCACCTTTAGCAAGATCCTTTCCCCCGGCATCCGCCTGGCCTGGGTGGTCGCCTCCGAGGAGTTTATCCGCAAGCTGGCCCTGATCAAGCAGGCCACGGACCTTTGCACCTCCTCGTTCATCCAGTACGCCGCCTACGAGTACTGCCAGAGCGGCACTATGGAAGCACACATCCAAAAGATCCGCGATATGTACAAGGTGCGCATGGAGGCGATGCTGCACGCCCTGGACAAGTACTTTCCCAAGGAGGGCGTCTCCTGGACCCGCCCGGAGGGCGGCATGTTCCTGTGGGTCACGCTGCCCGACACGGTCAACGTGGAGGATATGCTCAAGGAGGCGGTGGCCAACAAGGTGGCCTTTGTCCCGGGCACCTCGTTCTACGTGGACGGCCGGCCGCACAGCACGATGCGGCTCAACTTTTCCAACGCCACGCCGGAGATGATCGGCGAGGGCATCCGCCGGCTAGCGGAGATCGTCCGCCACCGGCTGGCGGCCGGGGCGGCAGCGTGCGCCAGCTAGGGCTAAAGCGTTGCTCCATCCGTACGTAGCCATCGACACCGAGACCACCGGCCTCGAACCCGGCAAGGACGAGCTGATCGAGGTCGCCGCCGTGCGCTTCCAGGGAAAGGAAGTGCTCGACACCTGGCATTCGCTGCTCAAGCCGGCCGGCCCGCTGCCCGAGGCCATCACCCGCCTCACCGGCATCACCCCCCAGGACCTGGAAACGGCGCCGATGTTCTATACCCTGGTCCCGGAGCTGGCCCGCTTCATCGGCGACGACCCGCTCGTCGGCCACTCCGTCTCCTTCGATGTCGACTTCCTGGCCGCGCAGGGGCTGCGCCTGGGCAACCCCCGCGTGGACACCTTCGAGCTGAGCACGCTCCTGCTCCCGGAGCTGCCCGACCGCTCCCTGATCAGCGTGGCCCGCGGGCTGGGCATCCCCTACCCCCAGCAGCACCGCGCCCTGGCCGACGCCCAGGTCACCCGGCAGGTCTTCCTGGCCTTCTGGGAGCGCCTGACGGCGCTGGACCTGGAGACGCTGGAAGAGGTGCTGCGCCTGGCCGGCAAGACCGAATGGCCCCTGGCCGAACTCTTTACCGAGATCGCCGGCGCGGTGGCGCGCGAGGCCTTTGGCAAAAAACGCGACGGCGACAAGCCCATGGCGACGCGCCTGGTCCGGCCGGAGCCCCGCCCCGATCCGCTGGAGGAGACCGAGGACAACCGCCCGCTCGACGGGCAGCGCCTCTCCTCCCTGTTTTCTCCCGGCGGCCTTTTCTCCCGCGCCTTTCCGCACTATGAGCACCGCCCGCAGCAGGTGGAGATGCTGCAGGCCGTGGTCGAGACGTTCAACCACGGCGGGCAGTTGATCGTCGAGGCCGGGACGGGCACGGGCAAGTCCATGGCCTACCTGCTGCCGGCCATCGCCATGGCCATGCGCCGCGGGAGGCCGGTCGTCGTCTCCACCAACACCATCAACCTGCAGGACCAGCTCTTTTACAAGGACCTCCCCGACCTGCAGCGCGTCCTGGCCCAGGCCGGCCCGGAGGAAGGAGACATGGCCCACCTGGCGGCCTTCCGCGCCGCCCTGCTCAAGGGCCGCGCCAACTATATCTGCCTGCGGCGCTGGGAAGCCCTCCGCCGCAGCAGTTCCCTGTCGCCGGAACAGGTCAGCGTCCTGGTCAAGACCCTGCTCTGGCTCCCGCGCACCCAGACGGGCGACCGCGGCGAACTGGCCCTGGTGGGCCAGGAGCACGATGTCTGGAACGAGATCGCCGCCCAATCCAACGCCTGCCGGGGATCGGATTGCCACTACTTCCAGGAGGAGCGCTGCTTCTTCTACCGCGCCCGCCGGCGAGCCGAGGCCGCGCATGTCGTCGTGGCCAACCACAGCCTGCTCCTATCCGACGTGGCCACCGAGAACCGCGTCCTGCCGGCCCACCGTCACCTGGTGGTGGACGAGGCCCACCACCTGGAGGGCGTGGCCACCGACCAACTGGGCTTCAGCGTGACCGCCGTGGAGCTGCAGGAGCTCCTGGCGGCGATCAGCCTGCCGGCCGGCCAGGGCCGCGAGCAAGGGCTGCTGCCCTTGCTCCCCACCCTCCTCAAGGGCCGGGAGAGCACCGACCCGGCTATGCAGACCCTGCGCGCCCTGACCGCCGAGGTCCGCGGCGCCGTGGAATCCGCCCGCGCCGCCGCCCGCGGCTTCTTCGACGCGCTGAACGACTTTGTCCACCAGCAGCAGGAGCTCCCCCGCTCCGGACAGTACGACTGGCACTGGCGGATCACCCCCGCCATCCGCATCCAGCCCGATTGGTCGGACATCGAGATCGCCTGGGAGAACGTCGCCGTCGAGCTGGCGCGCATCGCCGATCGCCTGAACCGCCTCCTCCAGCTTTGCTCCCAGGGCAACGAGGAGGCCTCGCGCGAGGAGCAGGACCTCCTCCTGGAGATCGCCCTGCTCGGCAAGCGGACGGAGGAGGTCCAGCGCCAGGTCACGGCGATCATCAGCCAGTCCCAGGACAACGGCATCTACTGGATCACCGTGGAGGCCCAGACCGGCACCCTCGGCCTGCATGTGGCCCCCCTGCACGTCGGCAGCCTGCTCCAGGAGAGCCTGTACCTGCAGAACGAGGCCATCGTCCTGACCTCGGCCACCCTGAGCACCGAGAACAACACCGCCTTTCTGCGCGAGCGGCTGTGCCTGCCCGAGGCCGACGAGATGCTCCTGGACTCGCCCTTCGACTACCGCCGCGCGGCGCTGCTCCTGGTGCCCGAGGACATGCCCGACCCCAGCGACCCGCAGTACGGCCGGGCCCTGGCGCGCACCCTGGTGCAGACCTGCCAGGCCAGCGCCGGCCGCACCCTGGTTCTCTTCACCTCGCACAGCGCCCTGCGCCAGGCGCATGCCGCCATCCGCCGGCCTTTGGAGCGCGAGGATATCGCCGTGCTCGGCCAGGGCATCGACGGCTCACGCCACAACCTGCTGGACAAGTTCCGCCGCAACCCGCGCAGCGTCCTGATGGGCACCAGCTCCTTCTGGGAGGGCATCGACGTGGTGGGGGAGGCGCTCTCGGTCCTGGTCATCACCAAGCTGCCCTTCGACGTGCCCTCCGATCCGATCTTTGCCGCGCGCTGCGAGCTCTTCGAGGACCCTTTCCGCCAGTACGCCGTGCCGCAGGCCGTGCTGCGCTTCAAGCAGGGTTTCGGCCGGCTCATCCGCAGCCAGACCGACCGGGGCGTGGTGATCATGTTGGACGGGCGGGTGCTCACACGGACCTACGGGCCGGCCTTTCTGCAATCGCTGCCTCGCTGCACCCAGCGCCGCGTGCATCTGCCGGAGATTCCCCTGCTGGTGCAGGAGTGGTTGGCCAAGGGCGCTAACGAAAACTCCACAAAAGGCAGTTGACGCCGCGCTCCGGGCCTGCTATAATGGAAGGGAACGAACTCCGAGGAAAGCGGCATGAAGAGACTCTCGCGAACGTTCGTCAGGCTGCCCTCCCATTTCACAGTACGACCATGGGGGGCGTGGCCGCAGGGGAAAACAGGGGGCCTCACCGCGCCCAATCCGGACTGTTCCTTTTTCTCATCCATGCGCCCACTGGCCTTGCCCGGCGGCACGGCCTTTGGCAACGCCTTGTTGGAATCTGCCCCAAAGCGCAGCGGGCCTGAGTGAAGAAGGAGGTATGTGGTCATGGAGATGCAGATGCAAGTGCGTGCCAAGAACTATCGCCTGACCCCCAACCTGCGGGCCTATATCGACAAAAAGATCCCGCGGTTATCGCGTTACCTGGAGGATATCGCCGAAACCAAGGTCGAGCTGACCAAGTCCAACACCCGTTCCCAGGGGCCGCAGATCGTGGCCCAACTGACCGTGACCCTGAAGAACGGCGTCATCCTGCGGGCCGAGGAACGCTCCGGGGACCCCTACACCTCGCTCGACGCCGTCCTGGACACGATGGAGCGGCAGGTGGCCCGCTTCAAGGAGCGCTACTACACCAAGGGCGGGCACCGCCGCGCCGGCCGTCCCGTGGCCCTCTCCGAGCTGCCGATGGCCCCGGAGTCGCCGGCCCGGCCGGCCGCCGAGGTCGAGGAGGAGCCGCGCATCGTCAAGACCAAGCAGTTCATGGTCAAGCCGATGTACACCGATGAGGCCGTCTCGCAGATGGAGCTGCTCGGCCACGACTTTTTCATCTTCCAGAACGCCGAGACGGAGCGACTGAGCGTGGTCTATCGCCGCCGGGACGGCCACTACGGGCTGATCGAGCCGATCCAGGAGTAGGGAGCGGTCCGACGGGGGAGCCACAACCGAGGAAACGCCTCTCGGGGGCGCCAGGACTGGCGCCCCCGAGCTGTTTGCCCGCCTACTCGTTCAGCCGCGCCTGCACTCCCCGGTCCTGGAAATAGCCGATCAGCGCATCGGCGGCGAAGAAGAGGGCCAGGCAGCAGGCCCAGAAGGTCAGCCCCGGCACGACCAGGCGCGCCGGGGTGGAGCGCACGGCGGCCAACCCATCCAGGAGCAGGAACCCCAGCGACGGCGTGGGTGCCGAGATCCCCAGGGCGGCCAGGTCCAGCGTGGCCCCCAGGCCGAAGGCGGCCAGGAACAGGGATAGAAACAGCGCCCCCAGCCCATCGAGCGCGGCGTCGCCCTGCTGCGGGCCGCGGCCGAGCCAGAGGGCCTGGGCAGCGCGGGCGGCCCGCGGCAGCAGGGCCAGGCCCACCACCACCGGCACATAGCCCAGCGGCTCGCCGAGCCAGGTGCCGCCCCTGGGCAAGAGGAAGCGTGCCAGGAGGATCGCCGCCGGCACGGCCGGCAGGAAGAGCAGCAGGTCGGCCGGCCACAGCAGCAGGTCGGCCAACGACTCGCGCCGTAGGGTAGGCCGGCCGGCGAGCGCTCCGGCCGCCGCCCCGTAGAGGCCGCCCAGCACCAGCAGGCCGGCCGCCGACAGGGCCCCCACCTCCAGGGAGATCAGGCTGCCGCGCAGCACACGGGCCCGAAAATCGCGGCCGAGATGGTCGGTGCCCCAGGGATGCTCATCCGAAGCGGGCTGATTGATGCTCTGGCGGTCCATGGTTTCCGCCGCCCAGGGATCGACCAGCATGCCGGCCACCCCCAGGCCGATCGGGACGAGCAGCAGCGCCATCGCCAGCGCCACGTACACGGTGCGCGCCTTCCGCCGCCAGGGCGTGGGCAGAGAGGGCTCCGGCGCCGGGCAGAGCAGCCGCTCCAGCCAGCGGCAGAGCTCGGCGGCCAGACGCCCGACCAGGATGAGCGAGGCCAAGCGGGTGACGATTCCCAGGAGCAGCGGCAGGTCCTGCTGCATCAGGCCCTGCATAAACTCCCGGCCCAGGCCGGGCCAGGAGACCGTCGACTCCACGATCACGGCGGCCCCCAGGATGCCGCCCACCTGGCCCAGCAGCGTCCCCAGGGCGCGCAGCAGCCCGCTCAGCCAGGGCCGGCTGCCGGCCGGCAGGAGCGTCACCCGGCGGGCCACGGCCTGACCCGTGGAGACGGCCGGGAAGAGGGCCAGGGCGCCGACGGGAAGGACCAGGTGCACCAGGCGGTCGCCCAGGCTGCCGGCGCCGGGGCCGGCGGCGCCGACCATCCCCATGGGCGGGAGGAGTTGCCACCGGAAAACGAACCAGTAGGCCAGGAGCAGGCCCAGCGCCCAGGCCGGCAACGAGGCCAGGGCAAAGGAGATCAGCCGCCCCAGCCCCTTGAGCACCGAGCCCAGGGGGCCGGCTCGCTCCTCCAGCCGGTGCAGCAGCACGGCCAGCAGGGCCCCGGCCAGCGCCAACAACAATGCCAACGCCAGGGCCGATCCCACCAAAACAAGGGTATTGGGCAGGCGCTCGGCCACCACGTCTGCTACCGGCCTCTTCTGGGCCAGGGAAAGGGACCAATCCGGCCCGCCGGCCGGCCGCGGCGACGGCAGCGCCGGTTGGGAAACCAGCAGCCAGGTCAGCAGCGGCAGGGAAACGCCCCAGGCCAACAGCAGCAGGATCAGCCGACGGGGGAACTGCAGCCAAGCGGCGAGACGGGCGCCGCGATCACGGGGAGTCTGGTTCCCCGGCAAGCTCTCGGTCGGAGTGGCCATCGCTGTTCTCCTTCAGGCAATCGTTTCAGATGGGGCCCTTTGTAGCACAAGAGGGAGCAGTTGTCAAAGTGCGAACGGAAACCGGACTTGCACATCCCGGCCCCCGCGCATATAATGCTCCCGAACAAATGCCAGGCGGTGCCCTATGCCCATCCAGATAGAACTGCGCTCCGACCCCAGCCTCTTCCAGGAGCTGGCCGCAGAGTGGACGGCCCTGCTGCACCGCAGCGCCGTGGACACGCTGTTCCTCACGCCGCAGTGGCAGGAGGTTTGGTGGCGGCACTTTGGGGCCGGCCGGGAGCTGCGCGTCCTGCTGGCCCGCAACGACGAGGGGGCGCTGCTGGGCATCGCCCCGCTCTATGCGCTGCGGCAGGACGGGAAAACCCTCCTGCAGCTCGTCGGCGGCCTGGAGATCTCCGACTACCTCGACTTCATCGTCCGCCAGCAGCAGGAGGAAGAGGTCTACCGCGCCCTGCTGGGCCACCTGCGGGCAGAGGCTCCCCCCTGGGACATCTTGGACCTGCACTGCCTGCCCGGCCACTCGCCGACCCGCCTGGGCATGCTCTGCCGGGCCTGCGCCGAGTGCTGCGCCGCCGAGGTGCAGGCGCAGCCGGAAGACGCCGCGCCCTACATCCATCTGCCCGGCGACTGGGAAGCTTACCTGGAAACGCTGGACAAGAAACAGCGCCACGAGATCCGGCGCAAGGTGCGCCGGGCCGAGGCCGAGGCCGAGGTGCGTTGGTATCGTGTCCAGGAGAAATCGGCCCTGGCGGAAAGCGTAGCCCACTTCCTGGCCCTGCACCGGGCCAGCCACCCGGAGAAGGACGCCTTCATGACGCCGCAGATGGAAGCCTTCTTCGTCGACATGGCCGGCGTCACCTGGGCGGCCGGCTGGCTGAACCTCTACCTGCTCTGGCTGGACGACCGCCCGGCGGCCGCGATGTGGTGCTTCGACTATGGCGGCGATATCCTGGTCTACAACTCGGGCTACGACCCGGCCTGGCGCTACGAGCTCTCCTCCGGCATCGTCCTGCTGGCCTACTGCATCCAGGACGCCATCGCCCGCGGCAAGCGGCGCTTCGACTTTCTGCGCGGCGGCGAGACCTACAAGTACCGCATGGGGGCGTCCGACAGCGCGGTGTACCGGCTGACGGTGCGCCACCCTGGGAGGTAACGATGCCCCGTCTCCCCCGCGGTGCGGCCATTGTCCTCTGGGTACTGCTATCGGCGGCGCTGCCCCTGCGGCCGGCCCCGGCGGCCGCGGGGGTGCGCCCCATCGAGCCCCGCGCCGCATCCTGTCAGGCCCGGCTGAACGACGACCCCACCGAATATGCCACTATCCAGGAGGCCGTAGACGCCAGCACGAGCCCCGACGACCTGGTCAAGGTCGCCGGGTACTGCGCCGGGGCCTGGCCGCGCGGGGGCATCACCCAGACGGTCTACCTCAGCAAGACCCTGACGCTGCAGGGCGGCTACACGCTCACCAACTGGACCAGCCCCGATCCCCTGCAGAACCCCACCACCCTGGATGCCCTGGGGCAGGGACGGGTCCTGTACGTCGTCGGCGAGATCCAGCCCCGGCTGATCGGGCTGCGCGTCACGGGCGGCGACGCCACCGAACAGCCCGGCAGCCCTTACGACTTTCACCGCGGCGGGGGCCTCTGCATCCTCAGCGCCACGGTGACGATCAGCCGCTGCGCCGTCTACGGCAACACCGCCGGCGGCGGAGGCGGCGTGTTCGCCCACAACGGCGTCCTCACCCTCTACCAGAGCGCCCTGTCCGGCAACGCCGCCGAGTTCTCCGGCGGGGGCATGCTGCTGTACGAAGGGACAGCCTGGCTAGAGGGGAGCGTGTTCATCTCCAACACCGCCGGGACGGGCGGCGGGGCCTACCTGGGGTCCGAGGCGGTGACGCTGACGGCCAACGCCTTCCTCTCCAACACCGCCCGCTACGACGGCGGCGGGGTGATCGTCGAGGTCTACGGCGGACACTCCAAGCTGGTGGCCAATCACGTCGCCGGGAACAGGTCGTACTGGAACGGCGGCGGGCTCTACTTTGGCGAGGGGGTGCGGGCGCCGTGCGCGGCCGGCCGGCCGGTTCCCTGGCGCCTGCTGGTCGGGGCGCGGGACTGCCCCCACCACCCATCCGCCCCCCCGCCGGACATCCCGCGCCTCGTCCACCGCGGTCCGGTGGCGCCCGACGCCTACACCCTGCTGGACGGCAACCTGATCACCGGCAACTGGGCCCGCAACAACGGCGGCGGGCTCTTTACGAGCGGCGACGGCGGCGCGGCCAGCCTGGAGGGAAACACCGTGCTGGATAACACGGCCGGCGGCCACGGCGGCGGCATCTGCGTGGACTGGAGCGCCGAGAACACCCCCCTCGTCAGCAACACCGTCAGCGGGAATACCGCCCAGGGGGACGGCGGCGGCATCTACATGGAGAACTGGCAGAACACGCTGCGCGGCAATGTCGTCCAGGGCAACACGGCCGGCGGCAGCGGCGGTGGGCTGGCGCTGGAGACGGTGGCCGTGGCGCTGACCGCCAACCGGGTTGTCTCCAACACCGCTCAGGAGGACGGCGGGGGCATCCTGGTCGGCCGGAGCACCGCGACGCTGGTCAACAACTGGATCGTCGACAACCGCGCCGGGGGGCAGGGCGGCGGGCTGGCCCTGCGCTCGGCCATCGGCCGCCTGTGGCACAACACCATCGCCGACAACCACGGCGGCGACGGTAGCGGCATCGCCCTGCCCGAGGAGTCTTTCGGCACCAGCACGATAGGGCTGACCAATACCATCCTGGCCGGCCACGCCGTGGGGATCACCGTCAGCGCCGGCAGCACGGCCACGCTGCAGGCCACCCTCTGGGGCAACGGGCGCGACTGGGGCGGAGAGGGGACCCTCCTGACCGGCACGGTCAACCTCTGGGGGCCGCCCGCCTTTGCCAATCCCGCCGGCGGCGATTACCACCTGGGATATGGCTCGGCGGCGCTGGACGCCGGGATTCCGGCGGGCATCGGCGTCGACATCGACGGCCAGCCCCGGCCCCTCGGGCGGGGCTACGAACTGGGCGCGGACGAGGCGCCGATCGTTATGCGTTGGTTCTACCTGCCGATCGTGGGAAAGTGACATCGGCCCTTCTGCAACCGCCGCGGTTGGGCGCCGCGAGAAGTCCGCGAAGGAGATCCTGATGCGCATCGCCATGCTCAGCGTCCACACCTGCCCCCTGGCCACGTTGGGCGGCAAGGACACGGGGGGAATGAACGTCTACGTCCGCGAGCTGGCCCGCGAACTCGGCCGGCGGGGGATCGCCGTGGACATCTACACCCGCTCGCAGGACCCCCATATCCCGCGGGTGCGCTGGCTCGGGGAGAACGCCCGCGTCATCCACATCGCCGCCGGCCCGACACACCCGGTCGACAAGAACACCCTCTGGCAATACGTCCCCGAGTTCGCCGCCCAGGTCCGGGCCTATGCCGCCGCCGAGGGGTTGGCCTACGACATCCTGCACAGCCACTACTGGCTCTCGGCCCTGGTGGCCCGCGAACTGCGCGCGGCGTGGCACACGCCCATCGTCCACATGTTCCACACCCTGGCCGCGGTCAAGGACCTCGTCGGGCAGGACCAGGGCTACCGGGAAGACCCGCGCCGCCTGGCTGCCGAGGGCGAGATCGCGCGCTCTGTGGACGCTATCGTCGCCGCCACGCCGCTGGATCAGGAGCAGATAATCACGCACTATGGGGCGCCGGCGGAGCGCATCCACGTTATCCCTCCCGGAGTGAACCTGGACACCTTTCACCCGATCCCCCGCCAGGAGGCCCGCGGGCACGTCGGCACGCCCTGCGACCCGTGCGAGGAATCGCATATGCTGCTCTATGTGGGGCGGATGGACCCACTCAAGGGCGTGGACGATCTGCTGCGCGCGCTGCCCTACGTGGCCCAGGACCTGCCCGCCGCCTGGCCCTGCCAGGCCTGTCTGGCTCTGGTCGGCGGGGACGCCGAGAGCACGGATGAAACGCTGCGCCGGGAGATGGCCCGCCTGGAGCGACTGAAACAGGAGCTGGGGATCGGGGACCTGGCGACCTTTCTCGGCCGGCGCGACCAGGACGAGCTGCCCTACTACTACTCCGCCGCCGACGTCTGCATTGTGCCCTCGCACTATGAATCGTTCGGCATGGTGGCGCTGGAAGCGCTGGCCTGCGGGACGCCGGTGGTGGCCTCGCGGGTGGGCGGGCTCACCTATATCGTGGAGGACGGCGTCAACGGGTTCCTCGTGCCGACAGGGGACTCGGCGGCGCTGGCCCACCGCATCGCCCAACTGCTGCAGGACTGCCAATTGCGGCGGCAGATGGGGCTCTACGGGATGGAGCTGGCCCGCGATTACGCCTGGCCGCGGATCGCCGACCGGATCGTGGAGCTGTACGGGGCGCTGGCAAGTTGACTCCCCGGCAAGGCACTGCTATACTATGGGGCCAAGGGGCAAGAAGCGAGACAACAAGCAGGATGCCCTGCATCCTGCGCCGATCGTAGCGCAAAGGAGAAAAACGATGAGAAACAGATTCCTCGTGTCGCTGTTCCTCCTGATCCTGCTGGCCGGATCGTTCATGCCGGCCGGCCTGACCCGCACCCCGGTCGCCGGGGCGACGGCCTACCGCGCCGTCGTCGTTGACGGTGATATGGGCGACTGGGCCATCGATGAGGATATGGAGGCCTATGGCTCCTATACCCTTTACCTCACCTGGGATGCCACCAACCTCTACCTGGGCCTTACCGGTGCCACCCTGGGCGACACCGGGGGCCAGGACAAGAGCTTTTTCGCCTGTTTCGACACCGACCTGACCCCCGGCTCCGGTGCCGCCGCCGACGGCTACGGCAACGTGACCTTTGACCCCAACCTCTTTGGGCCCGAGTACTGCTACTACTTTGCCGGCGGGGTCGGCTGGTACGAATGGTCCACGTGGAACGGCTCGGCCTGGGGCTGGAACGGCTGGCGCAACGACGGCACCTACTACAACTGGCCCGGCAATCCGGCCCCGGTCCCCGGCTCCGAGCTGACCATCCTCCGCAGCGACATCGGCAACCCCAGCGCCGTCGGCGTGGTCGCCTGGCTGACCCCCGAAGAGTCCGGCACGTTGCAGGCCTCCTGGCCCACGGCCAACCCCATCGGCACGACGCCCCTGCTGACGCTCTTCTACCACCTGCCCTCCCTGGTCGACGGCATCTCGCCCGACCGGTCGCGCCTGGCCGGTACCGTCATCATCAACGAGTTCCGCCCCAAGGGGACGGAGTGGGTGGAGCTCTACAACCCCACCGGGGCGCCCGTTTCGCTGGAAGGCTGGTACGCCGACGACGTCGAATGTGGGGCGGGGACCTCGTTCATCGGTACCGTCACGATCGGCCCCGGGGCATACTATACGATCCTGGCGAGCGCCCCCGGCGACAACTTTACCCTGGACAACAGCGGCGGCACTTTATATCTGTGCAACATCGGCCACGAGGAGGTCGACCGGGTGGGTTACGGCAATGCCGGTGGCGCCCCGCTCTCCCATTACCAGCCACCGACCGACAACTCCACCGCCCGCACGCCCAACGGAACCGACACCGACGACCATGCCCGCGATTGGAACATTGCCACCACCCCGACGCAGAGTGCCCCCAACAACGCGGCGGCCGTGCTGCTAGGCAGCTCGCTGATCGTCAACGAGGCCGAGTTTGCTGGGGCCGGAGCCTCCTCGCGCGTCGAGCTCTACAACCCCACTGCCGACGCGATCGTGGTGAGCGATTGGCTCTTTACCGACGGCGATGCGGCTCCTACGGTCCTCACCACCACCCCGGGCGTCACCATCCAGCCAGGAGGCTTTTTCGTCTTTCGCTATAGCGATCAGAATGGCGGCGGCATCGCCGCGAGCGACGTTTCCTACCTGTTCATGCCGGACAAGGTGCGCGTCGATCAACTGGGTTGGAACCCCGTGAGCCTGGTCAACTCTGCTCAGCGCATCTGCGACGGCGACGGCCCGAACGACGGCTATAACTGGGCCACCTCGGGCGGCGGGACCACGCTTCAGGACCTGCCGGAGACCTACGGCCTGCCCAACTGCGCCGCCGATGCCGCCATCGCCAAGACCGGCCCGGCTTACATCGGCGCCGGCGGTGGGGACGTCGATTATATCATCACCTACTGGATGACCGGCGGGGCGCCCGGCCAGAACATCCTCATCACCGACACCCTGCCGGCCGGCGTCGCCTATGTCTCCTTCGACAGCATACTGCCGGTCACGCTGACCAATACGGACCCGGTCGTCTTCGACGCCGGCAGCCTGGCAGGGCTGGGGGTCAACGTCATCACCCTCACCGCCAACGTCCCGGCCGGCCTGCCCTTTGGCACACACCTGACCAACACCGTCAGGCTCGCCTGCGACGGCGACGAAAACGCCGCCAACGACGAGGACGAGTGGGTCACCATCGTCGTCGGGTCGGAGACGGGGATCGCCAAGGCCGGCCCCGCCTTTGCCCTGCCCGGGCAGACCATCGCCTACACCCTGACCTATACGGTGGACGGCGACCCGGCCGAGGGCGTGATCATCACCGACACCCTGCCGGCCGACGTGACCTATCTGAGCGACAACGCTCCCGTTATCCCCAGCGAGCCTATGCCGGGCACCCGGCGCTGGGAACTGGGCACCGTCAGCGTCGGGACGCATTCTTTCGTCGTCCTGGGGGAGATCAGCCTTACCCCCACCGCATGGGTGCTGCACAACGAGGCGCAGATCTATGCGTCCAACGACACGGCCCCGGGGAACAACACGGCCTTCGCGGACACCGACCTGCCGCTGCCCATCCAGGAGATCCAGTACACCGCTGACCCTGGCGATGGCACGTACCCCTCCCCCTATGTCGGGCAACACGTCTGGACGATGGGCGTGGTCGTGGCCGCCACCGGCATCTATGGCAGCGCAGGCACGCGCTACTATATCGAGGATGCCGCCGGCGGCCCCTGGGCCGGCTTGCTGATCTACAACGGCGGCACCCACCCGGACGTCTCCGAAGGCGACCTGGTGTTGCTGTACGGACAGGTCAACGAGTACGAGGGCGCGACGCAGCTCAAGATCGACGCCGCCTCGGGCGGCCTGCAGCAGGTGCTCGACACCGGCCAACCCCTGCCTCTGGACCTGGTCACCACGAGCGAGCTCACCTCGACCGGCGGCATCGTCCCCGAGTCGTGGGAATCAAACCTGCTCGCCATCCCGTGCGCCGAGGTGACCGGCGGCTTTGACCCGGACAACATCTTTACCGTGACCGACGGATCCGGCGGCACCGCCCGGGTGGGCCGGTGGGCCACATACACCTATGTACCCCAGGTGGGCGACTCCCTGGGCCTGCTGTCCGGGATCTTTATGTACGAGACCTTTGGCCCGGACGAGTACCGTCTGGAGCCGCGCGGCGACGCCGACATCGTGATGGGTGTGGGCATCGTCGCCAGGGGTCCCGCCGACGGTGCCGTGGATGTGCCGGTCGGCGCCGTCGTCACGGCGACCTTTAGCATCTCCCTCAACCCCTCCACCGTGACTCCAGCCACCTTCTATCTGGATGGGGTGCCCGGCACCGTGTCCTACGACGCCGACACCTGGACGGCCACCTTTACCCCAGACGCCGACCTGGCCTACGGCACGACCTACACGGCCCACGCCACCACCGGCATCGAGAGCGCAGACGGCGCGGCGCTGTGCGTCGAATACGTCTGGTCCTTCACCACCGTGGAACCCCCCGCGCCTGATCTGAGGCCCTCCCACAAGATCGCCGAGCCGCCCAACCCGCCCGATCTGCACCCCGGCGACACCTTCACCTACACCATCGTCCTGGAGAACGGCGGGGAGATCACGGCTGCGGCCGTGCTGACCGATGTCCTGCCGGCCGAAGTCACCGTCCTCACGCCCACCCTGCCGCCGGCCATGGTCTACGAGGATGGACAGCTCCTATGGAGCGGGGATGTCGCCCCCGCACAGGTGCTGCCGCTCTCCTTCCTGGCGGTGGTGGACACGGACGTGCCGATCGGGACAATCGTCACCAACTCGGTTTGGATCGCCGACGGGGTGCACCTCTTTACCCGCACCGCCTCGCTGGAGGTCGCCGGCCTGCCCGATGTCGAGGTCAGCCCGTCCTTCCTGAGCGCCCTCCTGTCACCCGACCAGAGCACCGTGCGCAACCTGACGGTCGCCAACGTCGGGCAGGAGGGGCTCTACTGGAACCTGGTAGAGATGCCGCCGGTGAACTGGCTTTCCGAGAACCCTTCCAACGGGCTGATCCCATCCGGCGGGCAGACAGTGGTCGCCGTCACCTTTGACGCAACCGGCCTTACCCCGAACACCTACAACACCACCCTGAAGCTGATCAGTAACGACCCCGACGAACCCGAGATCGACGTGCCGGTGACGCTGGTCGTGACCATATCGTGCATCCCCATCAGCGACCCGGCCTTTACCTGGACGCCGCTCAATCCGAACGCCGGAGAGGCCGTCACCTTCAACGGCACGGCCAACGGGCTGGAGCCCATCACCTACGCCTGGAGCTTTGGCGACGGAGGCACGGGAACCGGCCCCACCGTCCAGCACACCTACACGCAGGCCGGCACCTATACCGTGGTAATGACGGCCACCAACTGCGGCGGAGATGTTCCGATCAGCCACACCGTGGTCGTGGCAGGGCCGCCGGTGCAGGAATGGAAGGTGTACCTGCCCATCGTGATAAAGAACGCCGGGAAGTAGAGCAAGGTAGCGAGAAAGCGAATCGGCGGGTCGGCGAGCCGGCTCGCCGATTCGCCTTTTCGCTGCCCCCCCTTCCTCCGCCGCCCCCTCTTCCCGTCATTCCTCCAACAGGGCCTCGCGCACCCGAACGTAGGTATCCTCCAGCGTCTCGGGGATCATCTTGGTTCCCCCCAGGAGCGGCATAAAGTTCATATCGCCCTGCCAGCGGGGGACGATGTGCATGTGCAGGTGTTCGGCGATGCCGGCCCCGGCGGCGCGTCCCAGGTTCATGCCCAGGTTGAAACCTTGCGGCGCATAGACCCGCCGCAGGGCGCGGACGCAGCGCTGGGTGAGGGCCATCAGTTCGGAGGCCGCCGCCGGGTCCAGGTCTCCCAGGTCGGCCACATGGGCGTAGGGGGCCACCATGACATGGCCGTTATTGTAGGGGTAAAGGTTCAGCAAGACGAAACAGCGCTCCCCGCGGTACAGCAAGAGGTTGCGCGGATCGTCCGTCTCGGCCGGCACCCGGCAGAGGATGCAGCCCGTGTCGTGCGGCCCCACAATGTAGGGCATGCGCCAGGGGGTGAACTTGATCTCCACGGATTCCTCCAGTCAGGGTTTGACAAGGCCGGGGGCAGCGAACGCTGCGCGAGAGTGCCAGCGGACCTCATAGGAGCGGGCAAGCGCGTTTCCACACCCGTTCGCAGAGCGGCCGACCGTAGCGGGCCTCGGCACGGGCCACGAGCTCCTTCGCCAGGGCATTGTGCCGGGCTATCAGGCCGGGCAGGTCCAGCCCGGGGATGGCCCCGTCCCACACCCGCAGCTCGCCATGGACCATAGCCAGGTCCACCTGGGCCGGGGCGCAGAGCAACAGCGCCCCCACGGGGTCGTGCTGCGCCCCGGCGTACTCCAGGCGGTCCCGACGTATGCCGATCAGGTCGGCGGCCCGGCCCGGCGCCAGGGCGCCGATGTCGTCGCGGCCCAGGACGCGGGCCCCGCCCAGCGTGGCCATCTCCAGCGCCTGGGAGACACTCAAAGCCGCGGCGCCGTAGCGCACCCGCTGTAGGAGCAGCGCCTGGCGGGCCTCGGCCAGCATGTGCGAGGAGTCGTTGGAGGCGCTGCCGTCCACGGCCAGGCCCACGGCAACGCCGGCCTGCAGCATCGGCACGATCGGCGCGATCCCCGAGCCCAGCCGCATGTTGGAGCTGGGGCAGTGGGCCACGCCCGTGCCCGTCGCCGCCAGGCGGGCGATCTCGGCCTCGTTCACGTGCACGAGGTGGGCCAGCCAGACATCCGGCCCCAGCCAGCCTAGTTCCTCCATCAGCGCCAACGGGCGCCGGCCGTAGGTCTCCAGGCAGTAGCGCTCCTCGTCCAACGTCTCGGCGACGTGCGTGTGCAGGCGCACGCCATGCTTGCGCCCCAGGTCTCGCACCGCCTCCATCCCCTTGCGGCTCACGGAAAAGGGAGAACAGGGCGCCAGGTCGATGCGCAGCATGGCCCCCGGCCGGGGATCGTGATAGGTATGGATGAGCCGCTCGCAGTCGTAGAGGATCTCTTCCTCGATCTGCACCACCTCGTCCGGGGGCAGCCCGCCGGCGCTGCGGCCGCGGGACATGCTGCCGCGGCCCGGGTGGAAACGGATCCCCAGCTCGCGGGCCGCGGCGATCTCGTCGTCGATGGAGATGCCGCGGCCGCGGGGAAAGACGTAGTAGAGGTCGCTGACCGTAGTGCAGCCGCTCAGGAGCAGCTCGGCCAGGCCCAGCTTGGCGCTCACGTAGACGGCCTCGGGGGTCAGCTCGCCCCAGACGCGGTAGAGGTTGGTCAGCCAGGCAAAGAGCTCGGCGTCCTGGACGGCCGGCAGGGCCCGGGTGAGGGTCTGGTAGAGGTGATGGTGGGTGTTGACCAACCCGGCAAGGACGACCATGCCGGCGGCTTCGATCGTCCGGTCGGCCTGGGCGGGCAGCTCCGCCGTCGGGCCGACGGCGCGGATCATGCCATCCTCGGCGAAGAGGCCGCCGTCGGGGATAACCCGGCGGTCGGCGTCCATCGTGACCAGGAGGTCGGCGTGGCGGAGAAGGGTGGTGGACATGGGGCAACTCCTTGGTAAAGCGTAAGAAGGTGATGGGTGAAGCGTGAAACGCTTCATGGTGAGCAGGGCAGCCAGTGAACCGAAACGACGTCTTCCAGGTGATGGAACTGGGGATCTCCGGTTACCAGGACGGCGCCGGACTGCTGCGCCAGGGCGGCGGCAAAGGCATCGGCGTAGGCGATGGGATGGTGTGCTTTGAGATGGGCTGCCGCCAGCGCCAGGGCCTGTTCTACGGTCACAGCTTCGAGCCGGGTCATGGCCAGGGTTGCAAGGGCCTGCTGCAATCGGCGTGTCCCGTGGCACCGTTCGACGATGTAGGCGACCTCGCTCAGGTTCACCCAGGAGATCAGCAGCCGAATATGCCCCGCCTCGGCCTGCTGCAGCAGGGCGGCTACCTCGGCTGCCCCCGCCTCCGCTCCCAACAGTGCCAGCACGGCGAAGCTGTCCAACACATAGATTTCATCCACGGAGGTCCTCCTCCGCATCCCGTTCGCGTCCGCGCTCGGCCAACAGTTCATCGGTCAGAGAGGGTCCTTCTGCTAACATGCCGCGCAAAGCCCCCACGGGATCGTCAGGGACCGGTACCAGGGCCAGCACGCCGCCGTAGTCGACAACCTGGACGCGGGCGCCTTTTTTCAGCCCGTACCGAGCGCGCAGTGCCTGGGGAATCACGATCCACCCTTTTGCCGAGACCTTGACCGTAGCCATTTTGCCCTCATTAGTATAACCGATGCGCGAATAGTATACCATGAAGGCTCAGAAAGTACAACTGCATCCGGTGCGCAGCGCCAATTGACAAAGGGTCGATTATATCGTATAATTACGATGAAAGGACTGCCTTGATGGTGGGACGCAAGAGCAAGCAGGTGGGTCTGACGGCGGACGAAGAGCGCCTGGTAAGAATGCTCAAGGCGCTGGGCAACCCGGTGCGCTTCCAGATCATGCAGGCGGTGGCCGACTGCCCGGACTGCATCACCCAGGACATTGTCCTGCGCACGCCGCTGGCCCAGTCCACCGTGAGCCAGCACCTGAAGGTGCTGCGGGAGGCCGGCCTGCTTTGCAGCGTGGTTGAGGGGCCGGCCACCTGCTACTGCCTGGACGTCGCCGGCATCACCTGGCTCAAGGCGCAGATCGAGCGCTGGCTGCCGGCCTGTTGCGGCGCCGGCAGGAAGCAAGGATTGCCCCGGGACAAGCAATGCGGATAGTACGAGGCTCTTTTTTTACCCAAATTCATCGTAAAATTGCGATGAAGCAGCAGGGAGGTGCACGATGAGTATGACCCAGGCAGCAACTGAGTATTTCGAGCGCGTCGCAACAGAGTGGGACAACCTGCGCGCGGGCTTTTTCCCCGAAGCCGTGCGCGAGGTCGCCATCGCCCGGGCCTACCTGCGCCCCGAGATGGTGGTCGCCGACGTTGGGACGGGGACGGGCTTTGTGGCGGCCGGCCTGGCCCCGCTCGTCCGCCGGGTCTATGCATTGGATGGATCGGCGGAGATGCTAGAGGTAGCGCGCCGGAACCTGGCCGGCTTCGGCAACGTGCTCTACCAGGTCGGCGATGCGCAGGCGCTGCCGTTGGGCGACGGCAGCGTGGACGCCGTCTTTGCCAACATGGTCCTGCACCACTGTCCCGATCCGGCGGCGGCGATCGCCGAGATGGTGCGCGTCCTCAAGCCGGGCGGCCGGCTGATGCTCACCGACCTGGACACGCACTCCTATGAGTGGCTGCGCCGCGAGATGGCCGACGAGTGGCTGGGGTTCGACCGGGCGCAGGTGCGCGCGTGGCTGCGCGCGGCCGGCCTGGTCAACGTCATCGTAGACTGCACCGGCGACTCGTGCTGCGCCGAGAGCAAGGGCCCGGCCCATGGGGGCCCGGAGGACCGAAAGGCGCAGATCAGCGTCTTTTGGGCCGCCGGGACCCGGCGCGTGGAGGCGCGCGCGGCGGTCCAGGCCGGCTACGGGGCGCTGGCCGCCGGGGAGCGCTGCTGCGCGCCCGCGCCAACGCCGGCGGCCGCGGCGGGGCAGCAACGATGCTGCGCACCCGCGCCAACGCCGGCGGCCGCGGCGGGGCAGGAGTCAAGCTGCTGCGCGCCCAAAGCCGCGGACGAGCCGATGCAGTTCGCCACCGGCTACACTGCGGCGCAGCTGTACGAGGTGCCGGTCGAGGCCGCCGAGCTTTCCCTGGGCTGCGGCAACCCGGTGTTGGCGGCGGGGTTGCAGCCGGGCGAGACGGTCCTGGACATTGGCAGTGGCGGGGGGATCGACTGCTTCTACGCCGCGCGGCAGGTGGGGCCGGCCGGCCGGGTGATCGGCCTGGATATGACGCCCGAGATGATCGCCCGCGCGCGGGAGTCGGCGCGGCGGGCTGGGTGGGAGAACGTCTCGTTCCGCCTGGGCCACGCCGAGGATATGCCGGTGGAGGACGACACGGTGGACGTGATCCTCTCCAACTGCGTGATCAACCTGTGCGAGGACAAGGGCCGGGTGTTCGAGGAAGCCTACCGGGTGCTGAAGGCCGGCGGCCGCTTGGTGGTGAGCGACATGGTCACCGACAGGCCGCTCCCGCCGGCGCTGCGCGAACGCGGCGACCTGTGGGCCGGCTGCGTGATGGGGGCGCTGCCCGAGCAAGAGTACGTGGACCTGGTGCGGCAGGCCGGCTTTGGCGATGTCGAGGTGCGCCGCGGCCATATCGGGGGTACGGTGAAGGGGGTGCGGGTGTACAGCGCGTTAGTGACGGCAGTCAGGGGCCGCGGCCGGGATGGTCAGCAGCGTGGGTAGCCAAGGCCCGCAGTGCTGCGGCATCCGAATAGCGGTACAGGGCCGCGCCATGCAAGGTCAGCAGGGCCATTTTTAACCGCCAAGAACGCCAAGGGCGCAAGGGGTTCTTGATTTTCTTGGCGTTCTTGGCGCTCTTTGCGGTTAGTAACCGGCAAAGTGGGCGCCCATGACGCGGCCCTGGACGAGGTATCGGCCTTGTCGATTCGGCCTTCCCGTGGTATACTGTACGGCACAGCAAGACCCGAAGGCAAAACGATGGCCGTCGCCAAAACCGAGTTCCGCCTGGAAAACCAGCGCACTTACAACCGCACCGGCCCGGTGCGGTGGATTTTGTCCCATCTGCTGCGCTACCCCTATATCCCGCTGGCGGCCATCGCCGCCGCGATCCTCAACAATACATTTTACAGCAACGTCCAGGTCTTTATCGGGCGGGGCTTCGACCTGGTCAAAGCCCCGGACCGGACCGCCTCGGCCCTGCTGGCCCTGTGCTTGGGTATCATAGGCATCGCCGCCGGCCAGGGCCTCACCGGGCTGATGCGCAACTGGTCGGTCGAGTTCGTCGCCCAGTTGATCGAACGCGACGCCCGCGAAGAGCTCTTTATCGACCTGCTGGGCAAGAGCCAAACCTTTCACGGCCGGCAGCGCATCGGCGATATTATGGCCCGGGCCACCAACGACGTGCATACCCTGAACCTGATGTTTAGCCCGGGGCTGATGCTCATCCTGGACTCGGCCATGGGCACGGTGATCCCGCTGACCCTCATCGGCCTCACCCGTCTGGACCTATTGCTCGTCCCGGCTATCTTTCTCGTCTTCCTGGCCATCACCCTGGTCGGCTACAATCGGCAGCTCAACCCGGTCAGCCAGGCGATGCGCGAGCAGTTTGGCAAACTGAACGCCGGCCTGGCCGAAACCATCGGCGGCATCGAGGTGGTCAAGGCCAACACCCAGGAAGGGCGCGAAGAGACCCGCTTCGTCGGCGACGCGGCCCGCTACCGCGACCTCTTTGTCCGCCAGGGGCTCATCCAGGCGCGCTATCTGCCCTGGCTGGTCTTTAGCGTCGCCTGGGGGGCCGCCTTTCTACACGCCATGGTCCTCTGGCGGCAGGGCGGGCTGACCATAGGCCAGGTCATTACCTTTATGGGGCTGATGGGGGCGCTGCGCTTCCCCACCTTTATCTCGATCTTTACCTTCAATTTGGTCCAGATGGGGGTAGCCAGCGCGCGGCGCATCCTGGAAATGATCAACACAAAAACCGAGCTGGACGAGAACCCCACCGGCGTCTCCCGCCCTATGCGGGGCGAGGTGACCTTCGAGCACGTCTCCTTCGCCTACGACGGCCAGGCGGTGTTGCGGGATATCTCGTTCACGGCCCGGCCGGGCGAGACGATCGCCATCGTCGGCACGACCGGCTCGGGTAAAACGACCCTGACCCGGCTGATCAACCGCATCTTTGACGCGACGGCCGGCCGGGTGCTGGTGGACGGCGTGGACGTGCGCGACTGGAATATGGAAGCGCTGCGCTCCCAGATCTCGACCATCGAGCAGGACATCTTTCTCTTTTCCACCACCCTGGCCGAGAACATTGCCTTTGGCTGCCCCGGCGCCGATCGACAGGCCATCGTCCGGGCGGCGGAAGAGGCCCAGGCTGTGGAATTCATCGAGCGCTTCCCCGACGGCTACCAAACCGAGGTGGGCGAGCGCGGCGTTACCCTGTCCGGCGGCCAGCGCCAGCGCATCGCCATCGCCCGCGCCTTTCTCACCAACCCCCGCATCCTGATCCTCGACGACTCGACCAGCGCCATCGACAGCGCCACCGAGGACCGCATCCAGCGCGCCATGCGCCGCATCAGCCGCCAGCGGACCACCTTTCTCATCACGCACCGCCTGAGCCAGATCCGCTGGGCCGACCGCATCCTGGTGCTGCGGCGGGGGGAACTGGTGGACCAGGGGACACATGCCGAGCTGATGGAGAGGTCGGAGGACTATCGCCGGATATTCTCAAGGTATGACTGAAGCTATCTCAAAGACACCCAGGTTCTTTGGACTAGCATCCAACATTCAACGTCTAACCTCACAATCCCAATCTCGGAGCACGACCCAATGGGATTCATCCTGGACGGATTGGACACCGAAGCCTACGACCGCCAATACACCGACCGCGAATTAGTCCGGCGCATTGTCGGCTACTTTAAACCCTACGCCGGCAAGATGGGCGTGGTCGTGACGATGCTGACGCTGAACTCGCTCACCGGGACGGGGAGCCCCATCCTCATCAGCCGGGCCATCGATCTGTTGCAGACGGACCCTTCGACCACCAACATCTTGCTCCTGGCCGGCGGTGTGCTGCTGCTCGGCATCTCGGGGTGGGGGTTCAACTTTGTCCGGCAGTACTTTTCCGCCCGGGTGTTGGGCAACGTCGTGCTCGACCTGCGGCGGGATGTCTTCCGCGCCGTCATCCACAACGACCTGTCCTTTTACGACGAGCACCCTTCCGGCAAGATCGTGAGCCGCGTAACCTCGGATACCCAGGACTTTTCCGAGGTGGCCAACCTGGTGATGGAGCTGCTCAGCCAGGTGTTGCTGGTGCTGCTCTTGTCGATCTGGCTCCTGCGCACCAACGTCTGGCTGACCCTTCTGCTCATGGCCTTTAGCCCGTTGGCCGTCCTGATCGCGTTGAGCTTCCGGCGTGTGGCCCGGCGGGTGACACAGCACGCCCGCCGCGTCACGGCCAAGATCAATGCCCGCATCCAAGAAGCCTTCAGCGGGATCATGGTGGCCAAGTCCTTTCGCCAAGAGCGCACCATCTACAACCGTTTTGCGGCCGATAACCGACAGGCCTACCACGTGGGCCTGCGGCGCGGGCTAACGCTCAACACGATCTTTCCCATCGTCGGGATCGCCTCCGGCGCCTCAACCGCCGCCCTGCTCTTTGCGGGCGGGCAGGCCCTGCGCGGAGGGCTCCTGAGCCTGGGCAACCTGTACCTCTTTATGCAGGCGGTGGGGTTCTACTGGTGGCCGATGCTGAGCATCTCTTCGTTCTGGAGCCAGTTCCAGGACGGGCTCTCGGCCGCGGAACGCGTCTTTGCCCTGGTCGACGCGCGCCCCAGGGTGATCCAGGAGGCGGCGGAACCGGTGGCGCAGATCACGGGGCGTATCGCCTTCCGGGGGCTGCGCTTTGCCTACAAGGAGGAAGAACCGGTCCTGCCCGACTTTAGCCTGGACATCCGCCCGGGCGAGACGCTGGCCCTGGTCGGGCACACCGGGGCCGGCAAGAGCAGCATCGCCCGGCTGATCGCCCGGTTCTACGAGTTCCAAGGTGGGGACCTGGAGATCGACGGTCGGGACATCCGCCGGCTGGACCTCCAACAGTACCGCCGCCACATCGGGGTCGTGCCGCAGGAGCCGTTCCTCTTTTCCGGCAGCCTCCGCGAAAACATCCGCTACGGCCGGCCCGACGCCTCCGACGAAGAGGTGCTTCAGGCCGCCGAGCAGATCGGCGGCGGCAACTGGCTGGCAGACCTGCCGCAGGGTCTGGACACCGACGTCGGCGAGCGCGGAGCCAGCCTTTCGGTGGGACAGCGCCAACTGGCGGCACTGGCCCGCGTGCTGCTCAAAGACCCGGCCATCCTCATCCTGGACGAGGCCACCGCCAGCGTCGACCCCTTCACCGAGGCCCAGATCCAAGAAGGGTTGGAGACGATCATGCGCGGCCGCACGGCCATCGTCATCGCCCACCGCCTCTCCACGGTCAAGCGCGCCGACCGCATCGTCGTCCTGGACCACGGCGAGATCATCGAGGAAGGCACGCATGAGGGGTTGTTGGCCCGTGGGGGGCACTACGCCGAGCTGTACAACACCTATTTCCGGCACCAGTCGCTGGCGTATATCGAGAGCTTTGCTCAAGAAGAGGACCAGGCAAAAGGGATGGATTCGGGAGCAAGGGGGGGATAGGGCGAAAAGGCGACAAGGCGAAGAGGGAATCGGGCAATAAACCGACCTATCGCCTCATCGCTTGGGCACGTAGCTGAACAGCCAATCCCGGTACAGCAGCTCATAGTTCTCCTTGAGCGCCCGGAACAGCCGGTCGGTCCAGCGCAGGCCGCTGTCGATGCCGGTAATGTCGTATTCCAGCAGCACCAGGTGGAAGTAGCCGCGCTCGAACTTGGCGGCCAGGATGCTGTCGTCCCAGATGCCGGCCCGGGCCATAGGAGAAAAGGTGGAGGGATCCTCGTACTCGAACTCCTTTCCGGCCAGGAGCAGGATGCCCGTATCCTCGGAAAAGACGGGGCCGGGCGTGCTCCGGATGAGCAGCTCGACGCGGGCCATCTGGTCGGCCTCCTCGTCGGAGGGCAGGCCGCGGTACCAAGAGGTCGGCGGGGCCATGTGCAGCGCCTGCCAGAGCCCGGTGCCGGCCGCCAGAAGGAACAGGACCAGGGCGACGATCCGGCCGCGGCGGGACCGACGGGCGGGCGCGGGCACCCATGCCCGGTCCCACAGGTCGCCGAGCATCGCCCCGATGAGCAGGAAGAAGGGCGGGTAAAAGTCGAGCAGGTGGTTGAAGTTGGCCCCCTCGTAGCCGTTGGAGACGATCATCGCCGCTACGGTCACCAGGAAATAGGCCGGGTAGAGGCGCGAACGCCGGCGCAGCAGCAGGTAGACGAAAGCGGCGGCGGCCAGGATGACCAGGTAGGGGTAGATCGACCACAGCCGGTTCAGGTTCTGCACCAACTGCGCAAAATGCCAGGGCAACTGCTGGTAGGTGATGGTATGCAGATAGAGGTTGTGGTCGAGCAGGAGGTCGAGGGCCAGGAAGGGCAGGAGGATGGCTCCCGCGGAGAGCAGGCCCAAGGCCAGGGCCCGCCGCCAGGCCGGCCAGGCGCGCAGGCCCCGCCAGTAGGCCGGCCAGCGGGAGCGAGACGGGGCCGCGCCCAGGTCGTAGGCGTCGCGCAGCAGCAGGTAGAGGCCGGCCGCGGCCGGCCCGATAAGCGCCGTCTGCTTGGCAAAGGCCGCCAGGGCAAAGACCGGAGCCGCCCAATAGACCGCCCGGCCGCGGCCGGCCAGGAACTGCACCAGGGACAGGCCGGCCACGGTGCAGAAGATGGCCGGGAAGTCGTTCTTGTAGAGCGGCCCCCAAACATAGATCGGCCCGAGCGACAGGAAGAAGGCGGCGCAGAGCAGCCCCAGGGGCCACTTGCGCGTCGCCCGGCCGACCATGGCCCCGATCAGCGCCCCGACCCCCACCGCCGCCAGGAGCGAGATCAGGCGCCCCCCCGTGAAATCCGGGCCGGTCCGGCGCAGCGGGATGGCGGCCAGTATGTAAAAGAGCGGCGGATAGGGGGCCGAGATGAAGGAGTTGGGGTCGAGCGGCGTGTAGGGCGACCGGCCCTGGCTGATGAGCAGGGCGGCATGCATGTTGATGCCCTCGTCGTAGTCGATCTGGTAGCGGTAGTGCAGGGCGTACCAGGAGTACCGGGCGAACTCCACCAGGCGCGGCATGAGCGCGCCGAGCAGGGCCAAAGCCAGGACCGCCGCCAGGGCCGGCGGCAGCCACCGGCGCACGGTCCCGCGCCCCCTATCCCTCATCGGGGGCTCCCGGCCGGCGGGGCGGGGCGGCCGGCCGGCGCTGCGGCAGGCGCCGGCGCACAAAGACGGCGATCACCGCCAGCGCCATGGCGAGCGATACGATACGCGGCGCCGGGGACTGGAAGTTGGTGCCGATGAGGTTGGCGTGGGCCGTGCCCAGCAGGAAGGCGATATAGTTCAGCGCGTGGAGCCAGCGCCAGCGGGCGCCGAGGGGCCGGCGCAGGAGTGCGGCCAGGAGCGCCAGCGCCAGCAGCAAGAGCGCCGGCCGGCCGCCCAACAGCAAGAACGTGTATAGCGAGTCGAACCGTGGCAGAAACACCCCCAGGTCGAGGCTTTCGTAGGCCACGGCCAGCGGGTGCAGGGCGATCAGCGCCAGGCCGGCGACGGAGAGGACATGGTGCACCTGGATAAAGGGCCGGCCAAAGTAGCGCACCAACTGGCGCAGGTAGGCCGAGGAAAGGATGGCCAGAAAGATGAGTGGATAGCCCAACAGGGCCAGGGTCCGGATCGCCCAGTTGAGGACCCCTCCCCCCCGCTGCTGGAGCTCGAGCCCCACCGCGATCAGGACAACGGCGCCCAAGACCACCGCCAGAACCCAGGTACGGCGAGCTTTCATGACCACCTCCAAGCAGTCCGCCGACCCAAAAGTATACCCGATTCGAGAAGGTTGTCAACTACAACCGCACTGGACAGCGCGCCATCCCTATAGTAGAATAACGAACATCGGGCGCCGCCGACCGTGCGCAAGGAGGTTGTATGATCCGTTCGCTCTATCACACCGCCGACGGCCAGAACCGCGCCAACCTACCGCCGGGGGAGTTCGCCGAGGCGCTCGGCGACTCCCAGGGACTCCTGTGGGTCGACTTCGAGGGCGAGCCGCCCCAGGTCTGCGAACCCATCCTGCGGGAGACCTTTGGCTTTCACCCCCTGGCCGTGGACGACGCCCTGGCCGAGAACCACGTACCCAAGGTGGACGATTGGGGACGTTATGTCTATATCGTCCTGCACGCCATCAACTTTCACGCCAACGAGGAGGGCGGGGAACTCCTGGACACGCTGGAGCTGGACATCTTCCTGGGAAGCAACTTTATCGTCACCCACCACGACTTTTCCATCGCCGCCGTGGGGCGGGTCTGGGGCTCCTGCCATCGCGACGACCGTCACATCAGCAAGGGAGCGGACTACCTGGCCTATCGCCTGGCCGACGAGCTGGTCGCCGACTACATGCCGGCCGTAGAGGAGATCGAGGAGGCCATCGACGAGATTGAGGACCGCGTCTTTGAGAACCCAACCAACAAGATGCTGGAGCGCATCTTTGGGCTGAAACGCATCCTGCTGCACCTGCGGCGCATCATGATGCCGCAGCGCGAGGTGCTGAACAAGCTGGCGCGGGGCGACTTTCCCCAGATCGATCCCGAGAGCCGGGCCTTTTTCCGCGACGTCTACGACCACCTGGTGCGCCTGAACGACATCATCGAGAGCATGCGCGACCTGATCAGCGGGACGATGGACACCTACCTGTCGGTGATCAACAACCGCATGAACGACATCATGAAGACGCTGACGGTCATCGCCACCCTCTTTATGCCGCTCTCCTTCCTGGTCGGATTCTTCGGCATGAACTTTTTCCAGCCGGTGGCCGACTCGATGAAGGGCTGGACGGAGGAAATAGTCCTGGCGATTACCCTGGCCATCATCGTGCTCACCCCGCTGGGCATGCTCCTGTGGGTCAAGAGGCGAGGATGGTTGTAGCGCGGCCCTCGGCACGGGCGCGCCCCCAGGGGCACGCCGGCCCGGCCCCGCGGCGTCGGCCTCGAGGCTCGGAGGATAGGCAGTGATCGCGCTAGAGCTATTGCTGTTCTTGGTGGTCTCCTTGGCCTTCCTGTCCTACATGGGTTATGGGTTGGTCAAGCTGTTTTTGCCCGCGGAATGGCGCTCCTACGAGGGGCTGTTGGTCCCCCTGGCGGGGTACACCCTCTTCCTGCTCGTGAGCTACTATGCCGTGCGCACCGCCTTCAACCTGGAGGGAGCGCTCTTCCTGGCGCTGGGGCTGGCGACCCTGCTGAACGGCCTGGCCCTCTGGCGCTGCCGAGGGGCCGGCCTGGCGCTGGGCCGGCGCGAGCATGGGCCGGCCTGGCTGATTGCCCTGCTGGCCTTCCTGGTGGCCGTCCTGCCGCTGCTCTCCTACGGCTTCAGCGTGCCCATCGGCGAGAACTGGGACCCGGAAAACTACCTGCCCATCGCCGCCTACCTGCAGCAGGTGCCGGTGGGGCGCATCGCCGAAATGCCCGCCAACCCCCTGCTCGAGATGAGCGCCAACCCGCCGCGCATCGGCATGACGCTGGGCTTCTGTCTGCTGCAGGGCACGCTGGGGCTGCTGCGCGGGTGGGACCCGCGGCAGGTCTTTGCCCCACAGATCGCCCTGCTCTACGCGCTGACGGTGGTGGCCCTCTACCTGCTCTTCCGCCAGGGGTTCCGCCTGGGCCGGACGGCCGGCCTCCTGGCCACGGCCGGCGGTGGGCTCTCCGCCCTGGCCCTGTGGATCGCCTTCTTCAACTTTGGCATGCAGGTGTCGGCGATGCCGCTGGTGCCACTGGGCCTCGCCCTGTGGCTCCTCGCCCTGCGGCAGCCCTCCTGGCGCACCGTGCTCCTGGCCGGCCTGGCCGTGGCCGCCATGCCCGTGGCCTACTATCCCGCGCTGACCGTGTTCGTGCCCATCGCCCTGGGCCTGGGGCTCTACGAGGTGCTCCGGCAGTGGATCGGCGCGTCCACCCCGCCGGAAGCCCACCCGGAGGCGGGCCGGGCCGCCCCGGCGACCATCCGCCCGATGGTCCCTCGCCTCCGGCAGCCGCTCCCGCCGCTCCTGGCCGGCCTGGGCACCGCGGCCCTAGCAGTCGCCCTGGCGGTCGGCCCCATCCTGGACTATGGACAGGGCTTTTCCTTCCGCTACGGCCAGCAGATGACCACCCTGGGGCTCTTCCACTTCCCCTCCCTCGAGCAGATGCTGGGCCTGGCGCCCTTTTCGCGCACGCCGGAGGCGCTGCCCGCCCCGTGGCACGCCCTGATCATGGCCGGCCTCGCCCTGGTGCTGCTGGCCGCCTGGGCCGTCGTCTGGTCCAGGCGGCCCTCCGGGCTGTGGCTGGCCGCCCTGGCCCCCGCGCTGCTCTACCTGGCCTGGCTGCGCGGCCTCTTCCTGCCGGCGGCCGAGGCGCTGCGCCTGCCGGCCGATCTCCTGGAGCGCTTCCGCCCCTACCCCTACGCCTTGCTCAAGGGCGCCGCCTTTATCGGCCCGCTCTTCTGGGGCCTGGCCGCGGCCAACTGGGAGCGGCTGCTGAACCTGGCCTCCCGGCGAGCCGGCCGGCGCCTCCGCAGGGTGGCGCTGGCCCTGCTGGCCCTAGCGGCGCTCCTGCCCGTGGGCCTGGTCCTGGCCGCCGACGGCCGCCTGGTAGCCCGCTACTGGGGCCAACCGACACACTTTGACGCCCAGGCCATGAGCGTGGAGCGCCTGGCTCGGGCAGTGCCGCCGGGAGAAGAAGTCTATCTCACCGGCCGGCCGGAGCGCTCGCGCGTGCTCCTGGGGATGTTCTCCTACTTCCTGCGCGACCATCCCGTGCAGGGCCGTCTCAGCACCGGCTACGCCGGCTACGATCGGCGCATCCCCGGCGCCGAACCGCGCTATGCCCTGCTGGACATCGACGACAACCCCTACCCCCTGGGGTTCTCCATGCCCTCCCTATCGGACGGCGGGATGGCGCTCTACGAGCGCGATCCGGCGATCCGCTCCTTCCTCGACCTGCGCAGCGACGCCTACACCGGCCGGCCCGGCAGCGAGGTGCACACCAAGCAGCCGCTCACCGAGCGCCTGCTGCAGTCGTTCGGCTCTTACCCGCCGGGGCTCCCCTTCGAACCAACGGGCGGCCCACTCCCGGCCACCCAGCGCGACCTGGGCGGCCTGGCCGCCCCCGCGCGCCGGCCGGCCGCCGCCGCGCAGCCGTTCATCCTCTATGCGGATGCCGCACGCCTCAGCCGCCAGCCCGACCTCCCCGGGAGGGTGGGCAGCGGCGCCCTGCTGCTGGCCTTTGCCAGCCTCGATCCGGCTACGGTCCACCTGCACTGGTCCGACGGGACGACCGAGACGTGCGCCCTGCCGGCGGGCTTCTCCACCTGCCAGACCCGGAGCCACTCCTTGCCCGGATTCGTGGAGCTCCGGCTGCGATACGGGGCGAGAATGTGGCCCTGCTGGGCCGCCCTGGTAACAGGGGGCGAACCCGGCATTCAGACCCAGCCCCAGGAGGTTGTCCTGTGGCCGCAGACGAGCGCCCAGGACACGGTGTGGGAGTCCTGGATCGATTCCTATAACGTCTCCGGCCGGCCGCTGCGCCTGGTCCTGGAGGTCTGGGAGAATACCTTCGAGAACGCCGCACACTATGCCTGGTGGGGCCCGCTGCCGCTGCCGGATGAAGGCACGGTGCATCTGCGCGCCGACCTGGCGGCGCGCACCGCCCAGGCCTGGCAGGGCCAACAGGAAGTGCCCTTCGCCCCCCACCCCGGGGCCGACGGCTGGCCGGAGGTGGCCGACGGTTCGTACTTTGCCGCCCTGTGGATCTACTACGGCGGGCATGTGGTGGAGGTGTTGCCGGTGGGCCAGTTTGCCGTGGCCGGCGGCCGGATCGATGGCCTGCAGCCCATCCAGCCGGGCGCGCGCCTGATCCGTCCGGCCACGCTGCCCAAGGCCAGCGGCGCGCGCTTCGGCGCGGCCATCGAGCTCACAGCTTACGAGTTGGGCAGCGGCCCCTTCTACCCCGGCAAGGCCGTCCCGCTGGCCCTGGAGTGGCGGGCCGAGGAGCCGGTCCCCGTGGACTATTTCGTCACCGCCCAGGTCCTGAAAGACGGCCAACTCTGGGGACAATGGGACGGGCCGCTCGGACAATGGTACACGGCCCGCGCCTGGCGCGCGGGGCAGGTCGTGCGCGACGATATCCCGCTGCGCGTGGCCGGCAACGCCCAGCCCGGGCGCTATCGGCTGATCGTCGCCGTCTACGACCCGGCGACGGGGGTCCGTTTGCCCGTGCGTTTGGCCGACGGGCAGGGCGGCGGCGATTTCCTGGACCTGGGCGAACTCCTTGTCCGGTGAGCCGCGATTTTGCCGATCTCTGCATAGATCCCGTCAGACCGAGGTCACCTATGCGCCCCTGGCACGCTATCCTGACGCTCATCGTGCTCCTGCTCCTCGCGCTGGCCGGCCTGTGGACCGCCGGCCGGCTCTCGCCCGGCTATGCCCTGGACCTGGGGGCCGAGGAGTGGGGGCGCATCCAAAACAGCAACGACTGGGAATACCACGGCAGCTACACCTACCGTTGGACGCGGGCGGTCACGCGCTTCCGCCTGCCCCACCTGGGCACGCCGCGCCTGCTCACGGTGCGCCTGGATGGGACACGGCCGGCAGGGGTGGACCCGGCGCCGGTGGCGCTGGCCCTGGACGGCCAAGAGGTCATCTCCTTCCAGCCGCCGGCCGGCCCGGCGCTGTACCAGGTCGTCTACGACGGCCCGGATGCCTGGCGCTGGGAGACGGTCGTCGAGGTGCGCACCACGCCGTTCACGCTGCCCGACGACCCGCGCCAACTGGGAGTCATCGTCGACCGGCTGCACTTTTCGCCGCCGCTGCTGCCGCCGGCCCCGCCGTGGCTGCTGGTGGGGCTGTGGGTCGCCGTGGGCTGCGCCGCCGGGCTCCTGGGCCGCGCCCTGCGCCGGCCCATGCCCTGGGCTATCCTGGGGGCCGTCCTGGTGGCGGGAAGTCTGATCGCGCTCTATGCCCGGGCCCGCCAGGCGGTGCTGCCCTGGGCCGGGCTGGGGCTGGCGGTGCTGGCGGCGGGAGCGGCCGTGGCCGGCGCCCTGCGGGTGCGGGAAGGGCCCCAACCGACGGCCGCCGACTTGCCGGAACGGCCGACCCTTTTGACCTCCGAGCGGCCCGGCCGCTTCGCCATCGCCTGTCTAGCCCTGGCCGTGGGCGTGGCTATCCTCCCGCTGCTGGCGCCGCTGTTCCACGGGGAAAAGAGCTGGGCGCTGCAGATGCTGGAGCCGTTCTATCCGCAGACCGGGGTCCTGCCGCGCCCCCTGCAGCGGCTGATCCCGCTGTTGGCGGTCGCCCTGGCGGCGGTGCCGGCAGTGAACCGCGACCTGCAACTGCTCGGCGAGTGGCTCTGCAAGGCCGCCGGGCATCTGGCGCGGCATGTGCGGCCAGTTGGCCGCTATCTGCTGCTGGGGCTGCTCTTTGTCCCGCTGCAGTACCTGCTGCGGGCGCGCATCCTCTGGGGCGATGGGCCCAGCCTGATCGGCCGCATCGGCGCCGGCTACCGCTTCAACGAGCCGGAGATGCTGCCCTTTTTCCTGCACACCACCCTGTACCGGTGGACGGAGCGGCTGTGGGGCTGGAGCGTCGCCGACGTCTACCTGGTTACGGGCCTGGTCTGCGGAGCTCTCTACACCGCCCTGGCCGCGGCCCTCGCCGACACCCTGGGGCGGGATCGGCTGGAAAAGGGCTTTATCTGGGGCCTGCTGATGACCCTGTCCACCGTGGAGTTCGGCTTCGGCTACCTGGAGAACTATGCCCTGGTCACCGTGGCCCTGCTGGCCCTCTTCTGGCAGATGGCGCGCTGCCTGCAGGGCCGGGCCTCCCCAGCCGGGGTCGCCGCCCTCTGGGTGCTGGCCTGCGCCTGTCACCTGCAGGCCCTGCTTGTGGGGCCGGCCGTCCTCTACACGCTGATCCGCGGCTGGCGGGCGCGGCGCTGGTCGGCGCGAGCCATCGCCCTGTCGCTGGGGGCCGGGCTGCTCACGGCGGCCCTGCTGCTGGGCCTCTTCCTGCTGGGCGGCTACGACATGGGCCACCTCTTCCAGGGCAACTGGGTCCGCGGCAACAACCCCTACATACTGGTGCCGCTGCGCAGCGCCGATACCTACACCCTCTTCTCCTGGACGCACCTGGCCAACCTGGTCAACGAGCACCTCCTGGTGGCGCCGGTGGCCCTGCCGCTGCTGGTGCTGGTGGCGATCTGGCACCGCCGCCGCCTGCCCTGGCGGGACCCGCTGGTCGTCGCCCTGGCCTGCAGCGCGGCCGGCCTGCTCCTCTTTGCCTCCACCCTCTACCCCGACCTGGGCGCGGCCATGGACTGGGACCTCTTCGCCCCGGCGGCGCTGCCCTACACCCTGCTCGCCGGGTTCGCCTTCACCCGCACCGTGCGCGAAGGCGAGGGCCGGGCCTATGCCGCGATCGTGCTGCTCTTTTCCGCGGGGGCGCACGCGGTGCTGTGGGTGCTGATGAACGCCATGCTGCTCTAACCGAACCTGCCGCGCTCGCCAAAGGCCAAGGCCGGGAAGGACAGCCGACAAGGCGGCGTGTCCTGGGGCTTGGTGGTTGACGGCCGCGCCAAAATTGGCTATAATCAGGTCGGCCTGACGCGTGAGGAGAGACGGCATGGAGTATCTACTGAAACCGAACTATATGTTGATGCTGACCGTCCTCGTTGTCATGGCCTGCGAGGTGCTGCGCTATGCCTGTTTTCTGAACCTCAAACTGGGCCTGCCGGGGCGCGGCGGGCAGCGCTACACCTACTACGTGGACTTTTCCCTGACCCTCCCGCTCATCTTCCCCATGCTGGCCATCCTGTTGACCATCCTTGCGACTCTGCTCTGGCGCCGGGTGCTGTTCCTGCCCGCGCCGTGGAACCTATACATCGGGACCGCTTTCGTCCTGGGGCTGTTCTGTCTCGTCGCCGTGCTCCTGTACCGCGCCATGATCCGGGTGATGGGGCTGCGCGAGATGCTCCGGCCGCTCCTGCTGATCGCCGCCGCCGCGACGTTCTGCTTCCTCGTCCAGCCGCTGCGCTTCATCGTCTGCGGGGCCTTTTTCTTCCTGCTCACCGTCGCTTTCGGGCAAAAAGTCCCCTTCACCGGCTGGAACGACCTGGTGGCCTGGATCGATGGGTCGCGGGGCGAGGTGGAGGGGGCCCCCTCCTCGCGGGACCAAGTGCGCGTGCGCATCTTTATGGAAGCGGAGGGCGTCCTCTCCCGGCGCCGGGACCGCATCGAGCTGCAGGGGGAGCAGATCGCCGAGGGCAACAGCGACCCGGTGGCCTCCCTGGCCCGGCGGCTTCTGGACCGCACGCGGCTCACCGAGATCTTTGCCGCCCAGGAGCGGGCCCATCTGCGCAAAGACCTGCTGGCGGAAATCCCGCGGATCATCGTCCAGAACCTGGGCAAGCTGGCCGCCCGCCGCGAGGCGCTCTCGCAGAGCGATCTCGATCCCGATAAAAAAGAGGAGGAGTTGGTCAAGACGGTGCAAGAGGTACTGGACAAGGCCCTGGAGGGCCGCATGCACTCCCTGCTCTACTGGAACTATACCCTGCCCCAGGAAGGGGTGTCCTTCTTCGTCAGCAGGGTCCCGCAGGCCGATCTGAAGCCGATCCTCTCCTTCGAGCAATACCTGGGAATCCCCCTGGCCTGGTACGAACGCAAGCAGCGGGACAAGAAGCGCTAGGAGCGTCCTACTCGTTCATCGGCCGCCGCCGGGGCCTTTCCCCTTCAGCCTGTTCCCCCATGGGCTTCCAGGAGAACTCGAGCTCCAGGCGCAGCTCGCTGCCCTCGTAAAAGAGCTCCAGCACCGCCTGGAGGGCCGGCTTGTCCGCGTCGCGCACCCGGGCATGGCGATAGAAGAGCAGGCGGCTCAGATAGAAGTGTCCCGTGCTGCAGAGCAGGGCCGTGGGCACCCGGCGCAGCACGTGGCGGTAGGTGGCGCCATAGATGCGGTCCAGGAATTGCACATAGGCCGCGCGCAGCGCGGTGATGATCCCTTCCGCCCTGGTCCCCGCGATGCGGAGCCATTCTCTCTCCAGCAGGGGCAGCCACTTGTCCTGGGCCGCGGCTCCCTGCAGATAGGCGTCGTGGATAGCCTGCCGGACACACCCCGCCAGCCTGGCCCATTCCTCCTGCGCCTCCGCATCCTCCCACGTCAGCGGCAGGTCCGCGTCGTCCAGGATCTGCTGCACATCGGCGTAGGAGATCATCTGCAACGGAAAGTTTTCCAGCAGCTCGGACCTGGGCATCGGCCTCTCCTTTCTCTGCTTGACAACGGCCGCCGGCGATGCTAAACTCCAGGCAGGACGATCCAGACTTCAGGGGGACCGAATATGCCATCCCGCATTTGGAGCCGCGACGACCTGCGGAACATCCTGTTGGCCATGTACGCCGCCAAGTTCTCCCAGATGGCCGAACCCGGGGCGGCGCCGGAGGCCGGCAGCGCCGAGGCGCTCTCCTACCGCTGGGGGTACCGTGTCGCCATCCAGTCGCTCATGCTGGCCTGCGGCCTGCCGCTGCAACTGCTCGACCAGGCCGGCCGGCAGCCGCCCCCCCTCCCCCAGGAGACCTCGGCATCCACCCAACACTGGTGGATCGAAGACCTGGAAAATGTGATCTCCGCCATCTACCGTTCGGCCATCTCCGCCCCGGTCCACGACCCCGACCTGCCCAACATCGAGGGCTACCGCCAGGGGTTCGATGAGGTGATCGGCGCCGTGCTGCAGGCCATCGGCAGTTTCCAAAGCCCGAAGCGGTGGCTGGACGATGTGCGGGCCGACCGCTACTGGATCATCGTCGCCGAGCAGGGGCCGGCCGAAGGGACCACGCCGCTCAGGATCATCGGCTCGCCGGCCGAGGAAGCCGAGCCGCGCGAGCCGGCGCTGGAGGATTGATCCGCTACGACGGCTTCTGGCCGCTCCGGGGAGGATTTTCCCCCGCGGACGGGGCCGGGAGCGATTCCGGCGCCCGGCCCACCGGCCCGGACAGGCGCAGCGAATCCTCCAGGATGCGCCCCAACGTCTCCGTCAGGTTGACCAGCAGGTGCGGGCGGACCTCGCCCACGTCGCGGCCCAACGCCTCGTTGATCGTCTTGATGGCCTCGCGCAGCCCCACCGAGATGCGGTCCATCGCCTCTTGGCGCACCGGCATGAGCAGCGCCTGCTGCAGCTCCGGCGGCACGACCAGTTGCCCGATGTCGATGCCCACCAGCCGCACGCCGATCTGCTGCAGGGCCGGCCCGGCCCGGTTTTCCACCTCCGTCAGGAAGCGCTGCCGCGGGTTGTCCCCCTTGTCTTGGCCCTGCACCAACTCACGCAGGTCGTGGCTGGCCGCCACGTTGCGCAGGTGATGCTCGACCGCCTCCAGGACACGCCCGCCCCACTCGATCTCCTGCCCCTTGTCGTAGAGCTTGCCGCCCCGAAAGATCAGGTCGAGCGCCGGCCCCTCGGAGTAGCGGTACTCGCCGCTCCGCGGATCAAAGTCCGCCGCCAGGTCGAAGATGGCATCCAGGCGGTCCAGGTCGAAGGCCAGGCCATCCCTGGTCATGATCTGGCGCACGTCCTTCTTGCTGCGCACCTGGCGGCGCAGGTCGATCCGCTCGGCGATGCGTTCGTGGCGCTGGGTGAAGACGATGCCGGGGCCGTGCAGGCGGGTATGGCGGCCGCCGCGCTCAAAGGCCACGGCGACGCCGTTCTCGATGATGACGATGCCCGGCGCCCCCAGGCGGGCAAAGACGCTGCCCAGCGGGCCGGCCGGCCTGGTGGTCAGCGTCTCACCCTTGCGGGTCACCACCTGCGTCGACAACGCGCCCAGGAAGAGGGTCGCCACCCAGTAGGCAAAGCCCTTCCACCAGGAGCGGGGCTCGTTGTAGATACCAAAGAGCACGTTCATCGAGGTGTCGATCATCACCACGATGGTCAGGACCCAGGCCAGGAGGGCCAGGTAGCGCCCCTGCCACAGCAAGTAGACGAACAGGCCCAGGAAGACCAGGATCAGGAGCAAGCGCATCAGCGCCAGCGGTCGGCTGACCTTGCCTTTCCGGGGGGCGATATCGTACTCATTCTCCATGGTTGCGACCCCTTCTGCACACAGGATGTTGGCCGTGTGTACAGTTTACTCACAAACGGGGCGCTTGTCAACTGCGCCGCCTTGCCGCATGGCACAACTTGTGCTATCATAGGCGCAGCCTGGAGCCCCCCGGGGGATTGGCGAGCCCTGGTCCGTGGAGATCAAGGGCGCAAGGGGGATAGCGAAAGGCAATCGGCGCTGCTTTGGGACCTTGGTTTGAGCAACGGCTTCTTCGACAGGGGGGCTGGATGGAACCAAGCAGAAACGGCAGGCTGGCCGAAAGGACCTTTCCTGCGCAGTTGAACCAGTTAGAGGCCATCGGCGAGTTCGTCACCGCCGCGGCCCGCCAGGCGAACATGGGGGAGCGCGATATCTTCGCCGTCCAGATGGCCGTGGACGAAGCGGCCACCAACATCATCGTCCACGGGTACCAGGAGCAAGAGGGAGCCACGCTGAGTATCGCCTGCCGGAAAGAGGCCGACGACCTGGTGATCGAGATGCGCGACCGCGGCCGCCCCTTTGACCCCTGCGAGGTCCCCGAGCCCGATCTGCACACCCCCCTGGAGAAGCGGCAAGAGGGCGGGCTGGGCATCTTCCTGATGCGCCGGATGATGGACCGGGTCGAGTTCTCCCGGCAGGGGGACGAAAACGTGCTCACCATGGTCCGCCATAGCACACCGGGCGCCGGCCTGGTCGCCGGCACCGCCCTGGTGACCCCCAAGGGGCGCATCGACGCCACCAACTCGACCCAGTTCGAACGGATGCTGCACGCGCCGATCGAGGCCGCCCAGCGCTTCGTGGTCGTCGACCTCTCCCAGGTCTCCTACATCAGCAGCAGCGGGCTGCGCGTCCTGCTGATCGCCGCCAAGGAGCTGCACCAGCGCCGCGGCCACCTGGTGCTCTGCTGCCCCCAGCCCAGCGTCAACCGCATCATGCAGATCACCGGGTTCGCCGAGATCTTGCTGTTGTACGCGAACCGCGAGGCCGCCCTGCAGGCCCTGGAGGTGCTGCGTGGCCCCACTGCTCAGGAATAAGCCCCGCCAGCACATCTTCCTGGTCCTGGCCTTGTTGTCCGCGTTGGGCGGATGGGGCACGCTGCTGCTCCTGAGCCCCCGCCTGCCGGCCCAGGGCCCGCTAGCCCTGTGGGGGCTCTTTGTCCTGCTGACGGCGCTGATCAAGGGGCTGGGCAACCAGGTGGTCCCGCGGGAGACCCACAGCCTGGTGGGCATCCTGGACCTGGCGGCCCTCCTGGTCCTCGGTCCGGTCGGCGGGGCCTGGGTGGCGGCCGGCGGGGCGCTCCTGTACCAGGTCCAACTGTGGGTCATCGCCGGCCTGCGCGCCTACCGCGAGCGGCAACCCCTGCCCCTGCTGTCCCTGGCCGGCAACACCCTCTTCGACGGCGGGCTCAAGATCGGGATGGCCCTGGCCTCCTTTGGCCTGTACCGGCTGGCCGGCGGCCGCTGGCCCATCGATATGCCGCTGCAGGCCGCCGACCTGGGGCCGGCCGCCGTCCTCTTCCTGGCATGGTTTGCCATCGACCACCTCGGCTGGGGCGCCGCCGAGTGGGTCCTGGGAGGATGGGCCGCGGTCCGCGAGTGGTTCCTGGCGATCATCGGCCCCTCGCTGCTGCTGGAACTGCTGCCGCTGCCCCTGTCGCTGCTGGTCGTCGCGGCCTATCAGCAGAACTGGCTGACCTTCCTGCTGCTCATCGGCGGGCTGATCGGCACCAGCTTTGTCATCCAGCGGCTCTTCCGCACCGCGCGGGAACAGCGCCGCCTGGCCCACGAGCTGGCCACGCTGAACGAGGTGGCCCGGGCCATCGTCCAGGCCGAGATGAGCGTCGAGGGGCTGGGCGAGCTGATCCTGGAGCAGGCCGGCCGGGTCGTAGACACCTCCATCTTCCACCTGGGCCTGCTCGAGGGCGACCGCTTCACCCTGCAGATCCGCGTCTCCGGGGGCGTGCGCCAGGACCCCCTGACCGTCTCGCTGGCACCCGGGGAAGGCATCATCGGCTGGATGCGCCAGAGCAAGCAGCCGCTGCTGGTGCGCGACTTTCAGCGGGAGATGGACTCCCTGCCCGCCCGGCCGCGCTACCTGAGCGACAACCCGCCGCGCTCGGCGGTCTTTGTGCCGCTGCTCGCCCGCGGCGAGGTCATCGGCTCGCTCTCCATCCAGAGCATGCGGCCGGGCGCCTTCACCGAGCAGCACCTGCGCATCCTCACCTTTATCTCCAACCAGGCCGCCATCGCCATCGAAAAGGCCCGCCTCTACGAGGCCGCCCGCGAACGCGCCGTGGAGCTGGAACGCATCGCCCAGGAGAACGCCGCCCTCTACGCCCAGGTGCGCGCCGAACGCGACCGCCTGGAGCTGCTCTACGACGTCGGCCGCGATCTCACCCGCCGCCTGGATCTGGACGACCTGCTGCAGAAGCTGCTGCAGCGCACCGTGGAGAGCATACAGGCCGAGGACGGCACGATCGTGCTTCTGGGCACGCGCCGCGACGCGCCGCGGTTGCTCGACAGCCGCGGCGAGCGCCATGTGGAGCTGGAGGGCGTCCTGGAAAAAGGATTGGCCGGTTGGGTGATCGAGCACCGGAGGCCCGCGATCATCGCCGACGTGCGCCAGGATCCGCGCTGGCTGCCCACCAGGCAGGAGGTGGGATCGGCACTGGCCGTGCCGATCCTGCACGGGGAGAACGCCCTGGGCGTCATCACCCTGACCCACCCGCAGGTCGATTTCTTCGCCGCCGCCGATCCCTCCCTGCCCATGGCCATCGCCGAGCAGGCCGCCATGGCCATCGAGGCCTCGCGCCTCTACCGGTCGCAGCGCCGCCGCGCCGTGCAGCTCCAGACGATCTCCCAGGTGATGCGCAGCATCCTCTCGATCCTGGAGATCGACCCGCTGCTGAACAAGGTGGTCCACCTGGTGCGGGAGCGCTTCGGCTTCGCCCACGTGCATATCTTCACCCTCGATCCGGACGGCCAGGAGGTCGTCTTCCGCGCCAGCACCAATCCCGACAGCTCTTTCTGGCAGGACCGTGGGGGGCGGCTCCCGGTGGGCGAGGGGCTGATCGGGTGGGTCGCCATCCATGGAGAGCCGGCCAACGCCGGCGATGTCACCCAGGACCGGCGCTGGCTGCCCGACCAGCCGGACGTGCGCTCCGAGATCGCCGTCCCGCTCAAGGTGGGAGAGGAGGTCGTCGGCGTCCTCGACGTGCAGAGCGGCGAGAAAGAGGCCTTTGACGACGAAGACACCTTCATCCTGCTGATGTTGGCCGACCAGATCGCCGTGGCCCTGGAGACGGCCCGGCTGTACGCCGCCCAGCAGGAGGAAGCGTGGGTGTTGAATGCGCTGCTGCAGGTGGCCGAGAACATCTCCCAGTCCCGCGACCTGGACGAGCTCACCGAGGTAGTGGTGCGCCTGGTGCCGCTGCTCGTCGGCGTGGAGCACTGCCTCATCCTGCTGCGCGACCGCGAGGGCGACGCCTTTCGCGCCGTCCAGGGCTACGGGGTGCCGCGGGAGGACCTGGCCGATCTGCGCTGGCCGCGGGGCGCGCTGCCGGCCTTCGACCGGGCGGTGGCAGAGGCCCAGCCCGTGGCGCTGGCGGAAGAGGAGCTGCGGGCGCTCCCGGCGCCGCTGCGGGACAGGATGGGCAGCGGGGCCCTGTGGCTCCTGCCGCTGCTGGCGGCCGGCGAGGTCTCCGGCATGCTGCTGCTGGGGATGGAGCGCCAGGCGGCCGCCCTGAGCCCCCGCCAGCAGACCATCCTGGGCGGGATCACCAACCAGGCCGGCATCGCCATCGAGGAGGCCCGGCTGCGGCGGGCAGAGGCCGAACGGCAGCGCCTGGACCAGGAACTGGCCGTGGCCCGCGAGATCCAGCGCAGCCTGCTGCCCCCGGCGCCGCCCCAGGCGGCCGGCTGGTCCATCGATATGGCCTGGCAATCGGCGCGCCGGGTGGGGGGCGACTTTTACGACTTTATCCCGCTTCCGGACAACCACCTGGGCGTGGTCATCGCCGACGTCTCCGACAAGGGGGTGCCGGCGGCGCTCTTTATGGTGCTCTCCCGCAGCCTAGTGCGGGCCAGCGCCCTCAACCACCACTCGCCGGCCGAGGCGCTGAAACGCGCCAACCGCCTGCTGCAGCAGGACAACCGCGCCGAGATGTTCGTCACCGTCTTTTACGGCGTAATCGACCTGAAGACGGGCGAGATGCGCTACGCCAGCGCCGGCCACAACCCGCCGCTGCTCTGCCGCGGCGCGGGCGATCTCGTGCGGCTGGAGGCCCGCGGCATCGTCCTGGGCATCATGCGCGACGCCGCCCTGGAGGAGCAGCGCATCCGGTTGGAGCCCGGGGACACCCTGATGCTCTACACCGACGGGGTCACCGAGGCCATCGACGAGCACGAGGAGCAGTTTGGCGAGGCGCGGCTGCAGGAGACGCTATGCGCCCACCACGACCAGCCCCTGGGCGACCTGCGCCAGACGCTGCTGGACACCATCGCCGAGTTCACGGCCGGCCAGCCGCCGTTCGACGACCTGACGCTGGTGCTGGTGAGGAGGGAGGAACAGGGAGACAGGGGACAGAGAGCGGGCCGCTGATCGAACCCCCGGACGGGTTCGCTCCGGCGGGGCCCTTTCTGCTGAACCCCTGAACCCCGGCCGGCCTCTCCTTGCCGTGTTGGGCGGCCCGGAGGGACCGTCCGAGCCGCTCGCACGATCCCTCCGAGCCGACCATATTTCCGTGCGAGCCGCTCGTACGGGACATCGAGCCGCCCGGCGCGGGAGAAAGCTACTTATATGGGCAGCATGCTACCGGCAGATGCCCGGTGGAGAGGCGAAGGACCAAGGACCTCTGACGAGGCCCTGGTCCTTCGCCCTTGGTCCTTCCTTTTCTCTAGATAGGCCGGAAGTAGGCGATGTCGGTGATCTCGCCCGTCCGTTTGGCCTTGCTCTTGAACACCGCCTGGACCTCCATGCCGACGCCGACGTCATCGGGGTCGACGCCGCCGAGGAGGTGGGCCAAGACACCGTCGCAGCCCTCCATCTCGATCAGCGCCACGATCTGCGGCACGTCCAGGGGGCGCTCCTCCAGGTCCCGGTGCAGTACCGTGAAGGCATAGACCCGCCCGCGGTTGGGCACCTCTACCCACTCCGTCAGCTCGTCGAAGCAGCGTTCGCAGTAGAGGCGCGGCGGCATGTAGGTATAGTCACAGGTGGGGCAGTAGGTGGCCATCAGCTTGGCCTCGTCCTTGAGCGCGTGGAAGAAGCGTTCGCCGGCCAACCCCATGGTGTAGCGGCTCTGCAGGGGGATCTCCCCCTGCCAGGCGCGGGCTTCGTGGGCAAACTGCAGGCGTTCGGTGAGGCTCATCGTTTCCCCTCCTTGATCGGGCGGAAGTAGAGGATGTCGGTGATCGCGCCCGTGCGCTTGCGGACCGGCGCCCAGACCGGCTCCACGCGCAGCCCGATATGCACGACCTCCGGCTTCGGCTCGATCTCGCCCAGGAGGTGCATGAAGCCGCCGGTGGCGTTGGGAGCCTCTGTCCCATCGAGGGCGATCACTGCCGGGATCAGCGGCGTCTCCAGGCGCTCCATGTCCCAGCGGACGATGACGATGGAAAAGGTCTTGACGTAGCCGGTTCCCGGCAGCTCCACCCAGTTGCTGGTGGGGGCGAAACAGTGCTCGCAGACCATGCGCGGCGGCACCAGCACCCGGTGGCACACGGGGCAGGTGATGCCTAGGATCTTGCCTTCCTTCAGGCCGGCCAGGAAGCGGCCGATGGCCACACCTTCGTCCCAGGCGTAGTCGGTCTTGGGGTACCACCAGGTCTGGAGGACGCTGCCGTCGGTGAAGGCCCGTTCCTTGACATAGGTGCCCGGGTATTCCTTGATGTGTTCGGTCATTTCGTCCTCCTTAGGCGATGCCCATGACGATGACGGTGCCGACCTGCATCAGGTCGCCCCAGGCCTGGGCCACGCCGCGTTTGGGGTTGCCCGGCACCTGCCGGCCCCCGGCCTCGCCGCGGAGCTGCCAGAAGAGCTCGGCCACCTTCATCAGGCCGGCCGCGGCGATGGGGTTGCCCACGCCCAGCAGCCCGCCCGAGGGACAGACCGGGAGATCGCCATCGCGGGCGGTGATGCCCAGCGCGGTCATCTCCGGGGCCTTGCCCTTGTCGGCCAGCATCAGCCCCTCCAGGTGGTGCAGCTCCTTGTAGTCGAAGGGGTCGTACGGCTCGGCGATGTGGATCTGCTTGCGCGGCTCGGTGATCCCGGCCATCTCGTAGGCCATCCGTGCGGCCTGCTCCACCTGCAAGGGGTAGGAGAGGTCGCGGTTCGTCCAGTAGGCCGTCTCCAGGCTCCAGCCGACCCCCTCGATCCACACCGGCTTGTCGGTGATGCGGTGGGCCACATGCTCGGCCGCCAGCACGATCGCCACGGCCCCGTCGGAGATGGGGCTGACATCCAGCCGCTGCACGGGCCAGGCCATGGGCTCCGAGGCCAGGACTTCCTCGATGGTGATGTCCTCGCCCAGCAGCGCACAGGGGTGGTGCTTGGCGTTGCCCCGGTTCTTGACGATCACCTGCGCCAGGTCGCGCTTGGTGAGGCCGTAGCGGTGCATGTAGGCGTTCATCTCCATGGCAAAGATCCACAGGAGGTTGGGACCCAGCGGGCGTTCGAGGGTGTGATCAAAGATCGTCAGGAAGGCCCCCTGTGGGTGGGGCTGGCAGGAGGACATCTTCTCCTCGCAGACCACCAGGCAGGTGTCAAAGAGCCCGCTGGCGACGTGGTACCAGCCGTGGATGGGCGTCATGACCCCGGTCCCGCCGCCGACATAGCAGCGGATATGGGGCTTGTGCCAGGCCCCCGAGCCGGGCGAGAGGTACTCGTTCTTCATGTGCACCGCATCGAAAGCATCGGGCGCGCTGCCCGAGGCCACACAGTCGATGTCGTCGAGCGTCATGCCGCACGAATCCAAGGCCATCCGGGTTGCCTGCCAGGACAGCTCGTCGGCGGTCTCCAACGCCCGGCGCACGAACTTGGTCATCCCGGCTCCGACAACGGCAACGCGACGCGTTCTCATGGTTTCCTCCTTAGTCCTCGTTGCTCAGGATGACCATCGCCGCGGCCGTGGTGGGGACGCCGCGCCAGCCCAAGGCCGCGCCGAGCTCGACATCCTCCAGTTGCCGCGCGCCGGCCTCGCCGCGGAGCTGCAGGACGCACTCCAGGGCGCGGGCCAGGCCGGAGGCGTCGAGCAGGTGGCCGCAGCCCAGGGAGCCGCCCGAGGGGTTCACCGGGAGCTCGCCCTCCAGGGAGGTCGCGCCTTCCTCGGTGAGCGGGCCGGCCTCGCCGGGCCGGCAGAGCCCCAACGCCTCCAGGTGCTGCAGCTCCTTGTAGGCGTAGGTGTCGTCGATCTCGACAAAGTCGAGCGCCCCCTGGGGGTTGCGGATGCCGGCCGTGCGGTAGGCCATCTCGGCCGCCGCGCGGACATAGCCCAGATCCACCCAGTCGCGGTTCTCCAGGCTGTAGGAACCGTTGCACCAGCCGATGCCCTTGATCCAAACGGGGGTGTCGGTGAGGGAGCGGGCCACATGCTCCGCGGCCAGGACAAAGACGATGCAGCCGTCGGCCGGCGGGGCGATCATCAGCCGGGTCAACGGTTCGGCGACCGGCTCCGACTCCAGGATGTCCTCCAGGGAGAGGTCGGCGGGGTGGGCGGCCAGGGGGTTGAAGAGGGCGTTGCCGCGGTTCTTGGCCACCACGTGCGCGCACTGCTCGATGGTGGTGCCGGTCTCAAAGAGGTAGCGCTGCATCTCCAGGCCGGCCACGAAGGTCGGGTGCAGCTTCAGCGGCCGGTTGTAGATGGGGTCCATGGCGTAGGCCACAATGTGCGCCGGGTGCAGGAGGTTGCTGGCCTTGCTGTGGGACTCGACGACGACCACGTCGAACAATCCGGTCTTGATCTGCATATAGGCGGTGGCCAGGCCGTGCAGCCCATCGGCGGGGATCGTCTCGTTGGGCCGGAGGACGGCTCCCATCTGGTCGGGGGTGTACTCGTCAAAGATGCTGGTGCCCTCGTTGAAATCCTCCGCCACGGTGATGAAGCTGTCCACGTCGGTCCGGGGATCGATCCCGGCATCGTTGTAGGCCCGTACTGCCGCCTCGTACATGATCTCCTTGTAGGAGAGCTCGGGTGTGATGGACTTGAACCCGTACCATCCCGCCCCGACGATGGCGACTCGTTCGACCACGTTATGCCTCCTTGTGCGAGATAGCGATAAGGCGATAAGGCGAGTGAGCGAACCTGCGGGTCCGCGACTCTTGCTCCACCAGTGGGCCGGCGATCACCTCCTTTCGGAAAGCACACCGTGTTCGCGCTATGCAACCCGACGATCTCCAAGGACTGCGCAAGTACCGCATCGGCGATTGCCGCCTTCTCCTATGGATCGATCACGATGCCCAGGTATTGACCCTCTACGGTATCGGCCACCGCCGCCAGGTGTACGAGCGCCTGCGGCGCCCCCCTGGCCGCTCGCGCCAGGTCTCCTGTTCCTGCTCCTTGTCCCCCCGTCGCCTCCTCGCTTCCCCGTCAAATATAGATCCTTTCCGGGTCCACCTCTTCCCGCAGCACCCGCAGCTCCTCCGCGGTCGGCGGTTCGTTCTCCTCGATGTGTTCGGCCATCAGCAGCTCGAAGCCGGTGTTCTCCACCACCTGCTCCACCGTCACCCCGGGTTGGACCTTCAGGAGCAGCATGCGCAACGATTCGGGGTGAAAGCCCATGATGGCCAGGCTGGTGACCACGCGGTAGGGGCCGGTGTTCCGCGGCAGGCCGGCCGCCTCGCGCGCCCCCGGCCCGGTCAGGTATCCCGGCGTGGTGACGAACTCGACCCGCGGCAGGAAACGCCGCTTCTCGTGCTGCATCAGGATGATCGTCTTCCAGCAGTGGCTGCCCACGTCGTTGCCGCCGCCGCTGCCCGGCAGGCGGACCTTGGGGTGGTCGTGGTCGCCGCCGATGTAGGTCGAGTTGAGGTTGCCGTAGGGGTCGATCTGCGCCCCGCCGAGGAAGCCATAGTCGATGAAGCCGCGCTGCGCCGTCTCGATGGTGTCGCAGATGCCGGAGGCGGAGACGGCCCGGTAAAAGGTGCGCGACTCGCCCACCGCCCGCGGCAGGCGCGCGAGCTGCGCCCCGGTGCCGCCGAACTCAAAGACCGCCACCAGGTTGGGGGCATAGAGCTTCTGGGCCAGGGAAGCCGCCAGCATGGGGATGCCCGTGCCGATAAAGGCGGTAGAGTTGTCCTCCATCAGCCGGCAGGCGCTGCAGATCAACAGCTCGGTGCGGTTGTAATCGCTCATCATCTACCTCCCCACCACGGTGCGCTTTAGATAGTCCAGGCGCTCCGCGCCGATCAGCTCCAGGTACTCCTCGTGGCTCTTGACCCCGTAGACGTAGCGGTCCATGTACTCCTTCATCCCCTCGGGCGTCTGCGAGGCGCTCACATAGTTGCGGATGTGCTCCTCGTCGCGCTCGTACATGTAGACCATCTCGCCGGGGTGCGAGCCAAAGGGGGCATGCACCACGGCGTCCACCAGGTAGTAGGGGATGGTGGTGCGGTCGGGGGTGCGGCGGATCACGTCGCTGTCGACGATCTCCTCCGCGCTGACGATGAGGCGCTTGGCCGCCCGCGACATCTCGAAGGCAAAGCCGCTGATGCCCTCCACCTGGGCGTTGCCGTAGCGGTCGGCGCGGTGGGCGTGGATCAGGGCCACATCGATCACCAGGGCCGGCAGCAGGCAGACCTTTTCCCCGGTGAAGGGGCACTCCACCACCTTGGCGGCGCTGTAGCGAAAGGTGTCGGAGCCGAGCATCGACTTGACCGGGATAAAGGGCACGCCCATGGCGGTGGCCTTCATCCGCCAGGTGATGGCCCCGTTGCTCCACTCCACCAGCTTCACCCGGCCGCTCTCGGCGGCGCGGCGCAGGGCGTAGGAGATGCCATAGACCTCCAGGCCGTGGTAGGTGAGGTCCATAGCGTCGACCAGGCCGGCCTCCAGCCACAGGTCCAGCTCCAGTACGCCCTGCCCCACCGCCCGGAGGTGCTTCTTGCCCTGGCGCACCAGCTCGCGGGAGAGCGACATCGGCGCGCGGCAGGTGCCGTAGAGCTCCTTGCCGATATAGTCGCCGTCGTGGACGAAGCGGGCGATGGCCTCCTGCTCACTCATGAGCTTGTCCACCAGCGCCCGCGGCTTCTGGGTGTGGTTCCACTCGCGGAACTCCTCCATGCTGTAGGGCTGGAAAAGCTCGCCGCTACCGGATTCGAGCACTTGCATGGCCACCTCCTGCAAGGTCAGGAAATAGCAGGGTGGGGCCGGCCCAATCCGGCCCCACCTAAAGCCGCCCACAGGGAAAGATACACCGAAAGTACGAGGTCACCTGCCGGGATGGCCCAAGAAGCCAGGCTACAGTCCACGCCGTCGCTCCTCATCGATGGTACGGCACAGATGGACTAGAACCCATCTCAACTACCACAAAGGCGCGGAGGCACAAAGAAAAGCGGCAAAGGCATATCCCAAGAACCTTGGTGTCCTTGTGCCTTTGTGGTTGACGAGATGACTCCTAGAGGCCGAGAACCGACCGCCATTATTCTAGCACACTTCCACGGCGAAAGCAAGTATCGCGCGCGCGGCGCGCGGCATCTGCCGCTATTTGCCCCCCGTGCGGGCTTGGTGTATAATCCTTCCAGCACAGAGGGCGGGCCGCCCAGAGGAGGAAACCGATCGAACCACGTGAACTGGCAAACGCCTTGATGGACCTGGTGGCGGGGAAAAAGGCCGGCCACATTGTCTTGCTGGACCTGCGGGGCGTGTCGATCATCGCCGACTACTTTCTGCTCTGCAGCGTGGAGAGCGAGCGCCAACTGCAGGCCATCGCCGAGGAAGTCGAGCAGAAGCTGCATGCCCAGGGCATCTCTCCCCGGCGCGTGGAGGGGACGCCAGGGAGCGGTTGGGTCCTGGTGGACCTGGGCGCCGTGATCCTGCACATCATGGACCAGGACCAGCGCGATTTCTACCAGCTAGAAGAGGTCTGGAAGCACGCGCGCACCCTGGCGGTTATGCCATGACCGCGGAGGGGACAGTGACCGTCGATCTCTTTGCCCGCCTGGGACTGGCGGCCGAGATGGCCAGGCTGGAAAGCTACCTTGGCGGGCTGGTAACCTCACCGGTCCTGGTGCTCTCCCAGCCGGCGCGCTACATCCTCACGGCGGGGGGCAAGCGGCTGCGCGCGGCCCTGGCCTTCTTGTCCGCGCGGCTGGTCGGCGCCGACCCCACTCCCGACGCCGCCATCTATGCCGCGGCGGCCGTGGAGCTGATCCACGCCGCCAGCCTGGTGCACGACGACATGATCGACCAATCGCCGCACCGGCGCGGCCGGCCGACGATCCACGAGAAATGGCACCACGATGTCGCGCTGCTCGCCGGCGATTACCTCTTTTCCCTGGCGGCGCGGGCCATCACCCTAACCGGCAGCATCGAGGTGATGGACCACATCTCGGCCGCCGCCACGGCCGTGTGCGAGGGCGAGATCAGCAGCGTGGACGAGATCGCGCCGCTGGAAGAGGCCCTGGAGTCCTACCGCTTCAAGATCGGGCACAAGACGGCGGCCCTGTTCGCCGCCGCCGGCCAGGTCGGCGCGGTATGCGGCCGGGCCGACGCGGCCACGGTCGACGCCCTGGGGCGCTTCGGCTACGCCCTGGGCATGGCTTTCCAGATCGTCGACGACGTCCTGGACTATGTGGGCGACGAGGGGACATTGGGCAAGCCGGCCGGCGGCGACCTGCGCCGCGGGCTGATCACCCTGCCGCTCATCTACGCCGTCGCCTACGACGACGCCGATGGCTTCCTGCGTCAGACCGTGGACCACTTTGGCGACACCCTGGGCCCCGAGGAGACGGCGCTGGTCCTGCAACGGGTCCGGGCCTCCTCGGGACCCCAACGGGCCCGCCAGGACGCCGCGCGCTATTGCCGCGAGGGCTTGCAGTACCTGGCGACAATCGCCACCGAGCCGGACCGGGTGCCCCTCCAGGAGATCGCCCGCGCCGTGGTCGAGCGGGCCGCGTGAGGGCGCGGCCTGGCCTCAGGGAAAACACCCCAACTGGCACTGGACGATGCGGATGCCCAGGGTGTTGGCGGCATACCCCAGGGCCGGCCGCTCCCACCCCAGGCGCCGGGCAAGGGCCCAGGCCCGCGCGCAGGGCAGCCGCCCCTCCGGCGCCTCTGCCTGCAGCGCGGCCCGCACTTGTTCCGGGATATCCATAGGCTCGTCCGGCCAGCCCTTGCCCCTCTGTGCCCCCGTGAACAGCCCTAGCTGACACCAGCCGATGCGCACCCCCTGGGCCTCGGCCAGGGCCACCAACTCGGCCGGCGCCAGGCGCCGCTCATGGGCCAGGGCCAAGGCCTCCGCACAGGGCAGGCGGCCCTCCCGCAGCCGGGATCGCAGCGTTTCGGCCAACGAGTTCTCCATCGCGCCTCACAATTCCGGCGATTCGCCTTCCCGCCACGCGGGCAGCTCGACGAAAAAGTGCGCCCCCTGCCCCGGCTCGCTCTCGGCCCAGATCAGGCCGCCATGGCGGACGACGATGCCGTAACAGATCGATAGCCCCATCCCCGTCCCGCCAAGGTCCTCGCGGGTGGTGAAAAAGGGGTCAAAGACGCGCAGCAGGTTCTCCGGGGAGATGCCCGGCCCATCATCGACCACCTCGATGCGCACCCACTCCCCGGGGCGCTTTCCAGGCTCCCCGAACGATGCCCGCACCTCGATGTTGCCCTGTCCAGACGACTCCACCATGGCCTGCTGGGCGTTCATGATCAGGTTCATCAGGACCAGCTCCAACTGCCCGGGGTCGGCGCGCACGGGCGGCAGGTCGGGCGCCAGCAGCAGCTTGATGCCGATATGGTCCTCGGCCAGGGCGCCGGCATGGAAGCTGACCACCTGGCGGATCAGGGCGGCCACATCGGTCGGCTGGAAATCGGGCACGCGCTGCCGGGCAAAGATCAGCAGATCCTCGACGATATGGGCGGCGCGCCGGGCGGCCTGGACGATCGTGCCCAGGTCGCGCAGGACATCGGGGTCCTGCACCGTCGCCTGCAGGAGCTGAGCGTAGCCGATCACCGACGTCAGCGGGTTGTTCAGTTCATGGGCCGCATTGGCAATCAGTTCCCCCAGGGCGGAAAGCCTCTCGGCCTGCGAGAGGCGGGCGCGGGTCTGGTTCAGCTCGGCCATGCGCTCGTGCAGGCTGTCCAGCAGTTGGGCGTTCTCCAGGGCCATGCCCAACTGGCCGGCAAGCGAGGAGAGGGCCAGCATGTCGGCCTCGTCGAAGGCGTCCTCGGCCATGCTCTGCACATCGAGAACGCCGCACACCTCGGTGGAGTTGCGGATGGGCAGGGCCAGTTCGCAACGAACGCCGGTGAGATCCTGGACCGGGACATAGTGGGGGTCGTGGGCGACGTCGTTGCTCAGGTAGGGCTGTCCCGTGGCCACGACCCGCCCGGTGATACCCTGGCCCCACAGCAGGCGGTGCTGGAACCCGGCGTGTCCCGACTTGCCGGCGCCGGCCCGCACGACGAGATACCCCTCTTCCACCAGGAGGATATGGGCAAAGTCGTATCCCAGGTTCTCCACCAGCGCGTCCACGGCGCTCTGGAGCAGGGACCGGGGGTTGAGCAGGGCCAGCATCTGCCGGCTGACCGCCCCGATGGCCCGCAGCAGCGCCGCCCGCTTCTCTGCCTGGCGCGTGCGCTGCAGCAGGGCTTCCTCGGCCTGCCGTATGGCCAATATGCGCTGCTCCTGGCGGGTCGCCTCACCCCAGCCGGCCAGGAGCAGGGTCACCAGGTCCAACTGGGGGGTGTGCGTCAGGAGGCCGTGCACCCAGGGGGAGACCGGCCCGCTGCCCCCCAGGAAGAGCCAGCCCACCCGCTGTTCCTGCCACTGCAAGGAGCAGGCTGTCCAACAGGGCACCTCTTGCTGCACGTCCGCGGGGAGGGACTCCAGGGCCCGTTCCGGGGAGACGGGCGCGGGCAGCTCGGCAGGCAGTTCGGCCTCCAGGCCGACGCGGGCGACAGGGCAGAGCCGGCCGACATCTTCCCAGAGAAGGATGCCGGCCGGCAAGTGGGCCTGTTCGCAAATATGCTGCAGGACACGCGCCAGCCCCTCCTGGTGCGAAGGGGGCAACCGTTCGAACAGAGACTGCTGCGAAATCGGGTTGGTCGCTTGTCCTGCCGCCGGGTCCAAACTAGAACCTCAAGTAGTCGTCGGCGAAGATCACCTCGTTGCGCAGGATGCGCACCGTCTTGTAGAGGGCCGCCTGGTCGGGATCGGCCATGTCGACATCGCCGGCCCCGAACTCGCCGCCGGACTGCACGGCATCGTACAGGCGCAGCAGGACCGGGCCCAGGGGGGCGCTGTCGTCGCGCTGCTCCACGATGCGCACCCACTCCATCAGCTCGTCGTCAAAGGGGTCGGCGATGGCCGAATCCATCCCCGCCGCCAGGAGCATCAACAGGAAGGTGCGGTTGATTAGGCTGCGGTTCTCAAAGGGGACGCCGTTGGAGACGTTGGAGAGGCCGCAGGTGGTCATCGGCGCCGGGTCGAAGGCCATCTTGATGGCCCGGACGGCCTCAACGATCTCCTTGGGGTGCTCCTGCATGCCCTTGACGGTGAGCACCACGGGGTCGATGTACAGGCGCTCCATCGGCAGGCCGTACTGCATCGCCGCGGGGATGATGTGTTCCATGGCGATGCCGACGCGGGCATCGGCATTGGCCGGCATCCCCGTCTGCTCCAGCGTCAGGGCAATGACGCGCGCCCCATACTCCACGGCCAGGGAGAAAACGCGCTCCGTGCGCTCGGGGTTGCCCACGATAGAGCCGGGGTTCAGCATGTTGAACCGCCCCTGGGCGACCTTCAGGCCGGCGGCGATGGCATCCAGGTTGGTCGTATCGAACGACAGGGGCACGTCCACCACGCCGAGGATCGTCTCTGCCAGCCAGGCCATGACCTCCGGCCCGTCCTTCTTGCGCGGACCGATGTTCAGATCGATCATGTGGGCTCCCTTGGCGACCATCTTCCTGGCCATGTCCTGGAGAAAGGCCCCATTGCGCTCATTGATGGCCTCCTGCACCCGGGCGGCACGGATCTGGATGTTTTCGGCGATAACGAACATTGCAGCCTCCTTATTCTGGCATCCTCTCTCCCCCGGACCAATTGTCCGGGGCCGGTTCATCTGGACCCCGCGCCCCCAGGCGGATCCAGCCCCGCCGCAGGGCATAGATCACAGCCGACGTGCGGTCGTTGACCTGGAGTTTGCGCAGGATCGCCGTGACATGGTTCTTGACCGTCTGGCTGCTGATGCAGAGGCGGTCGGCAATCTCCTTGTTGGTCAGCCCCTGGGCGATACAATCGAGGATCTCGATCTCCCGCCCGGTGAGGGGCGAGAAGAGCGCGCCCAGCTCGTCCTCGGCCGCGGCCAGCTCCCGGAACTGGCGCAGCACCCGCGTGGCGATGTGCGGATTGGCGAAAACGTGCTCGTCGATCAGGTACTTGCCCCGGCCGACATCGCGGATCATCTGCACCAGGGCCCGCGGCTCGATGTCCTTGGAGGAGTAGGCCGAGGCCCCGGCCTTGATGGCGTTGAGCAACTGCTCGTCGTCCTCATAGACCGTGAGCACGATCAGGTTGACCTGGGGCTGGCGGCGCTTGATCACCCGGGCCACCTCCAGGCCGTTCAGCCCGGGCAGGCTGATATCGATCAGGACGACACCGGGGACGAGCTCCTCGGTTAGCTGGATCGCCTGCTGGCCGTCGGCCGCCTCGCCCAGCACGCGAAAGTCGGGCTCCCGCTCCAGGGTAGCCCGCACCCCCTGTCGAAAGAGCGGGTGATCGTCCACGATCAGGATCGTCAGAGCCTCGGCCCCCTTTTCCATCTAAGACCTCCCCACGGTCCATTCGGGGGGGCGGAGGGGCAGCTTCAGGGTCACCACCGTGCCCTCTTGCGGCCGGCTCTCGATAGCCAACTCGGCCCCGATCAGCAGCGCCCGCTCCCGCATCCCCCGCAGACCCCAATGGTCCTCCTGCAGCATGGCCTCCGTCGGGTTGAAACCAACGCCGTTGTCGCAGACGCGCACCACCCACCCGGTAGGCTCGACATGCGATTCGACCTGGATACGCTCGGCCCGCGCGTGCTTGCGCGCGTTCTGCAGCGCCTCCTGCACGACCCGGTAGACGACGATATTCTCCTCGGGAGAGAGGGCCCGCGGTGGATCGGCCCAGTGCAGCTCCAGGCCAAGCTGGTAGGCCGATTCCAGGTCGCGGGCGTAGCGCTCCACCTGGCGGGCCAGGGGCTCGTCGGCCAGCGGCGAGGGGCGCAGGTCGTAGATGAAGCGGCGCACCTCCTGTAGCCCCAGGCGAACATCGCGTAGCAGGCCCTCGGCCAGGGCATGGACCTCTTCCAGGGCACTCGCCTGGCGGCAGCGCTCCACCCCCAGGACACTGTTGGCCAGCACCTGGGCCGGCCCATCGTGGACCTCGCGGGCCAGCACCGCTCGCTCCTGCTCGCGCCCATAGACGACCTGCGAGCGCAGGGCCAACTCCCAGGGGTCGTAGGGGTGCAGGGCGGACTCGCCGCGCAGGGAGGAGCCGCTCATCTCCACCTGACGCCGCAGCAGGTCCAGCCGCCGGCTGCGCCTCTCGGCCTCCTCCAGGCCGGCCAGGATGGCCTGCTCCTGTTGGGCGGCGGCGTCGCGCTCGGCCCGCAGCCGATCCAGGTCCAGCTCCAGTGGAACGCCGCCCCCCTGTCCCAGGCGCAGGCGCACGTCCAATTCCTCCAGGTAACGGTGGACCTGGCGAGCCTGCGCTTCGAGGGTCTGCTGCTGCCGACGAGACTGCTGCAGCAGGGCGTCCAACTGCCGGACAAAGTCCTGGACCAGCGTCTCGGCCTGCAGCAAGAGGTCCTCAGCCATCGTGGGCGCCTTTGCTCGAACGGTTCGATCCGAACTGGCCTCGGAATGGGACAGGCTCCAATGCCCATAACCAGGGCGCACGGCGCCTGCCGCTCCTATTGTACTACAACCCGTCACGGCACGCAACCGTCCGCCATCGCCCCGGCGGGCGCCTCTTTCCCCGGCTACCACACGCTCAACAGCAGTGTCAGCGTGACCATGCTGGCCAGCGTCGTGCCCACGACCACCGTCGAGACGAAGCGCGGCCGGGCGTCGAACTCGATGGCCAGGATGACCATCAGCACGGCGCTGGGCATGGCCGCCTCCATGATCGTGGCGCGCGCCGCCACCCCGGTCAGCCCCGCCAGCCGCACCAGCCCCCAGGCCAGCAGCGGCGACAGCACCAGGCGGTTCAGGCCGGCCAGCGCCATCGGCAGAAGCCAGCGCCGCGGCATGGGCCCGTCCTGCCGGCCGTTCCCCGCGAGCTGCATCCCCAGCACCAGCATAAAGACCGGCACCGCCGCCTGGGCCAGCAGCTTGACCGCCTGGTAGATGCCGGGCAGGAGGGCAATCTCCATGCCGCCGATGACGAACGGGGCATTCAGCGAAACGCCGGCCAACCGCAGCAGCAGGGCCAGGACCACGGCATAGAGCATCGGGATGCGCAGCACCTGGAGCAGCGTCTCCTTGGCGCCCCCGGCACGCCCCCGCGCGGCGATATAGGCGCCGGCGGTGTTCGACAGCAGGGCGTGCGCCACGGCAAAGACCGCCGCCCGCTCCAGCCCCGCCGGCCCCAGCGCCAGCAGCACCGCCGGGAACCCATAGTTCACGGCGTTGATAAAGATCGAGGTCAACTGCAGAGCGCTGCCGTCCTCCGGCGAGAGGCGCAGCAGCCGCGCCTGCAACCAGGAGATCAGCCACAGCGCCGCCGCCATAAGGGCCACGACCAGGACAATGCCCCCGCCCTCTGCCAGGGTCAGCTTGCTCTCCATCAGGTTGACAAAGATGACCGCCGGGGTGAGCAGGTAGAGGCCGGCCCGCGAAAAGGGCGCCACGTCCAGCTTCAGCAGCCGCCGGCCCAGGTAGCCGACGCCCCACACCAGCGCCAGCGGCAATATCACGGTGACAAAGATCGGGATCGGGTTGGCCATGGGAAGTGACCCGCGCCAGGGGCCCAGGACGACGGCCGCCGGGCTACGGGCGCCCCCGCACATAGTTGAGGATCATCTGGTCCACGACCTGCTCGATGGGGGCGCGGTCGTCGGTAAAGACCATCCCCTCTCCCACCCACGGGCGGGGATCGCAGCGCCGCACGACATAGTCGACCACGGTGCGCAGGGTGGGGTGCGCCAGGGCCGCCGTGTTGCGCGCAAAGTCGTCCATGGTGCTCGACCGCATGGTGGCCACGACGATGGTGTTGACCACGCGCACGCCGGGGATATCGAGCACATAGACGCTGGGAAAGACGCTCTGCATGGTGGCGGCGATGGCGTCCACCAGGCGGTAGTCGCCATAGATGTGCCCGACATTGATCACGGCGACGCCGTTCTCGGCCAGGTGGGCGCGGACCTCGGCAAAGAACTCGCGCGTCGTCAGGTGGTAGGGGATGTAGGGCTGGCGGTAGGCGTCCACGCCGACGACGTCGTAGCGCCGGTCCACGTTGGTGAGAAAGTAGCGGCCGTCCTGGATGTGCACGGTGAGGACGCCGCTTTCCTCGTCCTCGCCCATGGCAAAGTACTCCCGCCCGACCTGGGCGATCTGCGGGTCCAGCTCCACGCCGTCGACGTGCACCTGCCGGCCGTAGATGGCGCCGTACTGCTTGGGCACCGTGCCGGCCGCCGAGCCGATCAGGCAGAAGGAGGAGAGGTCCGCGGCAGACCGTCCCGGCGCAAAGTAGGGGGCGACCAGGAACATGTCCCACGGGCCGTAGGTCAGCAGTTCGGTGGGGTCGCCCGTCTGGGCGTAGCGCAGGGAGTAGATGGAGTGGACGGCCAGCCCCTCGTTCAGCGCCAGGTTGATCGTGTCGCCCTGCCGATAGACCTGGATATAGTTGTAGGTCGACTCGCGCTCGTGGACCAGGGTAGTGCCCTCCGGCGGGGTGCGGTGGCCGGTCCAGACGCCGGTGAGAAAGAGGGCCAGCAGCGCGGCGACGATGGCGATGAGCAGGAAAAGGTGCCAGCGCCGGGCGCCGATGGCGGCGACCAGGAGCAGGAGCAGGCCGAAGAGGTAGAAGGTGAGCGAGACGCCCAGGTAGGGCAGGGTGACGAAGGGCGGCAGGAGGGTGCCGACGATGGAGCCGACGGTGGAGAGGGCGTAGAGGGAGCCGGCGGTGCGGCCGGCCTGGCCCACCTCGCGCATCATCAGGCGGATGGCAAAGGGGGAGACGCAGCCCAGGAGGACCATGGGCACGGAGAAAAGCAGCAGCACCCCCACCAGGGCGCCGATGTAGAAACCGGCGGCGGCCGTGCTCAGGCCGCGCTGCGCCCAGTCGAGCAGCGGCCGGGCCACGGCGGGGATGATGCCCATGGCAAAGGCGGCCACCCCGACCAGGCTGTAGAGGTAGCGCTCGTCCGGCCGGCGGTCGGCCAGCCGGCCGCCCAGGGCGTAGCCGACGGTGAGATAGATCATCACCATGCCGATCAGGATGGCCCAGATGGTCAGCGGGCTGCCAAAGAACTCGCCGATCAGCCGGGAAGCGCTCATCTCCAGGGCCATCGTCGTCATGCCGCAGAGAAAGACCACCAGGAGCAGGAAGCGGGAGCTGCGCACCGATCCTCCTTTTCGCGCCGTCGGGGGCACCTCGTGCGCGGCCATTGTACTACAGCATGGGAGGAGGCGCAAACGGCACTTGTCCATAGCCCCAAACCATGGTAGAATGGAACTGCCGAGCGCCGGTCCAAGTGTCTGCAGTGGAGTGTTTCGGTGGGCCCTGATGGATCCAGTTGGAGCGAATGGCTTTTCTTGGCAGGCATGCTCCTGCTGAACGCCCTCCTTTCCGGGGCCGAGGTGGCCATCGCCTCGATGGTCGGCCGGCCGGAGCAGCGCGCGAAGCTGGAGCAGGATCCCAGCCTCACGGCGCGGGTGATCCAGCGCCTGGGCGAGAACAGCACCCGCCTGCTGGCCACGGCCCGCCTCGGCGCCACCGTGGCCGGCTTCTTTGCCGCCGCCAGCGTGGCCCTGACCTTTATCCCCCATATCGCGGACTGGCTGGCCGGCCCGCCCTTCGCCCTCGGCCCGGCGGCCGGCGCCGGCTGGGCCATTTTCCTCACCATCCTGGCGCTGGCCTGCATCATGGTGCTGTTCGGCGATCTGCTGCCCAGGGCCCTGGCCGACCACCACCCCCGGCCCATCGCCCTGGCCGTCGCCTGGCCGCTGCAACTGCTCACCTGGCTGTTCTACCCGTTGGTGCGAGCCCTCACCGGGGTCAGCAGCCTGGTGGTTAGCGGCCTGGGCGGCAAGCGCCCCGGCGGGTTGCCCTACGTGCGCGAGGAAGAGATCCTCACCCTGGTGGACGCCGGGGAGGAGAGCGGCATCATCGAGCATGAAGAGAAAGAGATGATCAGCGGCATCCTGGAGATGGGCAAGACGCTGGTGCGCGAGGTGATGGTGCCGCGCACCGACCTGGTCGCCGTGGAGTCCGGCACCCCCATCAAGGAGGTCGTCAGCGCCATCCTCCAGGCCGGGCACACCCGCATCCCGGTCTACGAGGAGTCGATCGACAACGTCGTGGGCGTCATCCACGCCAAGGACCTGCTCTCCTCGCTGCGCGACTGCCAGCACGACCGCCCGGTCCGCGATCTGCTGCGGCCGGCCTACTTCGTCCCCGAGACCAAGATCGTCGACGACCTGCTGCGCGAGATGCAGCGGCAGCGCACGCACATGGCCATCGTCGTCGACGAGTACGGCGGCACGGCCGGCCTGGTGACGATCGAGGACCTGCTGGAGGAGATCGTCGGCGAGATCCAGGACGAGTACGACGCCGAGGAGCCCCTGGTGCAGGACCTCGGCGGCGGCGAGTACCTCTGCGATGCCCGCCTGGGCGTGGACGACGCCGAGGAACTGCTGGGCCAGCCCATCCCCGCCGGCGACTTTGACACCCTGGGCGGGTTCATCTACGAGCGCCTGGGGGCGATCCCCAAGGAGGGAGACCGCGTCGCGGTGGGCGATGCCCAGATCACCGTGGTCGAGGTCGAGGGGGTGCGCCCGATCAAGCTGCGGGTGCAGCGGGCGACCGCGCCGGACGCGGCCGCCCCTCAGAAGGAGGTTCCTGCCGATGAAGCCGGATCGTGAGGCGCTCATCCGGGCCGCTCTGGCGGCGCGGGAGCGCGCCTATGCCCCCTATTCCCATTTTGCCGTGGGCGCGGCGGTGCTCACCGCCTCCGGACAGCTCTTTGGCGGCTGCAACGTGGAGAATGCTTCCTACGGCCTGGGGATCTGCGCCGAACGCACGGCCATCGCCAGCGCGGTGGCCGCCGGCCATCGTGACCTCGTGGCCATCGCCGTGGTCACCCCGACCGCCGGGCCGGCCTCCCCCTGCGGGATGTGCCGGCAGACCATGGTCGAGTTCAACCCCGACATGGTCGTTATCCTCACCAACCTGCGCGGGGACACCGTGGAGACGACGGCCGCCGCCCTCCTGCCCGGGGCCTTTACCAAAAAAGACCTGGACGAGCGCCGTTCCTCCCCGTAAGATGGCTGCCCCGGCCCCCGACCTCCTGCCGCCCCCACCGCCCGACCGCCCGGAACGGGTCCTATCCTTCCTGATGCGGCACTGGCTGCTCTGGCTGAACATCGGCTTGGGCCTGTACGCCGGGCTGCCGTGGCTCTCGCCGCTGCTGAGGCTGGCCGGCTGGGATAGGGCGGGGCGGATCCTCTTTCGCCTGTACACGCCGCTGTGCCACCAGCGGCCGGAATACTCCTACACGCTGGGCGGCTACCAGGTGGCCTACTGCCAGCGCGACACGGCCCTCTACACGGCCCTCTTCCTGGCCGGCCTGCTCTTCGGCCTGCTCCGCCGCCGCCTCAAGCCCTGGCCCTGGTGGGCCCTGGGGCTATCCATGCTGCCGCTGGCCGCGGACGGCCTGACCCAACTGCCGCGCGCCTTTCTCCCCGCCTGGCCCCTGCGCACCGAGAACGCCTGGGCCGTCTTTCTCACCGGCGGGCTCCTGCCCCCCTCCTTCTACGTGGGCGACGGCGTAGGCTCGCTGAACTGGCTGCTGCGCACCGTCAGCGGCGCCCTCTTCGGCACCGGGCTGGTGTTCACCCTCTATCCGCTGATCGAGGCCGAGTTGCGGCGCGGAGAGCGCCGGCGCCACCTCTAGGATCCGCCCCCAGTGGCCACAAAGTCATAATGCTCCGATCAACAAGACCACGCTCTCCACGTGGCAGGTCTGGGGAAAGAGGTCGATCGGCTGGACGCGGGCCAGCTCGTAGCCGCCGGCCTGCAAGACGCGCACATCGCGGGCCAATGTCCCCGGGTGGCAGGACACGTAGACGATGCGCCGCGGGCGGGCGGCCAGCACCGCCTGCAGGGCCGCGGGGAGACAGCCGCGGCGCGGAGGATCGAGCAGGACCAGGTCGTAGCGTTCGCGGCGGGTGGGCAGGACATGCTCCACCAGCCCCCCAATAGGCTCCACGCGCCCCGCTCCCAGGCGGCGGGCGTTCTCCCGCAGGTCGGCCGCGGCCGCCGGGTGCGCCTCGATCGCCGTGATGTGCTCCACGCCGCCGGCCGGCGGCAGCGACAGCGCCCCCACCCCGGCATAGGCGTCCAGCAGGCGATCGCCGGGTTGGGGGTCGAGCAGCTCCTGGGCGAGCGCCAGCAGGCGCCGGGCCTGGGGGACATTGACCTGGAAAAAGGCCGTGGGCGAGACGCGCAGCGCGGCCGGCCCCAGCGCCTCGTAGAGGCAACCCCGGCCGGCCAACGGCCGCACCTCGCGGCCGCGCTCCCAGGCCACCTCGGGGATCCATCCGGCCAGGCGGGCGGCCAGGTCCTCGGCCCCGCGGCGCGTCCCCCCGTGCAACACGGCCATGGCCCGCGACTCGGCCCAGCTCCAGCGCAACGTCACCCGTTCGGGACGGTCCGCCGCCGACAGCGCCGCCAGGGCCTCCTGCAGGGTAGGCAGCAGCGCGTCGAGGGCCGGCACCAGGAGGAGGCAGGAGTCCAGCGGGACGATCCCGTGGCTGTGGGCGGCGTAGAAGCCCGCCTGGCCGGCCGGCGAGACATGCAGCTCGGCCGTGCCGCGGTAGGCCCAGGGCTCTTCCATCCCCAGCGGTGCGGCGACCGGGGGATCCTCCATCCTCCCCAGGTGTCGGAGCTGCTCCTCGACGATGGTTTGCTTCCAGGCCAGCTGCGCCGGGTAGGCCGCGTACTGCCAATGGCAGCCGCCGCAGCGGCCAAAGAGGGGACAGGGTGAGGGACGGCGCTCCGGGGAGGGTTGCAGCAGTTGCTCCACGACGCCGCGGGCATAGCCTTTCCGGCGCGCGGTCAGGCCGACGGTGACGGTCTCCCCGGGCAGCGCCCCCTGGACAAAGACGACCCGTCCCTCGAACCGGCCGACGGCGTCCCCTCCCTGGGCGATCCCCTCCAGGTGCAGCGCCGGGATACGACACGGCCAGGGCCGTCCGGCATCCCCCGACGGGCCGGCGCATCGGCCCGTTTCGTCTTCTTCCCGGTTCAAGGCGACGTCTGGATCCATCGGCGGCCGGCCGCGGCGCTAGCCGCAGGCAACCTTGGGTAAGGTGAGGTAAAAGGTGCTGCCCTGGCCAAGCGCCGAACGCACCCCGATCGAACCGCCGTGGGCTTCGACGATATGCCGGGAGATCGCCAGCCCCAGCCCGGCCCCCCCGTAGGCGCGCGTGGTCGAGCTGTCCACTTGGAAGAAACGCTCAAAGATCTTCTCATGGTACTGCGGGTCAATGCCGATGCCCGTGTCCGCCACCTCGGCATAGACCACCTGGCCCTCGTCGCGCAGGCGGATGACGACCTGCCCGCCATAGGGGCTGAACTTGATGGCGTTGTCGATGAGGTGCAGAAAGAGCAGCTTGAGCGACTCCAGGTCTCCCATAATGCTGGGCAGGTCAGCGGGAATCGCCGTCGAGACCTGGATGCCCACCGCCGCAGCCCGCTCGGCCAGGGCCTCGACGGTCATGATCACGACATCGCGCAGCGAGACGGGCACCCGCGCGGGCAGGATCACCCGGCTTTCCTGGAGGAACAGGATGTCGTTGACCCGGCGGATCACCTTCTCCGTGTTCTCGGCAATCACCTGCAGGCACTCTTCCTGAACGGGGGTCAGCGGGCCGGCCCGCTGATCCATCAGCAGTTGGACATAGCCCTTGATCGCCGTGAGCGGCGTGCGCAGCTCATGGGAAACGGTCGAGACGAACTCGGTCTTGAGCCGATCCAACGTCGTGAGCTGCTCATTGGCCTGCTGCAGCTCGGCTACCTTCTCTTCCAGGTGCGCCACCAGCTTCTGGCTGTACTCCCGCAGGTAGGCCGGCTCCTCTTCCTCCCCCAGCGCCTCGCGCTTCCCGCCCAGGAACTCGGCCACCTGGTCCGGCAGCCGATCCACATCCACGGGCTTTTGCAGGTAGCCGTCGCAGCCCGCAACGAGCGTCCGCTCGCGGTCCCCCTCCATGATGGCGCTGGCCGTCAGGGCGACAATGGGGACCCCCTGGAGGGCCGGGATGCTCTTCAGCCGCGTGGTGACCTCGAAACCGTCCATGCCGGGGATGTTGATGTCCATCAGGATCAGGTCGGGAGTTTCCTCCTGGGCCTTCTGGATGGCCCCCAGGCCGTCCTCGACCTCGATCACCCGGTACCCGCACGATTCCAGGATGCGGCGCACCAACAGGCGACTCTCGGGATTGTCCTCAACGTACAGCACCTTCTTCATCGGCGGCATCCTCGGCAATTCCATCGATGTCCAGTTCGCTCTCCTCCCCGCCGGGGTGGGTGCGGCGTATGGGCAGGGTGAAGTAGAAAGTGGAGCCCTCGCCCACCTTGCTCTCGACCCAGATGCTGCCCCCATGGAGCTCCACCAGGGCCCGCGTGATGGTCAGCCCCAGACCGGTCCCGCTAATCTGCCGAGTGATAGAGTTGTCGGCCCGGTAGAAACGATCAAAGATGTGCGGGATGGCTTCCTCGGGGATGCCGATGCCGTGGTCCTCCACGCGGACGAGCAGGCAGGGGGGGGCTGTCGGCACCCGCCGCCCCTCGACATCGGCGGGAGCGAGCAGGGCCTCGGCCCGTAGCACGACCTCCCCCCCGTTGGGGGAGTACTTGACGGCGTTGCCGATCAGGTTGGTGAGGATCACCCGCAGCTTGTCGCGGTCGGCGTAAAAGGGGGGCGCTTCCGGCGAGACATCGAGCAGCAGCTTGTGGTGTTCGGACATCAACGCGTCGAGCTGGGTCGACAGGCCGGCCACGACCTGGTAGAAGGTGGCCATGCTCCAGTTCATCCTCATCTTGCCCCGGCTGATCCGCGAGAGGTTCACCAGGTCGTCGATGAGCCGGGCCAGGTGTTGGGCCTGGTTAAAGATCGATTGCACAAACTCCTGCCGCCGCTCGCGCTTGAAATCGCGCGCCAGCAACAGCTCGCTGTACCCCAGGATCGAGGTCAGCGGGGAGCGCAGCTCGTGCGAGACCACCGAGATAAAGCCCAGCTTCTCGCGGTCGCTCTCCTCTTCCTGCCGGGCATCGCGGATCAGGATCACCTGTCCGCTGGGGCGGGTGCTCTCCTCCCCCCAGAGCGGGGCGCCGACCAACCAGAGCCGCCGCCCGGCCTCCTTGAAATCGAGCCAGCACTCGGCCAGGCCGCGCTCCTGGGAACGGGCCCTCTCCAAGAAGCGGCTCAGCTCGCTCGGGTCGTGCAGCAGCGGCTCGACATACTCCCGCAGGTGCTCGGCCAGGGCGACCCCCTCGGGCAGCGAACCCTCCAGCCCCAGAAAGTGGGAGCTGGCCGGGTTGGCCAGGACCACCCGCAGGTCCTCGTCGGCGACGATGATCCCCTCGGGGAGGTTGGCCACCAGGCTGGCCAGCCACCGGCGCTGCGACTGGATCTCTTCGAACAGGCGGGCCGTGCCAATGGCCACGGCGGTCTGGTCGGCCAGGGACTCGGCCGTCAGGAGCTGTTTCTCGCCGTAGGCATTCAGGCTGTTGCTCTCCAGGTTGAGCACGGCGATCACTTCGCCCTGCCACTCGATGGGCACCGTCAGTTGGGAGCGCGTCTCCGGGCGAAAGGCGATATAGTCCTTCTCCTGGCGCACGTCCGAGATCAGGGCCACCTGGCCCGTCCGGGCCACCCAGCCGACAAGCCCCACATCCCAGGAGAGCGACGGGTTGGCCAGCAGCGCGTCCTCGGCGGTGACATCGTTGGCATAGCCGGAGAGCGCCTGGACGGAGTACTCGCGGCGCTTGCGGTCGACGGTCATCACGGCCCCGGCGTCGCTGTCGGTCAGCTCCATGGCCTTGAAGAGGAGCAGGCTGTAGATGCGCCCTTCCTCCATCGCGGCATTGACCTCGCGGCCAAAGGTCAACAGGATATTCTGTTCCTCCAGCCGCCGCTGCAGGGCCTCGAGCTGGCCGACCTCGGGGAGCATGCGCTGGACGGCGGCGCTAAGAAGCGGCGCCAGGGCCATGAGCAGGTCCAGGTCGGCCTGGCTAAAGGCCTCGGGCCGGGTATGCACCAGGGCCAGGGTGCCGACAACCTGTTCGCCCTGCATCAGGGGGACGCCGATGTAGGAGTTGTACGCGGGCGGGGACTCGGGGCGCTCCGGGCCGGCCGCCAGGTTGGGCACGAGCAGCGGGGTATGCTGAAAAGCCACCCAGTTGCTGTAGGAATCGACGGTCCCGCCGTGGCCGAGGAAGAGGCGGCTGTTGGCGCAGCGGACCAAGGGGGCCTCTTGGCGCGAGCCCCACAGGAGCAACTGCCCATCCTCGTGGGGGATGACCTTCTGCAGATTGGCAAAGAGGCGCACGACCAGGGTGTCCAGGTCGGCGGCGCTGGCCAGGTCCTGGCTGAAGGCAGGGAGGAAGGAAAGGGCCGCCTTGCCGTCGTCGGCCGGCGGGGCCTGGCGCAGGCAGAGGTTGAGCCAGTGCCGGCGGGCCTGGTGGACGATGGAGTGGAGCAGGTACATGGTCTCCTGCTGCTGCGTGGTAGCGTGGTCGCCGCCCCCGAGTCCCTCCACCAGGGAGCGCTCGCAGGCATCCAGGAGGGCGATGGGCTGCAGGGTGCGTTCCTCCAGGCCGCACTTTTCCACCCGTTCCTGTTCCTCTCCCAGGAAACGGGCCGCCGGGGCAAAGTCTTTCTCTGCCAGCGCGCACAGCAGGCTGTCCAGGCACCCGGCGATGCGCTTGCCCAGGTTGGCGGAGAGGGTCCGGGCCTCACCTTCCAGGCGCAGCCAATAGAAGGCCCGCCCCGCCAGGCGGCCCAAATCCTGTCGGAGGCCCTCCACCACCGCGACGCTGCCAGTTCCATTCCGATTGTTCATGGCCGTTCTCGGGGCGCCGTGCGCTTGTGGGAGCCATTATAGCATGGAAAGCAGGCCGGGGCAATAGCCTAGCCCAACTCTCCGTACACCTGCCCCGGCCCCAGGAGGTTGGGGAACCGCTCGCGCAGCGCCTCGCGCGCCCGGTAGCAGAGGTGGCACCCCTCGACATAGCCATCCTCGTGGGGCAGGTCGTAGCGCCGGACGAGCGCGGCCGGCCCTCCCGCCAGCAGCGGGCCGACGATGGGATGCGCCGGCGGGTCGTAGGCGGCAAAGAGCGCGTCGAGCGGCCTCTCGCGGACGTTCCCCAGCAGCAGCCCCTGGCAGAGGTGGACGTTGCCCAAGGCGTCGATGTGCACCCGTCCGGGGTCGGCCAGGTTCTCATGGGGGCACTCCTTGAGCGTCTCCCAGGGCTGCCGGGGCATCCCGCCGGCCAGCTTCTCCGCGGCCCGGCCGCGGTAGCGGATCGGGCCGGCCGCCGCCGGCTGCTCGGCACAGGGCTGGGCGATAGAGATGGCGCCGACCGCCAGCCCCAGCCGCAGCGCGGCATCCCGGGCGTGGCGGTACTCCGGCGTCTCGGCCTCCTCCCCGTGGAAGAGGTCCGTGCTCAGGGTCAGGTCCACCAGGCGCAGTGCTCCCAGCGGGCGCAACGCGCCCTCGGCTTCCTCGTCGCCGATGGCCCAGTAGGCGTTGGTGACGACCCCCGTATCGAAGCCGGCCTGCGCCGCCAGGAGCATCCCCTCGGCGAGCAGCGGGTAGTAGAGGAACGGCTCGCCGCCCTCGAAGTAGACGACGCGCACCGTGCCCATCCGGCAGGCGCCTTCCAGGATCGCGCGGATGAGGTCCAGGGTCATCGTCCCCGTGGCCCGGGGGCTCCCCCAGACAAAGCAGTGATCGCACTCGTGCTCGCAGCGGTAGGTGAGCAGCAGGTGAACACCCTCCAGGGCCATGGCTTACCTCCAAGATAGGCGTCGACCGGCAATCGCTCCCTGCATCTTGCTACTCTTCCCAGTACCAGCGCTCGACGTTCCAAAGCGGGTTCGGCGTCTCCCAGTTCACCGGCCCCTCCGGGGTGGTGAGCTGGGCGGCGCCGGCCAGGTAGAGCGGGTCCCCCCAGAGAAAGTAGTAGGGCAGGTCCGCGGCCAGCAGGCGCTGCAGGTCGATATAGACCAGGCGGCGCTGCTCCAGGTCGTAGGCGCTGCGGCCGGCCAGCAGCAGGGCATCGGCCTCCGCGCTGCGGTAGCCGACAAAGTTGTAGAGGTTCTGCCGCGTGTCTTCCGGGCCCTGCCAGGCCTGGGAGGAATGAAAGAGGTAGAACTGGTCGGGGTCCGGGCCGAGGTTGCGCCACTGCATGCACAGCGCGTCGAACTCGTAGGGGGGGCGCAGCTTGGCGGCGATCACGCTTGGGAAATCGGCGCGGATCACTTCCACCGCCATGCCCACCTGGCCCAGCGTCGCCGACATCTGCAGCGTCGCCGTGATGCGCTCGGGGGAGTCGGCGCGGACAAAGAGGCGCACGCGCAACGGCCGGCCGTCCTTCTCCAGCACGCCGTCGCCGTTGCCGTCCCGCCAGCCGGCCTCGGCCAACAGTTGGCGCGCCCGCGGCAGGTCCGCCGCCGGGCGCGGCAGATCGGCATCGTAGGCCCACCCCGGAGGCAGGATAGGGGACCACAGCGGAAGTCCCTCGCCGGCCGTGGCCGCGGCGACGATGGCTTCCTTGTCCAGGGCCGCGGCCCAGGCCTGCCGCACGAGCGGATCGGCCAGGGGATGGCCTTCCCGCAGGTTGAAGGCCACAAAGGTATACTGTGGGGCAGCGTAGCGCGCCAGGCGGAGCGGGCTGCGCGGCGGGCTGTCCAGCAGCGAGCGGTAGGAGGCCGGAGGCAACATGGCCACGTGCAGGTCTCCCTGCCGCAGGGCCGCCTCGACCACCAGGGGGTCCGGGGCCACCAGGAAAGCGACCTCGCCCAGGAAGGGGGCCGCGCCGTGAAAGTAGGGGTTGGGGAGAAGCACGAGGGCCTCGCCCGGCCGGCGCTCGCGCAGCGCAAAGGGCCCGCTGCCCACCGGGTTCGCCAGGAGGTCCGCCTCCTGCACCTCCTCCGGCGGCAGGCCGCCCCAGATGTGGCGGGGCAGGATCGGGAAGGCGGCGTCGGTCAACAGGTTGGCCAGGCGCAAGTTGAGGAGGAAGGCCACCGTGCGGGTCGTGGGCGTGGTGACCGCGGCCACATAGTCGCGCAGGTCGGCCTGCAGGCCGGTGCGGGCCTCGCCGGCCCGCAGCACATCGTAGGTGAAACGCACGTCGTCCGCCGTGAGGGGCGCCCCGTCGCTCCAGCGCAGGTCGGGGCGCAGGGTGAAGGTCACCACCAGCCCATCTGCCGAGACCGTCCAGCCCTCGGCCAGGTCCGGCCGGGGCAGCAGGCGGTCGTCCAGGCGGGTCAGGCCGGCGTAGAGCACCCCCCGGAGCCACCCAGACTCGGGCGCGGCGTCCGGGCCGAGCAGGGTCAGACGGTCCGGGTCGTGCGGCAGGCGCACCGCCAGCCGGCCGCCGATCCGCGGATCGACGGTCGGTTCCGGCGTCGGCGTCGGCGGCGCCGCCGTGGGTGGGGCCGAAGGCGTGGCCGTCGGCGGCGGCAGGGGCGGCGAGCAGCCGGCCAGGAGTACCAGCGCGAGGAGTATCGCCGGGAAGCGGGCGATTCGGGAGCCGGGATATTTCCGGCAGAAAGCCCCGGGATGCTCTCGTACACCAATTCCCAGCGTCAGCGGCGAGAAGTCCCTAGGCATCGCGGTTCACCTGGTTTTCTACCCCCGCAACCGGCGCTCATAGATCCACACTTCCTGGTCCCACGATGGCTCGTAGCCGGCCTCGCGCACGGCCTCCTCGATCGACTCCAGAGCGGGGAGCACAACCTGGACACGGGGGTGGCCCAGCTCCAGGGCCAGGGCGCGCATCCGGCCGGCCAGCTCGCTCACGGCGACGGCGTTGCCGCCGAGAAAGCCCAGACGCAGGCTGTCTCCCGGCGCGGAGGGCCAGGCCAGGGTCACGGCCACCGGCCGGCCGTCCCGGTACAGGGCATAGGCCTCGCCCTGGACGATGTGCTCGCGCAGGCGGCCGCCGCGCAGCTCCTGGCAGTGCCAGCCGCCGGCGTAGAGGCCGCCCGAGGCGGCCAGGCCGGCCGCCGTGGCCAGGAGCACCTCGGCGATCGAGGCATCCTCCAGCCGCAGCCGTTCGGGCAGCGGGCCGGGCGCGGCCGGCGCCGCGAACTCCATGAACCGGGCCACGCGACGGTAGCCGAAGCGCTCCGACAGGTTGTGAATGGCCGTGTTGCTGGAAAAGGTGGCGTAGCGGGCCACGCGGGCATAGCGCTTGCGGGCCGTCGTCTCGGCGGCGTCGTACATGGCCTGGGCGACCCCATGCCCCCGGTAGGCCGGGTTCACCCGCAGCCCCTCCAACCAGGCCTCGGTAGCCGAGATCATCGTCACCTTGCCGGTGCCGACGATCTGATCGCCCACGACCGCCACCAACAGGGGGCCGGCGGGGTCGTTCAGCCACTTGTCCCAGACATCGCCGATATAGTCGCCCCACTCGAAGGTGCGCCCGCAAAAGGAGAGCACCTGCTCGCGATCTTCTTCCCGCGCCGGCCGCACATAGACTTTTTCCGTCATCGCCGCCATCCTTCCAATGAACCTTCAATGGCCCCGAATGTGGATCTAGTCGCCATGCTCCCCCCACGTCTGGGCCGTGAAGGCCAGCGCCGCTTCCCGGTCCTCCGCGCGCGCCGGGCGCACCTCCAACGTCATCCGGCCACCCCCCCGCCGGCGCGCTCGAACAGCCATATCTGGTGATCGGCCAGCGGCCGCAGGCCGGCCTGCGCGGCCACCCAGTCCAGCTCGGCCTCTCCCGCCGGCACGGGCAGGCGCAGGCTGGGGGGCTGCGCGGGGTCGTGGGCCGGCAGATCCCACACCACCAGCAGCGCCCGCAGGAGCGCCAGGGCCTCGTGGCGCTCCCCGGCCAACAGGGTCACGTAGCGCGGGGTCTGTGGGGAGCGATAGACGACGATGGCCAGCGCCGCGGGGGCCGCGCCGCAGCCGAACACCTCCCCACGGAACAGGTGCGCCTGGAGGCGGGGCCGGTCGAAGCGCATCCAGGTCCAGCCGACGCCATAGAGGCCGGCCGTCGCCCGGAGGAACGGCGCCGCGCGGAAAATGTCCCAGGCGCGGTTTTCCTCGTCGGGCGAAAGGGTCCGCAGGTCCGGCGCGGGCCCGCCTTCCTGGAGCGGCCGGCCGGTGTGCCGGACGACGGCCACCCGCCGAAACCCCAGGCGGTCCGCCAACTGATGGATCGCCGTGTTGTCCGAGGCCGTGGTGAACCGGGCCAGGGGGATGCCGCGGGCCGCCAGCCACTCCAGTTGGGCCCGCGTGGTGGCCGAAGCCAGGCCCCGTCCGCGGCAAGCCGGGGCCACCCGCATGCCGGCGAACCAGGCCTCGGAGGGGCCCTGTAGGGTGATCTTGCAGACCGCCGCCACGACGCCGTCCACCAGCGTCACCAGCATGGGGCCGGCGGGGTCGCGCAGCCAGGAGTCCCAGACCTCCGGCAGGTAGTCGTGCCCTTCCCAAATCTGGGCGGATATCGCCATCACCGCGGCGTGATCCTCCGGCCGGGCCGGGCGAACAGACAGGTCCATGGCCAGACTCCAGAATCGACCCGGCAGGGCCCGCGCGCCCTGTCCGGCGATGGGCCATTGTACCCCATCCCGAGCCGAGGCGCAAGTCGCGGACACCGGGCGCCTTGGCATAGCACACCCGGCGCTTGACCTTCAGGGAACGACCTGCGGCGCCCTACTCCTTCTCCCCACAGGGCAGAGAGAACCCAAAGGTGCTGCCCCGGCCCACTTCGCTCTCCACCCACACCTGGCCCCCGTGCTGCTCGACCACCGCCTTAACAATGGCCAACCCCAGCCCCGTCCCCGGGATCCGGCCCCCCTCGGGCGCCGGGACCCGGTAGAACTTTTCAAATATCCGTGGCAGCGACTCCCGCGGGATGCCCACGCCGCTATCTTGGACCAGCACCGTAACTTGCCGTTCCGCCTCCCAGGCGCGCACGGTGATCGTGCCCCCCACCGGGGTGTACTTGATAGCGTTGCCGATCAGGTTGTCCAGGGCCTGGCGCAGGCGCAGCGGGTTGCCCTCCACCGGGCCGCAGGATGCCGTGACATCCATCCGCAGCACGACATCGCTCGACTCGGCCTGAAAAGAGGCCGCCTGGACCGCTTCGACGATCAACTGCCGCAGGCAACACGGCTCGCGGACCGCCTCGATCCCCGATTCGATCTTGCCCAGGTCCAGCAACTCCTCCACCAGCCGGGCGGTGCGCTCGCTCTGGATCCGGATCTGCTCCGCGTACTCCAGGGCTTCCCCTTCCACCATCTTCTCCAGGACCTCGGCGTAGCCATGGATATTGGACAGGGGAGTGCGCAGGTCATGGGAGACGACGGCGACGAACTCGTTCTTCAGGCGGTCGAGATGCTTGAGGTGGGTGATGTCCTGCATGACGGCGACCCAGCCGCCCTCCCCATGGGCGCCGAAAACCACCGTAGAGAGGGTGAAGAAGAGGGTCCGTCCGTCCGCCAGGGTCAGCTCCCCGGGCCGCACGGGGACCGTCCCCTCGCGCGCCCGGCGGAACGCTTCCACCAGGGGGCTGGAGGGCAGGGCCTCGGCGATCGGCCAGCCCATCGCTTGCCCCATGGCGATCCCCAGCGTCCGCTCCGCGGCGGGGTTGAGCAAGGTGATGCGCAGTTCGCGGTCGGTAGCGATGATCGAGTCGTCCGTCCCGGAGAGGATGGCCTCCAGTTGGGCCCGCTCCTGGCTGACAACCTCGAAGAGGCGGGCGTTGACCAGGGCTACCGTGGCCTGGGAGGCGATCGACTGCAGCAGTTCCATGTGGGTTGGGCCAAACCGGCCGGCCTCCTCGTGTGCCAGTGTCAGCACGCCGGCGATGCGGTCGGGATGAACCAGGGGCACCGCCGCCGCCGAGCGCGTCACGAAGCTGCTCTGCGGCACGTTGACCCAGCGCGGATCCTGCTGGGCATCGGCCAGGAGCACCGGCTCGCGGTGCTTGATGACCCAGCCGGCCAACCCGTGCTGGACCACGCGGCGATGGACGGCGTCGGCCACCGTGGCCAACTGTCCCTGGCAGGAAAAGATGTGCCGCAGGACGCCTCCCCCCTCGTCGAGCAGGATCAGGCTGCCCCGCGAAGCCCCGACGGCCTCGATCGTCAGCTCCAGGACGCGGGAGAGGGTGGCGTTAAAGTCCAGGTCCGAGCTCAACTCGCGGCTCACCCGGTAGAGGAAGGCCACCTTGTCCCTTTCCGCCCGGAGGTCCTCCTGGTCATGCTTGGACCGGATCAGCGTGCGCACGCGCGCCAGCAGCTCGCTGCGGTCGGGGAACTTGGACAGGAACTCGTTGGCGCCGGCCTCGAGTCCCCGGACCTTGCTCTCGATGTCGTCGAGCACGGTGACCAGGATAATGGGCACGCCGGCCAGGGTGGGAGTGGAGCGGAAGCGGCGGGTCAGATCGAAGCCGTCTGTCCCTGGCAGGAGAAGGTCGAGCAGGATAAGATCGGGGGCCTTTTGGGCGATAGCGGCGCCGGCCTCCTCGGCATCGCCGGCCTCGCGCACCGCGTACCCGGCCTGTTCGAGCCATCGCCGGGCCCAGGCGCGGCTATCGGGGTCGTCGTCCACCACCAGGATGTCGTCGCGCGGATCATGGGGCTGCACAATCATGGGCATTCCCCCACACTTGGGCCAGTATCCCTATCATACTCGGAAATGTTTGTCAAGTCAAGCCGGCCGCGCTTGCGGAACTGCCCCATCCCATTGTACTACAGCGGCCGGGCGGATGCAACTATACCCCCGATACGTTGCCAGTTGCGCGGTGGGCCCCTTGGTAGTATAATGTCCCTATCACAGCCCCCGGCCGTTCCCGCCCTCGCGTGAGGAGGAACAGATGCGCGATCCCATCAGGAGGTGGTTCATCGGCGCCGTGCTCCACGCGCAGCGCCCCTCCAACGGGATGATCCCGTAGCTTTGGCACGCCCGGCTTCCAACATCCAACATCCAACAGCAGATCATCCCAAGGAGGGATTCCCATGGCTCCGATTGTCGCCGTTTCCGAGTTGTCCCGCTACGACGGGCAAGAGGTCACGATCCGCGGCTGGCTCTACCTCAAGCGCGAGAAGGGCCGGCTGATCTTTCTCCTGGTGCGCGACGGCAGCGGCCTCGTCCAGGGGGTCGCCTTTCAGCCGGAGATCGACCCGGCCTCCTTTGCCGCCGCCCAGGCGCTAACCCAGGAGTCTTCGCTCATCGTCACCGGCCTGGTCCGGGCCGACCCGCGCGCCCCGGGCGGCTACGAGATGGCCCTGCGCCACGTCCAGCCGGTGCAGATCACCCAGGACTATCCCATCTCTCCCAAGGAGCACGGCGTCGGCTTCCTGATGGAGCACCGCCACCTCTGGGTGCGCTCCTCCAAACAGCATGCCCTGCTGCGCCTGCGCGCCGAGGTCGAGGCCGCCTGCCAGGAGTACCTAAACGAGCGCGGCTTTGTGCGCTACGATACGCCGATCCTGACCCCCTGCGCCGCCGAGGGCACCAGCAACCTCTTTGCCACCCAGTACTTTGACCTGGGGATGGCCTACCTGGCCCAGACGGGGCAGTTGTACGTCGAGTCCGGCATGATGTCGTTCGGCAAAGTCTACTGCTTCGGCCCGACCTTTCGTGCGGAGAAAAGCAAAACGCGCCGCCACCTGACCGAGTTCTGGATGATCGAGCCGGAGATGGCCTACTACGACCACGAGGACAGCCTGCGGCTGCAGGAGGAGTATGTCTCCTATATCGTCCAGCGCTGCCTGGAGCGGCGGGCCAAGGACCTGGAGGTGCTGGAGCGAGACCTGGCGCCGCTGCAGCGGGTGCAGCCGCCTTTCCCGCGCATCAGCTACGACGAGGCTATCGAGCTCATCGCCCGGCACTACCAGGAGGTGGAGGAGTGCACGCCGCTCCCCTGGGGCGAGGACCTGGGCGCGCCGCACGAGACGCTCATCGCCAGCAAGTTCGACCGGCCGGTCTTTGTCTGCGGCTACCCGACCAAGGCCAAGGCCTTTTACATGGAACCACACCCCGAACGGCCGGAGGTGGCGCTCAACGCCGACCTGCTGGCCCCGGAAGGGTACGGCGAGATCATCGGCGGGAGCCAGCGCATCCACGACCCCGACCTGCTGGAGCGGCGCATCGTCGAGTGGGGCCTGCGGCCGGAGGACTATCGCTGGTACGTGGACCTGCGCAAGTACGGCAGCGTGCCGCACAGCGGCTTTGGCATGGGCATCGAGCGCGTCGTCACCTGGATCGCCGGCACGCACCACATCCGCGAGGCCATTCCCTTCCCGCGGACGCTGGACAAGATCTATCCGTAGTGCATCTCCCCCGCAGCATCGCCGGAGGGGCGACTCTTGAGGTCGCCCCTCCGGCAGAGTGGGGGGAAGTTCCATCCGGCAAGCACACCCCAAGGATCAATACCGCTTGCTACTCCTCGTCCTCGTCCTCGTCCTTCTCCTTCTCGTCGGCATAGTAGTCGATCCGCAGCCGCTTCTCCAGGTACTCGCGGATCTTTTTCTTCTGGTCGGCGGGGATCTCGCGCTCAAAGGGCAGCGCGGCAGCCTCGGCCACGTAGCGCCGCAGGAAGAGCTCGACAAAACGGCCGCTGCGCTCGAGGGATTCCGGGCTGAGCCAATCGATCACGTCGCGCGGTGAGTGCAGGAAAGTGGTCGTGCCGCCGCTGCGGGAAAAAGATACGGAAGGGATCCCGCCCTCGGAGAGCGGCGTGCCGTCGGAGGAGTACACCTCCTCGGCGACCTCGTGGGCCATGCCGGTCTCCTTGGCCAGGAGGCGCACCGCGGCGGTCAGGTCGGCCGGCCCCAGGATCAGCGCGTGGTTCTGCCCCAGCACCGCCCCGTGCACGTCCAGGTTCACGCACAGCCGGTGCTGCTCGCACTCGGTGCGGTCGCGTCCCTTGACAAAGCCCTCGGCCTGGCGCGCCTCCTTGTGGCGCTTCTTCAGATCCTTGATGTAAAAGACGCTGCCCCGCAGGCCCAGCTCCTCGGAGCCCCAGGCCACAAAGCGCATGGTGCGCCGGGTGCCCGTCTGCTGAAAGACGCGGGCCAGCTCCATCACCAGGACCGTGCCGCCGGTATTGTCGCTGGCGCCCTGGATGCCGATGGAGGTGTCGTAGTGGCCGCCGATGACCACGATCTCGTCGGGGAACATGCTCCCGCGCAGCTCGGCGATCACGTTCTGCGAGACGGCATCGGCCTCGGTGGTGCGCACCACGATACGCGCCCGGCGCGCCCCGGCCTTGACCAGGCGCACACCGTCCTCGTGGCCGATGCGCACGTTGGGGATGGCCCCGAACTTGGCCCGTACCTCGGGAACGGCCTCGATGCGGATCGGGGGCTTGCCGACCTCCATCTCGATGGCGATCAGCGCCAACGGCGCGAAGCGCATGAAGCGCTCATAGGCCGCGCCGCGGATGCCGCCCAGGGTCAGCACGATCTTGCCCTGCACCGCCGGCCCGATCTCTTCCTCGGCCCCCAGGTCCAGGAAATAGACCTCGCCGGTGAGCCCTTCCGGGGGGGTGTCGGCCGTCAGCCAGACCGCCTCGCAGGGAATCTCGCCCAGGGCCGGCTCCAGGATCTCCAGGCGCTTTTCCACCAGGCTGTAGTTGCGCACCGGGAACTCTTGCCGGCGCACCTCCAACCCGAGCGAGCGGTAGTAATCGGCAATGTAGTCGGCGGCCTGGCGTTCGCCGTCGCTCCCGCCCAGCCGGCCGTCGATCTCCACCGCCAAGCGGTACAGGTGGGCATAGGCCCGTTTGCCGTCAAAGTACAGGTCGGTCATCGGATCTCCTCCTTATATGCCTTTCATCTGCGCCTTGGCCGAAGGCGCTACATACACCCGCCGCCGGGCGAGCGCCTCCTCCACCGTCCAGGCGATGGTCTGGCGATCGCTACTCGTCAGGACCGCCTCCTGGTGGGCCAGAGACAGGGCCACGGGATAGCCGGCCGTCTCGGTCCGCCGGGGGCGGCACTGGTCCAACACGATGCCGTGGACCTGGTCCAGCAGGCCGGCGTCCCAAATCCACAGCGGTAGCTCCACCCGCGCCAACTGCGTGCCGGTGTGGAGGTAGAAAAAGGCCAGGCGCGGATCCTCGGCGCGCACCTCTTCCGGCAGCCGCCAGCTCGTCCGGCCGCGGTAGATCGGCTGGAAGAGGGCGGAGCGCGCGCCGGCCGGCAGAAAGGCGAACAGGTCGCGGTCTTCCAGCCCCTGGAGCATAGCGCACTCCGCCGGCGGGCGCGCGCAGGCAGCGCAGTTGGCCTGGTCGGGGTCGGGACAGACCATAGCCATCAGCGTGCGCACCACCTCGCGGTGCGGGGTAATGTCGAACGAGGCCAGCAGCCGGCCGGCGCGCCGGAACTCGCTGAGGAGGTGCACGCTGTCGGACAGCATGCGGTCGCCAAAGGCCTGCTGCTTCTCCCCGCGGTGCTGCCAGAGGATGATCCCGTCCATGAGCGCCAGGAGCGGCCGGCCGTGAGGATCTGGCTCCAACGCCTGCACCCCAGCCCACAGCGCCGCCAGCTCCTCGTAGGCCCGCAGCGTGTCCACGACCAGGCGGTCCACCTCCACCGGCTCCTCGCCCGGCAGGGCGATATGCATCTCCTCGTCGCGGAAACGGAAGCTCACCCGGTGGTCCAGCCAGGAGTCGGGGGGCTCGTAGGCCAGGCCGGCCAGGGCCAGGTGGATGACAGCGTACCGGATGGGCTGGTGCGGGTCGGGGTCGATGTCCGAGCCGTCGCTGGCCAGGACGCGGTAGGCGGTCACCGGCGCGGACAAGGGGTAGACCTCCGCCGGCTCCTCCCAGGGAAAGGCCAAGACCCGCGGCATCGCCCCCTGCGTGGCCGCCCGCAGCGCCTCGCGCGAGGTCTGCCGCAAGAGGGTCGCCGCCTCCCGGGCGCGGACGTCGCGTCCAGGCAGGAACTGGCCGGCATAGTAATCGGCCAGGGCACTGATCTGGGGCATAAGGCGGGCGAGGTCAAAGGGCATGGTCGGTTGTTGGGTTTTGGGTATCGGGTATCAGCTCTCAGCTCTCAACTCAGCTCTCAACTCTCATCTTCTCCCCTCACCCCGATCTCCTGCCCGCCCTCGGTCCCTTCCTGGAGCACAATCACCGGAACGGCCTCCATCCCCAGCGCCTCGGCCACCCGGTACCAGTAGAGGCCGTCCAGGAGGGTATAGCCCGCCGGTTCCTCCAGGCGCGCCGGCCGCACGATCAGCGCCTGCGGCAGCGCGCCGCTCTTCCGGGCCCGCTCCTGACGGGCGGCCAGCTTGCGCGGGTTCAGGCGGGCCCGCTCCTGCCAGGGCCGCAGGTGGATCGTGCTCCTCGGCAGGGCGCGCGCCGGCGGTTCGACAATCGCTCGGACCTTCGGCAGGCCGGCCTCCACGGCCACCGCCAGGCGGGAAAAGCCGGAAAGCAAGATGTAGCCCCGGCCCTGCTGGCGGACACAAATGGGCTCGCCGGGCCACTTCCCGCCGGCCCGGGCGCGCGCCACCCGGCCGGCGAAATCGGGCACCACCTCCGCCCGGCGGGGCCAGTCGGCCAGGTGCCCGGGGGCCTCCAGGCGCACCCGCGCGGTCGGAATCTCTACTACCCGCGGGGGCTCTGCCCCCCGGCGCGGCCGGGCCATCGCCACCTCCTATGCCAGGGGCATTATAGGACGAAACGGGCCGGGAGTCAAACCGCCCGGCGTTGACTTGCCTTACGGCCCAGATGATGCTATAATGCCGCCGACCCAGCGTCGAGGGCTGCGCCGGGATGGTGTTTTGTATCCCTTGGGCCTGGGGTGCAAGAGATGGTTTCAAGTGTTCCAGAATCAGGACCCGATCCGTGTATCCATGGCAGAAATCTGCGTTCCAAGGAGGTAAGATGACCCTTCGGCGATGGCTTGGCGTAGGACTGGTCCTGGCGCTGCTGCTCCCCGTGGCGCTCGCCGCGCTGCCGGCACAGGCGGCGCCGGGCTCCAGCCGCAGCCGCTACTTCCCCGAGACCGGGCGCACCGTCTCCGGTGCTTTCCTGGACTACTGGGAGAACAAAGGCGGCCTCTACATCTACGGGTATCCCATCACCGACGAGTTCATGGACGTCAGCACCGACGGCAACACCTACCTGACCCAGTACTTTGAGCGGGCCATCTTCGAGTACCACCCGGAGAACGCCGGCACCCCGTACGTGGTCCTGCTGCGCCTGCTCGGCCTGATCAACACCCAGGGCGTGTACTTCGACCCGGCCCCGGAGCCCTTCTACGACACGGCCGGCCGGCTCTACTTCCCCCACTATGGCGGCCATTCCCTGGCCGAGCCGTTCCTGAGCTACTGGCGCAAGAACGGCGGCCTGCCCGTCTTCGGCTACCCCCTCTCCGAGCAGTTCTACGAGGTCAGCAAGACCGACGGCCAGACCTACCTGGTGCAGTACTTTGAGCGCAACCGCTTCGAGTGGCATCCCGAGTTCAATGGCACCCAGTACGAGGTCCTGCTGGGGCTGCTCGGCTACGAGTACATGCAGGCGCGCGAGGCCGGCGGCAGCCCGGTCGTCCCCCCGGCGCCCCCGCCGGCCCAACCCCCCAGCGGCGGGCTGCAGTACGGGTTCGGCGTGCAGTTCACCGCCGCCAACCTCAACACCACCTTCGACCTGGTGCAGCAGGCCGGGTTCGGCTGGGTACGCCAGCAGGTGCGCTGGGCCGACATCGAGCCGTCCAAGGGGGTCTACAACTGGGGCTTCCTGGACCAGATCGTGGGCACGGCCCAGGCGCGGGGGGTGAAGGTGCTCTTCAGCGTCGTCGCCGCGCCGGGCTGGGCCGGCCACGGCATGCCCGGCAACCCCAACGACCTGGGCGACTTTCTCTACGCCATGGCCGCGCGCTATCGCGGCGCGGTGCAGGCCTACGAGGTCTGGAACGAGGAGAACTATGCCGTGGAGAACAACGGCTACGTCGCCGGGGCCGGCCGCTACGTGGAGCTCCTGAAGGTGTCCTACACCCGCATCAAGGCGGCCGATCCCGGCGCCATCGTCGTCTGCGGCGCCCTGACCCCCACCGGGGTCAACAACCCCTACCTGGCGATCGACGACATCGTCTACCTGAAACGCATGCTGGAGTACAACGGCGGCGAGATCCGCAACTATTTCGACGCCCTGGGCGCCCACGTGGCCGGGGTGAACAACTCTCCCGACACCCTCTGGCCGAGCAACCCGGGCTCCGGCCCCGGCTGGGTGGATCATCCCACCTTCTACTTCCGCCATGTCGAAAACATCCGCAACGTGATGGTGCAGTACGGCATGGGCGACAAGCCGATCTGGCTGACCGAGTTCGGCTGGGCGGCGGCGGAAAACGTCACGACGCGGCCCGCGCCCGGCTACGAGTATGCCTGGCAGAACTCGGAGGCCGAGCAGGCCGCCTACCTGGTGCGGGCCTTTGAAAAAGCGCGCACCGAGTACCAGCCGTGGCTGGGTGCCATGTTCGTCTGGAACCTCAACTTTGCCACCTGCTTCGACGCCAACGACGAAAAATCGGCCTTTGGTGTGCTGCGCGCCGACGGCAGCCCCCGGCCGGCCTATACCGCACTGGTGAACATGCCCAAGTAGGGGCGGCCCGCGCGGCCGCCCCAGGCGGGGCAATGCCAGGGGCAGGGGCCAGCCCTGCCCCTACCAATTATACAAAGGAGTAGTCAATGTCTCAGAAACGTTACCTGCTTGTCGGGATCCTTGGCACCCTGGGCCTGTTGGCCCTGCTCATGGTCGCTGCCTGCGGCGGCGACGGCGGCTCCGGTCCCGCATCGACCTCCATCCCGAAGGTGCCGCCGACGGAAACGCCGCCCCCCCCGCCCACCCTGACGCCGACGCCGACCTTCACACCCACCCCCTCTCCCACGCCGACGCCCGACCCCACCTTTCCGATGAAGACGACCCACTTTTCCTACGGCGTCTGCGCCGACCTCTACTACCGCGCCGACTTTGGCGTGACGGCCGAGGATGTGATGGGCTACGTGGACGACCTGGGCGTGGAGTGGGTGCGGGTCCAGACCTCCTGGGCCGACCTCGAGCCGGCCAAGGGGACCTACGTCTGGGATAACCTCGACCCCATCGTCACGGCCATCGGCAAGCACAACCGCAAGGTGCTGATCAGCATCGTCAACTCGCCGTCCTGGGCGGCGGGCGCGAGCGGCTGCAATGCGGCCGGCCGCTGCGGCATGCCGGCCGACCCCAACGACCTGGGCGATTTCCTGGCGGCGATGGCCGCCCACTACGGGGGCAGCGTCCAGGCCTATGAGATCTGGAACGAGCAGAACTATGCCGTGGAGAATGCCGGCTATGTCCAGGGGGCCGGCCGCTACGTGGAGCTCCTGAAGGTGGCCTACGCCCGCATCAAGGGCGCCAACCCCTACGCCTTTGTCCTCTTTGGCCCGCTGACGCCCACCGGCGTCAACGACCCCAACCTGGCCATCGACGACATCACCTACCTGCGCGAGGCCTATGAGTACAACGGCGGCGAGGTCAAGGGCTACTTCGACGTCCTGGCCGCGCACACCGCCGGCACGCTCAACCCCCCCAACCTGCTCTGGCCCGACCGCCCCGCCCCGGCCGACTCGCCCGGCTGGCGCGACCATCCCACCCACTACTTTGCCCATGTCGAGAACATCCACCGCACCATGGCCGAGTACGGAGACGGCGACAAGCAGATCTGGCTGACCGAGTTCGGCTGGGCCTCCCTAGAGGGCATCGCCGAGACGGCGGCCCCGGGGTACGAGTACGCCTACTATGTCTCGGCCGGCGCCCAGGCCGACTACCTGGCCTGGGCCATGTACATCGGCAAGACCGAGTACCAACCCTGGTTGGGCGCCATGTTCGTCTGGAACCTGAACTATAGCACCTTTAACCCCGGGACCGACGAAAAGTCGCCCTTCAGCCTGCTGCGGCCCGACTGGGGCACCCGGCCTTCGTACCGCGCCGTGCAGTCCTTTATCGCCGAGCACCCAACCTGGCCATAGGAGAAGCGCCATGCGCACCGCCAAGCACCGCCTGATTTGGTGCACCATCCTCATCGCCACGCTGGTCCTGGCAGCCGTAGCGACCGCCTGCGGGAACGGCGGCTCGTCGACCCCCGTGCCGCCCGGCACGCCGGTGCCCAGCAATACGCCGCTGCCCACCTTCACCCCCACCCCCACCCTGACCCCCAGCCCGACGCCGAACCCCTCCTTCCCCATGCAGACGACCCACTTTTCCTTCGGCATCGACGTGGACCTCTTCTACAAGGACTATGACGAAGTCCTGGGCTATGTCGACGAGCTGGGCGTCGAGTGGGTGCGGCAACAGGTCTGGTGGCAAGACATCGAGGGCGCGCCAGGCTACTACATCTGGGATGAGTTGGACAATGTCGTCGACGCCATGGGACGGCACCACCGCAAGCTTTTGGTAAGCATCGTGCGCTCGCCCAGTTGGGCCACCGACCGCGGCGGCCCGGGCATGCCATCCGATCCAGACGACCTGGGCAACTTTCTCGCCGCCATGGCCGAGCGCTATCGGGGGCGCATCCAGGCCTATGAGATCTGGAACGAGCAAAACTATGCCGTGGAGAACGACGGCTATGTCGAAGGGGCCGGCCGCTATGTCGAGCTGCTGAAAGTGGCCTACACGCGCATCAAGGCAGCCGACCCGCTGGCTATGGTCCTCTTTGGCCCGCTGACGCCCACCGGCACCAACGACCCGTCCCTGGCCGTCGACGACATCACCTACCTGCGCGAGGCCTACGAGTACAATGCCGGCGAGGTCAAGGGCTACTTCGACGTCCTGGCGGCGCACGTGGCCGGCACACTCAACCCGCCCGACCTGCTCTGGCCGGACAACCCCAGCCCGCCCGATTCCCCGGGCTGGCGGGACCATTCCACCCACTACTTTCGCCATGTGGAAAACATTCGCCGCGTCATGGAGCAGTACGGCGACGGCGACAAGCAGATCTGGCTGACCGAGTTCGGCTGGGCCTCGATCGAGGGGATTACCGACTGGCCGGAACTGGGCTACGAGTATGCCGCGGAGAACACGGCCCAGGAGCAGGCCGACTACATCGTGGCGGCGCTGGAACGGGGGCGCACCCTGTACCAGCCCTGGATGGGGGCCATGTTCGTCTGGAACCTGAACTTTGCCCGCACCAACCCGCCCAGCGACCAGAAGGCGGCGTTCGGCCTGATCAATGCCGGCGGCCAGCCGCGGCCGGCCTTCGAGGCGCTGAAGGAGTATGTCGCCCGCTACAGCCGGTGGCCCTAGGGACACGGATTCTGGCCGCGGATAGGACACCGATTTCGGCCACGGATACACAAATCGGGGCGCACGGCCGTGCACCCCGACCGCGGCCAAAGGTCGAGGCCAAGGAGACATGCCATGCTAGAAGCGAAACTCTCGGTGGTCATGCCGGCGCACAATGAAGAAGCCAACATCGAGGCCGTGGTCCGCTCCTGCCTGGAGAAGCTGCCCGGCATGGTGCGCGATTTCGAGATCGTCGTCACCGACGACGGCAGCCGCGATGCCACGCCCCGGATCATCGACCGCTTGGCGGCCGAGGATCGGCGCGTCGTCGCCCTCCACCACGAGGTCAACCGCGGGTATGGCGATGCGCTGATGACCGGGTTCCGGCATACCGTCGGCGACTATGTCATGTTTATGGACTCGGACCGCCAGTTCGACATCGGCGACCTGGAGCGGCTGCTGCCGTACATCGGCCGCTACGACGTGGTGGCCGGCTACCGCATCCGCCGCCAGGATCCGCCGGTGCGCCTGCTCTACGCCTGGATCTTTAACTGGGCCGTGCGCATCTTCTTCGGCATCCGTGTCCGCGACATCGACTGCGCCTTCAAGGTCTTTCGCGGCGACCTGCTGCGGGAGATGAACCTGGAGATCGGCGGCGCGCTCATCAACACCGAGATGCTGTCCAAGGCCCGCCGGCAGGGCGCTACCCTGACCGAGGTGGGCGTGAACCACTATCCACGCCAGGTAGGGAAACAGTCCGGCGGCTCCTTCAAGGTCGTCTTCCGGGCCATGAAGAACTTTTGGCGGCTCTGGTGGCGCATGCGCACCTGGACACCGCCCAGCGGCGTCGTCGTGCGCCAGCCCCTGATCCCCGAGCAGATCGCGGCTATCGCCCTGGGCAGCGGCGTCGTGCTGGGCATCCTGGCCTGGGTGCTGGCCTGGGCGCTGCGGCGCTAAAGGACCGACCTTACCGATTCCTGCCTAGCTCGCTATGCTACCTTGAAGCCGGAATCGGCGTGCCCCGACTTTAGGGATCTAGGCAGAGATCGGTAGCTGCCGCTTGGGGGTAGATCGCTTGCCGGACATGCAACCGCAAGGGGAGCACGAGGCATTCGACGCCATCTGGAAGCGCACGGCTCCCTTCTACCATGCCGGCGACGTGCGGGGCTGCCGAACCTTTGCCGAACTCTGGGAAACGGTCAAGTTCCAGCGGCTCGAGGAGATCTTTCCCCACTCGCCCCAGCGCTCCCTCGAGGTAGGCTGCGGATCGGGCGGCGTCTCCCTGTACTTCCACGACCGCCATGGCTACCATGTCACCCTGGTCGACCTGTCCGCCGAGGCCCTGGCCTTTGCCCAAAGGAACTTTCGCGACAACTCGCGGGCGCCGCGCTGCCAGGCCGCCTTTGTCAAGGCCGATGCCCAGGGCCTGCCCTTCCCCGATGGGGCCTTCGACCTGGTCATGTCCTTCGGCCTGCTGGAGCACTTTGCCGATATCGTCCCCCCCATCGCCGAGCAACTGCGCGTGCTGCGTCCCGGCGGGCTCTTTTTCGCCGACGTGGTCACGGGGCGCTTCTCCGTGGACTCGTTCAGCCGCTTCCCGGCGCGGGTGAAACGCGCCCTGCGTGGCCGGCGGCGCAACCTGGCGAAGCTCATCCGGCCGGACCTCTACGAGAACTCGCTGCCGCTGGCGACCTACGTGCGGACGGTCGAGGAGCTCGGCGGCCGGGTGCTGTTCGCCCGCGGCAACCGGCCGGTGACCTCGCTCAACCTGCCCCTGCTCGGCCCTCTGTTCCTGCGCCTTTTCCAGTCCGGCCCCGTGCAGCGCCGGTGGCGGCGCTTCGACACCTCCGGGTCGCGCTTCGCCCGCTGGTGGGGGGCCGGGTGGTGGATCCTGGCCGTCCGGCGCTGACCCCCTTCCGGGCGGCTCCCCCGGCCGCTACAAGGAGGGGCCGGCCAGGTAGTCCAGCAACATCTCCAGGGCGCGCTGCGCCGTGGCCTCCTTGTTCCCCAGGCGATCGCACGGCCAGACGTGCCGCTCCACAAGCTCCACGCCGCGGCCCGCCAGGGCGATATAGACCAGGCCCACCGGCTTTTCCGCGCTCCCGCCCCCGGGGCCGGCGATGCCCGTCGTGGCCAGGCCGATGTCAGCCCGCAGGCGCCGGCGCGCCCCCGCGGCCATCTGTAGCGCCACAGCCGCGCTCACGGCCCCCTCGCGGGCCAACAGCTCCGCATCCACCCGCAGCAGGGACACCTTGGCGGCGTTGGCGTAGGCGATCACCCCGCCCAGGTAGTAGTCGGAGCTGCCGGCGACGTTGGTCAGGCGGTGCCCCAGCAGCCCGCCGCTGCACGACTCGGCGGTGGACAGCGTCAGGCCGCGCCGCCGCAGCAGCGCCCCCACCCGGACCTCCAGCGGTTCGTCGGCCATCGAGCACCTCCTGCCCTGCTGGGGGCAGTATAGCACAGGCCTTGGTGAGGGTCAACGGCCTCACGCGCCATTCACGGGTTTTACAAAGTCGCGCCCGTTCGCACGAATGGTCCGTACCCGGCCTGATCGAGCCTGCTGCCGGTGCTCCGTTACGCCTGGTGACTGGCGGGCCAGCTCTGTATAAGAGCGAGGGCCGGGCACGGACCGGACGAGGCCAGCGACTTTGTAAAAGCCCTGCGCGCCATTTGCGCGTCCCGGCGGATTGTAGTACAATGTCCCACAGCGGGGAGCACCGTTGCACCCGGAGAGGACCATGGCCAGGACACGCTCCTTCGACGCCGCCGTATTCTTCAGGGTCATCGCCGGCACCGCGCTGGGCGCGGCCGGCGGCGCGGCGCTGCTGTTGGGGGTCGTTCCCGGCGCCGGGGACGACTACCGGCCGGCCGTCCTCAGCACCATCCTGGTCCCCCTGGGCTGCTTCCTGGGCTGGCTGCTCTCCGGCAGCCGCGAGCGCGCCGGGACGGCCGCCGCCGCCTGTTTCGGCCTGTACTTCCTATCGGCCTTCGCCGCCGCCCGCCTGGGGACCATCTTTCCCGCGCTGCGTTACTTTCCCACAACCCTGGGCGTGCAGAGCGCCGCCGCCCTGGGCCTGGCCACGGCGCTGGGCCTGCTGGGGCGCGGGGTGCCGCAGGTGGAGAAGCTGTACGACGCCCGCGACACGGCCGGCCTGGCCGCCCTGCTGCGCGAAGGCCCTCCCCCGGAGCGCGCCGCGGCCGCCCGGGCCCTGGGCGCCCTGGGGACGCCCGATTCGCGCCCTCCCCTGCTCGCCGCCCTGGAGGACCCCGATCCCCAGGTCCGCCGGGAAGCGCTGGCCGGGCTGGTCGGCCTGGCCCAGGAGGAAGACCGCCCGCGCATCGCCGGCTGGCTGCAACACGACGAGGCGCGCACGCGCCGGCTGGCCCGAGAGGTGCTGCGCTGGATCGAGAAGTAGGGGCTTCGGCCCCGCCGATTCGCCGACTCGCTGGTTCGCCATGGGCAACATCGAAGAGATCAAGTCCCGCCTGGACATCGTCGAGATCGTGGGCCAACTGGTTCCGTTGAAGAAAGCCGGCCGGAACTACAAGGGGCTGTGCCCGTTTCACCAGGAGAAGACCCCCTCCTTCATCGTCTTCCCGGAGGGGCAGAACTATCACTGCTTCGGCTGCGGGGCCAACGGCGACATCTTTACCTTCACCATGCAGACGGAGAACGTGGACTTTTCCGAGGCCCTGCGCATCCTGGCCGGGCGGGCCGGCGTCGTCCTGCGCCCCCCCACAGAGCAAGAGAAAGAGACCGACCGGCAGCGCCAGCGCCTCCAGGAGCTCAACCTGGCCGCGGCGCAGTACTTTCACCATCAACTACGCTACGGCGACGCCGGGGCCGGCGTGCGCCGCTATATCGAGGGCCGCGGCATCACCCCGGAGACGGTCGCCGCCTACCTCCTGGGCTATGCGCCGGACCGCTGGGACGGCCTGCTGAACTACCTGCACGAGCGCGGCTACCGCGATACCGACCTGAACACGGCCGGCCTGGTGATCGAGCGCGAGGGCCGCGGCGGCTTCTACGACCGCTTCCGCCATCGCCTGATCTTTCCGATCCGCGACCAGCAGGGCCACATCATCGGCTTCGGCGGGCGGGCGCTGGAGGCCGAGCAGCAGCCCAAGTACATGAACTCGCCGCAGACGCCGCTCTTCGACAAGGGCGCCGCGCTCTACGGGCTGGACCAGGCCGCGCCGGCCATCCGCCAGGAGGGGCGGGCCATCCTCGTCGAGGGCTACTTTGACGTGCTCATGGCCCACCAGCAGGGCTACCGCAACGTGGTCGCGCCGATGGGCACCGCCCTGACGCCCACGCAGGTGCACCTCCTGAAGCGGCTGACCCACCGGCTCTACCTGGCCCTGGATCCCGATGTCGCCGGGGCGGCGGCCATGCTGCGCGGGCTCGATGTCATCCGCGAGGCGCTGGACGGGCGCGCCGTCCCCGTGCCCACGGCCCGCGGCCTGGTGCGCTTCGAGCGCGAGCTGGACGGCGAGGTGCGCATCGTGGCCCTGCCGGCCGGCCAGGACCCCGACGAGGTCATCCGGGCCGATCCCGCCCAGTGGGAAGCGCTGGTCGAGGGCGCCCTGCCGGTGGTCGAGTACGTCCTGCAGGGCCTGGCCCAGTCGGCCGACCTGCAGACCGCCAAGGGCAAGGCGGCGGCCGTGGAGCAGGCACTGCCCCTGCTGGCCGAGATCCACAACCCGGTGGAGCAGGCCCACTACATCCAACGGCTGGCGCACATCGTCGGGGTGGACGAGCGGGCCATCGCCGCCCAACTGCAGAAGCCGGCGCCGGCCCGCCGCTCCCCGCGGGACCGCGAGCAGCCGGCCGCGCCGCCGGCGGTGCCGCTGCCGGGGCGCAGAGAGGAGGCCATCGAGGGTTTCTTCCTGGCGCTGCTCTACCGCTTCCCCCACCTGGGAGAAACGCTCCCGGCCGGTCTGGAGGCCATCTTTTCACAGGAGGAAAACCGCACCCTCCTGGCCCACCTCCAGATGGGACCGGCGGCCGGGCTCCTGCCCGGCGAGCTCCAGACCTACCTGGAAGGGCTCCTGCTGCGCTTCCAGGACCAACTGAACCTGGGCGAAGACCCGGCCCGCCGGGCCATGGAGGAATGCCTGAACCGACTGCAATCCCTGGCCAACTCCCGCCAACGGCGGGAATACCAGGAAGTGCTGGCGCAGGCCCAGGAAGAGGGCAACAGTGAGCTGGCCCAGGAGGCCTTTCGCCGCCTCTCGATCCTGAGCCAACGCCGCTGGACAATCACCATGCCGCCGCCCCGTCGCCTCTACCCGGACGCGCGGCGCTACCTGGGCGAGGAAACCGAGGGACGGGAATAGCGTCGTCGCCGGCAGGCGGGACGAGGGGAAAATGGTCGAACCTGAAGAAGAACTGCCCCTATCGCTGGATCACGAGCCCAGCCCGGAAGAGCTGGCCGAGATAGAGAAGGCCGCCGGGCCGGCCACGCCCGTGCCATCGCAGGTCCAGAAGCTCATCGCGCTGGGCAAGACGCGCGGCTATGTGACCACGGAGGAAATCCTCAAGGCCCTGCCCAAGCCGGAAGAAGAGGTCAGCCAACTGGACGAGATCTATGCCGAGCTCTTCGAAGCCGGCATAGAGGTGGTGGACGAAGCGCCGGCCGTCAAGGCCGCGCCGGTCGTTCCCCTGCGGCGAGCCTTTCCCGAGGCCGAGGGGGCCGGCGTGGAAGACCCGGTGCGCCTGTACCTACAGGAGATCGGCCGCGTCCCCCTGCTGACGGCAGAAGAAGAGTCGGAGATGGCCCGGCAGATCGCCGAGGCCAACATGGCCAGCGAGATCCTGCTCGGCGAGGAGGCTCGTCTGTGCCTGCTGAACGATACCCAGCAGCCCCCAGAGCGGCAGATGGCGGAGGGCGAGCGCCAAAGCCAGGAGGCCCTGATGCTCCAGGGCCAGGAAACGGCCACGAGGCTGTGCCGGGAACGCCCGCTGCCGCGGGAAGAGCTCGAGACCATCCTCGCCCTGGGCGACAAGGCCCGCCGCCGCCTGACCGAGGCCAACCTGCGCCTGGTTGTCAGCGTGGCCAAGCGCTACATCGGCCGGGGCATGTCGCTCCTGGACCTCATCCAGGAGGGCAATGTCGGCCTCCTGCGGGCCGTGGAAAAGTTCGACTACTCCAAGGGCTACAAGTTCAGCACCTATGCCACCTGGTGGATCCGCCAGGCAATCACCCGGGCCCTGGCCGACCAGGCGCGGACCATCCGCATCCCGGTACATATGGTCGAGATGATCAACCGCCTGACACGGGCCTCTCGCCGCCTGCAGCAGGTCCTGGGCCGCGATCCCAGCCCCCAGGAGTTGGCCGACGAGGTGGGCCTGTCGATGGAAAAGGTCTTGGCCATCCTCAAGACCTCTATGGAGCCGATCTCGCTGGAGATGCCGGTGGGGCAGGAAGACGACAGCCACCTCGGCGATTTCATCGAGGATCCCAAGATCCGCGAACCGGACGACGAGGCCTCGCGCAAGCTCCTGCGCGAGCAGCTCCGCCAGGTGCTGGGCTCGTTGAGCGAGCGCGAGCGGGAGGTGCTGTCCATGCGCTTCGGGCTACAGGACGGCCAGATCCGCACCCTGGAGGAGGTCGGACAGGCCTTTGGCGTGACCCGCGAGCGGATCCGCCAGATCGAGGTCAAGGCGTTGCGCAAGCTGCGCCACCCCACGCGCAGCAAAAAGCTGCGCGACTACCTGGAGACCTAGTCGGCGCCGTGCCCCCCTCCTGGTGCGGAGGGGGGCACGGCTTTGCGGGACAGTTGCAACTTGCCGCCGAATGTGATATGATAAGAAAAAGCACAAGCGTTCAGCAGTAGGCGGCTGATGGAAGAGGAAAAGCAGCTTTCGGCAACCGAGCTGGAACAGTTGTTGCAGCTCCGCCGACGCCAGGAGGCGGTGGCCGGCCTGCGCCTGCTGCCCCTCGTAGACAAGACCAACGACAACGGCAAAGATCGCCATCCCAAGCCGGCCGGCTTGGCCCGCCCCGGCGTGCGCCCCGCCCCCCCCACGTTGACGGTGACGCCGCCGATCCTGTCTGCCGCGCCGGCCGTCCCGATGGACACCCCCGCCGAGGAGTGGCTGCAGCCGCCCCGCGCGCAGCTCCAGCCGCTGGCCGGGCGCCGCCGGGCGCGGCGCCGCCCCACCCACCCCCTGCTGCGCGCCCTGCAGAAAGGGCTGGATCGGATCGTCGATACCCTGATCGTCCTGGTGCTGATCCTCTTTGTCCTGGCCCTGGGGTTCTGGCTCTATGATACCTACCTGGACCCCTTCCTGCGGCGGATAGGGGGAACCGGCACCCCATCCGGCCAGCACAGCACCGCCCTCTGGCCCGGGCAGGGCCGCCTCTCCTCCCCGGAAGAAGCCCTCACCGCGCCACTGCCCTACGTGCCCTATAGCACCACGATGGTTATCCAGAACCCCGATATCCCTCCCCCCACCCCCGCCCCAGGCACCGCCCTGCCCTCCTGGATGGATATCCCATCCATCCAGTTGAGCACTCCCGTGGTAGAGGTCACAATCCAGAACGGCGTCTGGCAGGTCGCCGAGTACGCCGCCGGCTACCACCGCGGCACCGCCCGCCCCGGCACCGTGGGCAATACCGTCATCTCCGGACACAAGGGCCTGTCCGGGGCCGTCTTCGCCCGCCTGGACGAGGTGCCCGTCGGCGCGCTCATCTATGTGACGGCCGGCTCCCGCCGCTACGAATACACCGTCGTCGAAAAAAAGAGCGTCTGGCCCCACCAGGTCGAGGTGATGGCGCCATCCTCCCAGCCAATCCTCACGCTGATCACCTGCACCGCCTATGACACGCAGCGCCTGATCGTCGTGGCCCGCTTCGTCCGCGAGTACCCCGTCGGGACGAGCAGCAGCCCCTAGTCGCTGTGGCACCCCTGGAGGCACCTATGGGTGAGCAAAACCGGTCGAGAACCCCCCGGCAGGAAAGGCCCGCTGGCAGGCCGCGGACCACGCCCCGGTGGACCCTTTTGGAGATCCTGGGCCTGGCGATCAGCGCCATCCTGGTGGCCGCGCCGCTCCTTTCGCTTGGGTACTCCTTCCTCTTTCCGGAGCAGGCCCCGGCCGCCGCACTGCTGCCCAGCCCGACCCCGGAGGGGACGCCTACCCCCACCCGCACGCCGGGCGGCCCCACCGATACGCCCACGCCCACCGTGCCCACCAACACGCCCTTGCCCACCGTGCCCACCAACACGCCCTTGCCCACCGTGCCCACCAACACGCCCTTGCCCACCGTGCCCACCAATACCCCCCCGCCGGTCACCCCAACGGAAACCCCGGGCTACGACGAGGTCAGCGTGGAGAAGGCGGCCGACAGAGATACCGTCCAGCCCGGCGATACGCTCGTCTTTACCATCGGCATCACCAACCGCCGGACCTCCGGCGTGAACGTGACCATCGACGACACCTGGCCCGGCAGCGAACTGCACTTTACCAGCCTCTCGCACACCTGCGCCGGCGGGACGATCTCGCCCCCCGGCGGGACGACCTTCCACGCCGAGCTGACCGTGCCGGCCGAGCAGGCCTGCCAGATCGTCGCCGTCGCCCTGGTCGACCAGGGCTGCAACTGCTACAAACAGAACGCCGCCGCCTGGAGCGGCGGCGGCTACAGCGGCACTGCCCACAGCCAGCGGATTATGCTGCTCATCACCACCCCGCTGGCGACGGCTACTCCCAACCCCACCTCCACCCCCGGCCCCACCAACACGACGGCGCCCACCTCCACCCCCGGCCCCACCAGCACGACGGCGCCCACCTCCACCCCCGGCCCCACCAACACGACGGCGCCCACCTCCACCCCCGGCCCCACCAGCACGACGGCGCCCACCTCCACCCCCGGCCCCACCAGCACGCCCACGCCCACCAATACCCCCGGGCCCAGCAGCACGCCGACGCCCACCCACACCCCCAGCCCCACCAATACACCGGCGCCGCCCACCAATACGCCGCGCCCCGGCCAGCCCACCGAACGGCCGCCGCAGCCCACGCGCGAACCCACGGGCGGGCCCACCCAGGTCTGCGCCCAGGCCCGCATCTACGGGAACACCTGCGCCGCCGGCGTGGCCGTCACTATCTCTTCCTGCTGCCCCCCCTGGAGCGCCCGGACCACCGCCAGCGCCAACGGCGCCTTTGAGTTCGGCGGCCTCACCCCGGGCACCTTCACCGTCAGCGCCCGCGGGATTAGCCGCACGGTGCGGCTGGAACAGTGCACCAGCGCCGTGCATATCGACCTCTGCCCCACCGCCCCACAACCGACCACCCCGCAGACCACCGGTGTCCCGCCGACGGCCGGCCCACCAGCGGAGACCACGCTCCCGCCCGGCGCGACCATCACCACGACGCGCCTGCCGGGCACGGGCGATCTCTCCTTGAAGCTGGAAGTGCTGGGCGAGAGCGCCATCTTCCGCCCGGGCGACCCCGTCAGCCTGCGGCTGACGCTGCACAACGGCTACGTGGCCTCCACCCTGCAGGGCGTTACGCTGATCAGCACGGTCGACAGGAACCTGGAGCTGCTGGGGGCCTTTGCCGCCGACGGCGACATCAAGATCGCCGGGCAGGACCTGCTCCTCTCCGGGGCCACGGTGGCCCCGGGACAGGACCTGGTGGTCCGCCTGGACGCCGTGGTGCGCCGGGACACTCCCAGCGGGACGTTCATCGCCCTGCGGGCCACGGCCCGCACCCGGGCCGGGGATGTCGTGGATTCCAATGCCCTGCAGCTCGAGGTGTGGGGCGAGGGTGTGTCCCCGCCGCCGCCCGGGGGGACGCCCTTTGTCGCCCCGACCCCGGCCGTCCGGCCGACGATCGCCGGCGGCCCCGAACAGGCACCCACCGTGGGGCCAAGCGGACCTGAGTCGCCCGCGCTGCCGCCGACCGGAACGGGCCTGCCCATGGTCGGGGTGATGCTCGGCGGGGTCGTCCTGCTGGCCCGCCAGTTGCGCCTGCGCCGGGCCGGCCGCCGGGCGCCGGACTCGTAGGATCCAGCCAGGCCACCGCCCATCGGTCTCAGGGACCCGGTGCGCCGTGCCCCTGGCAATCCCTGCCCAAGGAGGAGGCCGTGGATACCCTCTATATCTCCTCGCACCCCTTGGTCCAGCACAAGCTGGCCCTCCTGCGCAGCGCCGACACCGAGTCCAAGCGCTTCCGCGAGGTCGTCCGCGAGATCGCCACCCTCCTGGTCTACGAGGCCACCGCCGACCTGCGCACCTATCCCCTGACGGTGCAGACGCCCCTGGGCCCGGCCCAGGGCCACAAGCTGGCCGAGACGGTCGGCCTGGTGCCGATCCTGCGGGCCGGCCTGGGGATGGTCGAGGGCGCCTGGCAGATGCTGCCCGGGGCCGAGGTCTGGCACATCGGCCTTTCGCGCGACGAGCGCACCCTGCGGCCGGTGGAGTACTACTCCCGCCTGCCCGTCAGCCCCACCGTGGATGTCTGCCTCATCCTCGACCCCATGCTGGCGACGGGCGGCTCGGCTGTAGCCGCGGTGGACATCCTCAAGCGCTGGGGCACCCGCCGCATCAAGTTCGTCGGGCTGATCGGCGCCCGCCAGGGCGTAGCGCGCCTCCAGGCTGCCCATCCCGACGTGCCCATCTACCTGGCTGCGCTGGACGATACGCTGAACGAGCACGGCTACATCGTGCCCGGGCTGGGCGATGCCGGGGATCGGATGTTTGGGACCGGGTGAAGAGGATGGGGAGAGGGGGTGAGGGGGAATAGGCCAAGAAGCGCCCATGGCCCCTTGTTATGCCTCCGCTATCCCTTCCTGACCTTGAGCACAAGCACCCGGTAGTCGCACACCCCACTGCGCATGGGGTAGGTCTTTTCCAGGGAGAAACAATCCGCGAACAGGGGAAAGTACTCGTGTTCGTTGCGGATATAGCCTCCCTGGTCCACCAGGTGGATCAGGCGGCCGAGGACGTTCCACCAGTCGCGGGTGGGGGTATCTTCCATCACCAGCAGCCGGCCGCCGGGCTTGAGCACCCGCGCCAGCTCGCCGGCCATCCGCCGCACCGCCTCGTCGGGCAGGTGGTGAAAGACGCCGGCCACCAGCCCCTCGTCGAAGGTGCTGTCGGCGTAGCCCAGGGCGCCGCCGTCCATCACCTGGAAGCGCGGGCCGTAGGTCTGCCGGGCATAGGACACATAGATGGGCGAGACATCCATGCCCACGTAGCGCTCCCGGGGAAAGAGGGGGGCCATCTCGCCCGTGCCGCAGCCAAAGTCCAGGACGAGCCGGCCGCTCTCCGGCCGCCAGGACTGCAGCTCGGCGCGCACGGCCCCTTTTTCCCCCCACAGGTTGGCCTCGAGCAGCCGCCGCAGCCCATTCCACAGCCGGGGCATGGCCGCCAGCCGGTCGCCGATGCTCATGATGCCTGCTCCTCGAACGCCCGCACGGCCGCGGCCACGGCCTCGACCTCCGAACGGGTCAGTTCCGGGTACATCGGCAGCGACAGCACCTCGCGCGCCAGGCGCTCGCTCACCGGGAAGGCGCCCTCCTGGTAGCCCAACGGGCGATAGGCCGGCTGAAGGTGGGCGGGCAGGGGATAGTGCACGTCGGTGCCGATGCCCTGCCGGCGCAGGTGCGACTGGAGGGCGTCGCGCTGCCGGCAGCGGACGACGTAGAGGTGGTAGACGTGATCCTGGCCGGGGTCCGGGCCGGCCGGCGGCGCCACGGCGCTCCCGGACAACAGCTCCCCATACCAGCGGGCCCGCTCCTGCCGGGCGCGGTTCCACCCGTCCAGGTGCGGCAGCTTGGTCCGCAGCAGGGCAGCCTGCAACTCGTCCAGCCGGCTGTTGGTGCCACCCGGCGTCTCGCTATAGTACTTGCGGCTCCAGCCGTAGACGCGCAGTTGGCGCAGGCGCCGGGCGATCTCGTCGTCATCGGTGATCACCATGCCACCGTCGCCCAGCGCCCCCAGGTTCTTGGTCGGGTAGAAGGAGAAACAGCCCACGTCGCCCAATGTGCCGGTTACCCGGCCCCGGTAGCGCGCGCCGTGGGACTGGGCGCAGTCTTCGACGACGGAGAGGCCGCGCCGGCGGGCGATCTCCAGGATCGGGGCCAGATCGGCGGTGCGGCCGTACAGGTGCACCGGAAGCACGGCCCGCGTGCGCGGGGTGATCGCCGCTTCCAGGCGAGCGGGGTCCAGGTTGTAGGAGCGCTCGTCCACGTCCACAAAGACGGGGCGGGCGCCGCTGAGCGCGATGGCTGCCACGCCGGGGACACCGGCGTTGGGCACGGTGAGCACCTCGTCGCCGGAGCCGATGCCCAGGGCGACCAGAGCCAACTGGATGGCCTCGGTGCCGTTGGCCACGCCCACGGCATGGCGGACGCCGCAGTAGGCGGCGAACTCTTCCTCGAAAGCGGCGACCTCCTTCCCCAGGATGTACCAGCCGCTCTCCAGGACCCGCGCCGCCGCGGCCTTTAGCTCTGCCCGCAGGGCAGCGGTCTGGCGCTTCAGGTCACCAAAGGGGATACCATCCATCGCTCTTCCCCCTATGCAAAAACGGCCACGCTGCTCGTTTGCGCACAAACGATGGAGCGCGGGAAGGCCGAGAAACTTGTCTTGATGTTCTTGGTGAACCCTGTATTGCCCACCAGCATCATCTCCGGCCTTGGCACGCTGCGGACCCATTGCCTTACCCACCTCTGCCTTGACCTCTAGCCCACTCCCCCAGCAAGGTTCTTTTCCAGGGGAGCATCTTATCACATCTCCCCAAGGGGCGCAAACGCGGATCGCCGCGGGCGGGCCGGCAGCGCCGCGCTCCCACACCTTCTCGACATCCTCTTCACAACATCTTCAACCCCGTCGCGTATGATGGGGCCGTTCGATCGACCGAGTCCTGGAGGAATACAATGTCTGGAAAGAACAAACTGTACCTGGCCCTGGATCTCACCATCGCCGTGGCCTTTGTCCTCTCCCTGGCCACGGGGTTCGCCTGGCTCCTGAGCACCGGGGGGCGCGGCGGCGTAGCCCCGTTGGGCATCGCCCGCGGCACCTGGAGCGACCTGCACACCTGGTTCAGCCTGGTGACGATCGCCGGGGCGATCGTCCACCTGGCGCTGCACTGGGGCTGGGTCGCCGCCATGACGCGGCGGCTGCGCGCGGGCAAAGCGAAAAAGGCCCGCTGGAACTATGTCTTTGACTGGGTGCTGGCCCTCATCTTTATTGTCGCCACCGCCACCGGCCTGGTCTTCCTGGTGGACGGCGGCGGCTACCGGGGCGGGCGCAACCCGGCCTACATGGCTGCCTTCTTGGGCATAAGCCGCGACGTGTGGAGCGACCTGCACACCTGGTTCGGGCTGGGCTTCCTGGCCGCGCTCGTCCTGCACCAGGCGCTGCACTGGTCCTGGATCAAGAACGCCATCGGACGGGCGGGGCGGCCGGCCCAGCCGAAGGCCGCCGGAATGTGCCCGGGCGAGGCCGCCGTCGAACGTGTAGAGTTGTAGAAAAGACCGCGAGAAGATAAGCTGCAAGAGGAGGATCGCATGGTACGGAAAGTTGTCGGAATTGGCGTGGTGGTGCTGTTGGTGGGGGCGCTGATCGGGGGCGGGGCCTATCTCCTGCTCCGGGACGGGAACGGCGACAGCGGGAACCACGGCAGACAGGGCCAGGCGGGCGCCCTGGGGGCCGGCGGACAGGGCGGACGTTGGAACAGCGGGACGGGGGAAGCGGCCGGTGGCCCCCGCCGGGGCGGGGGGAACGGCGGGGCAGAGGCGCTGGCCGGTGAAGGGCGCGGGGGTCGCCGGGCCGGCGGCGTGGACGACACCGTACTCGTCGAGCGCGGCGGGGGGCACGGCCGCGGCGGCGAGGACGGCGCGGGCACCACCCAGGCCAACGTCGCCCCCGAGGAGTGGCTGACGGTATCGGGCGTGGTGGTGGAGATGGAGGAAGACCTGGTGGTGCGGACTGCCGACGGTGCGGAGGTCACCTTCGGTCTGGGGCCCTCGTGGTACCGCGAATCGCGCGGCGTGACCATCGCCGTGGGCGACGAGGTCCGGGTGACCGGCTTCTACGAGGATGGCGATCTGCTGGCCGGGACGGTGGAGAACCTGTCGGCGGGGCAGTCGTTGGCCCTGCGGGACACAAGCGGCCGGCCGCTGTGGAGCGGGCGCGGCCGGCGCGGCCAGTAAGCGGACAGACAGCGACACGGGGTGGGCGGCACCAGGGCCCACCCCGGCCGTTTTCCAGGGAGGTGCGGCGTAAGGGTTGGCCTTTTGCGGCCGGGCACAGCCTTTCACCGCCGAGATCGCTACAGTTTACCCGATAAACCTTACTGTCGGGCAACATCGGGTAGCTGTGCGCTTGATTGGTGCTGATCTGGACAAAGGGAGCGGGTCCTGATAGACTTCCACCAAAACCTGCGCCGACAGGGAGTGGAAAGCTATGGACCCGCAACAGGCATTTTGCCACAACTTGGACTGTCCTCCAAGAGGCCAGGGTGCAGGCCGACGAGATCCGCGCCAAGCTCCAGGGTCGCATGGTCTGGCTGGCTATGGCCATCATGGTGCCGGCGCGGCTGTGGTTGGGTGGGGTCATCAGTACGGTGCGGGATACCCAGCTCACGTCGGAAGTCCAATTCGACCTTGACAATGCCGACCACTTGAGGGCACAATGTCTCTGTCAGCGTCGCTGCGCTCCGCCGGGTGGACGCTATGCCCGGAACTCGTGTATGATTTCACCGGAATACGCAGGCCGCGCATGGCGAGGTAGGCGATGCCCATGGGCAGTGTGACAATCCAGCCTTCGAACAGCGCGTTCGTCCCGATCTGCTCCAGGAGCACCTAGGCCGCGCGGAGGTCGGCGCTGGTCAGCGTGGTGCCTGCCTGGACCATGCGCTCAATCATCTCCTCGCGGCCGAGGGTGCCGATGGAGTGCACGCGGGCCAGCTAGGGGTCCTGGGCGATCTTTTCGCTCTCGTACAGGGCGTAACGGAAAGACATCGCAGGCTCCTTTCCTCATGCGGGGGGGACTTCCGCCGCTTCGCGCTACCGCCGACTCGCTTTCTCGCCCCCTCTCCCTACAGCCTTGCCAACAGTTCAACCAGCTCCCGCGCCTGGGCCTGCCGGGAGTAGTGCTCCTCCACGAACCGCCGGCCGGCCGCCCCCATCTCCCGGCAGCGGGCCCGCTCCCCCGACAGCCCTTGCAGCGCCGCGGCCAGCGCCGCGGCGTCCTCCGGCTCGACAAAGATGCCGCCGCCGGCCCGTTCCAACACCGCCCGCGCTTCCCCGGCGATGCTCAACACCACCGGGCAGCCGCAGGCCCAGGCATCAAACATCTTCGAGGGCACCGCCCCCTGAAAGATCTCCACCTTGCGCAGCGGCACCAGGGCGACGTCCGCGGCGGAGAGGTAGTCGGGCATCGCCTCCCGCGGCTGGGCGTCGAGCATGGTCACATTGGGGATGTCCAACTCTTCCTTCAGCCGCAGCAGGTCGGCCTTGCAGGGGCCGTCGCCGACCAAGAGGAAATGGACCGCGGGCGCCAGCCGCGCCGCCCGCAGGGCCGTCTCCAGCCCCTGGGCCACGCCGTGGATGCCGGCGTAGAGGGCCAGGAAGCGTTCCCCCAGCCCCAGCCGCTCGCGCAGCGCCCGGCCGGCCTCCGGTCGCGGGCGAAAGAGCTCGGTGTTGGCACCGTTGGGGATCAGCGCCAGCTTCTCTCCGTAGCCGCGGGCCGCCAGCCTGTCGCGGATGCCGGCCGTGACCACCACGATGCGCCGCGCCCGGGCGTAGCAGCGCTCCTCCAACCCGGTGGCCCAGCCGATGAAGCGCGGGTTCTTTAGCTCGCCCAGCGCCACCGCCGACTCCGGCCAGAGATCGCGCACCTCAAAGACCAGCGGGATCCGCCGCAGGTAACTCAGGAAGAGGGCCGTCCCGCCGACAAAGAGCGGTGGGGAGGTGGCGACTATGGCGTCATAGCGCCCGCGGGCCAACACCAGGCCGGCCAGCGCCGCGTTCAACATGTAGGAAAGGTAAAAGGCCAGCCGCGTGCGCATCGTCTTCACCGGGGCCGTCTTCACCCACACGCGGATGACATCGATGCCGTCCTGCTCCTCGCGGACCCAGAAGCGCCCGCGATAGGCCGGGCGGATGATCCCCTCGGGGTGGTTGGGCACCTCGGTGAGCATCGTGACGTGGTGGCCGGCGGCGAGCAGCCCCTGGGCCATCTCATAGGCCCGGGTCTGCGTGGCGCCGACCTCGGGGGGAAAATACTGGCTCAGGTAGAGGATGCGCATCTTCATCTCCTCCGGCCGCCCTCATTCTAATATGGCGGGGGGGAAAGAACGCAACTGCCAGAGCGAAGGGTCGGGCGGCGAAGGAGCAAGGCGGGGCTCTATCCGCCCGGCGCCCCCCGGTATAAAGACTCCAGCCGCCGGGAGATGGCCATGTAGCCGTGGTAGCGCTCCACCCACTGCCGGCCGCGCTCGGCATAGTCGCGGCGCAGCGGCGGGCTCTCCACCAGGGCCGCCAGGTGCGCCGCAGCCCGCTCCGCCCGGTCCGCAGACAGCACCGGCGGAGGCTCCTCGTACCATTCATCGTAGCGGAAGGAACAGACCACCGGCTTGCCGCAGGCCATGCTCTCCAGCTCGGACATGCTCAGGATGCCCAGGCGAAACTGCCCAAGGACGATATCGTGGGCCTGGATGAGGGCGGGCATCTCCTCGTAGGGCACGGGCGGGACAAAGGTCACCCCCGGCGTACTGCGATACGCCTCGCGCAGCGGGCCTATATCCAGCGCCGTCACCTGCACCTCGGGGTGCCCATCCTGCAGCTCCCGCACCGCGGCAAAGGCCACGTCCACCCCCTTCAGCGGGCTCAGGGCGCTGATGACCAGGATGCGCGGGGGCGCCGCCTCGGCCCGCTCCTGTGGGCGAAAGCGATCGATGCGGATGGGGTTCGGCAGGAAGACGGCGTCGGGGCGCACGGCGCGGACGATACCGGCGATGTCCGGCGTCACGAAGAAGACGGTCTGCGCGCGCCGCAGGGCCTGGCGCACCGGCCAGCGCCGCAGCGGATCGCGCAGGCCCCAGCGCACGTCCGAGCCGTGGCAGTGCAGGAAATAGGGGTAGCGCCCCAGGATGCCCAGCCAGCCCAGGTAGGCAAAGTGGAGGTGCACAACGTCATAGCGCCCCTCCCGCACCTGGCGGTTGATGGCCGCGAACTCCACCAGGCGCGATGGCAGCGCCAGGAGCTTCACCAGGGTGGAGCGGCGCGCCGCCGCCAGGCGCACGCGGCGCAACTCGGCGTCGTGGCCCAGGGCCTTGAGCCCTTCCACTATGGTGGAGCCGACGTTGGCGACGTCATGGACGTGCAGGATGCGCACCTCTGCGCTCCTCCTCGATCGCGGCGATCATCTGCAGCAGCCGGGCCGCCCGGTGCGGCCAGGCATGGGCCTCCTGGACGGCGCGGTGGCCGTTCCGCCCCAGGCGGGCCGCCTGGGATGGATCCGCCAACAGGGTGAGGAGGCCCTGCGCCAGCGAATCCGGCGAGTCCCGGACCACCAGGCCGGCCTGCAGCTCCCGCACCAGGTCCGCCTGGGACCGGCAATCGGTCACGACCACCGGCAGGCCGAACGACATGTAGTCGAACAGCTTGATCGGCAGCGCCAGGTCGTTGTAGGCGTTGATGCGCCGCGGGATAACCGCCAGGGTCGAACGGTACATCGCCTCCGGCAGCTCGTCCGCCGCGCGCCGCTCCACCGTCAGCCAGGGGGCGGAGAGCAGACGATGGCCGGCCAGGAAACTCACGTCTTTGCTGATCAGGCGGCAGCGCGCGACGGGCTGCCGGGCCACCACCTGTTCCATGGCCTCCAGCAGCAGGTCGGCGCCGTCGTGATGGCTGGCCGCGCCGACAAAGACCACCGTCGGCGGATCCCAGGACAGTTGGGCGGCGGCCAGGCCCGGCCGGCCGGCCGGGGGCAGGAGGTCCACCGCCCGCGCCCTGGGGAAACAGCGCGCCAGCCCTGCCGTCGGGAAGAGGAGCCGGTCGGCCAGGCGCGCGTAGACGGCGGTCGAAACCCGCCAGCCCCAGTCCAATAGCTTGACCTTGATCCCCCGGCGAGGAAAGATCTCCGGAAAGTCCTGGTAGGCGTCGGGGACATAGACCAGCAGCGGAATCCCGGCCCGTCGAGCCAGGGCCAGGAACAGGAGGTCCACCGGCATTGCCGTCGAGGTAGAGGCTTCCACATAGACCGCCCGCGCCCGGCGCAGCCCGCCGGAGACCAGGTAGCGCAGGACGGCCCGGCGCCGGGCCGCGCGGCCGCCGGCCAGCAGGGTGATGGGGGTCAGTTCCCGCAGCGCCGTGTACAGGCTGTGGATGCGCACGGCCCGCGCCCCGGATGGGCGCGAGACGTCGAACATACCCAGCAGCACGACTTCCCCGGCCGGCCCTGTCTGCGCCACGACGACCTCCTCTAGCGGGGTTCCTTGCCCAGGTCCAGGATGCAGTGCAGGATCAAGGCGTGGATCAGCTCCACGTATCCGTAGTGGGAGACCGGCACGTAAAAGTTCAGATCGCCCAGGGGGCGCAGGCGGTTTGTGGGGGTGAAGCCCGACAGGGTGATCACGGCGCAGCCCTGCTCGCGCGCCGCGGCCACGCCGTTCAGGATGTTGGGGGAGTTGCCGGAGCTGCTGATCGCCACCAGCACGTCGGCCGGCCCGGCAAACATACGGATGGGCATGGCAAAGACCTGCTCATAGCCGTGGTCGTTGCTCAGGCAGGTGAGCTGCGCGCCGTCCAGAAAGGCCCGCGCGCGGATGCCGCCGGCGTGCCAATAGTCCGTGGCAAAGTGGCCGGCCATGGCCGCGCTGCCGCCGTTGCCGATGAACAGGGCCTGCCCCCCCTGCGCCGCGCGGCCCCACAGCAGTTCGACGGCCTGCTGCACGCCGCCGGCAAAGGGGAGCGCCCGGCCCGGCGCCGCGGTGACCTCGATCTGACCCAACAGGGCGACATACGTATCCAGGTAGTGCTGAACGCGATCTTTCACAGCCTCCTCGCAAAAGTACCGCCACGATGCGCTCAGCGGCATGGCCGCCCCACGGCTCCGGCACGCGGCCGGCCTCGCTCTCCCCCGCCAGGATGCCCACCGGCCAGGTTCCTGCGCAGCGCGTACGAGCGCCCTGTCAGGCGGGTTTCCCGGCGATACGCGCAATGGCGTCGCACATCCAGGCACCGCTTTCCCGAACCATCTCCCTCACACCCGGCACAGCCGCCTGGATCTGTTTCCCGACCTCTTCTCTCGACCGCCAAAGTTCATCGAATTTGCTCCGCAGGTCGTCGAGCGTCAGCCTATCCACGGCGCAGAGATACTTGCCCTGGCCAAAGAGGTCCAACACATCAGCATACTTGGCGTGCCACCCAACTGCAAGCACGGGGATGCCCAGCGAGAGGCTGGCAACAATGGTATGATATCTCGCGGCCACAACCACGTCGCACTGTTGGATGATGCCTTTGAGCTGCTGTGCCGTAAAGATATCGGGCACGACCGTCGAACTTTCTTTGTGCCGCATCCGGCTGGCCACCTCCCGGGCGACGCGCAGATCATCGGCCACAATGTCCCGGGAGAACTCGTTGGGGATTAGGACAATCCGTGCGCCTGTGCTCTCGACAACGTGATCGGCCAGGCCGGCCATGTTGTCCAGGTATCTTTCGGCATCGCCCGATTGACGGCGCGCCATGTGGCTCGCCGACAACCCCACGATCGGGCTGCCGAGCCCGGCAAGCTCCTGGGCCAGGGGCGATGGCTGCGGTTCCAGCAAAAAGGCCGTGTCCGGCGAAAAACGAACGGGGGTCGTCACACCCAACTGCTGGAGCCGCCGGATCGTCGTCTCGCTCCTGGCGAGGATGATGTCCACAGCACGCTGCAGATACAGCCGAGCAAAGAAGCGGTTCCACCGGAACTGAAATGGTCCCAGGTCCGCGGTGTACTTGGCCACCGGTTTGCGAAAGAGCTTGGCCACGGCAAAGTCCAGTCCCGCCAAGGCATTCGCGACAAAACTGGCTCCGCTGAGAGGATCGGCAAAGGCGATGCCCGATATGTCGACCACGACGTCGGCCTCTTCAAAAGCCTGGAAGACCTTCTGTACCCCCGGCAGCCGGGGAGAGCGTCCCAGCAGCGCCCTGAGCAGGGCTGCAAGCAGCAGTCTACTCTTGGGGACCGCAGGGATAATGGCCATGTCGTACATATCGGCAAGCTCAAGATCCTGAGGGGAGGGCGAGATAAAGGTGTATGCCGCCCCCGGCAGATACTCGTCCAGAAGCTTCCGGGTAGATACCAAGAGGGAAGGGCCACCCAGGTTGTGGGACAAGCGGGCCCCGGTCAAGAGCACCTTGAGAGAAACGCCCTCCCGGGACTTGCCGCTGTCGTCCTGCCAGCCGATCCTGGGAGCTGCGGCGCTCGGCGTCGCGGGCACCGCAGCCGTCCGCTCGCTACCTCGCCCAAGCAGCCGTCCTATCCGCCGGGAAACGCCCCCGATCTTGCCCGTGAGCATCCGTGTGGCATAGTGCAGCGTGGCCCATACGCGCAGGACAGGCCACAACCAGCGGTGGTAGGAGATGTGCGAAGTAAGGTAGCGCAGCCCCGCCCAGACGTCTCCCCAGCGGCAGGAGAGATCCCGGCCCGCAAAGGCCGGCACCGGCCGGCCAAGGATCTGCCGCAGACGAATACGCCCTCCCACCCGGGCCTTGAAAGCATAGTTCTGGGCGCGCTTGACAAGTTCCAGCGCGACCTCCTCCAGGTAGATGGCCCCGGATTCCACCGCCTTGGCCAAATACGCTGCCCCAACCTGGTTGCGCACGACCACCAGAGACTTGCCAACCCGCTCCACGCGCGTAAGCTCTCTCAACCAGGGATCCCCCAAGGAGATATCGGCCAACTCACAGGTTTGGTCCGGGCAGAGCAGGCAACGGGGGATCATGAAGTCAAAGTGAAAGGCTGAAGAGAACAACGCCCGGCGATACCACTTTTTCTCCGTTGTTCCACGCGGGATTACTCTCTGGCCATCGTCCAGAGCCACGCAGATATTGCCCGGCCACCCCTCAGCACGGTAACGAATCTGGCGCACCTGCTCAGGAAGGATGCCTTTCGCGCGCAGGAAGTATTCGGTCCCCAGGTAGGTGTTGTTGTTGGCACAGAAGATGCCGAGGTGCAGCACGATCCTCCGAGCGAGTTTCGGGATGACCTTCTCCGCCTTGCGGATCGCATGGATGTGGCAAGGAAGGCCCACGACAGCGTAACGCCCTTCCCGGGCGAGGATCAGGCGCAACGCGGTGTTGACCGCGGCCGGGCAGTACTTGGAGCCACTCGCAGCGATCACCTGTTCCGGGGTAGTGGCCAGGATCGGCTGTGTCTCCAGCGGGCTCAACTCCGACATGCTCAGGACCAACGCCCCATCTAGCAAATTGTTCTCCAGACCGTAGACAAGCAGCGCTGTTGTCAGCCCCCCAGAAGCAGCATTGAACCGCACGTCGCGCGCAGTTGCATAGCCGATATGACAGGTGTGAAAAGTGCCCAGTTCCCTTTCTCGATTCGCGCCATCGAGGAACTGGGCTGCCATCTGCTCAATCTCGACCTCCGCCCCCGGGCAGACCTGCAAGCATAGGCCACAGGCGGTACAGCGCTCCCCGTCCACGTGGGGCAAGTAGATGCCCCGGCGTTTATCCCGCCGAATCTGAATCGCTCCGTCGACGGGGCAGACCCCCTCACACGCGCCGCATCCCATGCAGAGGCCGGCGTCACGGATCCACTCCACCGTGGCTCGCGCAGCGGGGGCCGCCGCCGCCATCTTGCTACCGCTCATTCCCAATGACCTCACTTTCTCCTGCGCACAAAGGACACGCGAGCCAGTTGCCCAAGAAGGAACTCCCAGGTCGTCATGAACCAATCTACCCTCAACACCCGCAGCATGCCGATGAAGACCAACAGGACGAATCCGCCACCCAGGAACAGGAGCAACAGGTTGTTCAAGTAGGGGCGCAACAAAATGCCTACGGCGATCGGGGGCAACAGCGCCAGGGGCAGCCGTCCGATCTGCAGCTCGCGCCAGCGCAGTGGGTGGACCCGCCACGTGTAGGCCACCGTGAGCAAGCCCAGTACGGCGAAAGCCACCGCAGTCCCTGCTGCTGCGCCCACAGAACCATAGGCCGGAATGAGCAAGGCATTGAGGCTAGCATTGATCAGCAGGGCAAGCCCCAGAAAGTACGTCAATACGGGCTTGACCGTGTGAGCAGAGACGTAGCCACGCAGGGCGATATAGAACACATAGAAGACGGTCCCCAACATAATCACGGCAACAGGGACGATCGCCTGGGCGTACTTCTCCGTGTAGAGCGCGAGGATCAACGGCTCGGCGAGGATTGCCGCGATCGCCGAGATGAAAAGGCCGATGTACAGAGCGAACGACAGCAGATAGGTCAGGTACAGGTGTATACGTCGTTCCGCCTGCAGACCGATCAACTCGGCGAACCAGGGGAACGCCACATTGGCGATGGGGGACATGATTCCGGCGGCAATTCCAAAGAGCTTGCTGGCGATGTCAAAGTAACCGGCATCGGTCACGCTCATCAATGCCCCGACAAAGAACGCATCGGCTGCCAGAAGCATATTGAGCAGAAAACCCGCCGGGATGCGCGGAACGCCGTATACGAGCAGATCCTTCACGACCGGCCAATCCCAATACAGCCCGACGATCGGCGTACCTCGCCGGATTCCCCATCCAACCTGTAAGCCAAACATGATCACGCTGCCGATGACCAACCCCCACATAGCCGTCTTGGACTGCGGGGCAATGACCAGCGCCAGAACAGTCCCCCCAACCAGGGGTAGCATTCCCGACAGCAGAGCCATCGTGCTTTGATCCTTGATGAATCCAAAGCCACGTAGGGTGCTGTTCAGCGTCTGAACCTGTGCGTCCAGCCAAACGGTGATGGCAACGATCACGATCAGCGGAACCAAGTTCTCGTCGCCAAATACCCCTATCGCCACCCAACGGTTGGTGGCAAGCAAAACGCCCACCACGGCAAGGCCAGAAAGAGCGGTCAAGTTGGAGCCGATACCGGCGTACTTGTAGGCCCGCTCCCTATCCTTCACGCGCACCATGGGAACGTAGCGCACGATGGCGCTGGTTATGCCCATCATCGCCAGTGGACAGGCGACCGTATAAATCCGCCGGCCGAGAGACCACAGGCCATACTCGTACGCACCAAGGATGCGGGCGAGTACCGGACTAACGATGAAAGCGATCAGCAAGCCCACGCCCCAAGTGATCATCGAATAGGCGACGTCACTCAGAAACTTGCCCCTGCCAGCACTCAATCCACACCTCGGTCAGTTCCCGGCCATTCCAAGACAAAGCCCTTGCCCTGCACCCGCACCACCGGGAGAGAGGCCTTCCGGCACCTCTCCACTCGCACCCCCTCCTCCAGGCAGGTCAGGCGCAAGATCTCCATCGCTTCGTTGAGCCCGTCAGCCCTCACCGCCGTATGGCCGGCCTTCCGGAGCTCTGCCAGTATCTCCTTCGCCGCCTGGCGCAGCTCGCGGTAGACGCGCAGCGAGGCCCGCATGTACTGCATCGTCAAGCGCGCCTTGAGGGCCAGCCCCTTGGGCGTCACAAAGTACATTAGCTTGCGGCGCTGCAGCCGGGTCACCTTGACGTAGCCCTTGTGCACCAGGCGCTTCAGATACCAGTTGACGCTGCCCACGGCCACGCCCAGTTGCGCCGCCAGGTCCGCTTGGGTCGCCTCCGGGTTGCTTTCCAGCGCCTCCAGGAGGCGCAGGTTATGCTCGACCTCGGACATCTTCCACCGTTCCCGACTCAAAATTCAACGGTTGAATTTTACCATGAGGCACCGGACCCGTCAAATCCTGGACAGCAATTGACAGGCCTCCCCATTCCGTGTACAATCCCCTTGGCCCGGCATCCCGGTCCAGAGGCCGGCCGCCGCGGAGGACACGTGAAGGTCGTCTCAGTCGTCGGGGCCCGCCCCCAGTTCATCAAGGCCGCCCCGGTCAGCCAACAGTTGCGCCGTTTCCATACCGAGGTGCTGCTCCATACCGGGCAGCACTACGACTACCTCATGTCCGAGGTCTTTTTCCGCGAACTGGGCATCCCCACCCCCGACTATAACCTGGAGGTAGGCTCCGGCAGCCACGGCAAACAGACCGGCGAGATGCTGGCGCGCATCGAGGAGGTCCTGCTCCGGGAGCGGCCGGATTGGGCGCTGGTCTACGGCGACACCAACTCCACCCTGGCCGGCGCCCTGGCCGCGGCCAAGCTGCACATCCCCGTGGCCCACGTCGAGGCCGGCCTGCGCTCCTTCAACCGCGAGATGCCCGAGGAGATCAACCGCGTCCTGGCCGACCACGCCTCCGACCTGCTCCTCTGCCCCACCGCCACGGCGGTACAGAACCTGGCCCGCGAGGGGCTCACCGCCGGCGTGTACCTGGTGGGCGACGTGATGTACGACGCCGTGCTCCACGGTCTGACCCGCGCCACGCGCCGCGTCCTGGAGCGCCTGGAGATCGCGCCCCAGGGCTACCTCCTGGCCACCGTCCACCGCCCCGGCAACACCGACGACCCCGTCACGCTGGCCGGGATCGTCGCCGCGCTGAACGCCACGGGCCAGACCGTGGTCTTTCCGGCCCACCCGCGCACGAGAAAAGCGCTGCAGAGCGCCGGCATCGTCCCGGCGGCCAACGTGAAACTGACCGACCCGGTGAGCTACCTGGACATGCTGTCCCTGGAGCGCGACGCCCGCCTCATCCTCACCGACTCCGGCGGCGTGCAGAAGGAGGCCTACTGGCTGGGCGTGCCCTGTATCACCCTGCGCCGGGAAACGGAGTGGGTGGAGACGGTGGCGGCCGGCTGGAACGTCCTGGCCGGGGCCGACCCGGAGCGCATCCTAGACGCGGTCCGCAACTTTTGCCCGGCCGGCGAGCGCCCGCCATCCTTCGGCGACGGCCACGCCGGTGAAAGGATCGCCCGACTCCTGCAAGGAGGTGCCGTATGATCCATCCCACCGCCGACGTCTCCCCCCGCGCCGTCATCGGGGAGGGCACGCGCATCTGGCAGTACGTGCAGATCCGCGAAGACGCGCACATCGGCCGGAATTGCATCCTCGGCAAGAACGTGTACATCGATTTCGGCGTGACCATCGGCGACCATGTCAAGATCCAGAACAACGTCTCCGTCTACCATGGCGTGACCATCGAGGATGGCGTCTTTCTCGGCCCGCACTGTGTCTTTACCAACGACAAGTTTCCGCGGGCGATCAACCCCGACGGCACCCTCAAGGGCGGCGCCGACTGGGAGCTGGGCACGATCCTGGTCAAGTACGGCGCCGCCATCGGCGCCAACGCCGTCATCGTCACCGGCGTCACCATCGGGCGCTGGGCCATGGTCGGTTCGGGAGCGGTGGTGACGAAGGACGTCCCGGACCACGGCCTGGTCGTGGGCAACCCGGCCCGGCTGATCGGCTACGTCTGCGCCTGTGGGCACCGCCTGGAGCCGGTGGAGGCGGGCAGCAGGCTGATGCGGTGCGGCCACTGCGGTACGGAGGTGGCTCTACAGGAATGACTATGGAGGATACCCATGATCCCAATCGCTAAACCCATGATGGGTGAAGAAGAGAAAGCCGCCGTCATCGCCGTCCTGGAGAGCGGCCAGTTGGCCCAGGGCCAGAAGGTGGCCGAGTTCGAGGAGCTCTTTGCCGCGTTCTGCGGCGTCAGGCATGCCATCGCCACCAGCTCCGGCACCACCGCCCTGCACATCGCCCTGCTGGCCCACGGCATCGGGCCGGGCGACGAGGTCATCACCAGCCCCTTTACCTTTATCGCCTCGGCCAACGCGGCCCTCTTCACCGGGGCCCGCCCCGTCTTTGTCGACATCCAGCCCGACACCTTCAACATCGACCCCCAGCAGGTGGAGGATGCGGTCCAGGCCCGCCGCGCCGCCGGCGGGCGCGTCAAGGCCATCATGCCGGTGCACCTCTTTGGGCAGCCCTGCGACATGCCGGCGCTCATGGACATTGCTCAACGTCACGACCTGCTGATCGTCGAGGATGCCTGCCAGGCGCACGGCGCGGCCGTCGACGGAAAAAAGGCCGGCTCCTTCGGCACCGGCTGCTTCTCCTTCTACCCGACCAAGAACATCACCACCGGCGAGGGGGGCATCGTCACCACCGACGACGAGGCCATCGCCCAGAAATGCCGCCTGCTGCGCCACCAGGGCTCTTCCCGCACCTACTACCACGAGACGCTGGGCTACAACTTTCGCATGACCAACATCCATGCCGCCATCGGCGTCGCCCAGATGGGCAAGCTGGCCCGCTGGACGGAGCAGCGCATCCGGAACGCCGCCTACCTCACGGCGCGCCTCGGAGGGCTGCCGCATGTCGTCCCGCCGGCCGTCCGGCCCGGCTACCGGCACGTCTTTCACCAGTACACCGTGCGCATCCGCGGCAACCGCGACCAGGCCATCGAGCAGCTCCGGGCCAAGGGCATCGGGGTCGGCGTCTATTACCCCCTGCCGATCCACAAGCAGCCGCTCTACCTGGGGCTGGGGTATGACGACCACCTGCCCGAGGCCGAGCGCGCCGCCCAGGAGGTGCTGTCGCTGCCGGTACACCCGGCCCTGTCGCCGGAAGACCTGGAGGCGATCGTGGAGGCCGTGGCGTCCCTGGACGTTTGAACGTCGGCCCGCGGGGCGCAGAGCACACCCGAAGGCCGACGCTGCGCGCAGACGCGCCGGCCTACGAACGTCGAGAGGAGGAACGCGATGCTCAGAGCAGCGGTGATCGGAGTGGGCGCCATGGGCATGCACCACGCCCGCGTCTACAACGAGTTGGACGGCGTGGAACTGGTGGCCGTGGCCGACCTGGACTCCCAGAAAGCCGCCGCCATCGGCCGGCGCTTCAAGGTGCCCACTTATACCGACTACCAGGCCATGTTCGACGAGGAGCGCCCCGACCTGGTGACCGTAGCCGTGCCCACCTCCCTGCACCATGCGGTGGCCATGGAGGCCATCGCCCGCGGCATCCACCTCCTGGTGGAAAAGCCCATCGCCTCCACGATAGTCCAGGCCGAGGAGATCATCGCCCAGGCCCAGGCCCACGGGGTGCAGCTAGCCGTCGGGCACATCGAGCGCTTCAACCCGGCGGTGATCGAGCTCAAGAAGCGGCTGGACCGGGACGAGCTGGGACCGCTGTTCATGATCCAAGCCCGGCGGATGGGCCCCTTCCCCGAACGCATCCAGGACATGGGCGTGGTCATCGACCTGGCGGCGCACGACATCGACGTGATGTTCTACCTGTTGGGGTCCCCGGTGGAGCGGGTCTATGCCGAGACGATGCGCCAGGTGCATACCGCCCTGGAGGACCTGCTGGCCGGCCTGGTGCGCTTCCAGAACGGCGTGCTCGGCATCTTGGACATCAACCGCCTGACGCCGACCAAGATCCGCGAACTGGCGGTGATCGGGCAAAAGGGCATGTTTCTGGTCAACTACCTCACCCAGGACCTCTACCTCTACGAGAACCCCAAGGCCCAGGGCGACTGGATCAACCTGGGCATCCTGAAGGGCGTGGGCGAGGGCAACATGGTCAAGCTGGCCATCCCCCGCAAGGAGCCGCTGCGCGCCGAGTTGGAGGCCTTCATCCAGGCCGTCCAGGGGAACCCGGCGGCGACCGTCGGCGGGGAGGATGGGCTGCGGGTCCTGAGGTTGGCCCTGCAGCTTGTGGAGGCAGGGGAGAGGCACACCGTACTGTAAGGCGAGGCCCTTTCACCACCCTAGCCAAGTGGTCGGTAAGGTTCGCCTGTTATCCCTTTCCCCGCTCCCGCAGAGAGCTGCGGCAAATGCCTCGCCCGTGCGCAAAGAGGTGTCTGATGGTCGAGTCCTATCTAGAAGCCGTAGAGCAAAGAACGCTTCGCCTCGCCGTCGTGGGGCTGGGGTACGTCGGCCTGCCGGTGGCGGCGATGTTCGCCCACGTCGGCTTCGACGTCTTGGGCATCGAGCGCAGTGCGGAGAAGGTGGAGCGCATCAACCGGGGTCTCAGCCCTATCGAGGGGGAAGAGCCCGGCCTGGCCGAGCTGCTGGCCGAGGTGGTGCGCGGCGGCCGGCTGCGGGCCACGGACGACTATGCCGCCTGCCGAGACGCCGGGGCCGTCTTCATCGCGGTGGAGACGCCCGTCGGCCAGGACAACCGGCCGGCCTACGCCGCCCTGCGCTCGGCCCTGGGTTCGCTGGGCCCGCATCTGGCCCGCGGCGCGCTGGTGGTCATCGAGTCCACCATCGCCCCGGGGACCATGCAGAAGGTGGTCGCGCCGGCCCTGGAGGCGGCCTCCGGCCGGCGCGCCCACCAAGACTTTTACCTGGCGCACTGTCCCGAGCGGGTGATGGTGGGCAGGCTGCTGTACAACCTGCGGCACATGCCGCGCGCCGTGGGCGGGATGACCCCCGAGGCGGCGCAGCGGGCCATCGCCCTCTACCGCACCTTTGTCCAGGCCGACCTGGACGCCACTACCGCCCTGAACGCCGAGATCGTCAAGACGACGGAGAACACCTACCGCGACGTGCAGATCGCCTTTGCCAACGAGATCGCCCTGGTCTGCGAGGACCTGGGGGCGGACGTCTGGGAGGTGCGGGCGCTGGTGAACAAGTGCCCCTATCGCGATATGCACCTGCCGGGGGCCGGCGTAGGCGGGCACTGCCTGCCCAAAGACCCCTGGCTGTTGCTCACCCACACCTCGCCCGGCTTTCCGGCGCGGCTGATCCCGGCGGCGCGGGCGGTGAACGACGGCATGCCGGCCCACGCCGCCGACCTGGTGGTGGACGGGCTGCGCGCCGTGGGCCGGGAGGTCCGCGGCGCCCGCGTGGCCGTGGTCGGCTACGCCTTCCTGGAGAACTCGGACGACACGCGCAACTCCCCCAGCGCGGCGCTGGTGCAGCGCCTGCGCGAGATGGGCGCCGAGGTGGTCATCCACGACCCCTACGTGTCCGAGTACCGCGGCGACCTGCGGCAGCGCGTAGAGGGCTGCGACGCGGCCGTGTTCATGGTCCGTCACGCCGAGTACCTACAGTTGGACCCGCGCGAGTTCGTGGGGTGGCTGGCCTCGCCCGTGGTGGTCGACGGCCGGCACCTCTTCGCGGCCGACGCGGCGCGGTGGGTCTACCGCCGGATCGGCGGGCCCCGGCGGGACCTCCCGGACGGGCCGCAGGGCGTCTGAATCGAAATGCCGGTGCGGGGAACATTGTCGATCCTCTGTGCGTAATAGATATATTGGCCCCAGGGATGCCCAAGGAGGATGCATGTCGCCCAAGCGCCGCCCAGACCTGTCCCGTTTCCTGACCTGGAAGACCGTGGCCATCGTCGCCGGAGCCGTGCTCCTGGTGTTCCTGGCCGTCGCCCTGGTGCAGGTCTTGCCCCTGGACACGGCCCAGCCCCTCTCCAACACCGCGGCCCGCGGCACGGCCATCAAGGGCTGGATGGGTGAGTACTATACGGCCATCACCCTGACCGGCGAGCCGGCCATAATCCGCGACGACACCGCCATCGACTTTGACTGGGGCCAAGGCGCGCCCACCACGAGCCTGCCCATCGATAACTTTTCCGTGCGCTGGACGCGCAGCCTGGAGCTGGAAGGCGGCACCTACATCTTCTCTGTCAGCAGCGACGACGGCGTGCGCCTCTGGGTCGACGGCAAGCTCCTTATCGACGAATGGCACACCTCCCCCGGAAACAGCTACGAGGCGGAGGCCGAGCTGGACGCCGGGACGCACCTCTTCAAGGTGGAGTATTACGAACAGGGCGGCAACGCCAAGATCGGCGTCCGGTGGCAGGTGGCCAACGACTGGCTGGGCAAGTACTGGAACAACGTCGACATGCGCGGCGACCCGGCGCTGGTGCAGAACGAGGGCCGGGTCGATTTCGACTGGGGCCGGGGTTCGGCCGCGGCCGGCCTGCCGGTGGACTACTGGTCGGCCCGCTGGAGCCGCTCCCTGAAGCTGGAAGCCGCCACCTACCGCTTCCATGTGCTGGTCGACGACGGCGCCCGCCTGTGGATCGACGACCGACTGGTATTGGCCTCCTGGCAGGACGGCGGCACCCGCGAACTCAGCGCCGATGTCCCCTGGGACGGCCAAGCCCATGCCGTGCGGGTGGAGTACTATGAGCGCGGCGGCGAGGCCCGGATGCGCCTGTGGTGGGAAAAGCTGCCCACCGGCGCGCCCACCCCCACCCCGGCCCCCACGGCGACGCCCACGCCCTTGCCCTCGCCCACCCCTACCCCCACCGCCGGCCCGACCCCCCTGCCCACCGCCGACCCGCTCTACCCCGATTGGAAGGGGCAATACTGGACCAACATGGAGCTGCGCGGCGCCCCCGCCCTGGTGCAGAACGAGGGGCAGATCGACTTCGACTGGGGCACCGGCAGCGTCGCCGCCGGCCTGCCCGTGGACCGCTTCTCGGCCCGCTGGGAGCGCTGGTACGACTTTCCCTCCGGCACCTACGACTTTTCCGCCCAGGCCGACAACGGCGTGCGCTTCTACCTGGACGGGGAGCTGCTGCTCGACGAGTGGACCAGCAACGGCAAGATCGTCTACACCGTCCGGCGGACGCTGAGCGGTCCACACCACCTGCGGGTAGAGTTCTACGACAACGGCGGGCCGGCCCTGGTGCGGTTCTCCTGGGCGAGAGTGAACTAGAAGACCCCGCTGGGGGCATACCCGGGGCATACAGGGCAAAGGCTTTGGGGGCCTTTGCCCTGTATGTCCCGCCGTTGCTTGCCCATTGACTTTGGCCGGCGATTCACTATAATAGAAGTGAGTTCCCCTTCTATATGCCGATCGCTTTCCGGGAGTATCCGCCCCAGGAGGACATCCGATGCGCATGCCAAACGCCTTCCGTTGGACAAGCCCCACGATGATCCTGCTCTTCCTGCTGTCCGGTCTGGCCGGAGCCGCCCCGGCCGGCCTCTCCGAGCCGGCCTGGGGCACGCCCACGCGCCCCGGCGGCGTCACCTCCATCGTCCCGCCGCCGCCCCAGGTGGTGGAGCAGATGAGGAAGGAGGGCCACCCCCTGCCCGACCTACAGGCCTACAAGGCCGCCCCCAACCCGGTGCGCCCGCGCCAGCTCCTGGGCACCGTCAAGCTGCTGGCCATCCTGGTCGACTTCTCCGATGTCTCGGGCACAGTAACCAACTGGACCACCCTCAACGACCTGCTCTTCAAGCTGCCGGCGGCCGGCCGCGGCTCGGTGCGCGACTACTACGACGAGGTCACCCGCAGCCAGGTCACCCTGGTCACCGTGGACCCGTTTGACGCAAGCTACAACTGGCAGCACGCCGCGAACACCATGGCCTACTACGCCAACGGGCAGTATGGCATGAACTACCTGACCTGGCCGCAGAACGCCGCCGGCTACGTCGCCGAGGCCATCGCCCAAGCCGACGCCGCCGGGGTCGACTTCTCCCAGTACGACAACGACGGCGATGGAGAGGTCGATACCCTGGTGGTGATCCACGCCGGGACCGGGGCCGAGTGGAGCCTCAACGCCAACCACATCTGGTCGCACGCCGCGGCCATCTCCTGGATGGGCGGTCCCCCCAACGGCTACACCTACGACGGCGTCAAGGTCGACCGCTACGTCACCGTGCCCGAGTACTGGGAATCGGCCACCTCCAGCACGACCGACATGACCATCGGCGTCATCGCCCACGAGATCGCCCACGGGCTCTTTGGCGTGACCGACCTCTACGACCTGGACGGCTCCTCCTCCGGCATCGGCTCGTGGGGGCTCATGTCGTACGGCGACTGGAACGGGCCGGCCAAGTGGAACCACTTTCGCGGGCTCTGGGTCACCGACGGCTCCTCCCCGGCCTGGCCGGAGGCCTGGACGCGCCTGGTGATGGGCATCGACACCGCCCCGCTGGTGCTGTCCAACCAGAGCGGCGTCACCCTGGCCCCCGTGGAGACCACGGCCAATGCCGCCATCCGTCTCAAGAGCGGGCCGCTGTGGGCCCAGGAGTACTTTCTGCTGGAGAACCGCCGGCAGATCTCCGGGGGCTACGACGAGTACCTGCCGGCCAGCGGCCTGCTGATCTGGCACGTCGACGAGATGCAGTGGTCGATCTACGGCGGGCCGGACAACGGCACGGAGTGCACCACCATCCCTCACTGTTCCGGAGCCTGCTACTGGAACCACTACCTAGTGGCCCTGGAGCAGGCGGATGGCCAGGACCACCTGGAGCAGCCCCCTCCCCCGGGGCCCGGAAACAGCGGCGATGCCGGCGACCCCTTCCCCGGCAGCGCCGGCCGGACCTCCTGGCGGCCCTACCCGGTCAACCCCGCCAACCCGGAGAGCGGGTCCTGGTTCGACTATAGCTGCCAAACGAACTCGTGCCTGGACGTCATCAATATCGCCTCGGCGCCGCCGAACATCACCCTGGACATCAACCAGGCCGCCTGCGGCTCAATCGACGCCGACCTGGGCGACGCCCCGGCCAGTTGGAACAACTATGGCAACGCCGCGATGACGGCCTACCCGGCCATGCCGCCGCTCCCGTGGGTCCAGGCCTGGTTCCCCACCGTCTGCATGGCAGGCGGAACTCCCATGGGGTCGCGGCACCACTTTGCCCAGGTGGACGCCTGGCTGGGCGCCCCGACCCCGCCCACCGGGGAGGCCAACGCCGACTGGCTTCCCGACCAGGACGGTCCACCCAACATCATCCCGCTCAGCGATATCGCCGACCAGGACAGCATCGTCAGCGGCGGAGACGACGGCGTGGTCTTCCCGGTGCCCATTGCGCCATGCGGCTATGCTCCACCGTACCTGCAATACCTGGCGTACGCCAGGACGCCGGCCCCCTACGGCACCCCCATGCCGCGCTACGTCAACGCCTGGTTCGATTGGAACCGCGACGGCGACTGGGCCGACACCATCAGCTGTCCCGGGGGACTTCAGGCAGCGGAGTGGGCCCTCCAGGACGAGCTGGTGAGTATGAGCCAGGGGCAGTATGCCTTCCTCTCCAAGCCCTTTGTCTCCGCCGCCGCCGTGGTCGCCGAGGGCCTGCCCTTCCAGGCCTGGATGCGCCTGAGCATCGCCGATATGCCGGCCGCCGCCCCCTACGACGGCCGCGGGCCGACCGGCGGGTACGACCTGGGGGAGACGGAAGACCATCTCCTGCACCTCTTTCCGCCGCTGCAGGTCACCCTGGACCCCGCCGGGCCGCACCCGCCGGGCCAGCAGATCATCTACCACATCGGCTACCAGCCGGCCGGCAACGTCCTGGGCATCGGAGCGGCCATCTCCGATGTCCTGCCGGCGGGGATCGAGTATGTCAACTCGGTCCCGCCGGGGACGTACGATCCCGCCTCGCGGACCGTCTCCTGGACGAACGTCAGCCTGTTCCCCGGCCTGGCCGGGAACGTCGACCTGATCGCGCGGATCAGCGGGACGCCGGGGCAGCACATCACCAACACCGCCTATGTGCTATGGGCCAACACCCGCTGGTCGAGCGCCTCCTACACCTTCCAGGTGGCCTGCGCGCCCAACGATCCCCAGACCGAGTTCACCTGGAGCATGCCGGCCTGTAACCCCGTGGCCTTCACCAACCTCAGCACGGGCACACTGCCGCTCACCTACACCTGGGACCTGGACGGCGATGGGGATGTCGACAGTACCGCCCGGCACCCCTCCTGGTCCTACGGGGCCGCGGGGGTCTACAACGTTGCCCTGACGGCCACCAACGCCTGTGGTCAGAGCGCGATCAGCCACCCTGTCGACGTGCGGCAGCCGGTGCAGAGCGTGGCCATCGCCGGGCCGGCCTCGCTGCTGATCGGCCAGGTGGCGACCTACACGGCCACCCTCTTGCCGCCGGACGCCAGCAGCCCCGCGCTGCTCTGGGACAACGGGGATACCACCGTGACCTCCACCCGCAGTTGGGACACCCCCGGCCCGTACACGGTCGTCGTCACCGCCAGCAACGAGTGTGGGAGCGTGCACGACACGCTGGAGGTGCTGGTGAGCAGCGAGTGCGTCTCGCTCACCGGCGTGACCATCGCCGGGCCGACCGTGCTGGACCCGGGGGAAGTGGGCAACTACACGGCCTCCCCCGCGCCGCCCACGGCCACGAACCCCGCCTACCTGTGGAGCAACGGCCTCACCGGTCCGAGCGCCATGTACAGTTGGCCGACGGCCGGCCGCTATACCGTGACCGTGACGGCCACCAACTGCCTGGGTGTCAGCGTGGGGGATCACCGGGTGGTCGTGGTGCGCGGCGAGTACGGGAACCACGTCTACCTGCCGCTGATCCTGCGGGGGTCACCGTAGGCAGAAAGTGAACCAAAGGCCCCAAGACACAGAGCTATCGGGGGACCACAAAGAGACAAAGGCACGAAGGGAATGGGGCTCTTCGTCCCTTGAGGTCCGGTAGACAAACAGCAGTTCCCCGTGCCTTGGTGGTCAACGGGCCCCTACTTCACGCAGACCCGCCCATCGAGGCCCGCGGGAAGCGGCACCCCCATCAGGTGCAGCACGGTCGGCAGGCCGTCGATGATGCCCCAGTCGCCGGGCAAGATCTCGTGGCCCCGGACGTAGAGCATGGCGTCGTCGTAGGTGTGCGTGCCGACGAGTTCGCTGCCCTTGAAGGTGAGGGCCTCTTTGCCCAGCGCGCCCTTCAGGTCGTAGCCGCGCGCCGGGGCCAGGATCAGGTCGGCGGCCTGCTCCAGGTAGGGGCCGTGATAGATCTCCTCCCGGCGAAAGACGCGCTCGACCATGGGGCTGCCGTCGTCGGGGTCGCGCAGGGATAGCGCCGCGGCGGCGATCTCGTCGCGCAGCGCCTCGTAGGGGGCGCCGGGGGCGACGCTCCCCCGGGGCTCGCGGCCGGCCACGTTCAGGTAGATGCGCCCCGGGTCCAGGCTGTAGGCGGCCGAGGCGGCCGTGAGTTGGGCCAGCTTGGGCTTGGGCCCCTCCAGGCGCAGCCAGCCGCGCTCCTGGAGCCAATAGTTCAGATAGACCTCCTGCTTCAGCGTGCAGAAGCCGTGGTCCGAAAGGACGACGAGCACATCCTCGTCGTGCAAGGCCGTGCGCACCTCGCCGAGCATCTCGTCCACGCGCCGGTAAAAGGCCAGGAAGCGCGGCCCCAGGCCGGCGTGCCCCTGCTCCATCTCCTCCCAGAGAAAGTGGTGCAGCCGGTCGGTCTCCATGATGTGGCACTGGAAAAAGTCCCAAGGCTCGCGGTCCAGCAGGTCGAACATCGCCCGGACGCGCCGCTCGAAGACATCGTTGACCTCCTGCAGGGCCATGTCCTTGGACTGGCGGGCCTTCCAGGGGTCGGTGTCGATGCGGTAGCCGAGGCGCTCCAGCCGGCCGGCCAGCTCCGGCGGGTAGGTGGCCTTCTCCAGATTGGGGCTGAGGAAACAGCCCACCAGCAGGCCGTTCACCGGCCGCGGCGGGTAGGTCACCGGGACGTTCATCACGATGAGGCGCTTGCCGGCCTGGCCGAGGAGCTCCCACAGCGTCGGGGCGCGCAGGGAGCGCGCGGTGGGGATGGTCACGTCGTAGCTGCCGGGCTTGCGGTCGACAAAGCCAAAGACGCCGTGGCGGGCGGGGTTGACGCCGGTCATGTAGCTGGACCAGGCCACCGAGGAGACGGTGGGGTAGACCGAGTGGATGCGGGCAAAGTCGCCCTCCTCGAGCAGCCGGGCAAAGTTGCGGGCCAGCCCTTCCCGGAGAAGATACTGCATAAAGGAGTAGGGGGTGCCGTCCAGGCCGATGACCACGACGCGCGGGGAGCGGCCCTTTTGCGAGCGGCGAAACAGAGACATCGCCCAAACTCCGAACGTAGAATCCGGCAAGGACGACAAAAGGCGTAAAAGACCCGGAAGGAAAACGCGATGTCCTGCCGTGTACAGTATAGCATGGCTTTGACCAGGCGGCAACTCTCCCCTTGGGGGGGCGACCTGCGGCGGCGCATCGCCAAGCTGAAATCGCAGGCCCAGGCCCCCAAGAAAAAGCATGGTTCAGAATCACGGTGAGCCACCGACCGTTCGCTCATTTCTTGCGCAGAAAGCGAAAATGGGTTAGAATTCTACCACTATAGCAGAAATCGAGATCTACACCGAACGGGTCGCTGATGTGCCGCATCCGCGTCGACGGCGCGAGTGCGGCGGTGTATCACGATCTGGAGGAGGAACGGTCCCTCTTCCGCTACGGCCAGAGCAAGGATCACCGCCCCGACCTGGCCCACTATTACGCAGCAACTCTATCGGCAGATAGCCATCACCGGCAGATTCAGAGGAGCGAGACTGCCTTGGGTGCCAGAGTCGAGCAACCGGATGAGCGTGCATCAACGGCCGATACTCCCTTGGGCCTCCGCCTCTTGGGCGCGTTCAGCCTGACATGGGGGGAGGAACCGCTCCTCCTGCCGCGCACGGCCGCCGTGCGCTCCCTGCTGGCCTACCTGGCCCTACACCACGGCCGGCCGCTGCACCGCGACCTGCTGGCCGGCACCTTCTGGCCCGACCGCCCCAACGCCGAGGCCCGCAAGGCCCTGAGCGACGCCCTCTGGCAGATCCGCCAATGCCTGGGCCCGGCGGCCGGCCGCCTGGTCGTGGAGCGGGATACGGTCTCCCTGGGCCTGCTGTCCGGGGACCACCTGGACGTGGAGGTCTTTGCGGCGCGGTTGCGCCGGCACCGGGAGCGCCAGCAAGAAGGACGAGCGGTCCCCCTGTCCGTAGCCTTGTCCGATCTGAGTGCGGCAGTGGAGCTCTACCGCGCCGACCTGCTCGATGGCTGTTACGACGACTGGGTTCTGGCCGAACGGGAACATCTGCGCGAGGAATACCTCTGGGCCCTGGAGCAGTTGACGGTGCTGGCGAAGCAGTGGGGTGACGACGAGCGGGCCCTGGCCTTCGCTCAGCGCCTTGTCGCCGCCGACCCGCTGCGCGAGACCGCCCATCACGAGCTCATGGGCCTGTACCACGCCGTAGGCCGCCCCCGCGCGGCGCTGGAGCAGTACGCGGTGCTGCGCCAACTCCTGGCCGACGAGCTGGGGGTGGCGCCGGCCGCCGCTACGACGGCGCTCTATCACGAGATCCAGGCCACGCTGCAGGCGGCCGGCCCCGTACACCTGCCCGCCGCTGTCCCGGCCCGGGAGGGATTGGCCCGTCTGCCCTTTGTCGGGCGGACCGCTGAGCGGGCCGCGCTGCTGGAAGCCCTGAAAGCGGTCGGCCGGGGACACGGTGACGTCGTCTTGCTCGAGGGGCCGGCCGGCGTGGGCAAGACCCGCCTCGTGGAAGAGTTGATCGCCGACGCCCGTTGGCGCGGCTTCTCCACCGGCATGGGCCGGGCCGACCCGCTGGCTGCCTCAGCCCCCTACCAGCCGCTGCGCGACGCCCTGGCTCCGCTGCTTACCCCGCTGCGCGCGGCCCAGCTCGCCGCACTGGTCGAGCCGCTCTGGCTCAGCGCCGGCGCCACGGTCCTGCCCGTCCTGCACGAACTGCTGCCCGAGCTGCCAGCTCTCGCCCCGTTGGAGCCGGCGCAGGAGCAGCAGCGCCTCTGGGAAGGGCTGGCGCGCTGCGCCGCCGGCCTGGCGGCGGTGGCGCCATTGCTGCTGGTGCTGGAAGACGTGCACTGGGCCGACGCCGCCACCCTGGCGGTGCTGACCTACCTCGCGCCTCGTTTGCCCAGCCAGCGCCTGCTCGTGGTGCTTACCTATCGTGACACCGAGGCGCGCGAGCGCGCCGTCGTTTGGAACGTGCTGGAGGCGCTGAACCGCGCCCTCCCGCTGCGGCGCATCGCAGTGGCGGCCTTTGCCGCGGAAGAGAGCGCGGCGCTGGTGCAGCGGGCCTTCGGGCTGGAGCCCGCCGATCCACAGGGACAGGCATTGATTGCGACCTTGCAGCGGCGCACGGGGAACAATGCGCTCTTTCTAGTCGAAACACTCAAGGCCATGTTGGAGCAGGGGACCCTGGCACCGGCGCCAAGCGGGGGCTGGGCGCTGCCCGCGGATCCTGGGCCCCTGCCGGTGCCGGCCTCCCTGCAAGAGTTGGTCGGCCAGCGCCTGCAGCGGCTGCCCCCGGCGCTGCGGGGCACCGTCGAGCTGGCCGCGGTCCTGGGCGACGAGGTCGGCTTCGGCCTGCTGGCGCGGGCCGGCAGCGCGGAGGCGGTCGAGTTGGCCGCCCACCTCGGCGGCCTCTGCCAGCGCGGATTTCTGGTCGAGACGGCCTCCGGCTACCGCTTCGAGCACGAGGTCGTGCGGGAGACGGTCTATGGGGTGACCAGCCCACAGCGGAGGCAGGCATTCCATCGGCAGGCCGTGACCGCGTTGGAGGCGCTGCAGCCGGACAGCCTGGAGGCTTTGGCCCACCACGCCGCGGCCGGCGGGGACCGGCCGCGGGCGGCGCGCTACTACCGGCAGGCCGGGGAGCGGGCCGCGGACCAGTACGCCAGCCGGGAGGCGGTGGTCTTTCTCAGCCGGGCCCTCGAGTTCACTGCGGAGGGCCAGACTGCGGATCGCTACGCCCTCCTGTTGGCTCGCGAGAAGGCCCATGACCTATTGGGCGAACGCGAGGCGCAGCGGCAGGACCTGGAGAACCTGCGCCGGGTTGCTGCCACCCTGGATGAAAAGCGCCAGGCCGAGGCGGCGCTGCGCCAGGCCAACTACGCCGAGGTCACCTCGGACTTTCCGGCCGCGGCCGCTGCTGCCCAGGAGGCAGCCGGACTGGCCCGCCGGGCGGGCGATGTGCTCACCGAGGCCGCGGCCCGCTCGCAGTGGGGTGTGGCCCTGCGGCGGCAGGGAGACTATGCCGCCGCCCAGTCGCAGATCGAGCAGGCCCTGGAGCTAGCCCGTCGAGCCCGGTCGTCTTCCACGGAGACGGCCTTTCTTCGGCAGTTGGGCATTCTGCACTGGCATCGGGGAAACATGGCCTCGGCAAAGGACTACTATGCCCAGTCCCTAGAGATTGCCCAGGGGATCGGCGATCGTTGGAACGCTGGCCGCGCGCTCAACAACCTGGGCACGGTTGCCTGGGCTCAGGGAGAGCACGCCGCTGCCCGCAGCTACTTTGAGGAGTCGCTGCGGCTCAAGCGGGAGCTCGGCGATCGCCGGGGCGAGGCCTCGACGCTGGGCAACCTGGGCACGCTGCTGGCCAGCGCCGACAACGCCGCCGCGGCCGGCTATTACGAGCAGGCCCGCCAGATTGCCTGCGAGGTGGGCGACCGCTGGGAGGAGGGGCTGCTCCTGAACAACCTGGGCATCTGCTGGCTGGAGCAGGGGGAGTACGGCAAGGCGCTGCCTGCCTACGAGCAGGCCCTGCGGATCCGCCGCGACGTGGGCGATCGCAACGGCATGGCCACCACCCTGGGCAACCTCGGCGAGATCATGCGCCTGCTGGGGGACCTGGAACGGGCTGAGGGCTACTACGAGGAATCGCTGCAAGTGGCCCAGGACATCTCGTACCGCGTCGGCATATGCTGGGTGTGGATCTATCGGAGCCTGGCGCAGCACCTCCGCGGAAACAACCGGGAGTCAGCCCGCCAGGCAGAGGAGGCCATGGACCTCGCCAGGCAGATGGAGAACCAGCACCTGCAGGCACGGGCGCTGGTGAACCTGGGCCATGCCCGGGCGGCCATGGGCGAGGTAGATGAAGCCTGCGACTGCTATCGACGAGCCCAGGCGTTGCACCGGGAGTCCGGCGAGCAGGGCCACGCCCTGGACGCCCTGGCCGGCCTGGCCCGGGCCGCGCTGTCCCTGGGACAGGTCCAGGTAGCCCGCGGCCACGTCGAGGAGATGCTCACCTATCTGGGGCACCACTCCCTCTACGCGGCCAAGGAGCCTTTGCGCGTCTACCTGGCCTGCTGGCAGATCCTGTCGGCCGCGGGCGACCCGCGCGCGGGAGAGGTGCTGCGCAGCGCCTATCGGGCTCTGCACGAGCAGGCCGAGCGCATTCCCGACCCCGCGCTGCGCCGCTCCTTCCTGGAAAACGTCGCCGTCCACCGCGAGATCGCCGCCGCCCATGAGGCGGCGCCGAGGCAGCCTTCGCCAGGAGCGGTCTCCGTCCGACTCCCCCGCGCCGACATTCCCACCGGCCGGCCGCTCCGCGACGACGAGCGGGTCCCCGTCACCTGGACCCCCGCGGCACCGGAGGACGAGGCCATCGCCGACAAGTCGGAGCGCCGCGGGCACCGCCTGCGGCGGCTGCTCGCAGAGGCTGCCGCCCAGGGAGCTGCCCCCACCGTGAACGACCTGGCTGCCGCCCTGCGTGTCGATGCCCGCACCATCAAGCGCGACCTGGCCGCGCTGCGCACCGCCGGCCACCCCACCCCTACCCGCGGCCGGCGCGGGCCGCGGTAGGACGGCACCACCAAGATACCAAGACCGGTCATCCTGCCTCCTACACCTTGCATCCTGCCGAAATGTCCCCAAGGTGTGTCCCCAGGAAACGCCTCCTGGTAGACAGACCGGAGAGAGTCCCCTGCTATCATGCGGACCAACAGAATCGCCCATCGCGCTGATGGGCGCGTAGCGAGCAGAGGAGGCAAGCAATGAGGCAGCAGAAGGTCGCCCTGGCAAGCCTGTTCCTGTCGATCGCCCTGGGCCTGGGCGCGTGCGGGGCCCGGGACGCGGCCAACCGGGTGGCCGGCCGCGGCGGAGAAGAGGTTCGACTGGCGGCCCAGTGGCCGGTCGAGGGAGCCCCGGACGGCATCGCCGTGAGCTCCACAGGGGAGGTGTACGTCACCATCAACAACAGCCACCGTGTCGTCCGCTATGGCCCGCGGGGCGAACTCCTGGCCCAGTGGCCCGTGGAGCACGAGATCACTGCCATCGCCGCCGGCCCGGAGGGGCTGGTCTATATCGCCGATTGGGCCGGAAGCCAGGTATTGGCCTTCCAGGCCCAACCCTGATCGGAGCTTGTTGAGCGATCATCGAAAGAAGAAACTATGTCCCGCAACATCCGTTACCCGATTGCACTGCTGGTCCTGGTGGTCCTGGCCAGCGCCGCCTGGCCGGCCGCGGCGCTGCCGGCCGGCCCTGCCCCCAACAGCCCGGACTCCCCGAACATCAGCCATCATCCACAGGCCGCCTTTGTCATCGACGACAGCTTCTCGGGCAATACCTACGCGGGCATCGTCATCCTCGGCCAGGATTCGTCTGGCAACCGCGTGGGCGGGAACGTCATCGGGCTGCCGGCGGTCGGCGACCAGGAGGTGGGCAACGGAGCCCTGGGGATCGACCTCATCTCGGTCAACGACGCCCGGATCGGCGGCAGCGGGCTGGCCGGCATACCCTACAACTTTGACGCCAGCGTGACCCCGGCCAACGCCACGCTGCCGATTGCCTACACCTGGACCCCCGCGCCGGGCAGCGGCCAGGGGACGGCCGCCGCCACCTACACCTGGTCGGCGGCGGGGAGCTATAGCATCAACGTGGCCGACGACCAGACCTACGGCGCCTACGGCGAAACGGCCAGCAGCACTTTGAATGCCAGTGGCGTGTACGGGCGCAGTTGGAGCGGAGCAACCAACGGCGTCTGGGGCCACACCTCCAGCACTACCAACGCAGCCACCGGCGTCTACGGCCTCAATAACAGCGTCACCAATGGCACACGCGCCGGCTTGTTCTACGGCGACGTGACCATTGTGGGTGACTTGGGCGTTACGGGGGGCAAGAACGCGATCGCCATAACCCAGGGCCATGGCCCGCGTTTGCTCTATGCCGGGGAAAGCCCCGAGAACTGGTTCGAGGACCTGGGTACGGCCCAGATGGCGGACGGGGCGGCCGTCGTGGCCATCGAGCCCATCTTTGCCCAGACGGTTGACCTCAACGATGAATACCACGTCTTCTTGACCCCTATCGGCCAGGAGGCGGTGCTGCTCTTCGTCTCGGCCAAGGGGCCCGCCGGCTTTACCGTGCAGGGGAGAGACCTCCAGGGGCAGCCTTCCTCCTGTGCTTTCGACTACCGTTTCGTCGCCAGGCGGCTAGGCTACGAGTACGTGCGTCTGCGCCCGGTGTCCCTCCCAACGTTCCCCGTGTCGGCGGGCGAAGAGAACAAGCCATAAGGAGATGGACACCCTTGGCTTTCACCTCTACCGCAGCGACAGCGGCGCGCCCGGCACCTTCTCCCGCCTCAACGAGGCCCTCATCCCCTCGCAATCCCCCGGGGGCGGGGCCGGCGCCGCCCCAACGATCCACCGCGGCAACCCATCCCGCCACCCCAGGCCGCGAACCAACCCTGCAGGACGGCTCTCGCGTGTATGCGCAGGCGCTGCCGGGAGAAGCGGCCGCCTGCGCGGCCGCCCGGCCAAAGGCCCTCCAGGAGCGGGATCAACCGCCGGCCCCGTTTTGGGCAATCACCAGCGAATGCTTGCCGAAAGCCCCCCCTCATGCTATAATCTCACCAGGCCCCTGTAGCTCAGAGGACAGAGCGAGGGTTTCCTAAACCCTGCGTCGGCGGTTCGAGTCCGTCCAGGGGCACTCCTGACACCGCGCCCCGGCACGCCACAAGAGCGTCCCTGTGGGTAGCCCATGCTGGTTTCGCTCCAGCGATCGTCTGCGCGTGGTCAGACCCTCCCCGTGTTCCCGTGCCACATCCCCCCCCGGCGAACCCGCGACGCGGGCCTTGCGGAAATGACGCTGCGGGTAGGGGATCATCAGCAGCCCGACATACCAGGGGTTCCACAGGAAGAAGAGCAGGGCCGGGGGGATGGCCAGCCAGTGGACCAGCTCGGCGCGGCAGCTCTCCAGCACCCAGGTCCGCAAGTAGTCGGGGGCGTGCGAGGTGACGTGGCGCATGTCAAAGCCGCCGCGGCGCACGGTGCCCCCTGAGGGGAGCAGCCCTTTCCAGCGGCGCACGGCCAGGAACCGGTCATAGACCGTTCCGTCGCGCTCCCAGCGCCGCGTGCGGAAAAGCCAGCGCGCCGGACAGAAGACGGCCGAGGGCAGCATCGTGCAAAGCCAGGCCGCCGCCGGCTGCAGGATGCCCCAGGCGACAAAGTCCAGGATGATGACCCAGTGCGTGGGCAGGTCGATGATCGGCATGGCGGCAGTATAACCGAAAGCGGGTCATGGGGCAACACCGAGATATCCACAAGCCATGGAGCCTGGAGGGGCGACCCGGCGGGCCGCCCCTCCAGGGCAGCCCCTGCTACCTGAGCACCACCGGCAGGTACACCGCGTAGCCCAACACCGCCGGAGTGCCGCCGCCCCAGAAGCCCCCATCCAGGATGAAGCCCCCCCCGGCCATCACCCCGGCATCGTGCTGGCCGGCCGTGCCGCCCAGGAAGTAGCCGCCGCCGCTGCTCGTGGCGAGCCCGCCGCCGTCCACCGTCCACCAGTCCAGGGCAAAGGCCTGCTGTGGCTCCTCCCCGGCCGCGGCCGGCCCGCCCGGCCGTGCGGTGAGCGCCAGTAGGACCAACAACAGCAGGGCCAGGACAAGCGTTGCGCGTTTCATGTCCAGCCTCCTACTGCAGCACCACCAGCATCAGGATCGTGCCGGTGCCGCGGTCCAGCCCCTCTAACGCTTTGCCAATGGTGCGGCCGAAGCACTGCTCCGCACCCACGCCGCGCATGGCGTGGCCGGCCGTGCCGCTAGCCACCAGCAGGTCGCCGGGATGGATGGCCCCGTTCTCCGCGCTGGCCTTGACCGGGACGATTCCGACTACCGCCAGCGGGACCTTGCCGGCCATGTCGCCGGTTGCCCCACCGACAAAGCCGGGCCGGGTGGAATAGACCCCTACCACGCTGCCCTGGTAGGCTTCGGTGCAGCGGGCCAATGCCCCGTCGAGGCCGACGCAGAGCACGTCGCCCGGCTCCAGGCCCTGGTCCGCCGGGAGCAGCTCGGCAAAGTCGGCCGCCGGGGTGTGGAAGGTGCCGTCGGCATAGACGTCGCCGGAGTTGGCCACGCGGAAGCGCAACTGCCCGCCGGAGATAAAGGCCTTGACCAGGTCGCCGGCGCCGAAATTCTCCAGCAGCAGCGTGGTGTCGCCGCTGCTGTTGTGCCCCCAGAGGGCGATGCCGTTGGTGGTGTTCTGCGCCTCGGCGTAGAGCGCCGCCCCGGCCGCAGCCCCGCCCGCGCTGATGGCCCTGACCCCGTGCCCGCCGGTGCCGCTGTAGCTCTGCCCGGCGACCCCGACGCCCTGGGACGACATGGCCGTACCCAGGACGCCATAGGCCTCGCCCGTGGCGGCCTGGGAGTAGCCAAAGACGCCCTTGCCGCCCTCCGTCGCGAGCGAGCCGCCCTCGACGCCGGTGCCGCCGGGCAGGTACGCCAGGCCGCCCACGCCGCAGCCGCCGCTCGCGCCGGTCGAGGCGGCGAGCCCCAGCACGCCGTAGCCCTGCCGCGAGTTGGTTTTCCCCTTCACACCGACGTTGTCGCCGCTGGTCGCCACCGCTACGCCGGAGACGCCCACGCCGGTCGTGCCATAGGCCATCCCCAACACGCCATAGTTGCTGCTTGCCGTGTGGGTAGCGATGCCCTGCACGCCGCGGCCCCCCGGTCCGCCGGCCTCGCCAAAGACGCCGTAGCCAAAGCTCGTGGTGGAGGTGGCGATCCCGTACACCCCGGTGATCGGGGCGGTGCCGTAGAGGCCAACGCCCCTGGTGGAAGCGGCCACCCCGTACACGCCGCGGGCGGCGCCGCTGTTGGCATTGGCCCGGCCGACCACGCCAAAGCCGTCCGGCGAAACCGTCTGCCCGTACACGCCGACGGTCTGTCCGGTCGTGGCGAAGGACTGTCCATAGACCGCCCAACCCTGCGGCGAGTGCACCTGGCCATAGACCCCCAGGGTGGCGCCGCTTGTCGCGGTCGCCATACCCAGCACGCCGGTGCCGACCGTGGAAGCGGCCGAGCCGTACACGCCAGACGTGTTTCCCGCGCCGGCCGTCGTTTCCCCGCGCACGCCGACGCCGGCCGTGGAAGCGGCCGTGCCGTGCACGCCAGACGTGTTTCCCACGAGGGCCGTCGCCTCCCCGTACACGCCGGTGCCGGCCTCCGAACGCGCCCTGCCGAACACGCCGCGGGCTGCACCATTGCTACTCGCAGCCCAACCGTACACGCCGGCGCTGGTCGAAGAGCTAGAGACGCCGTACACACCATAGGAGTCGTCACGGTCTCCGGTAGACGAACCGGATACCCCGATCCCACCCGATGTGCCCCCCAGAATCCCCCAGCCCCCGCCCGACGCCATCAGCCCGATCGAGTCCACATCCGTCCCCTGTAACTGTAGCCCTATAGCGCCGCCGGTCCAGGTCTGTCCCCAGTGGTCGTGGTCGTTCGCCGTCGTGCAGAGCCACTGGCCGCCGCTCCACAGCGCCATCTCGCCGTCCACGCAGCCCTGCGGCAGCCGGTAGGGCACCGCCACGCTCAGGGTGATGCTGCTGCCGCTGGAAAAGGCGCTCAATCCTTCTCCTGCATAGATGTGGGTCCCGGTCACCACCACGGCCGTCTCGTCGTCGGCGCAGGCCCAGGCGGCGCCGTTCCACTTGGCGACCTGGCCGCCGACGCAGACGATACCGCCGAGCACGTCGTCGTCCGTGTTATCGGCAAAGCCGGCCGGCACCCCCGCCAGCCCATCCCACGGCGAAGCCTGCGCATAGGTCGCATAGGGCGCGGCCGTCAGCGCCTGGCGCGGGGTGAGGGTGTTGTACGAGCCGCTGCCGGCCGGGCAGCGCACGGCGATCTCGAGCCAGCGCGCTTCCCCGGCAAAGGCCCCGGTCCCAAAGTCCAGGTCGGGGACGGTGAAGAAACCCTCGCTCACCTGGACGTTCGTCCGGGTCTGCGTCGTCCCGATCTGCGTGCCGCTGCTGGCGGCGTCGTAGAGGCGGAACTCGAAATCGCAGGGGTTGTCCACCGGGCCGCTGCCGTCCTGCAGCTGGCCCTGGTAGGTAAAGGCGGTGCCCAGCGGGGCCAGGGGCACGGGGTCCTGGGCCGCCGTCAGGCCGCTGCCCAGCACGAGCAGCAGCAGGGCCGTCACAATGGCGCTCCAGAGTCGTCCTTTGCGCATCGTTACCTCCTCGTCGTGAGCTTCGTATGGCCCACGTAACACCTCTCGCCCGGATATCGCCGTGGGGCTGTTGCTTTGAACAGGCCAGGGTCCATGGGGGCGCCTTGCCCAGGTCCTGCGCAAGGCGCTCCCGACTGCCCGGCGGCCGGCTACCGGCTCACCAGGGGCAGAAAGATTTTAAAGGTCGCGTAGAGGCCGGACAGCCGGGAGGTTGTCCCCGCGGTCAGGCCCGGGATGGTAAAGTTGTCGGGAACCGTGCTCATCGTGCGGAGGCCGTACCCATGCGCCAGCGGGGCGGACAGGTTGGCGGTCCAACTGCCATCCGCGCTGGCGGTCACCACCGCCAGCGACTGCAGGGCCTCGACAACGCCGTCGGCGTCGTCCAGGAAGAGCTCGACGGTGCAGTTGGCGCAGGCGCTGCCTTCGCCGCTGGTGCCGGTGACGGTCGTGCCGTCGACGGAGGTGACTCGGGCCGGGACAAAGCCGGCCAGCGCGCCCGGTATCGTGGCGCCGTAGGAGATGGCGCCGTCGGCCGGCCCGGAGGCGGCCCACCAGATGAGGTTGCTGCGCAGCGTGTTGCCGGTAACGGACGAGTTCATAAAGATGGCCACGCTGGGCTCCACGATGGTGTTGCCGAGCACCTGCATGTCGTCGGGGCCTCCGCCCAGGTCCAGGCCGATGCCGCAGACGCCGATGAGGTCGTCGTTGGCGTCTATGCCGATCACATTGTTCTGGATCACGTGGTCCGCGCCGATAATGTCCATGGCCGGCGACTGCATGGTCGTGCTCGTGTAGAGGCCGACCAGCCGGTTGCCCTCGGCCGGCGTCGGGCCGCCGATCTGGTTCCCGGCGCCCTCCACGGTGAAACCCACGCCGCCTTCCCACGCTCCGACGGCGCAGGGATGCCGGGTGAAGCCGCCCGGGAGGGCCACGGTGCCATCGGCGCGGGCGCCGACCCAGTTGCCGGAGACGACATTGGCGCTCCCGCGGACGGAGATGGCCACCTGGAAGAAACCGGCCAGGACGTTGTTGCGGACGATGTTGCCGGTCACGCCGCCGGCCATGGCGATGCCGCCGCCGCCCTCCGGCTCCGTAAAGTCGCCGGAGGAGAGGTTCGTGCCGTCGTCGGACAGCCCGAACCAGCAGTCCTCGATCGTGTTGGAGCTGCCGGCCAGACTGATGTGGGCCTCTTGAAAGTCCTGCATCGCCAGGCCGCGGATGACGTTGCCCGTGTTCCACAACGTCAGGCCATAGTTCTTGCGGCCGTCCCCGTTGACAATGATCTTGGGCCCGGTCGCACGGCCGTCGGGTTGGGTGCTGCCGTCGATGATCGTCTGGCCCATGAGCTGGCGCAGATCGTGCATGGTTGTGCCGGTCAGCGTGATCTTCCAAACCTCGAGATCCGCGTTATACCCCGTATCGGTGATCGGGATTTGAAAGATGATGTGCACGGGGCGGTCGCCGCTGCCCACGCCATAGGCCTGGTTGACGGCCCGGCGCAGCGTGCAGGGAGTGGCGTTCAGGCAGGTCTTGCTGTAGCCGTCGTTGTAGTCGTCGGTCGTGCTGGTCACGGTGATGTAGGTAGCCGCCTTGATCCGGGCGATTGCGGTGGAGCCGTCCTTGGGGATGGGGACCTGCGCCAGGGACCGGCCGGCCCCCACCTCTGGCGCCCCGGCGCCCGCCACCCCGGATACAAGAGACACCATCAACACTACAACCATCATCAGGGTACAGATCTTGCTCATCGAATCCTCCATCTGCCTATCCATAGATTTTACACTTTCGGGTCGATCCAGCGGACAATCATCACCTCTCTACTTGAAAACTATCGGCAGGCACACGGCCCAGCTCGTGCGGTCGTCGTCCAGAATTGTGCCGCGGCCCTGGCCATCGGCGATGACCGCCCCCCCGGTGGGGACGCTGAGGTTCAGGTAGAACGTCTCGTCCGGCTCGGCCAGGTCGTCGCCGTAGACCGTCACGGCCACGTACTGCAGCGTCTCGCCCGGGGCAAAGGTCAACATGCCGGCCGCCGGGGTATAGTCGCTCCCCGCCTGGGCCGTGCCGTCGGCGGTGAGGTAGACGACCGTCACCGTCTGCACACTGGGGCCCTCCAGCCGCACGGCCAGGTAGAGGCTCGCCGTGCCGCTGAGCCCCTCGGGGAGGCCGGCATCGTACGCCGACAGGGCCGCGGTGTCGTCGTCGGCAATCGTCACGATCGCCAGGCCGTCGGCGATCGTGGCGTTGGTCGGGGCGTTCAGGCCCACGTAAAAGAGCTCGTCGCCTTCATCCAGGTTGTCCCCCAGGATGGGGATGCTCACCGTCAGCGCCGCCGTGCCGGCCGGAAAGGTCAGGATGTCGACCACCGTCCCATAGTCCTCGCCCGACCGCGCCGTGTCGCCATCCGTCTCCAGCTCCACCGTGACCTCGTGGCCGCTGGGGGAGGAGAGGGCCACCGTCACAAGGGCCATGGTGATCGTCAGGGGACCGCCCTCGGTCACGGTCAAGTCCCCGAGGCTGATCTCGGGCGGTTCGTCGTCGTCGAGGATCGTCACCACCCCCTGGGACTTGCCCAGGAAGACGAAGGAGGGGTCGTACAGCGCGACGTAAAAGGTCTCGTCGTCCTCGTCCCAGGTGTCGGCCAAGATGGGCACGGCGATCGTCTGCGTGTCGGCGCCGATGACAAAGGTGAGGGTGCCGGTGGCGGTGACGAAATCCTGCCCCGGCTGGGCCGTCTCGGCCGTCGTAGAGTACTCTACCGTGATCGTGATGCCGGCCGGCTGGGCCAGCATCACCGTCAGCACCGCCGTGCCGCTCTCGCCCACCGCCGCGTCGCCGATGCTCATCGTCACCGGCACGTACTCAAAGGCGCCCATGTCGCAGCGCGGCGTGCCGTCGCTGTTCCCGTCCACCGGCCGGGGCTGGCCGCGCTGGTCGGCCGGAACGCAGGCGTCCGGCCCGCTCCCCGGCTCGGTCGGGTTGCCGGTATCGATGGCCACGCCATAGTAGGGCGAGAAGAGGGCCAGGTTCGGCGTGCTGCCGCCGTTCTCCGACAGGTAGGGGTCCAGGCCCGTCTCGTAGCGCATGTAGTTATTGCCGATGTAAAAGCCGCCGACGATGTCGTGGGTCGCCGAGCCAAAGCCCCGGCAGGCAATCTCCCCGCTGTTGCGGTTGTAGCCCCGGTCGCTGATCAGGCTGTAGCCCCGCGAGCCAAAGGTGCCGTAGCAGTCTGCCGCGCCGTAGGGGTAGTCGCCGCCGCTCCGGTCCACGTTCTCGCCGACGATCGAGTTGCTGGCGGTAAAGGTGATGCCGCCGCTGCGGTACAGCCCGCCGCCGTCGCCGCCGTCTTCGTCGGTGTCGGCCGTGTTATAGGCCACGGTGACGTTGTTCAGCCACACCGTCCCGTCGCTGGCGGCGATGCCCCCGCCGTTGTCCGCGGCGGTGTTCAAGGCCACCGTGCTGTTGGCCAGCACCGTCGTCCCGGCAAACTGCCGGATGCCGCCGCCGTCCTGGCCGGCCGTGTTGCTGACGATGGCGCTGTTGGTCACCGTCAGCGCCCCGGCGTTGTAGATGCCCCCGCCGGTGTAGCTGGTCTGGTTGTAGCGCACCGTCACAGCGTCCAGGGTCAGCTTCCCCGGGTTATAGATACCGCCGCCGCCGGTGCTGGTCTGCGTCCCCCCGGCCAGCGTCACCCCGGCGAACTCGACCACGGTGGTCGCCCCAAAGATCTGCACCACCCGGTCGGCCACGGCGCTCTGGATGACGGTCACGTTGGCCCCGGCGCCGCGGATGGCCATGTCCGTCTGGATGTCCAGGTCGCCGGCGTTGTCCCCGGTCCCCTCCAGCGTCAGCAGGTAGGTGCCGGCCGGCACCAGGATGACGTCGGCTCCGACCACGGCGTCGGCCGTCTCCACCGCCGCCCGCAGCGTGCACTGCTCGCCGGGCGTGCCCGGCTCGACGTCGCAGACGCCGTCGGCCGGGGTGGGGTCCACGCCGTCGGCCGTCTGGTTGACCACGATGGGCGGCCGCTCGGCGGCCGTGCCCAGCACACAGGGCGAGAACTCGGAGGTACTGCCGTCCGGGGCGGTGGTCAGGGCGGTCACGTATTTGCCGTACAGTCCGGCCCCCGGGACCGTCACGCGGAAGCCGGCGTTGCCGGCCGCGTCGGTGGTCACGCTGGCGGTGCCGACCAGCGCCAGCCCTTCACCGTAACCGGAGTAGTCGCAGGCGTCGTTGCGGTAAAAGTGCAGGGCAAAGGTGGTGTTGGGCGTGCTGTTGAACGCGCCCTGGATCTCGGCGCTGGAGCTGACCAGGACGGTGGCGATGAGCGGATAGTTCTGCAGGCCGTTGGGGCCGCTGTCCAGGTCCTTGGGGTCGTTGGGGGAAACCCAGGTGGGGTAGAGGTCGATGCCCAGGCCGGAGGAACCGTCGGGGAGGTAAGCGTGACCCCAGATGGCATTGCCGACAATCTCGTTGCCCATCCCCGAGTCGGCGACGATGCCGCCGCCGCCGTTGTAGGCAATGTTGTTGCCCATTCCGGCGGAGGCGCCGCCGATGGTGTTGCCGCTCGCCTGCTGGACCAGGGCGCTGCCGGCCTACCTGGCCGTCGAGCCGCCCCCTCCCCACAGCCGGCCGGCCCTCACCGCCCTGCTCTGGCCGGACCAGCCCGAAGAGCGGGCCCGCCAGAGCCTGCGCCAGGCGCTGCTGCACCTGCGCCAGGCCCTGGGCGAAAGCGCGGAGCGCTCGTTCTTCGTCGCTACCCGCGATACCATCCAGCTCAACCCCCACAGCGCCATCGCCCTGGATGTGGCGGAGTTCACGGCGCGCATCGCTGCCTGCCAATCCCACCGCCACCGCCGCCTGACCACCTGCCGGCCATGCCTGCAGCGGCTGCGCGAGGCGGTCGCGCTGTACCGGGGCGACTTTCTGCAGCAGCTGCCCCTCCCCGACAGCGAGACTTTCCAGGAGTGGGCGCTGCTGAAACGCGAGTGGCTGCACCGGCAGGCCGGCGAGGCTCTGGCCGCGCTGGCCGAATATCACGAGCGGCGGGGGGAGATCGCCCTGGCCCGCCAGCACGCCCACCGCCTGGTGGAGCTGGATCCCTGGAACGAGGAGGCCCACCAGCAGCTGATGCGCCTGCTGGCGATCGAGGGGAAGCGCAGCGCGGCCCTCGCCCAGTACGAGGCCTGCCGGCGGATCCTGGCGGCCGAACTGGCGGTCGAGCCGGTGCCAGCGACAACGGCGCTCTACGAGCGCATCCGCGCCGGGGAAGCGGTGCACCCCGCCGCTCCGCCTTTCAACCTGCCGCCCGCTCCCACCTCCTTCGTCGGCCGAGACAAGGAGTTGGCGGAGCTGGCCGAGCGGCTGGCCCAGCCGGAATGCCGCCTGCTCACGCTGGTGGGACCGGGCGGCATCGGCAAGACGCGCCTGGCCCAGCAGTCCGCCGCCGAGCAGCGCGGCGCCTACCGCGACGGCATCCATTTCGTCCCGCTGGCGGCGGTGTCTTCCCCCGACGAGCTCGTGCCGGCCGTCGCCGGGGCCCTTCACTTCTCATTCCAGGGCCGCCAGACCCCCGCGGAGCAGCTGCTGAGCTATCTGCGACCCAAGGAGATGCTGCTGCTGCTGGACGGCATGGAGCACCTCCTGGAGGGCTGCGCCTTCCTGGCCGATGTCCTGCACCGGGCGCCCGGCGTGGTGCTGCTGGTCACCTCGCAGGAGCCGCTGAACATGCGCGAGGAGTGGATCTACGAGGTGCCAGGGCTTACCTATCCCAATGGGCCAGGCGGCAGCAGCGCGGTGGAACTCTTTGCCCAGCGCGCCGGGCAGGTTCGGCAGCACCTGGACCTGGAGGCCGAGCAAGACCAGATCGTGCAGATCTGCCGCCTGGTGGACGGGATGCCCCTGGCCATCGAATTGGCCGCTTCCGGCGCAGGCACGCGCTCCTGCGCCGCGGTCGCCGCCGAGCTGGCCCACAACCTGGACATCCTGAGCACAACGCTGCGCAACGTGCCCGAGCGCCATCGCAGCATGCGCGCCGCTCTCGACCATTCCTGGGACATGCTCAGCGGTGAGGAGCAGGCGCTCTTCGGCCGGCTGGCCGTCTTTCGCCGGAGCTTCGATGCCGCCGCGGCAACCCAGGTGGCCGGGGCGACGTCAGCGGGCCTCACCGCGCTCCTGGACAAATCGCTGCTGCACAGCAGCGCTGCCGGGCAGTACGAGATGCTCAACCTGCTGCGGCAATATGCCGCCGAGAGGCTGGCCGGCCGGCCCGCGGAACAGCTGCAGGCCTCCCGGCAGCACGCGGCTTATTATGCGCGGCACCTCCAGGAGCGCGGGCCGGCGCTGCAGGGCCAGGGTCAGAAACAGGCCCTCCAGGACATCCATGATGCCATCGACGACGTGCGCGCCGGCTGGCGCTGGGCAGCGGCGCGCGGGCAAACTGACGTCCTGGAGCAGGGGCTGGTCGCGCTGGACCTCTTCTACGAGATGCGCAACTGGTACCGCGAGGGGCTGGAGGTGTTTGCCGCGGCCGCGGAGCAGCTGCCGGCCGCCGCAGAGATCACGCGCTGGCGGCTGCGCCTGCGCCAGGCACGCTTCGCCTACCGCCTGGGGAAGAACGACCAAGCCCAGGCTCTCTTGGAGGACGCCCTCCCCAGCATGCAGGCACGGGAGTCCCGAGCGGACGTTGCCTTCGCTCTGACCCTGCTGTCCTGGGTCCTACAGGAGATGGGCGACCTGGCCAGAGCCGAGCAGTTCGGCCAGGAGGGACTGGCGGCCTATCGCGACATGGCCGACCCCTACGGGCAGGGCTGGGCGGCCACGAGCCTGCAGAGCACCACCGCCCTGTCCGGCCGGTTTGCCGAGAGCCAGGCCTATGCCGAACGGGCGTTGCGCCACTATGAAGACTGCCGTGCGCCGCGGGAGACGGCGGCGACGCGGAGCAACCTGGGCAACCTGGCCGGGATAGCCGGGGACTATGCCGGGGCCAAGGCCCACTTTGATCGGGCGCTGGCGATCCTGGGGGAGCTCGGCGACCGGCGGGGGATGGCCGTCTGCCTGCACAACCTGGGCACGCTGGCCTACCTGGACGGCGATTTCGCCCGGGCCAAAGGGCTGCGCCGGGAAGCGCTGGCCACCTGCCGCGAGATTGGCTACGAGTGGGGCGTAGCCAGCTCGCTCAAGGGGCTGGGCGATGTAGCCCGCGAGGAGGGGAACTACGAGCAGGCCCAGGAGTACCTGCGGGCCGGCCTGGCGGCCTTTCAAGAAGCCGGCGACCGCCGCAGCCAGGCCAACTGCCTGAACAGCCTGGGCCAGGTCGAGGCCGGGAGAAAGCGCTATGCCGAGGCGTGGCAGCACTACCTGGAAGGGCTGGCGATTGCCCTGCAGTGCGGGGCCACGCCCGTGGTCATGGACATCCTGCGGGGAATGGCCGAGGTCTATGCCGGGCAGGGAGAGGCGGCGCGGGCACTGGAGTTGGTCGCTTTCGTGGCCGGCCAGCCCGGGAGCGAGGCGCAGACCCGCGAGCAGTTGGCGCAGATAGGGGAGACGCTTCGTTCCCAGCTGCCGGCCGCCGTGGCGGCGGCGGCCGAAGCCCGCGGGCAGGACAAGACGCTGGCGCAGGTGGGCGAGGAGTTCGCCGCACCTTGAGGTGAGCTGCGCCCAAGGGCGCCCTATTCATCCCCGGCGCCGCCCCCCGCTCCTTCCATCCAGCACGCCAACCCATCGAGCAGGCCGGCCAGGTTGCGCTCCCACTCCGGGGACTCGTGGTCGGTCAGCTCGACATCGATGGTGGCGATCCCCTGCTCGCGCAGATAGCCGCTGGCATCGCCGGTGATGGTGTAGCCGAGCCTCCCTCCCTCCCCCAGGTCATAGCCGGTGGCGGCGGCGAAGCATTCCGCGAGCCTGGCGGAGGACTCCTGGGCCCGCGGGTAGGTGATGAAGCCGCCCATGCTGTGGTAAAAGATGGCGGCGGCGACGCCCTCCCCAAGGATCAGGTCGCGCAGCGCCCGCGTCTCGGGCTCCGAGAAGGGATACTCGCCCCCGTAGAGCCTCTGGCTGCCCCACCACTCGCTGTACTGCTGCCAGTCGTGGGCCCAGTTGCGGTTCAGGTCCACGCCGTTGCCGTTGAAACGGCCGTCGTCGATCGCTCCCCGTGCGTAGCCGTCGGGGTTGGCGTTGGGTACCACGTAGAGGGTGTAACCGTCCGGCACCGCCTCCGGTCGCTGCTGGAAGTAGCGGACCATCTGCTGCACCAACAGGACGGTGTTGCCCTCGTAGCCGCCATGGATCCCGCCGACGATGGCCACCCGCACCGGCCCCTGGCCGAAGCGGTAAGCGTCGAGCGGCCGGCCGTGCGCCGAGAGCCCGATGCGCCATTGGGCGGGCGCGGATGTGGGCTGCACGGGACCCAGGTCCGGGGTGGCGTCCTGCCCCTGCTGCCAGGCCTGCAGGTAGGGATAGGGGTCGACCTCTCCGCGGCGCACCGACCAGTCGCCGGGGAATGTCGGGCGGGAGAGGCCAAAGTGCAGGTGGGGAGCGGTGCCGGCGGCGTTCCCCGAGGTGCCGACGTACCCGAGCAGCTGGCCGGCGGAGACCCGCTGCCCGGGAGACAGCCCTGGAACGAGCGCCTGCAAGTGGGAGCCGTAGTAGCGCACCCCGTCGTCCCCGACCATGCTGACGAAGCGGCCGCCCCGCAGAGCGGGGTCGTCGGTCGCCGCATCCCAGAGGTCCTCGTAGCTGACCTCGTCGATGATCCCGTCCGTCACGGCGACGAAGGAGGTGCCGGCGGGGCAGAGGATGTCGTTCGCCGGGTAGTCGTGATGATAAGGTTCGTAAGAGGCCAAGTCGGGGGGCTGAACCGGGAAGACGTGGACGAGCCGCGGCGGAGCGGGAGTGGGGGTGGCCGTCGGCGCGGCGGTGGGGGCAGTCGCGACTGCCGGCAGTGTAGGCGACGGAAGTTGCCGGAGCGTGGGCGGCGCGGTGGGCCGGGCGACCGGCTCCAGGGGCAGCAGCGGAGGGGAGCCGGCCGGGCCGGGCGAGGGGGGCACCCGACAGCCGGCCAGGAAGGAGAGCAAGATGGCGACCAGGAGCGCTCGTCCAATACGTCGCGCGCCAGACATGGGCACGTCGCCCCAGCTAGATGGTGACGATCCGGTACCCCGCCTCGACGTACGGCACGAGGCTGACGTGCCCGGCGGCGTCGTTGACCAGTCGCAGCCCCTCGGCCTCCACGGCCGCCTCCGCGCCGGCCTGCGCGGCGCAGGCCCGGCAGACCGCATCGAGCAACCCCTTCTCCTTGGCCCGCCGGTACAGGCCGTGCTGGGGATGGCCGGGGTCGGGCAAGACGCGCACCCATTGGGGGGCCGCCCCTTCAAAGACGACCCGGGCCATCCCACCGCGCTCAACAGTATCGAGGGCCCAGATCAGGCAATGGACCAAGCGGCAGGGCATGTCCTGGCCGGCCAGTAAGAAGATGGCGATCCGTTCGGGCATCTTTCCTCCTTGGTGATAGGGTCGACCTCTAAACCACCGGCAGCACCAACGCCGAGGGGTGCGCCGCGTCGTGGTAGATCTCCTGGTCGGCGGCGGCCATCCGCACCGCCGTGCCCTCCGGCTCGCCCAGGCCCAGGTTGCGGTTGTAGCGGGGAAAGGCGCCGCTCGACACCAGCAGGCGCAGGCGGTGGCCGCGGCGGAAGCGCTGCGCCGTGGCCCACATATCCACCTCCAGGCGCAGCGTGCCGTCGGGCTGGGGTTCACCCTGGCCCGGCGAGAGGCGAAAAAGGCCGTCGCAGACGTTGATCGAGCGGCCGTCGGGGTAGACATCGCAGAGCCGGCCGAAAAAGTCGGTGTGCGCCAGGCTGGAGCGCACATACAGCTCCAGGCGCACCGGGCCGATCACGTCGAGGTCGGCAGCGAGCGGGGCCGTGGTGTAGCAGAGAACATCGCGGCGGGCCTCCAGAGGGCGGTTGTCCAGAGGGCCGGCCGGCGGCAGGAGCAGTGGACCGCCGATGTTGGGCGTGGGGTCGGCGGGGTCGTAGCGGTAGCGATCGGGGGGCGAGGCGGCGGGCGGGTCGCCGGCGGCCAAGTGTCCGCCGGGGTGAAGGGTGTAGCGCGTGGCCGCGGCCGGCGGGGGCCAGTCGGGGTACTCGCGCCACTCCTCCGCGCCCATCAGGAAGATGCGGACCGGATGCCGGCGCAGCTTCACCGGCTCGCCCCGCAGGTGCCTGTCGAACCAGGCCAGCGACTCCCGGATATTCTCCATCAGCCAGCGCGGGTCGGAGTGGTACCAGGGGCCGATCGTCAGGTAGGGGGTACGGCCGGCCGCCCGGAGCACGGCGTAGTCGGCTAGGAGATCGCGCAGGAAGAGGTCGTACCAGCCGGAGAAGAGGAACGGCGCCGCGGCCATCCTCCCCAGCCGGGCGCGGTGGTCCAGGTCCTGCCAGAAGGGGGCAGCGGGATCGGGGTTGGCCAGCCGCTCCCGGTAGAACGCATTCTTCTTGCCCGTCAGCAGTTCATCGGCCTCGAGGAGGGGCAGGCGGCGAAAGGCCGGGGCCAGGAGCTCTTCCATGCGGCGCATACGCTCGCGGTTCTCCGCGGGCGAGCGGCCACTGCGGTGGTCCTGGGAGTCAAAGATAAAGAGCATGCGCAGCGCCAAATCCAGGGCGAAAGCTCCCTGGGGATAGCCCACATCATAGCCCCGGGCAAAGGTAACGGCCGGGGCGATGGCCCGCAGTTCGGGGGGCGCGTTCGCGGCCAGGCTCCACTGGCAGTAGCCCAGGTAGCTGGGCCCCCACATGCCGACGACGCCGTTGTACCAGGGCTGTCCGGCCAGCCACCGCAGCGTGGCCAGGCCGTCGGCCTCCTCGTGCACCAGGGGCACGAGTTCCCCCTCGGATTCGAAACAACCCCGGACATCCTGGAGCAGGACATGGTAGCCGCGCTCGGCAAAGCAGCGGGCGATGGAGGCGGTGCCGTGGCCCATCGGGCCGGATGAGGGGCCGCGCCCATAGGGCGTGCGCACCAGGAGGGTGGGACCGCCCCCCCGGGGGGCGTAGTGGTCGGCCAAGAGCGTCACGCCGTCGGGCATGGGGATGCGCAGGCCGTACTCCACCGTGACGGCGCTGCGCACCGGCGGCAGACGCAGCAGCCGGCCCAGGATGTGCCGCCGGAAGCGGTAGGCGACCGCACCGGCGAGACCGACGCCGAGGCCGAGCAGGATGAGGGCAGTGCGTGGGCGCATAGGACCTCCTTGGGACGAGATGGCGCCATTATAGCGCAGGCCGCAGAAGCAGGCAAGGAGGACTTGCTTGCGCCGGCCCGGTTCTCTGCTATAATGGGTCGACAGAAAACAGCACGGTCCCGGCGAGCGCGCCCCGCTCCCGGCGAAAGGTGATGTCCATGGCTATCCACATCCTGCCTTCCGAGGTGGTCGCCAAGATCGCCGCCGGCGAGGTGATCGAGCGGCCGGCCTCCGTGGTCAAGGAGCTGCTGGAGAACTCGCTCGACGCCGGCGCGCGCGCCATCCACATCGAGATCCGCGACGGCGGGCGCGGCGAGATCCGCGTCGCCGACGACGGCAGCGGTATCCCGGCCGGCGAGATCGCCATGGCGGTGCAGCGCCACGCCACCAGCAAACTGGCGGCAGCGGAGGACCTCTACCGCATCCGCACCCTGGGGTTCCGCGGCGAGGCGCTGGCGGCCATCGCCGCCGTCTCCCACCTGACGCTGGTCAGCCGGCCGGCCGGCCAGGAGGTCGGCGTCGAGGTGCGCGTGGACGGCGGCCGGGTCGGTCCTCCCCAGCCGCGGGCCTGCACCCTGGGGACGATCATCGTCGTGCGCGACCTCTTTTACAACACGCCGGCGCGGCTCAAGTTTCTGAAGCAAGCGCGCACCGAGGCCGGCTACATCCACGCCCTGGTCGGCGACTATGCCCTGGCCCACCCCAAGGTGGCCTTTCACCTGCTGAGCGACGGCCGCACCCTGCTGCGCACCGGCGGCAGCGGCAAGCTCTACGACGCCATCATCGAGGTCCACGGGCTGGAAACGGCCCAGCAGATGCTCCCGGTGGAGGGGGAGCTGGGCTCCGGGGAGACGCGGGTGCACGTCCACGGCTATGTCGGCCAGCCCTCCCTGAGCCGCGCCAGCCGCCGGGCCATCTCCCTCTTTGTCAACGGCCGGCGCATCCGCGACAGCGGGCTGACCTATGCCGTGGAGGAGGCCTACCACACCCTGCTCATGGTCGAGCGCCACCCGGTGGCCATCATCGGCGTGGAGGTGGACCCGGGCCTGGTCGATGTCAACGTCCACCCCACCAAGAGCGAGGTCAAGTTCGCCCAGAGCGACCAGGTCTTTGCCGCGGTGCAGCGGGCGGTGCGCAACGCCCTGCAGGAGCACGCCGCGATCCCGCGCGTCGCCGCGGTGCGCGCGGGCACGCCGGAGATCGTCCCGCAGCGCGAGGAGCGCATCCGGCCGCGCCAGCCGGCCCTGCCGCGCATGGGCGAGCCCCTCTTTCCCGAGGAAGGGGCGGCCGAACCGACGCCGGCCGCTGCCCCCGGCCTGCCGCCGCTGCGCGTCGTCGGCCAGGTGGAGGGCACCTACATCGTGGCCGAGGGGCCGGAAGGCATCTATATCATCGACCAGCACGCTGCCCACGAGCGCGTCCTCTACGAGCGGCTCACCGCGGAGCGGCAGCGGCTGGTCGTGCGCACCCAGGCCCTGCTGGAGCCGCTCATCGTCGAGCTGACGCCGCAGCAGGACGCCATGCTCGCCGAACGGCTGGAGGAGCTGCGGGAGTGGGGGTTCGAGCTGGAGCCCTTTGGCGAGCGCGCCTACCGCGTGCGACAGGTGCCGGCCATCCTGGGCCGGGGCGACGCCCGGGCCAGCGTGTCCGCGCTGATCGAGGAGTGGAGCGAAGGGCTGCGCCGGGGACTCTCCTGGAACGAGCAGCTGCTGACGACCATCGCCTGCCACAGCGCCGTGCGCGCCGGCCAGGTGCTCTCCGCCGAGGAGATGCGCGAGCTGATCCGCCTTTTAGAGGAGACAAAGCTGCCGCGGACCTGCCCCCACGGCCGGCCGACGATGATCCTCCTGAGCCAGCAGCAGCTACTGCGGGAGTTCGGCCGCCGGTAAGTGGACAGGGAGCAAGAGGCAGGGCGCCCCCCCCTCGCATCCTGCCTCTTGCACCTTGCCAAAAGCCATCCCATAAACCAAAGGCGCAGAGACACCAAGGTTCTTTGGACATGCCTTTTCGCTTTGTGCCTCCTGGCCTTTGGTAATTACGACATCGGTCCCTAGGGCAGCGGTATGGGGTTCTGGGAAAGCCAATAGGCCGCCGCTACCCCCACCGCGTTCATAGTGGCGTGGACCAGGATGGCCGGCCAAAGGGAGCGGCTCTTTTCGTAGAGCAGAGCAAAGATGCAGCCCAGGAGGAAGATGGGCGGCATGGCCGTGGGCGTAAAGTGGATCAGGGAGAAGAGGGCGGCGCTGATCAGGCCGGCCTTGACCCACCCAAGGCGCCGGCGCAAGCCGGCAAAGAGAAAACCGCGGAAGAAGAGCTCCTCTACCACGGGCGCCACGACCGCCGCGCCGACAGCAAACAGCCAAGGGTGCTCCAGCTCGCCGAAGACGGCCGCCCAGTCGGCCTGGATGCGCAGCTCGAAAAAGAAGTAGAGGAGCACGCCGTAGAGCATGTTGAAGAGGTAGACGGCCAACAGCAGGCCGAAACCCAGGGCCAGCATGGGCCAGGAGGAACGGCGGATGCCCAGCGCCGTCCAGCGCACCTTGTACTTGTGCACCGTCAGCCACCAGGTGGGCAGGAGCAGCGCCGCTTCCCAGAAGGTGACGAGCAGGCCGAAGTCGATCTTGACCTCCAGCCATCCGAGCAAGGCGATGCTGCCCAACGACACCGCCAGCCAGAGGGCCAGCAACCCCAGGCCGATCCAGATATCGCGGAGCGTCCAGGGGACGGACAGGGCCGCCTCCTGCGGGAGTGGCTGAGAGCGTGTCCGAAAAGGGTTCGTAGTAAGCCACGAAGCGCAGCGGAGTGGCTTCCAAACGGCACTCCACCGCGTTTCGCGCCTTACTACAAACGACTTCTCAGACACCCTCTGAGGAGCCAACGCGACCGTTTCCGGGGCGGGCCGTTGTGGAAGTTGTTCGGTTGGCATCGTTGGGGCGCTACTCACACGCGCTGCACCTCCACAACGCCCATCTTTTCGAGCAGCTCATAGTACTGCACCAGCACCTCCATGTTGCGCTCGCCGCATTCGTCCTCCACCAGGTCGGCGATTTCCAGCAGGGTGCGCCGGCCGTCGGTCCAGTACATAGCCAACAGGGGAGCCGAGCCGTGGCCCAGGCGCTTGTTCAGCGCGCGCCACTCCTCGCGCTCCGCGGGGGAGAGCCGGCCGCGCCGGTGGCGCAGGCTAAAGGGGCCGCGCCCCACGCGCCGGGGCACCATGGCCGCGGCGCGCTCGGCCCAGGAATCGGGGGGCGGCGGGCTGTAGGGCGCGGGAGCGGCGGCAAAGAGCTCGGCCAGGGACTCTCGGGCCCGCCCAAGCTCGCGCTCCCCGGCCGCGTCCACCTGCTCCTGCCAGGCGGCCAGGGACGGAAGGTCCTGACCGGCCAGGCGTCGCAACAGGGCGAGGGAGGCGATGCGCTGCTCCACGCGCAGGCGCAGGCGGCGGCGCAGCCGCTCCAGGGCCGCCGCCAGGTCGGCGTCCGCCGGGGCGGGATCGCGGGCCAGCAGATCGTCCAGCCAGCCCTGGCGCAGCCGGGATAGGGCAGCCTCGGCCCGGCCGACCACGGCCGGCCCCAGCCAGGTCGCCTCGCGCGGGCCGGCGTTGGCGAACCACCACAGGTAGGCCGCCGCGGCCACGCCGACGCGCGCCAGCATCGCCGGGTCCACCTTGTCGATGGTGTCGGCGCTGGTGTGATAGAACTTGTCCGGCCACTGCAGCAACATAGGACAGGGGATGCCCACCGTGGGGTCGGTGAGGATGTAGTGGTCGCTGCCGCCGGAGAAGGGTACCTCGGTCCAGCGAAAGAGGGCATAGCGGGCGCCGCTGCCCAGGTCTTGGGCATCGTCGGAGAGGGCTTGCAGGACCAGGGCCAGCAGGTCGTCGCTCACGGAGGGGGTCGCCAGCGGGGCGCCGGTGAGCAGGAGCGAACTGCCGCACTGCGCCTGGTCCTCGCCGACCATGTCCAGGTTCAGGGCGGCGACGACGCGCGGGATCGTCTCCTCGTGCGTGGCCAGGTAGGCGTAGGTGCCGGTCATCTCCGGCACGAGGAGGAAGCGCAGCCCGCGCCGGGGCTTGGGCAGCTTCCCGGAGGTCATCAGGCCGGCGATGGTCCGGGCGACCTCCAGGAGGACGGCCGCGCCGGAAGCGTTATCGTTTGCCGAGGGCTGCGGGTGGCAGAGGTGGGCCACCAGCCAGACCTCCTCGGGCGTCTCGCCGGGGATATACCCCTCCACCACCTCGCCGTAGCCGGCGTAGAAGGAGGCATCCACCTCGGCATGCACGCGCACGGCGCGGCCCTCGGCGGCCTCCCGACGCGCCAGGCGGCGCAGCCACTCGCCCTGCTGCGGCGTGAGGACAAAGCCGAAGCAGCGCTTGGGCGGCTCGACATCGTCCTCCCACCAGAAGGAGGTGTACTGGCGGGCCGTAGGCAGCGCCATAAGCGGGCGGACCGGGGGCGTCTCGCGCATGCCGTCATAGAGGATACCCACGGCGCCGTAGCGCTCCACGGCCAGCTCGCGCACGCGGCCGATATCGCCCCGGGTGAGCACGACCTTGCCCGCCAGGTCCAGCCCGCCGTACTCAGCCTCTTCCTCGCCGTCCTCCAGGACGACGACATCGGCCTCCACCCCGCCGTCGGGCGTGGCCAGACTGCGCTGGACCAGGGCGATGCGGTCGGCGCGGTAGTCGGCCAGCAGATGGGCCTCTTTCTGCGGCGCCAGCAGGCGCAGGGTCGCAGACTGCGCGCTCCACTCGCCGGGCACCGGATAGCCCCAGTAGGCGGTAACGCCGTCGCCGGCAAAGGACAAGATCTCGGCGGGCACGCCGGCCTCGCGCAGCCGCCCCAGGCAAAAGTAGGCGGCCTGGCGGTAGCCGGGGCTGGATTGGATGCGGTGGTGGGCGATGATGCCGGCCAGGTCCCGCAGCGCCGCCGGGCCCGAGAGCGCTTCGCGAAAGAGCGGCAGGGTCTGTTTGAACACGGCTTATCCTCCCAGCTTGATCTGAAAACCGCTGCCGCTCTCGGCCTTGGGCAGGTAGCGGATGATCTGTCCGACGAGGTTGGCCATGGGCATCGTCTGCAGCCAGACGCGCCCGGGGCCGCGCAGCCGGGCCAGGAAGAGGCCCTCGCCGCCGAACAGGATGGTGGTGATGCCGCGGACCAGTTCGACATCAAAGTTGACGCCGGGCTCGAACATGGCCACGTGGCCGGGGTCGACCTTTAGTTCCTGGCCGGCCTCCAGGTTGTACTCGACGATCTCGCCGTCCAGCTCGGCGAAGAAGAGGCCCGGCCCGGTGAGGCGCTGCAATAGAAAGCCCTCGCCGCCAAAGAGCCCGGCCCCCAGGCGCTTCTGCCAGTGGATCTCCATCTGCACCGACTTTTCCGCGCACATGAAGGAGCTCTTTTGCACGACAACGGCCTGCCCCGGCCCCAACTGGATGGGAAGGACCTTGCCGGGGAAATCGTTGGAGAAGGCCACAAAGCCGGTGCCACCGGGGGAGGTGTAGTCGACGACAAAGAGCGACTCGCCGGTGAGCAGCCGGCCGAGGACCTTGCCCAGTCCGCCGCCGGAGGTGGCCTGCATGGTCACATTGCTGCTCATCCAGGACATCGCGCCGGCCTCGGAGTAGATAGTCTGGCCGGGCTGCAGCTCGAGGACCACGGCCTGCATGGTCGTCCCAATGATCTGGTAGCGCAAACCGGACGCCGAGGCCCCGGTGGCGGTGACCTGGCCCTCGGGCAGGTCGATGCGCTGGACCGGTGGAGGGGCCGCCGGCGCGGCAGCGCCCGCGGCCAGCGGCGCGCCACAGCCGGCGCAGAAACGGGCATTCTCCACGTTCTGTTTACCACAATTAGGGCACTGCATCTTTGCCTCCTTGAGAAATCCCGGTGGCGACTGGAGCACCTTCCCATCATACCAGATAGAGCGGTTTTGCGCAACTGGCCGCGGGGTCCATTGGGCGCGGCCGGGCTCCAGGGCAGCGTTGGCCAGGTGGGGCGCAGTGGCCCCAAATGGGCGAACAAATGTTCCGTTGTGGGGAACTCGGCGGACTACAGGCCGCACTTTGTGGTTTCCTTCCCAAAAAGTGGCCCATGCCCACTTGATTTTTCCGGCAACTGGGTGTATAATGGCGAGCAAAGGGGAAAAGTGGGACAAAGTGGGGAAGTGCGAAGGCCATGGGCGGTAGAGTTGTTGGCCGAGCCCAGCGTTGTGCCTGGGGCGCCGGCAGTGAGGTCGAAAGGACCGGACCAATGTTCCTGGGCGAGTATCGCCACAATATCGACTCCAAGGGCCGGTTGGCCGTGCCCGCCCGCTTCCGCGGCGGCCTGGCGGAAGGGCTGGTGATCACCCGCGGGCTGGACCCCTGTCTGCACGTCTACCCCAAGTCACAGTGGCTGCCTCTGGCCGAGCGCTTGAGCGAGCTGCCGATGAGCGAGCCTGCCGTGCGCGGTCTGCGCCGCAACATCTTCACCGGGGCCTTCTCCTGCGAGATGGACAAACAAGGGCGCATCCTGATTCCGCCGGCCCTTCGCGAATATGCCGGCCTCGACGGCGACGTCGTCATCGCCGGCCTGAACAACTATATCGAGATCTGGGCGGCGTCCCGGTGGGAACAGGAGCTACCGCGCATCCAGGCCGGCGTCTCCTCCCTGGCTGAGCAGCTGTCCAATCTGGGAATCGTCTTCTAGAGTCCGAAGGATCGAGCGTCACGGGGTACCCAACGCCATACCCGGATGGAGGCTCTCCTCCATGCCTGCACCTTACGAACATATCGCGGTCCTCTACCGGCCGGTGCTGGCGGCCCTGGCCCCCCGTTCGGGCGGCCGCTATATCGACGCCACGGTGGGGCTGGGAGGCCATGCCGCCGGCATCCTGGAGGGCAGCGCCCCCGACGGCCGACTCCTCGGGGTGGACCTGGACCGCTCGGCCCTGGCGATCGCGCGGCAGCGCCTGGCGCCCTTCGGCGAACGGGCCCTCCTGGTCCAGGCCGACTATGCCGCCCTGGCCGCCGTGGCCCGGGAGCACGGCTTCGACCAGGTGCAGGGCATCCTCTTCGACCTGGGAGTCTCCTCCCTGCAACTGGACCAGCCGGAGCGCGGGTTCTCTTTCCAGGCCGATGCCCCGCTGGACATGCGCTTCGACCGATCGTCCGGCCCCAGCGCCGCCGACCTGCTGCGCGAACTGGACGAGGAAGCGCTGGCCGATATCCTGTGGCGCTACGGCGAGGAGCGGCTGGCCCGGCGCATTGCCCGGCGCATCGTTCAGGCCCGCGGGCGCGAGCCCGTCGTCCGGACCGGGCAGCTGGCCCGGCTGGTGGAGGAGGTCGCCGGGGGGCAGCGCGGCCGTCTCCACCCGGCCACCCGCTCCTTCCAGGCCCTGCGCATCGCCGTGAACCGCGAGCTGGAGCGGTTGCCGGAAGGGCTGGCCCAGGCGACCCGGCTCCTGGCGCCGGGGGGGCGGCTGGCGGTGATCTCGTTCCACTCGCTGGAAGATCGCATCGTCAAGGCTTTCTTCCGGCAGGAGGAGGGAGAGTGCGACTGGCCGGCCCGCCTGCCGGCCGGCGGCTGTCCGCACTTTCGTCCCGCCGGGGACCGGCAGCGGCCCTGTCGGGCGCAGCGGGGGGCCGGATGCGCCCGGCCGGCCTCCTTGCGACAGGTGGGCCGGCTGGTCCGTCCGACGACCGAGGAGATCGAAGGCAATCCGCGCTCCCGCAGTGCCCGGCTCCGGGTCGCCGAGCGCCGGGGTGACGATACCTACTGATTTCTGAATAGCTCGCTATACTGCCTGGAAGCCGAAATCCGCGTGCACCGACTGGGGGGATTTATACAGAAACCGATAAACCTGTGGCCCGTTGGCGGTCGCCGTCGTCCTGCCGATAGATGGCAACCGCAAGGAGCAAGCGATGGCTAACAAAACTCAGCAACTCAGGCCAATCTCGCGCGCCCACAAGCGCCGTTCCCGTCTGCCGTGGTACTTTGACCTGAACGGCAAATGGCTCTTTGTGCTCGTCGTCGTCGGGGCCATGCTCCTGGGCCTGCTGGCCCTGGCCCAGACGGGCCGCGTGGTTATGGCCGGCTACCATCTGCGCCAACTGCAGCTGCAGGAAAAGGACCTTGTATGGGAACAGGAGGAGCTGCTGAAGCAGATCGCCCAGGCTACCGATCCGGCCAAGCTGGAGCAGTGGGCCCGGGATCAGCATATGTTGCCCCTCCAGCCCCAAGACTTGACCATCGTCCCGCTGGTGCGCGACGCCCTGTCGAATATGAGCGCTTCCAAACCGATCGCCGAACAACCCTAGAGCGAGGTGGCCATGCCCGAGTTCAGCCAGCAAGCCCGCCGGCGCACCGCCTTTGTGGTGGGCGTTCTCTTCTTTATGGTCGCCGCCCTGGTGGTGCGCCTGCTCGACCTGCAGGTGATCCGGCACAACGAGCTGCAGGCCCTGGCCCGCGATATTGTCATGGGCGAGATCCCCCTGCGGGCGGGACGGGGGCACATCTTTGACCGGACCGGCCGGCCGTTGGCCCTGAACGAGAAGGGCACCGTGATGTGGGTGGACGCCGAGCAGTTCAAGGTGAAATCCGCTGCCGCCGCTATCTCCTTTGCCGAACTGTGTCAGCGCCAGGATTCGGAGACCCTAGCCAGCATCATGTCCGGGAAAGAGAAAGGCTTCTTGCTCTGTGCGCGCTGGCTGGAAGCGAAAGAAATCGAGAATCTGCAGCGCCTGCTCCTCGCCGAAGAGGTCACGGGCGTCTACCAGGAGATCGAACCCCGGCGGGTCTACCCCTACGGCGAGCTGACCGCCCCGGTGCTCGGGTACTTGGTGGACAGAAGCAAGCCCGCCTTCACCGAGACCACGGTGTACGACCCCATCGGCGGCGTGGAGCAGTTCCACGACGCGCAACTGCGCGGCATCGATGGCCAGGTGATCATGGAGCGGGACCCCTTGAGCTATGCCATCCCCATCGGCATGCGCGAGGAGTACCCGGCGCGCGATGGGGCCGACCTGACCCTGACGCTCGACCTGAACATCCAGTACATGGCCGCCGCACGGCTGAACGCGGCCATCGAACAGGCCGGCGCCCGGCGCGGCGACGTCATCGTCATGGATCCGCGCACGGGGGCCATCCTGGCCATCGCCACCAATCCCACCTTCGACCCCACCAAGTTCGTCGAGTGCAACGAGGACCCCCAATGCGCGGCGGTCATGTACCGCAACCCGGCGATCGGCCTGCACTACGAGCCGGGGTCGACGATGAAGATCCTGACCATGGCCATCGCCCTGGAGGAAGGCATCGTCTATCCCGACTGGTCCTTCGAGTGCTCCGGCGGAACCTATGTCGACGGTGTCTACTTTCACAACTGGGACGGTAAGGCCCACGGGCACGAGACGCTCGGCGAAATCCTGATGCACTCCTGCAACGTCGGGGCCATCACGGTGGGGCGGATGATCCCCCCGGAGACCTACTACCGCTACCTGGACCGCCTGGGCTTTGGGCACCCCACGGGAATCGACCTGTTCGGGGAGCTCTCCGGAACCGTTGTTACTTCCGATGTCAAAACCTGGACCAACGTCGACCAGGCCGCCAACGTCTTCGGTCAGGGCATCGACGTTACCCCCATCCAGTTGGCCGCGGCCGTCGCCGCCGTGGCCAATGGGGGCGAGCTCTACAAGCCCTACATCGTCCAGGCCATCGCGCAGGGGGGCGTCGTCACCACCACCTTGCCCATCCTGCGGACGCGGGTATTTCACAGAGAGGTTTGCCGCCAGGTCACCGAGATGCTCGTGGCGGCGGCCGACACCAAGGGCGAGAACGGCGGCCCGCTCATCCCGGGTTATCGCGTGGCGCTCAAGACCGGGACGGCCCAGATCCCCATCCCGGGCGACGGCTACGAACCCCATCGGACCATCGCCTCGGCCATCGGCTACGCCCCGGCGGACGACCCGCGCTTCCTGATCCTGGTGCGTATCGAGGGCAACAGCCTCATCTGGGGCGAGCAGGTCGCCGTTCCGGCGCTCGCCCAACTGGCCAGCGACCTCTTGACCTACCTGCGCATCCCGCCCATGGGCGAAGTGTCGACCGGGCCCTGATCGGCCGGGGACTGCTATGTGGAACCTGAACGACCTGCTGACAGCGCTAGGCCCCACCGGACTTCCCCGCGGCACCGGGGAAGCCGTCGTATTTTCCGGGGTCACCATCGACTCGCGCCAGGCCGAACCGGGCAACCTCTTTGTCGCCCTGCCCGGCGAGCGCCACGACGGCCACGAGTTCATCGCCGACGCCCTGGCGGCCGGGTGCCGCGGCGCGTTGGCCCAGGCCGGCCGCCTGCCGGCCGGGCTGCGCGACGCCGGCGGGACCGCGATCTATGAGTGGGACGGTCGAGCGTGGATCCAGAGCGGGCCCGAACGGCCCTCCGCCGTCCTCGTCCTTGTACCGGACCCGCTGCAAGCGCTGCAGCGGCTGGCCGGCCACTGGCGAGACCGCTTCACCCCCACCGTCATCGGGATCACCGGCAGCGTCGGCAAGAGCAGCACCAAGGAACTGCTGGCCGCCGTGCTGTCCCAGCGGCTGCCGACGCTGAAGAGCGCCCGGAGCTACAACAACGAGATCGGCCTGCCCCTGACGCTGCTGGCCCTGCGCCCCAAGCACCGGGCCGTCATCGTGGAGATGGGCACCTACGGGCCGGGGGAGATCGCCCTGCTGGCCCAGGTGGCCCGCCCCCAGGTCGGCCTGGTCACCAATGTGTCGCACTCCCACCTGGAGCGCATGGGCACGCTGGAGACGATCGCCCGCGCCAAGGCAGAGCTGCCGGCCGCGCTGCCACCCGACGGCCTGGCCGTGCTCAACGGCGACGAGCCGCTGGTCCGGGGCATGGCCGCCGTCACCGCGGCGCCGGTGCTCTACTACGGCCTGGGGGAGGGCTGCCACCTGCGCGCCGTCCGGGTCGAGACCCACGGGCTGGAGGGCACCTCGTTCGTGGTGCAGGACGAGGGGAACTCCCACGCGCTGCGGTGCGGGCTCCCCGGCCGGCACAGCGTCTACACGGCCCTGGCGGCCGTCGCGGTGGGCCGCCATCTGGGGCTGACCTGGGAAGAGATCCAGGCCGGCCTCCTGGACACCCAGGCCCACCTGCGCCTGCTGCCGCTTCCCGGCCTGGGCGGCTGCACCATCCTGGACGACACCTACAACGCCAGCCCGCTTTCCTGCCAGGCGGCGCTGGAGCTGCTGGCCGAGCTGCCCGGCCGCCGCGTGGCCGTGCTCGGCGACATGCTCGAGCTGGGCTCCTTCGAGGAAGAGGGCCACCGCCTGGTCGGGAAGTGGGCCGCCGGCATCGTCGCCGAGCTCTATGCCGTCGGCCGGCGGGCGCGTTGGATCGGCGAGTCCGCCCGGGCCCACGGGCTGCCGGCCGCCCAGGTCCATTTCGCCGCCGACCCAGAGCAAGCCGTGGCCATGCTGCGGGAGCGCCTGCGGCGGGGCGATGTCGTGCTGATCAAGGGGTCGCGTGGCATGCACATGGAGCAGATCGTCGCCGCCCTGCGCGAGGAGGGGTAAATGTTTCCTACACCGCCGCTGGCCCAACAGATGTCCGACGCCCTGGTGCAAGGGGCCGTGGCCTTTCTGATCACGGTGGTCTGGGGCGGCTGGTTGGTGGCCTTCCTGCGCCGGCGCAAGGTCGGGAAAAAGATCCGCGAGGACGGCCCGGAGAGCCACCAGGTCAAGGCCGGCACGCCGACGATGGGCGGCGTCATGATCGTCCTCACCGTGGCCATCGTCACCCTGCTGCTCAACCTGCGCGGCGGCCGCTACTCGATGCTCCTGCCGACCTCGGTCATCGTCGGCTGCGGCCTCCTGGGGGCGGTGGACGACTTCTTCAGCCTCGTCGGGCGCAAGGGGCAGGGGCTGTCGGCCCGCGTCAAGTTCGCCTGGCTCTTTGGCATCGCCCTGGCGGCGGCCTACATGCTCTGGTCGCCCCACTACCTGGGGCCCACGCACACCTACATCCCCTTTGCCGGGCTGGACCCCTGGCCCTGGCTGGGGCTGCCCTATGTCTACATCCCGATCGCCACCTTGGTCATCATGGGGTCTGCCCACACCGTGAACCTGACCGATGGGCTGGACGGCCTGGCCGGAAGCACGGCCGGCCTGGCCTTTATAGCCTACGGCGGCATCGCCTACCTGCAGGGACAAGACTACCTGCTGCCGTTCTGCTTCACCGTGGTGGGCACCCTGCTCTCTTTCCTCTGGTACAACGCCTACCCGGCCAAGGTCTTTATGGGCGACACCGGCAGCCTGGCCCTGGGAGCGACCCTCGGCGTGGTCACCCTGATGACCTGGCAGTGGCTCCTCCTGCCGGTGATCGGCATCGTCTTTGTCGCCGAGGGGCTGTCGGATATCCTGCAGGTCGGCTACTTCAAGATCACCAAACGGCGCTTCGGCGAGGGCCGGCGCATCTTTCGCATGGCCCCGCTGCACCACCACTTTGAGCTGACAGGTTGGTCGGAGACGCAGATCGTGGCCCGCTTCGTCATCGTCGGCGTGATCGCGGCGATGGTGGGCGTGGCCCTGTCCCTGGCGTAGGATACGCTGCCGATAGCGGCAGACTGTGTGGAGGTGGCCCATGGCCCAGAAGAACAAGACCGTCCGCGATCCGTGGAGAGAGATGACCCGGGAGCAAGAGAACGACCAGGTGGAACTGGACGAGATCCTCCGGCGCTTCCATGTCGAGGATGGCTCGGCCCAGGCCCTGAAAAAGGCGCTGATCGCCCGGGTGACGCAGTTGACGCGCTCCCGCTAGGCAGGCTCACCGGCGAGGGCCGCCCCTCGCCTGCCAGGTGCATGATGCTGGATCTCAAGGGCAAAAGGGTCTTGGTGATGGGATTGGGCGTCCACGGCGGCGGCCTGGGCGTCACCCGCTTCCTGCTGCGCCAGGGGGCCATCGTCACCGTCACCGACCTGCGCCGGCCGGAGGAGCTGGCCGACACGCTGCCGGCCCTGGCCGGCGAGCCCGTGACCTATGTGCTGGGCGAGCACCGCCTGGAGGACTTTCGCCGGGCCGACATGGTCGTGCGCAACCCGGCGGTGCCCCGCGAGTCTCCCTTCCTGGCGGAGGCCCGCCGGCACGGGGTGCCGATCGAGATGGAGATGACCCTGTTCTTTGCCCTCTGCCCGGCCCCCATCGTGGGCATCACCGGCACCAAGGGCAAGAGCACGACCACCGCCCTCCTGGGCGAGATCGTCCGCCGGCAGTTCCCCGATGCCGTAGTAGCCGGCAACATCCGCGTCTCGGCCCTGGAGGCGCTGCCGCAGATCGGACCGCAGACGCCGGTCGTGCTGGAGCTGTCTTCCTGGCAACTGGAGGGGCTGGGCGAACGGGGGATGGCGCCCCAACTGGCCGTCGTGACCAACCTCTCGCCGGACCACCTGAACCGCTACCCGTCGTGGGAGTCGTATGTCGAGGCCAAGAAGCAGATCTACCGGGCGCAGCGGGCCGACGACCGGCTGGTCTTGAACGCCGAGGATGCCGTGGTGCGCGACTTTCGGCTCGATGCCCCCTCCCGGGCGAGTTGGTTCGGGGTGGACCTGCGGCGGCACGGCACGGGCGCCCTGCGCACCGGCGACGGCCGGGTGCTGCCGCTGGGGAACGGCGCAGCCCTGTTTGTCGAGGGCATGGTGACCTGGGTCGGGGCCGACGGGGTAGCGCGCCCCATCTGCCCGGAAAGCGCCATCGCCCTGCCGGGGCACCACAACCGGGCCAACGTCCTGGCGGCGGCGGCGGCGGCCAGCCTCCTGGGCCTGCCGGCCGCCGTCATCGCCGCGGGGATCGCGGCCTTCCGCGGGCTCCCGGACCGCCTGGAGGTGGTGCGCGTGCTCGACGGCGTGACCTACATCAACGACACCACCAGCACGGCCCCCGCGGCCACCGTCGCGGCGCTGCAGGCCCTGGAGCAGCCCGTGGTGCTGATCGCCGGGGGGGCCGACAAGTCGCTGGAGTTCGGCGGGCTGGCCGCCGCCGCCGGCCGCGTCCGGGCCATCCTGCTCCTGGAGGGCTCGGCGACGGACAAGCTGGAAGAGGCGCTGCGCGCGGCCGGGGCCGGCCCCCGGGTGGCCGGCCGCTTCGATAGCCTGCCGGCCGCCGTACGGCGGGCCCGCGAGATCGCGCAGCCCGGCGACGCCGTGCTGCTCTCGCCCGGGTGCGCCAGCTTTGGCATGTTCCGCCACGAGTTCGAGCGCGGCGAGCGCTTCCGCCAGGCCGTGGCGGCATTGTCGACGGCCGATTAGCGATCCGATGCGGGGGTAGTTTCCGGCATCCGGCATCTTGCAAGGAGAGCGCAATGACCGAACGGACGGCTACGGGGAACGAAAACGGGGGCTTTTGGCCTTCCCTGGGCTCCTGGCGGGAGGCCCTGCGGTCGCCCCGCACCAGTCCGCCGGACTACTGGCTGCTGGCCGTCGTGGGCGCGCTGATCCTCATCGGGCTGGTGATGCTCTTCAGCTCCTCGTTCGCCATCGGCGTCCTGTACCAAGACGGACAGGCCGGCTACTACCTGGGGCGTCAAATGTTGTGGCTGGTAGTGGGGGCGGTGGGCGCGCTGATCGCCATGCGCCTGGACTATCGCTTCTGGCGCCGCTTCAGCGTCCCGGGAATGGCCGTCGTCGTCCTGTTGCTCACCCTGGTGGTCGTCCTGCCCGATTCGATCGTCGAGCGCACCAACGGGGCCAAGCGTTGGTTCGACCTGGGCCTGTTCAACTTCCAGCCCAGCCAGTTGGCCCACCTGGTCTTTGTCGTCTACATCGCCGACTGGCTCTCCAAGCGCGGCCAGAAGCTGCGCCATGTGGCCTACGGGCTGGTGCCCTTTGCCGTGATCCTGGGCGTCTTGTGCGGGTTGATCATGCTGGAGCCCGACATGGGCACCGCCGTCATCCTGGGGCTGATCGGGGCCGTCGTCTTTGTCGTCGCCGGGGCCGACCTGAAGCAGACGGCGCTGGCCGGCCTGCTGGCGGGGGGCATCTTCTTCCTCTTTGCCCGCTTCGCCTCCTACCGCTGGGCGCGCATGGTCTCCTTCCTGGACCCCTGGAGCGCGGACAACTGGGAAGCAGGCTACCACCTGCGCCACTGCCTGATGGCCCTGGGATCGGGCGGCGTCTTTGGCTGGGGTCTGGGCCAGGGCCGGCAAAAGTTCTACTGGCTGCCATCCCCGCACACCGACAGCATCTTTGCCGTCATCGGGGAGGAGCTGGGGTTGGTCGGTTGCCTGCTGATCATCGGGATATTTGCCTGGATCGCCTACCGCGGCTACCAGATCGCCCTGCGCGCCCCGGACCGCTACGGGCTGCTCCTGGGCGTGGGCATCACCACCTGGCTGGCGTTCCAAGCGTTCCTGAATATGATGGTCACATCCGGCCTGCTGCCCATCAGCGGCATGACGCTGCCGTTCGTCAGCTACGGCGGCTCCTCGCTGGCGGTCTGTATGACCGCCGTGGGGCTGCTCCTGAACCTGTCCTGCCACGCCAAGAAAGAGAGGGAAAATGCGCGTCCTGATCTCGGGCGGGGGCACTGGTGGTCACGTTTATCCCACTTTAGCCGTCGCCGCCGCCCTGCCGAAAAATAGCGCCCTGCTGTACGTGACCAGCGCCGGCGGCATGGAGAACGACCTCCTGCGCCAGGTGGCGCCGGAGGTGCCCACCGCGGCCATCCAGGCGGCGGCGCTGCGCGGACGGGCCCCCTGGACCATGCTCCGCCACATGACGCTGCTGGCTCAGGGAACCCGGCAGGCCGCCCGCCTCATGGACGAGTTCCGGCCCCAGGCCGTGCTGGTGACCGGCGGCTATGTCAGCGTGCCCGTGGGGATGGCGGCGCGGCGCAAGCGCATCCCGCTGCTGGTCTTTTTGCCCGATGTCGTGCCCGGCCTGGCCGTGCGCTTCCTGGCGCGGCTGGCCACGCGCGTGGCCACGAGCACCCCCGACTCGGCCCGCTACCTGCCGCGGGGCAAGATGGTGGTGACCGGCTACCCGGTCCGGCCGGCCCTCCTCTCCCTGGACCGCCCGGAGTCCCGCCGCCGCTTGGGGCTGCCGCCCGCGGAACGGGTGCTCCTGGTCTATGGCGGCAGCCGCGGCGCCCGCAGCATCAACCGCGCCGTCGGGGCCGGCCTGGCCCGCTTCCTGGAGCGCGCCCACGTCGTCCACATCTGCGGGCGCGAAGGCGACGAGGCCGAGCTGCGCCGGCAAGCCTCCGGGCTGCCATCCGACCTACAGTCCCGCTACCACCTCTATCCCTACCTGCACGAGGAGATGCCGGCCGCCCTGGCCGCCGCCGACCTGGCCATCTGTCGCTCCGGTGCTTCCACCCTGGGCGAGCTGCCGGCGGTTGGGCTACCGGCGATCCTGGTGCCCTATCCATACGTCCACCAGGAGGAAAACGCCGCCTACCTGGTGCGCAACGGCGCGGCCCTCCTGGTGCCCGACGTCCGCCTGCGCGACGGACGGGGCCGGCCGGACCCCACGGCCCTGTGGCAGGCCCTGGAGACGGCCTGGGGCGATCCCACCCACCTGCAAAATATGGCCGCGGCGGCGCGGCGGCTGCACCGCCCGACCGCCGCGGCGGCGCTGGTGGAGCAGTTGGGTTCTCTGGTCCGAAGATGACTTCTAGCCTCGTCGACGGGGTAGAACGATGGGTCTCTTCTTTCAACTTGTCGGCAACGACATCGTTATCACCAACTGGGGATTGATCTTGCTCCTTTGCCTGCCGGGGATCTTCTACGGCTTCCGGCGCGGCTGGCAGGAGGAGGGGTTCACCGCCATCGGACTGGGGTTGGCCGTCACCGGCATCGGTCAGGCCTTTGGCGACCTGCTCATCCAGATCGTCAACTATGCCATCGTGCTCTTTGCCTCCTTTGCCGGGCAGATCCGCGGCGGCGGAGGCGCCACCACGAGCGCGGGACCGATCGCCCAAACCAACTCCTGGGCCCAACTGATCGCCTTTGTCCTGATCGTCCTGGTCGCCTACCGCGCCGGGACGATCCTGGGCCGGCGCCGGGACGTCAACTTCCTGGGGCGGCTGGGCGGCGCGCTGTTCGGAGCGGTGAACGTGATGCTGATCCTGGCCCGCGGGCTGGAGATCTTTAACCCGGTGGAAAAGACCACGGTCGTCGATCCGCCCACCATCACCATCATGGGCCTGCCGTCGAACCTGCTCAAGGGCATCGTCTTCGGGCTGATCGCCGCCGTGATCGCCATTTTCCTGGCCATCGCCTGGCTACGGCGCCGGCGGGCGAAGGAGTGATCGCCGAGAAACGATGGAAGCGCGTATGGCCGAAGAAGCCGCACTCCAGGGCAACGAGCAGGTCCACCTCATCGGCATCGGCGGGGCCGGGATGAGCGCCATCGCCCGCGTCCTGCTGGAGCGCGGACACCCGGTGAGCGGATCGGACGTGCGCGACAGCCCCACCCTGCGCGACCTGGCCGGCCGCGGGGCGCAAGTCTATGTCGGGCACGACCCCGCCCAGGTCGCACAGGCCGCCGTCGTGGTGGCCAGTTCGGCCGTTCCGGCCGACGACCCCGAGGTGCAGGCCGCCCGCCGGCTGGGCCGCCCTCCCTGGCACCGCGGCGAGATGCTGCGCCGCCTGACCGCCGGCCGGCGCTGCCTGGCCGTGGCCGGCACCCACGGCAAGACCACCACCACCGCCCTGCTCGCCCTGCTGCTGCGCGCCGCCGGGCTGGATCCTTCCTTCATCGTCGGCGGCGAGGTGCCCGAGTTGGGCGGCAGCGGGCATGCCGGCCGCGGGCCGCACTTTGTCCTGGAGGCCGACGAGTACGACCGCACCTTCCTGGCCCTGCGGCCGGCCGTTGCCGTCGTCACCAACGTCGATTGGGACCACGTCGACTGCTATCCGACGTGGGAAGCGGTGGCCGAGTCCTTTGCCCACTTCATCGCCGGCGTGCCCGCCGACGGCGCCATCCTGCTCTGCCAGGACGATCGCGGCGCCTGGGGCCTGCCCCGGCCGGCCGCCCCGGTCTGGGGGTACGGCCTGAACCCCGGCGCCCATTGGCGGGCGGTGGACCTGGACCTCCAGGAGCAGGGCACGGCCTTTGACGTGCTGCGCGACGGCGTCCCGCTGGGGCGCTTTCGCCTGCGCCTCCCCGGCGAGCACAACGTGCGCAACGCCCTGGGGGCCCTGGCCGCGGCTGCGGCGGTCGGGGTAGCGGTGGAAAAGCTCGCCGCCGTCTTGGCCGGCTTTGGCGGGGTGCAGCGGCGCTTCCAGGTGCTGGGCACGGCCGGCGGGGTGACCGTCGTGGACGACTACGCCCACCACCCCCGCGAGGTCCAGGCGACGCTGGCCGCCGCCCGCCAGCGCTTTCCCGGCCGGCGGCTGGTGGCCGTCTTCCAGCCGCACACCTTCAGCCGCACGCGGGCCCTGGCCCACGAGCTGGCCCCGGCCCTGGATACGGCCGATATGGTCCTGGTGACGGGCATCTACGCGGCGCGCGAGCCCGATCCCGGCGATGTCTCCGGCGCCGACATCGCCGCCCGCCTCACCCGCCCCGCCGCCTACTGCCCCTCCCTGGATACGGCCCTGGCCTGGCTGCAAGAGCATGTGCGGCCCGGCGATGTCGTCCTGACGTTGGGGGCCGGGGATGTGACCACGCTGGGCCCCCGCCTGCTCGGCGCCGGGGCCCTGGAAAAGCAGGAGTAAGCGATGTCGACAAAGCTCGTCGTCGGCGTGATCTTTGGCGGACGCTCGGGAGAACACGAGGTCTCGCTCGTCTCGGCGCGCGGGGTCATGGCGGCCCTGGACCCGGAACGCTACGAGGTGGTGCCGATCGGCATCGCCCGCGACGGGCGCTGGTTGGTCCACAACGCCCTGGAACGCCTGGAGGCCCTCTGCGCCGGGCGGCCGGACCCCTTGGCGGGGCCGCCCCGAGAGGGCCTCTCGCCGGCGGCCGGCCTCTGGCCGGAGGGGCTGCCGCGCCTGGACGTGGCTTTCCCCGTGCTGCACGGCCCCTACGGCGAGGATGGCACGATCCAGGGGCTATTTGAGATGGCCGGCCTGCCCTATGTCGGCGCCGGGGTGCTGGCATCGGCCCTGGCGATGGACAAGATCGCCTCCAAGATGGTGATGCGCGCCGCCGGCCTGCCGCTGGTCGACTATATCGCCCTGACCCGCCGACGCTGGCAGGAGGAGCCGGCCGCCGTCATCGCCGAGGCCGAGCAGCGCCTCGGCTACCCCTGCTTCGTCAAGCCGGCCAACCTTGGCTCCAGCGTCGGCGTCACCAAGGCTCACGACGGCGAGGAACTGTGGGCCGGCCTGGACCTGGCCGCCGACTACGACCGGCGGCTGCTGATCGAGCGCGGCGTGAACGCCCGCGAGATCGAGGTCAGCGTCCTGGGCAACGACGACCCGCAGGCCTCCGTACCCGGCGAGATCCTCCCCAGCCGCGAGTTCTACGACTACAACGCCAAGTACGTGGACGATCGTTCCGAGCTGCTCATCCCGGCCCCGCTGCCGGACGCGCTGGCCAACGAGATCCGCGCCCTGGCCGTGCAGGCCTACAAGGCCCACGACGGCGCCGGCATGGCCCGGGTGGACTTTTTGCTCGACCGCGAGACGTTGCAACCTTATGTCAATGAGTTGAACACCATCCCCGGCTTTACGCCGATCAGCATGTATCCCAAGCTGTGGGCGGCCAGCGGGTTGCCTTATCCTCGCCTGTTGGATCGCCTGATCGAGCTGGCCCAGGAGCGCTTTGCCGAGCAGCGCCGCAGCCGCATCACCCGTTGACCTGTGCATCTCACCGGAGACCGCCGATGGCCAAGAAACCGCCTTCCGAAGAAGCTCCCCCCGCCCCACCGCTCCCGCGCCACAAGGCGCGCCCCCAGGCCAAACCGGGCCTGTGGCGCGCCCTGGGGGTCTGGATCCGGCAGGGGCAACTGCTGGGCTTTCTGCTGGCCCTGGGGAGCGCCGCGGCCCTGGCCTATATCTTCCTGCACCCCTCCTTCCTGGTCACGGAGGTGACGGTCGACGGCAACCTCGTCCTCCCCAGCGAGCAGGCCCGCCAGGTGAGCCAGGCGCTGGGGAAAAACATCTTTCTCCTGGACACCCTGGCCGTGACCCGGCGGCTCACCCAGGTCACCTACGTCCAGGAGGCCCTGGTGGAGCGCTACCTCCCCAGCCGGGTGCGGCTGCGCATCCGGGAGCGCTTCCCCTCCGTGAGCTGGTGGACCATCGATGTGCCGGAGCGCTACCTGGTCGACAACGACGGTCTGGTCCTGGGGGTCGAGCTCCCGGAGATGTCCAATCTGATCTACATCATGGACCTGGACAAAAAGCCGGTGCTGCCGGGAGACCATGTGGACGTCGAGGCGGTCCAGACGGCCCAGCAGGTTTTCTCCCGCCTCCAAAGCGACCTGGGCCTCCCGCTCCTGGCCTTTGAGTACCAGCAGGGGCGCGGCATCACCGCCGTCTCGCAGAACGGCTGGGAAGCGCTCTTTGGAAAGAGCGACCACCTGGAGGAAAAGGTGCGCAACCTGGCCTCGCTGCTGCAGAGCGGCATTCCGTTCGAATGGGTCGACCTGCGCTTGCTGGACCGCGTCATCTACCATTGAGAGTCGTACCAGGGGCAGTGGGACAAGGCCGTTTTTCCAACTTGCATCCCACAGGCAGTTCGGCTATAATGGGGCTTCAAACGGGGGCATAGTCTATGGCACGGACAGCGGTTGGCATCGACGTTGGTACCACCAAGGTGGTTACCCTGGTGGGGGAGTACGGTGCGGACGGGCAGGTCAACATCCTGGGCGTGGGCCTGACCCCCTCCAAGGGGATCAAGAAGGGGATCGTCGTCAACGTCGAAGATGCGGTGACCTCGATCGTGGCCTCGGTGGAAAAGGCCGAGCGGCTGAGCGGCTACCGCATTGGCTCGGCCTACGTGGGCGTGGCCGGCGGCCATATCCAGTCGCTCAACAGCCGCGGCGTTGTCGCCATCTCGCGGGCCGACCGCGAGATCACCCCCGCCGACCAGGCCCGCGCCCTGGACGCGGCGCGGGCTATCGCCATCCCCACGCAACGCGAGATCATCCATGTCATCCCCCGGTCGTACATCGTAGACGGGCAGGAGGGCATCCGCGACCCCATCGGGCTGTCCGGCTTTCGCCTGGAGGTGGAGACGCACATCGTCACCGGGGCGGTCACGGCCATCCAGAACCTGATCAAGTGCATCCAGCGGGCCGGCGTCGAGATCGACGATCTGGTGCTGCAGCCGCTGGCCAGCAGCGAAGCCGTCCTGAGCGATGCGGAAAAGGAGATGGGGGTCATCCTTGTCGACTGCGGCGGCGGCACCACCGACGTGGCCATCTTTATCGACGGCAGCATCTGGCACACGGTGGTCCTGCCGGTGGGCGGGAACCACATCTCCAACGACATCGCCATCATCCTGCGCACCCCCTTCGACGTGGCCGAGTACCTAAAGATCAAGCACGGCCGCGCCCGGCCCCTGCCCGACGAGACCGAGGGCGGCGAGGGCGATCAGATCGAGGCCGACTCTTTCGTGGGGATGAAGAAACGGACCATGTCGCGGGCCCTGCTGCACCAGGTGATCGAGGCGCGGGTGGAGGAGATGTTCCAGATGCTGCGCGCCGAGGTGCGGCGGGTGGGCTACGAGGGGCTGTTGCCGGCCGGCGTCGTCCTGACGGGCGGCACGGCCCTCTTGCCGGGCATCGACGAGGTGGCCCGCGAAGTGATGAACATGCCGGTGCGCATCGGCGTCCCCGGCGGCCTGGGCGGGCTGGCCGACACCATCGATAGCCCCGCCTATGCCACCGGCGTGGGCCTGATCCGCTGGGGCCTGAAACGAGGCAGCGCTACACCTTTCCTGGTCCCCCAGGAGCAGGGCTGGACAAGGATCTATAACCGCTTCAAGAGCTGGTTGCGGGAATTCCTGCCATAACCCGCGGGAGGCAGACGATGGCCATGGACGATCTATTGGAGGTTGTCACGGAAAACTTTGCCCAGATCAAGGTCCTGGGGGTCGGCGGAGGGGGCAGCAATGCCGTGGACCGCATGATCGAGGCCGGCGTCAAGGGGGTCGATTTCATCTCCGTCAACACCGATGCCCAGGCCCTGCTGCACTCCGCGGCGCCCCGGCGCATCCGCATCGGCGACAAGCTGACCAAGGGGCTCGGCTCCGGCGGCAACCCCGTCATCGGGCAAAAGGCGGCCGAGGAATCGAGCGATGACCTGGCCGAGGCGCTGCGCGGTGCCGACATGGTCTTTCTCACCGCCGGCATGGGCGGCGGCACCGGCACCGGGGCCTGCCCGGTGATCGCCCAGACGGCCCGCGAGTTGGGCGCGCTGACCGTGGCCGTCGTGACCCGCCCGTTCACCTTCGAGGGCAACCGCCGCCGCACCGTCGCCGAGGAGGGCATCAACAACCTCAAACCCAACGTGGATACGCTTATCGTCATCCCCAACGATCGCCTCCTCCAGATCACCGACAAGCATACCTCGATGCTGGAAGCCTTCCGCGTCGCCGACGACGTGCTCCGCCAGGGCATCCAGGGCATCTCCGACCTGATCACCGTCCGCGGGCTGATCAACCTGGACTTTGCCGATGTCAAGACGATCATGGCCAACGCCGGCTCGGCGCTGATGGCCATCGGCTACGGCACCGGCGAAAAGCGCATGATTGACGCCGCCCAGGCGGCAATCTCCAGCCCGCTCCTGGAGATCTCGATCGATGGGGCCAAGGGGGTGCTCTTCAACGTCACGGGCGGCCCGGAGTTGACGATGTGGGAAGTCAACGAGGCGGCCGAGATCATCGCCCGCGCCGCCGACCCCGATGCCAATATCATCTTTGGCGCCGTGATCGACGAGAACATGCGCGACGAGGTCAAGATCACGCTCATCGCCACCGGCTTCGACCACGGCCCCGAGGCGCGTCGGCGCACGGCCCGGCCCGTCAAGGCCCGCGACCTGACCGGGCCGCAGCCCGGAGAACCCCGCGGCCGGAGCGAACGGGAGGAGGAAATCCCCTCCATCATCGGGACCGAGGACGAGATCGACATCCCGCCCTTCCTGCGCTACCGCCGGCGCGGCAACAGCTAACGATCCCTGCATAGCCCGCCATACTACCTCGCAGCCGACATCCGCGCGCACCAACTTTCGGGATCTATGCAGAGATCAATGAAAAACGGGCACGGATCCGCGGCCCGGAACAACCCATTTGGAGCACAGACAGGCCCCATGGACAACCCGATCAACGGACCTGCGCAGGTCCCGGCGCCGCCAGACACCTTCGAGCAGATTGGGGAAGAGATCCTTGCCGAACTCTCTCGCCAGGACCGCCTGCGCGAGGAGGCCCTGCTCCTTTCCCGCCGCATCATCCGCTCGGCCTCCCTGACCATCCGGGCCACGCACCGGGCCGAGTTCAACGAGGCCGCTGAGATCCTGTCTGCCGCCCGCCAGGACATCGCCCGCCTGGAGGAGATCGCCCAGGCCTGTCCCATCTTCACGGCCATCGGCTATGTCTCGGACGCCCAGAAGGAGTATGCCGAGGCCCGTATCACCTATGCGCTGCTCCGCGGAGAGCCTCTGCCGCGCCCGGCCGACCTCCACGTCGCCGTCGCCCCCTACCTCAACGCCCTCGGCGACACGGCGGGCGAGCTGCGCCGTTCCATCCTCGATGCCCTGCGCCAGGACGACCTGGATCCCTGCGAGGCCCGCCTGGGCGTCATGCAGCAGATCTATGATTTCCTGGCCACCGTGGACTTTCCCGACGCCCTGACCGGGGGACTGCGCCGGGCCACCGATGCCGTTCGCCGCATCCTGGAGAACACCCGCGCCGACCTGACCACGGCCCGGCGGCAACAGACACTGCAGGAAGCGTTGGAACGGCTGGAGGGCCGGCTGGCCCGTTCGTAACCGTTTTGTAAGGCGGACCGCTTGCCGGCCGGCGCAATCGGCGGTAATGTAGTAGAACGCCGGCCGTGTGATCGATAAGCCTGCCTGTCAGGAGGCGTCACCCCGTGGGGGTCCTTCCGGCAGGCTGGTGTGTGAGCGTCCACCGGCGCCAAGGACAGCGGCGATGTCACCATTCTTCGGCCTGCTCCTGGGGCACCTGATCGGCGATTTCGCCCTCCAGACGATTGACCTGGTGCGCTACAAAGGCCACTCGTGGAAGGGGCTGTTCCTCCATTCCGGCATCGTGGTCGCCAGCTGCGCCGTCTGCCTCTGGAACCACCTCCCGACATGGTGGCCGTGGCTGCTGCCCATCTTTGTCCTGCACTGGGCAACCGATTGGGCCAAGGTCGACCTGGGCCGCCGGGTGACCGGCTGGCACACGCGCTTCTTTTTCCTGGACCAATTCCTGCACGTGGCCGTCGTGTTCATCATCGTCATCCTACAGGCCGGCCGTTGGCCCTACGGCTCGCTGGCAGAGGCGGTCGGCGGCGGCCCGGCGAACCGCAACCTCGTCTACCTGATGGCCTTTGTCATTGTCTTTTTCGCCTTCCCCTTGTTGGAGGCGCAGGCCGCCTACGCCCTGACCCGCTACGCGCCGAACCGGGCAGGAAACGGCAACGGCGTGGCGGCGACGATGCCCGACCGGCTGTGGGGAGGAGCGGAGCGCACCCTGGTCTTGTTGCTGCTGTACGTCGGGGCGCCGGCATGCTGGTTCGCCCCGCTGGCCTTCGTGCCGCGCATCCTGGCGCTCTGGGCGGTATGGAAACAGCCGAGCCAGGCGCCACTCTACAGGATCAAGATCGCCGTGAGCATCCTCCTGACACTGGCGTTGGGAATGCTGCTGCGGTGGATCGAGCCCGGTCTGTAGAGCAGCCCTTCAGCAGGAGCCTGTCGATCTCGGAATAGACCCCTAACGGACGCCGTGCATGCGCCGGACCCTACACGAGGGCGACCATGGAGGAGCCGCGCTCAACTGCCGATAAAGTCCCGCCCCCCCACGATCCTGCCTGCCCGCCCGGTCCCCTGTCCTTCTGGGACCGGCTGCGCTTCAAGGTGATTGCCCCCTACCTGGTGCTGGCGCTGCTGGTGGCCACCGCCGGGACCTATTTCCTGGCCCGCGTCTTTGCCGAACGGCTGGACGAACGCCTGAAGAACGAGCTCTGGCAGGCCGGACACTATGCCACCGACCAGGTGGTCTATGTCGAGCGCGAGCTGCTGACGACGCTGCGGGCCATTGCCCGGACCACGGGCGTGTCCGAGGCCGTGGCCCGGCGCGATAGCGAGCAGCTCCACGACTTGGTCTACCCCCTCGTCCTGAACGCCGGCCTGGACTATGCCGAGATCACCCTCCTGGACGGGACCGCGCTGCTCTCGCTCCACCGGGTCGACGGCCGGCCGCTTTCTCCCTATACCGTCACCGCCGGCCTGCCCGACTACGACTGGGGCCTGGTCGGACGGGTCGCCCTGGGCGAGATCGACGACATCGGCGACAAGTTCGCCGACATCGTGCCTACCCCCTGGGGATGGTGCTTCTACATCGGCGGCCCGATCAAGCAGGACGGCCAAACGGTGGGCGTGGTCTTGGTGGGCATGCCCATGTCGGAGATGGTCCGGCGGATGGCCGGCCACACGGCTCAACAGCAGGCCGCGCCGACCACCCGGCGCGAAGCTACCGTCTACGACGCCACCGGGCAGGTGATCGCCACCACCTTTACCGAACTCCCCACGACGACGCTCCGGGTGTCGAGCAGCTTCTACCGCCAGGTGCAGGCCGGCCAGGACTTTCAGTTCCTAGGACGCTCCCTGGCCTCCGGCGGCGAGAGGATCGAGGAAGCCTTTGGCTCCTTCGACGCCCGCCACGGCGCCGACCTGGCCATCTTCTCCGTGGCCGTCCCCGGGCACCAGCGCGAGCAGCTCATCACCCAGCTTATCCTCTCCCTGATCTTTAGCCTGGCCGTGGTGGCCGTGGTGCTGGTGGGGCTGTGGATCTCGGCCCAGATCGTCCGCCCGATCATGGCCCTCGTCCAAGCTGCCAGCAGCGTGGAGCGAGGCAACCTCTCGCGCAAGGTCCTGGTCAGCACCGAGGACGAGGTGGGCCTGCTGGCGCACGCCTTCAACCGCATGATCCAGGGCCTGCGGGTGAAGGAGTACATCCGCGACGCCTTTGGCCGTTTCGTCAGCCGCGAGGTATCCGAGTCGCTCCTGCGCGGCGAGATCCGGCTGCAGGGCGAACGGCGGGTCGCCACCATGCTCTTTGCCGATATCCGCGACTTTACGCGCCTCTCGGAACAGTACAGCCCCGACACCATGGTCCGCATCCTGAACGACTACTTCACGGCCATGGTGGAGGTCGCCCAGGACTATGGCGGAACGGTGAACAAGTTCGGCGGCGACTCCACCCTGGTGATCTTTGGCGCCCCGGTGCACCATGCCGATCATGCCGACCGCGCCGTGGAATCGGCCCTGGCCATGCGCCGCCGGCTGACCCAACTGAACACCGAGCGCCTGACACGGGGAGAGGTCCCCATCCGTATGGGCATCGGCATCAATACCGGCGAAGTGGTCGCCGGGACGGTCGGTTCCGCCGACCGTATGGAATACACGGTGATCGGCGACGCCGTCAACCTGAGCGCCCGCGTGCAGGGCTTGAACAAGGAGTATCCTGAGTACGACATCCTGATCAGCGAGTATACCTTGCAGGCCATGCACGACCGGAAGCGCTATGCCATCCGCGGGTTGGGCGCGGTGACGCTCAAGGGCAAGAGCGAAGCGGTGCACATCCATGCAGTAGTCGACTACGCGGAGACCGGCGATGGGTAAAGAGGAGGAACGCCGCGACGCCCTACGGTGGGCCCTGGTGGCCGCGATCTGCCTGCTGTTGGCGGTGGTCGGCGTCCTCTGGGCCGTCAGCCTGGCCTTTTCCGGCTTCGCTCCCGGCGGGTCCGGCAGCCTGGCCTCGCTGCTGCTGGCCGACTACAGCCCGGACCCCTTCGGCCGGCTGGCGCCCCTAAACCGCGCCATCGTCGACGACATCATCCACTACGATCGTCCGCCGACGCGCACGCCGCCCCCTCCCACCGCGGTTCCCACGGCCACCCCGCGCCCCACCGGCACGCGCCCGCCGACACGACCACCGACGCGGAGCCCGAGCGCCACTCCCCGCGCCACGCTCCGCCCCTCGGCCACCCCCACCCCGCCGCCCACCCAGCGCATAACCGCCACCCCGACGACCGCTCCCTCCCCAACGCCCATGCCAACAGCGACCCCCACCGCCACCGCCACGGACACCCCCCTGCCGACGGAGACGCGCCCACCCGCGCCCAGCGACACGCCGCGCCCCACCGACACCCCGCGCCCCACCGACACGCCGTACCCCACCGACACGCCGTACCCCACCGACACGCCGTACCCCACCGACACCCCGCGCCCCACCGCCACGCCGACCGTGCCACCCCCACCGACCACGAGGGGCTATCCCTACCCCTGACGGAGGCCGGCCGTGGCCGAACCGCGATGGATACGCGCCTCAGAGGTCCAATCCTTTGCCTACTGCGCCCGCTCCTGGTGGCTGCGCTACGTCCGGCAGCTCGCGCCGGAGGACCATGGGCAGTGGACGGCCGGCACGGAACGCCACCGCGCCCATGGCCGGCGCATCCTCCGCGGCGAGGGCCTGCGCCGCGCGGCCATCGCCCTCCTGGTGCTCGGCCTCGCCGTGGCCGCCATCGCCGCGGTCCAGCTCCTGCGAGGAGGGTAACCTTGGGACTGGGCCTTGTCGCGCTCCTGCTGATCGTCCTGTCCATCGCCCTGCTCTGGTTGGGCCGCCGCGAGCGCGCCGCCGGCGGACTGCCGCGGGGCCGTGTCGTCTATGTCGACAGCCGCGCCTGGCATCGCCCCCCCCAGCCGCTGCGCGCGCCGCGCTATGGGCTGGTAGGCCGGCCGGACTACCTGGTGCGCCTGGGGCGGGCCATCGTCCCCGTGGAGGCCAAGCCCTCGCGGGAGGCCGAGGAGCCCTACACCGCCGATATCCTGCAGTTGGCCGCCTACTGCCTGCTCGTGGAGGAGAGCTACGGCCGCGCCCCGCCCTACGGCCTCGTCGTCTACCGCGAACGCACCTTCGAGGTGCCCTTCGACGCCGGCCTGCGCCGCGCCCTCCTGGACACCCTGGCCGCTATGCGCCGGGCCGAGCGCCGGCGCGACGTCCCCCGCGATCACGACGAGCCGGCCCGCTGCGCCGCCTGCAGTATGCGCGGCCACTGCGGCAAAGAAGCCCTCTAGTGGTCTGCAAATAGGCCTTCGTGCCTTGGGGCCTCCGGGGTTCCACCCAGGGCTTTTACAAAGTCATGTAGTTAGCCCCATACTGCGAAACGCCTGGAGC
>CAZQFV010000004.1:0-214055 GCA_964592645.1 uncultured Chloroflexia bacterium
CCCCCCGGCACGGCCCCGGCCTTTCCCCGCCGCCGCGGGGCGGAAGCCTCCGGCGAGCCTATGGAGAGAACGGCCCGGCCGCTAAACAACAACGAAAACCCCCGTAGAAGTAGTCGTTCTCGGGGCTGACGTCGGAGGAGCGGTACGCGGAACGCCCGATCTCTCGATTGACGCGCCACGAGCCCCCGCGCAAAACCCGGAGGCCGCCGGCCGCGGCCTCCTCCCGCCCGTCGTCCGCCCGGTACGGGTAAGGCTTGTACAGACTGCTGCACCACTCCCACACGTTGCCGGCCATGTCGGCAACACCGTACGGGCTGTCCCCCTGCGGACTGTACTTGCCCACCGGCGTCGTGCCGCCAATGCCCGACTCGGACGTGTTGCACTTGCTTTTGTCAAACTCGTCGCCCCAGGGGTAGATGCGCCCGTCCGGCCCGCGCGCCGCCTTCTCCCACTGCGCCTCCGTCGGCAGGGCGTAGGGCCGCCCCGTAACCTCGGCCAGCCAGCGGCAGTAGGCCACGGCATCGTGCCAGGAGACGTAGACCACCGGGTGGTCCGCCAGTTGCGGGGGTGGGGAGCCCTTCTCCCAATGACGCGGCGCGCGGTGGCCCGTCGCCTGGACGAAGGCGGCGTACTGGGCATTGGTCACCGGGGTGCGGGCAATGGCATAGTCCGGCAGGTAGAGGCGCTGCTGGGGTTGTTCGTCGTTTTCTGCGAACTTGTCCCTTTTGGGGTCGCTGCCCAGGAGGAACTCGCCGGCCGGGACGAGCACCATCTCCGGTTCAAAGGGCTGACGCGGCGCTGGAGTCGCCACCGCGGGCGGCGCGGCCGGCCGGCCTCCCGCCGGCGCCGGGCCCACCCCCAACGCCCCCAGCACGGCCCGCAGCGCGGCCGGGTCGTCGGGGCCGCAGGCGGCAAAATCGACGTACTGCACGAGCTGCAACTGCCGGGGGATGCGGCAGTTGCGGTAGAGCACCGGGACGATCGGCTTGCGCTCGGCCAGGGCGATGCGCAGCTCGCCCCGCACATCCGGCGACTCGACCGCGGCGGGCGAGAGCACGACCAGGAACCGGCCGCAGTCGTAGGCCGCGTCGTCGATGGCCTGGTCCCAGTCCTCCCCCGGCCGGATGTCCCAGCGGTCCACCCACAGCGGCACCCCCCGGTCGCGCAGGTTGGCCGCCAGCCGCAGGGCAAAGTCCTGGTCGTGGTGGGAGTAGGCCAGGAAGACGCGGCCGGCCATGGCCGCGGGCGCCTCGCCGGCCTCGGCGTCGCGGTCGGGGGAAAAGGCCAGCTCGTTGAAGGTGATTTTCAGGGCTTCGGTGGCCAGCAGGTCGAGGGCGGCGCGGATCTCGGAGCGTTCGGCGCGGCGGGTTTCGGTGTCGCCGTGGAGGCGGGCAGCGGCGATGTTCTCCAGGAGGCGGGCCTGGAGGGTGCGGGCCTCGGCCGCGCGGGGGTGCGCCGGGCCCAGCCGGGTCAGCAGCTGCTCCAGGGCCAGTTCGTAGCGGGTGAAGACGTCGCTCAAGGGCGCTCCTCTGCCAATAACAACACACCCGCCGGGTTGACGCCGGCGGGCGGATGTGCTACACTGGACCTGTCAGGGCGCTTGCCCGCCTTGGCCACCGCCGCGGGCTTGGCAAAGCCGCGGGGCGCTTGCTTTCTATGCTAGTGCGATTTTACCACAACGCGCAAACAGCGTCAATCGTTTTCGAAAAAAGCCACGGGTTTTACAAAGTCGCGCCCGTTTGCACGAATGGTCCGTACCCGGCCTGCTCGAGCCTGCTGCCGGTGCTCCGTTACGCCTGGTGACTGGCGGGCCAGCTCTGTATAAGAGCGAGGGCCGGGCACGGACCGGACGAGGCCAGCGACTTTGTAAAAGCCCTGTGCCGGATCCCCCTTACTTGACAACAACTGTGAACGCGGTTATCATCACCCTGGCAGGGCAACCGCAGCCCACAGGAGAGGAATCCGCGATGGTCGAACCCTCGTTGCCGGAACCACTCTGGCGGCGTGTGCTCCACCGCGTCGCACGCTCCGAGATGGCCAACTTCGGGGGCCTGGCCGCCCTGGTCGGGCTGCTGACCGCTCTGGGGGCCTATGTCTTCCACTGGAGCATCGAGAACGGCATGATCGGACGGGGCGGGCAGGTTGTGCTGCGCCTGGCCGGCGGCGCGGAATGGGCCGTGCCGGCCGGCGGCGCCGCGCCCGCCTGGTGGGGCTACCTCCTGGTGCTGGCCCTGCCCACGCTGGGCCTGCTCCTGGCGGCGTCCTTGGTGCACCTCCTCTCCGGCGGCGAACACGGCCACGGCGTGGACGGGGTGATGGAGGCGGTGGCCCTGCGCGGCGGAAGGCTGCGGGCGCGGCCGGCCATGGCCCGCATCCTCGCCGCCGTCGTGACCATCGCCTCCGGCGGCTCGGTCGGGCCGGAGGACCCCAACGTTCAGATCGGCTCCCTCATCGGCTCCTGGCTGGGGCAGCGCCTGCGCCTGTCCGACCAGCGGGTGCAGACGCTGGTGGGCTGCGGCGCGGCCGGCGGCATCGCCGCCGCCTTCAACGCGCCCATTGCCGGCGTCTTTTTCGCCCAGGAGATCATCCTCGGCGAGTTCACCACCGGCGCCTTTGGCATGGTTGTCCTCTCGGCTGTGGCCTCCTCTGTGCTCAGCCGGGTGCTGCGAGGCGAGAGCCCGGCCTTTCGCATCCCCGAGTACAGCCTGGCTTCGCCCTGGGAGATCCTTTTGTACCTGGGGCTGGGACTGCTGGCGGCGCTCGTCGCGGCCGGCTACGTCCGTGGGCTCCTGCGCATCGAGGAACTCTCCCGGCGCTGGCGGGTGCACTTTCTCTTCAAGGCCGCCATGGCCGGCCTGTTCGTCGGGGCCGTGGGACTGGCCTTCCCACAGATGTTCGGCGTGGGCTACGAGACCATGGACGCGCTCCTGCAGGGAGAGCATGTATCCACCTGGCTGCTGCTGGCGTTGATGGTGCTCAAGCCGCTCATGACCTCGACCACCCTGGCCGGCGGCGGGTCCGGGGGCGTCTTTGCTCCTTCCCTCTTCATCGGCAGTATGCTGGGCGGGGCTTTTGGCCAGGCCGTAAACCGGCTCTTTCCCGGCATCGTCGCCCCGAGCCCGGCCTATGCCCTGGTGGGAATGGGGGGGGTCCTGGCCGGCGCGGTCCATTGCCCCATCACCGCCATTCTGCTCCTCTTTGAAATGACCGGCGACTATCGCATCATCCTGCCGATCATGCTCTGTGCGGCGGTGAGCACGCTCGTCTCGCAGCGGCTGAGCAGGGGGTCGGTCTACACCGAGCGGCTCTTCCGGCGGGGCATTCACCTGCACCTGGGCCGGGACCTCAACGTGTTGGAGATGATCACCGTGGCCGAGGCCATGAGCCGCGATTTCAAAACGGTGGCCCCCGATATGCCCTTGGCCGAGTTGGGCCGGCTGTTGGAAGAGGATCGCCGCCAGGACTTCCCGGTGGTGGACGGCCACGGTCTTCTGTACGGAATCGTCACACTCTCGGACTATCGCCGGGCCCTGGAGGAGGGCAGCGGGAAGACGGTGGCCGAAATCTGCACATGCGACCCGGTGGCCGTCTTTCCCGACCAGAGCCTGCACCAGGCCATATACCTGTTGTCGGCGCGCGACATCGGCCGGCTGCCGGTGGTATCGCGGGAAGATCCCCGGCGTATCGTCGGCATGCTGCGGCGCTACGACCTGGTGCGGGCCTACAACAAGGGCCTGGCCCGCCGGGTCGAGATGGAGCGGCGGGTGCAGGAGATGCGCCTGACCAGCCATCGCGGCGGCGAATTGTTCAACGTGGAAATCCCTGCCGGGGCTGCCGCGCTGGGCTACCAGGTGCGCGACCTGGGGCTGCCCGATGGCACCATCATCGTCACCATCCAGCGGGGTGGGCGGACGCTCATCCCGCGCGGCGACACGCTCCTGCAGGCGGGGGATACCCTGGTCATGATGGGCACCCGACCGGACACGGCGCAGCGGGTGCGGGCACTGCTGCTCGACGGAGAGGGGCTGCCGCGGGGGCAGGCCACGCGCCACGGCGAGTATGTGCTGCCGGCCGCGGCGCCCTGCGTGGGCCGGCGCATCGCCGACCTGGGGCTGCCCCGCGACTGCCTGGTGATCGGCCTGATCCGGGAGGGCCACGACGTCATCCCGCACGGCGATACCGTGCTACAGGCCGGCGACCGGGTCCTGGTGGTGGCCGAGGCCGAAGACCTGCCGGCAGTGGCGGGTTGTTTCCTGGGTAGCGGGGAGAAGGGGTTCGGCCGGGAATAGGGCCGGCGGTGGTCAAGTACTCCGTTCCAAGCAGCCCGGTCGGTCGGGCGGCTGCCGCGCTACGCAGCGCGGCCTGAGGATCTCCACGCCGGAGGTAAATACTGCCACTGTTCCGGCAGGGCGCCTATTTCGATTTTATGCTGTCCTGGGCCTGTCCTGTAGAAAGGGCTACTTTTACGGCGCGGAGAATGCCGGCATGCCGTCTTGCAGCACCTGGAGGGCGTCGAGACGTATAGGATACCCCGTAGCGGGCACGGCATGATGCTCGACAACCCGGCCGTGTTCTATGACCGGCTGGCTGCTTTCTTCGGCCTGCAGCCATCCTAATGTAACTGTCGCATCTCGGATCGGGCGCTTACAAAGGAGAACTCATGACAACAACCGAAAAAACCGGCTGCTTAACCGCAGTCCTGCGCTGGCTGGGAGTCGGCCGGGCAACACCCAAGGCCATGCCCTACCACGTCCGCGACGACTTTCTCTCGCCGGCCGAGCTCAGCTTCTACCACGTGCTGCGGCTCGCCACCGGCGACTGGGCTGTCGTATGCCCCAAGGTGGGGTTAGGCGACCTGTTCTTCGCCAAGACGGGTGACCACGGGCAGAACCGCAGTTGGACGAACAAGATCGACCGCAAGCACGTGGACTTTTTGCTCTGCGAGCCCCAGACAATGCGGCCGCTCCTGGGGATCGAGCTGGACGATGCCAGCCACCGCCGCCGCGACCGCGAGCAGCGCGACCTGTTTGTGGAGCAGGCCTTTGCCGCGGCCAAGCTGCCGCTAGCCCGGGTGGCTGTCCGGGCCGAGTACAATGCCCGCGAGTTGAACCTGTACCTGCGCGAACAGGCCGCAACTCTCTCTACCAATCCACCCGCGCCCTCAACACCACCGGCACCGGTGCCTTCCCCCGAGCCCCCACCTATGGCCGCGACGGCGCCAAACGGTAACGGGCCGCCATGCCCCAAGTGCGGTTCCCCGATGGTGCTGCGAGCCGTGCGGGAGGGGCCGCAGAAAGGCAAGCCCTTTTGGGGCTGCCCCAACTTCCCCAGGTGTCGGGGGATGCGCCGACTCGAGGAGCAGCCGCCGCATCGGGCGTAGTGGGTTCGATGCTGGCGACAAGCTGGAACGCTACCGCCGTGGGGCCGGAGACTACATCAGATGGGTCCCTACCTGAACGTCAAACGGCTCGAGTTCGACATCACCTATCGCTGCAACTCGCGCTGCCGGCACTGCCACGTGGAGGAGGAAAAACGCCGCGCCCGGCAGTATCTCCGCGTACCTGCCGCCCCGGCAGCCGCTGCCCACCGGCTCCTGCGCGGACGTGCCCTATGCCGGCCGGCTGGACGCGGTCGACGGCATCAGCATCAATCCGACCGGCGAGGTCCTCATCTGCTGGGACTGGAGCATCGGCAATGCGGCCACGCAAGACCTGGGCGAGCTCCTGGACCGGTACGACCCGTACGCGATCCCCAAAGCCCGGGCTATCCTGACGGGGGGAATGGCGGCCCTGCGCGCCCTGGCCCAGGCGCGCGGGCACGAACCGGATCCGGCCGGGTATGATTCCATCTGTGACATGTGCCGGTTGCTGCGGCAGGCCGGAACGCGGCCGGCACCCCGGAAGGATCATGCCCAGGAGTAAGCAGAGCATGGCCCAACTGTCGCTGATCTCGTGGAACGTGGCCGGCCGGGTGCGCCGGCTGACCGAACAGGTTGCCTTCCTCGCCGGGCAGGCGCCCGACCTGGTTGCCCTGCAAGAGGTCCGGGCCCACACACTGTCAGCTTGGCGAAGGGGGCTCCGGGAGGCCGGCATTCGCCAGCGCGAACATATCTCGGCCCTGCGGCAAGTGCTCGGTTTGCCAGAGGACGTCTAATCAACTACAGCTCCAGGAGGTACTGATAATCTCCTCCTTCTTTTCAAGACGGGGGCATTGTCCGGCCCGGCCGGGGGTCGACAAAGCGCAAAGGCGGTTAGAGTACGGAGAGCCTGGCGCAAGTCCCCGGATCGGACCCGCGCCAGGCCCCCTGTCGCCCGGCGAAAACTCAACTGCCGGGACGGTACGGCGGGGAACTAGGGAATGATGCCGCTGGGCATTTGCCCCGGTTTGATATCGTAACGCAGTTGCTCGGGCAAGGGCACCTCGTAGGATTGGACCAGGATTTTGGTCGTAACCCCCTGGGTCGTCACGGCGACATGATCGTCGGGCGCGCGCAGCAGCAGTTGATAGCCCATGCCCTGGTCCTGGACAAAGCGCAGCACCTCGGCTTCCTGGTCGCTTACGGCCAGGAGCAGGATCCATGTAGTCGGGCGTTGGGCGCTGGGCGCAGCGCCCCCCTCGGAGGGCGTCGGCTGGGCCGCTGCCCCGGTGCCGGCCGTCGAGGTGATCGGGATCACCTCCAGCACCTGGATGTCCTGGAGGATGGTCTTGACCGCCAGCAGGCTGACCGGGCTGAGAAAGATCGGCGGTTCCTCGGCCGAGGGCGGAAACGCCTGAGGGTAGTGCATTTCGAGCTGCCCACTGAAGACAATATCCACGTAATCGCCCGGATGCAGTTGGCCGACAACTCCCGAGAACTGGTCCACCTTGAGCGGCACGGCACGTTCACCCTTGGGGATCTTGTGCGCCAAGGTGGCCGGGGTGAACTGGTAAGTATAGAGCATCTCGTTGGGTTTGATCTCGACCAGGGTCACATACCCGATCAGTTGCCGCTCCGAACCGATCACCTGTTCGCTCATATCCGGCGTGCGCTCGCGTTCCTGGGCGGAGAACCATTGGCCGACCAAATCGGCGGTGAGGACCGTATTGGCCGGGATATTCTGGTTGGCTACCAGAATGCGGACCTTGGGGACCGTGGTCGGCGGCATGGGGATGCCCGGAAGGACTTCGGGCTGATCTTTGGAGGAACTCTGATACTGCCAAGACAGGACAAAGTACCCGACGGCCAACAGGGCAACAAAAAAAAGCAGGATCAAGAGCACATAGACGGTCTTTCTTCGTCGTCTCATACGCGGCCTCCTGGAATCTTGACGAACGGGACGGTTCAGGTTCAAACTCATACACGCCTCACTTTGCTCCGGGCGCAGTTGTGAACATCCGCAGCACCAACGGCAAATAGACCTTCCATTCGGTGCGCGGGTTGATCAGGACGATGGAGAGCACGGTCAGGTTGTTGTCCGGGTCGGACTCCCCAACATCATAGTCCGGGGGTGGTGCGGAAGCGTTGTAATCGGCGTAGGCGTACAAAAAGATGCGCTGCGGTTGGGTATAAAAGAGCGTGGTCGTCAGCACCCTGCTCGCTCCCTCCGGGAAGGCGGTTCCCTGCAAGGACCAGGAAGTTGAGCCGGGCATGAAGCGGGGCGGCGCCGGTTCGTCTGGCGGCAGGGGGGTGTATCCGGCCGTCTGGGAGACAAAAAGCGCGGCGGTAAAGTCGTTGCCGACCGGAACCGCCCCGCCCTGGTTGCGGACGGTAACGCGCACATCGATGCTTTGGCTGATGACGGCAAAAGAGCCGTAGCAGCCGGGGCAGGAAAACTGGATGCCGGACACGACCAGGTCGGGGCCGGCCTCCGCGTGCAGCCCGACCTCTTCCAGGAGCGGGGTAACGTTGCTATAGGCCGCGGTCGTGCTCAGGATCGCACGATACTGCACATAGCGCGCGATCGGCGGGTCGAAAGCGATATTGGGCAGGTGAGGTACCAGGACCAGCGTCGGGGAGTGCACGCCGCGAGCCGAGGGGAAAAAGGTGGTCCACGCGCCGGCCGCGTCGCTCAGATCGGGCCGGTTGCCGGCGCGGAACTGGAGGACGATATCTACGCCGGGGTCGGTGGGAGTAATCGTCGAGGTCCATTGGAACCATATCAGCCGGTGTTTGTACCCCAGGTCCACAACGCGGGAAAGGAACTGGCCCTGTGGGGCGTGCTGGCGGGCCCCGTCGCCGACCAGGTTTCCGCGGAGCGTGTTGTTGTAATAGACGGGTGGATTGTTCGTGCCGTGGCCGGCAATCGCATAGATATTATCGCCCACCTGGACCACGGCATGGCGGTAGCGCACGGCCGGCAGGGCCGGGCTCGTCAGCCAGGCGCTGCCGTACCATTCGGCAAAGGTGTTGTGTTCGTCATCTACGACGGCGCTGCGGATCGTATCCTGGGGAAGATTGCCGTCCACGCCCTGGGCTCCGCCCACGATATACACCTGCCGGCCGGCCCCCTGGGGATTCCCCACGGCCACACCAAAGGCCGAGAGCGGCTGGGGCAAGTCGTCCGCCGGCGTGTCCGTCCACTCGACCAGGAAGCCCTCTTCGGGGTGGCCCGGCGGGTTGATATCGGTGCGCAGAACACGCGCCGTGCTGCCGCTGCTGTTGTACCCACCGATGACATAGAGTGTATCCGTGGGATAGTGTGGAGAAACGCCGGCCAGTAGCACCGTCTGATGGTACGCGGCATTGGGATTGTTCGTCCCACCGTCGGGCAGGCTCAAATCGGTCGAGCGGGCGATAGGCGCGCCGGTTTCGTCGATTCTAAAGTGCCAGACGGCCGAGGAATAGGTGCTCGGTGAGGCAAATCCGCCGATCGCGTACAGGTATCCCCGGTTCGCCACCGCCGAGAGTCCCACCCGGGGCTGGGGGAGGCCGACGGTTGCCGTGTGCCACTCGGTCAGATCGAGGGTCGTGGGATCGATATGGGCGTAATAGATAGCGCTGGACTCGCCGCCGTCGTACTTGCCGCCGACGACATAGATCGTCGGCGTGAGCGGATCGCCGTAGACATCCACCGTGCTGATCGCGGCGGCGGCGCTGGCCAAGCCGCGCGGCAGATGCGCCGCTTGCAGGGTCCATTCGGTCAGGGTTCCGTCGGACTGCACCTCGCAGGTATAGATGGTGTCCAGCCGATGGGCCGGCGGTGCGGGGTCCCGCCCACCGATGAGATAGATGCGCTGGCGGTAGGGCGACTGGGGTTCACTATAAACCACCGCGGCCGGCCCCTCGATCCCTTGAGGGAAGGGCAAAAGCGACGCGGCCAGCGTTTCCCAATCGCCGGCGATACCCAACGGCATGAGCTGGACCTCACCGTCCTGCCGGCTGCTAACCGCCGTAAAGGTCAGCACACTGCGCGACCCCAGGGCGCCGGCCTCCTGTCCCAGGAATTGGGCGCGAGTCGTGTCCAGCACGCGGTATTGCAACTGCTCCGGCTGCTGGGCCGCGGCCCGGTTCAGCAAAACAAAGCCGGCTACCGCTAACAGCGCCATCCCTGCTAGAATCGTCAGCTTTCGACCCATCGCATCCCCCTGCTTCGCGCCAATGAAAGTGCGCCGCCTGCTTGCACTTCCGGGTAGTTTTATCGGGTCCCCTTGGGAACATGCTCCGCTCTGCCGGCGGCACAGGTCTCGTAGGGGCAGGCCAAACCACCCCTACGAGACCTTTTTCAGCCGCCGCGGGCCTCGCTTACGGCGGCGGGATGGGAATCGTGCCCTCGGGACACTGCACGTTGGTATCAGGCACCAGGTAAATGGGCACCTCATAGATCTGCGGTATCGGCACCTGCAGCCCAACCGGGCCGGGGTTCAGGCAACTGCTCGCGGCGCCGTAATTCGATCCACCGTAGCTCACCGTACCGGTAATCGAGTAAAAGAGGTATGGATCCACCGGCACATCGGGAATCACGTAGCTGCCACTCGGATTGGACGAGCCCGCGGCCACGACCGCGCCACCGGCGATCACCTGGAAGTTGACGCCCCCACCAAAGGGCGTCTGCGTCGCCCCGATGTAGCAGTAGGGAAGCTGGCCCGAGATAGCGTTGGCAATCTGGAGATAGATGGCCTGGGCGTCCGATTCGCTCTGCACCTCGAAATAGTGCTGGCCGACCGGCGCCGAGGCGACGTACTTGAGCACCGAGGAACTGAACTCCTCGTCGCCCTTGATGGCGATCACAAAGATCTCCATATCCTCGTGCGCCGCAACTCCGTAATAGGGGCAGCCTGTGCCGCAGTTGCCGCCGTTCTTGATCACCCACCAGGTGTCGGCGATTGCCTTGCGCCCCTTGACCACGTCGGCGGCGTCCAGGGCGTCGATGAGCACCTCGACCTTGACGTCGTGTTTGCGTGAGATCGGACAGCCGTTGACCGGCTGGACGCAGCCGGGATAGGAGCAGCTATCCTTGAGATAGCAGTAGCGGAGCGTCCCGGGTGACATCTCATCCCACTCCAGGAGCTGGTAATCGCCGTTTGCCTCGTTGTCCAGGTCCACCGTAGGCGCGCCGTCGGAGGCGATGATCAACACCGGCTTGCTTTCGGGGTTGCGCCCGGGCCCGTAGAGTGTCGCAGTGCCGACGAGGACGGCCTTGGCCCATGGCGTCCAGCCGTTGGCCGTCATCGACTGAATGCTGTTGTTCAGAGCCGTGATGTCCCACGTCAGGTAGGAAAGGACCGTGACATCGGGATTCATATTCTGGAACTTGACGGCGCCCAGGCGGTCGCCCAGGTCCGGGCGCATCAGGCCGTTGAAATAGACCAGCGCCTCTTTCTCGATCTGGATCTTGCTCTTGCCGCCGCCGCCGACGAGCGGGTTTCTCATACTCCCGGACGAGTCCACCAGGTGGACAATGTCCACCGGCAGGTGCGAACCGGAATCCGGGGGCAGCAAGACGGGCTGCAAAGAGCACATATAGACCATGCCCTGCGCGGTAGCATAGTTTTGGCCGCCGCCGCCCTCTCCCGGATCGACCGGCTCGGCCACGGTGCAGCCGGCCGCGGAGTAGGAAAGGAAGGTGACATGCAAGGCCTTGCTGCTATTGGGGATTTCCTGCGGCATATCCGGGCACTCGTGACGGTTGAAGCAGACCTCTTCCAGTTGGAAAACGGCAAAGTCGGCGTTGGTATAGATCAGGTTCGCTCCCTGGCCTGCGGCCACCATCCACAGCGGCAGGATCATCGGCTCCTGCGAGTTGATGAAATAGTCCAGCCGGGCACGGACGCCGCTCGAGTTGCTCAGGCCGCTGCTGCCCCACATCGGCATGCCGATCCCGAGCACATGCGAACCGGAACCGGCGTCAAAGTAGCCCTCTTGCGGATGGCCGATGGTGCCGGGCGGCGTCAGGGCGCGCACCAGGTAGGGCGTGCTGCCGAACTTGCCGTCTTCCCGCCAGCGCAACCAACCAAAGTTGCCCGGGAAAGTGGGAGCGTTAGGGTCGCCATCCCAGATCCAGTAATCTTCGCCCACCTCGAAATCCTGGCGGTAGACGCCGATGGGGTAGATGCCGTCGGTGCAGCCCGGCGCCCCGCGCGGGATGTTGCGGGCCTGGGTAGCGGCGCTGACGGGGATCTGGTCGAACCCGACCACGCGGACAAAGTAGGTCTGCGTGGTGCTGGCCAGACGCACCCGGATAAAAACGGCCTGTGCCGGCGGTGGGGTTTCGCCGCCGCCGATGGCGCCGACTACACCAATGACATTGCCGGCCGCGTCCAGGTACTCGGCGATCAGGTCGCCGGGGGCAAACCCATTCTGCACGGCAATGCTGTCAATCTCGGCCCGGATGTCCACGTCCGCATAGCTCCCCGGCTGGTCCCGGGAGACAGACAGCAGCTTGGTCCCGGCGATGGCCGCGGCGTTGGCGGTGCTCTGGGCTTTGCGCTGCGCCGCGTAGGCGCTGGCCGCGTCTACGGCCAGCCCAACGATCAGGACCAGGGCGACGATCACGATGGCGACAATGACCAGGCTCTGTCCACGCGCCTTGGAACGAAACAGTTTTTCCATGGTAACCTCCTCGCCGTCCTCTAATAGGACGGGCAGATGCCCAGCGAACCAGGGGGCACAATCATCTTGGTCGTGCGATAGTGCAGGTCCACCCCGGGGCCAAAGAGCGGAAAGAGAAAGGAATGATGGTAGTAGCTTTCTACCGTCACGGTGCCGCACGGCTGGCGGTGCAGGTAATCGGGCGTAATCGTGATCGAGAAATAGTTGCCTTCCCGAATGATCGAGTTTCCGGCGCTCGTATCGCGCAAGCGCGCGACAATGTCCGCATCGTTGTCGATCCGGCAGGGCGGCGCGCAGGAATCGTTCAGGTCCCGCTCATAGGGATAGATCGAAGCATAGGCGGCAGCCTCGTCCGTGGCGTCCACGACCACGATATAGTTGTAGAGCAGCATGCCGAACTCGATAACCCCCAGCAGCAAAAAGGACAGCACCATCATGCTCACAGAGAACTCGACAAGGGCCTGGCCGCGCGCGCTTTTCTTCCAGAACAAGAGTTGTCTGAGCCGTTTCATCGGACCCTCCAACTCGCTCAGTAGTAGATCTGACAGCCGTTGCTCAGCTCGATAAAACCGCTGAAGTTGGCCGGATCAAAGGGCGTCGCAATCGTTTTCTCAAAGTTGAACAGAATCGCCTTGTTGGCGCCGTCGCCGGGGAACAGGGTCGAGACCGCCTGGTCCACCGGCGGCACGCTGGCATAGATATCGATCGTCGGGTCGCCGAGGACCTTGAGGGTCTGTAGCTGGCCCCAGGCGCTCAGCCAGGCGCTCACATAGACGCGGGTGATAAAGATGTCGCCCGGGTTCTGGCCGTTGATGTTGCGGATCCGCACCCGCAGTTGCTTCGAGCTGTTCCGGGTCTCGTCCACGAGCTGGAAGGGGGTGCACGGGTTCCAGCAGACTCGAAAGTTCTGCGAGACTTCGCCGGTGCGTCCTGAGCTCGCCTGGACACGCACCGTCAGGGTGTGGGTGCCGGTGACGACGGGCGTGTCGCCATAGTTCTCGCTGCCGCTGTACAGGGGCCAGCGGCCGCTGCTAAAGTCTACCGCCCCGCAGGACGAGTTCGCGCAGTAGGGGCTCCCGGTGTCCGCGCGGCGGAAGTAGAGCGTGCCGCTCTGCGTCACGTCGAAATAGACCTTGCTGATGCCTTCGCCGTCCTGGCAGCCGTCCGGCTGAGACTCGCACACGGTCGGATCCCAGGCGATGGCCTGGGCCGTAATCTGGTTCGTAGCGCAGCCCTGCGGCGAAAGCGAGACCTCGATGTGCAGCGGGCGGCGGCAGACGCGGAACTCGGTGCTAATGGTGCGCTGGTAACTGCCATATTGCGAGGTCGTGTAGGCGGTCACCTGTAGGGTATGCGTGCCGGAAATGATCGGCGCCTGCGGGCTTCCCCAGGGCCACTTGCTGCCCAGGGTCAGCGGATTGCACACGCCCCCCGAGTCGCCGTTCACGCAATAGGGGACCGCGCTCTCCTGCTTCTCATAGACCTTGTTGTTATTCGGGTCATAGATGCTAAAGACGACCTTTTGGATCCCGGCCCCGTCAAAGTAGCCGGCGGGCGGGTAGTAGGAGATGGCCTGGGCCACGAACGAGTTGTCGGCGCAGGCCGGCGGCGCGGGGACCATATTGACCACTTCTAGATAGATCCAGCCCGGCACCGGCGTCGGCGTAAAGGTGGGAATCGGCGGCGGGGTGGGTTGGTGCGGGTCGCTGTAGGAGATGTAGCAGTTGTTGTCGAAGGAGACCTGGAAGGAGAGCCAGGAGATCGGCCCGCTGTCGAAGATAAACTCGAGGTCGCGGATCGAGCCGGCCGGGAAATCTCCCGTTAGATCGCTCAACATGGTCGAGTAGTAGCGCGTCCCGGTCCAGACCGTCTGCCCGCCCCAGCGGACCTCCTTGAGCGGCCGCCAGCCCGATCCCCACATCACGACGATGCTGTTCAGGTTGGGGCTGCTGTTGCCGCCGTTCTGGTTTTGGACAATCACCGACGAGCCGGCAAAAATGGGGCCGTTGGCGACGTACATCCCGCAGATAGGCGGCACGGTACCGGTAGGCCAGGGTGTGGGCGTGCCGCTCGGCGTGGGTGTGCTCGTGGGCGTCAGGGTAGGCAGCGGCGTCCCTGTGGGGTAGGGGCAGTCGCGGTTGCCGGAAGACCAGAGCATGCAGTAGTCGTCAAAGGTCAGGTGCCAGGACGGCCAACGCTCGGTCTGGGCGGGATTGATATTGTGCTCAAAGGTCATTTCCACGACCATCGTGGCGCCCTGCGGGATCTTGACGCCGTTTCCGGGGAGACTGATCGAACCGGCGCCGGAAGGGAGGCCGGGGAGGGGAACACCGCCGATCTTGACCGAGAGCAGTTGGCCCAGGTCCGCCGGGCACCAGCCGATGATCAGCCCCACGATACCGCGGCCTTCGCCGCTGCCGCCGTCGCCGCCGCTGACATTGGTCACCTGGAAAGAATAGACCTTTTGATCAACATTCTCCCCCTGGGTCGTGTACTTGCCGCCGCAGCCGGGTACGGGGACGGTCGGTTGCGGGGAACCGGTGGGCGTTCCGGGCAGTGGGGTCAGCAATTCCTCGGCGGGAAAATCCACGTTGACGATCGTGCGCCGGCTGCCCACGGTTACCGGAACGCCCAGAGGGGTGATATCCTTGAGGACGGGGGTAATGGGCAGGATGCTGTACTCGATCTGGACCTCGACCAGCCCGCCGACCTTGTTCGAGACGACGCCCTTGACCGGCAGAAAGTAGACGTGGATGTTGGGATCCGCCGGGGAAAAGAGCGGCGCGTAGCGGCGGGCAGACTCGCGGATCTGGGCCAGGTAGCAGGGTTCCTCGTTCGGCTGGCCGCAGTTGGGGTCGTCCTCGGCATAGACGCGGCCCAGGGGGTCCCCGGGAACGGGAGCGCCGATATGGGGAGGCATTTTGGAAGCCATGTCGGCCGCATAGCGGGCAGCGTTCTGTAAGGTGCTAAAGCCGAAAAAGAGCCGGCCGAACTCGATCACGCCGAGAATGACCAAGATGAGCAGCGGCAGGATCAAGGCAAATTCTACCAGGGTCTGACCCGGCCGTTTGCGAAAGCGGCAGAACAGGTTCCTCTCCATCGGCCCAACCTCCTGCGCCAACCCGGCGCATAGACTGGAGGTGCAAGTATAGCGAGCTTTGTGCTATGCAGCGCGTTATATCGGCGATCAATATTATACCGTAGTGCCGCCGCCGTGACATTGGCAAAAGGTTGCGCGATCGTTGCAGTTTCGTTAGCGGGAAAAGCAAGTGGCCCGGCACGAACCCCCGTGCCGGGCCGCAGGAGGGAGGAGCCTTATCCTTGCAGCGTGTAACCGACGCCGCGCACCGTGCGAATCAGATCGGTGCGCCCGGAGCTTTCTGCGATCTTGGCCCGCAGGCGGTGGATGTGGAAACGGATCAACTCGCGTGCTTCCCAGGGCGCGAGCGAATAGCCCAGCGCTTTCTCCACGAGCTCCGGGGCCGGCACGACGCGCGGGGCCTCCCGCACCAGATGGACCAGCAGTTTGAACTCGGTGGGGCTGACGTCGAGGGGCCGACCATCCAGGGTAACAAGGTGGCGATCGATATCCACTTCCAGGCCGGTGCCGCGCGCCGCCCCGGGGAGCGGGGCCGGCCGGCCGGCCCCCAGGTCGGGAGGTACCGCGCCTTGCCGCTTGAGCAGGCCGCTGCGCACGCTTTCCAGCAGCTCTTCCGTCCGACAAGGCTTGAAGAGATAGTTGTGGGCACCCTGCCGCAGCGCCTCCACGGCAGTATCCAGGGTAGCATGGGCCGTGAGAATAATGGCCACCGTGTCGGGAGATTGCTCCCGCAGCGCGGCCAGCACCTCGATGCCGCTGATGCCCTTGAGCCGGAGATCGAGCAGCGCCAGGTCAAAGCGCCGGGACGCAATCTGCTCCAACGCCGCCTCGCCGCTGTCCACCGCGGTGACCGCGTATCCGGCCCGCTGCAGAATGGCCCGCAAGGGCTGCAACACACCGGGTTCGTCGTCGACAACCAGGATGGCCGGAACGCTTTCCATCGCGCCTCCTTCGGAGAGAACCGGGGCCCCACCCCGCGCCGGACTCAGCGCGAGTCGGCCGGTAGCACGATCGTAAAGGTGCTACCCTGCCCTTCCGCGCTGCTGACCTCGATCAGGCCGCCCAGCGATTGGATGATGCCGTAGCTGATCGACAACCCCAGCCCGGACCCTCCTTCCTTGGTGGTGAAAAAGGGCTCAAAGAGGTGCGCCTGCACTTGGGGCGACATGCCGATGCCGGTATCGCGGAAGGCAATACGCACGGACTGGATCCCGATACGGCTCCGGTCCGTGGTCGCTTCGCCCAACTCGGTGCTGACAATCAGCTTGCCACCGCCCGGCATAGCATCGATCGCGTTGAGCAGCAGGTTCAGAAAAACCTGCTTGAGGTGATCGGCGTTGCTCCAGATAGGGCCCAGGTTGGACGCATAGGCCCGCTGCACCTCGATCCGATTGTGCTCGAGCTGCTTGCGGCCAAGGTCCAGCACGGCGTCGAGCACGGCGTGCAGGTCGGTGAGTTGCCGGCCCTCGGTTGCCGGGCGATAGAAATCGCGCATCCGGCGCACAATGGCCGAGATGCGATCCACCTCCATGTGGATCGTGGCCAGCGACTCGACCGTCGTGATGTCGTGGGGCGTCTGGGTAATGTCGCCCTCGACCAGCGAAAGGCAGAACTGGATTGCCTGGAGCGGGTTGTTGATCTCGTGCGAGATCGAGGCCACCAGCCGGCCCAGCGCCGACATTTTTTCCGCATGGATCAACTGTGCCTGGGCCTGTTCCCGCTCATGGAGGAGGCTCTTGATCTCGTTGTAGAAGCGGGCGTTGACCAGGGCAATGGTCAGCATCGAGGCGATGCCTTGCAGGGTGCGCAGGTGATCGGACGTAAAGGCGTCGGCATGGTCGCCGGTCACCTCGAGGACGCCGATAGTATGCTCGGGTGTGTAGAGCGGGACTGCCATCAGGCTCCGGGGCGAGAGGACCATATGCCGGTCCACGTTGGGCGAGAAGCGGGCGTCGGCGCAGGCATCCGCTGAAAGGATTGGCTGGCGGTACTGCAGCGCCCAGCCGGCAAACCCCTCGCCGGGCTCGGCGTGCAGAGGGGATTCGCGAAAAGTCGTCCCGTCCCACGCCTGGACGAAACGCAGTTCGCCGGACCAGGAGTCGGCCTGCACCAGCGCGGCGGCGGACGCCTGGAAAAGCCGCTGGATGCGCGCAAGGGCCTCCCGGACGATAGCGGGAAACTCGAGCTGGGAGGTTAGCACGGCGCCGATCTCGTTCAACAGCGCCAACTCGTCCGCCCGCCTCTGGGTGGCCATGTATAGCCGGGCGTTATCCACGGCCACCGCCACCTGGTCCGCGATCAGCTCCAGCAGGCGCCGATCCGATTCCCCATAGGCATAGGGGCGATACGATTGGAGCAAGATGAGGCCCACCACGTGATCGCCGCTGCGCATCGGCACGCCCAGCCAGGCACGCGGGGTCGGGCCGTTCCCCCATATGGTCAGCGGGGGGAGCTGCTCGCCTTCCGCCTCGTAATCGGCGACCAGCAACGACCGGGCCTCGCCGATCACCAAGGAAGCCAATCCCTGGTCCAAGGACAGCCGCTGCAATGGGCCGCGCACGCCGCCTTCCACCGCCAGGCGCAGGTCGAGATCGCCGGTTCCCGCCTCGTACAGGGCGATCAGGCAGGTGTCGCATTGAAAGAGCGGCTGGATCTCCTGGTAGACGGTCTCCAGCAACTGATCCAGATGCAGCGTGCTGCTGACCGCGCGGGCAATTCGATTGACGACCTCCAAGCGAGCGGCTAACTGCGATAGCTCCGCCGTACGCTGGGCCACGCGCTTTTCCAGCTCCTGTTGGATCTGGTGCAGTTCCTCCTGGGAACGCTGCAGCGCTGCGAGCATCAAATTGATCTCGCGGGCCAGGTGCGCGATCTCGTCCCGTCCCTCCTCGGTCATGCGTTCCGTCAGGTCCCCGCTGGCGCGAATGCGGCCGACAGTCGAGCTGAGGCGGGTCGTGCGCGAGATCACCAAGCGGTCGAGAAGGATGATGCTCATCTCGCCAAAGACCAGTCCGATGGCCAGCAGGGCAATAAAGGTATAGTTCAGCGCCGCCTGGCCGGCGTAGTAGACATCGCGGGGCGAAACGATGCGCACGATGAGGGCCGGCGAGCCGCGCAGGTCGGAAAGCAAGGTATAGCCGGCGACCACGTTGGCACCCGGACGATGGACGACCACCGTTCCGGGCCGCGCCAGGGACGAACGCACCGCTTGAAAGTCCGAAGGCAGCAGGGCGCCGTCGTACGGCCGCACGTCGATGGCAAGCTGGGTCAGTTGCGCCAGGCGGTTGATCTCGGCCGCGCCCAAGAAACGGCCGAAAATCAGGGCTCCGTGGATCGGCCCCTCGTACTGGTTCGTCAAGACCGGCTGGGCCGCCACGAGCAGGGGGCCTTCGGGAAGCAGCAGAATACCGGTGACGTAGCTGTCCTTGTTGGGCAGATCGAGGAGCAAACTGCCGGGGACAAGCTGCTCGAAAAAACTCGTGGGGATGTCGGCCGGACGGCCGGACTGGGGGTCGAAACCGCGGCTGAAAACCACCTGGTCGGGATAGCGGACAAAGGCCATCAAGTTGAGCCGCAAGTTGACAAAAACCGTGTCGTCGAGGTTCTCGGCGACGTAACCGGCATGTCCTCCTTCGATAAAGGCATACGTCTCGTCCCAGGCAGCCCAATCGCGCAGGGTCCGGTTGAGTCCCGCCAGTTCGGTGTCGAGAATCCGCAGGACACGGTCGACATCCTGCCGGACAAGCCGCTCTTCCAGGTTGGAGAAGCTGTTCAGCAAGATCGTCGAGGCGACGACATAGAGCAGCACCAGCAGGATGGCCAGGATAAGGCCGTTCAGGAGCAGCAGCTTCCGGCGCAAACCCATCGGATTCTCCTAGAATGCAGGGCCCGAACACTGCCGCTGCCCGCATTTCGGCGGGCCGACAAGGACTATTCTACCACATCGGGGAAGGTCATGGCAAATTGCGTCGGGAGAACGCCAGGGTCATGCCAAAATGGCCCCCAGGGTGGGGGCATAGACCAGGCCGGCCGGCCCGGAAGGCGAACCGGTCAGATAATGGGTATGGCGTAGCAGCCGGCGCCGGCGGTGGCGGCCCGGTAGGCACCGGCGCGGTCGGCCGCCAGAAGCGCAGGCAGTCGCTAGGGGGGGCCAGGCCGCGTGGCCTGCTCCAGCGCATCGAGATAGGCCAGGGCTTCCTCCCGGCTCTGCCCGCACATCTCGCGGTGGGGCCGCAGGTTGACACACACCGCCGGCCGCTCCGGGCGCCCGTACAACCGGCAGCGGTTGTCTGCCGTCAATTGCACGCAGCGCACGCCGGCCGGCTTGCCTTTGGGCAGGCCGGGGATCGGAGAAGAGATCGACAGAGCGATGCAGCAGGCCCCACAGCCCACCCGGCACTCCATCGCCTCTCCCTCGCCGCTCATATCCGCGTCTCCTGCACCGTGCCGTGGTTGATCTTGAGCGCCGGCCGGCCATGGATCATCTGCACCACCCCCAGCTCCTTGCCGCATCCCGGGCAAGCCGGCCGCGCACCCAGGGGCAGACCCACCAATCCGGCCCGGTCCTCGCGAACCGCGCCCAGGTAGCACTTGATCAGCCGGCCGCGCCCGCCCTTGTAATAACGACACAGGAGCCGCCCACAGCGGCAGTACACCTTGATCACCCGGCCTCCGGCCATCGCCAACCTCCACCCCCTATTATACCAGACAGCAGGCCGGCCGGCCAGCCCGAAAACCCAGCATAAAACACAAAGGCCCCAAGACACAAAGACTCGCTGTTCTTCCCGGCCCCTCTTTGTGTCTTCGGGCCTCTGCGGTGATAGCCCTTCGGGCCGTTTGACTTCTACCCACGAATCGGTTACCATGCCGCCGGCAACCCGGTTTTTCATCCTACTCTGGCAGCCGCAAGGAGAAAACCCCATGAGACATCGCCTCCTCATCCTGGCCGCGCTGATCACCATCCTCGTTTCCCTGCCCGGCCGGCCCGGGCTGGCCGGGCCACCGGCCCAGCAAGCGCCCGAGCCCTACCCCTTCTCCGACCGCTACCCGGCCCAGGTCGTCCTGGAAAACGCCGCCGCGACCCAGGCCCTGGTGGGCACCGGGGTGGACATCGGCGATATCCGGCCCCTCGATCCGTCGCAGCCCTATCCGCTGGCCGCCACCGTCTATGTCAACGACGCCGAAGTCCAACGTCTGGCCCAACTGGGGCTCACCGCCATCCCCATCCCCAACGAGGGGCTGCGCGCCCACCTAGCCTACGGGCCGGGCACCGGCGGCCCCGACGCCTGGCCCACCTACGAGGAGTTTGTCGCCCGCATGCAGGGCCTCGCCGATAACAACCCCAACCTGGTGCGCATCTTTTCCATCGGCACCTCCGTCCAGGGGCGCAATATGTGGGTGCTCAAGATCACCGACCACCCCGACATCGAGGAGGACGAGCCCGAGTTCCGCTATTTCGCCAACATGCACGGCGACGAGACTACCGGCATCGAAATGACCATCCGCCTGGCCGAGTTGCTGGTCAGTAGCTACGGCTCCGTCCCCACACTGACCGAGCTGGTGGACGAGATGGAAATCTGGCTGCTGCCCATCTACAACCCCGACGGCTACGTGGCCGGTAGCCGCTACAACGCCAACGGGCGGGACCTCAACCGCGACATGCCCGACCGCTTCACCGACCCCTACGACGACCCGCAGGGCCAGCAGTTGGAGAACCAAAGGGTGATGGTCTTTGGCTACCCGCACCGCTTCGTTATGGGGGCCAACTATCACGGCGGCGCCGCCGTGGTCAACTACCCCTGGGACGCCGTCGCCGCCCCGGGCGATCCTCTCGTCCCGGTCTATGCCCCCGACGACGCCATCTTTTACGAATACGCGGTCGGCTACGCCGTGCGCAACCCCACCATCTGGAACGGCGGATTCCCCAACGGCGTCACCCGGGGCTGGGAATGGTACCAGATCTACGGCGGGCTGCAGGACTATGCCTATTACTGGCACGACGAGCAGCACGTGACCATCGAGATCGGCACCAAGAAGCCGGCCTATAGCCAGATGGATACCTATTGGCAAAACAACCGCGCCGCCATGCTCTGGTGGATGGCGCGGACGCTGCGCGGCGCGCGCGGGCTGGTCACCGACGCCTGCAGCGGCGCCCCCCTGGATGCCTCCGTGGACGTACTCGAGATCGGCAAGCCGGTGCACACCGACCCCGACATCGGCGACTACCACCGCCTGCTGCTCCCCGGCACCTACACGCTGATCGCCAGCGCCGATGGGTACACCTCCCAATCGGCCGTCGTCACGGTGGTGGACGGGCCGGCCACGGTGCAGCACTTTGCCCTCAGCCGGGGCGGCCCCTACACAGTGCAGGGGACTGTGACCGAGGCCGGCAGCGGCCAGCCCCTGGCGGCGACGGTGGAGGTCTCCGAGACCGGCGCCCTCACCCAAACCGATCCGCTCACCGGCCATTACGCCCTGCATCTGTGCCCAGGCACCTACACGCTGCGGGCCTCCGCCCCCTACCACCTGTCCGAGGAGCGCCAGGTCGTCGTGAGCGGAGACCGGGTGGAGAACTTTGCGCTGCCGGTATACGGCTACGCCGTGGCCGTGGGCTCCAGCGAGCGGGCCGCCGCCCCCGGCGAGACGGTGACCCACACGCTGATGGTCACCAATGCCGGCGGCATGAGCGACAGCTACACGCTGACCGTCGTCCCCGGCGGCTGGCCAGCCGCACCGGTGCAGAGCTCGCTCGGCCCGCTGGCCCCCGGCGAGAGCGCCACGGCCCAGGTTGTCGTCCAGGTGCCGGCCGGCCTGCTGACGAGCACGGTGCTGTTCAGCGACACCTTTACCCTTTATGTTACCTCCACGACCGTCCCCCAGGTGGGCGCCCAGGGGACAGGCACGACCTACGCCCTCGCCGACCTGTCGCTGGCCCTGGCCGCCGAACAGGACCACCTGGGCGGGCCGGCCGGCCGGCCCCTCACCTACACCCTGCGCCTGACCAACACCGGCAGCTACACCGACGGCTACGCGCTGGCCGCCCTGGGGAACGGCTGGCCCACGGCGATTATCCCCCCCGTGGTCCCCGCGCTGGGCCCAGGCGCCTCCGCCCAGATCCTGGTGCGCGTGGACATCCCCGCGGCGCCGTCCACACCCACCGACACGGTGACGATCCAGGCGACCTCGGGATGGGATAGCTCGATTTGGTCCCGCCAGACGCTACACAGCGCCGTCCTGGGGGTGGCCGTGGCGGCCGGCGACAGCGTGGCCGTCGGCGCGCCCGGCGAGACGATCACCCACACCATGGTCGTCACCAACGTAGGCTCGGCGACCGACACCTACGACCTGGGCACGGGCGGGAACCGCTGGCCGTTGACCCTGTTGACGCCCCACCTCGGCCCGCTGGGGCCGGGCGAGCGGGCCGAGGTTTATGTCACCGTGCAGATCCCCATAGCGCCGCTGGCCGGCACGGTGCTCTTTAGCGACGTCTTTTTCCTGCATGTCACCTCCACCGTCGCCCCCAGCGTGACCGCCGACGCCGCCGGGACCACGCTGGCCGCGGCGGACTTGTCCGTAGCCCTGGCCGCCGACCGCGAGTCCGGCCTGGGCTGGCCGGGGGACGTGGTCCTGTACACGCTGACGGTGACCAACACCGGGAGCTACACCGACAGCTACAGCTTGGAGATCCTGCCGGGCTTCTCCTGGCCGGCGACGCTCTCGCCCACCATCACGCCGGCCCTGGCTCCGGGGGCGAGCGCCATGGCCTGGGCCTGGGTGACGGTGCCGGGAGGCGCAGGGGGCACAACGGACGCCCTGACAGTACGGGCCCGGTCTGCGTGGAGCGAGGCGGTGTGGGCCGAAGCGTCCGTAGTCACCACCCGGGGCTGGCGCCTCTTCTTGGCGCTGGTCATGAAGTAGGTCGCCCATGGCCGTCCTCCTCGCCCTCCTCCCGATCCTGGTCATCCTCCTGCTGCTGGTCCTGCGGCGGACGGCGGCGGACATAGCCGGGCTGATCGGCTGGGTAGTGGTCGTGCTCGTCGCCTGGCTATACTTCCGCACGCCGCTCCTGGTGGCGCTGCAGGCCAGCCTGGGCGGCGTCGTCGCCTCGCTGCCCATCGCCCTGGTAGTGGGCACCTCGATCCTGCAGGTCACCGTGATGCAGGAGACGGGGGCCATCGACCGGGTCGTGGCGCTGGTCAAGACGATCGCCCCAGGCAACCAGGTGGCGCAGATCATGCTGCTCAATGTCGGCCTGGGCACGGTGCTGACGGCGCTGGGGGCGGTGCCGGTCTCGATCCTGCCGCCGATCATGCTGGCGCTGGGCTACTCTTCCTTCGCCGCCATCGCCCTGCCGGCGATCGGCTACGACGCCCTGTGCACCTACGCGCTGCTGGGCGTGCCGGTGGTCGTATTTGCCAACTTTGTCGGGCTGCCGGTGGGCCAGGTGGGCGGCTACTTTGCCCGATTCATGCCCGCCATCAGCACCTGCATCGCCCTGGGGATGCTGTGGATCGTCGGCAAGTGGGGGATGCTCCGCCGGGGGCTTTTGCCCGCCCTGCTGGCCGGCCTGACGGCCGGGTTCGTGGCCATCGGCATGAACGCCCTGGGGCTGGTCACGATCACCGGCATCGCCGCCGGCCTGGGGGTCATCGGGGTGATGCTCCTCTACCTGAAGCTGAGCGGCCGGCCGCTCGTCGACCGCGGCGTGCTCCAGGAGTCCGACCTGGCCGCCGAGCGGCGCCTCCCCCTTTGGGCGGCCCTCTCGCCGTGGATCCTGTTGAGCGCCTTCTCGCTGCTGGTCAACGTGCCCTTTCTGCCCTTCTTCAAGCTGACCTTCACCGACCTGGCGATGCCGCTGGAGATCATCCCCGGGGCCCCGGAGAAGGTGCGCCTCCTGTGGCAGGCCTACTTCTGGATCCTGGTGAGCACGCTGCTGGCCCTGCCGCTGCTGCGTCCGAGCCGGGCGCAGCTCAAGCGCACCCTATCCAGGTGGCTGAAGCGCGCCCCGCGCCCGGTGCTGGCCGCGGCGGTCTTTTTCGCCATCGCCTTTGTCATCAACCACAGCGGCAAGGGCCTGGATTGGCAACTGGCCGACCCGGGGCGGAACATGGTGCAGGTCGTGGCCGGGGCCGCGGCCGCCGCCTTTGGCCGCCTCTATCCCCTGGTGGCACCCTTCCTGGGGCTGCTCGGCGGGTTCATCAGCGGCTCGGAGACCTCGGCCATCGCCATGCTGACGGCGCTGCACCTGTCCACGGCCGAACGGATCGGCGCGGCCGGCCTGCTCATCGCCGCCGCCAGCGGCATCGGCGGCGGCCTGGCCAGCGTCATCTCCCCGGCCAAGCTGCAGAACGCCGCCGCGGCCATCGACCGCATCGGCGAGGAGGGGCGGGTGATCCCGGTGACCTTTGCCGTCGCCATGCTCATCACCGCGGTCTGCGCCGGGATGGCGCTGCTGTGGGCGTTCTGAACCCGGCTGTCGGCCTACTGCCGTTCCTGGGCTTGGCCAACCCCGTGGCCGGCCTTTGTCATTTTTTCGCAACTGTGCTATGACACTCCCCGCGCTGCCCAGCGGGCGGCGCACCTGGAGGAGGCATGCCCGACGACCGCGAGCGCCTGCCCAGGCTGACCAAGCTGCTCTACGGCAGCGGCGACCTCGGCTTCAGCATGACCAGCACCATCCTGGCGGTGATGTTCGCCATCTACCTGACCGATGTCGTCGGGCTGCGGCCGGGGGCGGCGGCGGCGGCCGTGTTCATCGGCCGCTCCTGGGACTATGTGAACGACGACGCCGTCTTTGGCTTCTTCGAATGTCTCGACGATTACGATGTGAAAGGGAAAGTTCGATTTCGAATCTCACTTCCGCCTTTTGGCGGATGACATGCTCGCGTCTTTATGCTATGCTCCAACGAATCATTAGAACCCATCTCATGATTACCACAAAGGCACGGAGGCCCAAAGAAAAGCGGCAAAGGCATATCCAAAGAACCTTGGTGTCTTTGAGCCTTTGCGGTTTATGAGACGACTTCTAGAAAACGCTGGTGGAAACGCATGCTTCGTCGCATTGCCCAGCGCACCGGTCAACGCCTCGGCAGTATCGCGCTCACGCTGCTGGCCATCATCCTCCTGACCTCCTTTGGCCTGACCATGGCCGAGCGGGGCCGCCGGGGGCTGCCGTCCGAGGTGTGGAGCGCCATTGGGGACACGGTGCGCTGGGCCGGCGATTACCTGGTGAACCACCCCGCCGCCTACTACTGGCACAAGCAGGCCGTGGCCGCACCGACGCTGGTGCTGACCGTCCTGGGCCGCAGCGCCGGCCTGCTCCTGCTCTCCCTGGGCATCGCCGCAGTGCTTGGCGTGCCGCTGGGCATCGCCGCGGCCCTGAACCGGCGCAAGGGGGGAGGGACTTACGCGGTCCTGCTCTCGATCCTGGGCATGTCGACCCCCAGCTTCCTCCTGGCGATGCTCCTGTGGGTGATCAACATCTGGGTACACAGGACGTTCAACGCGGCCGTACTGCCGGCGGCCGGCTTCGGCTGGGACGCCCACATGGTGATGCCGGCCATCGTGCTGGCGGCCCGGCCCCTGGCGCAGGTGGCCCAGGTGACCTATGTCGCCATGACCGAGCAGTTGGACCAGGACTATGTGCGCACCGCCCGGGCCAAGGGACTGGCCCCCGCGGTGGTGCGCAACCGCCATGCTCTGCGCAACATCCTGATCCCCATCCTGACCACCCTGGGCACCTCCCTGCGCTTCTCGCTGGCCAGCCTGCCGGTGGTCGAATCGTTCTTCAACTGGCCGGGCGTCGGCTACACGCTGTTGGAGGCCATCTCCCTGGGCCAGGACACGTTGGTGACCGACCTGACCCTATCGCTGGGGCTCTTCTTCCTGGTGGTCAACCGCGTCTTGGAGCTGCTCTACCCGCTGCTGGATCCACGCCTGCGCAACGGGGACCGGGAGCAGCCGCTGCAGGAACGCCGAGGCTGGCGGGAGCGGCTGCGCGATACGGCAGACGCCCTTGGCGAGTGGTGGGAAGATCTGCAGCGGCCCCTCCGCAAGCGGAAGGCGCACTTGCCACCGTTGCCGGCCGGCCTGCGGGCGGGCGAACCGGATATCGGGCTGGCGTCCAGGCGTCTTCGCCCATTGCGCTGGCTCGCTCGGCACATCGCGGGCAACCCGGCTTTCCTGGCCGGCGCCGTCCTGGTGGTGGCGTTGGTGCTCCTGGCGGCCTTTGGCAACCGCCTGACTCCGGCCAACCCCTACGCCATCAGCGGCATCCGGATGATCGAGGGGCAGATCGCGTCCCCGCCGTTCAAGCCCTCCGCCACCTTCCCCTGGGGCAGCGATCATATCGGGCGCGACATCCAGGCCCTGGTGCTCTGGGGCGGCCGGCAGACGCTGACCCTGGCCTTTTTCGCCATGCTGGCCCGGGTGCTGGCCGGGGTGGTGCTGGGGCTGCTGGCCGGGTGGTGGCAGGGCAGTTGGCTCGACCGCCTGATCAACGGGGCGGTGGGCGTGTGGGCGGCCTTCCCGGCGACGCTGCTGGCCATGCTGCTCATCCAGGCCCTGGGCATCCAGCAGGGCATGAGCGTCTTTATCATCGCCCTGTGCATCGTCGGCTGGAGCGAGGTGGCGCAGTTCGTCCGCGCCCAGGTGATCGCCATCAAGCCGCAGCTATTCATCGAGGCGGCCCGTGCGGTGGGCGCCCGGACGGGACAGATCCTGGTGCGCCACATCCTGCCCCACCTGGTGGCGCCGCTGCTGGTGATGGCCGCGCTGGAGATGGGCGGCACGCTGCTGTTGCTGTCCGAGCTGGGCTATCTCAACACCTTCCTGGGCGGCGGGTTCAAGGTCGAGCTGGCCAACGAACAGATCTCGGTCTTTTCCGACGTGCCGGAGTGGAGCGCCATGCTGGCCAACGTCCGCGTCTGGTGGCGCTCCTATCCGTGGATGGCCTGGTACCCCGGGCTGGCCTTTTTCCTGGCCATCGTCGCCTTCAACCTCTTTGGCGAAGGGCTGCGGCGGTTCCTGGAGAGCACCCGGGCCAACCTGAGCCGGCTGGTGAACCGCTATACGCTGGCGGCCCTGGCCGTCGTCGTCCTTGGGCTGTCCTGGGCGCTGCGCGGGGCGGCCCCCCTGGCGGTCTACCAGCCGGCGGCCCACGAGTTCGACGCCCAGCGAGCCATGGCCGATATCGCCGCGCTGGCGGCGCCCGAGTTCGGCGGGCGGGAGAGCGGGACACCCGGGGCACAGGCCGCCGCGGAGTATATCGCCGCGCGCATGCGCGAGATCGGGCTGCAGCCGGCCGGGCTGCGGGACGGCTACATCCAGGAGTGGGCCCACCCGCGGCCCCACCTGGCCGCCATGCCCCAACTAGAGATCCTGGACAACCAGGGGGCCGTGGCCGAGGCGCTGGTCTACCGCCAGGATTTCGTCGAATATTGCTTCGCGGGAAGCTCGGGGACGGGGGAAGGGGCAATCGTCGGCTTGGCCCTGGGGCCGGATCCCGGGACGGGCGGCGATCCCTACCTGCTGGCGAACCGCGATCTCCGCGGGCGGGTGGTCCTGCTGCGGGAGCGCGACATCGGCAGGCTGGGGCTCTCCGCGGCGGCCGGCGTGCTGCTGGTCAGCGATGATCCCGCGGCGATGAGAGAAAAGTACCTCTACCCCTGGCAGGGCTACTTCCCCAGCAGGTGGCGGCCGGTCCTGCTCATCACCCCGGCCGCCGCCGACCGCCTCCTGGCCTCGGCCGGGAGCAGCCTGGCCGAGCTGGACCGCCAGGCGGCGGCCCTGGGTCCGGGCGAGGCCGCCCAGACCGCGCCCGGCGCGCCGGTGCGGCTCGCGGCCTTGATCGAGGAACGGCTGGACGAGGTCTATTATAACGTGGCCGGGTTCATCCCCGGCGCCGGCGCCCAAATGGGTTCCAAGGGCAAGGCCCTGGACAACCAGGTGATCATCGTCAGCGCCTATTACGACGGCCTGGGCACGGGGCCCGACGGCACCCTCTACCCTGGGGCCAACGACAACGCCAGCGGGGTGGCGACGATGCTGGAGATGGCCCGCGCGCTGCAAGCGAGCCCCTTCCGCCCGGACAAGACGGTGGTCTTTGTCGCCTGGGCCGGCGGGGAGCGCACCGAAGAGTTCAGCGTAGCCAACATCATGGGGGCCAAGGCCGGGTTCAATTTGCTGACCGTCGAGGCGGTAATCGAGCTGAGCGGCCTGGGGGCAGGGAGCGGTTCCGGGCTGGCGCTGGGCCAGGGCAGCAGCTTCCGGCTGGTGCAGCTGTGGCAGGAGGCGGCCGGCCGGATGGGCGTCGCCACGACCACGCGCGGGCGGGACCCCCATTACGGGCTGCCTTCCGCCGGGCGGAGCTTTGGCGGGCGCTCGGCCCTGAGCATCTATGTCTCCTGGGATGGATCGGACATGAACGCGCATACCCCGGAGGACCGGGTGGAGACGATCGATCCACGGAAGCTGGAGCAGGCCGGCCGCGCCAGCCTGCTCGGGCTCTTTGTCCTGAGCCGGGAGGTAAACTATTGAGCAACCTGCCCTCGGAAGAAGCCGTCGCCAGCTATGTGCAACGCGCCAAGCCCAGCCCGCGGAAGATGGCCCTGCGCCGCTGGCAGAACTGCCTTTCGCGGGCCGCCATCTTTCTGGTGCTGGCCGGCGCCTTTGGCTGCCTGATCGCGGTGATCCTGGGCGCCCCCCAGAGCTTCCTGGGGCAGTGGTGGATGAAGCCGCCGCGTTACCCCAACGCCACCCTGGTCCGCTACGCCGAGGGAGAGGTCTGCCTGATGCCGGCGCCGGCCGTCTACTGCTACGAGTGGTTCTACCGCACCCCCGACTCGGAAGGCCGGGTTCTGGACTATTACAGCAAGGCGAACTGGCCGCTGCACGCCGCCATCACCTTCGAGTGGCGCACGGGGAGGCGTTTTGGCAAAGCCTGGGTGGCCGAGCGCTGCCTGCACGTGATCAGCAGCGTCTCCTGCTACCAGATCATCGTCCACCCCTCCGGCGAGGGCGATACCGAGGTCTATATCCTCGAACGGGGTGCGATGGGCGATATCCCCGAGGCAGAGAAGTGACCCTCCAGGAACACAACAAATGTTGCTTGACAGCGCCGCGGCGTTCGTATACATTGGGTGCGCTGGCCGACAATTTGACATTCATGGCACTCGGCAGTATACTATCTGCATTCAAAATGCGCCTGGCGATTGGCTCTAATCACCGAAAGCAGGAGTGAGAAGTGCTATGGGACCCTTGATGCAGGTCAAGAACCTGAAAACTCGCTTCTACACCCAGGATGGGGTCGTCCACGCCGTCAACGGGATCAGCTATGCCATGGAGGAGGGCGAAGCCCTGGGAGTGGTCGGCGAGAGCGGCTGCGGCAAGAGCGTCCACGCCCTCTCCATCATGCGCCTCATCCCCAGCCCGCCGGGCAAGATCACCGATGGCGAGGTCATCTTTGACGGCCGCGAGCTGCTCTCCCTCCCCGAAAGCGAGATGCGCCACATCCGCGGCGCAGATATCGCCATGGTCTTCCAGGACCCCATGACCTCCTTCAACCCGGTCTACACGATCGGGTTTCAGATCATGGAGGCCCTGAAGCTGCATCAAGGGATGAATAACAAGCAGGCCCGGGAGCGGACAATCGAACTGCTGACCCTGGTCAACATCCCCGAGGCCAAGACGCGGGTGGACGACTATCCCCACCAGTTCTCCGGCGGGATGCGTCAGCGGGCGATGATTGCCATGGGGCTGTCTTGCAACCCCAAGCTGCTGATCGCCGACGAGCCGACCACCTCGCTGGACGTGACCATCCAGGCGCAGATCGTCGACCTGGTCCGGGAGCTGCAGGAGAAGCTGGGGATGGCGGTGATGTGGATCACCCACGACCTGGGGGTGGTGGCCGGCCTGGCCAAGACGGTCAACGTGATGTACGCCGGCCTGATCATCGAGCGCGGGCCGATCAAGGAAATCTATAAGCGCACCCGCCATCCCTACACCATCGGACTCCTCGGGTCCCTCCCCCGCCTGGACGAGGCCCCGGGCACCAAGCTCATCTCCATCCCCGGAGCGCCGCCCGACCTGATCGACATGCCCACGGGCTGCCCCTTTGCGCCCCGCTGCCCCTATGTCGTCGATCAATGCCAGGAGGCCGTCCCCCCGCTGGAAAAGTGCGACGGGGACAACCACACCGTGGCCTGCTGGCGCTGGCAATTCGTTGCGGAGAGATAAGACCATGGCGACTGCGCAGAAACCGCTGATCCGGGTGCAACACCTGAAAAAGTACTTCCCGATCACACGTGGCTTTCTCATCCAGCGGCACATCGGCGACGTCAAGGCCGTCGACGATGTCAGCTTCGACGTCTACCGGGGCGAAACCCTCGGGCTGGTCGGCGAGACCGGCTGCGGCAAGACGACGACCGGGCGCACCGTGATGCGCCTGTACGAGCCCACTGCCGGCCAGGTCTTTTTCGAGGATGTGGAGTTGACCCGCCTGCGGGGCAGCGCCCTGCGGCACATGCGCCGGCGCATGCAGATCATCTTCCAGGACCCCTACGCCTCGCTGAACCCGCGCATGACGGTTGGCGGCATCGTCGGCGAGCCGCTGGAAGTCCACGGCATTGCCACCGGGAAGGAAAAGGCCGAGCGCATCCAGGAGCTGTTGCAGATCGTCGGCCTGAACCCCTACTTTATCAACCGCTTCCCGCACGAGTTCTCCGGCGGCCAGCGCCAGCGCATCGGCATCGCCCGCGCCCTGGCCCTCAACCCCGACCTGATCGTCTGCGACGAGCCCATCTCCTCTCTGGATGTCTCCATCCAGGCCCAGGTGGTCAATCTGCTGGAGGAGCTGCAAGAACGTCTGGGGCTAACCTACCTCTTTATCGCCCACGACCTGTCGATGGTCCGACACATCAGCGACCGCATGGCGGTGATGTACCTGGGCAAGATCGTCGAGCTGGCCGACCGAGACGAGATCTATACCAACCCGTTGCACCCTTATACCAAGGCGCTGATGTCGGCCGTCCCGGTGCCCGACCCGGATGTGGAAGAGAAGCGCAAGCGCATCATCCTGGAGGGCGACATCCCCAGCCCGGCCCACCCACCCCCGGGCTGCCACTTTAGCACCCGCTGCCCGATAGCCAAGCCGATGTGCAAAGAGGTGGAACCGGAGTACCACGAGGTCAAGCCGGGACACTGGGTATCGTGCCATCCGGAGACAATCGGGGGCTAATAGACGGATTGGGGCCACGGATAGAACCGCGAGAGCGGCCACCTGCTACTTGATACTCTCCACCCTGGGGGCCACACGCCCACCACGGTGACAATCCGGCGATTAGGTCGCCAACGAACATGGACCACAAGGAGGTGATGCGCAAGCAACCTGGAGTTCCCCGTCTGTCGGTGTACAGAAGACTCTTTAGGAGGAGCAAGATGTTCAAGAAACTGTCCCTGATCATCTCTGTGCTGCTGCTGGCCAGCATCGCGCTGACCGCCTGCGGCCCGACCGAGACCCAGGGCCCCGTGGCCCCGGTCCAGGTCACCGTCATCAAGGAAGGCACCCCTCAGGTCGTCTACGTGACCGTCCCGCCCGAGGTCAAGCCGACCGAGAAGCCGACCCGCCCCAACGTCCTGAACCTGAACTTTGGGCCGGGCGACGTCCCGACGCTTGACCCGAACCTCGCTACCGACACCTCCTCGGTCCAGGTCGTGGACGAGCTGACCGTCGGGCTGACCCGCCTGCACGAGGAAACCCTGTTGATCCAGCCCGGCATGGCCGATTCGTGGACCGTCTCCGCAGACGGCCGGACCTACACCTTCAAGATCCATCCGGGCGTCCCCTGGGTGCGCTGGAACGGCAAGGAGGTCGAGCAGGTCAAGGACTGCGAGGGCAACGTCCGCACCGTCACGGCCTACGACTTTGAGTACGGCATCCTGCGCGCCGGCGCCCCGGAGACCGCTTCCGACTACGCCTACGTGCTCGGCGTCATCCAAGGCTGGAACGACTACAACACCGGGGCCGTCACCGACACCAGCACCGTGGGGGTCAAGGCCCTCGACGAAACCACCCTGGAAGTGACCTTTGTCGATCCCGCCGTCTACAATGTCAACATCATCGGCCTGTGGACGGCGCACGCCGTGCCGCGCTGGGTGATCGAGGGCGACGACTGCACCGAGGCCCGCGGCGACCGCTGGACGGAGCCCGGCTTCAACCAGTCGTACGGCCCCTACGTGTTGAAGGAGTGGATCCACGACTCGACCCTCACCATCGTCAAGAACCCCTTCTGGCCCGGCCTGGACAGCGTGCCCGTGGCGCAGATCGACGAGATCCGCTGGGTGATGCTGGACGAATCGGCGGCCTTCGCCGAGTATGAGGCCGGCAACCTGGATGCCACCGGCGTGCCCTCGCCCGACCTGGAGCGCGTCAAGACCGACCCGGTCCTGTCCAAGGAACTGGTCGTTGCCCCCGTCGGCTGCACCTACTACTACGGCTTCAACACCACCAAGCCGCCGGTGGACAACATCCACATGCGCCGCGCCCTCTCTATGGCCGTCGACCGCCAGGGGCTGATCGATAACGTCCTCAAGGGCGGCCAGATCCCGGCGCAGTGGTTCTGCAACCCCGGTAGCTCGGCCTGCCCGACGATCGACAAGTACCCCGACCTGGGCGCCAAGAGCGACGCCGCCAAGGCCAAGGAAGAGCTGCAGGCCTACATGACCGAGATGGGCTACACCTCCGTAGACCAGATCCCCGAGGTCATCCTGATGTACAACACCTCGGAAGGCCACAAGCGCATCGCCGAAGCCATCGCCGCGATGTGGCAGGAGACCCTGGGCATCAAGATCACGGTGACCAACCAGGAGTGGAAGGTCTACCTGAAGACGGTCAAGGGCGCCGACGCTCCGCCGGTCTGGCGCATGGGCTGGTGCCTGGACTACCCCGACGCCAACAACTGGACCTTTGAGGTCATGCACGTGGGCGGCTCCGCCAACACCGATGACAACGGCGACGGCGTCTCCGACGGCGGCCTGATGTGGACGAACGCCACCTTCGAGCAGCTCCTCAAGCAGGCCCAGACCGAGACGGACCCGGCCAAGCGCCAGGACATGTACGCCCAGGCCGAGCAGATCCTGTGCTGGGAAGACGCGGCGATCATCCCGATCTACTTCTACAGCCGCAACAGCGTGACCAAGCCCTACGTGAACCGCACCTTCTCCGTATCCGGCCACGAGGCTCTCGAGAAGTGGAGCCTGAAGCCCTAGTCGCAGATCCACCGCGGGGCGGGGCCCCGGGGGGCCCCGCCCCCTCCCCAGGGAGGTAGCCCTATGGGTCGTTACATTGCCCGGCGTTTCCTGTGGATGTTGGTTGTCCTGTTCTTTCTCTCCGTCATCACCTTTGGGCTGATGCACGCCGTCCCCGGCGGCCCCTTTGACAAGGAAAAGACGCTGCCGCCGGAGATCATGAAAAACCTGAACGAGCGGTACCGACTCGACGATCCGCTCTGGAAGCAATACGTGTTGTACCTGTACGATGTCCTGGTCCCTCGGATCACGAACAAGCCGATGACCTCGCTCACCGAGAGCTACCTCTTTAACCTCAAGCTGGGGGAGGACTACTACTTCCGCTGGATGAACTTTGGTCCTTCCTTCTCTTCCCGCAGCCGGACGGTGAACGACATCATCCGCGACCAGTTGCCCGTTTCCTTCCAACTGGGCGTGCTGGCCATCCTGATGGCCGTCAGCATCGGCATGCCGCTGGGCGTCATCGCCGCCCTCCGGCAGAACACCCTGTGGGACTATCTCGGAATGAGCGTTGCCATCTTCGGAGTTTCGGTGCCCGTCATTGCTATGGGCCCGATCCTCGTGTGGATATTCGGGGTAGCACTGAAGTGGCTGCCGCCGACCGGGTGGGGAGCGAAACCGCCCTACTTCCTGCTCTTCATCCCTCGTGACCTGGGCTGGAACTTTTGGCGCCACGCTATCATGCCCACGGTAGCCCTGGGGCTGGTCAACTCGGCGATCATCGCCCGCCTGACGCGGGCCAGCCTGCTGCAGGTCATTCGCGAGGACTATATCCGCACGGCGCGGGCCAAGGGGCTGGCCGAGCGGCTCGTCGTGGTGCGCCACGCCCTGCGCAACGCACTCATCCCGGTCGTGACGATCTTGGGGCCGATGTTCGCGGCTATCGTCACCGGCACCTTTGTAGCCGAGCAGATCTTTGGCATCCCCGGGCTGGGCAAGTACTTTATCACCAGCATCACCAACCGCGACTACCCGGTGATCATGGGCACGACACTGCTCTACGGCATATTTCTCCTGTTCGCAAACTTGCTCGTGGACATCACCTACGCGTGGCTCGACCCGCGCATCCGCTACGAATGAGGTGGAACGATGGCGACTGCTGAAAAGCCGGACCTGACAACGAAGCGGCGCAAGAGCGGCAGCCTGTGGGCCGATGCTGCGTACCGGCTGTCGCGGAACCGCGCGTCGCTCATCGGCGGCGTGCTTATCATCCTCCTCATCCTGAGCGCCGTCTTTGCCCGGTTCATCGCCCCCTACCACTATGCCGTGCAGGACCGCACACAGACGAACGCGGTGCCGCAGTGGGCGCTGAGCGTCTTTCCTATGATGCAGCCCTATGCCAAGGTCAGCGGCGATTTTCCGTTGGGCGCCGACTATGTGGGGCGCGACATCCTCAGCCGGCTGATCTACGGGGCCCAGATCTCGCTGGCCGTAGCCTTCGTGGGGCCGATCGTAGCGCTGCTCATCGGCACGGTGTACGGGCTAATTTCGGGCTTCTTCGGCAAGGCGGTGGACAACATCATGATGCGCTTCGTGGACCTGATGTATGCTTTCCCCACGATGCTGCTGATCATCCTGATGATGGCTTTCTTCCGCTCGTCCTTTGCCGTGGGCGAGCCGGGCAGTTTCCGCTATATCTTGAACTCGATCGACAAACGCTTCGGCGGGATGCTCTTTATCTTTATCGGCATCGGCCTGACCGCCTGGATGGGCACGGCGCGGCTGGCCCGCGGCCAGGTGCTGTCCTTGCGCGAGCAAGAGTTCGTCCTGGCGGCGCGGGCCGTCGGATCGAGCAACTGGCGGATCATCTTCCGCCACGTGCTCCCCAACATCCTGGGCCCGCTGGTCATCAGCGTGACGTTGGCCATCCCGGGCTATATCAGCACCGAGGCGTTTCTGAGCTTCATCGGGCTGGGGGTCAATGCGCCCACCCCCAGTTGGGGCTCGATGATCTCGGACGGCGCGCAGGCCATCCGCAGCTATCCACACCAGGCGGTGCTCCCGGCCTTGGCCCTCTCCATCACTATGTTCGCCTTCAATTTCCTGGGCGACGGGCTGCGGGACGCGCTGGACCCGCGGCTGCGGGGTACATAATGCGGATTAAGGAAGGAAAAGGACAAGCCGGGGCAGCGCTGCCGCTGCCCCGGTAGTGTCATCGATCTCTGCCTGCATAGTCTAACCAGGGGAGGGACGACGACCCGTGCCGGGACACCCACTTTTGCTCGATAGGTGGATCAGCACCAATCCCTTGCCACGCCGATCGCCGAGGGCATGGGCAACGTGCAGGGCCTGCTCGAAGTCGTGCAGGGTCGCCCCGTAATCGCCGCGGGAAAAGGCCATCCGGCCTCCTGGAGGTCTTGCCGGACGGGACCCGGACACCGCACCCGGCAGCCGAAATCGCCGGCCTGGCCATGGAAAAATATGCGCGCGAAGCGGGCATGGCGACAGACTACACCTGGCTCGGCGGTTCCACACCGGCGGGATCGCCGCCCGCTTGGAAAGTGAGGATAGGCTGGGAACATCTGACCGCATCGGGCGTACATAGTAACGATCCCGTAGAGAGATCCGGTCTTGAAAAAGGAGGTATTGCCCCCTAACTATACCCCTCTGGCCAACGAAAAGCACCACCCAAAGCGCAAAAGGAGAATGAGATGTCCAAGCGAATACAGACTATGCTCGTCGCCGCGCTGCTGGTGTTGACACTGGCGGTCGCGGCGTGCGGCGGCACGCCCGCGCCCACGGCAACGCCCGTGCCGCCGACCAAGACACCGGTTCCTCCCACCAACACCCCCCTCCCGCCGACCAACACGCCTGCCGTCGCCATGGACCCGGAACAGCGGAGCGCGGAGGGCGGCTTTGCCTACCGTCCGCCCAAGGGCTACGAGGTCATGCCGTTTGGAGCGATGGTCTATATCTCCGCCCCCGGCGCCGACGACACAACAGGCCCCCTGATGATCATAGCCGGCGGAGCCGATGCCGGCGGACTGGTCGGAGAAGGCGCAACGGTCCAAGACATCATGGAAGCGATCACCCAAGAGATGGCCGGCTCCGACATCACCGCGTCCGAGCCCAAGCCGATCGTTGTGGCCGGTGTTCCCGCCATGAACATAGACATCTCTGGGACCGAAGATGGGGTGGCGATGACCGGCCGCATCGTCGTCGCCAAGCCGACCGAGACGCAGAGCTTTATCTTGATCGCCATGTCCACCGCCGAGAAATGGCCCGACTTTAGCAAAGCGGTAGAGGCCGTGCTGGGCACGATCACCTTCTTCGCCCCCGCCATGGCGACCGAGATCCCGCAGGCCACCCCGCGCCCCACGCAGGTCGGCGGGGGCGGGATGAGCGAGGTCCGCCAGTGGGCCAGCGGCGCGGCGGCCAGCTCCGAGTACGGCGACCCTTCCTGGGCCGCCATCCAGGCGACCGGCGCCCCGAACGTCTCCGACTGCGGAGATGACCCCAATGCCTGGGCGTCCAGCGGCTCGGATTCCCGCGATTGGATCGAGCTGACCTACGACTACCCGGTGTACGTGACCCAGATCAACATCTACCAGACCTACAACCCCAACCAGGTGATCAAGGTGGAGCTCATCGACCTGACGGCGAGCTACCACGAGATCTACACGGGGGAGGCCGAGGAAGAAGACTGCCCCTACATCCTGACCATCGACGTGCCGCAGACCGACTACCTGGCCGGCGGCTTGCGCATCACCATCGACCAATCGTTGCTCGGGCTGGGCTGGAACGAGATCGACGCCGTCGAGTTGGTGGGCTATGCGGAAGGGCCCGTTCCCACCCAGAAGCCCGGGGGGACGCCCGGACCCACCGTCGTCGTGCAGCCCACCCCGCTGGGCGGCAAACCGCCGAAAGGTTTCGTCTGGCGGATCTCCCGCCAGCCGGGCGACCTGTTCTACGCCGGGGCCGGCCTGGCCATCGGGCACGATGGCAACATCTACTTTGTCGATTCCCTGGCCCGCTTCCATGTCGTCTCGCCCGACGGCGAGATCCTGAACACCGTGCAGGACTATGACTACCTGTTTGTCACATCCGACATCGATATCGGCCCCGACGGCAACCTCTACATCGCCGATTGGGGCAGCGACGACTACCCGATCAACGTGTACACCCCCGAAGGGGAGCACATGCGCTCCTGGGGGTCCAAGGGCACCGGCGACGGGCAGTTCGGCGACTATAGCCCCGACTACCTGGTGATCTGCAACGACGAGGTCTATGTCGTGGACAACAACGAGGACGCCAACGGCGACGACTACGAGCGGGTGCAGGTCTTTGACCTGGAGGGCACCTACCTGCGCCAGTGGAGCATCAGCGAGTACGAGGACTTTTTCAACACCAAAGGCATGGCCTGCGGCCCGGACGGCAACCTCTACCTGGTCGGGTTCATGAGCGACCAGATCCTCTCCTTCAGCCCGGAGGGCGAGTTCCTGGGGCAGGTCGGCAAAGATGCGCTCTCCGGCGCGACGCCGAGCAGCCTGGCGATGGACGCCGACGGCAACTTTTACGTCGGCACCTGGAACCAGGGCGTCCTGAAGTTGAGCCCGCAGGGCAAGCAACTGGGCACCTGGGGCACCAACACCAACGACGACGGCCCGCGCGCCGAGGGCGTCTTCAAGTTCGCCGACGCCATTGTGGTGGACAGCGCAGGCAACGTCTACGTAGTGGACTGGGGCGGAGAGTACAGCTACATGACCAAGTTTGTGTTCCCATAGCGACCCGGCGAAAAAAAACGATAGCCGACGGGGCGATAGGGCGAGGAGCCGTATCTCCACAAACGGTTCCTCGCCCATAGTTTATCGCCGAGGCGATAACGGGGCCGCGGCCCTGCTCCGCAAAGAATGGCGGGCGCTCGTGCGCGCCTATCGGCCGGGCACAGACCGCACACCAGAACGATCAAAAGGAGGTTTACCTTTATGACCAAGCGACTATGGTTCCTGGGCATCCTGGCGACGCTGGGCCTGCTCCTGGCCGGCCTGCCGGCCGCGGCGGCGCCGGCGCCGGGGGCGACAATCACGGTGACCACAACCAGCGACGAGTTCGGCGGCGGCAGCGGCTGCTCGCTGCGCGAGGCCATCCAGGCCGCCAACACCGACAGCGCCTTTGGCGGCTGCCCGGCCGGCAGCGGCACGGACATCATCCTGCTGCCGGCGGCCACCTTTGAGCTGACGAGAACCGGGGCCAACGAGGACGGCAACGCCACCGGCGACCTGGACATCACCGGCAGCGTCCAGCTCATCGGCTACTCCCGGGAAACGAGCGTCATCGACGGCGGGGCATTGGACCGCGTCCTGCACGTGGTGAGCGGCAGCGCCTACCTGCGGGCGCTGACGATCCGCAACGGTTCGGCGCCCGACGGGGCGGCCGGCGCCAACGGCAGCAATCCCGGGCAGGCCGGCGGCGCCGGGCAGCCCGGTGCCGACGGTGGCGGCATCTACAACGCCGGCACGCTAATACTGGAGGACTGCACCGTGGGCGGGAACCGGGCCGGCAACGGCGGGCGTGGTGGGAACGGAGCCGCCGGCGCGGCCGGCGTCCAGCCCAATGCCGGCGGCACCGGGGGCAACGGCGGGGCCGGCGGGCGAGGCGGACACGGCGGCGGCATCTACAACGCCGGCACCTTGGACATAAAAGACACCATCGTCGGTGTCAACCAGGCAGGCAACGGCGGGGCCGGCGGCAACGGCGGCACAGGGGGCCCAGGCGCGGCGGGGATCGGCGGCAACTATGACCTGCGGAGCGGGACTGCCGGGGGAAGCGGCGGCCGCGGCGGGGCCGGCGGGAGCGGCGGGGCCGGCAGCGGCCTGGCCAACGCTTCCGGGGCGGCAGCCACGCTGGACGGGTGCCTCATCGCCCAGAACGTGGGCAGCGGCGGCGGGGCCGGCGGGAGCGGCGGGGCCGGAGGCCGGGGAGGGCACGGTGCCGACCAGGTAGGGGTGACGCGGGCCGGCGCCGGCGGCACGGGGGGCAACGGGGGCGCCGGGGGCGGCGGCGGCAGCAGCGGCCGCGGCAAGGGTATCTACAACCGCGGCACGCTGACCATGTCCGAGAGCCGGGTGGAGTACAACACATCCGGCTTCTACGCCGGGATCGGAGGGGCCGGCGGCGACGGCGGGAACGGAGGCAACGGTGGATCGGGAACCGAGTTCAACCCGGCCTGTGACGGCGGCAGCTCCGGGGGCGGCGGCAACGGCGGAGGCGGCGGGAGCGGCGGCGACGGCGGAGGCGGCGGGGGGATCTATAACGTGCCGGGGAGCGCCGAGGTCCAGGACAGCACGATCCGCTACAACACGGCCGGCCTCGGCCAGGCCGGCGGGGTCGGCGGCAACGGCGGCAACCCGGGCGTGCCGGGGCAAGGATTCGAGGTCCCGCCCTGCTATAACGGCCTTCGCGGACCCAACGGCGACGGCGGCGATGGCGGCGACGGCGGCGACGGCGGAGGCGGCGGCGGCATCTACAACATCCCGCCCGGGTTGGCAGGCGGCACTCTCGAACTCCAAGCCGCGCTGCTGATCCAGGGAAGCACGATCGCCAACAACAACGCCCGCGCCGGCCGCAACGGCGGCACGGGCGGGGCCAGCGGCAGCGACGCCTATGCGGACGGGGGCACCGGCGGCGACGGCGGCGATGGCGGCACCGGCGGCACCGGCGGCGGGATCAGCAGCGAGTACGCTAACGCGACACTCTCGAACAGCACCGTCAGCGGCAACGCGGCCAGTTTCGGGGGCAGCGGCGGCAGCGGCGGCACGGGCCAGGACGCCAACGGGATCCCGGGCGCCGGCGGCAACGCCGGCTTCGGCGGCGGCATCTACAGCGGCCCCAGCGGCACCTTCCGCCTGAGCAGCGTCACCGTGGCCGGCAACACGGCCAACGGCGCGGCGGGCAGCGGCATCCCCAACGGCACCGCCGGCCGCGGCGGCGGCGTCTACGACGAGGGCACCTTCTACTTCGTCCACACCCTCCTGGGCAACAACGAGGCCGTCAGCGGCCCCGACTGCTCCAACACCATCGAGTCGCTCGATTGGAACCTGATCGAGAGCACCGCCGGCTGCACGATCGGCGGCTCCACCGGGCACAATATCACCGGTCTCGACCCCAAGATCGGCAACCTGGCCGACAACGGCGGCCCCACCCTGACGCACCTGATCCTGGGGGGCAGCCCGGCCCTGGAGAACGGGGACGTGACCTGCTACGACACCTACGGCGCGCCGCTCACCCTGGACCAGCGGGGGCGCACGCGGCCGGCCGACGGCAACGGCAACGGCCTGGTGCGCTGCGACATCGGCGCCGTCGAGATCCAGGCCCCCGTGGAGCTGGTCATCGTCATCGGCGGGAGCGCCACCGGCAGCACCCTCCTGGTGCCGCCCGGCAGCAACTGCGCCACCGGCACCTCGCCGTGCTCCGAGACCCTGGAGGGGATGACGGCCGTCAGCATCACCGCCACCCCCGACGCCGGCGCCATCTTTGCCGGGTGGGGCGGCGCCTGCGCCGCCTACGGCAGCAGCCCCATCTGCCACCTGACACTGGACCAGGCCTATACGGCCACGGCGACCTTTGACACGGCGGCCGCCTTCCACACCTTGAGCGTGATCCTGGCCGGCGATGGGGCGGGCAGCGTGTCCAGCGTGCCGCCGGGGATCGCCTGCGGCGACGGGGGCACGGCCTGCAGCGCCAGCTACGGGGAGAACAGCGTCGTCGTGCTCACCGCCCAGGCCGCGGCCGGCTCGACCTTCTCCGGGTGGGGCGGCGCCTGCGGCGGCACCGATCCCACCTGCGAGGTGACCATGGACGCCGACAAGGCAGCCACGGCCACCTTTGGCGGGAGCGCCACGACCTACCGGGTGTTCCTGCCGCTGGTGGAAAGGTAGGGCGAGAAGGCGAGGTAGCAAAGCGGCGAGAAAGCGAGTGAGCGAACCCGCGGGTTCGCTCACTCGCAATTTCCACCCACCTATGCTACAATACCTTCGCCGTGACATTCTCTCAAAGAAGGAGGTTACCGCGATGGAGCTATACCTCGATACCGCCAACGTCGAACAGATCCGCCAGGCCGCGCGCCTGGGCATCCTCAGCGGGGTAACCACCAACCCCTCGCTGATGGCCAAGGAAAAGGGGGCCGATTTCAAGGCCACCATCCAGGAGATCTGCCGCATCGTACAGGGGCCCATGAGCGCCGAGGTGGTCAGCCTGGAGCCGGACCAGATGGTGGAGGAGGCCCGGCGGATCGCCACCTGGTCGCCGTACGTGGTCATCAAGGTGCCGATCATCGCCGCGGGGCTGGAGGTGATGCACCGGCTGACCGAGACGACGGTGGACGCGGCGCAGATCTGCGACGGGTGCGCCCACCAGGCGGATTGCCCGACCGGCGTGAAGGGCGCCCGCGAGATCGTCACCGACATGCCCATCCCCACCAACGCCACGCTGTGCTTCTCCGTCAACCAGGGGCTGCTGGCCGCGGCGGCCGGGGCCACCTACGTCTCGCCCTTTGTCGGCCGGCTGGACGATATCGGGCACGACGGCATGGCGATGGTCGCCGAGTTGGTCGAAGTCTACCACAAGTACGATATCGCCACGCGCGTCATCGCCGCCAGCATTCGCCACCCGCTGCACATCACCGAGGCCGCCCTGGCCGGCGCCGATATCGCCACCGTGCCCTACGACGTGCTGATGAAGGCGCTGCAGCATCCGCTCACCGACATCGGGGTGGAGCGATTCCTGGCGGACTGGAAGAAGCGGGGCTGAAACGCGGCAACTGCTCCCTGAAGACCGATCACCCTGGAGCACTGCGATGACCCAAGTTCGCCTCGACATCCACCTGGGCAGCTCTCAACCTGCCTTCCTGGCCACCCTGGCGCGGATGACGGCGCAGCGCGTTGTGCCGCGCATCTGGGCGCACGACCATACGGTGTGGAAACCCGACCCCACCGAGATCACCAACCGCCTGGGCTGGTTGGAAGCCCCGGAGGACATGGGCGACAAGACGGCAGGGATGGCCGAGTTCGTCGCCGCGGCGCGTGGGGAGGGCTACACGCACGCCCTGCTCCTGGGGATGGGCGGTTCCAGCCTGGCCGCCGAGGTCTTTCGCCACCACCTGGCTGCCGACCCCATACCCCTGGACCTGGCCATCCTCGACAGCACCGCTCCGGAGGCCGTCCTGGCGGCCGCCGGGCGGAGCGACCCTGCCCGTACCCTGTACATCGTATCGACCAAGTCCGGCGGCACCGTCGAGACCATCTCCTTCTTTCACTTTTTCTACCGGCGGGCCGTCACCGCCTGGGGCCCAGCGGAGGCCGGCCGCCACTTTGTAGCCATCACCGACCCCGGCAGCGGCGTAGCCCAACTGGCCGAGCGCTGCGCCTTCCGGGCCACTTTCCTCAACAACCCCCACATCGGCGGGCGCAACGCCGCCCTCTCCTACTTCGGCCTCCTGCCGGCCGCCATGGTGGGGGTCGATCTGCCGCGCCTCCTGGACCGCGCCCGCAGCATGGCCCACGACTGCTCCGCGCCCCCGTCAGACAACCCGGCCGCCCGCCTCGGCGCCGCCCTGGGGGTCCTGGCCCAGGCCGGCCGGGACAAGATGACGCTGGTGCTCTCGCCGGCCATGGCCCACCTGGGCGATTGGATCGAGCAGCTCATCGCCGAGAGCACGGGCAAGGAAGGGATGGGCATCCTGCCGGTGGTGGGCGAGGAGCCGGCCGGCCCCGCGGCCTACGGAGACGACCGCTACCTGGTCTACCTGCGGCTGGAGGGCGACACCACCCACGGCGCCGCCGTGCAAGCCATGGCCGAGGCCGGGTTTCCGATCATCCGCATGACGCTGCGCGACCCCTACGACCTGGGCGGGCAGTTCTTCCTCTGGGAGATGGCCAACGCCGTGGCCGGCCACCTCCTGGGCATCAACCCCTTCGACCAGCCCAATGTCGAGTCGGCCAAGGCGCTGGCCCGCCGGATGGTCGCCGCCTACCGGGAGACCGGCGCCCTCCCGCCCTCCGACCCCGCGCCGCTCACGGCCGACGCGCTGCGCGGCTTCCTGAAACAGGCGCGCCCTGAAGATTATGTCGCTATTCAGGCCTACCTGGCACCGACGGCGAAGACGACGGCCGCGCTGCAGAAGCTGCGCCTGACCCTACGCAACCGCCTGCGCCTGGCGACCACCGTCGGCTATGGGCCGCGCTTCCTGCACTCCACCGGCCAACTGCACAAGGGGGATGCCGGGCGGGGCCTTTTCATCCAACTCACCGCCGACAACGCCCGCGACGCCGCCATCCCCGAAGAGGCCGGGGCGCCCGGCCCGCCCCTGACCTTTGGCGTCCTCCTGATGGCCCAGGCCCTGGGCGACCGCCAGGCGCTGTTGGACAACGGTCGGCGGGTGATCCACTTTCACCTGGGGGCCGACGTGACCGGAGGGATCCGGAAGCTACTCAGGTGAGCGCCATGCCGCGCAATCGCCGCCTGCTGGTCACCCTACTGACGGTAGTTGCCATCCTCTCCGTAGTCGCGCTCGCCGCGGGGCTTTCCGCATTGCAGGTCGAGACGGCCCGCCCTTCCCCGGCCTCCCGCGAGGCGCCGCCGCGGGAAACCCCGGAAAGCGCCGCCGGATCCCAAGAGGAGCTGCACCCCGAAACGATCCAGGAGCGCGGGTTCTGGCCCGCCCTCCTCATCGTCCTGGTCCTCCTGGTGTTGGTAATTTTTATGCTCGTCACGGCGGAAGGGCGCAAGATGCTGGTCTATGTCTTGCTGATGCTCCTCCTCCTGGCCGTCGTCCTGCTGCTGCGCGAGCGCCCTTCCGGCGCCGACAAGTCGCGGGGCACCCAGTCCACGGCGGCCGCAGAGACGCCGGCCGCGGGGCCCGTGCAGACGGCCTTCGAGCCGCCCCCCTGGCTGGTGCTTTCGGCCAGCGTGGCGGCCGGCCTGCTGATCGTCGGCGCCGGCGCCTTTGTCGGCGGCCGGCTGTGGCGCCGCCGTCGCCCGGTCCGCTCCGACCTGTTTACGGCGCTCGCCGGGGAAGCCCGCCAAGCCCTGGCCGATCTGCAGGCCGGGGAGGACCTCCACGACACGGTGCTCGGCTGCTACCGGGAGATGGTGCGTACCCTGCAGGAGCGGCGCGACATCCGCCGCGGGCCGGCCATGACCCCGCAGGAGTTCGCCCGCGGCCTGGCGGAAACGGATCTGCCCCAGGAAGACATCTGGCGAATCACACGGCTCTTTGAGCGCGTGCGCTATGGGCAGCACCGATTGGGTCAGGCGGAGGAGGCCGAGGCCGTAGCCTGCCTACAGGCCATCGTCCAGGCCTGCGAAGGTTCCCCATGAAGAAATACCTGCCGCGGGCCGCCGCGCTGGCGGTCTTGGCCGTTTCGTTGGGGCTGCTGCTGTACGGCCTGGCGCGGGAGCAGATCCGCGAGGCGCTCATCCAGGCCTACAGCGCGGCGTCCGCCGCCGCCTCGGCTATCCCGCAAGCCATCTACTTGGGCATCCTGATCCTGATCATCCTGATCAGCGCGGCGCGCAGCATCCTGGGAGAGATCGGCCGGATCGGAGAGCGCAAGACGGCAGCGGCCGGCGGGCGGACCGCCGAGTGGCGCGAGTGGCTAAAGCGGACCATGCGCCCCGCCGGATCCCGCGATTTCTACAGTTGGCAGGTAGCCCGCGGCTTGGCCAGGCTGGCCGGCGAAGTCCTGGCCCACCAGTTGGGCATCCCGCCGGGCGAAGCGGAGCGGCGGATCGAAGACGGCGATGTCGATCTGCCGGAAGAGGTACGCCGCTACTTTGTGGCCAGCCTGCGTTCCCGCCCCACCCGCTCCGGGCACTGGTGGACGCGGTTGGTCGGGCCGTCGCCGCCGCACCCTCTCGACCTGGACCCGGAACGAGCCGTCGACTATATCGAATCACAGATGGAGGTGCCCTGTGACAATCAGCGTCCCTGAAGTGGCCGCCCGCGGCAGCCGCATCCTCAACGAGGTGGAGCGGGCTATCGTCGGCAAGCGCCGGCTACTGGAAAAGATCCTGGCAGCGATCCTGGCCGGTGGGCACATCCTGTTGGAAGACTATCCCGGGCTGGCCAAGACGCTCATCGCCAAGAGCTTTGCCACGGCCCTGGGGCTCGATTTCAAACGCATCCAATTCACCCCCGACCTGCTCCCCGGCGACATCACGGGCGGCTATGTCTTTGACCGCGTCCAGAACCGCTTCGAGCTGCGCAAGGGGCCCATCTTTGCCAACATCATCCTGGCCGACGAGATCAACCGGGCCTCGCCCAAGACGCAGTCGGCCCTGCTGGAGGCGATGCAGGAGCACCAGGTCACCCTGGAAGGGGAGACCATGGCGCTGCCGGAGCCGTTCACGGTCATTGCCACCCAGAACCCGATCGAGTACGAGGGCACCTTCCCCCTCCCCGAGGCGCAGCTGGACCGCTTCCTGGTGAAGCTGGCCGTCGGCTACCCCTGCCCGGAGGAGGAGCAGGAGATCCTGCGGCGCCGCCGGTCCCGCGGCACGGACGAGGTGGCGCTGGAGCGGGTGACAGAGGCCGCCGAGCTGCTGGAGATGCGCCAGGCGGTCGAGGCGATCTATGTCCACCCCGACATCGAGCAGTACATAGTCAACCTGGTGAGCGAGACCCGGCAGGAGCGGCGCGTGGCGGTGGGGGCCAGCCCGCGGGGGTCGCTGGCGCTGCTGAAGCTGACGCGCGCCTGGGCGGCGCTGGAGAACCGCGACTATGTCCTGCCGGACGACGTCAAGGCGTTCGCCCGGCCGGCGCTGGTGCACCGCCTGATCCTGAAGCCGGACTTTTGGATGGTCGCGCACGCCGCCGAGGATGTCGTCGATTCGCTGGTGCGGTCGCTCCCGGTGCCCGTTATCGAAAGTTGAGGGTTGGAACGTTTCAGATGGTTCGCCCGCCTCGCCCATGAAGAAAGTGATCCTGGTAGGGCTGCTGATCTATACCCTGATAGCCGCCGGCTTGGTTACCGTCAACGGCAGGGTGCTGGCGCTGGTCGTCCCGCTGCTTCTCTACCTGGCGGTGGGGGCGATATGTGGGCCGCGCCAGGCGCGGGTGCGGGTCGTGCGCCGCAGCACCGGGGAGCGCACCTCGGACGGCAGCTTGATCCATGTGCGGCTGGAGGTGACCAACGAGGGGCCGCCGGCCGAGGAAGCGCTGATCGCGGACCTCGTGCCGGAGGAGCTTGAGATCGTCGCCGGCAGCCCGCGGCTGCTGCGGCCGCTGCCGACCGGGGCGGTGGCCGAGTTGGACTATACCCTCCGCGCGGCCCGCGGCGCGCACCCTTTCCCAGGGGTCGAGGTGACGGTGAGCGAGCCCCTGGACCTGTTCCATGCTCGCTATAGCGGGCAGGATCCCCAGCCGCTGAATGTCACGCCCCGGGTGTTCAAGCTGCGCCGGCTGGCGCTGCGCCCGCAGCGCACGTTGGCCCATGCCGGGCCCTTTCCCGCCCGGCGGGGCGGGCCGGGCATCGAGTTCTACGGCGTGCGCGAGTACCAGCCCGGCGATCCGCTGCGCTGGGCCGAGTGGCGGGCCGCGGCCCGCCACCCCGATCGCTTCTACACCAAGGAGTTTGAGCAGGAGCGCACCGCCGACATCATGCTCATCCTGGACATCCGCGAGAGCGCCTACGACTCGGCGGACAAGGCGATGTTGTTCGAGCACGCCGTCCAGGCCGCGGCCTCCCTGGCCGACACGCTGCTGATCGAGGGCAACCGTGTCGGCCTGCTGCTCTTTGGCCAGGCGATCGACTGGACCATGCCGGGCTATGGCAAGGTCCAGCGCGAGCGTATCCTGCAGGCGCTCTCCACGGCGGCGCTGGGAGAGTTCCTGGACCGCCTGGAGTACCTGCCAACGCGGCTCTTTCCACCACACAGCCAGATCGTGCTGGTCAGCCCCTTGGTCCGCGGCGACCAGTACATGCTCACCACGCTGCGGGCCCACAACTATCCCATCCTGGTGGTCAGCCCCAACCCGGTGAGCCTGGAGCCGCGGGATGGAGACTCCGCCGCGCTTCTGGCGGTGCGCATCGCCCAGCTAGAGCGCACCCTGCTGCTGCGCAAGCTGCAGGGAAGCGGGGTACAGGTGCTGGACTGGTCGGTGCAGCAGCCGCTGGACCATGCCATCCATGCCCAACTGGGGCGGCGGGCGCTGCTCTTCCGGAGGAAAGGGGTAGGGGCATGAACAGGCCGGCAAGAGTCGAAGGCGCGAATAGCATGCCGCCGCAGGGACGAGGGCCTAGGAAGTTGAAAACGTACAGTTGGAGCGCAAGGTTAGCTTTCGCCGGCATCGGCATCGCCACGTTGTTGCTGGCGTTGGGCTACGCCTTTAGCGGCCGGGGGGTGCTGGCGGCGGGGATGATCGTCCTGGGGGTGGTCTGGGCGCTGTGGCAGTACCGGGGTGGAGGCTGGGCCTCGCCGTCCGGCCTGGGGCTGGTGGTGGCGGCCGCCGCAGCCGGTCTGTGGATGGGAGTGGGGGGCGAGTGGATGCTCGGCGCCGTTGTCGCCGCGCTGGGGGCCTGGGACCTGGACCAGTTCGAGCGGCGCCTGGCGGAGGCCGGGAGGGTGGAGGGCCGGCCGGAGATGGAGCGCCGCCACCTGCTGCGGCTGGGCATAGCGCTGCTGCTTGGGTTGCTCCTGGGAACGGTGGCGCTGCAGGGGCAGTTGCGCTTTTCCTTCCTCGCGGGGCTCCTCCTCGCCGCCCTGGCTACCCTGGGCATCGGTGAACTGATCGTCTACCTGCGGCAGGGCACGGGGATTGAACCACCAAGGCATAGAGGGGAAGATTGAACCAAAGACACAAAGGCGCCAAGGAAAGCTTGTTTGTCAGGGAACCGGCAGGCTACCATCCAGCGGCGCAGCCATCTTTCCGCGGATCGCTGCCCCCCGTGAGCACGCCCGTCGCCGGGTCGCGCAGGATGATCTGCCCCCCGCCAAAGGCGCCGCGGTTGAAGCCGTCTTCCGGCACCAGGCGATGTCCCCGCCGGGAGAGATCGGCCAGGGTCGTCCAGGGCCAGCCCTCCTCGATCAGGATGCGCCCGCCGGACTGCCGGGCCCCGACACCATCGCCCGGGTCACCGATCTGCCAGCGCGGCATGTCCAGCGCCTGCTGGGGGGACATCCCCAGGTCGAGCATGTTCACCAGCATCTGCACATGCCCCTGGGGCTGCATAAATCCGCCCATCACCCCGAACGAGGCGTGCAGCTCGCCCTCCCGCGTGGTCAGCGCCGGGATGATCGTCTGGTAGGGGCGCTTGCGCGGGGCCAGGGCGTTGGGGTGGTCCGGGTCCAGGAGAAAGAGGGCGGCGCGGTTCTGCAAAGAGACGCCGGTGCCCGGCACGACTAGGCCGGTGCCCGTGCCCATATACAGGCTGCCGATGAAGGAGCAGGCGTTGCCCTCGCCGTCGACGACGCTCAGGTAGACGGTGTCGGAGCCGACGCGGGGGTTGCCGAACGGGACATCTTGGGCGGCGCGCTGCGGGTCGATGCGCTTCCGGCGCCGTTCGGCGTACTCCATGCTGCACAGTTCGGTCAAGGGGATGGGCACGACGCGCGGGTCGCAGACCCACTGCCGAGCGTCGGCAAAGGCCAGGCGCATGCACTCGATGAGGGTGTGCAGGCGATCCGGTTCGTCCATCGCGGCCAGGTCGAACCCGGCGGCCAGGTTGAGGGCCAGGATGGCGGCCAGGCCCTGGCCGTTGGGCGGGCACTCGTAGAGGGTGACGCCGCGGTAGGCGCAGGTAATCGGCTCGTCCCAGGTGCTGGTGTGGGCAGCCATGTCCTGCGGCGTGATCCAGCCGCCGTAGCGCTGAACGTGGGCGCTCAACCGGCCGGCGAACTCCCCCCGGTAGACAAAATCGGCCCCCTCGGCGGCGATGCCGCGCAGGGTCGCCGCCAGCGAGGGCAGGCGCATGACCTCGCCCATCCGCGGGGCCCGCCCATCCAGGAGGAGCTCGTTGCCGCTGGGCTGCGGAGGGCCGTTGTCCAGGTCGCCGCTCTCCCAGCCCGGGGCGCGCAGCAGTTTGGGCACCTGGGTAGCCCAGCCGCGGGCGATGAGCTCGCTCACCGGGTAGCCGTGCTCGGCCGTCCAGATGGCCGGGGCCAGGACGTCGGCCAGGGACATGCGGCCGTGGCGGGCCAAAAGATCGCTCCAGCCGGCCACCGCCCCGGGGATGCTGACGGCATGCCCGGTGAACAGCGGCATACGGGTGTATCCCAGCCAGCGCAGCTCCTCGATCGAGGCCCCCGCCGCGGCCCGGCCGGAGCCGTTCAGCGCCGTGACCTGCTTCGTGCGGGCGTCCCAGTAGAGGGCGAAGCAGTCGCCGCCGATGCCGGTGGAGATGGGCTCGACGACGTTGAGCATGGCGGCGGTGGCCACGGCGGCGTCGGCGGCGGTGCCTCCTGCTTTTAGGATATCCAGGCCGGCCTGCGCCGCCAACGGCTGGCTGGTGGCCACCATGCCGCGCCGGGCCAGGACGTTGCTGCGACGGGAGCGGAAGATGGGATCGATGTGCATGCCGCCCTCCTCTACTGATCTCTGCGACGAATCTCGCCGTCCGCCGGTTGCCGCCCCTACTTGCTGCCGCTCGCTACTCCCCATCCTCCTCCTACCCTATGGACCCCCTCCACGGCCGCACACACGTAGGCCTGGCCGGACCGCCCGGTCCCCTGGCGATAGCGCTGAACAATGGCCGCGGCCGCCTCCTCGGCCCGAGCGGCCTCGGCCAGGGCCACGCAGGAGCCGCCGAAACCGGCCCCGGTGAGGCGGGCGCCGTAGACTCCCGGGGTCGCAGAGGCGATCTCCACCAGGGCGTCCAGCTCCGGCCCGCTGACCTCGTAATCGTCGCGCAGGCTAGTGTGCGAGGAGGCCAGAATCTGCCCCACGGCGGGCAGGTCGCCGCGGCTCAGGGCGGCGACGCAGGCCAGGACGCGGGCATTCTCCGTGACCACGTGCCGGGCCCGGCGCAGGACCACCCCCGAGAGGCCGGCCGCCGCCAGCATCTCCAGCGTGACGTCGCGCAGCGTCCGCACCTCCGGGTAGACCGCCTGCAGCTGCCGCACCGCCTCGGCGCACTCGGCGCGGCGCCGGTTGTAGGCCGAAGCGGCCAGGGTGCGCGGCACGGCGCTGTCCAGCACCAGGATGCGCACGTCCTCGGGGACGGCCACCGGTTCCAACGCCAGGTCGCGGCAGTCGATCAGCAGGGCGCGGCCGGCTTTCCCCAGGGCCACGGCGAACTGGTCCATAATGCCGCACTGCACCCCGGCGAACTCGTGCTCGGCGCGCTGCGCCAGGAGCGCCATGGCGCGCCGCTCCCAGGGATAGCCCCCCAGCTCCGCCAGGGCCACGGCCACGCCCAGCTCCAGCGAGGCCGAGGAGGAGAGGCCGCCGGAAAGGGGCAGGTCGCCGTCGATCAGCAGGTCGGCGCCGGCGAAAGTGCAGCCGGCCTCCCACAAGAGCGCGGCCACCCCGCGCACGTAGCGCGTCCAGGGCGGGCCATTCCGGGGGCGCAGGTCGTCCAGGGGGACGTCGTCGCTCTCGCCCAGGCGCGCGGCCGCGGTGCGCAGCCGGCCGTCGCCGCGCGGCGCAGCGGCCACCCAGGTGGCCAGGTTTAGGGCCGCCGGGAGGACAAAGCCACCGTTGTAGTCGGTGTGCTCGCCGATCAGGTTGACGCGGCCGGGGGAGCGGACGATCACCGTGGGCGATCGGCCATGGTGGGAGATGAATTGACGGGGAAGTTGTTCCTCGGCGTACATCACCGCCTCCAAAGCGATGGGGTGACGGGGTAACGAGATGACGGGTGGTGAGCGATCACTACGCTAAACTGCCATCTTGCGCCTTTACGCTTCCTGCTTTTTGCCTCTTGCTTCCTCCCTGTAATGCATCTCCCCCACCTCCCGCAGCCGTTCCGCCGCCACTTCCGGCAAGATATCCCGCTGCGGTTCGCCCAGCATCTCGTAGCCGACCATGAACTTTTTCACCGTCGCCGAGCGCAGCAGGGGCGGGTAGAAGTGGGCGTGCAGTTGCCAATGGGCATAGTCGCCGGCGGCGGTAGGCGCGCCGTGCCAGCCCATAGAGTAGGGGAAAGAGGTCTGGAAGAGGTTGTCGTAGCGCGTGAGCAGGCGCTTCAGGACGCGGGCCAGGCCGTCGCGTTCGGCCTCGTCGAGGTCCGGCAGGTGCAGCACGGGTCGGCGCGGCAGGAGCAGGGTCTCGAAGGGCCATGCCGCCCAGAAGGGCACCACGACCAGCCAGTGCTCGTCGGCGACGACCAGGCGCTCGCCGCGGGACTGCTCCTCCTCGGCATAGTCGAGCAGGAGCGGCCGGCCGTGGGCCGCCAGGTAGTCCTGCTGCCGGCGGTCCTCCTTGGCCGGCTCGTTGGGCAGGGTGGCCTGGGCCCAGACCTGTCCGTGGGGGTGCGGGTTGGAGCAGCCCATGATCGCGCCCTTGTTCTCAAAGATCTGCACCCAGGCATAGTGCTGCCCCAGCTCCTGCACCTGGCCGGCCCAGGCGTCCACGACATACCGTATCTCCTCGACCGCCATCTCGGGCAGGGTCAGATCGTGGCGCGGGGAGAAGCAGAGCACGCGACAGGTGCCGATCTCGGCGGACGAGCGAAAGAGGGGGTGCGGATCGAGTTCCAAAGCCGGCGCCTCGGGCAGGAGGCTGGGGAAATCGTTGGTGAAGACAAAGGTGTGCTCGTAGGGGGGGTTGCGCGCGCCGCCGGCCCGGACGTTGCCCGGGCAAAGGTAGCAGTTGGGGTCGTAGGCCGGCCGTTCTTCCTGGGGAAGCCGCTCCACCTGCCCCTGCCAGGGACGCTGGGTGCGGTGCGGCGCAACGAGCACCCACTCCCCGGTGAGCGGGTTATGGCGGCGGTGCGGGCATGCGGCAAGAAGCATCGGGGCCTCCCGGCGGCGGAGCGCGCAGACGTTAGAAATTGGGGACGTTGGCGCGTTCGGCGATCTCCGCCGTAAGGCCGCCGGCGCGGATGATCTCCCCATACAGCTTTCCGCTTGGCCGCAGCGTCCGCTCCTGGGTCTGCGGATCCATGGCGATGAGACCAAAAGGCAGCGTCCAGCCGCGGGCCCACTCAAAGTTGTCCACCAGGGTCCAGTGATAGTAGCCCCGCACCGGGCAACCGGACTGGATGGCCCGTGCTACCTGGTGGAGGTGGTCCAGCAGGTAGCGCGCGCGCTGCGTGTCGTCGGGGCCGGGGCAGCCGTTCTCGGTCACATAGAGCGGCACGCCGAGAACGGCCAGGCGTTGCAGGAAGTGGAATATCCCCGGCGGGTAGTACTCCCCATAGTCGCCGGCGAGCAGTTCGCCGGAGGGATCGTTGAACTGCCGGGCAAAGAGGCTCTTGGACTGGGACAGGTCAAAGGCCACGTGGCTGCGGCAGTAGTAGTTCAGGCCGAACCAGTCCAGCGTGTGGCGCAGCTCCGGCGCCCCGCCGAAGCCCAGCGGCAGGCCCCAGCGCCCCTGGAGCAGGGCGATCAGCAGGAGGTCGTTGAAGGTGCGCGCCGGCAGCCAGGCGGCCAGGCGGTCCAACAGGGAATAGGGGCGGGCCGGCTCCATGGCCCGCATATTGTGAGCCAGGCCCACGCGGGCGGCCGGCTGCACGGCGTGGATAGCCCGGTAGGCGGCGGCGTGGCCCAGGAGCATGTGGCGGATCACACGGAACGCCAGGGTCACGTCCTTCTTGCCGGGGGGGAAGATGCCTTCGGAGTAGCCGGTGTAGCCGTAGACGTTGGCCTCGTTGACGGTGCACCAGAGGTCGCAGAGATCGCCCAGGGCCTCGACCACCCGAGAAGCAAAACGGGCAAAGAGGTCAATCGTCTCCGGGTTTTCCCAGCCTCCGCGCTGCGCCAGCCAGAAGGGGTTGGAGAAATGGTGCAAAGTCACCATGGGCTCGATGCTGCGCTGCCGCAGCCCCTGGAGCATAGTCGCGTAACGCTTTAGCGCCGCCGCATCGAACTCGCCCGGCCGCGGCTCGACGCGCGACCATTCCACCGACAGGCGCAGGGCGTTCAGCCCCATGGCGGCGGCGCGGTCGAAATCGGCCTCGGCGCGCTCCCACCAATCGCAGGCCAGGCCCGAACGGTGGCCCTCGGCGATGTGCCCGGGCTGTTGCTCCCAGGCCCACCAGTCGTTGTTGATGTTGTTCCCTTCCACCTGATGCGCGGCGACGGCCGCGCCCCATTTGAAGCCTCGAGGAAAGGATAGTAGCTCGTCAGACATCGCGCCTCCTCTGCGTTGGGGATATTATACACGAAGGAGGGCAAAGAGAAAAGCGCAGCATGTGCGGCGTGACGTGCGCTAGTAGGTCCGGCCCCACCGCGCTCCGCTGTAAAGCGCAGATGGAGGAAGTGGGCGTGCGGAAGGGCGGGAAGACGGAGAGACGGGGAAACGGGAAGCAAGGCCGGAGATAAACGGGCGGACGCTAGGCGAAGCGCACCGGGCGCAGCGGCTCGATGGGGAAGCATCCGTCCTGCGCGGCGACCTCCCGGCCGTCCACCCAGGCATGGGACACGGGCATTCCATGGACCTGCGCCGCTACCCGGGCATACGGCCACGGGTACTCGCCCTGCGCCTCCCAATACAGTTCCAGCGCCTTTTCCCGCCACGAGAGGGCAAAACGGTCCACCCGGCTGGAGCCATAGCCATCTCCGGCATCGCTGTAGAGGGATGCGCCCCCTTGCGACCCCGCGGCCGGCGCGTAGAGGTGCAGCACCAGGCGCTCGCCCTCCTCCAGCGGCAGCACGCTACCGGCGCGCACCAACAGGGGGAGGCGCTCCAGCGGAGCGGCCATACGGGCAACGGCCGGTCCTTCCAGCGGTGTATCGCTCCAGAAGTCGTACCAGCGACCCGGCGGCAGCGGGACCGAGCGCTCGGTAGCCCCCTCTTCGACGACCGGTGCCACCAACAGGGCATCGCCCAGGAGGAAGGCATCGGTCACGTCCCAGAGGGATTCCTCGGGGCAATGGGGCCAGAAGAGGGGGCGGACCATAGGCCAGCCGGTTTGGCTGGTCTCCCAGGCCAGGGTGTAGAGGTAGGGGAGCAGGCGTACGCGCAGCCGCAGCCAAGCGCGCAGGATGTTCAGGGTAGGTTCGCCCCATACCCAAGGTTCGCGGGGCGGGGTGCCCAGGGCCGAGTGGGAACGAAAGAAGGGCAGGAGGGCGGCCATCTGGAACCAGCGCAGGTAGAGCTCGGCCGAGGGGGCGCCGTTGAACCCCCCGATATCCGGGCCGGTGAAGGGAAGGCCGGACAGTCCCAGGCCGAGGACGGTAGCCACGGTTGCCCGCAGGGCCGGCCAACTGCTGTCGGTATCGCCGGTCCAGGTCCAGGCGTAGCGCTGCAGGCCGGCCCAGCCGGAGCGGGAGAGGATCCAGGGGCGGCGTTCGGGGCGCAGCTCGCGCAGCGCCTCGAACGCCGCGCGGGCCATGAGCAGGCCGTAGAGGTTATGGGCCTCGCGGTGGTCGCCGCCGCGGTCCTCCAGGGAATGGCGCGTGGTCAAGGGCAATGTGGGTTCGCCCCAAGCAGCGAAGGCGGCCGGCTCGTTCATATCGTGCCAGAATCCGGCGACGCCAGCCGCGGTGAGGAGGCGGTACTGTCGGCCCCACCAGGCGCGCGCGCGGGGGTCGGTGAAATCGGGGAAGGCGCACCAGCCGGGCCAGGCGGGGGCGTAGACCGGACGGCCGTCCGGGCGGGTGCAGAAAGCCCCCTGCTCCAGGCCCTCGCGGAAGACGGCATAGTGCCGGTCGCGCTTGACCCCGCAGTCGACGATAGTCACCAGGCGCACGCCCTGGGCCTCCAACTCGGCGGACAGGGCAGCCAGGTCGGGGAAGCGTTGGGGGTGGATGGTAAAGACCCGGAAGCCATCCATGTAGTCAATATCCAGGTGGACGGCGTTCAGCGGCAGGTTATGGGCGTGAAAGCCTTCGGCGACTGCCCGGATATCGGCAGCGCTTATGTAGCCCCAGCGGGACTGGTGGAAGCCCAGGGCCCAGCGTGGAGGCAGTGCCGGCCGGCCGGTGAGGTCGCTGTAGCGTTGCAGCAACTGTGGCAAGGGGCCGGCGGCAAAGTAACAGCGCAGGGCGCCGCCGGCGAAGCGTGCGTCGGCGGTGGCACCGAAAGTGAAAGTGGCGCGGCAGGGGTTTTCGTAGAAGACGAGGTAGCCGCCTCCGGGGTGGAGGGAAAGGTAGACGGGGACGCCCAGGTAGAGGGGTTCGGTGCCCGGCGCGTAGCCGCCCTGCGGGTCGGTGTTCCAGAGCAGGCAAGTGCGGCCGCGCAGGTTCGGGCCGCAGGCGTGTTCCCCCAGGCCGTAGATGTGCTCGTGCTCGCGCAGGGAGGCGCTGGAGTGCCACTCCTCCCCGCAGCGCAAAGGGGGGGATTCGTGGCGCAGGGTACGGCCGGCAGCGTCGTGGAAGCGCAGGCCGCCGTCGTCGAAGACGGTGAGGGAGAGGTCCGGGCCGGCCACGGTCCAGGCGTGGGGTTGGCGGCGCATAGACACTTCGATAGGGGGCCAGCGGTCCTGGGCAACAGCGTAGGGGATGGGCAAGGTACCCGGCTGCCAGGTATAGGAGAGGAGGTCGGGGGCCAAGAAGCGCACCTCCAGGCCGGCATGTTCGAAGCGCAAGCGAGCGCCGCTGGGGATGGGGTTGGCCTCCTGGAGTGGGCCGGGGGGTGTAGGGAGGGAGGCCGGGCGGTGCGGGCCTGGCGACAGTGTGCGTCGCAGGCTATACCAGGTGGCCTGGAAAGCCTTATGCAGTCCGATGTTAGTCAGGGCTTTGATCGTGGTAGCCAGGTTCATGGGTCCTCCTGGGTATGTAGTGGGTGCCGTTCTATTATACCACATTGGGCAAAAAGAGGGGGGCGAAAAGTTGCGGGGCCTGGGCCTTTATGCTATAATAAGCGCTGCAATTGGAGAGGTGTCCGAGTGGTTGATGGTGCAGCACTCGAAATGCTGTGAGCAGCAATGCTCCGTGGGTTCGAATCCCACCCTCTCCGCAGAGCAGGCGCCGGTTCTCGTCTTTCAGACGATGGGTGTGGAATGTTAAACACCGGCAACTGTAATCGATCTTTTGGAGAGGTCGCATAGTTGGCCGAGTGCGCACGCTTGGAAAGCGTGTAGGCGTGAAAGCGCCTCGCGGGTTCGAATCCCGCCCTCTCCGCTGGGAACACGGAAATTTGACAACGGAGTGGTTTCGGTCTATAATACGAAGGCAGGCCGAGGTGGCGGAATTGGCAGACGCGCTAGGTTGAGGGCCTAGTGGGGGGTTTCCCCCGTGCGGGTTCAAGTCCCGCCTTCGGCACTGCAGGGCGACGCGGGCCGGCTGTGGAAGCAACTCGGGCGATTAGCTCAGCTGGGAGAGCGCCTCGCTTACACCGAGGAGGTTCACAGGTTCGAGCCCTGTATCGCCCACAGGCGAATGCCGCGGTAGCTCAGTTGGTAGAGCATCTGACTGAAAATCAGGGGGTCCTCGGTTCGATCCCGAGCTGCGGCACCTGAATGCGGAAGTAGCTCAGCCTGGTAGAGCGTCTGCTTGCCAAGCAGATGGTCGCGGGTTCGAATCCCGTCTTCCGCTCCAAAACCAGGGGGGCCCCTTCTTGGCCCCCCTGATGTGTTCCAGAGGGATGAGAGCCTGCGTTTTAGGCCGCGCCCGCGGCAGCGCCGATTGGGGGATGGGCAGACTCCTTGGAGGAATCTGCCCGGATGGAAGGAGGTATACGATGGGAGAGTGCGAGTGCCTTGCAAGCTGTGGCTTCTTTAGCGAGAGGATAGCCAACATGCCAGTGATGGCACAGATGACCAAGGAACGTTACTGTCTGGGGGACAACTCCCGTTGCGCCCGCTACATCATCTTCAAGGCCCTCGGGAGGGAGCAGATACCGGCGGACCTCTTTCCCAGCGAGCTCTACCTGGCCGAAAGGCTGCTCGGAGGGAGAGAGTAGGCAGATTAGCCGAAGTGGCGGAATTGGCAGACGCCGCGGACTTAAAATCCGTTGCCCTAACGGGCGTGAGGGTTCGAGTCCCTCCTTCGGCACTCGTACCAAAGTCATAGAGAATATACCTCGTTTTCCGCGTCCGACTTCCCGTCTGGCTCGCAAAGTGTATACAATTTCACTGGGGCATGGCCGCAAAATGCTGCGGAGTGGTGGACCATGTACCGGCGCGTCTGTGCTGCGGACTTCCAAAACCAGGAGTTTTCGGCAGGAGGAAAATGTAATGCCCCAGATGAAATGCCGCCCCAGAGCAGCGGCCGCCGCGGAGTTCCGCAGCTATCTGCGGAAGCGAGACATCAGCCACAGCCGCGCCCGGGCCTGCCACCCGCAGAGCAACGGCAAAATGGAGCGTTTTCACATTTTCGCTGAACCAATACGATCGGCATCCGCCGTGCCGGCGCAGACCCGCGCCACGGCCGCGGGCAGGTCGGCCAGTTGGCACTCCTCGCAGATGAAATGGCCGTTCGGGCAGACGTACTCGGCTCGAGCTTCCTGCCCACAGAAGGAGCACACGGCCCTCACGTCAGTCGGGTAGAGATCGGCGTCACAGAGGATACAGGGATAGGTCATAGCCTCGCGCTCCGGGGCGTCAGCCTTTCAGCCTGGCGTACAGGGCCTCTAGCCTGGAGCGGTACGCCTGCCGGATGGCAGGTTCCTCTTCGCCCAACGGCTTCACCGGGATCAGGTCCATGACCTGCGCGGCGGACAAGCCCGACTCGACCATGGTCTTTACCGCCCCCCCGACCATCGCGGCCAGGCCTTGTTCCACCTCGCTGCCGGTCAACCCGAATGACCGGCCCAGCTCCGCCAACTCGTAGAACTGGAACCAGAGGTAGGTGGGCCCCATCCCGGTCAGTATGGCGTACGCCTCCAGCTTCTCGTCGGCCACCTCGGGGCACTGCCCCAGGGCGGTCAACAGATCCAACACGGCAGCGCGATCTGCGCCGGACAGGGCGGGAGAGATCGCGACCGGGTTGTAGCCGGCGTTGACGAGGGAAGGAGCGTTAGGGATTACTCCATGCGCCGGTCCCCGGTCGCCGCGAATAGCTCCTCCAGCCGCCGGCCGCCCTCGGCGTACGCTTCCTCCCGCAGGCGCGGGCACTCTCCCAGCTCCCGCAGGCCCAGGATCAGGCTGCAGGCAAAAGCCATGCAGGTGGCGTCGCCGCACTGCTTGCAGTTCAGCCGGGGCAAGAGGCCGTAGATGTCCAGCCAGCCCAGGATCTGCTGGCGCTCCACCCGGGGCGTCAGCTCCTCCCGCCGCCGCCAGAGGTCGTTGCACAGGTCGCGGAACCAGGTCAACTGCGCGACAGCGTCCTCTTCCCCGTCCACCTTGGCAAAGATGGCCAGCCGCTCGTAAAAGGACAATAGCCGCGGGCCCCGGCGGATGGTCAGCGTCTTGGCCTCGGGGTTGTACAGTACCCCGCGCATCACAGCGTTGACGTAGGGAAAAACGGGGGAGATGTCGTCACTCAACGTGGCGATGGTCCGGTTCTTTTCCGGGTCGGCGATGCAGTCGAGCACGTGGGTGACGGTAAAGTCACGCCACAGCGGCGCTTCCGTGGACATTGGGTTTCATCCTGTGGCAGCTCGAAACTCGAGCTACGCATAAGCGGTTCCAGGGGCGCGGCGTACCGCGCCCTACTGCCGCCGCAGGGGATAGCCGGCCACGCTCCAGGCGGTCAGCAAGGCCGCCAGGACCAACATGAGACAACCAGACCCGCGCGGCACGGCCCACCCGGCGCGCTTCCGAGGTGGACCGGACGCGCCGCCAGGGCCGGCAGCCGGCCGTAGCCAACTGCCCCTCATAACTCGGCCATCGCCGCGTCGGCCAGCCACGTGCTGACCTCCTCCAGCGCGGGCACGCGCCCGCCGCAGACCAGCTTCTCGTTGATGACCAGTCCGGGGGTATAGAGCAGGCCGTAGCGCTGCACCGCGGCGCCGTCCTTGACCTTGACAATGGTGGCTTCCATGCCCATCTGGGTGACAGCCTGTCGGACCACGTCGGCCAGGCGTTCGCAGTTGTAACAACCAGGCCCCAGTACTTTGATGACCATGGGTTCATTCCTCCAGCACTGTGATTTCCGGTTCGATCTCGACCGGACAGCGCACCGAAGCCGCCATCAGGCTGTACTTTTGCGCCGACTCCAACGCCCGGCGCACCCGGGCCGCTGGCGTCCCGCGGACGACGATGCGTGGACGCAGGACGACGCGCTCGAACTCTTCCGTCCGGTCCAGCAGAATACGCTTGTAGCCGAGCGCCTCGCACTCGTACGACACCAGATCCACCTTCAAGCGCTCGCAGGACCAGATAAACATCATGTGGATGCAGGTGTTCACCGAGGCCACAAAGGCGTCCTCCGGCGTCAGGGTCCCTGCTTCTCCGTGGGCATCCGGCGGCGCGGTAAAGTCCAACTCCGGCCCATTGCCCATGATAATGTGCCCCCGCCGGCCTCCAAGCCACTTGACTACGGTCGTGTAAACGGCAGCCATTCGCGGTAGTCTCCTTTTTCCTGGGCCCGCACGTAGAAGCGGTAGGCCTGGCGCAGGCCCCAGCCATAGTCCGCTTCCAACCCGCGGGCGATATAGTTGTAGAGGCGGGCCTGCTCCAGCAGCTCGGCTTCCAGCGCCGGGTCGTCCCGCCGGCCGGCCTGGTAGAGCTGCTCGAAAAGCGGCTGGATCCCCACCAGCCCAATCGGACTGCCCCGCACCTTGATATAGACCAACTGGGGGGGCGCCCCGGCGCAGCAGGCGCGTTTCTGTTGCGTGGTCATTCGCTTCCTCCTGGGGCTAGAGCTGCAGCCGGCCCACGTAATAGTCGCGGTAGGCCGTCGCCAGCGCCTCGGTCACGAGATCTTCCTCGTCCGTGGGCACGGCGTTGTACAGCCGGGCCTGGGCCAGCAGTTCCGCGGCGACCTCACTCGAGGGGACCCGGCCCTGTTCCCGAAACTGGGCAAAGACCGCCGGCACGGCCAGCAGCTCCAGGGTGTGACCGTCCACGTTGAGGCGCAGCACCGGGATGCCCGAGCCGCAGGAGCAGGCGGCCACTTCGCCCTTGGCGTCCGACTCTTCCGCGGGGACCTCGGCCGGCCGGTCCTCCCGGCGCAGGATGCGGTCCACCATCCGGGCAATGATCGCCGCCACCTCCTCGGCGGCCGCCATGCCGTCGGCGTCCAGCTCGCGCCGCCACGACGCTTTGACCGTGATTCCCAGTCCGGCCAGCAGTTTCTCCAGGTCGAGGGCGCGCACCACCGGCCCGCTGTGCTGGGCCGTGGCCCGCGCGGCGCAGGCCACCCCACAGCTGTCGATGGCGATCGTCGGGTAGAAGCGGGCAAAGGCCCGCTCGCTCTGCTCACCGGACAGGAAAAGGGGCAGGCACAAGGTCACAGTGTCATGCGGCCGGAGTTTCTCCAACACCAGCCGCGCCGCTACCCGCCCCAGCGTCCCCAACGGATGGTCCTCCCCGCTGCAGGCAATCAGCCCCACCTTTTTCCGCGGTAGATCAGGCATCGTCGCCCTCCTTCGTAATGCGGTCTACCACGGCGGCGATTTCCTCGGCCAGGTAGCCGGCCAACTCCCGTCCCTGCGGGCCCAGATCGACCACGCCGGCCGGCTTCAGTTCGCGGTGCCGGCGGTAGGTGTCGGCGGCGCGCAGCGCAGCGGCCGGCTGCCCGCCGGCCTGCTCCACGTTGACCCGGGCGCAGGCCTTGGGGCAGCCGTCCACGGTGACCACCGCGTGGGTGCGCACCGCCTCCTGGGCCTCCGGGTCGCCCAGCGTCAGGCGGGCCAGGCAGATCGTGTCCGCTGTCCCCGGGCGCATGTCCTCCACGACCTGCAGGGCGGCCTCGCGGCTGAGCGAGCCCAGGGTTTTGCCAATCCCGCTACACGGGATCACCAATACGCGTTTTGCAGGCATATGACTTTACTCCACAAGGCCGGTGGCATACGACGCCAACCAGCGATCAAATTCGTCCTCGCCCCGGCGATCCGGGTTCTCCGGGTCCAGCGCCCACCGGGCGGGGTTCGTGGCGATGTATTCACGGATGCGGTCCAGGGCCCGGTCATGGCGGATGATGTGCTCCCAGTAGCCGCGCTGCCACACCTTGGCGCCGGGGGACACGCGCAACACGTTGATACGTTTGGTGGCGGCAGATTTGAATGCGCCGACGATGGCCCCCAACGACCCAGGTTGGGGGCCATGCGATCCGTGGACCGCGTCGGTTCGTTCGGTTCCGGTAGGGGCGACGCGCGCGTCGCCCCTACCGGAATCATCGACAATGCACAGTATGCCATGAAAATGATTGGGCATAACCATAAACTCGTCTAACCGCACATAGGGGCGCACTACCGCTGTCTGAAGCCATTCCTGTTGGACGATTTCCCCCCATGCCGACAACGCCATCTCCCCCTCCACCACCTCACCAAAGAGGCATTGCCGATTCCGCACACAGACGGTCACGTAATATGCCCCTTCCTGGGAATAATCGTACCCTTTCAATCGAATCGAACGGCGGTGGTGGCGATCAGGATCGTAGGGCATGGCCGGTCTATGCCTCGGCAGCTACCTTGGCCGGCAGCAGATCGAAATAGGCCTCGGCGGTGAGCAGCTCTTCCAGTTGAGCCGGGTCATCCAGTTTGATGGCCACCAGCCAGCCCGCGCCATAGGGGTCCAGGTTGACCCGTTCCGGCTCCATCTCCAGTTCCTCGTTCCAGGCCGTCACCGTCCCGGCTATGGGGCAGTTCAGGGTGACCGTAGCCTTGATCGTCTCCAGCGTGCCGAGCGCCTCGCCCGCGGCCAGGTGCGTGCCCGCGGCGACTAGCTCGACAAAGGCGGCGTCGCCGCTCTTCTGCTGCATGAAGTCGGTCAGGCCGATGACGACGCGATCTCCTTCTACGCGGAGCCACAGGTCATCCGCCGTGTAGCGCAGCCCGCGCGGCACGCGGAAGACGAACTTGTCGTAACGGTACTCCAGTATCTCGGCCATCGTTTTCTCCTATTTCCCCAGCGCCTTGGCCACACCGTCAGCGTGGAAAAAGAACCGGCGCGCCCACAGGGCCACGTAGACCAGGCCGATCAGCACCGGCACCTCCATCAGCGGGCCGACCACGGTGGCCAGGGCCTCGCCGGAAGAGATGGTAAAGGCGCCCACGGCCACGGCGATGGCCAGCTCAAAGTTGTTGCTGGCCGCGGTGAAGGACTGCGTCACCGTCTGGGTGTAGGGGAACTTGAGCCCCCAGGAGAGCAGGAAGGACACGACGAACATCAGGACAAAGTAAACCACCAGCGGCACGGCGATGCGCAGCACATCCAGGGGCTGCCCGATGATCCGGTCCCCCTGCATGGCAAACATCACCACGATGGTAAAGAGCAGGCCGATGATCGCCGTCGGCCCCAGGCGGGGCATGAAGCGCGTCTCGTACCACTCGTGGCCCTTGCTCCGCAGCAGGGTGAAGCGGGTGATGATGCCGGCCGCCAAGGGGATGCCCAGGAAGATCAGGACGCTCTTGGCGATATCCCACATGGTCACGCCGACGGAGGCCGTGTCCGCCCCGAACCAGCGGGGGACGATGGTGAGGTAAAAGTAGGCCAGCGGGCTGTACATCACGATCTGGAAGATCGAGTTCAGGGCCACCAGCACGGCGCAGTACTCGCTGTCGCCGCCGGCCAGCATGTTCCAGATCAGCACCATGGCGATGCAGCGGGCCAGGCCGACGATGACCAGGCCGGTGCGATAGTGCGGCAGGTCGGGCAGGAAGAGCCAGGCCAGGCCGAACATGATGGCCGGGCCGAGGATCCAGTTCAATACCACGGAAACACCAAAGAGCTTCCAGGCCCGCGCCACCTTGCCCAACTCCTCGTACTTGACCTTGGCCAGCACCGGGTACATCATCCACAGCAGGCCGATGGCGATGGGCAGCGACACGGTGCCGATGGAGACGGCATCAAAGGCCCCTTTGATCCCCGGGATCAGCCGGCCCAGAAGCAGGCCCAGGGCCATGGACAGGAAGATCCATAGGGGCAGGAAGCGGTCAAGGACGGAAAGCCTCCCGACGATCCCGCGGGTGGTCGGCTGTGCCGAAACAGTCTGGGCCATACAAAACTCCTTGTTTGTGCCACTCGACTACGCTTACCCCACCTGCTCCGTGACCGGCTCGGGCACGGGACACTGCCCCACACCCTGCCCCAGGGCGGCTTCGGGCGGCAGCTTGTCCGGGTCAAAGTGGTCCAGGAGCAGTCCCTTGAGCCGCGCCAGCGCTTCCGGCGCGACCGAGTAAAAGATGCGCTGGGCCTGCCGGCGCGTCCGCACCAACCCCGCTTCGGCCAGCACGCTCAGGTGATGCGAGAGCAGCGGCTGCGAGATGCCCAGCTCGGGCAGCAGCTCGCAGACGCACGTCTCTTGCTGCATCAGCAGGTACATGATGCGCAGCCGGTTCGGCTCGGCCAGGACCCGGAACAGGTCGGCCAGGTGGTCCAGTTCCTGCAGGACCTTTTTCCGCAGATACTTGCGCCCTTGCTCCATAGTAACACCTCCGGTCGACACAACCCTGTTTTTATATACAGAGTGATTGATATTATAACCCAATTCGCCGATTTGTCAAGTACGCCTTCAAGATTTCCGTCGCCCCAGCGAGGCACCCCGACCGATCTCACAACTCAGCGCAATACCCTCGGCGGGACTTGGCCCCATTACGACGTCGGAAACCCCCGTATTGCTCAGCGCCCGTGATAGTGGATCATGCTGTCTGTCTGACCAGCCCAACGCGGCCTCCAACATGGCCTCCGGCAGCGTGGGGGGCGCGTGGATCGTCCAGGCCAGGTCATCAGCCGTGGCGCCAAGATGGACGGCCAGCGCACCCTCGGCGATGAGATCGGTAGCGCGGGGGCCCAGCAGGTGCACTTCCAGGATACGCCCCGAGTCCGCCTCGCAGACCGGCTTCACCAGCCCGTTGGGCTGCTCCAGGGTCCGCGCCCGTGGGTTGGCCCCAAAGGGAAACTGGACCGCCTTGACCACGGCCCCCTGCTCTCGCGCCTGGGCCTCGGTCCACCCCACGCTGGTGACCTCGGGCATGGTAAAGATCACGTTGGGGGTGGAGCGGTAGTCCATCCGGCGCCGGCCGCCCAGGGCATTCTCGGCGGCCACGCGCCCCTCGACCGTGGCCACGTGGGCCAACATCGGGCCGGGGATCAGGTCGCCGATGGCATAGAGGCCCGGCAGGCTGGTGGCCAGTTGCTCGTCCACCCAGACGGCCCGGCCCTGACGGCGCAGATCGAGTTCCTCCAGGCCGCCGGCATAGGGCCAGCAGCCCACGGCGAGGACAGCAGTTTCGCAGACAGTAGCGGTTGACCGTGTAGTAGGACTGCTGCCCCAGGAAAGCCTATCCTGCCAGCATGCCCCGAACGATCACGTCCACGGCAGCATCTTCATCCAGCCCCCGGGCCATCAGCGTTTCCAGCTCTTTCTTGTCCACCGTGCCGATGGCGGCCTCGTGCGTCACATAGGCCTGGGGATCGGTCACTTTGACTACCGGCACGGCGCTAGCCACGGCCTGGTCGCGCACGATCTCGACGCAGTCGACGTGGCCCCGGGCCAAGGGCGCGTGTCCTTCGGTCGTGCCGATCACCTCGCTGATGGCCCGGTCCCGGACGGCGATGCGCGCCTTGGCCAGGCCGCGGGCCCCCTCCCCGTTCAGCCGGATCGTCTCCTTGACCGAAAGCGCATCCTCGCCGTAGCCGTAGGCCTTGGTGATCAGCTCGGCCACGCCGCGGGCCGCCACGTCCACCTCGTAGTCAAACTCCAGCTTCCCTACCCGGCCGGTGGTCAACGCGAACTCGGTGACGAACCGGCCGCCCTCGTCCACCGTCACCCGGGCCCTGGGCGCCACCTCCACGCCGCCGCTCTCGCCGTGGTAGTGGGTCTCCCGGTACGTCATAGACGCATCCCGTCCCACGTGAACCCGGGCTTCCATCCAGTGCACCACGTGCTCGGCGTTGGGAAAGGTGCAGTGGGCGATGAACTCGGCCCGCGCCCCCGCCCCAATCTCGAACTCGGACAGGATACGCTGCACTCCCGCGGCAGGAATGACGCCGAAACAGAGATGGGCCGGTGTCTCCAGGCGCACGCCGGGGTCGACGACCACCTTCGCCCGCACTCCGTCGGACAACTCCTCCGAGATGAGGTGCACCCCGGCGACCTCGTTGGCGCCCAGCACCTGGTTACCGCTGACCACCAGGCTGGCTACCCGCGGGGACTTTAAAAAGTGCCGGTCTCCCCCCGACCGCTCGTAGGCGTCCAGGATGGCTTCAAAGTCGCTCATAATCACCTCCGGCCGGCTCGACCGGTTCAGACGTCTCGCAGGGCCGGCAGCGGCGGGCAAAGTACTCCCGCACGCTCTGCGGATCGCCTACCCGCACCACCTCACCCTGGCACATCAGGGCCGCCACATCGGCGATGGCGGCCATCTCGTCCCGGTGCGTGATGAGCAGCACGGCCGTCCCGGCCTCGGCCAGGCGGCGGATGAGCCCGGCGATATCGTCCAGCGACAGCACGTCGATCCCCGAGTCCGGTTCGTCCAGGATGGCCAGGCGGGGCCGCATCGCGTACACGGCCGCCAGTTCGATGCGCTTGCGCTCGCCGCCGGACAGGGATTCGTCGGCGGTCCGCTCCAGGTAGGCCAGGGGAGAGAGGGCCACGGCGGCCAGGGCCTCCTCCAGGCGCGCCGGCGACGGTTCCGGCATCCCCAACTGCAGGTACTCCTTGACCTTGAGACCCTCGAAGCGGGCCGGGTCCTGCCAGGCCAGGGTCAATCCCCGGCGGGCCCGCTCCGTGATCGACAGGCCCGTCACATCCTGGCCGGCAAACAGGATGCGGCCGGCCGACGGCGTGTAACCGGCGCAGCCCATCAACGCGTAGGCCAGGGTCGATTTGCCGGAACCGTTGCGCCCCAGGAGGCTATAGACCTGCCCCGGCGCGATCTGAAGCGTCACGCCGCGGAGGATTTCCTGCCCCCCGCGCTCCAGACGCAGGCGGTCCACGTGCAGAATATCTTGCTCGCCCACATTGTTCAGTTCATCCATCGCCTCTGTCCTTGTTGCCAGTCGCCAACGATTGCACAGAATCGCCGCGGCCGCATCTACCCCCGTGGATCCCCGCACCGCTGGCGCAGCGCCGCCTCGACCTTGCGGGCCAATACTTCCTTGACAAAATCATAGATTTCTCGCGCGTCATCCTGCCGGGCGAGTCGCAGCACCTGGCGCACTTCGTTCTCGTCCAGGATGATCAATGTCTTGTCGATACGTTGCTTGGCCATCGCTTGCCTACACAATCTCCCGCAGGGACTCGACGGCGTAACGCACGTCGGCGGCCGTGGTAAAGTAGCCGGGGCTGAAGCGCAGCGCGCCGCATTCCAGGGTGCCGGAGACCCGGTGCGCCTGGGGCGCACAGTGCAGCCCGGCGCGCGTCGCCACGTCAAAGGCCTGGTCGAGCACCGTGGCGAGCTGGTCGGGCACGTAGCCCTCGACGGTAACCGCGACCACCGCCGTGCGCTGCGCCGGGTCGGGCGGGCCCAGGAGGGCCGTTCCCGGAACCTCGCGCAGGCCCTCGATCAGCAGCGCTGTCATCTCCTGCTCGTGAGCGCGGATGCGTGCCACCCCCTGCTCCAGCACAAAGCGCACCCCTTCCAGCAGGCCCGCGATCCCAGCCGCGTTCGCGGTGCCGGCCTCCAGCCGCGCCGGAAGCGCCTCCGGCATCGTCTCCGCAGCCGATTCGACCCCCGACCCGCCTTCCACCCACGTCTCCAGCGCGATGCCAGGCCGCACCACCAGCCCCCCGGTGCCATGCGGCCCGTACAAACCCTTGTGCCCGGCAAAGGCCAACAGGTCGATGCCCATCTGCGCCATATCGATGGGGTACGCCCCGGCAGTCTGCGCCGCGTCCACCAGGAACAGGACGTTGCGGCGCCGGCAGAGCGCCCCAATCTCGGCAATGGGCAGCAGCGTGCCCAGCACGTTGGAGCCATGCAGCAGCACGACCAGGCGCGTATCCGAGCGCAGCGCCGCCTCCACATCGTCCGGGGCGAGGGTGCCGTCGGCCGCACAGGGTACCGCGGTCACCTGCACACCGCGCCGCGCCAGCGTCTGGAGGGGGCGCCACACCGCGTTGTGCTCGATGGACGAGGTCACCACGTGGTCGCCGGGGCGCAGCAGCCCCTTGAGCGCCATATTGAGCGCCTGGGTGGCGTTCAGCGCAAAGGCAATCCCCTGCGGGTCGGGCGCGTGGAACAGCTCGGCCAGCACGGCGCGGGTCTCGTCCACGATACGTTGGGCTTCCTCCTCCTGCCGGTGCCCACCCCGACCGGGAGTCGCGCCCACCTCGCGCATGAAGCGCGCTACCGCCCGGTAGACCGCTTCCGGTTTGGGCCAGCTCGTGGCCGCGTTATCCAGGTAGACGGTCATCATCTTCCTCGGCCAGCAGACCTCGCCGCACGGCGGCCTCCCGCACGCGGGGCGCTACCGTGCGGCGGAAAAAGTCGCCGCCCCCCGCGACGTCGCGGTCCAGCACGACTCGCTTCAGCTCGATGATCTCCGGCCCTTCCAGGGTCAACCAGATATGGGTCGGACGATGGGGCAACGGCGTTGCAGTCATGCCCACGACTTCTTATCCACGAACTCCAAGCGCCTCGAGCACCGTGGGTGGTGGAAACGAGATCGCCCCCTGGGCGCAGACCGCCGCGCAGGCACTGCACCCGACCTGGCAGTCCAACGGCGCGACCACCTCGACCTGGGCGCCGTCGGCCGTGGGCGCAAAAACCCCGTTGGGGCAGAAAGAAAGGCAGCGCCCGCAGCCGTCGCACCGATCGCCGTAGAGGGTGGGGAACCAGGGGACCTGTTCCCGGGGAATCCCCCGCCAGGTACGCGATGCCCCCGGCTTGGCCTTGCCGTCTGCCGGCTCGGCCAGGTAACGGGCATAGTCCCGCAGGAGCGCCTCGCCGTAGAGCGCGGCGGCGGCCTCCGGGATATAGTTCCCCTCGCGGGCCCCGGCGAGCAGATCGGGCACGAGATCGGCCCCGGCCGGCCGGCCGGCGTCCCGCAGCCGGGCAAAGAGCTCATCCAGGCCGACCATCCCCACCAGGTGTGTACCAACGCGCAGTTGGCGGTACGATAGCGCGCTCATCCTTGTCCCCGCTTCAGGGCTTGACTCCGTGGGACCGCATCAGCGCGGCTACCGCGGGGTCGTCGACGTAGCTGGGGTCCAGCGGCACGGCCCGCCCGCTGAATTCGACGACACGGCCCTGCGCATCGAATCCCAGTGTCAGGAAGCCCAGGTACTCGCCTTGGACATACGAGGCATGCAAGACCACCCGGCCCTCCGGTCCGGCGATGGCCTTGGGGTCCATCTGCCGGCCGCCGGCCACACCGATGATGGCGGCAAGGCCCGGCACTTCCCTGGCCAGCGCTTCGTTCGTCTGCTGCTCCAGGTTGGAGAGGACAATGACCACCTCTGCCCGGCCGCCGATCTCGTCCAGCGTCCGGCGGAGGGCTGCGGCGGCATCCTCGACGGTCAGGGCCAGGCCCAGCGTTTTGATTCGCCCGGCGGCGGCCGGGGTAGTAAGCCCGATGACGGCGACGTTGTGCCCCTCCAGGGAGCGCAAGAGGTAGGGCTGCACGTTGGGCAAGACGCCGGCCGGCCCCACGTTGGCGGACAGGATCGGAAAAGCCGCCTCCTGGTAGCGCTGCTGCACCACGGCCAGGTCGGCGGCCAGTTCGCGCTCGCCGAGCGCCAGGGCGTCGTACTGCATGGCGTTCATGGCCGCGACCGGCAGCACGCCCCGGCTGGGGTCGCTGGTGTTGGTCTGGCGCAAGGCGAACAGGCTGTTGCCGCTGTCGAGCACGAGCACGGGACCCTGTGCCTGTTGACGGAACTGGGCGATTGCGGTGGCCCGCCGGGCCAACCCTCCCTTGGGAACGCCTCAGCCGCAGGGCAGCACGTCGCCGTACACTTCGCCGGTGTGCAGGATCGTCAGCGTCCAGACGACCGAGCCGTAGGTCGGTGCCGGGTGGGCCGGTGTCGCCGCCGAAGCCGCGGTAGCGGACGGCCGGGTCGGGGCGCTCTTGGTCGGGGCCGGCGGCCCCACCGGGGCGGCCGCGGTGACGGCCGCCAGGCGCGTCGGGGTGCTCGCCGCACCGCCCGGAGAGACCCTCGTCGTGCAGGCTCCCAATACAAGGGCGGACAAGGCCAGCGCCAGAAAAGGCAAGAAGAACTGTCTCCGCGATAGATACGCCATGATTCGCCTCCGTGCGTTATAGGCCGATCGTCAGGTTTGTAGTGCGCGCTTCAGCGCGCCCGGGCGGCGCTAAAGCGCCTACTACGAACAGGCATTGTGCAGCTACGGCCCGATCGCCGGCGCGTCGATTACGATCTCTCGCAGTTGTGCCAGCCGGTCGGCATGCTCGGGCGCTGCCAGTGGCGGACAATCTTCCAGGCGAACCTGCGCGGCCGCCAGCTTCACGGCAAAGGTGAAGCAGGTCTGTTCCCCGCACTGCCGGCAGTTGGTCCGCGGCAGCAGCTTGTACACCGCCATCGGCGTCGGCCGGCGGCGTTCCGTGTGGTCCGGCATGATCTCGTCCCGGCGCTCCCAGGTGCGGTTCACCAGCTTGACCAGCCCCTCCACCTCCTGGACGGCCGCCTCCCGGTCCGCGACGTTGCTCACGGCGATCTGATAGGGGTGAAAGACGACGTTGTGGCCGCCCTTGGTCCACTGAAGGGCCGGCGCGGCCGGATTGTAGCGCGCCCCGCGCAGGGTGGCGTTCAGGTAGGGCAGGGCCTCGCGAATGTCCGCGATCAGCCGGGCAATGGCGCTGAAGCGTTCGGCCCCCGGTTCGCAGGGCGGCGTAAAGACCTCCAAGTCGTACTTTTCGATCAACATGACCATCCTCCTCCGGGGAGCCGCCACCCGGCATAGGCGGGGCCGCTCAGGCGATCCACACAAAGTAGAGCCCCACGCCGATGATGATGACCGCGCTCACCTTTTCGATGATCGCGGACCACCGGCCAAAGGCCTGGAACTGCTTCAGCGCCCCGGTAAAGGTCCCCGCCAGGACGATCGGCACCCCGCGCCCCAGGGCGTAGACGAACAGGAGCGCCGCCCCATAGACCAGGGCGCCCTGCTGCGCCATCACATAAGTCAAGATCGCCACCAGGACCGGCGTGGCGCACTGCGAAGCCACCAGCCCCGAGACCAACCCCAGCGCCAGGGCCCCGGGGAGGCCCTTGAGCGTTATGCGCTCACGCAGCCGGGCCAAAGCGGCAATCTCCGGCAGCTTGAACAGCCCCAGCATTTGCAGGCCGATGAGGAAGCAGACCCCGGCTACCACATAGTACCAGGCGCGGCTAGTGCCACCGAAAAGGCCCCCGACCAGGCTGGCCACGATGCCGAGGAGCATAAAGGTAATGGCCAGCCCCACGGCGAACGTCAGCGACAGGACGAAGGATCGCCCCCGGGAGAGGTCCCGCGCCCCGCCGACGTAACCGACGACGAGCGGGATCATCGCCACATTGCACGGGCCGATGCTGGTGACAATGCCGCCTAGAAAGACCAACAAAAAGGCCAGGAGCGAACCGGCCTGCAGCGTGCTCGGGTCGAGCGTCATGGCTACTGCCCCCCGCCGAGCGTCTGCAACTGCTGGCGCAGCTGCTCCGGCTGCATCACCCCGACGATCGTCTGGCTGCGGCCGGCGCGGTCGTAAAAGATCTGCGTCGGGATGAACTGGAGCTTGACCTTCTGCAAGAGGCGCTGGTTCCGCGCGTCATAGACGTTGACATCCACCAGGGCCACGGAGCCGGCAAACTCGGGATAGACCTGGTCGACGATGGCCATCATACGGGTGCACTGGACGCAGTTGTTAGAGTGGAAAAAGGCCAAGACCGGCTGCCCCGCCGCCAGCAGTTGGTCCAACTGCTCCTCCGCCGTTTCGGGGGCCGCCGGGCCGGCCGGCGCCCCGGTGCCGGCCGGGGGCGTCACCGCCGTCAGGGACACGGCGTCGGGGGCAGTCCCGAATTTGATGGCCAAGACGACACCGACGACCACGACCAGTCCGGCCACGACGGCGACCTGGAACCAACGCTTGCGCCGCGCCTGGCGGCGCTCCGCCTCGGCCAGGCGGCGTTTCGACGGTTTCTTGCTCATCGGCGTTTTTCTCCTCGCAGCGCGCGTACGGCCGGCCGGACGGACAGGAGCAGCAGCGCCGCCATGATGACGGCCGACGTCAGGCACCAGGCGCAGACGGCCCGAATGACGAACGGTTCCAGGTAGGTCAAGTAGATGGAAAAGAGGGTGCCAAAGAGAGTGCCCCCCAGCAACGCTACCGGCGCCCAGCGCGCCAGGCGGTCCGCACGGAAGCGGCCCCAGGCCCAGGCGATCAGGATGGCCACGTACCCCAGTACGCCCAGCAGCCCCACCGGCAGAAAGCCCAGGAGCAGGGCATAGTCACTGTTCTGCACGGCGTTGCAGTCGCCGACGGGGCCGCAGACGGCCGGCACGGCGCGCAGCTCGACGTAGGCCAGGTAGCCGGCCACGGCCAGGCCCACCACGGCCAGGACGGGCACGGCCCACTCCTGCCAGGCCGGCCGGCGGACGGCTCGCCGGGCACGCGCGGGCTTCCGGGCCGGTACGGCCCGCCACTCCCACGCCGCCAGCACGCTGCCTATGATAAGCGACCCGACCATCCCGACCAGTACGGCGATGGCCAGGAAAAAACCGCTGGGCCGGGTCACGGCACCCGGCGCGGCCTCGCCGCAATCCTCCTCCTCCGGCAAGCAGATGTCGATATTGGCGGCGGACAGCGCCGCGCGCAGGCAGGCGCTGTCCGGCAGGCCCACCCCGCCGGCCGCCAGGTAGCCGTCGATCAGGCCGGGCAGCTCGGCGGCGATCTGGTCCGGCCCCAGCAGTCCGTGCGTGCCGATCACCAGGAAGGGTACCCCAAAATAGTCGCGGGGGAAGCCGTAGCAGTCGGCCACCGGGTAGAGCTGCTGGAACTGTTCCGTGGTCTTGACCTGGACCAGCACCACCTGCAACTGCAGGCCGTACTGCGCCTGCAGCGGCGGCAGGACATTCTCGATGACCTCATGGCAGTGCGGGCAGGTGTCCATCCAGAACAACACCGCGCGCACGACCGGCGCGCCCAACTGCGCCGGGGGCGCCGCCGCCGGCGTGGTCGGCGCAACCGCCAGGCGGGTGGTCAAGGCAGCCTCTTCCTCGTCGCAGATGTGGCAGGCCTTGGGCGTCCGCGTCGGGGTGGCCGGCAGCTCCTGGGCCAGGGAAGGCCCGGGATACAGCGCCAGGGTGAACAGGAGCAGCACGGCGGCGAGCAGTAGAAGGGGGCGCACGTTCATCGTCGTCGTCTCCATTCAGGCTAAGCGGGGCGTCTCCGGCCCCGGTAATCGTTCTTGTTGCCGGACCGCGGCAGTGCAGCGCGGCACTTTTTCATGCAACCTGCTCTCCGTCCTCCATCGCGTCCAGGATCGCCTCGACCGCCGCCTGGAGCTCGGCGTCGCCATACTGCGTGGGCGGCCCCTTTTTGATGCCACAGTCCTCGACCAGGTTGATGGTCCGCGCCGGGGTGAAGCCGGCCGCCTCCACGATCTTGCGGGCGCAGTTCAGCGGGCAGCCGTCCACGGTAATGATCCGCCGTACGGCACGGGTCTTGACCAGGACCGTCTCCGCACCGGTGGGCAGACCGCCCAGGCAGAAGATGCCGGCTTTCCCCGGCCCGGCCTGCCGGACTGCCTCCAGGCTAGCCAGCCCGGTCAGGGTGCCCACGTTGGACATACCGCCAAAGCAGACGAACAGGGCGTTCTCCGGCACATTACTCATCGAAACCTCCTTGGTCTTCAGGGCGCACCGCGGTTGTGCGGGCTGCGGCGGCCCATGTTTTCTTGGCGCGCGCGGTGGGGATCGCCTTTTGCGCCAGGTATTCCAGGTGGTCAACAATGGCGGGCAGGAACGCGGCTGGGAAGCCCAGGACGGCCTCGCCCGCTTCCAGGTCGGTGGCGTCCCGGCAGCCGTAGCAACCGTAGCTCAGGTTCATGCGCTGCTCGAGAAACGGCACAATGGTCGAATCCACGCAGGTGGCCTGCAGGATCGCCGTGGAGCTCGGCACCCGCTCCCCGCCCGTGGCGTGCAGGTAGGCCAGGGCAATCCACATCAGTTTCTCCACGGCGTCCTCGACGACGATCACGTCCGGGGCCTGCGCCGCCTGGTCCAGGGGCAAGAGATCCAAAGTCCGCACCCGACCGGCCTCCAGCCGGGGCATCTGCTCGAACATGCGCCGGCCCACGGCCGGGTCGGCCACAATGCCAAAGCCGACCAGCCCTTTACCCGAAGCGAGCCCCTCGGGCAGGGGCCGGAAGCCAAAGGCCGCCGCGGCCGCCGGGCAGGCGATCCCCTCCGCGTCGAGCCGCACGTGCTCGCCGTGGCGGGCCCGCATGAGCGCCTGGCAGTAGCGGTGCCGCAGCAGCACGACCGCCCCGTCGGGCGGCTCTTCCCCGACCAGCAGCCGCACCCCCACGGCCGCCGCGGACAACCCCAGAAGTTCGCGGAGCCGCATACCGTGTATCTTGAATTCTTCCACACCATGTCCAGACATCGCCTACTCCATTAGCGCCGTCCGGCCTCATGGTGGCCGCGCAGTCCCAGTCGCCGTGCCGCCTGCACGCGCGCCCAGATCACCTCGCGCACAAAGCGCAGCGCCGCCGCCTCGTCCTTGTCGATCACGATCTGCTCCAGGTCGTTCAGCTCGGTTTCATCCAACGCCACGCTCACCTTGGGCATCAGCGCCTTTGCCTCCGGTTTCTATGCACTCGCGTTGATATTATACCGCAAGTCGGCGATCTGTCAAGCGCACGCTTGTGAAGCGGAACGCGAACGAAAACTGCGAGACCGTGCCCGCACCTCCAGATAGTTGGGCGCCGACTCCCCGGCGCGGGGCCGGGGCCCAACAGGGATTGGCCACGACCACCTCGGAATCATCCAGGCGAGTGTATGTGTCGTGCTTGCACGCCCTTCTATCTATGTGCCCGCGCCGGCGAATGTCCCGCGCTTTCTCTTCGTCCACGCGGCACTGGGCGGGGATCAAGAGGTCGTACGGGTTCACACTGACGCCATTCACAAGGATGCCGGGTGATGCTCGGAAGCCATGCTCCTCTGCCAGCGCCCGGCCCTCGGCCGAATCCAGATCGATACGCGTGAACGGGATGCCGCGCGATTCAAGGTACTCCAGCAGCTTGCGGCTGCGCCGGCAGCTCGGCGCGGGCAGGATGACAATCTGAGGCATGCAGGCGGGTCTCGCTTTAGCCATACCAGCCTGCACGGGTCAACGGCAGACCGCTCTGCCCACCTTCACCCGGCTTGACCAGCAACGCCTGGTAGACATTCAGCCGGCCGCGGGCAAAACCGTGCGCCGAACCGGACATGAACAGCCGCCAGACGCGATAGGTCGACTCGTCCACGAACTGCAGCGCCTGGTCGTGATGCGCTTCCAGGCGGCGCACCCAGTGGCGCAAGGTCAGCATGTAATGCTCACGCAGGCTCTCCACGTCGCGAACCTCGAAGCCGGTCTCCTCGGCGGCACGCAGCGTTGTGCTGATGGGCACCAGTTCGCCGTCGGGGAAGACGTAGACATCCGAGAAAGAGGGGCCGCGCTGTGGGGGCTCCGTCGCCGTGCTGGCGATGCCGTGGTTGAGGAAGACGCCGCCGGGGCGGAGCAGTCGCCAGGCCTGCGCGAAGTAGACCGGCAGGAGGACCGCGCCGACATGCTCGAACATACCCACGCTCACCAGCGCGTCGTAGCCCGCCGGCTCTTCGATCTGGCGATAGTCGCGCACCTCCACGCGGCAGCGGCCGGCCAGTCCCGCTGCGGCGATGCGCGCGTTGGCCAGCTCGGCTTGCGGCCGGCTGAGGGTAATGCCGGTGGCGTCCACGCCGTAATGCTGCGCGGCGTACATCACCAGGCCGCCCCATCCGCAGCCGATGTCGAGCAGCCGCTGGCCGGACCGAAGCCGCAATTTGCGGCAGATATAGTCCAGTTTCTGCTCCTGCGCCCTCTCCAGGTCGTCCTCAGCAGTGTGAAAGTAGGCGCACGAATAGACCATGCGCCGGTCCAGCCACAGCGCGTAAAAGTCGTTGGAAACGTCATAGTGATAGGTCACCGCCTGCCGATCGCGCTCCACCGAGTGCCGTCGGCCGCGCAGGCGGGCCGGGCCGCGCCGGCCGTACCGGCGGGACGCAGCAGCCGGGAGGCGCAGCAGCCGCCAGGCCAGGCGCGCTTTCCGGCCCCAGGCACCAACGGTCCCGGCCAGCGTGTCGACCAGATCGAAGATGGACTCGATCTCGCCGACGATGTCCAGGTCATTGTAGAGGTAAGCCTCGGCCAGCCCGACCTCGGTGCCGGGCAAGAATGCCGCCCGCAGCGCGCCCGGGTGATTGAGCACCAGTGTGGCCGGGCAGGGCGCACCGTCAGGCCAGCATGTACCGTCCCACAACCGCACGCCTACCCGTTGCGCAGCCCCTCCGGCAAACAGTTCCTCCAGCAGTTCCAACGTCTGGCGGCGGGTCGCCTCGTTCGTCGCGTCCGGCCGGACTTTGGAATCAGACATAGTGGCCTCCTTGCAGTCTCCTGGCAATAGGGCGCAGCGGGGGGCGCACAGCCGTCCGCTCACCCGCCTCCCCATTGATCTTGGGCAGAATCGTCACCAACGGGATTCGCCTCACCGTAGCGGGACAGGAACTCGCCGATGGTCATCCAGATCTCGCCCCGGCGCAGTTGCCGCAGTCGCCGCCGCCGCAGGGTTGCCGCGTTATAGGCCCCCATAATGGCCCAGGTGTAGAGGTTCTCCCAGAACTCGCCGAACCGCCCCAGCGGACTCCGATAAGGGCCGACGGCAAAGCCCAGGCGTTCGAACAGCTTGACTTCCCGCCGGCCGTCACCGGCGAAGCAGAGCACGGTGCTCCCGCCCACAGCCTGCACCTTGGCGAAGCGCGGGTCGCGCGCTACGGCCCTACCCAGAGCGCGAAAGGAGGCGACCAGCTTACGCCGGACCTGGGCGGCCCAAAGCAGGTCCGGCCCCTCATCCGGCAGCGGCGGGACATGCTCGTTCCACAGGTGCAGTTCCAGGGTGGGCGCGCCCTTGGGGATGCGGACCTCGGGCAGCGCGACGGCATGCGCCGCCCGTGTCACGCGGACGCGCAGCAGACCGTCCGGGTTATTCTCGAACTCGAACACACCCAACGCCCGGCGCAGCCCGCCGTCCAGGGCGTAGACCGCCTTCTGCAGCGCCCGAACATGCCAAGGGCGGGCCCGGCGGCCGGCGGCCGCCGGCAGGTCGGCTGCCGGGCGCATTCGGCCCCCGGGCTGCAGCACAAAGGTCTCGCCCCGCCAGACGATGCGCCGCCCCAGGGCGGCCACGCACCAGATGGCCGCGCTCAACAGGTCGCGCAGCGGCAGCCAGAGCAGCCAGCGGCGCGCCTGCCGGTCGCCCGTGCGCAGGCTGATCAGCCAGGCCACCAGCCAGCGCCAGAGCAGCGAGGCGACCAGGATGCGCAGGCTGAGCGGCTCGAACCCGCTCGCCACCGTCAGCAGCGCGGCCAGGGGAGTGCTGTAGAAGAGCAACTGGCCGGGATACTCGAGCGGCCGGCTGACCCAGGCGCAGCGCATCCAGCGCACCTCGCGCTCCCATTGCTCACGGAAGGTAGTCGCCCCCAGGACGCAGGCCATAATGTAATTCGACATACGTACCTGCCGCCCGGACGCCGCCATGCGCGCTCCCAACTGGTAGTCGTCCGCCAGGTAGCCGGCTACGGCGCCGAAACCGCCCAGCGCGTCCAGATCGCGGCGGCGCAGCGCCACGGAGGCCCCCATGGCAAAACGCATCGCGATCGCCCGCCGCGCCACCACCACCGAGGGCAGGAAGGTGGCGCCCATATGCAGCGCTTCCAGGCCGGCGGTAAGGTTCAGGGCCGCCTCGCCCAGGTACGGACAGGTGACCAGCCCCACCTGTTCGGCGGCCAGGGGGGCCACAACGCACCGCAGATAGTCCGGTTTGGCCCGCATGTCACTGTCGCTCACCACCAGGATGTCGTGCTGCGCTTCGCGCGCCAGGCGTTCCAGAAGGCTGGCCTTGCGGTTGGCCCCGAACGCCTCGGCGACGATCAGCCGGATGGCTCGCTCCGGGAAATCGCGTCGCAACTGTTCGATAATCGGGACGACCGGATCGGCCGCGTCGGCCACGCCAAAGAGCACCTCATAGTCCGGATAGTCCTGGCGGCAGAAACTGGCCAGGTTTTCATAGGCCTGAAAGTCCACTCCCTTGATCGGTTTGAGAATGGACACCGGCGGCGTAAAACCCGACTCGGGCTCCGGGCGGTGACGAAAGAACTCGTAGACCAGGGCCAGGGCGATCAGCCAGTAGGCCCAACCGGCCACGATCAGCAGCAAGAGCAGCGTTCCGAGCATCTCATTGCGCCTCATCCAGGGTCGCGTAAGTCACCGGGCGCAGACCGCGAACCGCGATTGCCTGGCGCACGGTGGGGTTGAGCAGCGTTTCCAGGTCGCCGGGGTTGGGCCCCAGGGCAGCGCTCCGCGCCGCCGCCGCGGGGTGAAAATAGAGCTCGACCGGCGTCTCGCGCACGCGGCGCAAGACCGCCAGGACATAGGCGGTGTCCATATGGCCGCTCTGCATCACCCCATACACTCGCCGGGGCACGGCCAGCCTGCGGCCGTGCAGGCGGCGCGCGCACCAGCGGCACACCAGGGCGAGCGAAACCGCCCAGGCAATCTTGGCCCCGGCCTGCCGCCGATCGTAGCGCAGCGCCAGCCCAAGGTCATCGCGGGGCAGCCGCACGCCGCGCGCCCCGTATTGTTCAGCCAGGGGCAGTAGCAGGGGGAACACCGCCGGGTGCACGTGCAGGTGCGCGTGTCCATCCACATGCGAAAGCGGCAACCCCGTGGCGGCAAAGCGCTCGAACTGGGCAGTCACTTCCCGCTCTAATTCGGCCCGGACAGCGCGGCTAAAGGCATAGCGCAGGCCGGCCCCCAGCGGCCCCGCGGGGAAGCGCCCGCGCTCGTCGACCAGGTGGGGGATCGCTTTGTGCGGCAGGACCGAGCGTCCGCCCACCAGCACCAGGTGCAAGCCGACGGCCAGTGTCGGCGTATCCCGCGCCAGCGCGACGGCTTCCTCCCAGGCGTCGCCCGTTACCATCAGGCTGGCGCTGGTCAACACCCCCTGGCGATGGGCCTGCCGCACGGCCATATTGACCGCGCTGCTGCTGCCCAGGTCGTCGGCGTTCAAGATCACCTGTACGGCAGAGGACGCTTTTTCGGTACACATCATGGGCCACCTGCCGGCCAACGGCACGGCCGGCTGCCCCGCCAACCGTCACGCCCGCGCCCGGCCGGCCGCCGTGCGCCGCAGCGCCGCCTTGGTCACCTCCGCGGCGACGGAAGCGGCCAGGAAGAACGGCGCCATTAGCAGCCAGTCGGTCAGCGCCAGCGGGGTCGTGCCAAAGAACGTCTGCAGGAACGGCACGTACACCACGGCTACCAGGAGGGCCAGCGAGCTGCCAACCGCATACTGCATCCACTTGTTGCCCCACACCCCGATGCGCAGCAGGGCATGGCGTTCCGCCCGGGCCGTGTAGGCCCGCAGCAGTTCCGAGACCACCAGGGTGGCGAAAGCCATCGTCTGGGCGCCCGCCAGGTTGTCCGGGTAGCGGTTCAAGCCGTAGACAAAAGCCCCCAACACCGCCGCCGTCATGACAACTGCCTGCACGATCACGCCGCTGAGCATCTCGCGGTTGATGACCGGTTCTCGCGTCGGCCGCGGAGGGCGTTTCATCGTATCCGGATCGCCCTTTTCCATACCCAACGCCAGGGCCGGCGCGCCGTCCGTGATCAGGTTCAACCACAGCAACATGATGGGTGTCAGCGGGATCGGCAGGCCGAGCAGCATCGCCGGAAAGATAACCAGGATCTCGCCGATGTTGCACGAGATCAAGTAGTACACAAACTTGCGGATGTTGGCATAGATGATGCGGCCCTCTTCGATAGCCGAAACGATGCTGGCATAGTTGTCGTCGGTCAACACTATGGCGGCCGTCTCCTTGGCCACGTCGGTGCCGGTAATGCCCATGGCCACGCCGATATCGGCGCGCTTGAGCGCCGGCGCGTCGTTCACCCCGTCGCCGGTCATCGCCACGATGTGCCCGCGCAACTTGAGGGCGTCCACAATCTTGTGCGCGGGAGAGGCCCGGGCGTACACGTCGACATGCTCGCAGACCTCGGCCAGCTGCATTTCCGTCATCCGGTCCAGCTCCGCACCGGTCAGTACCTGGCCGCCCGGCGTGCGCAGACCGATCTCGCGAGCAATCGCCTCTGCCGTGTCCCGGTAGTCGCCGGTCACCATCACGCTCTTGAGTCCCGCCCCGCGGGCCACCTGCACGGCGGCGCGCACCTCGGACCGCGCCGGGTCGATCATGCCCAGCAGCCCCACGAAGACGAGCTGCGTCTCCATGTCCGGCGTGGGTGTCTCCGGCACCGCGGCAATGGCCAGGCTTACCGCGGTCATGAACAGCTCGATGATGTCTTTTTGCTCGGCCCGCAGGTGCTCCAGGAAACCCTGCGTCCAGATCATCCCCGGATGGGTGTCGCGGAGGAGCCCGTAGACGAAGACAACGCCGCAGATCGCCAGCGATACGATGCCTAACCACTTGCCCGGCTGGTCCAGTTTGCGCTGCAGCGGCGTCGGCTCTTGCTCCGATGACTGGATCATCTCGGCGATCATGCCGATCTCGGTGTGCATCCCGGTGCGCGTCACCAGGCCCCGGCCACGCCCGTAGGTCACCAGCGTGCCCATAAAGGCCGAATTCCGGCGGTCGCCGATGGGGATTTCCTGGTCCAGTACGAGGCGGGCATTCTTGTTGACCGGCACCGACTCGCCCGTGAGCGAAGCCTCGTCGACCTTCATGTTGACGCTTTCGACCAGGCGGAGGTCGGCCGGGATATAGTTCCCCGCTTCCAGCATAATGATGATGTCGCCGGGCACGAGCTCCCGCGACGGCACGGCGATCTCCACGCCGTCGCGCACGACGCGCGCGTTCGGGGCGGCCATCTTCTGGAGCGCGGCCAGCGCCTGCTCGGCCCGGGATTGCTGGACCACGCCGATCACGGCGTTCAGGACGACAATAGCCAGGATGGCCGAGGCGTCCACCCACTCGCCCAGGAACAACGAGATGAGGGCGGCGACGATCAGGATGCGCACCCAAAAGCCGCCGAACTGCGCCCAGAGCATCTTCCAAAAGCCGGGCCGCGGCTTCTCCCGCAGTTCGTTGAAACCGTACTGCTCCCGCCGCGCTGCGACCTGCGCGTCCGTCAGCCCCTTTTCCAGGTGGGTCGCGAACTGTTCCAGCACACTCTCGACGGCAAGTGTGTGGAAACCCGCTTCCATCCATGACCTCCTCTCATATCTGGCGCGCCGCCAGGCACCCCGCGGTCTCCAGGCCCACCATGCCGCCCCCGATGACGGCCTCCCGCTGCCCCGTGAAACGCAAGTGACGGAAACATCCTTGCTCCTCGCAGCCGATAGCGCCCCCTCCACAAAGGTTACCTCACAGTCGCCCGGCAAAAAGAGGCCGGCGGCGACCTCCACAGCCAGGGCCGCTACGCACCCCATTCCTACCTCTTGTGGACCGAGGCGCTTCATCACCTCGAAGGCGGCCACGCCGGTGAGTTCTCCGACGCTGGACATCGCCCCGCCGCAGTAAAAGATACCGACTCTCGGCTTTTCTTCGTTCTCGTGTTCTGAACCCATCGGACAGTTTCGTATCAGCGCACACCCTGGGGGCAAACCCCGTACTGTAATGTAAGCGACTGTTTGTATAGGTGACTATTGATATTATACACTGATAGGGGAGATTTGTCAATAGTGCTGCTTGTCAGGTCCCACTTGACAAAACGCCCGCCTGGTGGTATTATATCAGTCGGTGTCTATAGAAACTCTTGTTGAAATCGTGCTTGCGGAGGTCTAGCCGATGAACATTCTCTCGTACCTTCTGTCTCTGCTGCAGGGCGGCCTGGGCAACCTGGCGGCCTACCTGGCGGCGCACGTGCTCCTGTGCCTGGTGCCGGCCTTTTTCATCGCCGGCGCCCTGGCCACCCTGATCCCTAAGGAGGCCATCACCCGCTTCCTGGGGCGCAACGCCCCCAAGTACATCTCCTACCCCGCGGCGGCCCTGGCCGGCTCGGTCCTGGCGGTGTGCTCCTGCACCATCGTGCCGCTCTTTGCCGGCATCCACAAAAAGGGCGCCGGGCTGGGGCCGGCCATTACCTTTCTCTTTTTCGCCCCGGCGGCCAACATTCTGGCCCTGGCCTATACCGGGGTGGTCATCGGGCTGGACCTGGCCGTCGCCCGGCTGCTACTCTCCCTCTCCTTTAGCATCGGCATCGGCATGATTATGGCCCTCATCTTTCGCCGCTCGGACGCGCTCCACGACCAGCAGACCGACGCCGCCTTTGGCGGCCAGGGGAAGGTGCGCCGCGCCACGCTGATCTTTCTCCTGCTCCTGGTGGCCCTGCTGCTATCAGGAACGCTCAAGATTGGCCTGCTGACGGACAGCTACGTCCACTTTACCCTGCCCCTCCCCGGCCTGGACCGCTTCCAGGACGCCCTGAACGTGCTGGTGCCCTTTGACCCGGCCAAGGGCGAGGAGGGGGTCTCGGTCCAGGGGGTGCTCCTGATCGTCCTGCTGGGCCTGATCGGGCTCTCCGCCTGGAAAGGGCTGGGCAAGGTCGATGCCGGCTTCAACCGCTGGACGGGGGTGGCCCTGGGACTGGTCGTCCTGACCCTGCTCATCGCCGCGCTGGGGATGACGCCGCAGGCCGGCGGCCTGAAGGTGGCCCTGCCCGGCAAGTTCTTTGCCGTAATCGTCTTCCTGGGCGCCCTCCTCTTCATGGCCCGCCGCTACTTCCAGGCCCACGAGATGCAGGAGTGGCTGTGGGAGTCGTGGCGCTTTGTCAAGCAGATCTTTCCCCTGCTGATCGTCGGGGTCTTTGCCGTGGGCGTCATCCGTGGGCTGATCCGCCCGGAGTGGATTGAGTACCTGGCCGGCAGCAACACCGTCCTGGGCAACCTGGCCGGGGTGGCCTTCGGTGTGTTTATGTACTTCCCCACCCTGGTCGAGGTGCCGATCGCCAACATGTTCCTGAGCCTGGGGATGCACCGCGGGCCGCTCCTGGCCTACCTGATGGCCGATCCGGAGTTGAGCCTACAAAGCATCCTGGTTGTCTCCAAGATCATCGGCCGGCTCAAGGCCTGGGTGTACGTGGGCTGGGTGGCCCTCTTCAGTACTCTGTCCGGCCTGCTCTACGGTTTCTGGATAGACGGCGCCCCCCTCGGACTGGTCCTGCTCTACCTGGGGACCTTCCTGGGGACCCTGGCGCTGCTGTTGTGGTGGATCAACCGGCGCAGCCGCCGAGCCATACCCCAGACCCGCTCGTAGGACCGCAGCGCGCCACCGGCCTTTGTGATAAAATGGCTGAAACACGCAAAGGAGAAACAAGATGGAAGTCAGAATCCTGGGTACCGGTTGTCCCAAGTGTCAACGTCTGGAGCAGGTGACCCGCGAGGCCGCGGCCGCGGCCGGGGTCCAGATCGAGGTGGTCAAGGTCACCGACATCAACGACATTATGAGCTACGACCTTGTGGCGACCCCTGGCCTGGTCATCAACGGGGTGGTCAAAGCGTCGGGCCGCATCCCGCAGAAGGACGAGATCGTCGCCTGGCTACAGGCGGCCGGGTAAACTGCACCCCTCCCGCAGCGATTACCGGCATAGGCCCGGCAGCCGCTGGCAGCCGGGAGGGGTACGGCGCGCCGTACCCCTCCCGGCCTGTTGGCTTTGAACGCAGCGCCGGGGGGTAGAGTAAGACCCCCGGCGCGGTGGCGCGTCCCGCTAGCCGGGGCATTCTTTCATGCAAGGGCGAGCCTCCTCGCCCGGGCGGTGTAGATGACCCGACTCCTCATCATCGGCGGCAGCGATGCCGGGATCAGCGCCGCGCTGCGCGCGCGCGAGTTGGACCCCGGCGCGGCCGTGACCGTGGCAGTGGCCGATGCCTTCCCCAACTATAGCATCTGCGGCCTGCCCTTTTACCTCAGCGGCGAGGTGCCGGACTGGCGCACCCTGGCCCACCGCACCGCCGAGGAGATTGGACGCGCCGGGATTGACCTCTTGCTCGAGCATACCGCGCAGGCCATCGATCCGATCGGCAAGATGGTGACGGTCGGCGATACTGCCGGCCGGGTGCAGTCTCTGCCCTACGACCGGCTGGTCATCGCCACCGGCGCCGTGCCGGTCCGCCCGCCCATCGCCGGGCTCAACCTGCCGGGCGTCCACCTGCTCCATTCGATGGACGATGGCTTCCGCCTGCACGACTACCTCGACGAGCGCACTCCCCGCTCGGCTGTCATCGTCGGCACCGGGTACATCGGGCTGGAGATGGCTGATGCCCTGGTCCAGCGCGGGATCGCCGTGACGGTCCTCAAGCGCGGTCCGGCCGTGCTCTCAGCGACGGTCGACGCCGCCCTGGCCCAAGTGGTCGAGGACGAGCTGCAGCGCCATGGGGTGGAGCTCCGGAGCGGGGTGACGGTCGAGGCGATTGAGACAACTGATTCGGGCCTGGTGGTTGTAGGCTCCGCCGGGCTGCGTCAGGAAACCGACCTGGTCCTGGTGGCGGTCGGGACGCGGCCGGTGAGCGAGTTGGCCGCCGCGGCCGGCGTGGCCACCGGGGTGCGCGGGGCCATCCGGGTCAACCGCCGGATGGAGACGAACCTGCCGGACGTCTACGCCGCCGGCGACTGCGGGGAGACCTGGCATCGCGTCACCGGACAGAATGTCTACCTGCCCCTGGAGACCACGGCGCACAAGCAGGGTCGCGTGGCCGGGGAGAACGCCGTGGGCGGGCAGCGCGAGTTTGCCGGTTCGTTGGGCACGCAGGTGGTCAAGGTGTTCGATCTGGCCATTGCCCGCACCGGGCTGCGCGACCAGGAGGCCGCCGCGGCTGGGTTCGACCCCTTGACGGTGGAAAGCGCGGCCTGGGACCACAAGGCCTATTACCCGGGCGCGCGCGAGATCGCGATGCGCATCACCGGGGACCGCCGCAGCGGGCAACTGCTGGGTGCGCAGCTGGTGGGGCACTGGCAGGCGCAGGTGGCCAAGCGGATCGACATCTTGGCCGCGGCGCTGTTCCATGGGATGAAAGTGGAGGAGCTGAACGACCTGGATCTGAGCTACACGCCGCCCCTGGGCAGCCCATGGGACGTCGTGCAGGCCGGCGCGCAGGTGTGGATCCGGGAGTGCCGGGCAGGGTGACCCTATCAGCCATAGAAAACGGGCCCGGCGCCGAAAACGGCGCCGGGCCCGCTGCGATTGGTGCTACGGTTGAGTTGTCCCCCACATACCGCGTCCACCGCCCGTCCGACCGCTACCCATCCGACCACCGCCCATCTGTCCACCGCCCATCCGACCCCACTTTTTGCCCTCGAAAAGTATGATATAATAGAGCCATGTCGTCAAGCTGCTTGCGGCGCTGCTCGGTGACCGGGAAAGCCGTCCGAAATCACCTACCAAAGGAGGAAAGTCCATGGCCAAGCCAGCAACCTCGGTATCTGCCGCCGCGCCAACTGCGGAGCGCAAGCTCACCGGGCTCCGTCGTTTCAACGCGATCATGGGGTTCCTGCATCTGATCCAGGGCATCTTCATGATCGTGGTCAGCAATGATACGGCCTACCCCATCTTTACCAACTATCTCAATTTCGACATCGCTACCCGTTCTTTGAGACCCAATCCCCAACTCCTCTACGAACTGCGCTTTGGGCCGGCCGTGGCGGTCTTTTTGCTCATCTCGGCCGTCGCACACTTTTACCTCTCTACCATAGGCTACAAGCGCTACAAAGAAAATCTGCAAAAGGGCATGAATCCCATCCGCTTCTACGAGTACGCCCTGAGCTCCTCGTTGATGATCGTCCTCATCGGCATGCTGTGCGGGCTCTGGGACCTGGGGGGCATGATCCTCATCTTTGGGGTCAACGCCGCGATGAACCTGTTCGGCATCATGATGGAGCTCCACAACCAACACACACCGAAGACCAACTGGACCGCCTTCATTTACGGCTGCGTCGCCGGGATCATCCCGTGGATCGTGATCATGCTCTACTTCCTGGGCGCAGTCTCCTCCGGCGATGCCACGCCGCCGCCCTTTGTCTACGCCATCATTCCCACCCTGTTCGTCTTCTTCAATATCTTTGCCATCAACATGGTGCTGCAGTACAAAAAAGTGGGGCCCTGGAAGGACTACCTGTTCGGGGAACGCGTGTACATCATCCTGAGCCTGTCGGCCAAGACGGTCCTGGCCTGGCTGATCTTTGCCGGCACGCTGGCCCCTATCTAGAAGTTGCCCCATAAACCGGGGGATACCTGGCAGAGTTCTGCTGCCAGGTATCCCCTTCTTTTTCTGCCCTGATCGCTACGCGCCGACACGCTCCCGCCCAGGAATCCGGGCATAAACCTCCAGCGGTCCCCCTTATCTGCCGATCCCACAGACCCCCTCTTCCCGGGTGTCCAACTCGCTCAATTCGCCGGTCACGGTAAAGACCACCCGCTCGCAGATGTTGGTCACCCGATCGGCGGCGCGCTCCAGGTTGTGGGCCACCCAGAGGAGGTGCGTGGCCCGGTCGATGGTCGCCGGGTCGGCGATGATGACGTCCAGCAGTTCGTGGTAGACCCGGTTGTACATGGCGTCGATCTCGTCATCCTGCGGCGGGATGCTTCTAGCCAGGGACACGTCGCGGTGCACAAAGGCCGCGAGGGACTGCCGCAGCATCCCCTCTACCTGCAGCGCCATCCTGGGAATGTCGACCAACGGCTTGACCGGCAGGGCTTGGCCAAGCAGCAAACAGATGCGGGCGATGCCCTTGGCATAGTCGCCGATGCGCTCCAATTCGGTGCATACCTCCAACACCGCGGCGATGGTGCGCAGGTCGCCGGCCATCGGCTGTTGGGTGGCGATGAGCACCAGCGCCTCGGACTCGATGGCAAAGCGCCGTTCGTTGACCGCGCAATCCCCGGCGATGATCCGCTCGGCGGCGGCCAGGTCGCGCCCCTGGAGCGCCCGCACCGCGGCCCCCAGCGCCTCCACCACCATGCTGCCCAGCTCCAACAGATTGTCCTGTAGCTGCCGCATTTCCCGCTCGAATGTTTCCCGCATGGGACCTCCTGAACACCGACCCCCATGGCCGCCGACCACGGAGGCCTAAAGGCGCCGCGTCCTCGCCGGCTCCTGCTCCTCTGCCCGCTACAGCCGCAGCGGCGGTTCCTCCTCCTGCGGGGCACCGGCCCCTTGCAAGTAGCCCAGCACCTGCTCGCGGAGCGCCTCGCGCACCCGGCGAAAGACGGCCAACCGTTCTTCCTCCGGGCCTTCCGCCGCCGCCGGGTCGGGGAAAGCGATGTGCGTCTGCCGGCCGCGCCCCAGCCAGAAGGGACACTCGGACGCCGCGCTGTCGCAGAGGGTGATCACCTGGTCAAAGGCCTGCCCCCGGAACTCGTCCAGGTGCTTGGGCCGCCGGTCCGCAATGTCCACCCCCAGCTCGGCCATGGCCCGGACGGCCAATGGGTGCACTTGCGCCGCCGGCCGCGTGCCGGCCGAGTAGGCCGTCCACTCCTCGCCCAGGAAACGGTTGACCAGCGCCTCGGCCATCTGGCTGCGGGCCGAGTTGCCGGTGCACAGAAACAGAACCCGTCGCTTATCCATCTATCCAAACCTCCCCGTGATATAGTCCTCGGTCCGCTTGTCCTTCGGCGTCGTAAAGAGCTCGCGCGTCGGCCCGAACTCGACGAGCAGCCCAGCGCGCGCCTCGTCCATCATAAAAAAGGCCGTATAGTCGGAGGCCCGCGCCGCCTGCTGCATGTTGTGGGTGACGATGACAATGGTGTACTTGCTCTTCAGCGTCTGGATCAACTCCTCGATCTTGAGCGTGGCGATCGGGTCCAGCGCCGAGGCCGGCTCGTCCATCAACAGCACCTCGGGCTGGACGGCCAGGGCGCGGGCGATGCACAGCCGCTGCTGCTGGCCGCCGGAGAGGGCCAGCCCCGACTTGCGCAAGTTGTCCTTCACCTCGTCCCACAACGCGGCATCCCGCAGGCTGCGCTCCACGATCTCGGCCAGCCGGGCCCGGTCCCGCAATCCGTGCGCTCGTGGCCCGTAGGCCACGTTGTCGAAAATGGATTTGGGAAACGGGTTGGGCCGCTGAAAGACCATCCCCACCCGCCGCCGCAGCTCGACCACGTCGGACGAAAAGATGTCCTCGCCATCCATCCGCACCTGCCCGTCCACACGCACGGCGGGGATCAGGTCGTTCATCCGGTTGAAGGTGCGCAGGAAGGTGCTCTTGCCGCAGCCGGAGGGGCCGATGATCGCCGTGATGCGGTTGGCCGGGATCTCGACGGTAACATCGCGCAGCGCACGAAAGGAGCCATAGTAGAGGTTGTAGCTGTCGACGGAAATCTTGGTTTGGAATGGTGCCATGGTTACCCTCTCACTTTCGTGGCCAGGCGGCGCGAGATCAGGTTGATGACCAGGTTGATCAGGACGGTGCTGAAGATCAGGACGACGCCGGTAGTCATGGCCTTGTCGAAGGCGTTGGTATCGGTGGCCAGGTAGAACAGGTGCAGGGCCATCGTGCGCCCGGGGGAGAGCAGCGAGGTGGGCATGTTGTGGCTGCCCCCCAGCGTCACGTAAAAGACCGCCGTCTCGCTGATGATGCGCCCCACGCCGAGGACGATGCCGGTGACGATCCCCGGCAGCGCCGTGGGCAACACCACGCCCCAAATCGTCTGCCACTTGGTCGTTCCCAGCGCCAAACTGCCCTCGCGGTAGGAGCGGGGCACGGTGTAGAGCGCCTCCTCGGTCGTGCGGATGATCACCGGCAGGATCAGGCAGGCCCCGGCCAGCGCCCCGGAGAGGATCGAAAAGCCAAAGCGCAGGACGGTGACGAACAGGGCGTAGCCGAAAAGCCCAAAGATGATCGAGGGCACGCCGGCCAGCGTCTCGACCCCGGTGCGGGCAATGCCGACCAAGAAGGGCCCGATCCCCCGCGCCCCGCGGTGCTCGCCGGCGTACTCGGCCAGGTAGACGGCCGCGCCCACACCCAGCGGGGCGGCGATGAGGATGGTCACGACCACCAAAAGGAGCGTCGTGACGATGGTCGTGGAGATTCCCCCCTCCCCGGACAGGCCGCCGCGCGGCGGCTTGGTCAGGAAATCGATGTCCAGCAGGCCAACCCCCCGGGCACAGACAAAGGTGACGACCACGGCCATGGCGGCGGCGGTCAGCAGCCCGGCCAGCCAGAGCAGGCCAAAGGCCGCCCCCTGCGCCCGGCGCCGGCCGACCAGGCCGGCACGCTTCCAGGTCGGCAAGTGCTCGTCCGACGCCCTCTCCGGCGCGCCCGCCAGCACGGCGCCCGGCTCGATCTCGGTGCGGTTCATGAGCGCTTCTCCCGGACCATCAGGTGGGCCAGCCGGTTGATCAGGATGATCAGCACAAAGAGGACCACGCCGGTGGCGAACAGGGCGCTCTCGTGCAGCCCGGTGGCGTAAGAGATCTCCACGGCGATGTTCCCGGTCAGGGTGCGCGCCCGGCTCAGGACAAGGGTCAGCGGATTGTCGTTCAACGGTTTGGGAAAGACGATCGAGTTGCCGATGACCATAATCATAGCCATCGTCTCGCCGATGGCCCGGCCCACCCCCAGGATGACGCCGGCGACGATCCCAGAGCGGGCGGCCGGCAGGATGACCCGGACGATCGTCTGCCAGTGGGTCGTGCCCAGGGCCAGCGAGCCCTCCTTGTACTCGTGGGGCACGGCCCGGATGGCGTCCTCGGCGATGTTGGTCACCGTGGGCAGGATCATCACCGCCAGGACGACCGAGGCCGCCAGCAGGCCGAAGCCGGTGTTGCCGGGGACAGGAAAGGCCCGGCGGATGAGCGGCACCAGGGCGACCATGCCGAAGAGGCCGTAGATGACCGACGGGATGCCGCCCAGCAGTTCGATGGCCGGCCGCACGACCGCCCGGAACCACGCCGGGGCCACCTCGGCCAGGAGGATGGCGCACCCCAGGGCCAACGGCACCCCCAGGACCAGCGCCCCGAATGTCACCAGGAGCGACCCGACGATCATCGCCAGCAGGCCGTAGGAGTCCATGCCCGGCCGCCAGACGTCGCCGAACAGGAGCGGCCCCAGCCCGATTTCCCGAAAGGCTTCCCAGGCCTCGCGTAGGGTAAAAAGGCCGATCAGGAAAACGATGACGATGGAGCACATCGCCAGGACCATGAGCAGATATTTGCCGGCCCGATCGACAAAGTAGCGCAGCGGCATCGGATGCTTTCTCCAACGGCCGGCGGCCTTACTTGCCGGCCAATTCCTCCCGGCCTCTCACAGACACAGGCCGGTGGGGAGGAGGCCCGCGGCCCCCTCCCCACCGCCGGGGCCGGGGAACTACTTCACCGGGATATAGTGCTTGGCGACAATGGCCTGGCCGTCGGGGCTCAGGATCCAGTCCAGCCAGGCCTTGACCGCGCCCTGCGGCTCGCCCTTGGTCAGCATGTTCAGCGGGCGGGAGATGGGATAGGAGCGGTTCAGCACGTTGGCCATGGTGGCCTCGACCCCGCCGATCTTGAGCGCCTTGACGCTGTTGTCCAGATAGCCGAACGAAAGGTAGGCGATGGAATCAGGGGTCGTCGAAACGGTCGTCCGCACCGCCCCGTTGGAGCTCTGCAGGATGGCCGTATCGACGATGGGGTTGTCCTTGCCCATCACCAGCTCTTCAAAGGCCCCCCGCGTGCCGGAGCCTTCCTCGCGCGACACGACGACGATCACCTTGTCCGGGCCGCCGACCTCTTTCCAGTTGACGACCTTGCCGGCGAAGATGTCCCGCACCTGCTCCACCGTCAGGTTATTTACGGCGACCTGAGGGTGGACGACGATGGCGATGCCGTCGAGGGCGATGGTGTAGATCTTGAGATCGGGGAACTCGGCCTTCTCCGAGTCCTTGATCTCGCGGGAGGCGGTGCCGATGTCCACGGTGCCCTGGCCGGCCGACTTGACGCCGACGCTGGAGCCGCCGCCCTGCACGTCGATCTTGAGGTTCGGATTGGCGGCGATAAAGGCCTCGGCCAGCTCCTCGGCCAGCGGCTGGACGGTGGTCGAGCCGGCCACGCTGATCGTGCCGGAAAGCACGACCGCCGTGGGGGCTACAGGGGCCTTGGTGGGCTGTACGACAGGAACAGTGGTCGGAGCGACCGTGGCGGGCCCACAGGCGGACAGCAGCAGGCCCAGGACGACGAGCGGGATGACGATCCGGTTGCGCATAGACATTTTCCTCCTTAATATTTTTCTGCCGATACCGGAACAAGGATACGGCGCCCGTTTTAACGCCGGTTGAACGATTTGTTAACATTCGGTAAAAGATCGCGGTGGTCACCGACGACGGACGGACGATCGGCCCGCACTTTGGGCGAGCGCCCTACTAATCGTTCTGACGGTGGAGAATGGACAGATCACCGGGCAGGAGTTGCGGGACAAGCTGGGGCATGCCCATTTCGTCCACGCGGAACAGGCCGGCCCGCACCAGGAAGACCCTCGCGGGCACGGCTTTGGAGCGGCCTCGCACGACCGGCACATGCGCATGGCCCAGACCATCGCCGACTGCCAGGTGCTGTTGGCGGGGGGCATGGGCTGGGGCGCCCAGGAGAGCCTGCGGCAGGCGGGCATCCAGGTCGTGATGACCGACATCGCCGACATCCACCAAGCCGTCCAGGCGTACCTGGCCGGCACGCCGGTGGAGCGAACCGACCTGCTGCACTAACCGGCTGTCCCCGGCGAACGGGAACACTATAGCTCACCTTCCCCACCGGAAGCTCGTGGCGCCCGCCAGCGCCAGCCGAACGTCCCACAGGGCGGAACCGTCGGCCGCCCCGAGGAGCGCCGCGTTGCCGCCTGCATCCCGGTAGACGACATACAGCTCGCCGGCGTTGGTCAGGTAGAGCAGATGCCGGCTGCCGGGCAGCACAAGGTGTGAAGGTGCCTCGACCGGCGGCGCACCGGCCGGGGGAAACACCTGCGCCCCCCCATCCACCTCCAGGACATAGAGCGCATCGCCCGACATCTGCGCCAGCAGATAGCGCCCGTCCGGGGACAGGGTATAGTCCTGGACCCGTTCGCCTTCGAGGGCCGCCGCAAGGTCTTCCAGTCCTTCCCCGCCGGCCGGCCACCGCCACAGACGGCCGGCGCGGAGGAAGTAGAGGTCGGCCGGCAGGGCCGGCCAGCCCGTGGGCACGACCGCGCCGGGCGGAAAGACCACCGCATCGGGCGGCGTGGGAGACGGCGCCGGCACCGCCGTCGCGGTGGGCAGGGGGGAAGGAGGAACCGGCGTGGAGGACGGCGCCGGCACCGCCGTCGCGGTGGGCACGCGGGAAGGAGGAACCGGCGTGGGGGACGGCGCGAGGGTCGGCGGGGTGACCGGCGCGGCCGGCGCCGCCGGGCCGGCGCAGGCGGCGAGCAGGAGCAAGAGCACGGCAACCAGCTTCCGGCAAAGTCGGAAACGCTTGGCCTCGGACATAGGCAGACCTTTGGAAAAGGATCCTATCCGTCTGCCCCCATTATACCACATCTACATCCGAGCGGCTCGGAGCAGTCGTCCGGGCGGCTCGCGCGGAAATGCAAGCCCCCCGGCCCGGGAAGAAATCCCGTCGGATGAGGAAGGGGAGCCGGCCCAATGGGCAAGGGGGGGAGGCGCGCCGCGCTAACGCAGCTCCACGCTCCCCCGCAGCCCGCCCTCGCCGTGCGGAGCCACCCAGATGTAGAAGGCGCCGGGCTCCACGCCGCGCGTGCCGTCGGCGCGGGTAAAGGCCAGTTGCTCTTCCTCCAACACAAAGGCCACGCGGCGGGTCTCGCCGGGGTCCAGCTCGACCGCCTGGAAATCCTTCAGCTCGCGCACCGGCCGGGTTAGCGAGCCCACCAGGTCGCGCACATAGAGCTGCACCACCTCCCGACTACGCCGGGAGCCGGTGTTGGTGACCTCGACGCTGATCTCCAGCCGGCCGCGCAACACCTCGCTGCTCAGGCGCAAGTTGTCGTACTCGAAGGTGGTGTACGCCAGGCCGTAGCCGAAGGGGAAGAGCGGCGAGGGCGGCAGGTCGTTGTAGCGGGTGACAAAGTGCCCGTTCAGGCCGACCGGCCGCCCCGAGTTCTTGTGGTTGTAGTAGATGGGCACCTGGCCGGTGGCCCGCGGAAAGGTGACCGGCAGCCTCCCGCCGGGGGACTCGATGCCGAAGAGGACCTCGCCCAGGGCGGCGCCGCCCTCCAACCCCGGATGCCAGGCATAGAGTACGGCCCGCGCCTGCGCCACCTCCCGGGCGATCGCCAAAGGCCGGCCGGCAAAGACCACCAGCGCCACCGGCTTGCCCAATGCGGCCACGGCCGCAACGAACTCGGCCTGACCGGGCGGCAGGCCCAGGTCGCTGACGTTGCAGTTCTCCCCGGAACGCACCGGGTGTTCGCCCATCAGCAGCACGGCGACATCCACCGTCGGCGCCATGTGCAGCGCCAGGTCCACGGTGTCGGCGAACCACAGCTCCGTGCCCCGGGGGGCAACATCGCGCAGCGCCCGGTCGAGCGGGGTGGCATCCTCGGCGCGGCCGTCGGGCGTCCAGGTGCCAAAGAGCTCGCCTCTGGCATGGGCAAAGGGGCCGGCCACCAGGACGCGGCGGGCGTCCTGCAGCGGGAGCATGTTCCCCTCGTTCTTCAGCAGCACCATGCTCTGCCGGGCGAACCGGCGGGCCAACTGCCGCGCTTCGCTCGTCAATAGGTCGCGGCCGGCGCGGGCGGGATCGGTGAACGGGTCCTCGAACAGGCCGGCGCGGTGCTTGATGCGCAAGATGCGGCGCACGGCCTCGTCCACCTCCGCCATGGGCACCAGTCCGCGGCGGACGCTCTCTGCCAGCGTGTCCAGATAGGTGCGGCCGGCCATGTCCATGTCCACCCCGGCGTGCAGCGCCAGGCGGGCGGCGCTCGCTTCGTCCTCGGCCACGCCGTGAAACACGAGCTCGCGGACCGATTCCCAGTCGGAAACGACAAAGCCGTCAAAGCCCCACTCGCCGCGCAGGATGTCGGTCATCAAAAAACGGTTGGCGGTGGCCGGCACGCCGTTTAGGTCGATAAAGGCGGCCATGAGCGTCCCCACCCCGGCGCGCACGGCGCTCTCGAAGGGCGGTAGATAGACATCCCGCAGCGTAGGGACCGATATCTCGCCGTTCTCATAGTCCCGCCCGCCCTCGGCCGCGCCGTACCCGGCAAAGTGCTTGGCGCAGGCCACCAGCTTGTCGGGGCGGGATATGTCTTCGCCCTGGAAGCCGCGCACCACGGCCTCGGCCATACGCGCCCCCAGCAGTGGATCTTCGCCGCTGCCCTCGGCGACGCGCCCCCAGCGCGGGTCGCGGGCGATGTCGACCATCGGGGCAAAGGTCCATTTGATGCCGCCGGCCGTAGCCTCGCGGGCGGCGACCGCGGCGGCCTCGCGCGCCAGTTCGGGGTCAAAGGCCGCCGCCTGGGCCAGCGGGATGGGAAAGACGGTACGAAACCCGTGGATCACATCGCGCCCCAAGAGCAGAGGGATCTTCAGCCTAGACTCCAGCGCCAGGCGCTGCCAGTGGTTGGCCGCCTCGGCACTGCCGGACGCGGAAAAGCCCTGACCGGTCAGCGCGCCGGAGGCGTTGAGCAACGATCCGACATGCCCGCCGCGCAGCAGGTCGGGGTCGAAATCGGCGCCGGCATTCATCTGGTTCAGTTGCCCGATCTTTTCCTCCAGGGTCATCCGGGCGAGCAGGTTCTCGATCCGGGATTCCGAAGACATACACAGGCTCCTTTCGTAGAGGTTAGACACGGACGGCCCAGATAACCCAAAGGAATCTGTGCTCGGCGGTGTCATCTGTGTCCGCTTTCCGCTGCGGAGGAAATGCTCCGGCGGCGATTCCGATCTGCCCGGCGCAGGACAATGCGGCCGTCGACGCCATGCAGCCGCCGGCGGGCGGGGGCGGGGCCGGGAAGCACCTCCGCCCCGGGACAGCTCCAGCCGCGGAGGCTCAATTCGGCGCTAAACTCGTCCTGGGCCAGGCGCAAGACGAGCGACTCGGCACCGCGTTCGACGGCGCGCACCTCGGCGGTGCTGTAATGGAGGAGGACTCCCTCCGCCGCCTGCCAATCGAGCGGCAGGATGGCCCCCTGGCGGGCCGGCAGGCGGACGGGCTCCCCGCCAAAGAGCAGCGTTCCCTGCCAGGCGACGGTCGTCTCCAGCGGGTCGTCCTGGTAGTTGTTGACGAACAGGAAACTGCCCCGCTCCCCCCGGCTCAGACGCACATCGGCCCAGTCGCTCAGGGTGAAGGCGGGAGAGCAGCCCATCTCCAGCGCCATCCGGTGCAGGAGATCGATATCCTCCAGCGTGTCGGCCTCCAGCGCCGCGCCGAAGACGACGGCCTTCCCCTTGCCCGGCGTCCGGATGAAGCCCACCGTTTCCCCCCGACGGGCGGCAAAGACGCCGTCGAAGTCCCCCCGGTAGGTCTCGACGGACGAAACGGGGACATCTCTGTAGCCAAAGGCCTCGATGAGACTGGGGGTGAAGGGCGGATCGCTGCGGACCTCCACCACGCCGAGGGCATCGCGCAGCAGGGTGCAGGGCCGGCCGTCCTCGTCCTCCAGGCACAGCCGGCCGACGAGCGCCAACCGGCCGCCGGCGCGCACATACTCGGCCAGTTTCCGCTGGACGGCCGCCTCGCACCGCCGCCGGCCCATCAGCCACAGGGTGGGAGTCTCGGCGGGGTCCAGGGCGGCGCGGCCCAGCTCCAGCGCCCGAAAGGGGCGCTGGGTGAGCGCCAGCCCACGGGCGATGAAATCGAACAGGATCACCTCGCGCTGGTGGGTGATGGCGCGGGTGGCCTCCTCGGTCGCGGCGCTGTTGACCTCGGTCATAAAGTCGTCCAGCCGAAAGCCGATGGCGGTGACGGTCTGCGGCCTGGACAGGGTCAGGGCCTCGCCGTAGGCCGCCAGCGCCGCCGAGAGTCGCGGATAGCGGTGATAGTGGCGGCGCAGGCTGCCGTCCTTGCGCACGGGGTGCCCCCAGTCGTGGCGACGCGCCGGGCTCAAGAGGGGATCGTTCTCCCCGTCGAAGAACAGGTAGTGGTTGATGGCGCGCATCCCCACCGATAGGCTCAGGCGGGTGTGCAGGTCGAAGAAGGAGCTTTGCGCCCCGGAAAAGTCCTGGTTGCCGCCGGCCTGGAACTCGATGGAAAAGAGCGGTTGCCCCGGGTTCTGCAGGGCGCAGGTCATCTCGTTGACCAGGAGCAGCTCGTGGTAGTTGCCCTCGCCGATGAAGCGGGGATAGACATCCGTGGCGCCGACCACACCCTCCAACTCCAGCACCTCGACCAGTTGGGACAGGCCGATGGGAAAGGTCTTGCCGCCGTTGGCAAAGCCGTGGATGTTGATGACGGGGGGCACCTCCAGACCGTTGGACCGGGCCTCGCCCAACAGAAAGGCGGCGTACTGGCGCAGGTAGCTCCGGAAGAAGCGGCGATAGTCTTCCACGACGCGGGCGGCCTGGGGACTGTCCGGGCAGGTGAGCCCCTGGAGCAGGAAGGCCGGCAGGTCGGGGGCCGGGTAGCGCTCCGCCAGGCGCTCCCCGTAGGACCGCCGAAGGTGGGCGGCAAACCGGGCCAGGGTATCCGGGTTGGTGTCCAGGATGTTGCGCACCCAGTGCATCATGCCCAGCTCGTTGTCCAACTGCACGAGCAGGATGCGCCCGCCGCGGGAGACCTGGCGCGGGGCCAGCACGCCGAAGACGGCGCGGTACCAGCGGGCGGCGCAGGCCAGGAAATCGGGGTGCAGGTAGCTGACGATGTTCTGCGGCCGGCCGTATTGGTCGATGAAAGCGACCTGGGGATAGCGGGCCAAGAGCCAATCGGGGAGGCCCTCGTTGATCGTCTCGGCCATGATGTAGGGCCCGGGGCGGGCGATGATGTAGAGTCCCATCTCCGCGGCCAGGTCCAGGAACCCGGCCAGGTCGCGCATAGGGTGGCCCTGCCCATCCAGGTCCACCTTGCCCTCCTCTAGCTCGTGCCAGCGCCAGGGGATGTAGGAGGCGACGGCGTTGAAGCCGGCCTGCCGCAGCAGCCCCAGGCGGTGCGCCCATTCCCCCGGCGGGGTGCGAAAGTAGTGGAACTCGCCCGCCTGCAGGAGGAGGGGGCGGTCGTCCACCCAGAGAAGACCGTCGTGCAAGGTCACCGTGTGGCTCAAGGCAAGCTCCTTTCGGTAAAGCCCAGGACCTGCAGGGCCTCCCGGATATAGGGGCTGCCCGCGTACACCTCCCACACCAGGCGGGTGCGGTGGTTCTCGATCATGATCAGCGAGCAGCCCTTGTTGATGGCATAGACGGCCCGGCCGTACCAGGCGGGGGACACGTCCAGGTTGTAGGCATCGAAGAAGCCGTAACGGCCCCAGGCGCGCGGATGATGGCGACGAAGGTAGATCATCATCTCCTCCGTCTCCACGGGGATAAAGGGCAGGCAGGCCAGGGCGGCGCTGATGCAGACCGTGCCGTCATGCTGTGGTTCGCCCAGGCAGGGCCGGCCGCCGAACACCCGGTAGCCGCGCGGGCTGTCGCCGGCGCTCAGGCCCCAACTGTCGGCGTGATAGGTCTTGAAGCGGGCGGCATTCTCGATACAAAAGGCGCGGTTGGCCAGGGACGCGCGGCGGGTGTTCTCGAACCAGTCCGTGCCGTCGGGATCGAGGAAACGGGCAGTGTCCAGCCAGGCCTCGCTGAACTGGTAGGCAAAGAGGTTGCCCCCGGGGTTTATGACCACGGCCTGGCCTTGGTAGTGGCCGATGTCGCGGCGGAACCCGCCGTAGAGGCGGCGGGCGAGATCGGCCGGCAGGCGCGGCGCCGCCTGCAGGTACATCATCTTCTGCTCGGCGGCCATGTCCCACCGGCTGATGAATCCGGGCTCGCCATGCACATAGTCGCCGCCCCGGTCGGGGTTGTAGGCCATGCAGAAGAGCGCCTGGCCGTCGCGCTCCAAGACGAAATGCTCCCAGTCCACGCGCGCCAGTAGCTGCGCCGCCAGCTCGGCGATCTCGGCATCCTCGCGCCAGTACGCCGCCGCCACAAGGACGCCGTTCAGACAGAGGGCGGTATCGATGGTCGAGTACTCGCTCTTGCCGACCCGCCCGGCGTCGTCCATACGCAGAAAGTGGGCAAAGAAGCCGCGATGGTGGGCCGCGCGCTGCAGCAGTGTGCGGAGCGTGCCCTGCGCAAGGGCCCGCGCCTCCGGCCGGCCCAGGAGGCCGCGCTCGGCGGCGATGGCCCAGGCGGTCAGGGCAAACCCGGTCGCCGCGATCGAGGCCACGGCCGGCCGCTTGGTCGAGTCCGCCGTCAGCCCGAAGCCGGGGCTGCCGGGGCGGCGATTGGTATAGTCCAGGAAGAACCGGACCGCACAGCGCAATTCATCGTTCAGCAGGGTATCGGATTCCATAAGTCAAGACCGCGCAGGGCCAGGAGCAACGAACAGCGACGATTGACGGGCGACGAAGTGGACCGGGATGCGCTCCGCCGGGAACGGGGCCTCGCGCTCCAGGAAGTCGATCAGCCGCGCCACGGCCTGCGCGCCCCAGTCGGTGCGCGAAACGCGGACGGTGGTGAGCGGCGGCTGCAGGTAGCGGGCGACCGGGATATCGTCGAAGCCGACCAGGGCGATGTCCTGCGGGGCGCGCAGGCCATGCTCGCGCATGGCGTTGAGGAAACCGATGGCCATCTGATCGTTGGCGCAAAAGACCGCCTCAGGCAGGTCGCGCGAGGCGATCATCTCCTGGGCCGCCCGGTAGCCGGAGGCCTCGGTGAAATAGCCCTGGTAGCAGCGGACGCGGAGGCCATGCCCTTCAGCTTCGCGGAGAAAGGTCTCCCGGCGCTCGGCGTTGTCGAACGCATCGGGGGAGCCGGCGACAAAGGCCAAGGAGCGCGCTCCCTGGCCGTAGAGATGATCGAACACCTCCCGCGTCCCGCCGGGGTTGTCGATCAACACCGGAAAGACGAACTCGGCCTCCAGGTTGCGGTCCAGGGTGACGACGGGGAAGCGCTTCCAGGCCAGGTTGACGAGGAGCTGGTCGGGGATGCGGACATCAAAGATGATGGCCGCGTCCACCTGACGGTTGGTGAGGATGCGGCTGGGCGCGCGCGCCTCCGGGCAGACGATCATCTCATAGTCTGTCTCCAGGATAACGCCGTGGATGCCCTCCAGGATTTCCTCGTAGAACAGGCCGCCCAGGGCGGCGACAAAGACGCCGACGGTGCGCGTCCGCCGCCGCTTCAGGTGGCGGGCATGGGCGTTGGGGTGATAGTTGAGCTCCTCGGCGGCGGTGAGAACGGCCTGGCGGGTGGCCGCGCTGATGTTCCCCTTGCCGTTGAGCACATAGGAGACGGTGGTGATGCTCACTCCGGCGCGCCGGGCAACGTCCTTGATGGTGATCATCTCGTGATTCCCAGCCTCTCCAGCCCATCCTGGAGGTACGCATCCTTCATCGTCACCGCATAGACCATGTCGCCCTGGTAGTTCGCCAGCATCAGCAGGGAGATGCCCTTGTCGATGCCGATCACGTCGCCGGCGAACCAGTTTTCAGTGAGGTTGAAGGCATCCTGGAAGCCGTACGGCCCGCGCAGCTTTTCGAAAGAGTAGTAGTAGCGCATCGCCTCTTCGGCCTGCGCGGGCAGGAACAGGATGGAGCCGATGGCCCCGGCGGGAGCGATGGTGTCGTCCACGAGGTGCTGCCTGTAGTCGTAGCCGGAGGGCGGCGCGCCGTAGCGCCCCTCGTAGCCGCGCGGGCCGTCGCAGGCCGTCAGGCCCCAGGCGAGCGGGCCGAGCGTCACGTACTTTTCGTCCATCGCCACGGCAAAGTTGTAGTGCGCCAACGAGGCCTCCACCGAGTTCTCGAACCAATCCACGCCCCGGCGGTCCTTCCGCCCGCGAAAGTCGATCCAGGCGTGGCTGAACTGGTAGGTAAAGAGCGAGCCGAACCAGGAGTGGATAAAGGGCTTTCCCTCCCCATACCCGGCCCGATGACGGGTGAAGGCGTAGTACACCACGGGGTCGATCGGATGGCTAGGCGAGCCGGCGGCCAGGACATAGAGCATGAGCTGCTCGGCATAGAAATCCCAGTAGCCCTCGAACCCTTTCTCCGGGCGGTAGGCCATGTAGAACATGTTGCGGGCGGGGTCCACAAACCAGGGCCAGTCCACGCCGACATAGATCTCCTCTGCCCGGGCCTCTGCATCGCCGCCGCAGTAGCGGCCGGCGGTCAGGACGCCCATCAGCAAGATGGCCGTGTCGATAGACGAGACCTCGCTCTGCCAGGCCCGCTTGCCGCTGCGCATATCCAGGAAGTGGAAGTAGAAGCCGTGCTCGCGGTCCAGGGCGAGCAGGGTGGCGAGCGTGCCGTCCACCCGCGCGCAAGCCTCGTCGCGGGCCACGTAGCCCTTTTCCGCCCCGATGACGTAGGCGGTGAGGCCGAAGCCTACCGAGGCGATGCTGGCAATGCCCGGCGAACCGGGATAGCGGTCGCGGACCAGGCCGTAGCCCGGGCTGCCCGCATCCGTGTTGGCCTGCTCCCAGAAAAAGTCGAAGCTGCCGCGCATCTCCCACTCGATGATGTCTTGCACGGCGACGGCCGTGGGGGCAGGTGTCTCCGTGGGCGTGGGCGTGTGTGGGGGCCAGGTGGCCGCCGGCCGGGCAGAAGGGCCGGCCGCTTCCGCCGGCACCGTCATCGTCACCGCGACCGGGGACGCAGCAGAGCAGGAGGCCAAGAGCAAGATTGCCAGGAGGAAAACGACCGACTTATTCACCGGCGATTCCCGTCCTCTCAACGGATTCGACGAACCATCGTTGCAGCACAAAGTAGATGAGCAGGAGCGGCAGGATGTTCAGGAAGGTGCCGCTGAGCTTGACGGCCTCGTTCAGCCGGTCGAGGATATTGACCGTGCCGGGCGGGTAGAGTTTCTCGTACGCCTGGACGAACTTGGAGAGCTGCATCGGCAGCGTCTGGATGCCGCCTTCGAGAAAGATGACCGTCAGGTAGGTCTCGTTCCAGTACCAGACGGTGGAAAAGATCACCGAGACGATATAGGCCGGGACGGCGGCGGGAACGGCGATGCGCGTAAAGATCTGGAGCTCGGAGGCGCCGTCCAGGCGGGCGGCTTCCTCCAACACGGGGGGCAGGGAGAGGAACGCCTGGTAGAAGATGAGGATAAAGACGGCGCTGCGGTAGCCCTGCCCGCCCAGGGCCGGCAGGATCATCGCCCAGATGGTTCCCAGGAGGCCGAACCGCCGATAGGTGAGCATCTGCGGGATGATGGTGTTCTGCGGCGGGATGATGAAGGTGGCCAGGATCAGGGCCAGGAGCAGGTGCTTGCCGGGGAAGCGATAGCGCGCCAGGCCGTAGCCGACAAGCGAGCAGACGACCGTCTGGATGATGGACGGCACGACGCTGACCAGGGCGGAGGAAAGCAAGGTGGAGGGGTAGTTGAGAACGCGAAAGGCCTTGGCGTAGTTGCCAACGTACAGCTCGCTGGGCACCCACTGCACCATCGGGTTGAGCAGGTCGGCGGGGCCTTTCAGGCTGGTGATGAGCATAAAGAGGAGCGGAAAGAGGTACACGAAGCCGATGGCGATGAGCAGGGCATAGACGATGACGGTAAAGACCAGGCCGTAGCTGGTGCGCGTGCCCAGCAGCAGGCCGCGTACCTTGTCCCAATGCCGTTGCAGGCGCGGGGCCAACCCTCCGTCGCGGGCTTGCCGCCAGGCCGGGAGCACGTCTTCCTGCATGGAGCGGAGATCCATCATCCCACCTTCTTGACGCGCGACTGCAGGACCAAGTACACAAGGAGCAAGACGACAACCAGGGCGGCAAAGTACAGGAAAGACATGGCGCTGGCGTAGCCGATGCCCCCCTTGATGTCATAGGTCTGGGAGTAGATGTAGCGCACCACCTTGTTCTCGGAAAAGTGCGAAAGGATGATGATGGTATAGATGGCGACCACCACGTTGGTCGTAGAAAGCGAGGGCAGGGTGATCTTCCAGAACGTCACCCAGGACGAAGCGCCGTCGACCGCCGCCGCCTCGTAGATGCTGCGGTCGATCTTCTGCAGGCTCGCCAGGTAGATGAGGATCTGCACGCCCGAGAACCACAGGATGAGGATGAACGAGGTCATCAGGTACTCGGCCGGCCCCCGCAGCACGGGCGGCAACTGGGCGAGGAACTCGAGCACAACCGGCGAGCGCGCCACCTGCGGCAGGGAGGTCGCGCCCTGCGACACAAGCTCGCGGATGACCGGCCCGCTGGTGATGACCACCGGCAGGAAAAAGACGGTGCGGAAGATGCCCTTGAGCGGCAGCTTCAGGTTGAGGAACAGGGCAATGATCATCGAGAAGATGAGGATGATGGGCACGGAGACGAGCGTCTCGATGGAGTACTCCAGGAGCAGTTCGACAAAGGTCGGATCGGTGAACAGGGCCTTGGTATAGTTCTGCCACCCGATAAAGGTCTGCTCCACGCCGGTGGCCGAGACGATGACGTGGTTCAGGCTGTAGCGGAAGGTCTGGGCCAGGGGCACAAAGGTGAAGAGCGCGAAACCGACGATCCAGATGAGAACGAACGCATAGCCCTGCAGGGCCTGACGCGCGCGGTAGCGGAGCGCGAACCGGGAACGGGCGGGCGATTTCACGGGGTCACCTCCGTCAGAAGGGCATCCCGCGCCGGGACGGTGAGCCCGCCAAGGGTGACGGGGTGCTCGCCGTAGTTGACCAGGAGCTGCCGGCCGTTGTCGTAGGTGGTGGCAAACACCTGGGGAGCGACCTGCGCGTGGCCGACGATGCTCGCCCCCCGGACCGGCGCCAGCAGGGCGTTCAGCCAGGCGTAGCTGTCGGCGATCTCCGCCTCCATCTGGCGGTAGGCAGAGACATAGATCCAGTTCGAGCGGGTCTTCAAGATGCGGGCGGTCTCCTCGTAGGTGAGGAAGAACGATGGGTAGACGCCATACTCGGCGTGCCGCAGCAGGTCGCCGCGCACATCGGGGGAGAAATTGAGCGCCTCGCCGTAGTAGGGCACGTAGCCGGAAAGGACGATCTGCAGGAAAGGCACGGTGGCGGTGGTGTAGATGTAGCCGTTGTCGGTGATGGGGATATCGTAGTAGGCGCGGGCATAGGCCAAGAGGTAGTCGTTGGGCGTGTAGAGGGCCAGCGGGAGTGGGCTGTCCGACAGGAGAGCCCGATAGGCGGCGATGGTCTCCTCGCGGTTGAGGGGGCCGTCCCGGCGAAAGTCGGAGTACAGCGTGGCGCCGATGTTGTCCAGGGCGAGGCCGGCCGGCAGCTTCTCCTGCACCCCGCGGCTGAAGGGCACAAAGCGCGCCTCGATGCCCGGAAAGCTCATGTAAAAGTTGGGTTTGCCGCGCCGGTAGCCCTGGAGGTAGTCGTCGGTGATGGCCATCGCCAGGTCGCGGCGCGAGTAATAGCCCTGATCCTTGAGCGCCGCCACGGGATCGAGATACAGGGCCAGGGTGCCGCCGCGGCCGGCGACATACTCGGCCAACTCGCGCAGGTCGGCGAGGCTGCCCAGGGCGCCGTCCAGCGCCAGGCGGGCCGCGGGCATCGCCGAGGCCCCGCCGGGCTGCCAACCGTAGTAGACCACCTGCGGGCTGCCAACCGGCAGCTCGCCCAGGATCTGCTCCACCTGGGGAACCGTGGTCATCGGGATGGAGCGATTCCAGAACAGGATCCGCTCCTGTTCGCCCCCCAGGAACTCCAGGCGGATGCCGATGCCATCGGCCGGCGCCTCCTGCCGGCGGAGCAGCCCCTTCTCCAGGAGGTATCGCTGATAGCTGCGCGCCAAGCCAACGTAATCGGCCTCCGGCCCGGTCAGGAAGCGGTAGTGCAGGACGATGTCGTAGCGGTTGGTCTGCGGCTGGATGACGGTCACGCCGTCGCCGGCGCGGTTGGTCCGCTGGAAGTAGCTTTCGTTGTAGATAAAGGCGTTGTAGATAAAGTTAAAGTTGGTGATGATCCCCGCGGGATGCGCCTGGATCTCGGCATACGAGGCGCCCCTTTCCAGGACGGCCAGGTAAGCGTTCTGCCCGGCCGTGTGCACCATGCCGATGACCGGCATGGAGAGAGGATAGGGCCGCCTGACGGTGGGATCATAGGGCAGGGAGGCCAACATGCCCAGGTCGGCGCCATAATAGCGGCCATAGTACATGTTCTCGGCCTTCGTCTGGGGGGCAAAGTGGATGAGGCTGCCGCAGCCGGCGGGAATGAACATGTAGCCGGGCGTTTCGCCGCCCCGCGTCGCCCCCATCCAGGGGTAGAGGTGGAGCATGCCCAGCCGGTAGTCGCCGGCCTCGCGGATGGCCGAGAACGGCACCTCCACCCGCACGCCGTCCTCTTCCAGGGTCAGGCTGATCCCCACCGAGATGGCCACCTCGGGGAAGGTGACCTGGGCGCGGATGCCGTTGGCCGCCGGCTGCACCTCCATCGTGTGCTCGGCGTTGGCGATGGAGAAGCGCCGGGCGTTGGCTTTCTTGTCCAGGCAATCGATGCTGAAGCCGCTCCGGGCGAAAGCCCGCCAGGTCCTGTTGAGGCGGTCGCCCTCGGCCACCTCGTCGAGGTTCGAATGCCAGATGTAGCCGCTGCGCTTGTCCTCCACCTGGAAAGCCAGCGTTTCGGGATCGACATACAGCCGGAAAGCGCCGTTCTCCGCCACCGGGCCGTAGGCCCCCAGGGCAGCGCCCGCGGGAGACGCCGGAACGCCCGGCGCCGGCCCGAGGGGAGCATCGCCGGGCCGCGTTGCCGCGGCGCTCTCCGCCGCCGGGCCGGGGGAAGCCAGGGCCTGCCCCGGCCGAGGCCCCCGGCCGGCCGGCATCGGCAGGATGAGGAGCAAGAGCAGTGTCGGCAACAGGCGAAAGGCCGGGCCCAGCCGCAAAAGGCCAGACTTCATGGTTCGCACCTCACCCACGCAAGCGCAGCTCGTTGAACAACGCGGTGACGAAATCAAAGAGCTGCACGAACAGCACGTACAGGATGTAACCGGCCAGCATCATCACCGCCATCGTGAAGAGGGTCAGCAGGACGTTGCGGACCGTCTCGCCGAACGAGTAGTTGTGAATTTCCTTGACCATCAGGAAAAGCATCAGCCCGGTCCAGGCCCACACCAGGTTCATGGAAAAGGTGTAGAGAAAGACCTCGTTGGTGCTCAAGAGGTTGGAGAGGAGCGCGATCGGCAGGGCAAAAAGGGCATACGGGAAGAGGGCGTAGGCGCTGCCGATCACCACGTCCCGGAGGCGGCCCTCGCCCTCGCTGATGCTCGAGACCAGGTAGCCGGCCGCGTTCCAGAGCAAGATGAACAGCAGGGTGTAGACCACCTCGTTTTCGGCGCGGATCTCGCCCGGGTTGGCATACGGGTTGAAGATGAAGCCGGTCAGGTAGGGGGTCAGCACCCGCACGGCCACCACCCAGAGGTAGATGAGCAGGGCGAACCCCAGGCTGCCCCGCCGTTGCGTCTTGAGCTTCGTCTTGATGTAGTAGAAGCTGTCGGCGGGGTATTTGATGAAGCGGAACAGAAAGGCCAGATCATCTACCACCTTCCGGCGGCGCAGTTGGGCCAGCCAACGCCGCGCCGGATCGAACCAGCCGTAGCGCCGCCCGACGCGCCGGACGACGCCCTGGACCACCATGAATCCGATCAACACCAGGAGCCCGGTCGCCAGGTAGCGCTGCAGGAAGGCGTTGCGCAGTTCCCAGAAAGCCTCGGAGTAGCCGGCGCGGTCCTCGGCATAGCGGTAGTTGAGCAGTGCCCGGGAGTAGTCGCCCTCCCGGAAGTAGGCGTCGGCGATGGCCTGGTAGGCCATGATGAACGAGCCGTTGTAGCGCAGCACCTCCTGGAAGTAGGGCCGGGCCTCGCTGTAAAACCCCTCCACGTAGAGGCGCACACCATCGTGCACCAGGTGGGCGAAGCTCGTCTCCCGGTAGACCACGATAGCGTTCTTGTCCTTGTCCAACACATAGATGCGGTCCCGATAGCGTTCGATGGCCGTAGGGTTGCGCAGCATCCCCAGGCGCTGCTCCCCGCGGTCCTTGGCGCCAAAGACAAAGAGCAGCATCCCTTTCAGATCGTACTCATAGATCCGCCCGTCGGCATCGACCGCCGTAATCAGGCCCTGGGGGCTGACATGGAGGTCCCGGAAGCTCGTGGAACCATAGACGTTGCCCAGGATGTTGCGTCCGGCGACGGTGAAGCGGCGGATGCTGCGCTCGCGCGCCGTGCCGGAGGTCACGGTGCAGATCATGGCCTCGGCGTCGACGGTCACGTTGGAGGGGGAGGCGGCCTCGTTCTTGATGAACTGCGCCAACTGCTCCTGGGTGAGGAAGAGGCGCTGCAGGACCATCTTGAGGGACATCGTGGCCGGGTTGGCGCCAAAGTAGCCGATGAAGCGGCCGTCGCGGGTCATCATCAACAGGCCGTCGGTCGAACCTTCGCTGACGATATAGAGGTTCTGGCGGGGGTCCACGGCGATCTTGCGCGGCAGAAACTCGTTCTTCCGTCCGAAGAGCGGTTCGGACGGCCGGCCGAACTGCGCGACCAGCGCTCCGTCGCGGTCGAGGAGGACGATGGAATTGCTCTTGGCATCGGCGATGTACATCGTCCCCGCTTCGTCCACAAAGAGGCCGGTCGGCCCCCGGAGGAGGTCCTCGCCGTAGCTCGCCGCGGGCTGCAGATCCTGGCCCAGGCGCAGGATACGGCCCCGGCCCGTATCGGCGATGTACACCTCCCCGGCCGGGGTGATGAACAGATCCTCGGCGCCGGATATGGGCAGGGGCAGCTCCGCGCTGGGGATATAGGCGTCCTGCGTCAGATAGAGCCGGCCGCCCGGCCCCAGCGCCCAGGTCGTGTAGGGCGCCAGCGCGCTCGCCGGGGAGAGCGGGGCGAGGAGGGTCAGGAGGAGCGCCAGGAGGAAAAGGCCGGCCGCGCGTTTCATCCTTTGATCCCCGAATGCGACATCGTGCTCATCACCTGGCTCTGCAGGATGATGAACAGGAGCAGGTTGGGCAAGAACATGATCAGCGCCGCCGCGGCCGCCATGCCCTGCCCGGCCACGAGGTTCGCGCCGGAGGCCGTGGACGAGAGCGTGCTGAGGTAGAAGGCAAAGGTCTTTAGGCCCTCCACGTTGATGTACATGGCCGAGGTGTCGGCGTTGTTCCAGGTGGCCTGAAAGGTCAGGATGGCGATGGTGGCCAGGGCCGGCCGGATCAGCGGCAGGACGATGCGCCAATAGATGCGCAGGTCCGAAGCGCCGTCGATCTGCGCCGCCTCGATGACATCGTCGGGGATGCTGTCGATGAACTGCTTGAGCAGGAACAGGCCGACCGGCATCGCCAGCGCCGGGAGGACATGCACCAGGGCCGAGTCGATCAGCCCCAGCCGGGCGATGATCAGGAACCGCGGGATGGTCACGGCAATCGGCACGAACATCAGCGCCACCGTGTTGATGGCGAACAGCGTTTTCTTGAGCTTGAAACGCTTCTTGGAGAGGGCAAAGGCCGCCGTGCTGGAAACGACCAAGGAGGCCGCCATGGAGACGATGGTGATGACAACGCTGTTGAACAGGTAGCGGCTGACCGGCACATCGGAGGCCGACATCAGGGTAAAGAGGTCGGCAAAGTTCTTGGCGGTGGGGTTGACCACGAAGAAGCGCGGCGGGTAGGCAAACAGCTCTTCGGTCGGCTTGAAGGCGTTGGAGACAATAAAGATGATGGGCAGGAGCATAAAGACCACCACCGGCGCCAGGATGATGTAGAACTGGATCTGGCTGGGGTGGAAACCCGACGGGTTTATGCCGCTGTTGCGCAGAATATACGACTTTCGACGGAAACGGAGCCTCATCGGTCGCCTACCGTATCATCTCTCCAGGGCTCTTCCTCACCGGTCCTCGCCGCCGAACAGCCGGTTGGCCAGGCGGGAGAAGAGCAGGACCATCAGGAGCAGGACGACGGAGATGGCCGCGGCGTAGCCCATCTCGTACCGCAAGAAGCCATAGTCCTCGATATGGTTGACCAGGAGCTGGCCGGCGTACTGAGGGGTCGGATTGGACCCCGAAAGGGCCACGCCGATCGACCCGGACTGGAACGTGCCGACGATGGCCATCACGGCCCCAAAGAGCATCTGCGGCTTCATCGAGGGGATAGTGATGTAAAAGATCTGCTGCCAGCGGTTGCTCAAGCCGTCGACGGCGGCGGCCTCGTAGAGCTCCGGGTTGACCTCCAGGATGCCGGCCAGCATGGCCAGGAATCCCACCCCCATGCTGCTCCAGAGCGTGACCACGATCATGATCGGCATCAGGTACTGGGGCGATTGCAGCCACTGCACCGGGTCCTGGATGACGCCCAGGTTGAGCAAGAAGCTGTTCAGATAGCCGTTCTGGTCGCTGCTGAAAAGGGTCTTCCAGACCACCGCCATGGTCACTGCCGAGGTCATCGAGGGCGAGTACAGGACCAGCGCCAGCAGGGTGCGGGGGAGGCGCGGCAGCTGCGCCAGCATCCAGGCCAGCAGAAAGGCGAGCATGTACCCTCCCGGCCCGACAATGACGGCGAACTCGATGGTGTTGGGCAGGACATACTTCATAAAGATGTCGTCCTGCGTCAACAGGGTGATATAGTTGCGCAGGCCGATCGGCCTGGGGACCTGGATGGTATCGAAATAGGTGAACGAGAGCAAAAAGGCCACCGCGACGGGGATAGCGATAAAGATAATGAACAGGATGGCGTACGTGGAGATGAAAGCGTAGGCGCTTCCTTCCTTGTTCAGCCACCGCCGGAAAGAGTTCCTTATCGTCATTTTCCTGCCCCCGCGATCCACCGGCGCACCGTCTCGATGGAAGGGATGCGGATCTCCCGCACCGGCACGCCGTTGCGGATGTAGCCGAGCTCCTCCATCTTGCGTGCCATCTCGCGATTGGTGATCAGGATGGCGTTGTCGATCGCCACGCGCGGGTTGATGCCGTCGAAGACGATCTGATTCCAAGCGTTGCTCAGCGAGCGCTCCAGCATGTAGGTGCCGGGCAGCTTGACCGGCTCCCGCAGCCACTCCCACTGCGCCAGGATGACATCCTTGTGCTCCTCCGGGATGGGCAGATAGCGGAAAGCCTCCACGTTGGCGGTGTACCACAGGTACTCCGGCCCATAGTTCATGATGAGCTGGCGCTCGAACTCCACCTGCGTCTCCGTGGACATCCACCACTTTAAGAACAGCCAGGATTCCCGCGGCATCGCGGTATCCCCCAGGATGACGCAGGTCTGCGCCGAACCGGTAGCATAGCGGTTTTGGCTCCCGTCGGGGAGGATCGTGGCCGGATACAGGTCGATATTCCACAGCCCCTCGATCTCGGGCGCGGCGGTGCGCAGCTTGATGTAGGTCTCCACGTTGGAAACGCCCACCGGCAGATCCCCGTTGCGGAAGCTGTCGTAGAAGCTGACGGCCGTGAGCGGCATCCCATAGACGGTGAATTGCTCGGCCATGAACCTGACGGCGGCGATGGACTCGTCGCTGCCCAGGCCGGTCCGCAGCCCGTCGGGGCTGTATAGCTCGCCGCCGAAATTCCAAATGTACAGGGCCGTGACGAGATACCCCTTGAGACCGCTGCCCGTCGAGAGCGGCGTGTAGTAGTTCATCCCGTAGCGCTGTAGCTCGGGCAGAATGGCAATCACTTCGTCCCAGGTGTGCGGCACCGCCAGGCGCAACGAATCGAGGATGTCTTGCCGGTAGAAGGTCACCCAGAAATCCTGCGTCTCCGGGATGGCATAGACCGAGGAGTCGATGATATAGCCCAGGAGCGAACCGGGCGAGTAGATGCGGATGAAGGAATCAAAGTCCTGAAAAGAGCGCAAATCGTACAGGGCGTTGCGCAGGGCCAGCTCGTAGGGAATGTTGGTGCTGAGGCCCAGGACCACATCCGGCGAAAGGTCGGCGGCGATCGCCAGGGCCAGCTTCGACTCGTCGGGCATCAGGGAGAACTGGACGAGGATGCCGGTCTGCGGCGTGAAGGATAGATCGGCCATCTGTTGCATCAGGGCCACATACTGCCGGGGGCGGTTGACCCAAACCTGGATCGCGCCCCGGCTCGCGCTGGTGGGCTGATAGGGGCCGCGTTCGAACGAGTGGAAGAAGCGCTTGACGCCCTCCCAGAACGCTCCCAGGGCCGGAACCCGTATCTCCGGCGGCGTGACGTCCGGCGAGTGCAGGTAGATCTTGTCGAGCGTGAGCGGCTGCTTCTGAAGGGCAGCCAGCACGCTACCCAGCAACTGCGCCGCCGACTGCGGCCCCTCCGAAAGGCGATTCAGGCGCACCGGGATCTTGTTCGGGTCGCTCTTCAGCAGGAGGATGTTGTCCAGAGCCATCTGGTAGTTCATGACCTCCTGCGAGGTCAGCCCGCCGTTGATGGCCTGCAGCGCGGCTTTATCGGTGCCGAGTTTCGCGGCGATGGTCGCCAGCCGCTCCTCGATGTTGGGGATATACTCGTCTATCTCCCACTCCCGGTAGCGATCCACCTGGTTGCCGGTCAGGTGTTTGACCTCCAGCGAGAGGGCGTTGATGTCCAGGATGGATTGGCGAATGTTCTCGATGGCGGCATCGTAAGGGGAGGTAGCAGCCTCCAGGCCCAGGACGTTGGTCCCGCGCTGCAGGTACACCCGGTAGGGCAGGGTGACGTTCGTCCAAGCGGTTTCGTAGCCGAACGGAACGTCGTTCCATTCATCAAAGGGCACCGCCCCATTGATGGTGATGCGGCGAAAGACGACAAAGTTGTTGCGCGTATTTTGCAGGGCGCGCAGGGTGATCAGGTACATCCCATCCTGCGGCACCTCCACCTCGTAGTAGAGCGCGCTCCCGCTGCGCTGCCAACTCTCCCCGCCGATGGTGTTCAGGAGCAGCCGGTAGGTATCGTAGGGGGTGACATCGAGGCTGCGGCTGTTGAGGGGGCGGATAGAGACGTCGTTCTTGTAGCTGGGCCACTCGGCCTCCAGTTCGATCAGCACCCCCGAGGAGTCCGGGGCGGCATGCCGGGCCAGGTATTGGCTGTAGGGGACGTCCGGCGAAAACGGCCGGAGATAGACACTGCCCAACAGGATGGTCTCCCGGTCCAGGAAAAACTCGAACCCATGCTCGCCCGGCGAGAGGTGAACGGCCAGCGGGTATTTCTTGCTCAGGTTGACATCCCGCAGATAGACCTGCGTCCAGCGCGCCAGGCGCACCGGCGGGATGAGCGTCTGGTTGCCATAGTGGTCCAAGGGGAACTCGTCGGCCGAGTTGCGGTAGTACACCGGGAAGACGATGCGCCGGGCGTCTGCAACCGGCAGTTCGCCGTCCACCAGGAGCCGTCCCTCGGGAGCGGTGACCAGCACCTCCTCGGGCACGGCGATATCGAAGGCGATGGTATAGTCCCCTGCCGTTTCGAGCGAAACGGAGAAACGGACCCGCGCCCCCTTCTCCAGCCGAACACTGGGCTGGCCGTACCGGCGGGCCAGGTCGTCGTCGGCCAGCGGCAGGCCAAAGGCATCGGCGCGGATCTCGATGGGTTGCCCCGGCGGCGCGGCGGCCGGGGCGGCGGGCAGTTCGGCCGCCCGCGCCGGCACCCGGCCGGCCAGGAAAAGGCCAAGGAGCAGGACAACTATCCAGCAGATATTCAGGAAACGGGCCGCTGTTGTCTTCACGGGCGGGTGGGCCTGTCCCCCGGGGTCCCCCCTCCCCGCGAGGGGGAGGGGGGACCGGCTCTCCCCTCCTTTGCGGGGAAGGGAGATGGGGGCTGGATCGTGTTACGGCTTCAGTTCGGCGCGCGCCTCATCGAGCAGGCGGTTGGCAAAGGTCTCCAGTTGGGCGGCATAGTCCTCGTACTTGTACTTGCCATCGTTGGCAAAGTTGAACATGTACCACATGTTCACATCCTTGTCCTCGCCGATGTCGATGCCGGGCTTGCCTTCCCAGCGGGCGGCCACATACCCGGGCACGATCTTGGCCAGCGATTCGAGCAAGCTGCCGTCCAGGTTCTCAAAGGCCTGGCGCAGGCCGGGCTTGTCGCCGACGAAGGACAGGTACAGGTCGATGGTCTCGGCGTCCACGTAGACCGGCATGCGGGTCGGCACCTGGCCGGCCGCCTTGGCGATCTCGGCCTCGGCCAGGTAGCCTTCGCGCGAGAAGGTCATCCACTTGGCAAACCTGAAGGCCTCTTCCAGGTTGGCCGTGGTCTTGGAGACGACGATAAAGTCGCCCACCAGGGCCTGGTTGCCGCCGGGGATGCCCAGGAAGTCCCAGTTGAAGGTGGCCTGCTGCGCAAAGGCCGACACCATCCACCCGCCGTCCCAGCGGACGCCCGACTCCTGGTTCAGGAAGAGCTCCCAGGGCCCCTGCGACTTGAAGTTGGGCTTCTGCTCGTCGGTCAGGCCCTGCCAGGTGTGCGCCTTCAGCTCCCCCGCCTTGGCGACGGCCGCCTTGAAGGCTGCCGAGTTGTAGTGCATGTGCTGGCCGTCGAAGCTGAACCACTTCAGGGTGGCATCCTGCGTGCTGGGATACCAGCCCAGGATGAACTCCATCTCGTCGAGGCCCAGGCGGCCCTTCTGGACGTTGGTCAGGGCCTTGACGGCATTGACAAAGTCGGCCACGCTGGTACCGTAGGTGGGCGCATCCAGGTTGTTGGCCTCGAAGAGGTCCAGGTTGACGAAATAGCCCAGGACGAACTGCGCGGCCGGCAGAGCCAGGACCTTGCCGTTGTAGGTGACGGCGGTGCGCAGCACTTCCGGCACATTCTGCCAGTCCGGGTCTTTGTCTACCAGCGCCGTCAGATCGGCCAGCCAGCCGTTCTTGACGTAGAGCGGGGTCTTGTCTGCCATGAAGACATCCGGCAGCGCGCCCTTGGCCGCCATGGCGGTCAGTTTGTCGTCCCAGGAGCCCTCGCCCGACATGTCCACGAACTCGATGGTCACATAGGGGTTCAGCTCCATGTACTTCTTGACCAGTTGGCGCTGGACATTGTTTTCCTCTTCCGTGCCCAGGTTCCAGTTGGCGTAGCGGAGCGTGATGGGAGCCTTGGTGGGGACCGGCGTGGGCACCGCCGTGGGCGCCGCCGTAGGCACCGCGGTGGCCGCCGGCTTCGCCGTAGGAGCAGGGGTAGCGCCGCACCCGGCCAGGACGCCGATCAACATAGCGACGATCACCACAACGTTGAGCATCTTGAGCGTTTTCATCTGTGTCCTCCTGGTTGATGATTGCGAAAAGTCGGTCTTGCCAACGGATAGCGAAAGCGATTCAGCTTCTCGCGGTTCACCTCCTTGCTCTGCCCGCCATGGTCATCCCATCTGGACCTCGACCAGATGAGTGCCGCCATCTCCAAAGGCGGGAATGAGCTGTCCATCGAGCGACTGCCCGTCCACCTGGAGTGAGCGCACCCCACGATGGACGTGTTGGGGATTCCGGACCTCGATCCGGTAGAGGGCGTTGCGGAACCGGCGCTGGACCTTGAAACCATCCCAGCCGGCCGGGATGGAGGGGTCCACCAACAGGCCACCCTCCTGCGGGCGGAGGCCCAGGATGTAGTGCGTGGCTACGCGGTGCAGCCACTGGGCCGAGCCGGTGTACCAGGTCCAGCCCCCGCGGCCGTAGTACTCGGAGAGTGGGCCGTCCACGTTGCCGGGAGCGACGTAAGGCTCGGCTTTGTATATGTCAATATCCTGGCTGCGGTTGGGCGGACAGATGCGCCGATAGGTCTCGTAGGCCAGCTCGGGCTGTCCGATCCGGGTATAGGCCCACACTGCCCAGGCGGCGGCATGGGTGTAGACGCCGCCGTTCTCGCGCAACCCCGGCGCGTAACGGGTCACGTAACCGATATCTGGGCGGGGATGGGTAAAGGCCGGGAAATTGAGCAGGGGGCCATAGTCCTTGAGCAGGTACTCGGTCACCGCTTGCATGGCGCGCTGCGCCTTTTCCTCGTCCGCCGCCCCGCTGATAACCGCCCAGATGTTGGGCATCAAAAAGATGCGGCCCTCCTGGTTCTCCCGCGAGCCCAGCAAAAGGCCGTCGTCGGTGGTGGCCTGGAGGTACCACTCCCCATCCCAGCCATACCGGTCGAGTGCCCCTTTCAGGCCGGCGCACACGTCTTCGCACCTTTGGGCAAAGCGTTCGTCGCCGCGCCGACGCGCCAGCGGGATGAACTTTTGCAAGACGCAGTAGAGGAACTCGGCCATCCAGAAACTCTCGCCCCGGAGCAGCGTGCCGACGGCGTTGAGGCCATCGTTCCAATCGTGGTCGCCCATCAGGGGGATGCCGCGCGGCGAGAAGCGCGAAAAAGCGCGCTCGATGGCGCGGCGGCAGTGGTCGTAGAGGGACTCGGCCGGCCCGTTCAGGTAGGGCACCCGCTCGTCCAGCAGGCTGTAATCGGCAGTCTCTTGCAGGTAGGAATCCAACACGAAAGGCAGCCAGAGCAGGTCGTCCGAGCAGTTGGTGCGCGGTCCACCGCCGCGAATGGAGAACCACCAGTGGAGCACGTCTCCCTCGACGAACTGCTGGGCAGCATGGAGGAGCATCTGCCGGCGGGCGTATTCCGGCTCGCCGACCAGGAAGACCTGGCAATCCTGCAATTGGTCGCGGAACCCATAGCCCGCCGATACCTGGTAGAAGGCCGATTTGCCCCACAGGCGGCAGGAAATGGCCTGGTACTTGAGCCAGTAGTTCGTCATGACGTTGAGCGCCGCGTCGGGGGTCTCCACATGCTCCTGGTCCACGAAGCGCGACCAGAGGGCGTGCACCTCCTGGAGGGCGGCGGCGCTCCTCTCGGGGGCGGTGTAACGGGCGATGAGTTCGCGCGGGTCTTCCCGGCCGTTCTCCGCCGCCCCCAGGGTAAAGACGATCGTCCGGCTCTCCCCCGGCTCCAGGCAGACCTCTACCTGCAGGGCGGCAACGGCATCGCCGAAGCGCCCGCTCCGGCCGGCCAGCCGCTCCAGGCGCATCGCCTGGGGATGTTCCTCGCTCTCGTAGAGGCCGATAAAGCTCTCCTTGTCGCAATCGAACGACTTGAGCGGCTCACTGGCGGCCATAAATGCTATGTAGGGCCAGTCCACGTTGTTGTAGCGGCCGCGATCGTCGGGAAAGCCCCAGAGGTACTTGCGGGCCAGGACGGCCCGACTTTCGGCCTCGGCCCAGGTCTCGATGAACAGCTTGTGGAACTCGCGGTGCTCATCGGGGGCAAAGCCGAGCAGCCACTCGGCGTAGGACGTGATATCCAGGCGGCGGGAGTCGGCGCCCGTATTGGTCAGGTTCAGTTCCCAGACCTCCACCGGGTCCTGCGCGGCGACAAAGGCGGTCAGCTCGCTGCGGATGCCCTTGACCTGCTGCCGGAAGCGGGTGTACCCCAGTCCGTGCACCACGCGATATTCCTCGTACGGGTGCATCACCGGCTTGTAGGCGGCCGACCAATACTCCATCGTCCGCAGGTCGCGGATGTAGAAGTATTTCCCCCAGTTGTCTTTGACCAGGTCTTGAAACGAGCGCGTGAGGCGGTTCTGGCCGGCGTTGCCCCGCCAACTGTACCCCGAGCCGGTCTGGGACACCATCATCCCATAGTCGCCGTTGCTGATGATGTTCCCCCAGGGACGCGGGGTCAAAGGAGTGAAGATGATATACTCCCGGCCATCCTGGGAGAAGCAACCGTAAGCGCTCTGCAACTCCAAGCTCATAGCGGTCCTCAAGATTTGTGTCGCAAGGGCTTGATGCTAGGTGAAACGTTTTACTTGCCCATAATACCACATCGGCAAGGGTTTGTCAAGTGTTTTTTCCTGACATCCATTCATACCTCAGTTTGTCCTCTTTTCCCAAAACCGCCTGGGACTGGATGCCCACACCACGAGCTTTGTCCTCACCTACGTGGGGATACTGGTCGTTGTGGTACAAGGAGTAGGCATCCGCCTTCTGGTCCGACGTTTCACGGACAAGCAGCTCCTCCTCGGCGGCAGCGTCCTCCTGGCCCATTCGCTCCTGGCCTGGGCCTTTGTCCGCTCTCTGGAGTGGCTTCTGGTGATCCTGGTCCCGCCGGCCCCGGCTTCGGGGGTGTTGCGGGTCTCCGTCAACACGGCCCTGACCCGCTCGGTCTGGCCGGAAGAGGTAGGCGGGATGCTGGGCCTCCCGGCCTCCCTGAACAGCCTGGCCCGGGTCATCTCCCCGACAATCGGTGGCTTTCTGCTGGGCCGGGTGGGAGCCGCTGCGCCGGGGGTGCTGGGGGCGCTGCCGATGGGCCGGCCGATCTACCATATTGGGCGGCGCATCCTCCTTGTCCCCGACCTGGACTGCCCGTTCGGAGGACGCACATGACCCGATTGCCGATCATTGGCGGCAGCGATGCCGGAATCAGCGCGGCGCTGCGCGCCCGCGAGCTCGATCCCGGCGTGGCCGTGACCGTGGTAGTGGCCGATGCCTACCCTAACTATAATCTGCGGGCTGCCCTTTTACCTCAGCGGAGAGATGCCCGACTGGCGCACCCCGGCCTACCGCACCGCCGAGATCGCCGCGCCCAGCCCTTCCACGATGGCCGCGATCTCGTCCGCCGTGACTACAAAGGGCGGGGCGACCATGAGGTGATCGCCGACCGCGCCGTCGACACCGCCGTGGCCCGGGTACAGGAGCAGGCCGCGCTCCAGCGCCAGGTCGGCCACCCGCTGCCCCACCTGGGCAGGCGGCGGGAACGGCGCCCGGGCCTCACGGTCGGCGACCAATTCGATCCCCCACATCATGCCCAGGCCGCGCACATCGCCCACGCCGGGCAGCCCGCCGAGTTGCGCGCGCAGCCGCTCCCCCAGCACGGCTCCCAGCTCCGCCGCCCGCGCCACCAGGCCGTGTCCTTCCAGGTAGTCCAGCGTCGCCAGCGCCGCCGCCGCGCCCACGGCGTGATGGGAAAAGGTCCCGCCGTGGTTGAAATCGCCGTGCGCCCGCGCCACGGTGTCCACATCGGCGGCCCGGGCCGCCATGATGGACAACGGGAAGTAGCCGCCGGTGGCGCCCTTGCCCATAGCCATCAGGTCCGGGCGCACCCCCCAGTGCTCCATGCCGAACCATCGCCCGGTGCGGCCAAAGCCGGTCATCACCTCGTCGGCGATCAGGAGCACCCCGTAGCGGTCGCAGATGGAGCGCACCCGCGGCCAGTACCCCGGCGGCGGCACCACGGCCCCCAGGGTGGCGCCGCCCACCGGCTCGGCGATAAAGGCCGCCACCCGCCCGGGCCCCTGGCGCTGGATCTCGGCCTCCAACGCCTCGGCGCAGGCCAGACCGCACGCCGGGTAGCCGGCGGCAAAGGGACAGCGGTAGCAGTAGGGGGGCGGGATGTGCGGCTGATCGCGCAGCAGAGGCTCGAAGGGCCGCCGCATGGCCGGTTTGCCGGTGACGGCCAGCGCCCCCAGGGTAGCCCCGTGATAGGAGCCCCAGCGGGAGATGATCACCTCGCGGGCCGGTTCCCCGCGGGCCACCTGCACCTGCCGGGCGAACTTGATCGCCGCCTCCACCGCCTCCGATCCGCTGGTGAGGTAGTAGAAGCGCGGGTCGTCCAGGGGGACAAGCCCCGCCAGCCGGCCGCTGTACTGCTCCAGCGCTTCTGTGGTAAAGAGGCTGCCGTGGACATAGGCGACGGCCGCGGCCTGATCGGCCATGGCCCGGGCAACCTCGGCCACACCGTGGCCGATATTGACGACAACGGGACCGCCGGAAGCGTCGAGGTAACGCCGGCCGGCCGCATCCCAGAGGTAGATGCCCTCCCCGCGCACAATCCGCGGATGGGGCCAGGATATGCGGCGACGAAAGACGTGGGTCGCGCTCATAACGCCTCCACCGCCACGGCCATCCCCGGCCCGCCGCTGACGCACAGCGTCGCCAGCCCCAGGCGCTTGCCGTGGGTCCGCAGGGCGTGCAGCAGCGTGGTCAGGATGCGCGCCCCGCTGCAACCGGTGGGGTGGCCCAGGGCCACCGCCCCGCCGTGGACGTTGCGCCGGGCGGGGTCCCAATCGATCTCTTGCTCCACGGCCAACACCTGGGCGGCAAAGGCCTCGTTGATCTCGATCAGGTCGAAATCGGCCAAGGACAGGCCGGCCTGGGCCAGCAGCTTGCGGGTCGCCGGCACCGGGCTCATCCCCATCTCCCGCGGGTGCACGGCCGCCGTAGCGTAACCGATCAGCCGGGCCAGCGGCGTCGCCCCCAGCTCGCGGGCGCGCTCCGCCGAGGCCAACACGAGCATGGCCGCGCCGTCGGTGATGCCGGAGGCGTTGCCCGGGGTGATCGTGCCGTCGGGCTTGAAGGCCGGCCGGAGACGGGCCAGCCGCTCCAGGGAAGCGTCGGCGCGCGGACGCTCGTCGCGCTCCACCAACACGGTGCCGCCGCGCTCGCCGGGCGCCTCCACGGCCACGACCTCGGCGGCAAAGGCGCCCGACTCCCAGGCGGCGATGGCCTTGCGGTTGCTTTCGAGGGCGAAGCGGTCCTGCTCTTCGCGGGAGATGCCGTAGCGCTCGGCCAGCAGCTCGGCCGTCTCGCCCATCACCATCTCGGAGAGCGGGCAAAAGTAGCCGTCGCGGTACATGGCGTCCACCAGGGTGTCGTCCCCCAGGCGGTAGCCCCAGCGGGCCCGGAGCAGGAGATAGGGGATCTGCGACATCTGCTCGACCCCGCCGGCCAGCACGACGCGGTTCTCCCCGGTCAAGATGGACTGCGCCCCCAGCGTCACCGCCTTGAGCCCGCTGGCGCAGGCCTTGTTCACGGTAAAGGCCGGCCGCTCCACCGGCACGCCGCCGTGAAAGGCCACCTGGCGGGCGATGTTGGGCCCGTTGCCGGCCTGGCGGGCGCAGCCGACGATGGTCTCGTCTACGTCGTCGGGCGCGAGGCCGGCCCGGGACAGGGCGGCCTGCGCCGCCACGACCCCCAGGCGGGCCGCCGAAACGTCCTTCAGCGCCCCCCCAAAGTTGCCTATCGGCGTGCGCACCGCCGAGAGAATCACAATGTCCGTAGCCTGCATGGCGATCCTCCTTTTCCGCCCCGCGGCCTCTCCGCGGCCGCAAGGCAGCCTCCTCCACGGCTCCCAGCCCACTCCCTAGCGCCGGTAGATGCCCTGTGGATCCAGCTCCTCCCGCAGGATGCGCAACTCCTCGGGCGTCGGCGCGGGGGTCTCACGCAGGTCGGCGGCCACCCGCAGGTCCCAACCCACGTTGGCCAGGACCTCGGCCAGCTCGACCCCGGGGTGAAGGCTCTCCAGCACCATCTCCCCCGTCTGGGGGTCAAAGCCGCACAGGCAGCGGTCGGTGATCACCCGTTCCGGGCCGGCGCCGGGCATCCCCAGGGCGGCGCGCTGCCCGCGCCCGGCCAGGTGGCCCGGGCTGGTGAGAAAGTCGAGCTGCCCGACAAAGGTCCGCCTGCTCAAAGGCATCATCATGAACACCCGACGGGCGTTGATGGCGATCTCGCAGGCGCCCCCGCTGCCCGGCAACCGCACCCTGGGGCGCGCATATTCGCCGATCACGGTGGTGTTCAGGTTGCCGAAACGGTCGATCTGCGCCCCGGCCAGCAGCGCCACCTCCATCCGTCCGCCCTGCAGGTACAGGCCGAAGAGGTCGCCCAAGGAGCAGACCGAGTTCGCCCTGCTGACCAGGGTGGGGTCGCCGATGGAAAGCGGCATGCGCGCCGGGCAGGCGCCGTAGATGCCGCTCTCATAGATCAGCTCCAGGTCCGGGGCCACCGTCCGCCGGGCCAGGTTGCAGGCCACGTTCGGCTGCCCCACCCCGACAAAGACGGTGCCCACGCCGGCCAGCGCCCGCGCGGCGGAGACGATCATCATCTCGGAGGGAGTGTAGTCGGACATACGAGCGCTCCTTTCACAGGTATTCCCCATAGTTCACCCCTTGGGCGAACGCCTCCCCCGGCCGCAGGCGCTGGCGGACGGCAGGGCCCAGCTTTTCCATGTAGGCCGCCCGGTCGGGCAGGCCGTAGACCCATTCCTCCAGCCAGGCCGCGGTCGAGGCGGGATCGCGGCTGATCTCGTCCCAGCGCAGGTAAAAGGCGTTGTCGCGGTCGTAGTAGCCCTGCACGTAGGAGGGGTGTGCCCCATAGGGCTCGTGGACGACGGCGTCGACGATCAGCCCGGGGATCAGCGTGCGGTTGGGGTCGGCGCGGATAACGGCGTTGTCCACGATCTCCTCGACGACGACGATCACCCGTCCGGCGGCGAAGGCCGCCTCTTTCTGCACCCCCAGCAGGCCCCAGAGCTGCGTGTTGCCGGCGACGTCGGCGCGCTGGGCATGGACGATGGCCACGTCGGGGTTGAGCGGCGGGACCACGGCAATCGGCCCGTCGCCGTAGGGGCTCTCCACGGTGCGGATGCGCGGGTTGACGGATGGCATATCGCTGCCCAGGTAGGAGCGCAAGGGGAAAAAGGGCAGGCGGTAGGCGCCGGCCGTGTAGCGGCCCACCATGCCGTAGTGGGAATACTCCTCCAGCTCCAGCGGCGCCGGGATGCCCTGCTCCAGCGCCCGCCGGATACAGTGCAGCGAGCCCACGCCGGGGTTTCCCAGGTAGGAAAAGACCAGCTTGCGGGCGCAGCCGGCCGCCACCATCTGGTCGTAGAGCAGGTCGGGCGTCATGCGGCAGAGCGTCAGGTCGCGGCGGCCCTGGCGGATGATCTCGTGGCCGGCGGCGAAACAGATGCCGGCAGTGAACCCCTCGATGGCCACCGTGTCGCCGTCGTGGACGAATCGGGAAATCGCTTCGCGCAACGAGGCCAGCTTCATCTCACATTCCCCCTTCTACCTCCGCCAGCGCCTCGGCAAAGAGCCGGCAGGCCGTGTCGGCCTCCGCGGCGGTGATCGTCAGCGGCGGCGAGAAGCGGATCGTGTTGGGGCCGCAGGGCAACACCAAAAGCCCGCGGCGGAAACAGGCTTCCATAACCGCCGTGGTCTCGCGGACGGCGCGCTCCTTGGTGGCGCGGTCTCGGACCAGCTCCACGCCGATCATCAGCCCCAGCCCGCGCACGTCGCCGATCAGGCGGCTCTTCCGGGCCACCTGGCGCAGGTTATCCAGCAGGCGCGCGCCGACGCGGGCGGCGTTCTCCACCAGGCGCTCCTCGGCGATCACGTCCAGGGTGGCCTCGGCGGCGGCGCAGGAGACCGGGTTGCCCCCAAAGGTGCTGCCGTGGGCCCCTTCCGGCCAGGTCATCAGCTCCTCGCGGGCGATCATAGCCGAAAGGGGCAGCCCCGAGGCCAGGGCCTTGGCCAGGCAGACTATGTCCGGCTCCACGCCCCAGTGCTCGATGGCCAGCATACGCCCGGTGCGGCCCATGCCGGACTGCACCTCGTCGTCCACCAGGAGGATGCCGTAGCGGCTGCACAGGTCGCGCAGCGCGGCGAGCCAGCCGTCCGGCGGGACGATGTAGCCGCCCTCGCCCTGCACAGGCTCGACAAAGACGGCCGCTACCTCGTCGGGGGGGAAGGTATGGGCAAAGAGCGTCTTCTCGATATACTCCACGCAGGCCAGGCCGCACGACGGGTACTGCAAGCGATAGGCGCAACGGTAACAATAGGCGTAGGGGACATGGGTGACGGCCGGCAAGAGCGGCCCAAAGCCCCGGTGGTACACCGGCTTGCTGGCCGTCAGCGAGACCGCGCCCATCGTCCGTCCGTGAAAGGCGCCGAAAAAGGCCAGGAGGCGGGCGCGCCCCGTGTGGTGGCGCGCCAGCTTGAGCGCGGCCTCGACGGCCTCGGCCCCCGAGTTTCCCAGGAAGACCCGCTTAGGCGAGCGGTCCGGGACCAGCCGGCCCAGCCGTTCCGCCAGCCCGATGTAGCGGGGGTCGTAGAAGTCGGCCCCGCAGATGTGCAGGAGCCGGCCGGCCTGTTCCCGGATCGCCTGGACCACCCGCGGGTGGCAGTGCCCCGTCGAACAGACGGCGATGCCGGCGGCGCAGTCCAGGAAGAGGTTGCCGTCGACATCCTCCACCACCACCCCCTGCGCCCGCCGCACGGCCAGCCCAAAGGCATGCGGCAGCGAGGGGCTGGTGGCCCGCTCGCTGCGCGCCACCACCTCTTGCGCCCGCGGGCCGGGCACGGCGGTGACCAGCCGCGGCACCCCGGGGCCGGCCTGGACCGCGCCCTCCGCCGGCACGAGCAAAACCCGATTTTCCGTAACCATAGGACCCTCCATCGAACTGTCGTTCATTCCGCACACTTCATCTTGCTTCCTCCGAGTAGGGCGACCAACGGTAACTGAGCTTGACGCTGCGGGCGATCATCAGGGCCTCGGTGGTGCGGATGCCGGGGATACGGTGGATCTGGTGCAGGATCAGCTCGCTGAGGTGCTGCAGATCGCGGCAGAACACCTCGACCATCAGGTCCCAGGCACCCAAGGTCATCACCAGGTAGCTGACCTCGGGGAGGGCGACGATCTGCCGGGCCACCTCCTCGACCTGGCCCGGCTCGACGGCGACGGCAATCAGCGCCGGGGCCTGAAAGCCGAGCGCGGCCGGGTCCACGATGCCCACCGTGCGCACGATCCCCTGCTGCACCAGCAGGCGATAGCGCGCGCGGACCGTCGTCTCGGAGACGCCGACCCTCTTGGCGATGGCGGTGAACGCGGCGCGGCCATCGTCCTGCAGCGTCTGCAAGATCAGGCGATCCAGGTCGTCCATCGAACCTCCTTTTCGAGAACGCGGGGCCACAGGGAAACGAATAGGAAGGGAAAACGGCCTCGAAGGTTTGTATTTCAAATTGCGAAAGCCATTATACCACATAATTCGACCTTTTGCAAGCCATAGGCGATGTTTTCCAAGCCGGCCTTGACACTCGTCCCCATCCGTGGTATGCTCATTCCTCTAAAAAGGGGCCAAACTTCATACAGAGGAGCGCGACCGATGAACAGCCCGACCCTGGAACTCGTCCTCGCCAACGGCCGCATCGTGGACGGCTGTGGCAATCCCTGGTACTGGGGAGACCTAGGCGTTCGCCGCGGGCGTATCGCGGCCATCGCCCCACCCGGGACGCTGCGCGCGGCGCGGACCATCGATGCGGCGGGGCGCTTTGTCGCCCCGGGGTTCGTGGACATCCACACCCATTCCGACCTCTCGATCCTGGTCAACCGGCGCGCCGAGAGCATGGTCCGCCAGGGCGTGACCACCAACCTGATCGGCAACTGCGGCATGGGGCCGGCCCCGGTTGTGGACGAGCACCTGGCGGATATCCGCCACTTCTGGGGCAAGATCGCCGACGCCCCGGGGGTCACCTGGCGCTGGCGAACCTTTGACCAATACCTGCGCGCCTTGCAGCGAGGGGGCCTGGGGATCAACATCGCCGCCCTGGTCGGCCATTCGGCGCTGCGGTTGGCCGTGCTGGGCTGGGCAGAGCGGGCCCCCGCCCCGGCCGAGCTGGAGCAGATGGCCGGCCTGCTGGCGGAAGGGCTGGAGGCCGGCGCCTTGGGCATGTCCACCGGCCTGGTCTACCCCCCGGGCTGCTTCGCCCAGACGGAAGAGATCGTCGCCCTCTGCCATGTCGTGCGCCGCTACCACGGCCTGTACGCCTCGCACATCCGCGGCGAGCGGGAGACGATCCTGGAGGCCGTCGCCGAGGCCATCGAGATCGGCCGGCAGGCCGGCGTGCCGGTGCAGATCTCGCACAACGCGCCCAAGTACGGCGCGCCCTGCGACGCCACGGCCAACCTGCGCCTGGTGGAGGAGGCCCGCGCCCGGGGCCAGGACGTGACGGTGGACAACGACGTGCACACCGACCTGGGGCCGGCGCTGGCCGATGTCCTGCCCCAGCGCATCCAGGACCAGGGCAGCGCCGCCATCTCCGCCCTGTTGGGCGACCCCGATTCCCGCCGCCGGGTGCGGGAGGAGATCGTCGGCGACCGCCGGCCGGCCTTTGGCCCCTCCGGCCTGGTCCGCCACGGCCGCTGGGAACGCATCACGATCCTGCACGCCCCGCGCACGCCCCAGGCCGTCGGCCAAACGATCGCCGCCCTGTCCCAGGCGCGCGGGCAGGACCCTTTCGACACCTATTTCGACCTGATCGCGGCCAACGGCGACCAGGCGGAGGGCCTCTTCGACTATATCGACGAGCGCAACATCCGCCTGCTCCTTCAGCACCCGGCGGTGATGATCTGCTCCGACGGCCAGGTCCTGGCTCCCTACGGCTTCCTCAACGACCCCCCACCCTACAACCCCTGCAGCTACGGCGAGTTCCCGGGCGTCCTGGAACGCTACGTCCGCGACAACCCGGTGCTGACGCTGGAAGCGGCGATCCGCAAGATGACCTCTTTCCCCGCCCAGCGCCTCGGCCTGTTCGACCGCGGCGTGCTGCGGCCGGGCATGGGGGCCGATGTCGTCGTCTTCGACCTGGCGCGCATCCGCGACCGGGCGACGAACCTCTACCCGCACACCTATCCCCTGGAGAACTACCCGCACCGCTATCCCGAAGGGATCGATTATGTGCTGGTCAACGGGGTGGTGGTGGTGGAGGAGGGAGAGCACACCGGGGCGCTGCCGGGCCGGGTGCTGCGGCGCCCTTGATACGGCCCCGGCGCGCCGCAGGGCAATTTGACCGGGGAGACAGGGCATGGGATAATATTCGCCACCTGGGAAACGCGGCGCCTTTCGAGGATCATTCGACAGAGGAGCAGTCCAATGGCCAAGATCGAGTTCACCCGGAACTATTCAGACCTCAGCACCAACCAGGGCTTCCAGTTCGAGTTCTACTGCGATCGTTGCGGATCGGGGTTCCGCACCCGCTTCCAGCCCTCGACGCTGAGCACCGTGGCCAGCGCGCTCGATGCCGCCGGCAGCCTGCTGGGCGGGTTCCTGGGCCGCGCCGCCGACCTGGGCGAGCGGGCGCGCTCGGCGACCTGGGAAAAGGCCCACGACGAGGCCTTTGTCAAGGCCATGGAGGAGCTGCGGCCCGATTTCGTGCAGTGCCCGCACTGTTCGGCGTGGGTCTGCCGCAAGAGCTGCTGGAACCCGCGCAAGGGCCTGTGCAAGGACTGCGCCCCCGACCTGGGGGTGGAGATGGCCGCCGCCCAGGCCGAACGGACGGTAGAGGAGATCCGGGCGCACGCCCAGATGGCCGAAGAGGACCGCGAGATGCTGCGGGAGAGGAGCTGGCGGGAGGGGGTGCGGGCCACCTGCCCCAGTTGCGGCGCGCCGCTGCCGGCCCAGGTCAAGTTCTGCCCGGAGTGCGGGGCCAAGATCGCGGCGGAAGCGCACTGCGCCGAGTGCGGGGCCAAGATCGCTCCCGGCGCCAAGTTCTGCGGCGAATGCGGGGCCAGGGTGCCGGGGCACTAAACGAGTTCGCGCAGGGTGGCGGCCATGGCCCTATCCTCGTCGGCGGACAAATAGCCGCCCCTTGTCGTCCTGGCCGCGCAGGTAGAGCGTGGGGATGAACCACTGGGCGGTGTCCAGGATGCGCAGGCGCCCGGCATTGACCGCCGCCGGCAGCGTCTCCAAACGCCCCAGGGCGCGGTAGAAGCCCTGGGCGAAACGCGCCGCCGCCCCTGCCGTGATGGGCAACTGCGTGGCCACCACGGCCGGGACGCCGGCCTGGATAAGCGCCGGGCCGGCCCCGCCAAAGAGCGTCTCCCCGCCGACCGCCCCGCTCCGGCAGGCCGAAAGCACCGCCAGGCGCAGGGGGCTCTTGTAGAAGAGCGCGCCCAAGTATTCGCTGCCGACCGGGTCGCTTTTGCCCCCCCTATAGCGGTCAAATTCCCCGAAAAACCCCGGATGTATGTCGCCGGATGGACAAGGAGCGCGGCCGATCCCCGAGCAGAGCGGCCCAAGGCCGCTTGGTCGAAGGGTGGCCCGCGCCTCCAGGGGCCAGCGGTCCTTCGACTTCGCCGCCCTTCGCTTTGCTCCGGGCGGCTCCGCTCGGGGACCGCTTGCCTGCCCATCCAGAAACGTGCATCCGGGAAACCCGGCGAGGGTTTCTGCCAACCCGCATCGCCGGAGGATGCCCTCGGCGCGCCCTTCCTTTCCTCACGCCGTTCGGCCGAGCAGGTAGACGATCAACGCCATCGCCAGCGCCAGCGTCACCGGGGCGATGCGGTGTAGGGTCCGCATGAGGGCGTAATCGAGCCTGCCCATGCTCATCAGCGCCCCGGTGGCGAACAGGGTGACGGCGCACAGCGCCGCCACCACGAGCAGCGCGATGACCGGGGCCGGGGAGGGAACCCCCTTCAGCGAGCGGACCACCTGCACCACGACGGCGACGAGCGCGGCCAGGGCCAACAGCTTGTGGATGTTGAAGAGGAGGCCGTTGTACGGCCGGCCGGCGTGGCTCACCCAGAAACCCAGGGCCACCGTCAGGAGAAAGGCGATGCCGGGGAGGATGAATTTCAACAGGGCGCTCATCTCTCTGCCCCGGCCAGGTACTTCTGATAGGCCTTCCAGCCGGGGCACCAGGTGGTGTGCCAGCGCCACAGGCGCGCCCACCAGGCGTTCGGCTTCGCCTCGGCCTTTTTGCGGAAGGGACAACCCTGGCAGGCGGGGGCTTTCTGTGCGGTAGGGGCTCGGCTGTCGTTCATGGTCAACTCCTTGACGCGTTATGGGGGCCGAATACCGGCCGGAGCAGGGGGACGATTAGCAGGTTCAGCGCGGCGATGGCCACAAAGGTCCAGCGGTAGCCCAACGTGTCCACCAACGCCCCGCCTAGGGCCAGGCCGATCCCGGTGCCTACGTTGGCCACCGCCATCAAGATGGCAAACATCGAGGCGGCGATGCGCCCATCGGTGGCCGCCATAGCCGCGGCGAAGTAGACCGTCTCGTAATAGCCAAAGGCCAATCCGAAGAAAAAGACCAGCGGCCAGGCTATCGCCGGCCCGTTGATCAGCGCCAGGGCCAACCCGGCCACCAGGGCCGCCCCCAACGCCCCTTCCATAGCCCGCCGGTGGCCCAGCCGGTCGGCCAGGTGCCCGCCGGTCACGCCCCCCAGCACCACGCCGATCCCCCATACTGCGGTGTAGAACCCGGCCATCAGGTAAGTGATGCGATAGGTTTCCTGCAAAAAGGGGTTCACCACCTCGTTGGTGCCGTTGATCACCAGCGAATAGAGCGCGCCCAGCAGCCCCAAGGCGATCACCGGCCAGCGGCGGAAGGCGCGAAAGGCCGACCACTCAAAGGCCCGGCCGGCCGGCCGGACCGGCTCGCGCACCGGCAGCACCAGCGCCAGCGGCACGAGCGTGATCGCCGCCAGGCTCCAGAAGGCCGCCTTCCAATCCGCCAGGTGCGCCAGCAGCCCCAGCGCCGCCGACACCACCACCACCCCCAACGCCCGCCCGGCCACCATGATCCCCTGCACGGTGCCCTCGTCCTCCTTCGGTGTCGTGTCCAAGGCCAAGCCGTCGGTGCAGGTGTCGTACAGCGCCATCCCGGTCATGGCCAGGAAAGCCACCCCCAGCAGCAGGGCGAACTGCCGGGCCGGGTGGACGAGCGGGAAGGCGATGAGGCAACCGGCCTGCAGCAAAAGCCCCACCACGATGTAGGGCTGGCGATGCCCCCTCCCCAGCAGGTTCACCCGGTCGCTGAGCATACCCAAGAAGATCTTGAGCACGAACGGCGTCAGGGCGATGGCCGAAAAGACCCCGATCTGGCTCATGCTGAGCGCAAAGGAGCGCAGGTAGAGGGCGTTCAGCGCCGTAAAGTAGCTGAGGATGGACCCCTGGGCAAAGTAGAGCAGGGCGAACAGGCTGTAACGGAAGGCTTTCCTCTCGAACATGGTCACCTCGCCTGATAGTTTTTCCCACGATCGGCAGGGGAAAGGCGCGCCACCCATCCCTGCCCCGCGCCCTCGGCCCAGGCGGCAACTCATCCTTCGAAACGGTAGCCGAGCCCGCGCACGGTGACGAGGCGCGTGGGGTGCGCCGGGTCGGCCTCGATCTTGCCCCGCAGCCAGCGCACGTGCACGTCCACCGTGCGCGTGCCCCCGCCATAGTCCCAGCCCCAGACCCGCTCCAGGATCAGGTCGCGGGAGAGCACCATCCCCCGGTTGCGGGCCAGGAACACCAGCAGGTCGTACTCCTTGGGTTTCAGGTGGATCACCTCGCCGGCCCGGCGGACCTCGCCGCGCCCCAGGTCCAATGTCAGGTCGTCAAAGGTCAGCCGGCCGGCAGAGGCGACCTCTCCCCCGACGCCCGCCTCCCCCCGGATCAGGCGCACCCGCCGCAGCAGGGACTTGACGCGGGCCATGAGCTCGCGCATGCCGAACGGCTTGGTCACATAGTCGTCGGCGCCCAACTCCAGCCCGACAACCTTATCCACCTCCTCTGCCCGCGCCGTGAGCATCAGGATCGGCACGCTCATCTCCCGGCGCAGGACGCGGCAGACCTCGAGGCCGTCGATGCCCGGCAGCATCAGGTCCAGGACGATCAGGTCGGGACGCTCCCGGCGGGCGACCTCCAGCGCGGCCCGCCCATCGACCGCGGTGGAGACCTCGTAGCCCTGCCGGGCCAGGTTGTACGCAAGCGCTTCCAACAGCGTGCGCTCGTCCTCGACCACCAGCACTTTTTCGCCCACGGCGGCCCTCCACGCTCGGCGCTAGAGGCCAACGGGCAGGTTGTTCATCGCGCGCCCCACCTACTCCCGGCCGGCCCGCAGGTGGCAGGTGTCGTTCATCGCCACCAGGGCGCAGCGCTCGCCCTCCACTTCCAGGACGTTGATCGCGCCGTTGTCCTGGCGCAGCCTCCAGAAGCAATCGAGGCCCGCGCCCATCGCCCCCAGCAGGATAACCCGGTTGACCACAGTGTGGCTCACCAGGACGATAGCCTGGCCCTCGTGGCGGGCGGCCAGCTCGCGCACCGCGGCCATGGCCCGGGCGCGCAGCTCCTCCAGCGTCTCGCCGCCGGGGATCTGGGCGGCGTGCGGCGCGTTGTACCAGCGATCGGCGACCTGGGGCCACCGCTGCCGGGCCTCGTCCGGCGTCAGCCCCTGCCACTGGCCGTAGTCGATGTCCACCAGGCCGGGGGCGGCCTGCACCGGGAGTCCCCACGGTCGGGCGATGGCCTCGGCCGTCTGCACGGCCCGCGACAGGGGGCTGGAGTAGACGGCCGCCGGCCGCCACTCACCGGCGATGCGCCGGCCGGCCGCCTCCGCCTGGGCCAATCCGGCCTCGTTCAGCGGCACGTCGGCCCGCCCACGGAACCGCTCCACCCGGTTCCACTCGGTCTGGCCATGCCGCACCAGGATCACCTGGGTCAACGTTCACCTCCCGCCGTATCCGCACCGCTCAGCGCACAAAGGCCCGGCGTCCGGCGTACACCGCCCGGTCGCCCAAGTACTCTTCGATCCGCAGCAGTTGGTTGTACTTTTCCACCCGCTCCCCGCGGCACGGCGCGCCGGTCTTCAGATGGCCCGTGCCCATAGCCACCGTAAAGTCGGCGATGAACGAATCGACCGTCTCGCCGCTGCGGTGCGACACCATCGCCCCCCAGCCGGCCTGCCGGGCCATGTCGATGGCCGCGATCGTCTCGCTCACCGTGCCGATCTGGTTCAGCTTGATCAACACGGCGTTGGCCACGTCCTCGGCGATACCGCGGGCGATGCGCTGCACGTTGGTGACGAACAGATCGTCGCCGACGAGCTCGACCCGCCCGCCGACGGCCTGGTTGAGCATCTTCCAGCCGGCCCAGTCGTCCTCGGCCAGGCCGTCCTCGATGACGGCGATGGGGTACCTTTGCACCCAGTCGGCATACATAGCGACCATCTGTTCCGCCGTGATGCGGCGGCCTTCCGTCCGCAGGTGGTACATCCCCTCCTCGTAGAAGCCGCTCGAGGCCGGGTCCAGGGCCAGGACAATGTCCGCGCCGGGCCGGTAACCGGCGCGCGTGATGGCCTCCAGGATCAGCTCCACCGCCTCGGCGTTGCTCTTGAGCGCCGGGGCGAAGCCGCCCTCGTCGCCCACGCCGGTCGAGTACCCCTTGCTCTTCAACACGGCCTTGAGCGCCTGGTACGTCTCGCTGCCCCAGCGCAGCGCCTCGCGGAAGTTGGGCGCGCCCACCGGGGCGATCATGAACTCCTGCAGGTCGGTGCCCTGCCAGTTGGCGTGGACGCCGCCGTTCAGGATGTTGAACATCGGCACGGGGAGCAGGCGGGCCTCCTCGCCCCCCAGGTAGTGGTACAACGGCCGGCCCACGGCGGCAGCCGCCGCGCGGGCCACGGCCATGCTCACCCCGAGGATGGCGTTGGCCCCCAGCACGCTCTTGTTGGGCGTCCCGTCCCGTTCGAGCATCGCCCGGTCCACGCCGGCCTGGTCCAAGGCATCCAGGCCGCGCACGGCCGCGGCCAGCTCCTGGCGCACATGCCCAACGGCCTGCAGTACACCCTTGCCGCCGTAGCGTCCCTTGTCGCCGTCGCGCAGCTCCAGCGCCTCGTGCACGCCGGTGCTGGCCCCAGACGGCACGGCCGCCCGCCCCTGCGCGCCGCCGCTCAGGTGAACCTCGACCTCCACCGTCGGGTTGCCGCGTGAGTCGAGGATCTCCCGCGCCCAAACCTGCTCGATCTTGGTATCCATCGTTGGCCTCCTTCTGTCCTCCAATGTCGTTGTCGCATGTCCCAGGGTCCTGGGGCCGGAGCGGCGCGGAACCGACACTGCATCGGCCGCCAGGCCGCCGAAGAAGTGGACGGCGCGGTCGGGCGCTCGTTCCTCATCGCCGGTCATCTGCTCATGCCGGTACTGCCAGGCCCGCTTGCGCAGATACTCGCCCAGGTCGCGCCGCAGCGCGGCCAACCGCGCGGCGGCGTCGCCGGCCAGGTAGCCGGCCACCTCCGGGTTCGCGCCCGCCGCCCGCAGCGCTTCCCGCAGGTGGCGCAGGCACAGGCCGCTCGAGGCAGCGTAGGCCGCCCGGAACGCCTCGTCGGTGCATCCCTCCACGAGCCAGCCGATGATGCGCTGCGCCGTCTCGCGCCCTCGCGCGCACGCCGGGCAGGGTTCGCCCCCCGCCAGGCCGGCCGGCATGTCGGCCGGCGAAGCTGCTCTCCGCCACCAGGAGGAACGGGGCTTCGGGGCCGGCTGCCCTGCCAGGTCGCGCAGCGCGGCGTCCACCCGCTGCAGCAGGTCCTCGTAGATGATCCCGTTGCCCATGGCGTCGCCAAAGTGCTCCGTCTCCATCCGGTACAGTTGCCAGGCGTGCGCCGGGCAAAAACCGTTGCTGTGCACCAGGCGGACCCGCGTGGTCAGGTCGTTGACATTCTCCCAGAGCAGGTGGAACAGGTAGCGCGCCGCGGCCTCCTGCTCCACACGGCAGACGGGGCAGCCCTCCTGTCGGAAGGCCGCCTTGAGCTCGACTTCGGCCAACGCGAACCGTCGATCGTTGCTCATAGTATACCATAGCCTGGCGCCGCCGCCAATACCGGCGATGGGCACTCGCGCCTCGGCGCCCCCGCCCTCACCGCACGCCCGGCTGGCCCGAAACCAGCGCCAGCGCCCGGATCCAGGAATCGCCCTCCGTCCCCACCGGCTCGTCGCGGAAGCGGTAGTCCTGCTTGCGGATGAACTCTCCAAGCTCGCCCAGCAGCCGCAACCAGGCCTCCCGCTGCAGGGCGATGAGCTCCGCAGCGGCCGCGGGGTCCGCCATCTCCACCACCTGCCGCAGGTGGGGCAGGCACAGTCCGGCGGAGCGCGCCAGGTCTGCCCGCACCTCCCGATCGTCCAGGTGCTCCAGCAGGGTCTGGCCGTAGATCATCTCCGCGCTCTCGCGCACCTGGCAAGCCGGGCAGGGCTGCCGTGGCGACAGGTCGGCGAGGGGCCCGCCCCGCCCCGCCAATGGAGGGGTCCGCCGCAGCCACTGCCAGAGGCCGGCCGCGGCCGGCAGGGCCGCCGGATCGGCCAACCGCTTGGCGACATCCTGCAGCACGTCACGGTACAGGATGGCCGTTCCCAGGGCGTCGTGCTCCTCGTACATCTGCCAGGCATGCAGGTTGCAGAAGCCGCGGGCCCGGCGGAACCCGCTGCGCACCTCCGAATCGTTGACGTTCTCATAGAGCAAGTTGTCCAGGTAGCGGCGGACCACCCGGCGCACCAGGCGGCACAGGGCGCAGCCTTCCTGCTCCAGTGCTTCGCGCAGCTCATGGTAGCTGGTGTGTTTGCTCACTGCCTGCCACCTCATCGCCGCCCACGGCTTCCCGGGATCGCCGGGAGGCCTCACGACCGATCGTCCGGCTCGAATACCCGCTTGTAGAGGTCGCGGCCGTAGCTTGTCCCCAGGGGCTCGCCCTCGAGCAGCCGAAAGGTGCGTTTGCCGCCGCTCTGCCTCTCCGCCCGCAGGAACATGGCGCCGGCCGTTCGCTCGTCGTGGATGCGACGTGCGAACTCGTACAGGTGGGTCACGAAAAAGACCTTGACCCGGTTGGACAACAGGGCGCGCACGATCTGCCGGGCGATCTCCGAGCCTTCGCGCTCGTTGGTGGCGGCGAACGACTCGTTGAACAGGATCATGCTGCCCGGGGCGATGTGGTCGACGATGGCGCTCATGCGCTCCAGCTCCTCGTCGAGCTTCCCGCTGCGCATGGAGGGGTCTTCCTCGCGCTTGAAATGGGTGAACAGCCCGCTACCGACATCGGCGGAGAAGGACTCGGCCGGCACAAACATCCCGCACCGCATCAGCAACTGCGCCAGGCCGATGCTGCGCAGGAACGTGGATTTGCCGCCCTGGTTGGCGCCGGTGATGATAAAGACCTCCCGCCCGTCACCGCGCATGTCGTTGCCCACGACCTTTTTCCCCATCGTCAGGGCCAGGCAGGCATCGTACAGCTCCACGAACGAATGCCGCCGTTCGCCCGTCGCCAGCGGCACGGGGAAGCAGATGGGCTCGCCCAACTCGGTCAGCCGCTCGTAGAGATTCAGGCAGCCGACATAGAAAGCCAGCTCCAGGCGCAGCATGTTGAGGAAGCTGTCGATGTGGTCTGCCGACTGGGCCACGGCATTGGCCACCAGGTTGACCCCCCGATCCTGCAGCTCGCCCAGCGCCCGGCCCCCGTACTCGTCGCGGGGCGAGATGCTGAAGGAGTAGGACGGTGTCCTGGACAAGACATCCTTCACCCAGGGCTGCCGTCTCCCGTGCGGCCTGCGCAGCACATAGTCGGTGCCCTCATTCCCGCGCCCCAGCCTCGCGCTGAGCAGGACGCCCCGGCGGAAGCGCAGCGCCTCGAGATGCGCCTCCACTTCCCGGAAATAGGCGTCGTCCAGCTCCTGCGCAATCATGGCAAAGAACCGCCCAAAGCCCTCCGACTCGAACTTTGGAGCGTGCTCGTCGGCGATCCGTCGCAGCCTCCGCAGCATCTCCACCAGCATCGCCAACATCTCGATCGCCCCACGCAGGATGCCGGTGGGATTGTTGCTGAAGATGCCCAGCCAGTTGCGCTGCTTGTTCTGCATCGCCTCGATCGGGATCTGGTAGATCTCCCGGATCACGGCGCCGTTCCGCAGGCAGTCCCGAAGGATGTCCTGGCGGTAGCGGATCGTCTCCACGTCGTCCAGGCCGGCCAGCACGGCCTGCCGGGCCACGGTGAACAGAAAGCGATCCTCGCGGGCCATCGCCGCGAACAGCGTGTTCAGCTCCAGGTCCTGCGTCAGCGCCCGCTCGTTCCACGGCAGCTTCTGCTCTGGGTCGAAATCCCGGTCGCGGTGCATCAGGAAAACTTTCATCGCCGGATGCGCTCCTGGATGCGCCCGTAGGTCACGCCATGTTTTTCGGCAATAGAAAGGGCATAGGCCAGCCCGTCCGCCGGTTGGCGCACGATCTTGAAGGTGCGCTGCGCCGGGTTGTCGGGCACAACGGTGCTGACCATGCTGACCGTCTGTTCGCCGAACGATGCCAGTTCGTCCACAAAGGTCACCCAGACGGCAAGCAGGTCCAACTCCACGATCCGCTCCATGATCCGGGCGCTCAGGAAGACGGCGTCCTGCAGCGTCGTGGAGGAAAAGATCTCGTTCATGATGAGGATGCTCTGGGCGGTGGCCTGCGAGAGGGCAGCCTGGATGCGCACCAGGTCGTCCTGCAGCTTGCCGCGCAGGCTCTTGATGTCCTCCTCTTTTTCGAAATGGGTCAGGAGCCGGTCGTACAACAGGAGGCGGGCCTCTCCCCCGGGCACGGGGCACCCCATGCGGGCCAGGTAGTGCAGTTGGCCAAAGGTGCGGGCAAAGGTGGTTTTGCCGCCCTGGTTCGGGCCGGAGACGACAAAGACGCGCTCCGGGCCTTGCAGGTAGAAATCGTTGACCACCACGGGCTCCCCCCGGGGGATCAGCTTGTCGGCCAGGGCGATGTCGAAACAGCCGCGGGCATAGATCTCCTTGCTCGGGGTGACCTGCGGGTAGCAGAAGGCCAGCCCAGCCTGCCGGAACTTGGCGATGAACTGCAGATAGGCCACATAGAACTGGATCTCGCGGTCAAAGGCCAGGATGGTCTCGTCCGGGAAGCGGCTGTAGCGCGCGCAGAAATCGTCCAGGCGGGCGAAGAGGTCGGGGTACAGCCGGGCGACGCAATCCAGGATCTGCGCCTCCACGTGGTTCATGCCCGCTCCCTTGTAGAGCGCGACCCGGTAGTCCTTCACCTTGCCCTGCTGGAACTTGGCAAAGGTCCGCTCCACCTCGGCGCTGTAGTCCGGCTCCTCCTCGTACCGGCGCACCCGGACGGTGTTGCCCTTGATCGTCACGCAGTAGGTTACGGCGGACAGGTCGGCCTGCAGTTGGTGGGCCTCGGCAGAGAGCGCCGCGAAAGCGGGCGCGCCGACATAGGCCGCCAGGTAATCGCGGAAAGCCGCCAGGCCGCGCGACTTTAGAGCGGCGCGGCCCAACGCCTGGAGCAGGCCGGCCACCGCCTCGCAGTAGGCCTCCGCCGCCGCCAGGAACCAGCCCGCCCGGTGATACCGAAAGTCCAGCTTTTCCACCAGGGCCAGATAACGGCGCACGACGGCCATCTGCTCCGCGAACGCGCCGATGTCCCCCAGCAGCGCCTCATCCTCCAGGTCTTGCATGACCTCCTGGCGATAGAGGATCGCGTCGCCCGTATGCGGCGGGGTATAGAAGAACGGCTTCAGGTTGTACTCCTGCTTGCCGGCCGTGATGGCCTCGACCACCTGGTCCAGGTTCAGATCGGGGAAAAAGGCCGGCGCCTCCAACGTTTCCTCCGGGAGACGATCTTCCGCCCGGTCGAACAGGATGCTTTGAAAAGGCATGGCGCCCCCACCTCCTGCCGCAGCGCTGCCCGCCCGCCGGCCTGGTTCCGCGCCCTGCCGTTTCGCCCCCTATGCTGAATAAGCCTCTACCGAGCGATCGTCGATCGCTGGTAGAGGCTATCAGTCGGTGCGCGACAATGGACAGCTACTACCCCCTGCATAGCTTTCTATACTACTTCCAAGCCTATGCAGAGATCAATGGAACTGCCCGGCGAGCCTCATCGCTGCAACTCGTACACCCGGATTATAACGATGCCAGGGGAAAATGTCAAGTTGACACGGACTGCCAGGTCGGGTATAATTCGGCGTAGCCGTGAAAGCTCAACGGAGATCGCCATGGTTTGGACCGCCTGGAGGAAACTGCAGCGATCGTGAGGCCGCCGCTCCGGTGCCAGTTGGCACCGCGGATGTCGGCGGCCCTTCGTAGGCCTCTGCCCTGCTCCTGCCGGCCGAGGGGGATCTCCCCCACCCCTGGGACTGTAGCCCTGCCTCCTCGGGGCCGCCGGCGGAAATGGGCCGGCGGCCCGATCTTTTCGAGGAGCGCACAATGCCCTACCTGGACAACGCCGCGACTTCATGGCCCAAGGCCCCCGGGGTGGTCTTGGCCATGGTCCACTTCCTGGAAGAGGTGGGGGCCAACCCCGGCCGCTCCGGCCACCGCCGTTCGGTCGCCGCCGGCCGCCTGGTCTACCGAACCCGCGAGGCGCTGGCCCACCTCCTGGGCCTGGACGATCCCCTGCGGATCGTCCTCACCCAGAACGTCACCTATGCCCTCAACCTGGCCCTGCGCGGCCTGCTGCGCCCCGGCGACCATGTCGTCACCAGCGGCATGGAGCACAACGCCGTCATGCGGCCGCTGCGGGCCCTGGAGGAGGAGGGGGTGGCCCTCACCATGGTGCCATGCTCCCGGGAAGGCCTCCTGGACCCCCAGGAGGTGCGCCGCGCCCTGCGCCCTGCCACCGCGCTGATCGTGCTCAACCACGCCTCCAACGTCTGCGGCACGATCCTGCCCGTGGCCGAGGTCGGGCAGATCGCCCGCCAGGCCGGCCTGCTCTACCTCGTGGACGCCGCCCAGACGGCCGGCGTCCTGCCCATCGCCATGGAGGAGATGGGCATCGACTTGCTGGCCTTCACCGGGCACAAGGGGCTCCTGGGACCCACCGGCACCGGCGGCCTGGCCATCGGCCCGCGCGTGCCCCTGGAGCGCTTCTCGCCCCTGGCGCGCGGCGGCACCGGCAGCCGCTCCGAGCACGAGGTCCAGCCCGATTTCCTCCCCGACAAATTCGAGAGCGGCACCCTGAACGCCGTCGGGTACGCCGGGCTACTGGCCGGCCTGGAGTACCTCCAGGAGCGGGGCATCCCCGCCATCCGCGCCCACGAGGTGGAGCTGACCCGCCGCCTGCTGGCCGGCCTGCGGTCCATCCCCGGCGTCACCGTCTACGGCCCCCAGGAGGCCGAACGACAGGTGGCCGTCGTCTCGTTCAACGTGGCCGGCCGTACCCCGGCCGACGTGGCCGAACAACTCGACGAGCGCTACGATATCGCCTGTCGGCCCGGGCTGCACTGCGCCCCCGCCGCGCACCGCACGCTGCAGACCTTTCCCACGGGCACGGTGCGTTTTGGGCTGGGGGCGTTCACAACGGCGGAAGAAGTGGAGGAGTCTGTCCGGGCGGTGGGGGAAATTGCAGGAGGGGGATAGGGGCTGGGGGTGTTGGGTGTTAGATGTTGGATGTTGGATTGGGTGCTGGACGATGAACCCGGTTTGGACGATGCGCCAAAAGAGATGAGCCCTCGCCCGGGGGCCGGTCGGCTCCCGCGGCGATGAGGTTTGCGCGCCCCCGTGAGGCGTGGTCCCGGCGCCTGTGCCGGCCTCTGCGACGGCCGTCCCCCCAGGCCTCCGCCCCCGCTTCCGGGCGGCAGAGGCCTTTTCCTTGAGCACCCTGAAAGGGGGGATGCCTAGCGACACTTTCCGGCCGAGCGGTATCGTTTGAACAGGAGGAGGTCGAACGTGAAACGCTTCTTTTCTTCCCGCTGGGGTCCCATCACCGCCGGGGCCGTCATCGGCATCCTGGCTCCGCTGCTCGTCTACTTTGGCAACCCCAAGAACATGGGCGTCTGCGTCGCCTGCTTCGAGCGCGACATCGCCGGCGCCCTGGGCCTGCACCGCAACCCCCTCGTGCAGCACATCCGCCCCGAGATCATCGGCTTTGTCCTGGGCGCGCTGATTGCCGCGCTCATCTTCCGCGAGTTCCGCCCCCGCGGCGGCTCCGCCCCGCTGGCCCGCTTCCTGCTGGGCATGTTCGCCATGATCGGTTCGCTGGTCTTTCTCGGCTGCCCCTGGCGGGCGCTGCTGCGGCTGGCCGGCGGCGACCTCAATGCCATCCTGGCGTTGGCCGGCCTGACCGTGGGCATCGGCGTCGGCGTCCTACTGCTGCGCAACGGCTTTACGCTGGGCAAGGCCCACCCGGCGCCGGCCGTCATGGGTTGGCTGATGCCCGCCGCCATGGTCGGGCTGCTCGCGCTGGCCATCTTCCAGCCCGTCTTTGGCGAAGGGCTGGCCATCTTCCAGAGCGAAAAGGGGCCGGGATCGCTCTACGCCCCGCTGCTCATCGCCCTCGGCATCGGGCTCCTCATCGGCTTTCTGGCCCAGCGTACCCGCTTCTGCACGATGGGCGCGGTGCGCGACGTGCTCCTGATGGGCGACACCCACCTGCTCGGCGGGGTCGGCGCGCTCCTGGTGGTGGCCTTTCTGACCAACCTGGTCCTGACCTGGGCCACCGGGACCGCCTATGTCAACTTCTCCTTCACCGGGCAGCCGGTGGCCCACAGCAACCACCTGTGGAACTTTGGCGGGATGATGCTGGCCGGCCTGGCCTTTGCCCTGGCCGGCGGCTGCCCCGGCCGGCAGCTCTTTATGTCCGGCGAGGGCGACGGCGACGCCGCCGTCTTTGTCACCGGGATGATCGTCGGGGCCGGCTTATCCCACAATCTCAACCTGGCCGGCATCACGGACGTGGTCAAGGAAAACGTGTTGACGGTCGGCGGGCCTTCCGTCTATGGGCAGATTGCGGTCGGCGTCGGCCTGGTCTTTTGCCTGGTGCTCGGTCTCACCGCGCGCCTGCGCACCAAGGAGGTAAAGAAATGATCACGGTGGATGCCCGCGGGCTCTCCTGCCCGCAGCCGGCCCTGATGACACGCAACGCCGTCCGCGCCGCCAAGGGTGGCACGATCGAGGTCCTGGTGGACACCGAGACCTCCCGCGACAACTGCACCCGCGTTGCCCAGCGCGAAGGCTGGACCGTGCAGGTGGCCGAAGAAGGCGGTGGGTATCGGCTGGTCCTGAGCAAGTGATCGATCGCCGGGTATCGGGTATCGGGAATTGTTTTCCCGATGCCCGATACCCACCATTGGACAAACCGGCCCCCTTGTGGGATAATCAAAGGCGGAGGGCGACCTGCCCTTTGACCGGGGCATGGCCGCGGTGCCCGCGCACCGCGAGAGCTGAACATGAACCACAGGAGCTACCAATGCCTGATATCCGCCTGACCACCCTGGCATCGGCAGCGGGCTGAGCGGCCAAGCTGGGCCCCCAGGCCCTGGCGCAGGTCCTGCGCCCGCTGCAGGATCGGTTCCGCGCCGCCGACTTTCCCAACCTGCTCGTTGGTTTGGAGGTCAGCGACGACGCCGCCATCTGGCGGATCACGCCGGACGTGGCCGCCATCCAGACGTTGGACTTTTTCACCCCCGTCGTCGACGACCCCTACGACTATGGCGCGGTGGCTGCGGCCAACGCTATGAGCGATGTCTACGCTATGGGCGGGGAAGTGGCCCTGGCGCTCAACATCTGCGTATTCCCTCCCGACCTGCCGCTGCCGATCGCCCAGGACATCCTGCGCGGCGGGGCCGACAAGGTGGCCGAGGCCGGCGGGGCCGTGGCCGGCGGCCACACCATCGAGGGCAAGGAGCCCGCCTACGGCCTGGTGGTAATGGGGTTCGTGCACCCGGACCGGGTCCTGACCAAGGCCGGGGCCCGCCCCGGCGATGTCCTGGTGCTGACCAAGCCGCTGGGGGCCGGCATGGTGACCACCGCGCTCAAGGCCGAGATCGCCGAGCCGGAGCAGGTCGCGGCCGTCGTGTCGAGCATGGCCCGGCTGAATCGCGCCGCCGCGCGCATCGCCCAGGCGGTCGGGGTGAACGCCTGCACCGATATCACCGGCTTTGCCCTGCTGGGCCACGGCTACGAGATGGCCGAGAAGAGCCAAGTGCGGCTGCGCTTCCGCCTGGCCGACCTGCCGCTGCTGCCCGGGGCGCGGGAGTTCGCCGACGACTCGCTCTTCCCCGGCGGCTCCTGCCGCAACCGCGACGCCTATGCCCGGCACGTGGACTTTGCCGCCGGCATCCGTGAGGAAACACAACTGCTGCTCTTTACGCCGGAGACCTCGGGGGGGCTGCTGCTGGCCGCCCCCGCCGAGCGGAGCGCCGCCCTGCTGGCCCGCTTCGCCGCGGAAGGCGAACCGGCATGGGTCGTCGGCGAAGTTGTCGAGGGCCAAGGAGTCGAAGTAGTGGGAGCTGATCCCTGATGTCCGAGACACGCGCAGGAAATCCAACCTACGGGGTCGTCCTCTTTCCTTCCGTCAGCCACTGCATGCGCGGCGAAAGCCTGCTCCAGGCGGCCGGCCTGTCCTGCAAGCTCATTCCCGTCCCTCGCCAACTGAGCTCCGACTGCGGGGTAGCCCTGCGCTTTCACTGGCCGGACCGCGAAGCGGTAGCGGTGGCCCTCGACAGCACGGCCCTGGAGTACGAGGGGATACACCCTCTCCCCTGACCCTCCGAACAGGCGCGTTTGACAGAAACCGGGGCCTGTGATATAGTCCCGTCCGGCGGCGTTTGCCAGCAAGAGGTTACCGGATGGACGGCTGTGCAAGTAGTCTGGGGTCGGGCTGCCCCGGAGACAAGAGGGATCAGCGCCGAGGAGGTGAACTGTAGACAAGTCCCCCCCGGCAACTCCCCTGTTTCTCCCCGCTCCTGCTCGGCCCCGGACAAACGCGCTTTCCAACTGATCCCACCCGGCATCGGGAGGGCCGGTTTTTCACGCCGCGCCTCCAGGCCGGGCGACGCTGCGCTCGTCATGACCGCTCGTCCGCGCCTTTGGTCGGACACGGGATTACCAGTCCGGGAGGAGTGCGATGCCGCAACGCCCGCGTCGCCGCTTTGCGCCGTTCCTGCCGCCAGGTCCGCTTCTGGACGTGGGCGACCTGGCCGTACTCCTGGCCATTGCCGCGCTCGCCTATTTGGGTGTGCGGGCCGCAGCAGGGACACCGCTTGTCGTCCCCGGCCCGGCCATCAGCCTGCAGGCGCGGGCCCTGCCCGGGTACGCGCTGCTGTCGATCGGACGGATGCTAGCCGCCTACGCGCTCTCCCTCGTCTTCAGCATCGCGTACGCCCGCCTGGCCGCCCGCCGCCGGCTTGCCGGCCAGATCATGATCCCCCTGCTCGACGTCCTGCAGTCGGTGCCGATCCTGTCTTTCCTCCCGGTGGTGCTGCTCAGCCTCAGCGCCGTGCTGCCCCGCACGATCGCCGCCGAGCTGGCGGCGATCGTGCTAATCTTTACCAGCCAGGCCTGGAACATGACCTTTTCCTTCTACCAGGCCCAGCAGACGCTGCCCTCTGACCTGGACGAGGCCAGCCAGACCTTTCGTTTCTCCTCCTGGCTGCGCTTCCGCACCCTGGAGCTGCCCTTTGCCGCCCAGGGGCTGATCTGGAACAGCATCATGTCCTGGGCCGGCGGCTGGTTCTTCCTGATGGCCGCCGAGGTCTATACCGTGGGCGGGCGAGATTTCCGCCTGCCGGGGCTGGGGGCGTACCTCCAGGAGGCGGCCCAGACCGGCAACACGGGAGCTCTGCTCCTGGGCGTGGGCACCCTGGTCGGGGTCATCGTGCTGCTCGACCAACTGGTCTGGCGACCCCTGCTCGCCTGGGGAGAGCGCTTCCAGTTGGAGATGGTCGAGTCGCAGGAGCCGACCCAATCCTGGTTCTACAACCTCCTGCAGCGGTCGCGCCTGCTGGAGCGTTTCGTGGAGCGGGTGGTGCACCCGGCCAGCGAATGGGTGGATAGGCAACTGGGCGGCCGGCCGGCCACGAGCGAGACGGTGCGGGAAAGGTCGTTGGGCGGACGGATCGCCGGATACATCCTCGGCGCCGCGCTGGCCACCGGCCTGCTCTACGGCGCGGCCCGGGCCGTCATGCTCCTGGTGAACCTGCCGCCGAACGCCTGGGCGGAAATCGGCCTGGGCACGATCAGCTCCTTCCTGCGCGTCACGGTCGCCGTTGCCCTGGCCATGCTCTGGACGGTGCCCCTGGGCATCCTGATCGGCACCCGGCCGCGGGCCGCCGCCGTGCTCCAGCCCATAGTGCAGATCCTAGCCTCGGTGCCGGCGACGGCGCTCTTCCCCATCCTGCTCCTGCTCCTGCTGCGCCTGCCGGCCGGCCTGCAGTTGGCCGCCCTGCTCCTGATGATGACCGGCACGCAGTGGTACGTCCTCTTCAACGTGATCGCCGGAGCCGCCGCTATTCCCCAAGACCTGGAGTTCAGCACCCGCCTGCTAGGGCTACGCGGCTGGGGCCGCTGGCGGACGCTGCTGCTGCCGGGGATCTTTCCCTATCTGGTCACCGGCCTGATCACGGCCAGCGGCGGGGCCTGGAACGCCAGCATCGTCGCCGAGTACGCCGAGTTCGGCGGGACGACCCACAGCGTGGCCGGCCTGGGCGCCCTGATCGCCCGCGCCACGGCGGACGGGGACTATTCCCTGCTCCTGGCGGCGACGCTGACCATGATCTTTACCGTCGTGCTGGTGAACCGCCTCTTCTGGCGGCGGCTCTACCGGTACGCGGAGGAACAGTACCGGCTGCAGTAGACAAGCTCTGGAAGAACGGGCATCGGTTGGAGGCAGGCCATGGCCGAGAACGGCGTCTTGATGGAGTTGTGCAACATCCGGCAGGTCTATGGGCGCGGCCCCCGGAGCATCGTCGCCGTCGAGGGGGTCAGCCTGGCGGTGCGCCGGGGAGAGTTCGTTGCCCTGCTGGGACCTTCCGGCTGCGGCAAGAGCACCCTGCTGCGGATCATCGCCGGTCTCAACGCGCCCACCACGGGCGATGTCCTTTACCGCGGTCAGCCCCTGCGCGGGGTCAATCCGCACGCGACGATCGTCTTCCAGACCTTTGCCCTCTTCCCCTGGCTGACGGTGATGGAGAACGTGGAGGTGGCGCTCAAGGCCCTGGGAATGCCCCTGCCGGTGCGCCGCGAGCGGGCGATGAACCTGCTGGACAAGGTCGGCCTGGACGGGTTCGAGAACGCCTACCCCCGCGAGCTGTCCGGTGGCATGCGCCAGAAGGTGGGCTTCGCCCGGGCCATGGCGGTGGAGCCGGAGCTGCTCTGCCTGGACGAGCCCTTCTCTGCGCTCGACGTCCTGAGCGCCGAGGCCCTGCGCGGCGAGCTCCTGGAGCTGTGGACAGAAGGACAGATCCCCACCCAGGCCATCATCATGGTGACGCACAACATCGAGGAGGCCGTCTTCCTGGCCGACCGCATCGTGGTCATGGAGACCCGCCCCGGACGGATCGCGGCCGAGGTAGCGGTGAGCCTGCCCCACCCCCGGCAGCGCAAAGGGGCCGACTTCCTGGCGATGGTCGACCGGGTGTACGGGGCGGTGGCCGGCCAGACGCAGCCGCCGGCCATGGAGCTGGGCAGCGCCCCGGGCGAGCCGGGGACCACGCGCGCCCTGCCCCTGGCCTCCGTCAACGCCCTGGCCGGCCTCCTGGAGCACCTGGACGAGGAGCGCGGGAACCGCGAGGATCTCTATAAGCTGGCCGACGACCTGCGGATGGAGGTCGACGACCTGCTGCCCGTCGTGGAGGCCGGCGAGATCCTCGGCTTCCTGCGGGTGGATCAGGGCGACGGCTGTCTGACAGCGCTGGGCGAGACCTTTGCCGAAGCCAGCATCCTGGCCCGCAAAGAGATCTTTGCTTCCCGGCTGCGCCGGGTGCCGTTGATCCGCTGGGTCCTCAAGGGCCTGCAGTCGGCCCCGGGAAAGCGGCTCTCCCGGCAGTTCTTCCAGGATGTCCTGGAGTGGGAGTTCCGTCCCGAGGAAGCGGAGCAGCAGATGGACCAGGTCATCAGTTGGGGGCGCTACGGCGAGCTGTTCGGCTACGACGACGACGACGACCAGCTCTACCTGGAGACGGAGAACGGCCGATAGGGGCGGACCCGCTAGATATACAGGTCCCGCCGGCCGTACGACAGGTAGGCGCCGACCATGCTGGCCGCCACGATCGCCAGCGACAGCCCGATAAAGAGCGGATCGAGCCGGGACTCGCGCAGCAGCGTGCCGGCCTCAAAGTACTTGAAGGGGGTCAGGTACTTGAGCCAGTCCAGGTCCCGGTTCAGCGTCGTCACCACGGACAGGAAATAGGTCCCCAGCAGCAGCGATACCGCCACGGCGCCGGTCCGCCGGTAGCGCTTCATGGCACAGCCCAGGAAGAGGCCGACGGACAAAAAGATCAACTGCAGGATAAAGATCGCCAGCATACACCGCGCCAGGAAGCCCTGGAAGCCGGCCTCGGGCGGATATTGGGCCGCGCTGGCCAGGGAGACGCCCCAGGTGATCAGCAGCAGGGCGATGCAGTTGACCAGCGCCGCCAGCGCCTTGGCCGTCACCAGGCGGGCGCGGGTCACCGGCAGGGTCAGGGAAAACTCCACCGTCTTGTCGCGCTCCTCCTTGGAGATGATGTCGCTCCCCCACATGGCCGCGGCGATGGCCAGGATGAGCCCGAAATAGGTAAACATCAGTCCAAAGAAGCCGGTGACCGTGGTCAGGTTAAAGGCCCCGAAACTGAACGCCGCCAGCAGGGCCGGGGGCATGCTGTCCAGCACCGCCAACATCTCCGGGTTGTTGTAGTAGGCGGAGAACTTGGCTGCCCCCACCCAGATGAACAGGCCCACGATGACGCCCCAGATGAGCAACGACTTGAAGTTTGCTTTCAGCTCGCGCCACAAAATGTTCATCGCCGGGCCTCCTCACACCACCGCCGGGATATCCCGCCGGGTATAGAGCAAATAGCTGCCCGCCAGGGAAAAGACGATCACCGCCACGCTGATCAGCACGAGGGGCACGTCGTAGGCCCCATGGTGGACGATGTAGCGTGGATCAAAGTGCTTGAATGGAGTGAGCTTTTCCAGGAAGTGCTCGCCCAGCATGTCGCCAAAGACGCTCAGCACGTACATCCCGAACCCCAGCGCCATCGCGTAGGGCGTCACGTTGCGGATGCGCTTGACCAGGAGCGAAACCACCAGCCCCACGCTCAGGAAGAATAGCTGAAAGAGCACGATGCTCAGCAGCAGCAACACCAGGGGCTTGGCCTCGTAGGTGCTCTTCCCTTTGAACAGCTCGATGCAGCTAAAGCTGCTGATCCAAACGACGGCGTTGGTGATGGTCAGGCCGCAGAGTGCGGCCAGCAGCTTGCTGGTTAGGATCTGGTCGCGGCGCACCGGCTTGGCCAGCAGGAAATCGGCCGTCCACTCCCGCTCTTCCACCGAGACCAGGGCGAAGCCATAGTTCGCCGCCTGGATCGCCAGGCAGACCTGGACAAAGAGGAAGACGAAGCTGAAGAAGCCGAGGACCGTGGTGAAATCAAGGTCGGTCAGGCCAAAGGCCATGAGCAGCTCCTTGGGGAACTTGGCCAGCATGGTGTTCATCAGCTCGGCCTGCTCGGCGAAGGAGGAAAAGAACGAGACAAAGGTCAGGATCAGCACGGCGAGCGCCACCGACCAGGTGATGGCGGACCGCAGGTGCATCTGGAGCTCGTGCCGGAAGATGTTTGCGCGCATGGCCCTCACCTACTCGTAGTAGTGCATAAAGATCTCTTCCAGGGTCGGCTCCTCGATCGTCACGTCGGCGACCGTTGTCTGGGCGACCTTGCGCATGACGGCGTTGATGTCGCCCTTGTAGAAAAAGTGGACGGCCTCGTTGTGGCGCTCCAGGTTGGTCACGCCGGGGAGGTTGAAATAGGCAGCGTCGAGATCGGGGGCCACCACCCGGACCTTCTTATAGTTGTTCTGCTGCAGGGTGCGGATGTCGGCGATCTCGACGATGCGGCCCTCGCGGATGATGGCCACGCGGTTGCACATGCGCTGCACTTCGCTCAGGATGTGCGAGGAGAAAAAGACCGTCACCCCGCGCTGGTTCTCCTCGCGGACGAGCTGAAAGACCTTGCGCTGCATGAGCGGGTCCAGGCCGGCCGTGGGCTCGTCGAGGAAGAGCAGCTTGGGCCGGTGCAGGAGCCCCTGCACGATGCCCACCTTCTTGCGGTTGCCGTAGGAGAGGTCCTCGATGCGGCGGTTCAGCTCCAGCTCCATCAGCTCGGCCAGCTCGCGCATGCGCTGCGTGCAGTCCTGGGGGTAGAAGCTGGCCGAGTACTTGAGCAGGTCGATCACCCGCATGCGCTCGTAGTAAAAGACCTCGGAGGGCAAATACCCAATCTGCTGCCGGATCACGGGCCCGTACTGGATGCAGTCTTTGCCAAAGATAGTGGCGCTGCCGCTGGTCGGGTAGATGAGGGAGAGGAGCAGGCGGATGGTGGTCGATTTGCCGGCCCCGTTCGGCCCGATGAAACCAAAGATCTCGCCCTCATCGACGTGAAAGGAGACATCGATGATGCCGCGGGCTTTGCCATAGTACTTGGTCAGGTGGTTGACTTCGATGACGCTCATGCCAAAGCTCCTTGTCGACACATAGAACCCGTAGAATCACATTGCCGGGCCAGATTGCGGCACCGGCGGCAACATTATCATAACACAAAAGGGCCGGCGGCGCAACAGCGCGGCGGCCTCTGAAAACCTATCACCCAAATGCACCTTGACACAAGCGGCAACGTTGGTATAATGAAAACAATCGCCCGGCAGCAGAGGCCGAACCGAGGGACGCCAGGAACAGGATCGCCTCTACCAAAAGAGGACTCTCATATTCCTGTTTGCTCGCGCATTCGAAAAGGAGGTGCAACCTGCCGTCATAGTCCACTATTCCCAAGAACACGGACCGGTCACCAAATCCCCACAAGGAGGAAGATGCCATGCAACGCCCGCGTTTTGGTCCCCTGGTGATCCTTTTCCTGCTCTTCGTCCTGCTGAGCGGGTGCGGCCCCACCCCTGCGCCCCAGGCCACGACGGTCCCCACGGCGCCCCAGGCCACAAAGGCCCCCACAGCCGTTCCCCAACCGAAGGTGGCCACCTTCATCTGGACCCAGGAGTTTGACACGCTCAATCCGCTCTACACCAACATGTGGTTCTCATCGATCACCTTCCAGATCTGGAACTGCTGGGCCTGGGACTTTGACGATCAGAACGCTCCCCACCCTGTGCTGGTCAAGGAGATGCCCAGCATGGATAACGGCGGCATCTCCCCCGACGGCAAGACGATCACCCTCAAGCTGCGCGACGACATCGTCTGGTCCGACGGCACGCCGATCACCTCGGCCGACTTCGCCTTCACCCACCGGATGACGCTCGACCCCAGCAACGCCGTCGCCTCGACCTACCCCAACGACCAGCTCGCGGCCTTGGAGACGCCCGACGCCCAGACCGTGGTCATGAAGTTCAACGAGCCCTTTGCCCCGTGGATGGGCACCTTCTGGCACGGCCTGCTGCCGGCCCACATCCTCCAACCGATGTACGACGCCGCCGGCACCCTCGATACCGTCGAGTGGAACCGCGCCCCGAAGGTCGGATGCGGTCCCTTTGTGTTCGACAAGTGGGAGTCGGGCAGCTACGCCCGCTTCGTGGCCAACGACAAGTACTGGCTGGGCCGGCCCAAGATCGACGAGATCTTTTTCCGCTTCGTCCCCGACGACGCCTCGCAGGTGGCCGCCCTCAAGGCCGGCGACGGTGACCTGGGCACCTTCATCGCCTATCCCGACATGCCCCCCCTGGAAGCGGCCGGGGTGAACATCGTCTGGTCTTTCTCCGGGTACAACGAGGGGATCTACTTCAACCTGGGCGAAAAGGGCCACCCGGCCCTCAAGGACCTCAACGTCCGCAAGGCCATCGCCCTGGGGACCGACCGCTTCTCCCTCTGCAAGGACCTCTTGCTGGACCGCACCGCGCCGGCCGCCACCTATTGGGACAACACCCCTTGGGTCGATCCCTCGATCAAGCCGTACCCCTACGATCCCAACCAGGCCAAGGCCCTCCTGGATGCGGCCGGCTGGGTGGACTCGAACGGCGACGGCGTGCGCGACAAGGGCGGCGTGGAGCTGATCCTGGACTATGGGACCACCACCCGCGAGGTGCGCAAGGACACCCAGGCCATCCTCCAGCAGCAACTGGCGGCCATCGGCATCAAGGTCAACCTGCTCAACTATGACTCCACCATCTACTTCGGCAGCTACGCCGAGGGCGGCCCATGCGCCACCGGGGAACTGGACATGTTCGAGTACTCGACCGTCGTCAACTTCCCCGATCCCGACACCTCCGAGTGGTACTGCGACCAGATCCCCAGCGACGATGCCCCGGACGGCACCAACTGGATGGCCGTCTGCGACCCGGCCCTGGAAAGCCTCTTCAAGCAGCAGACGACCCAGGTCGACTTTGAAGCGCGCCAGGCCACGCTGCACCAGATCTCCAAGTACATCTTCGACAACGTCTATTGGCTGGGCCTGTGGCTCGATCCGGACAGCTTTGCCATCGGTCCGCGCCTGTTGAACGTCAAGATCTCGGGGGCCACTCCCTTCTTCAACATCGCGGAGTGGGATATCAAATAGGGCCGCTCGCCCCTGGAGAACCTGTGCCGGGGCGGGGCAGCCCCGTCCCGGCACAGGCCCCCACAAGGGCCGGGGACCCCAACCTTTCGGGGGAAAGCGATGTTCCGCTACATCGTCCGCCGCCTCCTCCAGGCCGTCCCGCTGCTCCTGATCATCAGCCTCCTGGTCTTTGTGCTGATGATGAACGCCGGCGACCCCCTGGCCACGCTCGGCGGCCGGCGGGTGACCCGCCCGGCCGACCGGCAGCGCCTGGCCCGCCAACTGGGGCTGGACAAGCCCATCTATATGCAGTACCTCTACTGGCTGGCCGGCAACGATTGGGACACCTTCGACCTCGATTTCGACGGGGTGCCCGAGACCCGCGGCCAGCGCAGGGGGGTGCTGCGCGGCGACTTCGGAAACTCGCTGATCGAGAAGCGGCCGGTGACCCAGGTGATCGCCGACCGCCTGCCCAACACCCTGATCCTGATGGGTGCCTACGAGGTCATCGTGATCGTCGGCGCCCTGGCGATTGGCGTCTACTCGGCGCTGCGGCAGTATTCGGCGATGGATCACATCATCACCGCCCTCTCCTTTATCGGCTACTCCATGCCGATCTTTCTCGTCGCCCTGCTGACTATGTACCTCTTTGCGGTGAACTTCAAGCTCTGGGGGCTGCCCTACCTGCCCACGGTGGGCATGTTCGACCCGCAGGCCGGCAAGACGGTGGCCCAGGTGGCCTGGCACATGGTCCTGCCGGTAACCAGCCTGTCGGTGATCAGCCTATCCGGCTACAGCCGCTACATCCGCAGCACGATGCTCGAGGTGCTCAGCCAAGACTATGTACGGACGGCGCGCTCCAAGGGCCTGCCGCGGCGCGTCGTCATCTTTGTCCACGCCCTGAAGAACGCCTCCCTGCCGCTGGTTACCATCATCGGGCTCGACATCCCCAGCCTTCTGGCCGGCGCGGTGGTCACCGAGCGCATCTTTGCCTGGCCCGGCATGGGCCGCCTGTTCCTGGACAGCCTGGAGCTTTCCGACACCACGGTGGTGATGGGCATGCTCATGCTGATCTCGGTCGCCGTGATCGTCTTTCAGATCATCACCGACCTGGTCTATGCTTGGCTCGATCCACGCATCCGCTATACCTAGAAAAGGCCCGTAGGAGGACGACCGATGGCGGAACCCCTGGCCCCTCCCGCCGCCAACGCCGTAGATGAGCTGGAAGCGCCCCCGCTGACGCTGGCCCAGTTGACCTGGCGCCGTTTCCGGCGCCACAAGATGGCGCTCTTCGGCGCGGTGATGCTCATCCTGCTCGTCCTGTATTCCTTCGGCGGTGCCATCTTTATCAGCGAAGAGTATGCCAACTTCAACGATACGAAACTTATCCTCCAGCCGCCGTCGCGCGAACACCCCTTTGGCACCGACACCGTCGGGCGCGACATCCTGGCCCGCACCATCTACGGCGGGCAGATCTCGCTGCTGATCGGCCTGACGGCCATGCTGGTCGAGACCGTCGTCGGAGTCCTGATCGGCGCCGTTGCCGGCTACTACGGCGGCATCATCGACAGCGTCCTGATGCGCTTCACCGAGGCTATGTTCAACATCCCATCGCTCCTGCTGCTCCTGGTGATGGCCAAGTTCTTCGGCGGCAAGATCCCCAACCTAACCGTGCTCGGTCGCACCTTCAGCGGCAGCGTGGTGGTCATCATCCTGATCATCGGACTGACCAGTTGGATGTACCTGGCCCGCATCGTCCGCGCCCAGTTCCTGTCGCTCAAGCAGCACGAGTTCGTCCTGGCCGCCCGGGCCATCGGCACACCGCGCCGGCAGATCATCTTTCAGCACATCCTGCCCAACTGTATCGCCCCGATCGTCGTCTCGGCCACCTTGGGAGTGGCCAACGCTATCACTATGGAAGCCTATATCAGTTTTCTGGGCCTGGGCGTGCAGCCTCCGACGGCCACCTGGGGCAACATCCTGGAACGGGCCAACAACTATATCGAAGAGGCCCCCTGGCTGTGGATCTTTCCGGGCCTCTTGATCGTGCTAACCGTGCTCAGCATCAACTTTGTCGGCGATGGGCTGCGCGACGCGCTGGATCCGCGCAGCCGGGCAGTTTGAGCGAACCGCGTCCTCGAGGTGAACGCCATGGCACTGCTACGGGTGCGGGACCTGCGGACCCGCTTCCATACCCCGGAAGGCACGGTCTATGCGGTGAACGGCGTCTCTTTCGACCTGGACGAAGGCGAGACGCTGGCCATCGTCGGGGAGAGCGGCTGCGGCAAATCGGTCAGCATGCTGTCCATCCTGGGGCTGATCCCCCAGCCTCCCGGGGAGGTCTATAGCGGGACGGCAGTGTACGCGGGGCTCGACCTGCTGCGCCTATCCGAAAGCGACCTGGAGCCCATCCGCGGAAAAGAGATCAGCATGATCTTCCAGGAGCCGATGACGGCGCTGAACCCGGTGCTGACCGTCGGCCGGCAGATCACCGAATCGCTCCTGACGCACACGGCGATGTCGCCGCGCGAGGCCGCCGAGCGCACCGTCTCCCTGCTGGAGGGGGTGGGCATCCCCGACGCCGCGCGGCGGCTGGGCAACTACCCGCACGAGTTCTCCGGCGGGCAGCGCCAGCGGGTGATGATCGCCATGGCATTGGCCTGTGAACCCAAGCTGCTCATCGCCGACGAACCGACGACGGCCCTCGACGTGACGATCCAGGCCCAGATCACCGAGCTGATGGTCAAGCTGCGCCAACAGATGGGCATGGCCATCATCTGGATCACCCACGACCTGGGCGTCGTGGCCGGCCTGGCCCAGCGGGTCATCGTGATGTACGCCGGGTTCGTCGTCGAAGAAGCCCCGGTAGAAGATTTGTACGCGGACCCCCGCCACCCCTATACCCGCGCCCTGCTGGAAGCCCTGCCGCGGGTGGACCGGACCCGCCGGCAGCGCCTGAAATCGATCCCCGGAGCTCCCCCCAGCCTGTTGGTGGAGCCCAAAGGGTGCCCCTTTGCCCGGCGCTGCGAGCTGGCGATCGAGCGCTGTCGGACGGACAACCCCGCACTAACGGCAGTGAGGGCGGGCCATCGCGCCGCTTGTTGGATCGACGTGACCACGGGAGGGCCGCGATGAACGCCCCGCAGCCGCTGGTGCAGGTGGAGAACCTGGTGAAGCACTTTCCCATCACCCGGGGGATCGTCTTTCAGCGCGCCGTGGGCGCGGTGCGCGCCGTGGACGGCATCTCGTTCACCATCGTGCGCGGGGAAACGTTGGGCCTGGTAGGCGAGAGCGGCTGCGGCAAGACCACGGCCGGCCGGACGATCCTGGGCCTGTACCCGGCGACGGCCGGGACGGTCCTGATCGACGGCCTGAACGTGCACGCCGCCAAGGGGCCCACGCTGATGGCCATCCGCCGCAAGGCGCAGATGATCTTCCAGGACCCCTTCGGCTCGCTCAACCCGCGCTGGACCATCAACGCCATCATCGGCGAGCCCCTCCGCGTGCACCGCCTCTGCTGCTCGGAAAAAGAGCGCACCGCGCGGGTCCAGGAGCTTTTGGGTCTCGTGGGGATGAGCGCGCGCCTGGTGAACCGTTTCCCGCACGAGTTCTCCGGCGGCCAGCGCCAGCGTATCGGCGTGGCCCGCGCCCTGGCTTCCGAGCCCGAGTTCATCGTCTGCGACGAGCCGATCTCGGCGCTCGACGTTTCCATCCAGGCCCAGGTGGTGAACCTGCTCGAGGATCTGCAGGCCCGCTTCAACCTGACCTACCTCTTTATCGCCCACGACCTGAGCATGGTCCGCCACATCTGCAGCCGGGTGGCGGTGATGTACCTGGGGAAACTGGTGGAGCTGGCGGAAAAAGACGAGCTGTACGACCACCCCCTGCACCCCTACACCCGGGCCCTCCTCTCCGCCGTGCCGGTGCCCGACCCCCTATTCGAGCGTCGGCGCCGGCGGGTCGTGCTGCAGGGCGACGTGCCCAACCCGGCGCACCCCCCGACGGGCTGCTACTTCAGCCCGCGCTGCGCCGAGGCCAAGCCCCGCTGCAGCAGCGAGCCCCCTCCCTGGTACGACGCCGGCGGGGGGCACATGGTGGCCTGCCACCCCCATTGAACCCGACAGGGGACTTTGCTCCTCATGACGAGGTAGGGGCGACCCAGCGAATCGGTCGCCCCTACCTCTATCTGAGCCCGTTTCCACCCGGGCACCTCCTCGGCCGGCCGGCCGTTCAACTGGGATACCCTGGCGGCATCCATGGCTCCAGGGCATACTCGCGATAGGTGGTCTGGCAAGGGTATCCCGGTCCAATCCAGGCCCGCCGCTCCTCCAGGTTGATAATGATGCTAAAGACCGTCGTGGCGGCGGGAGTGTGTTTGCAGATCGAGGCCGGATAGTTGGCATGGTCGGCCAGGAGCTGCTGCATGAGGTGGGGCGACAGCCGGCCATAGTTTTCCCGCAGCAGGCGCTGCGTGCGGTAGTAGCGAAAGATCGAGTTGCCGATGTGGTGCGGCGTGGCCTCGAACCGGCGCATCGGCCAACTGACATAGTGGTTGGAATGACACAGGATGTTGTCCTCGATATAGATCGGCTCGCAGTCGGTGGCCGAGCCCTCCATGCTGTAGACCTCGCCGTTGGCGTCGGCGATGACGTTGTTATAGTTGGAAGCGCGCAGTGGCAGCAGACAGGCATCGAGCGCCTCGCCCAGCCGCCGGGAGCCCAGGATGGCCCGCGCCAACAGCGCGCGCGGCACCCCCGGGCGGATATCGTGGCACGAGACGGCGTTGCCCGTCATGCTGATGCCGGCGGCGTTGAACCCGGCGCTGAAGCCCAACCCGCCGATGGTGACGCCGATGAACTCGGGCTCATCGCCGGCCTGGACCTGCAGGGTGGCCAGGTACGCCTCGGCCTCCGGGGCGGTGTCGTTGTTGTGCGCAATCAGGGTAACGCCCCCCACCGTGGCCTCCCCGCGCGCCGCGAGGTCGGTGCAGCCCCGCAGGAGCGGCGAAGCCGTATCGTAGAGCGCCCGCCCGGTCAACAGGGGCGATACACCGAGCCAGGCCGCCGGCTCCCACAGCTCCTCGCACATGCACAGGAACAGCTCCTCGAACGACACACCTGCCCCCTCCGCGGTGCCCTTCAGCTCCTCGACGTACTGGGGGTATACGCTGCGGCTGTGGGAGAGACAAAGTTGGCCCTTCAGCAGCATATCGTTCCAGGTAACCCCGGGCGGCAGGCTGGAACGCATCCACTCGATGGACCGGGCCACCTGGGGCCGCAGCGTCTCGCCGATCTGCCGGCCGACCTCGCGGTGCGGGCCTTTGAACTTGAAAAAGGGCATCGTATTCGTTGCCATGGTTCACCTCCTCTGGTACAGATTGCCCTGTCCGCCGATAGACAATGGGAGGCCCTGTGGGTCTGGCCGCGGAGAGAGATACGCGCCAGGTACGCCGGGACCGGCGGCCGGGAAAACGCCAAGCGTTCCCTGCGGCGCCGGGGCGCCCGGGTCCCCTTGATTGTTGGGTCAGTTGGAGAAAAGATGGGGAAAAGCTATAACACCACAGGGCCAGATGGTGCGCGCGGCAGCGCCCGAAGTGTGCTGGGAGACGCCGCCGCTCCCATCTGCTGGGATCAATAGCGGCTACGGCCCACGTCTATAACGTTGCCGGAGGACACGCCCCGGCAACGCTCCTGTGTTCTGTGGATCTCGGGCTACCAGGCTTCCATAGACGAGGGCATGGCCGATTTCCTCCGCGTACGGGAGTGGGGAGTTCTGTCGTGGATCCAACTTCCCGGTCTTCATCGCCTGCTCCAAGCCCGGGGGCCAAAGCGGTCCCCGGCGCCGTTATCGCGGCGCAAAATGCGCGCCATGAAATAGATAGCACGATTTCACCGCTTTGTCAAGCGCCTTTTCCACTCGACGGCGCGCCCGTTTCCGGCATACCGGGGCCATATCCGCGCCGCGGCGTAAAAGGATCGGCGAAGAGATCCCCTGTTCCTGCTGCTCCTTGCCTCTTGTGGTATAATACCCCTGGAGGCAGAGATGCACACCGATACCCTGATCATCCTCCTGGCGCTCTTCGGGGCGTTCGTGCTGGGTTTCCTGGCCGGCATCTTTTTCAACACGCTGCGCCGGGTTCTCCGCGGCATCTGGCACGCCCCCGGACGGGCGGCGCGCGGCATCGTCCGCCTTGGCGGGCGCCTGGCCGACACCTTCCGCCCCGCCCCCAAAGAGGGGCCGGCCGGCCGACAGGAGATCCCCCTGCCCGAACAGCCCTTGAGCCGCGCCGTAGCCCTGCTGCTGACCTTTCCCCCGCGCCGCGCCCAGGAGCTGTTCGAGATGGGCGAAGAGGCGCTCGCCGCCGGACACGACCGCGCCGCCGAGGGCCATTTCCTCACCGCCCTCTTCTGGGACAACGGAAGGAAGCTGCCGGCCCTGCACGTGCGCATCCACCTGCGCTTGGGCGAGATCCGCGCCCGGCGCGGCGACCTGCACGGGGCCATCGCCGCCTATGAGCACGCCCGCACCCTGTCGCCGGGGAGCGTCGAACCCTACCTGCAGCTCGGCCAGCTCCTCTTCCGCGCCGGCAAACCGGGCCAGTCGCTCTACGAGCTGGGCCGGGCCCTGGAGCTGGACCCCAACAACCTCGACGTCCGCTACCACCTCTACCGGGTCTACCAGCAGAGCGGCATGCAGCAGGAGGCGCTGACCCAACTGCGCCTGCTCAAGGCCGGCGAGGAAGCCACGGTCATCGCCGACCTCTTCCTGCGCCACGCCCGCGAGCACCTGCGCCGCGACGAGCTGTCCATGGCGGCCGGGGACTATCGCCTCAGCCTGGAGCTGCTCCCCGACCGGGAGGAGGCCATTTGGTCGCTGGGCGATATCCTCTACCGCCAACAGCAGCACGCCGAGGCGCTGCGTGTCTGGGGGCGCGGGCTGTGGCTCTCCCTGTCGCCGGCGCTGGACGAAAGGCTGCTGGCGCTGGCCCGGGCCGGACTGGATGAGGAAGTCGAGGCCGTCTACCGGCGGGCGACCCTGCTGCACCCCCGGGCCGGCCGGCTCTCTATGGTCCTGGGCGACCTGGCCGAGGCCCGCGGCCAGAGACAGGAAGCGGCCCGGCACTGGGAAGAGGCCGCGGCCGTCCAGCCCGACCTGGTGGAGGCCCACCTGCGGCTGGAGAAACTCTACGACGCCGACGGCCGGCCCGAACTGGCCCGGGGACACCTGCGCGCCGCGCTGATGGCGCTGTGGGGCCAGGAGATCGTCTATCGCTGCCGCGCCTGCGGACACGTCACCGAGATAGAGCAGCCCTACTGCTTCGCCTGCGGGCGCTGGGACAGCCTGGTTCCCCTGTCCCGCCGCGACCTGGAGGCCGGCCGCGCCCTGGTCCCTGCCGACCTGGCGCAGCGGGTGAGCACCTGGTGGGAGCGAGTGCGGGGCTGGTTGCTGGGGCCCGGCGGGGGGTGATGGGGAGAGGGGGAGACAAGGAAACGCAGCCATGTTTGCTTGAACCGAAGCTCCAAGGAGAATCGACAATGACCCGCAGAATCGACCTTCGCAGCGATACGGTGACCCTCCCCACGCCGGCCATGCGCCGGGCGATGTACGAGGCCGAGGTAGGCGACGATGTCTGGGGGGAGGATCCCACCGTCGTGCGCCTACAGGAGCTGGCCGCCGAGCGCATGGGCAAAGAGGCGGCGCTCTATGTGGCCAGCGGCACGATGGGCAACCTGGTGTCGCTCCTGGCGCACTGCCAACGGGGCCACGAGGTTATCCTGGGCAGCGAGTGCCACATCTTTGTCTACGAGGCCGGCGCCGCAGCCGTCTTCGGCGGGCTGATCTACCATATCGTGCCCACCACCCGCTTCGGCGAGCTGCCGCCGGAAGAGATCGGGAACGCCGTCCGCGGGCCCAACGTGCACTTTCCGCCCACCGGGCTGATCTGCCTGGAGAATACCCACAACCGCTGCGGCGGCACCGTCGTCGGCCCGGGCTACATGGCGCAGGTGCGCGAGATCGCCAACCGGCACAAGCTGCCGGTGCACCTGGACGGAGCGCGCATCTTTAACGCCGCCATCGCCCTGGGGGTGGAGGCGCGCGAGCTCGCCCGGCATGCCGACTCGGTGATGTTCTGCCTCTCCAAGGGGCTCTCCGCCCCGGTAGGCTCCCTGGTCTGCGGGAGCAAGGCGTTCATCGAGCGTGCCCATCGCATGCGCAAGATGGCCGGCGGGGCCATGCGGCAGGTCGGCGTGATCGCCGCGGCCGGCATCGTCGCCCTCAACGAGATGGTCGACCGCCTGGCCGAGGACCACGCCAATGCCCGCCTCCTCGCCGAGGGGTTGGCCAATATCCCCGGCCTGGACGTGGACCTGGAGACGGTGCAGACCAACATGGTCATGTTCTACCCCACCGACCCGCGCTGGACCACCGAGGCCCTCAACGCCGCACTGACGGCGGAAGGCGTCCTGACCTCCTACCTGGGCCGGACCAAGATCCGCGCCGTGACACACTATGGGATCGAGCAGGGGGACATCGAAGAGGCGCTGGGGGTGGTGGCGCGGGTCGTGCGCGCGGGACCCAAGACGTGAAGCGTGAAGACTTGCAGCGCAAAGAGGACAAAAGGGCGGCGGATGCGCCCCGCGCAGCTCACCCTCCCACGGTTGGCCTGGCCCTGGGCGGTGGGGGGGCGCGCGGGCTGGCGCACATCGGAGTACTAAAGGCCCTGGAGGCGGCGGGCATCCCGGTGGACGTGCTGGCCGGCACGAGCATGGGCGGGCTGATCGCCGCCTTCTACGCGGCCGGCCGCTCCCCTGCCGATATCGAGGCCGAGGCGCTGCACCTCACCAAGTGGGCCCAGGTGCTCACCCTCGTGGACCTGGGCCTGCCCCGCCGCGCCTTTCTCTCCGGGGAAAAGCTCTACGCCTACCTCCAGGAGAAGCTGGGCCCAGAGCTGACCTTTGCCCAACTGCGCCGGCCGCTGGCCCTGACGGCGGTCGACCTGATCAGCGGCAAAGAGGTTGTCCTGTGCGAGGGGGCGGTCGCCGAGGCAGTGCGCGCCACGGTCGCCCTGCCGGGGATGCTGGAGCCGGTGGAGCGGAACGGCCAATGCCTGGTGGACGGCGGGGTACTCAACAACGTCCCGGCGGACATCGCCCGCGCCCTCGGCGCCCAGGTGGTCATCGCCGTCAACGTCAGCCTGGACGTGCACGACGATCGCCAGTGGCAAAAGGTGGGGCTGCCCTCTATCCTGCTCGACTCCTGGCGCGCCGACGCCATCAGCGCCGCAGCGCTGACCGACATCCGCCTGGCGCTGTCCCGCCCCGAGGTCCTGCTGCGCCCTCCCACCCCATCCGAGGTCACCACGCTGACCGGGTTCAGCCGCGCGCCCGAGATCATTGCCGCCGGGGAAGCCGCCGTGCGCGCGGCGCTGCCGCGCCTGCGGGAGCTGGTGCGGCCTCCCGGCCCAAGAGAAAGGTAAGGAGCCCCGGATGCCATTCCTCCCCTATATCGCCCTGGCCATCATCGCCACCACCCTGGTCGGCGTGGCGGTGGGGCGCTACCCGGTGCTGCGCATGAACCGGGCCACCATCGCCCTGGTGGGCGCGACGGCGCTGATCGCCATCGGGGCCGTTTCCCTGGAGGAAGCCTACCGCGCCCTGGACCTCAACACGCTGGTGCTGCTCTTTGCTATGATGGTCATCAATGTCAACCTGCGGCTGGCCGGGTTCTTTCAGCTCGTCGGCCGGCGGATGGTGCGCTGGGCCCGTTCGCCGCGGCAGTTGCTGGCGCTCTTTATCGCGGCCTCGGGCCTGCTGAGCGCCCTCTTTCTCAACGACACGATCGTGCTGATGTTCACCCCGCTGGTGCTGGAGATCGTCCTGGCGCTGCGCCGCAACCCGGTCCCCTACCTGGTGGGGCTGGTGGGGGCGGCCAACATCGGCTCGGCGGCGACGATCACCGGCAATCCGCAGAACATGTTGATCGGGGCGGCGTCGGGCATCCCCTACATCGTGTTCCTGGGGAAGCTGGCCCCGGTGTCGCTGGCCGGTCTGGGGATCGCCTGGGGCGTGCTGGTGCTGGTCTATCGGGAAGAGTTCCGCCGTGGAGCCTTTCCTGCGGTGCCCGATCTGCCGGCGCGCCCCTTCTGGCCGCTGTTCTGGAAGAGCATGGCCGCCACGGCAGGCATGCTGGTGGCCTTCCTGTGCGGCGCGCCGATCTCCCTGGCCGCCCTGGCGGCCGCAGCGCTGCTGCTGATCACGCGGCGCGTCAAGCCGCAGCGCGTCTTCCGCGAGGTCGATTTCACCCTGCTGGTCTTTTTCGCCGGCCTGTTCATCGTCACCGGGGCCATCGAGAGCACCGGCTGGAGCGAAAAGCTCTTTGCCCTGGCCGCGCCGGTGACCGGGGCCGGGGTGGCCGCCCTCTCGGGGGTAGCGGTGGTCCTCTCCAATTTGGTCTCCAACGTGCCGGCCGTCCTGCTCTTCCGCCCGCTCGTCCCGCACCTGGCCGACCCCGAGCAGGCCTGGCTGACGCTGGCCATGGCCACCACCTTTGCCGGCAACCTGACGCTGCTGGGCTCGGTGGCCAACCTGATCGTCGCCGAATCGGCCAAGTCGCGGGGGGTGCAACTGTCGTTCGGGGAGTACCTGAAGGCCGGCGTGCCCATCACCCTGCTGAGCCTGGGGGTGGGGATCGCCTGGCTGACCTGGATCGCTTGACTCAGAGCAGCCGCCCTATGATCAGATCGTCGTGGTATTCGCCGTTAGGGAAGATGGCCCACCGGCAGCGCTCCTCGACCTTGGCCACCAGGAAGACGCTGTTGTCGGATGCGGCATACTCCGCCAACGCCTTGCGCTCCCGGTCCAGTTCGCTTCCTCGCTACCCCTTATCCTTGCATACCAGCGGCAGGAAGACCCGCAGCGCCATTTCCCGGTACTCGTAGGCCCCGATGTCGTGGGCCGGGCCGGCCGGGCGCGGGGCGCCCTCCAGATCGTCGGTCACCTCGGCCAGGGCAGTACCGGCGTCCACCGCCGGGCAGCCCGGGCGCAGGTGGTAGTCGGCGCTCGCCTGGTCGACAAAGAGCTGGCCGGCCGCGCCGATGAAGGAGTGGGTGTCGTACCCCAGCGCCTGCCAGTCGGCCAGGGAGATGGCGCTGTTGTCGCCGTCGGCGCTGAAGCGGTCGACGACGATGTTGTAATCGCTTTGGAAACCGGGCAGGCCGGCCGCCGGGATGACGATGCTGCCGCTCCAATCGTCGGCGGAGAGGATGATGTTGTTGAACAGGACATTGTCGACACAGCCCGGGCCGGCGATGTTGACCGCCCAACGGCTGCCTTCCGGCATGACGATCGTGTTGTTGAGCACCCGGTTGCCGGAAGAGCAGAGACCGCCGTTCTCCTGGAAGATGGCGATCCCGCCGGCCTGGTTGTCGTAGAGCAGGTTGTTGCGGACGACCGCGTTCCGCACCCCATCCATGTTGATCGCCGCTCCGCCCTCCGCGCCGTTGCCGTAGATGACATTGCGCTCCACCAGCCCATCGGAGATGATCCCATCCCCACCCATCTCGATGTCGCCGTTCATATGCAAACCGCAGCCGGCGTTGTCGTGCAGGACGTTGCCGCGCACCACCGGGCGGTCGCCGCTGTTGCTGCAATAGATGCCGTGCTCGCCGTTGCCGTAGCTCTCGTTGAACTCGATGAGCGCGTCGTCGACAAAGGCCAGGAAGATGCCGGTCCGTCCGCTGCCCAGACCGTTGTCGTGGACGCGGTTGCCGCGCACGACGATATGATGGCTGGGCGCCGTCTCGCTGCCGCGCACGTCGATGCCCCAGGAGGGCGCCCCGGAGACCTCGAACCCCTGGATCACCCAGTACGAAACGGTGCCGTCCCCTTCCCAGGTCTCGATCTCGATGTTGCTGCCGTGGGCGTTGTCCGGGCCGGGGGAAGTAATGCGCGCCGTCGCGCCGGCTTCTGCCTGGAGGGTGATATAGGCGCCGGGCGCGCCGGAGCGCTCGATGCGGCAACCGGCGTACTCGCCGCCGCGCACGAGGATGGTGTCGCCCGGCGCGACCTGCCGGACGGCGAACTGCAAGGTGCGCCAGGGGTTCTCCGCCGTGCCCCCGGGCAGGGCATCCGTGCCAGAGGGATCCACGTAGTAGGTCTGGGCGGTGGTCCGGGGAGCGGCCGTCTCCGGCGGGGGGCCTGCCCCGGCCGTCGCGGCCGGCGCGGAGCTGCCGGTAGCGGCCGACGGGGCGCAGGCCGCCGGGGAAAAGAACAGCAGGAGCATAGAGATCAGCGCAGCGACCTTCATACGGAACCTCCTTGCAGAGCGCATTTTAGCACAGGGCAGAGGGGGAAGTCAACAATTTTAGGGGATAACCCCACTTCGGCAATAGACACTCCTGGGGAAATGTGTTATACTGAAGGCACCTGCCCACGGCGCAACATGGGATCTCGTTCCAATCGCCCGGCAATTTTCCAAGAGACCGAGCATGGGCGAGCGTATGACAAGCGCTGGAAAGGTGTGGGGTTCGCCGCCGGGGCCGCGCTATCATGGACCTGGTCCGCAGGATATGGCCGGGCCATGGAGCCGAAGATGACGAAAAAGGTCCGCCGCCGATTGATCCTATTTGCTCTCTGCCTGGCCCTGGCGCTGTGCGCCGGCGGGGCCTTTTACCTGGCCTTTCTCGTGGACCTGCCGTCGCCCGACGGCCTGGCCGGCCGCGCCGCCGCGCCGAGCAACAAGGTCTATGACCGCTACGGCCGGCTGCTCTACGAGATGCCGCCCGCCGGGGGCGGCAGCCATTCGCCGATCCCCGGGGAGCAGATGCCCCTGGCGCTGCGCCAGGCGACGATCGCCGTCGAGGACGCCTCGTTCTACGAGAACCCCGGCGTGGACCCCTGGGGCATCGTCCGCGCGCTGTGGATCAACCTGCGCGGCGGCGCGGCCGGCGGCAGCACCATCACCCAGCAGTTGGCGCGCAACCTCCTCCTGTCCCCCGCGGAGCGCGCCGAGCAGACGCTGCGGCGCAAGGTGCGCGAGGCCGTCCTGGCCTGGCAACTGACGCGCCGCTACTCCAAAGACGAGATCCTGACGCTCTATCTGAACGAGACCTACTACGGCAACATGGCCTACGGTGTCGAGGCCGCGGCCCAGGCCTATTTCGACAAGCACGCCGCCGACCTGGACCTGGCAGAGTGCGCCATGCTGGCCGGCCTGGTCCAGGCGCCCTCGGCCTACAACCCGCTGGAGAACATGGCGGCGGCCCGGGCCCGCCAGGCGATCGTCCTGGATATGATGGTCAGGCAGGGGTACATCTCTGTCGAGCAGGCGTGCCAAGCCAAGGAGGAGAAGCTCTACTTTGCCGCGGCGCCCTTTGCCATCCGCGCCCCGCACTTTGTTATGTACGTGCGCGCCCTGCTGGAGGAAGAAATCGGACTGGAGCGGCTGGAGCAGGGCGGGCTGAACATCTATACGACCCTGGACCTCGACCTCAACGAGACGGCCCGCGACATTGTCCGCTACCGCCTGCAGCGGCTGGCCGACTGCAACGGCCGACGCGAGGAGTGTCCCCCGGGCGGGCACAACGTGCGCAACGCCGCGCTGGTGGCCCTTTCCCCGCAGACGGGCGAGATATTGGCTATGCTGGGCAGCCCCGACTATTTCTCTTCGCGCATCGACGGCGCGGTGAACGGGACCACGGCCCTGCGTCAGCCGGGCTCCTCCATCAAGCCGATCACCTATGCCGCCGCCTTCGAGCGCGGCGCCTTTACCCCGGCGACGATGCTGTGGGACCTGCGGACCGCCTTTGTCACCGCCGAGGGCACGCCCTATGTGCCCTACAACTATGACCTGCAGTTCCGCGGCCCGGTGCGCCTGCGCGAGGCGCTGGGCTCCTCCTACAACCTGATCGCCGTCAAGGTGCTCCAGGCCATCGGCATCCCGGCGATGACCGATATGGCCCGCCGCCTGGGGATCACCACGCTGGACCGGCCGAACTACGGCCTGGCGGTGACGCTGGGTGGGGGCGAGGTGCGGCTGCTGGAGCTCACGGCGGCCTTCGCCGGCCTGGCCAACGGCGGGCGGGTCGTCCGCCCGGTGGCGGTGCTGCGGGTGGAGGATCAGGCCGGCCGCCCGGTGTGGACGGACGGCCCGGGGGTGGGCGAGCGGGTGCTGGACGAGCGCGTGGCCTACCTGATCACCGACATCCTGAGCGACGACACGGCGCGCATCCCCTCGTTCGGCGAGGGCAGCGTCCTGCGGCTGACACGGCCGGCCGCCGTCAAGACCGGCACCACCTACGACTTTCACGACAATTGGACGGTGGGCTACACGCCGGACCTGGCGGCGGGGGTGTGGGTCGGCAACGCCGACAACGAGCCGATGTTCCAGGTCTCGGGCATCAGCGGGGCCGCGCCCATCTGGCATGACTTTATGGAGATGGCCCTCAAGGGGCAGCCGGTGCGCGCCGCAGAGCGGCCGGCCGGCCTGGTAGAGGTGGAGGTCTGCGCCCTCTCCGGCCTGCTCCCCAACCCCGACTGCCCGCACCGGGTGAAGGAGCTGTTCATCAGCGGCACGGAGCCCCAGGAGACCTGCGCGATGCACCGGCGTATAGCCATCGACGCCGCGACGGGCCAACGCGCCACCGCGGCCACGCCGTCCGAGCGCATCGTCGAGCGGGTCTTTACCGTCGTCCCGCCCGAGGCCCTGGAGTGGGCGCGAGCCCAGGGCATCCCGCAGCCCCCGCCCGAAGCGGTGGCCGAGGGGCCGGCCGTAGCTCCGGGGAATGCTCCGACCCTGGGCCTGCGCATGACCGCTCCCGACCAGGGCGCTGCCTACCAGATCGCCCGCACCCTGCCGCGGGAGGCCCAGCGCATCGTCGTGGCCGCCGTGCCCGGGGTGGGGGCAACGCTGCGCGAGCTGACGCTGTATGTCGACGGCCGGCCGTTGGCGACCCTGGGCGCCGCTCCCTACCAGGCCCTCTGGACGCTGGAGCCGGGGAGCCACTCCTTCTGGGCCGCGGCGGTGGATACGCAGGGCCAGTCCTGGGAAAGCGACAGGGTGCAGATTTCGGTGAAAGAGTAGCGCCGGGGCGCGCGGCGCGGACGGGCCAATCAAGAGGAGGCGAGGCGGTGTCTTTCCCCGATCGCTCGGCAAGGAGAGTGTGGTTCCACTGGGTGTTGGCGAGCACGCTGGGCTGGACCGGAGGGACCGGCCTGCTGCTGCTCATCCTAGATATGGATAGCGCGAGGCGCACCGCGGCCGGCCTCGCCGCCTGCGGCCTGGCTGTCGGCCTGGCCCAGTGGGTGGTGCTGCGCCGGCAGATCCCGCGGGCCGGGTGGTGGGTCGCAAGCAGCACGCTGGGCATCGCCGCCGCGGCGCTGCCGACCTACGGCCTGCTGCGGGTCGCCGTATACGCCCTCTACCTGTTGCAGGGGGGCCAGGTGGAGCTGCTGAACGAGGCGGTGGCGCCGACCCTCCTGGCGGGAGCCGTTGCCGGGGCGCTCTTTGGCGCCGCGGCCGGCTTCGGCCAGACGTTGGGACTGCCGGCCTATGTCCGGCAGGACAACCCCTGGGCCCTGGCCAGCGCGGCCGGCGCGGTTCTCGACGGCGTGCTGGTCGGGCTGCTGCTCTCCCGGCTGGGCATCACCGGCCTCCCGGCCGGCGCTTTCGGCGCCCTGGCCGGGCCGCTCAAGGGGATCATCACCGGGTTTGTCCTGGCACAATACGACTTGAAATAGGAGTGTGTAAGATGACCTGTCGCCGACGAAACTCGCCCAAGCGCCCCCTCTCGCTCATCATCCTCTGCCTTATGCTGCTGAGCGCCTGCGGGCCGGCCACGACCGTCCCGCCGGCCACGCCGCTGCCGACGCCGCGCCCTACGCCGCAGCCCTTCCCGGCGCCGCGGCTGCTGGAGCGCGTGCCGGCCCCGGGCGAAGAGCAGCCCCTGGACGCGCCCATCGAGTTGACCTTCGACCAGCCGATGTCCAAAGCCAGCGTCGAGGCGGCCTTTAGCATCTCGCCGACCGTAGCCGGCCGGTTCTCCTGGAGCGATGAGCGCACGCTGACCTTTGCCCCCAGCAGCGCCCTGGAGCGCGGGCGACGCTACCGGGTCACCGTGGCGGCAACGGCGGCCAACGCGGAAGGCAAAACGATGGCCGAGGCCACCTCCTTCGAACTGAACACGGTGGGCTTCCTGGCCGTGAGCGAGGTGCAGCCGGCCCCCGGCGCCGACGACCTTTCCCCCGATATGGTCGTCACGGTAGTCTTCAACCGGCCGGTGGTCCCGCTGACGGCGATCCAGGAGCAAGCCGATCTGCCCCAACCGCTGAGCTTTACGCCCCCCGTGCGCGGGCAGGGCGAGTGGCTGAACAGCGCCATCTACCTCTTCCGGCCGGACGAAGGGTTCCTGGCCGGGACGCGCTACGAGGCGCGCATCGCCGCCGGCCTGGCCGACATCAGCGGCGGCGTGCTTCCCAAAGATTATGTCTGGACCTTTACCACCCTGCACCCGGCGGTGCAGGCCATCTTTCCCTGGGACGGGTACCAGTACGTCGGACCGAGCGACGTGATCACGGTGACCTTCAACCAGCCGATGGACCACGACTCGGCCCAGGCGCGCTTCACCATGCAGACGGCCGGCGGGCAGCCGGTGGGCGGCAGCATCCGTTGGGCCGGCGGCAAGCAGCCGAACGACCCGGAGACGATGATCTTTATCCCCCGCGCCCCCCTGGAGCGCGGGACCACCTACGTGGCCCAACTAGCCGCCGGCGCCACCACCGTGAGCGGGGCGATGCAGATCGAATCGGAGTACACGAGCAAGTTCGCCGTCGTGCCGCAGCCCGGAGTCGTCAGCACCTCGCCGCGCGACGGCGAGACGGACTGGCCGGTGTACGACAGCGTCAACCTGGCCTTTGCCAGCCCGATGAACACCGAGGCCTTTACCCGCTACCTCTCCATCACCCCCCTCGTGACCATCACCTACGTCTACTGGCAGGATTACGACACCGTGGCCCAGATCTATTTCGAGAAGAAGCCGGCCACCGAGTACACGATGGTCCTGTCCGCCGACATGCCCGACAAGTACGGCGGCAGGCTGGGGAAAAGTGTCAGCGTGCGCTTCACCACGGACGACCTGCCGCCCTACGCCGAACTGAACGCCGGCGGCCGGCTTGGCGCCGTCAGCGCCTACACCGACTCGGTGATCTATGTCTCCTACCGCAACGTCTCGCGCGTGGACCTGCGCCTGTACCGCCTCAGCGCGGAAGACTTTCGCTGGCTGAACGGCTTTGGCGATTGGGATGCCTGGTGGAACTATAAGCCGGACCGGGCGAACCTGCTCAACTCCTGGGAGCGCCCGGTCGAGCCGCCGCGCAACGCCATGGAGCTGGCGCGCTTCGAACTGGTGGGCAAAGAGGGCGAACAGCTTCCCCCCGGCCTCTACCTGGTGGAGATGACGACCCCGGAGACGATCCGGGACACGCTCTCGCGCTTCATGTTCGTCCGCTCGCGCTACAACCTGGTGCTCAAGCAATCCCGCTCCGAGGTATTGGTCTGGGCCACCGACCTGGCCTCCGGGCAACCCGTCGGTGGACTGCCCGTGACCTTTTACAGCAAGGCCGGCCAGAGCCGGGTCAATGGCCGCACCGATCCGCAGGGGCTCTTTATGAGCCGCGAGCTGGGCACCGCCGACCTGTGGGAGGCGTTCTTCGCCCAGACCGGCCAGCCCGGCGAGGAGGACTTTGCCATCGCCTACAACGAGTGGAGCAACGGCATCTCCACCTGGGATTTCAACATCGAATCGCAGTACTGGAACGTCCCCTATGTCGGCTATCTCTACACCGACCGCCCGATCTACCGCCCCGGACAGACGGTCTACTTCAAAGCCGTCGTCCGCGCCGACGACGACGCCCACTACAGCCTGCCGCTGGGCATCCGCTCGCTGCAGGTGCGCGTCACCGACCCCCAGGGCAAGGAGGTCTACAACCGATCGCTGCCGGTCCATCCGCTGGGCACCCTCTACGGCGAGTTCACCCTGGACGGCGAAGCGGCCCTGGGCGGCTACAGCATCGAGATCTATGCCAGCGAGCAGAGCCTCTACTTTGGCACCTCGTTCGAGGTGGCGGAGTACAAAAAGCCCGAGTTCCAGGTGGAGGTGACGACGGACCGCGACGCCTACCTGTCGGGCGAGCAGATTGCCGTGAACGCCGCCTCGACCTACTACTTTGGCGGGCCGGTGGCCGAGGCCGGCGTGCGCTGGAACGTGCTGAGCAGCGACTTTAACTTTTCCTACCAATGCCCCCTGGGCACAACCTGCCCCTGGTACGACTGGACGGACACCGATTGGGACCTCTACTACGAGGGCGGCTACGGCGCGCTGATCGCCTCCGGCGAAGGCCAGACCGACGGCCAGGGGCGGATCACCTTCAACGTGCCGGCCGATGTCACCAAGCAGGGCCGCAGCCAAACCTATACCCTGGAGGCCAGCGTCACCGACATCAACAACCAGCAGGTCAGCAACCGCACCGTGGCCGTCGTCCACCAGGGCGAGTTCTATGTCGGGCTGGCCCCGCGGGGCTATGTCAGCGAGGCCGGGGAGGAAAAGACAATCGACCTGCTGACCGTGGACTGGGACAGCGCGCCCAAGAGCGGCGTGGCTCTGACGGTCGTCTTTTACGAGCACAACTGGTACAGCGTCAAGAAGCAGGACGAGAGCGGCAGCTACTACTGGGACTGGACGAGCGAAGACATCCCGCTCTACACCACCACCGTCACCACCGGGAAAGACGGCCAGGCCACGGCGAGCTTTACCCCACGCAAGGCCGGCCTCTACCGCGTGCGCGCCGGCGGGCTGGACGGCAAGGAACACCTGGTCCGCAGCAGCACCTACTTCTGGGTGTGGGGCGGCGAAGGGTATGTCACCTGGCGGCAGGACAACAACAACCGCATCAACCTCGTCGCCGACAAGGCTGAGTACAATGTCGGCGACAGCGCCGAGATCCTGGTGCCCTCGCCCTACAGCGGCCCGGTGCAGGCGCTGGTGACGATCGAGCGCGGGCACATCCTGCAGAGCGAGGTGCGCACGCTGCAGGGCAACAGCGACCTGCTGCGCATCCCGATTGTCGAAGATTATGTCCCCAATGTCTATGTCTCGGTGATCCTGGTGCAGGGCTCGGCGGACTCGCCGGCCGGACTGGCCACCTTCAAGATGGGGCTGATCAAACTGCCGGTCTCGACCCGCAGCAAGGAGCTGCAGATCACCCTGACGCCGGACAGGGATATGAAGCAGGGCCAGCACTATGGCCCGCGGGAGACGGCCACCTACGACATCCTGGTCACCGACGCCGCCGGCAACCCGGTGGAGGCCGAGCTTTCGCTGCGCCTGGCCGACCTGGCCGTGTTGGCCCTGGCCGACGAGCAAGGCCCCACGCTGCTGGAGGCCTTCTGGAGCGGCCGCGGGCTGGGGGTGCGGACCAGCACGCCGCTGGTCGTTTCCCTGGAGCAGTTCAACCGCGAGCTCGCGCCCGGGAAAAAGGGCGGGGGCGGCGCCGACGAGGAGCGGGCCGGGGGCCTTGTCCGCACCAACTTTGCCGACACGGCCTTCTGGGCGCCGGCCGTGCAGACCGGCAAGGACGGCCGGGCCCAGGTGCAGGTGGAGCTGCCGGACAACCTGACCACCTGGCGCATGCAGGCCCGCGGGGTCACCGTGGACACCCTCGTGGGGCGCGTCGACGTGGACATCCTGAGCACGCTCGACCTGCTGGTGCGCCCGGTGCTGCCGCGCTTCTTCGTGGTCGGCGACCGGGCCGAGATCGCCACCGTGGTCAACAACAACTCATCCGGCGACCTGGAGGTGCAGGTGAACCTGGCGGTGGAGGGGCTGACGCTGGAGGGGCCCGCCAGCCAGGCGGTGAACGTTCCGGCCGGGGGCAAGGCCAAGGTGTCCTGGCCGGTGAGCGTGCCCGACGGCGGGCAGGCGAAGGTGCGGATGGAGGCCCGGGCCGGCGAGCTCTACGACGCCCGCGAAGACACCATGCCGGTGTACCGCTACTCCACGCCCGAGGTGGTGGCCACGGCCGGCCGCCTGAGCGAACCCGGCCAGGTCCAGGAGGTCGTGCAGTTGCCGCGCGTCTACGATCCCACCCAGGGCGAGCTGACGGTGCAGGTGGACGGCTCGCTCACCGCGGCGGCCCAGGACGGGCTGGACTACCTGCAGCACTACCCTTACGAGTGCGTCGAGCAGACGGTCAGCCGCTTCCTGCCGAACGTCCTGACCTACCAGGCGTTGCAGGAGATGGGGCTGAGCGATCCCGAGATGGAGCAGAAGCTGACGGAGATGGTGGGCATCGCCCTGCAGCGGCTCTACGCCGGCCAGCACTATGACGGCGGTTGGGGCTGGTGGAAGAGCGATGTCAGCAACCCCTACCTGACGGCCTATGTACTGCAGGCGATGCTCGAGGCCAGGCGGGCCGGATTCGCCGTCGACGAAGGGGTTACGGCCGACGGGGTCTCTTTCCTGCGCAACAACCTGCCGGCGGTGAGCAAACTGCGCAGCCACTGGCAGGCCAACCGCCTGGCCTACATGCTCTATGTGCTCGGCGAGTACGCCGTCGACAACGCCGGCAAGGACCGCGGTGAACTGGGCCTGGCCAAAGGGCTTTACGAGCGGCGCGACCTGCTGGACCACTACGGACGGGCGCTGCTGGCGCTGGCCCTGAGCCTGCTCGACTCTCCCGACGCGGCGGCGGTGCGGACGCTGCTGGACGAGCTGGCCGGAAGCGCAATCCTCAGCGCCACGGGCACGCACTGGGAAGAGGCCGAGCCGGACTACTGGAATATGAACACCGACATCCGCAGCACGGCCATCGTGCTGTGGGCCCGGTCGCGGCTCGACCCGCAGAGCGAGACGCTGCCCAACGTGGTGCGCTGGCTGATGGCGGCGCGGAAAGAAGGGCACTGGGAGACGACGCAGGACACGGCCTGGGCGCTGCTGGGGCTGGTGGCCTACATGCGCGCCAGCGGCGAGATGCAGGGCGACTTTTCCTACGCCGTCTACCTCAACGGGGCGACCCTGGAAGAGGGCGATGTCAAGAAGGAGAACCTGGCCGAGAGCCGCAAGCTGCAGGTGGAGATCGCCCAACTGCTGGCGGACGAGGCCAACCGGCTGGTGATCGAGCGCCGGCCGCCGACGGGGGGCCAGAGCGGGGCAGGGCAGCTCTACTACTCCGCCTACCTGCGCTACTACCTGCCGGTAGACCGGGTCAAGGCCCTGAACCGGGGCATCATGGTGGCCCGGCAGTACAGCCCGGTGGACCAGGCCGACGCCGCCATCACCAGCGCCCGGGTGGGCGACATCGTCCTGGTGAAGCTGACGATCATCGCCCCGACCGACCTGTACTATGTGGTGGTAGAGGACCCGCTGCCGGCCGGCTTCGAGGGGGTCGATGTCAGCCTGAAGACGACCAGCGTGGTGGGGCAGGCGCCGCAGCTCACCAACCTAACGGCGGCGGAGCAGGACCGCTGGTACCGCTGGTACGGCTGGGGCTGGTGGTGGTTCGCGCACACCGAGATGCGGGATGAGAAGGTGGTGCTCTTTGCCAGCTACCTGCCGCGGGGCACCTACCAGTACACCTACACCATGCGGGCCGGCGTGCCGGGCGAGTTCCTGGTGATGCCGACGACGGCCTACCAGATGTACTTCCCGGAGGTGTTCGGCAGGAGCGATGGGGGGCAGTTCCAGGTGGTGGGGGGCGAGTGAGGCGTGATAAGCGAAACGCTGCCGTCCAAACAGAGTAGAAATGACGATCAAGGCTGCTGAACCGCACTCGTGCTTCACCTTCGTGACGTTCCACCCGGGGCCTTTGTCGTGGTCTGAGAATAGCCCAGGATTATCGTTCAGGAAGAGGCCGCCATGTCGAGCATACTGCGAACAGCCGGGGCGTGGATAACGATGGTTGTGCTCCTGGCGCTGGGAGCCGCCGCCTGCGCCCCGGCACGGCCGCCCCAGTCCCCGGAGCAGGCCACCCCCAGCCCCTCGAACTATTTGCCCATCGTCCCCAAGAGCGACGCCGGCCTCGTGCAGCCGGCCGACCTGGAGTACCTGGGCGCCTTCCGGCTACCCGCGGGAGGCGATCGGCCGCTGACCTTTTCCTACGGCGGCGGGGCTATGACCTTTAACCCCAACGGCGATCCCGGTGGAGGATCCGACGGCTTTCCGGGGTCGCTGTTCATCATGGGCCACGACCGGCTGCCGTACGGCGAGCTGCCCAACGGCAACCAGGTGGCCGAGCTCGGCATCCCCGCGCCGGTCATCTCCGGCGACCTGAACGATCTGAACACGGCCACTTTCGTGCAGCCCTTCCAAGACGTCGCCGCCGGGCACTTTACGGCGTTGGAGGAACTGCCCCGCACGGCGATGCTCTACCTGGACCACCCGGCCACCGGGCCCAAGATCCACCTGGCCTGGGGGCAGCACCTGCAGCCCGACCCGCCGGCCGCCTCGCACGGCTGGTTCGATCCGAACCTGGCCGCGCCCGACATGCAGGGAGAGTGGTTCATCGGCGACCGGTCCCTGTACAGCGTCAACGGCTACATGATCGAGATCCCTTCCGCCTGGGCGGAGGCCCATGCCAACGGGCGCTACGTGGGCACGGGGCGCTACAGGGACGGGGGCTGGAGTGGGATGGGGCCGGCCCTCTTTGCCTACCTCCCCTGGCAAGCGGGAGGCGCCCCGCCGCCGTCGGGCACCCACCTGCCGGAGACGGCGCTGCTGCACTATGAGAGCTCCGAGGAGGCCGGGCCGACCGGGCACGCCATGGCCGGCTACCAGCACCCCGACGAGTGGGAGGGCGGCGCCTGGCTAACGACAAGCTCGGGAAAGACGGCCCTGCTCTTCGCCGGGAACAAGAGCAACGGAGCGAAATACTGGTACGGCTGGGCCAACCCGGCCGGCCCCCATCTGCCCTGCGTGGAAGAAGCCATGACCCCCACCTCTACGGTGTGCTACCTGGCGAACGGCACACCCTGCCCGCCCGAGGACCTGCACGAGTGCGCCGGGCACAACGATTTCCGCGGCTGGTGGACCCCCCACTGGGACGCCCAGATCATCCTCTACGACCCCGCCGACCTGGCGCGGGTGGCGGCGGGAGAGATCCCCTCCTGGCAGCCGCAGCCCTATGCGGCCATCGACATCGACGAATACCTCTTCCTCAACCCGGCCGGCGTCGAAGAGGACATGCTCGGCACAGGCGACCAGCGCCGCTACCGGATCGGCGAGGTGGCCTACGACCGGGCCGATGACCTGCTCTACATCCTGGAGATGTATGCCGACGGCACCCAGCCGGTGGTGCATGTGTGGCGGGTACATTGAGTGCCGCGGGCATCCGGATCGAAAACTAGCGGGCGATTTGACCAAGCCTATTGAGGGGGTTATAATAGCGCCATCTTGGAGAGGAAATAAATCAAACTGAGGAGGAGCAATGAACAAGGATACGGTGCGCCAGATTCTCGTCGCCGTGGCGGTCGTCGTCACCATCGTCGTCAACATCCTGGCCAACGCCCTGCCGTTCAACAACGTCGGCACGGGGGTGATTTCGGACAGCTTCGAGGTCTACTTCGTGCCGGCCGGGTACGTCTTTTCCATCTGGGGGCTGATCTACATCGGGCTGATCGCCTTTGGCATCTACCAGGCCCTGCCCACGCAGCGCGAGAACCCGCGGCTGCGGCGGATCGGGTACATCTTTCTCCTCTCCTGCGCCGCCAATGTCGCCTGGCTCTTCTTCTGGCACTACTTCTGGGACAAACCGCTCTTCCCCCTGACGCTCGTGGATATGCTGATCCTGCTGGGCTCGCTGATCGCCATCTACCTGCGGCTGGGGACGGGGCGCAGCAGGGCCCCGCTGGGGGAGCGGCTTGCCGTGCGCCTACCCTTTAGTATCTATCTGGGCTGGATCACGGTGGCGACGATCGCCAATGTGACCGACCTCCTCTACCACTGGAACTGGCGGCCCGACCCCGCCGGCGCGCAGGTGTGGGCGGTGGTTGTGCTCGCCGCCGCCGTGGTCATCGCCGCCCTGATGAGCTACTTCCGCGGCGACGTGGCCTACCTGGCGGTGCTGGTGTGGGCCTTTGTCGGTATTGCCCTCAACCCCCTGCCGCGCTTCGTCGGTGCCACGACGGTCAAAACCGGGGCCTGGGTGGCGGCCGGCCTGGTGGCGGCGCTGGCGGTCGTCGGGCTGGTGCTGCGCGGACGGCGCGGCGGCGCAAAAGCGTAGCGCGTGCCCGGCCCCGCCGACGGACGATGCCGGAAAAGGACCAACCATCGACAGGCTGGTGCGGCGGCGCCAGAGCGCCATCCATGCAGGCCATGCCCCTGTACAGATCGCGCACCGACCCTGGCGCCGCCGTGGACCCTTTCTCCGACCGCAATATCCCGCTGCCGCCGCCCGTCTGCCAGGCTCGCCGGCCCGCACCGCCAACGGAGCGCGAGTATCGCGCGGCCGTCGACGAGTTCCTTACGATGGGCCGCCAGTTGATGGCCCACCTGTCCCCAATCAGGGGGCTGCGCCAGCCGGGAGACCTCCCTGCCTGACATGGCCGGCCGCCACACCATCGCCGGGAGTGCCTGCTCATGCAAGGTTGGACCCGCCGTATCCTGGAAATCGACCTGGGCAGCGGCGCGATCAACACGCGGCCGCTCGACATGGAGATGGCCCGTCTCTTCCTGGGCGGGCGCGGGCTGGGCGGGCGGCTGCTGTGGGATATGGTCGGGCCGGGGGTGGACCCGCTGGCCCCGGCGAACGCGCTCATCTTTGCCACCGGGCCGCTGACGGCCACCGGCGCCCCGACATCGAACCGCTTCAGCGTCAGCACCAAGAGCCCGCTGACGGGGACCATCCTCGACGCCAACAGCGGCGGGTGGTGGGGGATGTTCCTGAAACGCGCCGGCTACGACGCGCTGATCGTCCGCGGGCAGGCCGGCCGGCCGGTCTGGGTGGAGATCACGGGGGACCGAGTCCAGATTCACGACGCCACCTCGCTGTGGGGGCAGACGGTTTCGGCGACGACGGCGGCCCTGGAGCGCGGCGCGGGGCGTCGCAGCGTGCTGTGCATCGGGCCGGCCGGCGAGAACCTGGTGCGCATCGCGGCGATCATGAACGACGGCTCGCGGGCGCTGGCCCGCGGCGGGCCCGGCGCCGTGATGGGCAGCAAGCGGCTAAAGGCGATCACCGTGAGCGGGACGCAGAAGAACGTGCCGGCCGACGCCGAACGTTTCCGCTTCCTGCTCTACGAGATCGGCAAGATGCTGCGGGCCAACCCGATCACCTCGCAGGCCCTGCCGGAGTTCGGCACCGCCGTGCTGATGAACGTGGTCAACGTCATCGGCGCGCTGCCGACGCGCAACTTCCAAGAGAGCCAGTTCGCCGGGGCGGAGCGGATCGGCGGCGAGTGGATGGCGGAGCACCTCTTGGTGGGCCGCAAGGCCTGCTGGGCCTGCCCCATCGCCTGCGCGCGGCGGACGCGCACGGCCCACGGCCAGGGCGAGGGGCCGGAGTACGAAACGGCCTGGGCGTTCGGCGCGCAGTGCGGCATCGACGACCTGGAGGCCATCGCCGAGGCGGGCTACCTGTGCAACGAGTTGGGGCTGGACACCATCTCCACCGGCTCGACCATCGCCTGCGCTATGGAGTTGGCCGAGCGCGGCATCCTCTCAAGCGACCTGCGCTTTGGCCGCGCCGACCTACTCCCGGGGGTACTGCGCGACATCGCCGAGCGCCGCGGCCTGGGCGACAAGCTGGCCGAGGGCTCCTTCCGTTTCGCTGCCGCCCACGGCGCCCCGCACCTCTCGATGAGCGTCAAGAAGCTGGAGATGCCGGCCTACGACCCCCGCGGCATGCAGGGCCAGGGGCTGCTCTATGCCACCTCCAACCGCGGCGCCTGCCACATGCGCGGCAATATGCTCGGCCCCGAAGTGTTGGCCCTGCCGCGCCTCCTGGACCGTTTCGCCACCCAGGGCAAGGCCGGGATCGTCGCCATCCACCAGAACGAGGCCGCCGCCGTGGACAGCCTGGTGGCCTGCCGCTTCCTGGAGATGGCCGTCGGCAGCGAGCACCTGGCCCGGCTGCTCACCGCCGTCACCGCCATCCCCTGCACGGCCGAGGACCTGCTGCGCGTCGGCGAACGCGCCTGGAACCTGGAGCGGCTGTACAACCTGCGCGAGGGCTTCACCCGCGCCGACGACACCCTGCCCCGGCGGCTGCTGGAGGAGCCGGTGCCGGCGGGCCCCAGCGCCGGCCACACCGTGCGCCTGGCCCCTATGCTCGAGGAGTACTACGAGTTCCGCGGATGGGACCCAGAGGGGGTCCCCACCGCCGCCAGGCGGCAGATGCTGCAGCTATCGGACCTGGACAAGAGGGCAGACCATGGTCGATCAGCGCCTGTATGAGGAGTTCCGCGACATCGGCCGGGACATCTACCTCGGCGGGCTGACCAGCACGCACGGCGGCAACATGAGCGTGCGCCTCGGCAACCGCATCGTCATCAAGCGGCGCGGCGCCCAGCTTGGCCGGCTGAAGATGGAAGACCTGGTGGTGACCGGCCTCTACAGCAAGGACAGCGGCATCACCCGCGCCAGCACCGAGTTGATCGTCCACCGCGCCATCTACCAGCGCACCTCGGCCCTGGCCGTCATCCACACCCACCCGCGCACGGCCATCGCCCTGAGCCTCAGCCGCGAGGAAATCATCCCCATCGACAACGAGGGCTCCTACCTGCTGCACAAGGTGCCGGTAGTGGCCGCCGAGTACGCCTCCGGCTCCCAGGAGATGGCCGACCTGGTGGCCGAGACGCTGCGCGAGTACAAGGTGATGATGGTGCGCGGACACGGCGCCTTTGCCATCGGCCAGACGCTGGAGGAGGCCCTGCACTGGACCTCCTGCCTGGAGGAAGCCTGCGACATCATCCTGGAGGCCAAGCTGCTGGGCGAGGAGCGTATCGAGTACCGTAGACACAGCGAAGGGTACAAGGGGTGGTGATCACTGGCAGGAGGGCCGCGTGAAACACTGTGCTGTCTTGACGATGCTGATGCTCCTGGGTATCCTGGCGGCCTGCGGCGCGGTGACGCCGGGGAGCAGCCCGCCGGCCGGCATCACCGTCGGCGATGCGCTAGGACGCACCGTGACGCTGCCGCGGCTGCCGCAGCGCCTGGCCACGGCCGGCCGCGGGGTCTTTATGCTCAACGACGCCCTCTACCTCTTCCCCGAGGCCCCCGCGCGGCTGGTGGCCCTGGGCCGGGCCGGCCAGGAGATCCAGGCCTTTCTGGCGCTCGTGGATCCCACGGTGGGCGACAAGACCCTGTTCGAGGTCCAGGTCGGCGCCGAGCAGATTGCCCCCGTCCAGCCCGACCTGGTGGTGTTGAAGAGCTACATGGCCGAGAGCCTGGGCCAGCCGCTCCAGGCGCTCGGCATCCCGGTGGTCTACCTGGACCTGGAGCAGCCGGAACAGTACGGGCGCGACCTGCGCATCCTGGGGCAGGTACTGGGCAACGAGGAGCGGGCGCGGGAGCTGGCCGGCTACTATGCGGCGCAGTTGCAGCGGGTGGAGGGGGCGCTGCGAGGGCTGCCGCCGGATGAGCGGCCACGGGTGCTGCTGCTGCAGTACAGCGAGAGCGGCGGCGCCGGGGCCTGGTCTATCCCGCCGGCCGGCTGGATCCAGGCGACGCTGGTGGAGCGGGCCGGCGGCATCGCCGTGTGGAAGGAGGCCTCTCCCGGCGGCGGTTGGACGGCGGTGAACCTGGAGCAGGTGGCGGCCTGGAACCCCGATTGGATCATGGTCATCCAGTACACCGGGGATGCCGCCCAGACCCTGGCGCGCCTGGAGCAGGATGCCCAATGGCGGGCGCTGCGGGCGACACAGGCCGGCCGGCTGGTGGCCTTTCCCAAGGACTTTGTCAGCTGGGACCAGCCGGACCCGCGCTGGCCCCTGGGCCTGATCTGGTTGGCGGGGAAACTGCACCCCCAGGAGTTCCCGGTAGACATGGAGCAAGAGGTCGTGCAATTCTATCGCCAGATGTATCGCCTGGACGAGGGGATAATCCGCGCCCAGATACTACCCCGTATCCGGTGGTGATGGGCGATTGTGGATTTGCGATTTGCGATTGGGTGGTTCGAGAATACACCAGGCCCATCGAGGATCGGCAATCGGAAATCGAAAATCGCCAACGGTCCCAGGAGAATCCACTTGCGCCATTCTTGGATCGCGCTGCTCGTCGTGCTGCTGCTCCTCCTGGCCGCGTCGCTCTTCCTGGGCCGCTACCCGGCGGCCCCGGGGATGGCCCCGGCGACGCTGCTGCAAGACGAGCTGGCGCAGAAGCTGGTGCTGAACCTGCGCCTGCCCCGCATCCTGGCCGCCTGCCTGCTGGGGATGGCCCTGGGCGCCGCCGGCACGGTGCTGCAGATGGTCCTGCGCAACCCGCTGGTCGAGCCGGGGTTCCTCGGCGTATCGACCGGGGCCACCTTCGGCGCGGCCCTGGGTATCCTCTTCCTGGCAGGGATACCCGGGGCCACGCAGTTCCTGGCGGCGCTCTGCGCCGGCCTGGGGCTGCTCCTGTCGCACAGCCTGGCCCGCGCCATACGCTACGGCGGCTGGGTGTTGCGGCTCATACTGGCCGGGATCGCCGTCTCGGCGCTCTTCTCCGCGGGCGTCGGCCTGCTGAAGTACATGGCCGACCCGCTGACCCAACTGCCGGACATCGTCTTCTGGACGTTGGGCGGGCTGGGGCGGGCCAACTGGGGCGCGTTACTGGCCATCCTTCCGCTGACGGCGGCCGGCCTGACGCTGATCCTGCTGCTGCGCTGGCGGCTGAACCTGCTCTCGCTCCAGGACGAGACGGCCTTCTCGCTGGGCACGGCCCCGGCGCGGGAGCGAGCGCTGCTCCTGGGAGCGGCCGTCGCCGCCACCGCCGCCGTCATATCCCTGTCCGGCAACGTGGCCTGGATCGGGCTGATCGTCCCGCACATGGCCCGCCGGCTGGTCGGCGCCGACGCCCGGCGGTCCCTGCCGGCCGCGCTGCTGCTGGGAGCGATCCTGGCCCTGCTCTGCGACGACCTGGCCCGCACCCTCTTGCCCGGCGAGATCCCGCTGGGCATCCTCACCGCCCTGCTGGGGGCGCTGGTCTTTCTGCTGCTGATGTCCTGGCGCCCGCCGGAGACCGCACGATGAGCGCCGAGATGCTGGTGGAGCTGGCCGACATCCATTTCCGCTACCCAGGGCAGCGCCGGGAGGCCCTGCAGGGGGTCGGCCTGAGCCTGCCCACGGGCACGATCACCGCCCTGCTGGGGCCCAACGGGGCCGGCAAGACCAGCCTGCTCCTGGTGATCCTGGGGCTGCTGCGGCCGCAGCGGGGGCAGGTGCACCTGGCCGGCCGGCCCGGCAGCAGCTACACGCGCCCGGAGATGGGCCGGCTCATCGGCCTGGTGCCGCAGTCCGAGCACATCCCATTTGCCATAAGTGTCCGCGACTATGTCCTGCTGGGCCGCGCCCCCTACCTGCACCCCCTGGAGCTGCCCGGGGCCGCCGACCGCCAGGCCGCCCAGGAGGCGCTCGCCGCCGTCGGCGCGGAGCACCTGGCGGGGCGGCCCATCAACGCCCTGAGCGGCGGCGAGCAGCAACTGGCCATGCTGTCCCGCGCCCTGGTCCAGCAGCCGCGCCTGCTCCTGCTGGACGAGCCCACCGCCCACCTGGACCTGGGCAACCGCGCCCACATCCTGGCGCTGATGCGCGGGCTGCGCGACCGCGGCCTGACCATCGCCTTCTGCACCCATGACCCCCAGGCCGCCGCGCTCTGCGCCGACCGCATCGTGTTGCTGCGCGGCGGCCGGGTCCTGGCGACCGGCGCGCTACAAGAGACGCTGACGGGCGAGGTGCTGACGGAAACCTACGGCGTCCCCGTGGAGGTAGCAGAGTTCCAGGGACACCGCATCATCGTGGCCTGACAGCTCCTGCCGACGGCGCTCCCGCATGGCGGGTTCCCCCTGAACCGAAACACACACCAAGCTATGCCAGTTTGCGCACTCGCGCAGGTTGTAGTAGAATAGCGAGAGCCTGAACCATTCCCGTTCAGCAGAAGGACCCGCGAGGCGTGGTCTAATCCCTCAACGAGGAGGCAAGGATGTTCAAGATCCTGGAGAAGCGCGACCTAACCCCGGTCTTGCGCGAGTACGTCATGGAGGCCCCCGAGATCGCCCGCAAGGCCCAGCCCGGCCAGTTCGTCATCGTCCGCCTGGACGAGGAAGGCGAGCGCATCCCGCTGACCATCGGCGACTTTGACCGTTCGCGGGGCACCGTCACCCTAGTCGTGCAGGAGGTGGGGGCTTCTACGCGGCAGATGGGGCTGCTCAAGGCCGGAGAGTCGATCCGCGACCTGGTGGGCCCGTTGGGCCGGCCGTCCGAGATCGAAAAGTACGGCACCGTCGTCTGCGTCGGCGGGGGCGTGGGCATTGCCCCCATCTACCCCATCGCCCGGGCGCTGAAGGAAGAGGGCAATACCCTTATCTCGATCATCGGCGCGCGCAGCCAGAACCTGCTGTTCTGGGAAGAAAAGGTGCGCGCCATCAGCGACGAGTTGATCGTCTGCACCGACGACGGCTCCTACGGTCGCTTCGCCCTGGTCACCGCCCCGCTGAAGGAGCTCCTGGAGAACGGCCGCCACGTGGACCTGGTCTTTGCCATCGGGCCGGCCATCATGATGAAGTTCTCCTGCAAGACGACCCAGCCGTTCGGCGTCAGGACGCTGGTCAGCATCAACTCGATCATGGTCGACGGCACCGGCATGTGCGGGGCCTGCCGCATCTCGGTGGGCGGCAAGACGCGTTTCGCCTGCGTGGACGGCCCCGATTTCGACGGGCACCAGGTGGACTGGGACCTCCTCCTGGAGCGCCAGCGCCAGTACCTGGAAGAAGAAAAGGTCGCCGTGGCCAAGTTCGAACACGAGCACCCCGGAGCCTGTTTGAGTCCGGTCAGTTAGTTCACAGCGCAAGGAGGGCAGGATGGACAAGCCGGCCGTGCCGTTGTTCTATCGGATGGCGACGATCTTTTCGCTCCTCGTCAGCTTGATCCTGGTAGCGGTGGTAGTTGCATTGCCCTTTGTCCTGCGCCCCATCCTGGGCAATGTGATGCGGGAACTGGACGGGCTGGAGAACGCCGTCATCCAGACCACGGTTTTCGTAGACCAAGCGATGCCGGTGCGAGATGTGAGCATCGAGGTGCAGCAGGGGATCACGGTCAAAACGACGGGCGATACCACCATCTCGTGGGCTCCCATCACCTTCTATCCGTCCGGCGGGGGCAGCCTGCCCGGAGGGGCGAACATCATCCTGCCGCCCGACGTCCGGCTGCCGATCGACTTTGAGAACAACATCGTCATGAGCTCCACCATCCCGGTGAAGCTGGCCATCCCGGTCGAGATCCCCCTGAAGGATACCCAGGTGGGCACGTTCGCCGCCAACCTGAAAGGGATGCTGGCGCCGATCACGAACCTGTTGGGAATCAAGTGATTTTGGATTGGCGATTGACGATTTCGGGTTGCGAACCGGGCCGAGCCCTACCCGATGGTCAAAAATCGCAAATCGTAACCGTCAAAGGAGACGAACATGGCTGTGAAGCGCGAACGGCAAGAGATGCCCCGCCAGAATCCCAAGGAGCGGGCGCGGAACTTTGACGAGGTCGCCCTGGGCTATACGCCGGAGTTGGCCCTGGCCGAGGCCGAGCGCTGCTTGTCGTGCAAAAAGCCGACCTGCCGCGAGGGCTGCCCGGTGGAGGTGCGCATCCCCGAGTTCATCATGGCGGTGAAGGAAGGGGATATGCTGCGGGCCGTGCGGGAGCTCAAGGCCAAGAACAACCTGCCGGCCATCTGCGGGCGGGTCTGTCCGCAGGAGACGCAGTGCGAGCAGATGTGTGTGCTGGGGAAGAAACAGCAGCCGGTGGCCATCGGCCGGCTGGAGCGCTACGTGGCCGACTGGGAGCTGGGCAACAAGGTCCCGCCGCCGGAGCTGCCGGCGCCGACCGGCAAGAAGGTGGCAGTGGTGGGCTGTGGGCCGGCCGGGCTGACCTGCGCCGGCGACCTGGCCCGCCTGGGCCACGCCGTGACGATCTTTGAGTCGCTGCACGCGCCGGGCGGCGTGCTGATGTACGGCATCCCCGAGTTCCGCCTGCCCAAACGCATCGTCCATGCCGAGGTCGATTACGTCAGGAGCCTGGGCGTAGAGATCCGCCTGAACCATGTCATCGGCAAGATCGCCACCCTGGACGAGCTGCTGGAGCAGTACGACACCATCTTCCTGGGCACCGGGGCCGGCCTGCCGCAGTTCCTGAACATCCCCGGCGAGAACCTGAACGGCGTCTACTCGGCCAACGAGTTCCTGACGCGCACCAACCTGATGAAGGCCTACCTCTTCCCGGAGTACGCCACCCCGATCAAGAAAAAGGCCCGCGTGGCCGTGGTCGGTGGGGGCAACGTAGCCATGGACGCGGCCCGCTGCGCGCTGCGCCTGGGCGCCGAGGAGGTGCACATCGTCTACCGCCGCTCGCGCGAGGAACTGCCGGCGCGGGCCGAGGAAGCGGAGAACGCCGAGGAGGAAGGCATCGAGTTCCGCCTGCTGACCAACCCGACGCGCATCCTCGGCGACGAACACAACTGGGTCAAGGCTATGGAGTGCCTGCGCATGGAGCTGGGCGAACCCGACGCTTCGGGCCGGCGCCGCCCCGTCCCCATCCCGGGGTCCGAGTTCGTCACCGAGTACGACCTGGTGGTCATCGCCATCGGCACCAGCCCCAACCCCCTGATCTTTGAGAACATCCAAGGGCTGGAGCGCACCCGCCACGGCACCGTCGTGGCCGACGAAAAGACGGGCCGAACCACCAAGGACCGCATCTGGGCCGGCGGAGACATTGTCACCGGCGCAGCCACCGTCATCAGCGCCATGGGCGCCGGCAAGCAGGCCGCCGCCGACATGCACCGCTATATGATGGGCGAACCGGCGCCGGAGCCCTCCACGACATAGAGCCGGCTGGCCGGCCATGGCCAACAGAAGCCCGGTAGCGCGGAAAGGTCCGCCGGCTACCGGGCTTCTGTTCCTGCTGGGATCAAAGGAACTTTTCGAAGCGGTCCTTCCTGGCCTTGCACACGGGGCACACTTCGGGCGGCTCGTCGCGGGCGCAGAGGTAGCCGCAGACGCGGCAGCGCCAGACGGGGTAGGGCAGGCTCGCCGGAGTCGCCGCGGCAGACTGCGCCCGGGCCTTTTTCCGCGCTTCGGGCGGCAGCCGGCGCTCGGTGATGGACCGCAGCTCCTTCTCCCCCTTGAGCACGGCGCCGGAGACGTACAGCGCGCAGTAGCAGGCGCCGTGTTCAGCCAGGTCGGGGTCCCGGTAGTCGCAGGGACAGATGATGTCCAGGTCCTCTGCCTTGACCCCGCTGGCCAGCCGGCAGGGGCAGGCCGGGTAGCCGTAGCGCCGCTGGTTCACCAACAGACCGCGCACCAGGTCTTTGGTGAAGGCTATGTCCGGGTTCAGGTGATAGCCCCCGGCCTCGGACTCGCGGGCCAGCCGCGCGTAGAGCGCCTCGATCTCTTCAGACTTGGGCTCGTCGTTCATCGTCCCAATAACTCCTTGAGCCGCTCCGGTTGAAATCCGACGATTACCTCCCGGCCATCGATGACGATGGTCGGGAAGTTGCGCGCCGGGTTGTGCCGGGCCAGATCCGCCACCACGCCGTCACGCTCCTCCGCCGGCACCAGGTCAACGTCGACGTAGCGGTACTCGACCTGCAACTCGCCCAGAAACGCCTTGGTCTTTTTGCACCAAACGCAGGTGCTCAGGGCGTAGAGAAAGATGTCGCCGCGGTTGGTTCCATTGACGTGAACAATGTTCATTTTGCCTCCTCCGGCAGAGTGGTCAGCCCCGCGCATTCAACGCGACCCCGATTGTAGCATGGATGTCGCCGATTGTAAATGGGCTGGGTCACAGTTTTGCGCGCCCCGCCAGCGGTCTGCCGTGTCCCCCGATTGTCACCCACCGCCGTTTGCACAACGCCTGCGAGTATAGTACAATCATGCGAGGCCGTTTCTCGCTGCCTGAAAGTGTGGTATAATTGGCCTATGACATCCCAAGCGCGCATCCGGCAACTCCAGGAAGAGATGGCCCGGCGAGCCGCCCAGCCTGAGGAAAAGGTGGAAGAATCGCGCCCCGTGCTTGTCTTCCTCCTGGCTGGAGAACGCTACGCCTTTCCATTGAACACCGTGCGCGAGGTCTGCCGCGTCCACGGCATTACCCCGTTGCCTGGGCTGCCGTCCGCCGTGCTGGGGGCCACGGGGCTACGGGGTGAGGTGCTGCCCGTATTGGACCTGCGCCGCATCCTGCGGCTGCCCGAGGAGCCGCTGGGTCCAGCGAGCCGCCTGCTTGTCGTCCAGCACGAGACAACCATCGCGGCCCTGCTCGTCGACCAGGTCGAGGACATTGTCGAGCTTCAGCCGGCCACCATCGAGCCCCCTCCCAGCAGCACCGCCGACGACAGTTGGACCCTGCTGGAGGGCATCGCCCACGAGGGCTCCAGGACCACCCGCCTGCTCGATCCAGCCAGGCTGCTGGAGGCGGTCCGCTATGCCGCCTGAAAGCGCCCTGCTGGTGATCCTCATGGAAGTGCGGAGCTGTCGCTTTGCCGTCGATGTCGGCCAGGTCGAGACCGTTCGGCGGAAAGAAACCGTGCTCCCGGCGGCGGGCGGGCCCCGCGGGCTGCTGGGGTTTCTGCTCCTGGGCGGAACCGCGGTGCCCATCGTGGACCTGTGCGACTGGCTGGGGTTCCACGGCAACGGGGAAAGCCGCGGCGGCATACTGCTCGTCCCGCCCTGGGAGGTCTCCCCGCTGGCCTTCCGGGTCGATCGGATAGAAGGGCCGCTGCAACTGTCCTGGCAGGAAGCAGCCCCGCTGCCCGGCCTGCTGCAGGAGCTGCAGCGGCGGCGCATCGTCTGGGGCTTGATCCGGCGGGGCGAGGCCGTGGTGCCGCTCATCGACCTGGCGCAGGTTGTCTCGTCCGAGGACACAGCGGCCTTGCTGGAACTGGCCTCAGCATTGCCGGTAGCGCGGCAACGGATCGAGCGTCAAACTGTGGATCGATCCAAAGGAGGTGGCAATGGATCAGCCGGCGTGGGGTGAACGTGTCCTGTCCTACTTTATGACGACCAATATGTCGCAGGAGGAGCGCCAGCGGCGCAGCTCCACGGTAGCCAACCTGTCCTTGGCCCAACTGGTGGGCACAGTGGCCCTGACGATCGCCCACTGGATCACCGGGAATATCCAGTACCCCACCGTTTGGGTCGCGCTGGCGCTGGTCGTGGTGTCCGCCCTGGTGGCCCTGTGGCTGGCCCGCTCCCACCGGCCTATAGAGGGCTCCTGGATCATCGTGGTGGCCGTCTCGGTGGTGGCCACCCTGCTCGTGGCCCAGGAGAGTGGGCTGTACGGAGAGCGGCCAGCGCTTTCGGCCATCATCTTCATCTGGCCGATCCTCGTCGCCGGCACCACCCTGCCCGGCCATACCGTCTACGGGGTCGCGGCGATCGACACGCTCCTCTTTATCGCCTTCACCGTCTCGCCCACCACGCTGGTCGCCGATCCGGTCCTCAAGAGCTTCCTCTGGCAGTACACCTTCAGCATGGCGGCCTGCTACCTGTTCGTCGCCTATGTCATCCGGCGCAACGCCGCCTCGCTGCAGGCCGCGCTGCGAGAATCGGACCAACGGGCCCAGGAGATCCTGGCCGCCAACGAGACACTGATGGATAAGAATATCCAGCAGGTCACCCTGGCCGCGCAGCTAAGCGTCTCGGCCGCGGAGATGTCGGCGACCTCCCGGCAGCAGGCCAGCGGCGCCACCGAGCAGGCCTCGGCCATCAGCGAGGTGACCTCGACGATCGAGGAGATGGGCTATACCGCGCGGCAGATTGCCCAGAGCTCGGAGAACGTCGCCCAGTTGGCCGAGCAGACCCTGGCGGCGGTAGGCGAGGGGCAGAGCGCGGTGGACGAAAGCGTGGCGGCGATGGAGGGCATCAAGGCGCGGGTGCAGGAACTGGCCAACAAGGTCCTGGTCCTGGGCGAACACTCCCAGCGCATCGGCGAGATCATGGAGATCATCAACGGCATTGCCGACGAGACCCACCTCCTGGCATTGAACGCGGCCATCGAGTCGGCGGCGGCCGGCGAGCACGGCCGCCGTTTCGCCGTCGTGGCCGCCGAGGTCAAGAACCTGGCCAACCGGGCCATGGAGTCGTCCAAGGAGGTCCGCGGGATCATCGCCGAGATCCAGCGCTCCACCAACGCCTCGGTGATGGCCGCCGAGGAAGGGCTGAAGGAGACCGAGCGCGGCGCGAACCGCGTCTACCAGGCCGGCCGGGCGATGGAGGAGATCGTCCTCCTGGCCCAACGCACGAGCCAGGCCTCCCAGGAGATCTCCCTGGCCACCACTCAGCAGCGCACTGCCAGCGAGCAGATCGTGGAAACGATGCGCGAGATCGCCGAGGTGGCCAACCAGACGGCCGAGGGCAGCCGCCAGGTAGCCGAGGCGGCGGCGACACTGTCCAGAATTGGGGAACAATTACAGTCGGCCGGCAGACAGGATTAGGGGGCGCTGCCCATTGGGCATCGGGCATCGCACCTCGACCCGCGAAACGATCACCTACCATGGCTGAACTCGACCTTACCGCCTTCTACGGACAGTTCCGTGACGAAGCCTGGGATAACCTGAACACCCTGGAGCAGGGGCTGACGACGCTGGAGGCCCATCCGGAGGACACGGCCCTGCTCGACCGTATGCTGCGCGCAGTACACACCACCAAGGGGTCGGCCAAGATCATGGGGTTTGCCGAGATCAACCGCCTGGCCCACGAGATCGAGGAGGTGCTGGGGGCGATCCGCAAAGGCAACGCGCGCATGACCGCGGAGGTCGGCAGCACGCTGCTCCAGGCCGGCCAGGCCATCCGCACGCTGACACTCAACCGGCTGGAAGGCCGCAACGACCCGGTGGACGAGAGCGGCCTGCTGGCCGCCATGCGGCGCCTGCTGGGCATCCCCTCACCGGCCCCGGAGTCCGCGGAGCCGGTGGTCACCGTGGCCGCTCCCGCGGCCGGACGTCCGCGGGAGACGATGCGCGTCGACATGGAGTTGGTCAACCAGTTGGCCCGGCTGGTCGGCGAGACGCTGGCCCTGCAGCAGCAGTCGCTCGCCGAGCGCAGCGCCCTGCACGACATGGGGCTGGCGCACGAGGCCGTGGCCCACGAGCTCGACGGCCTGAAGGAGCGCCTGCTGGCGGCCCGCGACCGCTTCCGGCCGCGGCAGGCAGAGGAGATACTGAGCCGCATCGAGGCGCTAGAGACGGCCTTGCAGCGGCTGAACCAGCAGCGCACCGATTTCACACGGCGGCACGTCAACCTGCTCGACCGGTTTTCCCTGACGCTGGATGAGCTGCGCCAGCAGTCGCTGGCCATCCGCATGGTGCCCATCGGCACCCTGTTCGAGATCTTCCCGGGCGTCGTACGGCGCATGGCCGGCGAGGTCGGCGTCGAGGTGGCGCTGGAAGTCCGCGGCGCCGACGTGGAGTTGGACCGCCGGGTGCTCGACATGCTGCGCGAGCCGCTCGTCCACATGGTGCGCAATGCCCTGGCCCATGGGATCGAGCCGGCCGAAGAGCGCGTTCGCCAACACAAGCCGCGCCGGGGGCACCTGCTGCTGGAGGCCGTCCAACAGGGGCGCCGGGTGCAGGTGCATGTGCGCGACGACGGCCGGGGCATTGACCTGGAGAAGGTACGGCGAGCAGCCGTGGAGCGCGGCCTAATCGATGAAGAGCGGGCCCGGGCGGCCGACGAAAGGACACTCCTGGATTTCCTCTTCCGGCCGGCCTTTTCCACCCGCCGCCAGGCCGACGACCTCTCCGGGCGCGGCGTCGGGCTGGACGCGGTGCAGTCGACCATGCGCCAGCTCAACGGCTTTGCCCATGTCCAGACGCAGGCCGGCCACGGCTCGACCTTTACCCTGGACGTCCCCCTGACCCTGGCAACCATCCGCGTGCTCCTGGTCAAAGCCGGCGAAGCCGACCTGGCCATCCCCAGCGGCGCCGCGCGCGGCCTGGTGCGCATTCTGCCCGGCCAGACCGTGCCGATCGAAGGCCGGCCGACCCTGCGCTGGCACGAGCGCACCGTGCCCATCCATGCCCTGGCGGCGACCCTGGGGCTGGACACCAAGTCTGCCCCGGAAGGGCCGCGGCCCGCCATCATCGCCGGGGCCGACGAATACCCCATCGCGCTGCTGGTGGACCGACTCGTGGACGAGATCGAGGTCGTCGTCCGGCCGCTGGGCGACATCCTCGGCGCCAGCCCCTACTTCTCGGCGGCCACGATCATCGGTACGGACCAGGTGGTCCCTATCCTGGACGTGGGCGGCCTGCTGCTGGCGCGCGCGGCGCCGAGCAGCAGAGCGCCGCAAGCGGCTGCCGAGGTAGCTGTCCCGCGGGATCCCCCGACGCTCCTCCTCGTGGAAGACGCCATCACCACGCGAGAGCTGGAGCGCAGCATCCTGGAGGCGGCCGGCTACCGGGTGGAGACGGCGATGGATGGGGTGGATGCCCTGCAAAAGATGGAGCGGGGCAACTTTCGGCTGGTCATCACCGACATCGAGATGCCGCGCATGGACGGGTTCGAGCTCACAAGCCGTATCCGACAGGAGCCCCGCTGGGCCGGCGTGCCGGTGGTCATCATCAGCGCCCGGGGGGATGAGGAGAGTCGGCGCCAGGGACTGGAAGCAGGAGCCCAGGGGTACATTATCAAGAGCCGTTTCGACCAGGGCAACCTGCTGGAGACGATCTCCCAGCTGCTGGCATGAAGCAGACCGCGGCCGGGCCCCCAAGCGGCCAAGGACCGCACCGGGGACGCCGCCACGGGGCGTAGGACAGCCCGGAAATAAACTCGGAGGTAACGGATGGCCGCTCGCATCCTCATTGTGGACGACAGTCAGTTGGTCAAAGACATCGTCAGGCTGCGCCTGGAGGCGCTGGGCTACCAGGTCGCGATGGCCGGGAGCGGGGAAGAAGCCCTGGACGAAATCCACCGCAACCTGCCCGACCTGATGGTGCTCGACATCCGCATGCCCGGGATCGACGGCTACGAGGTCTGCCGCCGGCTGCGGCAGGATGCCGAACCCGCCGTACGCGACCTCCCGGTGATCGCTCTAACCTCAATGGACGATACCCAGGTGGGCTTCGAGGCCGGGGTGGACGACTACCTGAACAAGGACTTTGACCTGCTGGACCTGGGCGACCGCATCTCCTTCCTGCTGCGGATGAGGGGAATTGAGTAGATGCATCCGACCGCGGAGCGCTCGTCACAGAATGAGGGGGCCCACCTGCGCGTCCTGGTCGTCGACGACTCGCCGGTGGCCCGCTCGGTGCTGCGCTCCATCCTGGAGGCGGATCCCGGGCTGGAGGTGGTCGGCACGGCGCGCAACGGGCTGGAAGGGGTGCAGATGGTCGAGCGGCTCCGGCCGGACGTCATCACCATGGACGTGCGCATGCCGGAGATGGATGGGTACGAGGCCACGCAACAGATCATGGCCTACCACCCGACGCCGATCCTGATCGTCACCGCCTCCCTGGCCAAGCAGGACGTGGACTTTTCCTTCCGCATGCTGGAGGCCGGGGCGCTGGACATCTTCGAGAAGCCGGCCGGGGACGACGCGGCGGCGCTGCGGGGCATCGCCCAGTCCCTGGTGGAGCGGGTCCGGCTGCTTTCACGGGTGCGGGTCATCACCCACCTGCGCGGGCGGCGGCGCGCCGGTGCGCCCGCCCCGATTCGCCATGTCGAGGTCAAGCCCAGCGCGGTGCCGCTCCAGGCCCCGGACCGGCTGGTGGTCATCGGCGCTTCCACGGGAGGGCCGCGGGCGCTCCAGCGCATCCTGGCGCAACTGCCGGCCGACTTCCCCGCCCCGCTGTTGGTCGTCCAACACATCGCCAAGGGGTTCACCCAGGGCCTGGCCGACTGGCTGGCCGGGGAGACAGCGCTGCGCGTGGCCCTGGCCCGCGAGGGCGAAGGGCTAGAGGCCGGCCGGGTCTATGTGGCGCCCGAGGACCGGCACATCGTGCCCGAGCGGCAGTTGATCCACCTGGCCGACACGCCCCGGACGACCCCCATCCCATCGGTCGATGTCACCATGCTGGCGGCGGCCAGGTCCTGGGGCAGCCGGGCTGTCGGCGTCCTGCTCACCGGAATGGGCAGCGACGGGGCCCATGGGCTACTGGCGATCCGCCGGGCCGGCGGATCAACCATTGCCCAGGACCAGGCGACCTCGACCATCTTTGGCATGCCGCACGTGGCCGTCCAGATCGGGGCCGCGCAAAAGGTGCTGCCGCTGGACGAGATCGCGCCTGCCCTGCTGGAGCTGTTGGTCGACAGGCAACCCCTGCCGACCGTCCACTAGCGAGGTCGGTGATGTCCCAGGGCCTGGTACCGGAACTAGACGAGACGACCTTTACCCGGCTGCGCGACCGCATCCAGGCCTACAGCGGAATCTTCCTGGACGATTCGCGGCGGCGCTCCCTGGGGCGGGCGCTGGCCCTGCGCCTCAACCGCCGCGGGCTGCGCAGTTGGAGCGAGTACCTGGACCTGCTCGACTCATCTTCCGGGAGCCAGGAGATCGTGGTTCTGGTGGAGGACGTGGTCAACAACGAGACCCACTTCTTCCGCAACCCGCGCCATTTCCGCCTGCTGGCGGAGGTCGTCCTGCCGGAGTTGGAGCGAACCCGGCCGGCCAATGCCCCGCTGCGCATCTGGAGCGCCGGCTGCTCCACCGGCCAGGAGCCGTACTCGCTGGCCATCACCGTGGCCGAGGTGTTCGGGGTACCGCCGCGCCGGCCGGTGCAGATCATAGCGACCGACATCAGCCAGCGGGCCCTCCTCCAGGCCCGGAACGGGCTGTACACAGCTCGCGACATGCAGCGCGTGGAGTCGGACTACCAGAAGCGCTATTTCCAACCCGAGGGCGGCGGATTCCGGGTCAGGCCTGTCCTGCAGGACATGGTCGTCTTCCAGGAACTGAACCTGGTGGCCGAGCCCCTGCCGGCGCTCGTCCGCGGCGTCGACGTCATCTTTTGCCGCAACGTGACCATCTACTTCCAGGTGGAGACCTCGCGCCGGCTGATGGCCAACATGTACCAGTGTCTGAACCAGGGCGGCTACCTCTTCATCGGCTTCTCCGAGACGCTGTGGCAAGTTTTCGACTCGTTCGAGCGCGTACAGAACGGCGGCGTCTTTTACTATCGCCGGGGGCAGCCCCCCCAGCCCCACCAGCGCCAGCCAGAGACTCCGGGGCCGCGCTCCGTCCCGGGCGGCCGTTCGGTGGAGCGCCCGCTCTACATGGGAACGGGCCCCGCCAAAGAGGAGGAGGCCGAGCGCCCACGAGTTGCGGCGGCCGGCGAGAAGGACCCGGCGCGTGCGCACTATCAGCGGGGCCTGGATTGCCTGCGCAACGGCCTGTACGACGAGGCGCTGGAGTCCTTTCGGGCCGCCCTGCGCGCCGAGCCCAACCTGGTGGAGGCGCTCTGCGGCATGGCCCAGGTGCAGGCGAACCAGGGCCGCTACGCCGAGGCGCTCAGGACCTGCGAGCGCGCCCTGGAGCTGGATGACCTGGCCGAGGAGGCCTACCTGCTGCGCGGCATCGTCTATCGGCAGATGGGCCGGATGGAGCAGGCGATCGCCGACCTGGAAAGGGCCTCCTACCTGAACCCGTCGTCGCCGACCGCGCACTTTTACCTGGGCAACCTATTCCTGGCGTTGCCGGACAAGGCCCGGGCCCGGCAGGCGTTCCGCCGCACCCAGCGGGCCTTGCTGGGCCGGCCCGACGAGGCGCTCATCGACGGCGTGCCCATGCACCTGCTGCGCGAGGCCTGCCGGCGGAACCTGGAGGCGCTAGAGGCCACAGGGCCCCCGGCCCGACAGGGAGGGCGGCGATGAGCAGGCTGGCCGTCACTACCGCCCGTAGCGCGCCGGATACGACGAATCGCGCCATCCGTGATATAATTCGCCTACAATGGTGCATCCGATGGTCACACTGCGAATCGGAGAACTGATCAAGCGGCCCCTGTTTGGGCATGGCACTTTTGCCGGCCTATGGGTGCTGCTGCTCATGCTGGCCGGATTCCTGCATGGCGGGGCCGACTGGCCCTGGGCATTCTTCTCGGGGATGGTCCCGATCCTGGCCGGGTTCCTGGTCTTTTTCTTCTGGCGGCAAGAAGAGACGATCCGCTGGTTCGCGCTCATCGCCGGCGAGTCCCTGGGGGTGGTCCTGGGCAGCACGCTGGTGGCCGGTCCCGACAGCCCGCTGATGTTGCTGGCCCTCTGGCCCGTCGCCTGGTCCGCCCTGGCCCTGCCGCCAGGGGTGGGGCTGGGCACGGTCACCGGCATGGGAGTCATCTACATCGCGCTGGGTCTGTGGCAGGCCGGCCAGCGCCGCGACCCCGGATCGGCCATCCTTGGCCTGATCCTGTACATCGCCGCTCTCTACGGGGTCTTTTTCCTGCTCCGCGAGCGGGAGCGGGCCCACGCCGCCGAGGCGGCGCAGCCCCCCCTATCCGCGGCCGCGCCGGCTGCCCAACCGCCCGCCACCGCGCCGCCGGCCGATCCCGAGCGTGACCAGACCCTGCACCAGGACCTGCGCGTCGCCCGCGACATCCAGGTCAGCCTGCTTTTGGCCTCCAGTCCCCGACTCCCCGGCTGGGAAGCCAGCACTTCCTTCCTCCCGGCCAGCGAGCTGGGGGGGGACCTCTACGACTTTGTCGAGCTGAACCCACCCCACTGGGGCGTCATGATCGGCGACGTCTCCGGCAAAGGGATCCCGGCGGCCCTGCACATGGCCGTCGCCCGCACCCTCTTCCGCATGGAGGCGCGCATGCGCCGCGATCCCGGCCAGACGCTGGCGCAGATCAACCAGTACATCGTCGAGCAGGTCCCCCAAGGGTGCATCACGCTGATCTACGGCCAACTGAACACGGCCGACGGCACCATGCGCCTGGCCAACGCCGGCCACAGCTATCCGCTCATCCTGAACGACGCGGTCCACGAGCTGGCCCTGGACGGCCTGCCCCTGGGCATCGACGCCGACTACACCTTTACCGAAACCACCGCCCAACTGCAGCCCGGCGATGTGCTCATCCTTTACACCGACGGCGTGATCGAGGCCTTTAACGAGCAGGGCGAGATCTTTGGCTTCGAGCGGCTGAAGCAGGTGCTGGCCGAAAGCCCACTCCGCCGCCCACGCACCCTCACCCGCCAGATCGTCCGCGCCGTCCGCGCCTTCACCGGACCCACCCCGCAGAGCGACGACATCACCCTCGTGGTGCTCCGGCGGCGCTACCAGGACCGCGTGCGGGAGCTGACGGAGGTGGCCATCGATGTGCTGGGAACCGAGGGCGGCGAGTTGGCGCAATCCCACCTGGAACAGCTCAACCTGCCCGCCGACGCCCCAAGCGAGACCTGGCGCGCCGCCGTCATGTCATTGGGCGGAGTGGTGCGCGACCGCTGGGGCCAGGGGCCGTCCCGCGAGCTGCTGCAGCAGATGTTCTTGACCTTGGAGGCGCTTTAGGGTATGATGTGGGGAGCAAAAGAGCAAGAGGTCTGCGATGCCAACAGAAGATAAAGTGCAACTCGTCGTCTTGGACCTGGACACGTTCAGCGGCAGTGAGCGCTTTATGGAGGCCACCAAGGCCGGTGCCTCGTTCAGCAAGGGGCTGCGCGCCTATCTGAACGCCAAGTATCCCGAGGCCGCCGCGGAGTTTCGCCTGGCCCAGATCGCCGCTTACGTCGAAGGGGACGAGAGCATCGTCACCGATCGCGACCGGGCCATCATCTACCTGTACATCGGCAACGCCCTGGCGATCCAGGAGGAATGGGAAGGGTCCCTGCGCGAGTACCTGAACGCGGTACAGAACGACTCCACGCTGGCCGAAGCCCACTACAACTTTGGCGTGGCCCTGGCCGCCCAGGGCGAGATACAGAAGGCCATCAACGCCTTCAAGGAGGCGTTGAAGCACAACCCGGACCTCTACGAGGCCAAGTTTGCCCTGGGCCGCTGCTACCAGGCCCTGGACAACCCCGGCGCGGCCTATATCTTTTACACCGCGGCCCACGACTGCCGGCCGGACGCTGCCGAGCCGCTCTACTACATCGGCCTGATGCACCAGGCCCACGGCGCCCACGAGCTGGCCCAGAAGTGCTTCACCGAGGCCCTGCGCGTGGAGCCCACCTTCCAGATGGCCCCCGGGGTCGCCGATCGGGTGGAGGCGCGCACCGAGCATGAGGTTGTCGAGTGGTACTACCGCCTGGGCGAGGACCTCAAGGTGCAGGGCTACCCGGAAGAGGCCGAGCGCATCTATCGCGCCCTGCTGGAATGGAAGCCCAGCGAGGACCGCGCCCACTACCTCCTGGGCAACCTGCTGGCCCGGCAGAAACGTTGGAAGGAGGCCCTCAAGGAGTATCGGCTGGTCGGCCCCAAGGTGGAAGAGTATGTCGCCGCCTGTGTCAAGATGAGCCATGTCTTTCGCCTGTTGAAACAGCCCCAGATCTCTTACCAGATCCTCTACCGCTGCGCCCAGACCCGCCCGCAATCGGCCGACGTATTCCAGGAGCTGGGCAAGGTCCTCGCCGCCCTGGGGCGAATGAACCAGGCGCTAAAGTGCTTGCAGCGGGCCGTGCAGCTGGACGCGCGCAACCCGCAGCTCCTGTACCTGCTGGGCCGCGTGTACATGGCCATGAACAATGAAAACCTGGCCATCTCGGCCTGGAAAAAGGCGCTGGACCTGGCCCCTCAGTTGGTCAGCCTGCGCTACGACATGGGCGTGATGCACCTGAAACGGGGCCGCTATCGCCAAGCCATCCAAGAGTTCCAGAACGTGCTCAAGCAGTGGCCCGAGGACATGGAGACCCACTACCTGTTGGGGCTGGCTTATAAAGAAGCCGGGGATCCGGCCCAGGCCATCCCGCGTTTCGAGCGGGTCGTACAGGCCAACCCCCAGCACGCCCAGGCCCTCTACTACCTGGGCGCCTGCCACCTGCAACTGGGCAACAGTACCGTGGGCATGACCTATCTGCAGCAGTACGACCGCCTGCTGCGCGCTACGACGAGTGTACTGGAGTACTGATGAAAAAGAACGTGAACCGGGTAGAGATGCGCATCCCCTCCGACCTGGTCTTTGAACGGGTGGTCCGCGCCGCCGCCGAAGAGATCGGGAAGCAGATGGGGTTCTCGGAGGAGCGGGTCGCCGACCTGACGCTGGCCGTCAGCGAAGCGGTGACCAACGCCATTGAACATGGAAATCGCCTCCAGCAGGAGATCAACGTGGGGGTGATCTTTTGCATGAACGGGGAAGACCTGGAGATCCGCGTGATCGACCAGGGAGAGACAAAAGAGCCGCCGGAAGTGCGCCGTTGTACCATCAGCGAGGATTCGATTGAGCGGGGGGAGATGCGCGGCCTGGGGCTCTACCTGATCCACCAGTTGGTGGACCGCGTCGAGTTCAGCTCCGGTGAGGAGGGCAACACCTTTACCATGTGGCTGCACATGACGCCCGTAGCCCGGCCGATTGAGGAGGAAGCGCAATGATCCAGATGGAAGATCGTGGCAATGTGGCCATCGTCCATATCCAGACCCCCAGCATCGACGCCGTCTCGGCCCGGGAGATCGAAGAGTACTGCGGACGCAGCCGCAAGACAACCGTCCTCGATTTCGCCGAAGTGGCGTTCATCAACTCGGCCGGCATCTCTGGGCTGCTCAAGTTCATCGTCGCCGCTCGCAAACGAGGGCACCTGGTATACGCCATCCATGTCAGCCCTCACCACCGCAAAATATTCAAGATGGTGGAGCTTTCGCGGTTCATGCCGATCGTCGAGGACAACGAACTGATCCAATTGCAGTGAGACGCCAGGCGTAAGGAATAGAGTTTGGCCTTTTGTCGAAAAAGGCCAAACTTTGTTTTACGCCCACCGATCAAGGTTTTGCATCCCACTATGCCCGGCCTGCAGATTGGCTCATTGTGCATCGCCCCCCCCTTGGCCCTGGCCCCCATGGCCGGCATGACGCACTCGGCCTTTCGCCGCCTGATCCGCGGGCTGGGCGGCTGTGGGCTGACCGTCACCGAGATGATCAGCGCCGCCGCCTTTTCGCCCAAGGCGCTGCGCTCCCACCAGATGCTCCACTTTCATCCCCAAGAGCATCCCATCGCCGCGCAGATCTCGGGCCATGACCCCGAGCGGATGGCAGCGGCCGCCCGCGTGGCCCAGGAGAGCGGCGTGGACATTGTGGACATCAACGCCGGCTGCCCGGTGCGCCAGGTCACGGGCAGCGGCTCCGGGGCCGCCCTGCTGCGCGACCTGGACCGGCTGGAAGCGATCCTGCGGGCGGTGCGCCGGGCCGTGGACATCCCCCTGACGCTCAAGTATCGCTCCGGGTGGGACGCGCGGAACATCGTCGCCACCGAGGTTGCCCGGCTCGCCGCCGCCAGCGGGTGCGATGCCATCACCCTGCACCCGCGCACCCGCGACCAGATGTACGCCGGCCGGGCCGACTGGTCGCTGATCGCCGCCGTCGTCCAGGCCGTGCGCATCCCGGTGTGGGCCAGCGGCGACGTCCGCACGGTGGTCGACGCGCAGCGCTGCTTCACCGAGACGGGCTGCGCCGGCCTGATGATCGGCCGCGGCGCCCTGGCCAATCCCTGGCTCCTGGCGCAGATCGCCGCAGCCCTGGGTGGGGAGCCGGGTCCCACACCGACCCCTGCCGACCGCTACCGACTGCTCTGCTCCTACATCGGCCTGCTCCAGGAAGACTTTGCCACGGAAGCAGGGATGTTGGGCAAGATCAAGTACCTGGTCAACAAGCTGCACCTGGGCACGGCCGGGAGCGCCGCCTTCCGCCAGCGGGTGATGCACAGCCACACCGTAGCCGAGGCCCGCCGGGCCATCGTCGAGCACTTTGCGCCCTACCTGGAGGCCCCGTAAGGGGAGCGGGGAAAGATCGATGAGCGCCTGGCCGTCGAAGCCGAAAGGATGAGCAAGCGCTTCCCACCCCGCTGCAGGTGCTGGCCTACCTGGCGGTCGGCGGGCTGGTCTTTGGGGCGCCCATGGGGCGGGCCAACGTCGGCGTCGCCCTGCTGGCGCTGCTGCTCTCCCTGTTGGCCTTCAGCGGGCTGGGCATTATCTCGGCCAGCATCATCCTGGTGACCAAGCGCGGCGACCCGGTCACCTTCCTCCTGGCCAGCCTCTCGACCCTCCTGGGCGGCGTGTACTACCCGGTGGCCGTGCTGCCGGCATGGCTGCAGGCGTTGGCGGCGCTGCGCCCTCTGACACACGCGCTGCGGGCCCTGCGCCTGGCGCTCCTGGAAGGGGCCGGCCTCGCCGAGGTCGCACCCAACCTGGCGATGCTGGCGCTCTTTGCGCTGGTTGTCCTGCCTGGGGGAGTCTGGGCCTTTCGGTGGGCCCTGCGGCGGGCGCGGAGCGATGGCACGCTGACGCAGTACTAGGGGGGGGAAGCGCCCCTCGTCCCTACTCTCCGATCAACACATCCACTCGCTGCCACAGCCGGCGGATGCCCTCGCGCAGGCGCTCGGGCCGCAGGTAGAGGTCCTCCCGCAGCCGCGACAGGTCCCGCTGCAGGTCGGCGATGGTGTCTTGGAACGACTCGCCGGCGAAACGGCCGGCCTGCTCCAGCGTGGCGCGGACGGCGATCAGTTCGCGCTCCACCTGTTTCATGTCGTCGGAATCCAGGTAGCTTTCGGCGCGCAGCAGCTCCACGGAGGCCTTGAGCATCTGCTCGCGGAAGTAGATGCGCTGCAGGGCCTCCTGGATGCGCTGGTCGTCGAAGGAGAGCGGCACCGGCGTGGCCGTCGGGGACAGGACCACCGTGCCCGAGACGGTCGGCGAGGGCGTGGGGGTAGGGGCGGGGGTAGCGGCGGGCCGCGGCGTAGAGGTCGCCGTGGGCGCCGGGGTCGGGGCGGGCGACGGCACCGGGGTCGGGCGGAGGTAACGGTGGTAAACCTCCTGTACGCCCAGGTCGATGCCGGCGACGAGGATCACGAGTAACACGATGCCGGGGATGACATGCCAAGGACGAAGCCGAAACGGACTGCTGCTCACCCCATCACTCCACACGGATTCGGGTCATGGATACCCGGATTTAGGAGGAGCAAGGTCCAAACCGGGGCATCCGTGGCCAGAACCGGTGTCCTAGCGCTGGGCTTCCTGGGCCAACAGGATAGCCGAGGCGACCTCACGCATAGGCCGGCGCGTGTTCATGCTGATCTGCTGGATGCGGCGAAACGCCTCGGCCTCGCTCATCCCCTGGGTATCCATCAGGACACCCTTGGCCCGCTCCACCAGCTTGCGCGTCTCCAGCGCCTCGCGCAGGCTCTCGACTTCGCGGCGCAACTGCTCGAACTCGCGAAAGCGGGCCAGGGCGATCTCGATGGCCGGCAGCAGCTCGGCCTCGCGGAACGGCTTGACCAAGTAGGCCACCACGCCGGCATCGCGGGCGCCGTCGATCAACTCCTGCTGGCTGTAGGCGGTCAGCAGGAGCACCGGGGCGATCTGCTCCTCGGTGAGGACCTTGGCCGCGCTGACCCCATCCAGGCCGGGCATCTTGATGTCCATGATAACCAGGTCTGGGCGCAGCTCGCGCGCCAGGTGCATGGCGCTCACCCCGTCCCCCGCTTCGCCGACCACCAGGTAGCCCAGGTGTGTCAGCATCTCCTTCAGGTCCATCCGAATGATCGATTCATCGTCGGCGATGACAATCCGTGTCTGCGCCACCGGAACCTCCACGGCACTGTGGACTGGCCATTGCAGGATAGCCAAATAAAAGGTCGGGGCGGCCCGATTTGAACGGGCGACCACCTGAACCCCATTCAGGTGCGCTACCAGTCTGCGCTACGCCCCGACAACACGATTATACCAGAAAGAATGCCCCCGTGCAAGTGAAGCGCAGGGACAAGGTTCAAGGGCCTCGGCTGGAGCGCCTGCGCCTTGGCCCCTGCCCCTTGTCCCTGATGGGCCATCTCCAGGCCGCGAGCAACGGCCGGGGACGGCGCCTAGCGCTTGGTGTAGGTCGGGCGCTTGCGGGCGCGCTTCAGGCCGGGCTTCTTGCGTTCCTTGACGCGCGGGTCGCGGGTGAGCATGCCGGCCTTTTTCAACAAGGGGCGCAGGTTGGCATCCATCTGCACCAGGGCCCGGGCCAGGCCGAAGCGCACGGCGCCGGCCTGCCCCGAATCGCCGCCGCCGACAACCTGGACGGTGACGTTCAGTTGTTTCTCCAAATTGGTCAGGCGCAGCGGCTCCATGACCAGTTTCTCATAGAGCAGGCGGGCGCCAAAGTGTTCTCGCAACGAACGGCCGTTGATCAGGATCTCGCCCTGGCCCTCGGGGTAGACGCGCACCCGGGCCACGGATGTCTTGCGCCGGCCAGTTCCCTGAAAGTAACGAGTCTCCATAACTTCTGCTCCTCCTTATATCTCCAGCGGCTGGGGCTGCTGGGCCTGGTGCGGATGGTCGGGGCCGCGATAGATCTTGAGTTTGCGCAGCATAGCCCGCCCCAGGCGGTTGCGCGGCAACATCCCTCTGACGGCGAAGCGGATCACGCGTTCGGGGTGGCCGGCGAGCATGCGCTCGAAGGAGACCTCCCGCAGCCCCCCCATGTAGCCGGTGTGGTGGTAGTAGACCTTTTGCTGGCGCTTGCGGCCCGTCAGCTCCACCTTGTCCGCATTCACCACGACAACGAAATCGCCGTTGTCCAACGAAGGGCTAAAGTTCGCCTTGTGTTTCCCGCGCAGGATGGTCGCGATGCGGGTGGCCAGCCGGCCCAGGGTATGCCCTGCCGCGTCCACGACGTACCAGTCCCGCTGAACTTCAGCCGCCTTGAGTACATAGGTCCTCATGCTCGCATCTCCTCGTTCATCACGCCAATGCTCCATGCCGTCCACGGCCCAACTCACAGCCCCCCGTCGTACTCCACCCGCACCAGGCAGAGCCCTTGCGGGGGAGCCGGAGGGCCCACCCGCCGGCGGTCCCGGGACTGCCAGGCCGAGCGAAACTCCGCCAAGGAGATCCTCCCCTGGCCCAGCCGGACGAGCTCGCCGACGATATTGCGTACCATGTGGCGCAGAAAGCTCTCCGCCGCCATCTCCACATAGAACCACGGCGGCGTGGCCCAGCAGTGTGCCGCCAGGACCCGGCGCACCGTCGTCCGCGGCGCGCAATCCCCTTGCGCCGGCCCCCCGGCGAAGGCGGCAAAGTCGTGTTCCCCGACCAGCAACTCCAGGCCGGACGCCAGCGCCGCCAGGTCGAGAGGCCCGCCCACCTGCCAGGCAAAGTGCCGCGCCAGGGGCGATCGAACCTCCGCGTTGTAAAGGGTGTAGCGGTACACCCGCCGCCGCGCATCGAAGCGCGCATGGAACGTTTCCGCTACTTCCTGCGCCCGCAGGACCGCTAGGTCCGGCGGGAGCAGCGCATTGAGCCCGCGCACGAAAGTGGCCGGCGGCAGGAGCGAAGCGGTATGAAAGTTGGCCCGCTGGCCCCGGGCATGTACGCCGGCATCGGTACGGCCGGCCAACGTCACCCGGGTCTGCTGCTGCGTCAGGCCGGCCAACGCCCGCTCGAGTTCCCCCTGGACCGTCCGTCCCGTGGACTGGAACTGCGCCCCCAGGAAAGCGGTGCCATCGTATTCCAGGTCCAACAGGATGTTGCGCATACCACAAACTGCGATGGGCGCCCGGGTGACCGGGGCCTACGACCCCACCAGCTCGATCCGCACCATCATCGCCGCGTCGCCCTGGCGAGGGCCGATGCGCACGATGCGCGTGTAACCGCCCGTGCGGTCCTTGAGGCCGGGGGCCACCTCGACAAACAGCTTCTCCACGACCCGCGCGCTGGGCAGCTTGCTCATCGCCAGCCGCCGCCGGGCTGGGTTGTCTTCCTTGGCCAGGGTGATCAGCCGCTCCACCTGCGGCTGGATGGCCTTGGCTTTGGCCTCTGTCGTCATCATCTTGCCGTTCCAGAGCAGCGCAGCGACCAGGCTGCGGAAGAGAGCCCGCCGCTGCCCCGAGTTCCGGTTCAACTTCCGTCCAGATTTGCGATGCCGCATCGTCCGTACTCCAATGGCCTGCTATGCTTCATCCTCTGTTTCGTCCGCTTCCCCCTCCTCCGGCAGCCGGGGGCCGCCGGGGGGCAGCGAAGGCGCTTCCTCCTCCTCGGGCTCAACCGTCTCGCCCTGCAGGATGGCGTCAACAGTGGCCTCCGCTTCCTCGACGGCGAGGACCCCCGGCACCTGCACCTGTGGCAAGTAGCCGCGGGCGACCAGCTTCTCGCGGATCTCGATGAGCGACTTTTCGCCCAGGTTGCGGATGGCCATCAGGTCCTTGTCGTCCATCTCCAGGATCTGGCCGACATCGGTGACCCCGGCCCGCTTGAGGCAGTTGTGCGTGCGGGTCGTCAGCTCCAGGTCGTCGATCGACACCTGGTAGAGTTCGGGGGGGATGATCACGCCGGGAGTCTCCTCCTCGACCAGTTCTTCGACCTTGCTGGACTCGGCGATCAGGGCACAGTACTGCACCATCACCTGGGCGGCGTAGCTGAGCGCGTCGCCGGGAGAGACCGTGCTATCGGTCCAGATCTCCATGACCAGGCGATCATAGTCGGTCATCTGCCCAACGCGGGTCCGCTCGACGACATAGTTGACCTTGGTGATGGGGGAGAAAGTGGCATCGACGGGGATCAGGCCGATCTGCAGGTTCTCATGGGCCTCGGCCGGCCGGTAACCCCGCCCCCGCTCCACGGTCAACTCGATGTCCAGGTAGGCCTCCTCGTCGTCGAGCGTGGCGACCACCTGCTCCGGGTTGACGATCTCCACCGTGCTGGGGCACTCGATATCGCCGGCCCGGACGACGACCCGGCCGCGCGCCTGCAGCCACAGCTTCACCGGCCGTTCGGCGTAGGAGCGCAGGCGGATGCGTTTGACATTGAGGACGATCTCGGTGACATCCTCGCGCACGTGGGGGATCGTCGAAAACTCGTGGTAGACGCCCTCGATGCGGATGCTCGTCACCGCCGCCCCGGGCAGCGAAGAGAGGAGGACCCGCCGCAGGGCATTGCCCAGGGTGGTGCCATATCCAGGCTCGAGGGGCTCAATCTTGTACTGGCCGAAAGATTCCGTACTGGCAATACACTCAACCTTCGGCATAGCGATGTCCAGCAACAGGACACCTCCCCCCTGTGACCCCTGTCCAGGGCCACAGGAACGACTAGCGACTATAGAACTCCACGATCATCTGCGGCTGCAGGTTCTGCTCGCACTCGTCGGCATTGGGGTCGCGCAGCACCTGGGCGCTCATCTCCTGGACATCCAGGCTCAGCCAGCCCGGCACCCCCCGGGCGTCCAGGTCCTCGACCACCGCCTTGAAATAGTTCCGTGGGCGGCTTTCCGTCCGAACGGCGACCACGTCCCCCGTGTGCACCAGGAAGGAGGGAATGTTGGTCTTGCGGCCGTTGACCACAAAGTGGCCGTGGCGCACCAGTTGGCGGGCGTGGGCCCGGGACTCGGCAAAGCCCAGGCGATAGACAACATTATCCAGGCGCCGCTCCAGCAGGCGGACCAGGACCTCGCCGGTGGCGCCCTGCGTCCGCGTGGCCTCCTCGAAAAGGCGGCGGAACTGGCGCTCCATCATCCCAAACATGCGGCGGGCCTGCTGCTTGGCGCGCAGGCGGACGCCGTAGTCGGAGGTGCGCCGGCGCTGCCGGCTGGCTCCGTGCTGCCCGGCCGGGTAGTTGCGCTTCTCGAGAGCGCACTTGGCGGTGGAGCAGCGGTCGCCCTTGAGCATCAGCTTGACGCCCTCGCGGCGGCACAATCGACAGACAGATCCATGATAGCGTGCCATCGTTCCTCCTCACTCCACCCGGCTTACACCCGACGGCGCTTCGGCGGCCGGCAGCCGTTGTGCGGGATCGGCGTGACATCGGTAATCGAGGTAACGTGCAGGCCCGCCCCCTGCAGGGAGCGGATCGCCGCCTCGCGGCCCGAGCCCGGCCCCTTGACAAAGACATCCACCTGGCGCACGCCCTGCTCCTGGGCCTTGCGCGCGGCCGTCTCCGCGGCCACCTGCGCGGCGTAGGGCGTGCTCTTGCGCGAACCCCGGAAGCCGCAGGCCCCGGAACTGCTCCAGGAGATCACCCCGCCCGTGGGGTCGGTCACGGTGACAATCGTGTTGTTGAACGAAGCCAGGATGTGCACCTGCCCCCGCGGGATGTTCTTGCGTTCCTTCCGTGCTCCACGACGACGTGTCGCTTTTGGCATGTTGACCCCTCGACTCTACTCGCTAGGCCGTCTTCTTGGCCTTCTTCTTGATCCCGATGGTCGTGCCGTGCCGGCCCCGGCGGGTCCGGGCGTTGGTGCGCGTGCGCTGGCCGCGCGCCGGCATGTTGCGGCGATGGCGGATACCGCGGTAGCAGCCGATCTCCACCAGCCGCTTGATGTTCTGCGATACTTCCCGGCGCAGGTCGCCCTCGACACGGTAGTTGCGCTCGATCGCCTCGCGCAGACGAGCCACCTCTTCCTCGGTCAGGTCACGCACCCGCGTGTCCGGGTTGACCTGCGTCTGCTTCAAGATCTCGTGGCTGCGGGTGCGGCCGATCCCATAGATGTAGGTCAGGGCGACCTCGACCCGCTTCTCACGAGGAAGGTCCACTCCAACGATACGTGCCATTCCAGTTCCTCCTATTGCCGGCACCCCCGCGGGTGGGGCAACTCCGGGGGCACAGGGCGGTGGCCCGGTGCCCTCATCCCTGCCGCTGCTTGTGTCGCGGGTTCTTGCAGATGATGCGGATGATGCCCTTGCGCTTGATCACTTTGCAGTGCTCGCAGCGCGGCTTGATCGAAGCAGAGACTTTCATCGTTCAACCTCCGAGGGTTGCCCCTCTTGACACAACCTCTACAGCCGGGTCAGGATTTCCGGCTCCCCGTCCGTAACCGCGACCGTATGCTCATAGTGCACGGCCAGTCTGCGATCCGCGGTGACGACGGTCCAGCCATCGCCCCGGCTGTTGTCCTCGACCTCGTAGGAGCCGGCGCAGAGCATCGGCTCGATGGCCATGGTCAGCCCCGGCCTCAGGGTCAGCCCGCGCCCGGGGGCGCCAAAGTTGGGCAGCAGCGGGTCCTCGTGCATCAGCCGGCCGATGCCATGGCTCGTATACTGCCGCACCACCGCCGCCCCCTGGCTCTCGGCGTAGGACTGGATGGCCCAGGAGATGTCGGTGATCCGCCGGCCCGGCCGCATCTGGTCGATCGCCCGCACCAACGACTCCTGCCCGACGCGCATCAGCCACTCGGCCTCCGGCGAGACCCGGCCCAGCGCAAAGGTGATCGCCCCGTCGCCGTGCCACCCCTGGAAGATGGCCCCGACATCCACGCTGACCAGATCGCCGTCCTGCAGCGCCCGCGGGCCGGGGATGCCGTGCACGACCTCCTCGTTGACCGAGATGCAGGTGCTGGCGGGAAAGCCGCGGTACCCCTTGAACGAGGGCACGGCCCCGCGCTTGCGGATATGCGCCTCGGCCAGCGTGTCGAGCTCGGACGTGGTGATCCCGGGGCGGGCCGCTTCCTGCAAGAGATGCAGGACCTCGGCGACGATCCGGCCGGCCTCGCGCATCAGGGCCAACTCCTCCGGTGTCTTGAGTATCACACCCATCGGCCAGCTCCTGGGCCCAGCGCCGCCAGCAGGCGCGCGGTGACCTCGTCCAGCCCGCCCAGCCCATCCACCTCCTGCAGCACGCCCTGGGCCCGGTAGTAGGCCACCAGCGGCAGCGTCTGGGCACGGTAGACCTCCAGGCGTTTGCGCACGGTCTCCTCGCGATCGTCGTCGCGTTGGTAAAGCTCGCCGCCGCAGCGGTCGCAGATTCCGGCGTGGGCCGGCGGGTTGAACTTGATATGGTAAGGCGCCTGGCACTGCCGGCAGATCCGCCGGCCGGTCATCCTTTCCAGGATGGCCGCATCGGGCACTTCGATCAACAGGGCGGCCTCCATCCGGCGTCCCTGCGCGGCCAGCGCCGCGGTCAATGCCTCGGCCTGGGCCGCCGTGCGCGGGAAGCCGTCCAGGATCACCCCGCGCTGGCAATCGGGCCGGGCCAGCCGTTCCAACACCATCTGCACCACGATGTCGTCCGGGACCAGTTCGCCGCGCCCCATGTAGCCCTGGGCCTGGACACCCAGGGGCGTCCCGGCCGCCAACGCCTCGCGGAAAAGGTCGCCGCTGGCCACGTGGGGCACGTCCAGCCTCTCGGCCAGGCGCGCCGCCTGTGTCCCTTTGCCTGCCCCCGGGGGGCCCATCAGCACGACGATCATGGGTGTCCTCGGCCCCGCTTTCTACAGAAAGCCCTCGTAGCGCCGAATCATCAACTGCGACTCGAGCTGCTTCATCGTATCCACGGCCACGCCGACGACGATCAACAGGCCGGTGGCGCTGAGGGCCACCTGCACGCCGGTCGCCTTCTGCACCACAAAGGGCAGCACGGCGACGAGCCCCAGGAAGAGCGCCCCCACCAGGGTGATGCGGTTGACGATGTGGCTCAGGTACTCCTCCGTCTCCTTGCCCGGCCGGCGCCCCGGGATAAAGCCGCCGTTCTTCTTCAGGTTGTCGGCGATGTTCGTCTGGCTGAAGACGACGATGGTGTAAAAGTAGGTGAAGAAGACGACCAGGAAAAAGAGCGCGATCCAATAGGGCGCGTTCTCGGTGCTGAGGGCGTTGTGGACCCACTCGGCCGCCTTCTGCACCCAGGTCCAGGAGGCGGCGTCGCTGCCCTCGGCCGGCCGCAGGTAGGAAGCTACCGTGCCGGGAAACACCATCATGCTCTGGGCAAAGATCAGCGGGATCATCCCCGCCATGTTCACCTTGAGCGGCAAAGTCGTGCTGCCGCCGCCGTACAGCTTGGTCCCGCGGACCTGGCGCGCGTACTGCACGCGCAGTTCACGCTTTCCTTCCTGGATGGCGACAATGCCCACGATGGTCAGCAGGCCGATGACCAGGAAAAGGATCACCCCGGCCCAACTAGCCGCGGTGGTCTGGCCGCTCTGGGCCATCTGGATCATCGTCTGCGGAAGACGGCTGACAATGCCGCCAAAGATGATCATCGACAGGCCGTTGCCGATGCCCTGCTCGGTGATCAGGTCGCCGATCCAGATCAGCACCATCGTGCCGGCGATCATCGAGGCCAGGATGGTCAGGCTGGGCAGGAGCGTCTCCAGCTTGAACAGGTTGAACTCGGTGCGCAGCACGCCCTCTGTCCGGCTGAGGATGGCCAGTTGACCAAAAGCCTGCAGGGCCGCCAGCGGGATGGTCAGCCAGTAGGACCAGCGATTGATCTTTTCCTGACCCTTGGGCTCCTTGGAGATCTCTTCCAGCTTGGGGATAATCGGCACCAGGAGCTGCATCACGATGGTCGAGGTGATGTAAGGGTACACCCCCAGCGCGGCCACCGAGAAGTTGACCAGAGCCCCGCCCGAGAAAAAGTCCAGGAAGTTCAGGACCTGGTTCTGCTTCAGGATCTCGGCCATGGCGCCGGCGTTGACCATCGGCACCGGGATATGCGAGATCAGCCGAAAGACGATCAGCATGGCGATGGTGAAAATGATCTTGCGCCGCAGGTCGGGGACCTTGAAAGCATTGATAGCCGCTTTTAGCATCTTGACTCTCCCGCCGCGCTGGCCCAGGTGCCGGCCGGCGCGCTGTCAAATCAGGCCGACTCAGAGGGCGCTTCGCCCGTGGCCTCCTCGAAAACCTGGAGGTCGAGCAGCGTGCAGGTCCCGCCGGCCGCAGCGACCTTGGCCCGGGCGCTCTCGGAGAAGGCGTGGGCGTGGATATGCAGCGCCACCGCCAGTTCGCCGTGGCCCAGGATTTTGATCGGCCGGTTCAGGTTGCGCACCACCCGCATCTCGTACAGAGACTGCGGGGTCACCGTGGCCCCACCGCTGTAGACCTCGGCCAGCCGGGCCACATTCACCACGGTGTAGGCGATACGAAACGGGTTGTGGAACCCGCGCTTGGTCGGCATGCGCTGGACAAGGGGCCGCTGACCGCCCTCGAAGGTCGGGCGCAGGCCGACGTTCGAGCGGGAGCGCTGTCCCGACATGCCGCGTCCCGCGGTCTTGCCGTGGCCCGACCCGCCGCCGCGACCGACGCGCTTGCGCGCCTTGACCGCCCCCCGCGGGGGCCGCAGTTCGTGCTGCTTCACGCCTCCACCTCCTCCACGCGCACCAGATGGCGGACCTTGAAGGCCATCCCGCGGATGACCGGGGTGTCGTCGTGGATAACGCTCTGCTGCAAGCGATGCAGGCCCAGGGCCCGGATCGTGCCGCGCTGATCGCGCGGGTAGCCGATCGTGCTCTTGACCCAGGTAATGCGCAACTGCTTGGTCCGGGGTGTCTCGCGTTTCTTGGGGCTCACCTCCGCACCTCCTGGCGTCGTTTGCTGGCGCGCAGGCGGCGGCGCAGCAAGTACTCGGTGGTCTTGCCCCGGCGGGCGGCCTCGTCCTCCACCGATTCCAGGCTGTCCAGGGCCTGTAGCGTGACCATACACAGGTTGACAGGGTTGGAATTGCCCTTGGACTTGGTCAGGATGTCCTTGATCCCGGCCAGCTCGACGACGGCGCGCACCGCGCTGCCGGCGATCACGCCCGTGCCGGGCGCGGCCGGCTTGAGCAGGACGTGCGCCGCCTTGAACTTGAGCTCGACGCCGTGCGGGATCGTCGCCCCGGCCAGGGGCACGCGGATGATGTTGCGCTTGGCGTGCTCCACCCCCTTGCGGATGGCCTCGGGGACCTCGTTGGCCTTGCCCACGCCGACGCCGACATGGCCCTGGCGGTCGCCGACGACGACCACCGTACGGAAGGCCATGCGCCGGCCGCCCTGCTGCACCTTGGCCACGCGGTTGATCTCGATGACCCGCTCTTCCAACTCGACTTCATTCAGGTCCAAAGTCGCTTTCGCCACGGTTCCTCCTCGCTGCCACCTCACTAGAACTGCAGGCCTCCCTTACGGGCCGCCTCGGCCAGCGCCTTGACCCGCCCATGGTAGCGGTACCCGCCGCGGTCGAACACGACCTGGCGAATGCCCAGCTCCATGGCCCGGCGCGCCACCAACTCGCCCACCAGGCGGGCCTGGTCCTGCTTCTTGCCGCCCGCTTCGCGGACCGCGGCCTCCAGGCTAGAAGCCGCCGCCAGTGTGTGGCCAACGGAATCGTCAATCACCTGGACATAGATATGGCTCAGGCTGCGAAAGACATTCAGCCGGGGCCGTTCGGGGGTGCCCACAATCCCTACCCGCACCCGCTTGTGCCGCTGGCGATGGCGCTGTTTCGACGTTTCCTGCTTGATCATCGCTCGTTACTCCTACACCTTGCCGGTCTTGCCGGCCTTGTGGCGGACGACTTCGCCCGTGTAGCGCACGCCCTTGCCCTTGTACGGCTCCGGCCGGCGCAGGGCGCGGATATTGGCCGCCACCTGCCCCACCAGGACCTTGTCGATCCCGGAGACAACGACGACATCGTTCTTGCCCTCGACCGCGAAGGTGATGCCCACCGGGGCGGCCACGCGGATCGGGTGGGAGTAGCCCAGGTGCAGCACCAGGTCCTTGCCGTCCAGGTCGGCGCGAAAGCCCACGCCGACGATCTGGAGCTGCTTGCGAAACCCGGTGGTCACGCCGGCCAACATATTGGCGATGAGGGTGCGCATCAGGCCGTGGTACTGGCGGTGCGGCTTGGCCTCGGACAGGCGCTGGACGGTGACGGCGTTGTCCTCGATCGAGACCTGCACGCCCGGCAGGATCGGCTGCCGCAGGACCCCCTTGGGGCCATGCACGACCACTTCGTTGCTTGCAGGTTCGATCCAGACCTTGACCTTTTCTGGATCGGGATTGGGAATCGGCTTCTTGCCTACGCGCGACACAGCAACTCCTCCTCGCCGGGAACCCCGGCGCGCATCACCAGATATAGCAGAGCACCTCGCCGCCCACGCCGGCCTGATAGGCTTCCTCGCCGGTCATAACCCCCTTGGAGGTGGACAGAATGGCAAATCCCAGGCCTCCTTTGACCCGCGGGATATCCTCGCGGCGGGCATAGATACGGCGGCCGGGCCGGCTGACCCGCTGCAGCCCGCGCAGCACGGGGCGATGGTCCTCGGTATATTTCAAAAAGACACGCATCTGCGGCTGGGGCCCCTCGGCAAAGGTCTCGAAGCCATGGATAAAGCCCTCGGCCTTCAGGATGCGGGCGATCTCCTGCTTGATCCGCGCGGCGGGGATGGTTACCTCCTCATGGCGGGCCAGCAGGGCGTTGCGGATGCGCGTCAACATATCGGCGATCGGATCGTTCACGGACACAGCTTCTACCTCCTCAGCAGTCTGGTCTCCCCCGGCTGGGGGACTCCGGCTGCGCTACCAACTGGCCTTTTTCACCCCCGGGAGCAGTCCCTGGGAGGCCCGCTCGCGGAAACAGATGCGGCACATGCCGAACTTGCGGATATAGCCGCGGGGCCGGCCGCAGATCTTGCAGCGGTGGTACCGCCGAACCTCGTATTTCTGTGGGCCGTTGCATTTGTTGATCAACGACTTGCGCGCCAACTTCGTCCTCCTGTCAGCTAATCCCGAAAGGGCATCCCCAGCTTGCTCAACAGGGCCTTGCCTTCCTCGTCCGTCCGCGCGGTGGTGATGATGCTCACCTCCAGGCCGCGGATCTTGTCGACCTCGTCGTAGTTGATCTCCGGAAAGACCAACTGCTCGCGCAGCCCCAGCGAGTAGTTGCCGCGGCCGTCGAACGACTTGGCCGAGACCCCGCGAAAGTCGCGAATCCGGGGCAGGGTGATGTTGAGCAGGCGATCGAGGAACTCGTACATCTGCCGGCCGCGCAGCGTCACGGTGACGCCGACCGGCATGCCGGTGCGCACCTTGAAGGCGGCCACCGAGCGCTTGGCCCGGCGCACTACCGGCTGCTGCCCGGTGATCAGACGCACATCGTTCACGGCCGCGTCGAGCGCGCGGGCGTTCTGGATCGCCTCGCCCACCCCCACGTTGACCACGACCTTGTGGAGGCGCGGCACCTGCATCACGCTGCGGTAGCCGAACTCGCGCATCAAGGCCGGAACGATCTCCTGGCGATAATAGTCCCACAGACGCGCCATTGGCTTGCCTCCCGACTAGTCCACGGCCTCGCCGCAGGCGCGGCAGATGCGCACTTTGCCGCCCTCCGGGAGGAACTCGTACCCCACCCGCGTCGGCTCTTTGCAGCGCGGGCAGACCAACATGACGTTCGAAATATGGATCGGGGCCTCGAACTCGATGATGCCCCCCTGGTCCATCTGGCCCCGCGGCTTGCGGTGGCGCTTGACGAAGCGCACGCCCTCGACAATGACGCGGTTCTGGCGCGGAAAGACCTGCTTGACCCGCCCGCGCTTGCCGCGGTCCTTCTCCCGCCCGGTTATCACCTGGACCTGATCCCCCTTGCGAATCTTCATCGTCATACCTCCAACGCGGCCCCGGCCGGCTAATAGACCTCGGGGGCCAGGGAAACGATCTTCATGAAGCGGTCGCGCAGCTCCCGGGCCACGGGCCCAAAGATGCGCGTCCCGCGCGGATTTCCCTGGGCCGTGATGATCACGGCGGCATTCTCATCGAAACGGATGGTCGAGCCGTCCGGCCGGCGTACCCCCCGCGAGGTGCGCACGATCACCGCGCGGACCACCTCGCTCTTCTTGACCGCCCCATCGGGCACCGCCTGCTTGACCGCGGCGATGATCTCATCGCCCACGGTGGCATAGTGGCGGTTGGACCCGCCCAAGACCCGGATGCAGAGGATCTCTTTCGCCCCGGTGTTGTCGGCCACCCTCAATCGCGACATCGGCTGGATCACGTTCGTCCTCCTCCAACGGTAGCGGGCGCCACACTACTCGGCCCGCGTGACAATCTCGGCCACGCGCCAGCGCTTCAGCCGACTGAGTGGACGGGACTCGACAATGCGCACCGTGTCCCCTTCCTGGCAAGAGTTCTCCTCGTCGTGCGCCAGGAAGTGTTGGCGCCGGCGAACGATCTTTTTGTAGAGCGGATGGCGCCGGCGGTACTCCACCTCGACGACCACCGTCTTGCGCATCTTGGTGCTGACAACGCGCCCGATCATAACTTTCCGCCCGACGCTCATGCTTCCGCCTCCTCCGCGGGTTCCCCATGGATGCGCCGCCGGCTCTGTTCCGTCTGGATACGGGCGATGTCGCGGCGCAGTTGGGAGATCCGGCTATAGTTCCGCAGGCGACCGATAGCCAGCTGGAAGCGCAGGTTAAAGAGCTCGTGGTGCGCCTCCTCCAGCTTCTGTTCCAGCTCGGCCACGGTCAAATCGTTCACATTGAGCTTCTTCATCGTTCCTCCATCCGGCGCCGTCCACGCCGGTCGGCTACTGCAGCTCCTCGCGCGCGATGAAGCGGGTGCGGATCGGCAGTTTGTGCGAGGCCAGCCGCATGGCCTCCTCGGCGATGTCGCGGGTGACACCACCGACCTCGATCAGGATGTGCCCGGGCTTGACCACGGCCACCCAGTGATCCGGGGCCCCCTTGCCGCCGCCCATGCGCGTCTCGGCCGGCTTCTTGGTGATCGGCTTGTCCGGAAAGATGCGGATCCAGACCTTGCCGCCCCGGCGAATGTAGCGGGTGATGGCCCGCCGCGCCGCCTCGATCTGCCGGCTGGTGATCCAGATCGGCTCCAGGGCCTGCAGACCGTACTCCCCAAAGGAGATGGTGTTGCCCCGCGTGGCCCGGCCCTTCATCCGTCCGCGCTGCACCTTGCGATACTTGGTCCTCTTTGGCATCAACATGGCTCGTCTCCTCAGCAGAGCGGACCGCTCTTATTCTACCGTGCTCACCGGCGAGGCGACCGGCATGGCCTTCTCCGGGAACACGTCCCCCTTGTAGAGCCACACCTTGACGCCGATGCGCCCATAGATCGTGTGGGCGTGGACCATGGCATAGTCCACGTCGGCGCGGATCGTCTGCAAGGGGACCCGCCCACGCATCTCGACAATCGAACGCGCCATCTCGGCCCCGGCCAGGCGCCCGCTGCAGCGGATCTTGACCCCTTTGGCCCCCAGGCGCAGGGCCCGCGAGGCCGCCTGCTTCATCGCCCGGCGGTACGAGACCCGCTTGCTCAGTTGTTCGGCGATGCTCTCCGCCACCAAGTAGGCATCCAGCTCGGGCTGGCGAATCTCCTCGATGTTCAGGCGCACTTTCTTGCCGGTAATGTCCTCGAGCTCCTTGCGCAGCGTGTCCACGCTGGTGCCCTTCTTGCCGATGACGATTCCCGGCTTGGCCGTGTGCAGCGTAATCTCCACCAGGTTCGCCGACCGCTGGATATCGATCCGCGCCACCGCCGCGCCCTTCAGCTTCTCGTGGATCAGATCGCGCAGCGCAAAGTCCTCGTGCAGCAGCTCGGTGTAGTTGCGCTCGGCAAACCACCGCGACTGCCAGTCGGTCACGATCCCCAGGCGAAAACCGATCGGTTGAACTTTCCGTCCCAACAGGCCCTCCTTGCGCCATCGCGCATACGGCAGGAACCACCTATGCTCCGGGCACCCTGCTGCGGGGTGCGCTCGTGGTTACGCCTACGATCTTGTCTCCTCGTACTCATCGAGCACCACAGTCACGTGGCAGGTGCGCTTGAGAATGCGGTCGGCCCGCCCCCGGGCGCGGGGGCGAAAGCGCTTCAGCCGGGGGCCGTCGTCGGCGGCGATGCCCGCCACGTAGAGGTCCTCGCGCGAGAGCATATAGTTGTTCTCGGCGTTGGCGATGGCCGACTCCAAGGCCTTGAGAACCTCGCGCGCCGCCGCTCGTGGGGTGTACTTGAGGACTGCCAGGGCCTTGTCCACCTGCTGCCCCCGTACCAGGTCAACTACTTGCCGCACCTTCTGCGGCGAAATTCGCAGAAATCGATAATATGCCCGGACTTGCATGGCCTGCTCCTCACAACTCTGCCCAAAGGCCCGTATTACTTCTTCACCTTGGCCATACGGGCTTTCTTGCCACCGTGTCCACGGAAGAGACGCGTCGGGGCAAACTCCCCAAGGCGATGGCCGACCATATTCTCGCTGATATAGATGGGCACGTGCCGGCGCCCATCGTGGACGGCGATCGTGTGCCCGACCATCTGTGGAAAGACCACCGAATCGCGCGACCAGGTGCGGACGACCCGGCGATCGCCCGTCCGGCTCATCTCCTCGACCCGCTTCAGCAGGCGGGGATCCACGTACGGCCCTTTCTTCCTTGATCGTGACATGCTGCAACCTCCAGGTCAGCGCGTCCTAGCGGCGCTCAGAGCCGCGTCGGCGGACGATAAAGCGATTGGTGCGCTTGTTCTTGCGCGTCTTGTACCCCAAGGTCGGCCGGCCCCAGGGCGTCTTGGGGCCGGGCATGCCGATGGGTGCCTTGCCCTCGCCGCCGCCGTGGGGGTGATCGCGCGGGGTCATGGCCGAACCCCGGACCTCGGGCCGACGGCCCAGATGGCGGGTGCGGCCGGCCTTGCCTAACGTCAACAGCGAGTGCTCGGCGTTGCCCACGACCCCGACGGTAGCCAGGCAGTCCATGTGGACCAGGCGCACTTCCCCGGAGGGCATGCGCAGTTGGGCGTAGTCGCCCTCCTTGGCCATGATCTGGGCCGAGGTCCCGGCCGAACGCACCAACTGCCCGCCCCTGCCCACCTGGAGCTCCAGGTTGTGCACCTGGGTGCCCAGGGGGATGTAGCGCAAGGGCATGCAGTTGCCCACGCGGATCTCGGCGGCCTCGGCGCGCGCCGAGACGATGGTATCGCCAACGCGCTGTCCCTCCGCGGCCAGGATGTAGCGCTTCTCCCCGTCGGCGTAGCAGACCAGCGCGATCCGCGCCGAGCGGTTCGGGTCGTACTCGATACTGGCCACCCGCGCCGGGATGCCGAACTTGTCGCGCTTGAAATCGACCACGCGGATGCGGCGCTTGGCGCCCCCGCCGCGCTGTCGCGTCGTGACCCGGCCCTGGTTGTTGCGCCCGGCCCGCTGCTTGCGGGGGCGCAGGAGCGACTTCTCCGGCTTGGTCCGGGTGAGCTCCTCATAGGTGGCCCCGTTCATCCAGCGGCGGCCCGGCGACGTAGGGTTGAACTTTTTGATGCCCATGATCCTCTCCTGACCGGGGATTAGATCCCTTCAAAGATGTCGATCCGATCGCCAGGAGCCAGGGTGACCACGGCCTTCTTCCACGGCTTGCTCGAGCCGACCGTCCGCCCACGACGCCGCGGTTTACTCGGGACGATAGAGGTGCGGACATCGAGCACATGCACGTTGGGGAAGGCCAACTCCACGGCCTCCTTGATCTGGAGCTTGTTGGCCTCCCGGGCGACCTCGAACGTATACTGGTTCTCCTGCTCCATCAGCCGGGTGTTCTTCTCCGTCAGGACGGGACGGCGAATGACCTCGTACAGGTTCATCCTACACCTCCTGCTGCCCAAGGATCCGCCCGATGACCTCCAGGCTGGCCACCGGCAGCAGCACCGCGTCGTGGTCGAGCAGGTCGACAACGTTCAGGTAGGGCGCCAGGAGCGTCTTGACGCCGGCGATGTTGCGGGCCGCGGTCTGGACGACGGTATCCGGCGCGGGCAGGACCACCAGCGTCCGCACGTCGTCCAGGTGCAGGCTCTCCAGCACCTCGACCATCGCCCTGGTGCGGACCTCGTCCAGCTGCAGCCGATCGACCAGGACGATCTTTTCCTCGCCCCGCTTGAGCGACAGGGCCGAGCGCACGGCCAGCCGGCGCATCTTGCGCGGCATCTGCTGCGTGTACTGGCGCGGGTGCGGGCCGAAGACGGTGCCACCGCCGCGCCAGTGCGGGGCCCGGCGGCTGCCCTGGCGGGCCCGCCCGGTGCCCTTCTGGCGGTACATCTTGCGCCCACCGCCGCTGACCTCGCCCCGCGTCTTGGTCTGGTGAGTCCCCTGGCGAGCGTTGGCCAGTTGCCGGCGCAGGGCCTGGTGCACCACCGCCAGGTTCGGCCGGATGCCAAAAATGGCCTCGTCCAACTCCATCGTGCCGACCTGTTCGCCGGCCATATTGAATACTGGGGTCTCCAACGGTCTACCTCCTGCTACTGGCTGCCCCTGCCCGGCGGGCCTACTTCTTGCGTTTGATCGACTTGCGCACGCGGAGCAGGTCTCCATTGGCGCCGGGCACGCTGCCCCGGATCAGGATCAGGTTGCGCTCAGCGTCGACCTCCACCACCCGCAGCCCCTGCACCGTCACCCGCCGTCCGCCCATGCGGCCGGCCATGCGCTTGCCCTTGTGCACGCGCCCGGGATAGGTCGAGGCCCCGATGCCGCCCGGGGCACGCCCGCGGTCGCTCTGGCCGTGGGTCCGCGGGCCTCCGCCAAAGCCGTGCCGCTTCACCACACCGGCGAACCCCCGGCCCTTGGAGGTCCCGATAACGTCCACCTGGTCCCCGGCGCGAAAGATGCTGATATCCACCCGCTGGCCCAACTCGGCACCGGTGACGTCCGGCAGGCGCACCTCGCGCAGGACGCGCAGCGGCGGCCGATCGCCCAGGTGCCCCAGGGCCGGCCTGTTGAGCCGCTGGCGACCGACCTCCTCGAAACCGAGTTGCACGGCAGCGTACTGATCGTGCTCCACGGTCTTGACCTGGGTGACGAAACACGGGCCGGCCTCGATGATGGTGACCGGGACCACCTCGCCGCGGGCATCGAACACCTGGGTCATTCCAACCTTGCGACCAAGAATTTCTTCGATCATGGCTCACCCACTCACTCGTTACCGGCGACTAGATCTTGATCTCGATGTCCACGCCGGCCGGTAACCCAAGGCGCATCAGCGCGTTGATTGTCTGGGGGGTCGGATCGACAATGTCGATCAGGCGTTTGTGTGTCCTGATCTCAAAGTGCTCCTGGGAATCCTTGTCGATGAACGGCGAACGGATCACACAGTACCGCTCGATCCTCGTCGGCAGCGGCACGGGCCCGGCAACCTTGGCCCCGGTGTGCTCCGCCGTCTCCACGATCTGCCGGGACGACTCGTCCAGGATGCGGTGATCGTACGCCTTCAGACGGATGCGAATCCTTTGTCTGGCCACGCTTTACCCTCCTCTGCGCCCGCCGCCAGGCGGGCTACCGGAACAGGCTCCTTCGCATCCCCTGACGCGATCCGGGACCAGTCCCCGTCCGCGCCAAGGAAGATGTCCTCTTCGACAGATTACTCCAGGACCTGGGTCACCGCGCCGGCGCCCACCGTCTTGCCGCCCTCGCGGATCG
>CAZQFV010000005.1:0-166378 GCA_964592645.1 uncultured Chloroflexia bacterium
AGGGGCAAGCGGTCCCTGAGCGGAGCCGCCCGGAGCGAAGCGGAGGGCGGCGAAGGGCGGCCGCGCCTCCAGGGGCAAGCGGTCCCTGAGCGGAGCCGCCCGGAGCGAAGCGGAGGGCGGCGAAGTCGAAGGGCCGCTTGCCTGCCCATCCGGAAACATGCATCCGAGCCTTGTGCCCCCCTTGCGCAATCGCCGAATATCTGCTACCATGCCACCGGCGCGGGGGTGTTGCCCGGCAGCGCCCCCGCACCGGTGGTTCAAGATGAGCAGGACATAAGGAGAACAGAAGATGGGGCCGTCTGCCGACGCCCAGCCTGCCCGAAACGTCCTACGCCGTCCGTTCCACCTCGACCCGCGCTGGCTGGCGCTGCTGCCGGCCGTGATCGTCTTCTTGGTTTACCTGCCGGCGGTCCGCTACGGCTTTGTCTGGGACGACACCATCTTCCTGCGCGATATGCCGGCCTACCGCGACCCCAACCTCTGGCTGCCGGCCCTCTTTCGCCCCTTTGTCCTTTCGCCCAACTACTTTCGCCCGCTGGCCATCCTCACCTTTGTCGCCGAGGTCAACCTGGTGGGACTGAACCCGGCGCTGTTCCACTTCACCAACATCCTGCTGCACGCCGTCAACACGGCCTTGGTGGCGCTGCTCGCTTTTCATCTCTTCTCCCCCTCTCCTCGTCTCCATGCCTCCCCGTCTCCTCATCCTCCCTTCTCGCCGTCGCCCTTCCTCCTCCTGGGGGCCGGCCTGCTCTACGGCCTGCACCCGGCCCTGGTGGAGGGGGGCGCCTTTGTCTCCAGCCGCTTCGACCTGCTGATGACGACCCTGCTGCTCCTGGCGCTGGTGGTCGACCTGCGGGTGCGCGGCCGGTGGGCGCGCGCCCTCCTGGTGGGGATCTTGTTCTTCCTGGCCGCCCTGTCCAAGGAAATGGCGGTCGCCTGGGCGCTGGCCCTGCCCCTGTGGCACTGGGCCCGCTCGGCGGAACGGCCCTTCAGCCGCGCCTGGTGGAAGCGGGCCTGGGAGGACGGCGACATCCTGGTCTACCTGGCCGTGCTGGCCGGTGGGCTGCTCTACCTGGGCGTCCGCTACGGCAGCCTGGGCTACCTGGTGCTCCCCAACCCCCAGGAGACGATCCCTTCCGGCAACGCCCTGCAGCGCGTCCTGCTGGTGATCAAATCGCTGGGCGCCTACGTCCTGCTGGTGCTGTGGCCCTTTACCACCCTATCCCCCATCCATTACAGCACTCTGCCGGTCCCCACGGGCGATGGGCTGGCCTGGCTGGCCCTGTTGGTCTCGGGCGCCCTCGTCGCCGGCCTGGTGCTGTTGGCGCGCCGCGCCCCGCGGGCCGGCTGGCTGGCCGTGGGTGGGTTCGTGTCTCTGCTCCCCGTGCTGAACATCCTGCCGCTCGAGCTGGGCGGGGGCAGCTTTGCCGCCGAGCGCTACCTCCTCCTGCCCCTGGCCTTTTTCTCCCTGGCGGTCGTCGACCTGGTCGGGCTGATGGATCTTTCCGCCTTTGGCAAGACGCTGCGTGCTTCCTGGCGGCCGGCCCTGCTGGCGCTGTGGCTTCTGGCCGGCCTGGCCACCGTGCAGCTCACATTGCCCTTTTGGCGCGACGAGATGACGTTGTGGTTCTGGGGCTCCGCCCGGGCCCCGCTTTCGTCCACGCCCCCTACCAACCTTTCGCTGCAATATTCCAACATGGGGCAATACGAGACGGCCCTGCAGATGGCCCAGAGAGGGGTAGAGCTCGATCCGAACAACGCCGACGCCTGGGACAACGGCGGCCTGGCCCTTTTCTACATGGGGAAATACGCCGAGGCCCAACAGGCCTTTGAGAAGGCCATCTCCATCAACCCGGAGCACGCCCTCTACTGGAACAACCTGGCCGGCGCCCTGCGCGAGCAGGACGACCTGGCCGGGGCGGAAAAGATCCTGCTGGACGAGGTGCTGCCCCGTGACCCCCACCTGCCGGTGGCTTACGTGAACCTGGGCATCATCTATCTGCGCGCCGACCGACCCGACCTGGCGGCCCAGGCGCTGCAGACGGCCCTGCGCCTGCTGCCTGCCGACCAGGCGGCCTCGACCGAGTCCTTTTTGAAGCAGACCCGCGAGCCGGACCGCTGGCTGCGCCTGGGCGAGCTGCTCTTGTCCCAGGGACAGTTCCAGCAGGCGGCGCAGGCCTTTGACCAGGCCCGCATCTACGGCGCGGCCGAGGCCGATGTCGCGGCCGGCCTCGGCCTGGCCCTCGTTGGGCTCCAGGACTATGCGACTGCCACCCAGGTGTTGGAGCAGGCCCTGCAGAACGCTCCCGATAACGCGCGACTCTACTATGCGGCCGGCGTCCTGGCCCGCGAGCAGGGCGCCATAGAGCAGGCCCGCGCGCTCTTTTCCAAGGCGGTCGAGCTTTCGCCCGAGTGGCAACTGCCGCAGCAGGCGCTGCAAGCTTTGCCATAAGAAGGGCGGGGGGGATAGGCGACATCCCCCCTACGGCAGCAGCCCCCGCACCGTCTTGGCGTCGAGCCGGCGCAGGAGCGCCAGCAGCAGCTTGAGCGTGGCGTCGTAGTCGTCGCGGTTGATGATGCTGGTGTGGCTGTGGATGTGCCGCGTCGGCACGCCGATGACCACGCAGGGCACGCCGGCGTTGTGCATGTGGAACATGCCGCCGTCGGTGCCGCCCCCGGGCATGGCCCCGAACTGCAGTGGGATGCCCTCTTTCTCTGCCGTCTGGATGACCAGGTCGCGCAGGCGCAGGTTGGGGATCATGCGGGCATCGTACAGCAGGAGCGAGGGCCCTTTGCCCAGCTTGACGGCGCTCTCTTCCGGCTTGACGCCGGGGATATCGCCGGCGATGTCCACCTCCAGGATGATGGCTACGTCGGGGTCGATGGCATGGGCCGCCGTCTTGGCGCCTCGCGTCCCCACTTCCTCCTGCACCGTGCCGACCGCGTAGAGGTGGTTGACGCGCTTGCCCTTGGCCATCTCGCGCAGCGCCTCGATCGCCAGGGCGCACCCCACACGGTTGTCAAAGGCCTTGGCCAGGTACGACTTGGACTTGGCCATGATGGTAAAGGGGCCGACCGGGACGATGGGGTCGCCGAGGCGGATGCCCATAGCCTCGACCTCTTCCCTGCTGGAGGCCCCCACGTCCAGATACATGTCCTTCTTCTGCACGATCTTGCCGCGCTCCTCCTGGTCCATCAGGTGCGGCGGCTTGGCCCCGGTCACGCCGATGACCCGCCCACGGCCGGTGATGACCTCCAGGCGCTGGCCCAGGATCACCTGCTCCCACCAGCCGCCCAACGGCAGGAAGCGCAGAAATCCATCGTCGGTGATGTGCCGGACCATGAAGCCCACCTCGTCCATGTGGCCGGCCAGCACCACCTTGGGCCCGCGGGCCGGCCCGGGGAGGTGGGCGATGAAGCTGCCCAGTTGGTCCTGGGAGATCTCGGCGATCCCTTCGACGTAGCGGCGCATGGCGGAGCGCACCTCTTCCTCGTATCCCGGCACGCCGACCGCTTCGGTCAAGTCCTTGAGGAGCAGTTCTCGTTCGTCCACGACGGTATTCTCCTTTCTCGTCCGCCCTACCCCAGGTCGATGGGTCCTTCCAGGAGGGCCACCAACAGGCGCACGGCGTTGTTCATATCTTCCATGTCCACCATCTCCGAGGCGGTGTGGACATAACGGGTGGGGATGGAGAGGGTGCCGGCCGGCACACCGCTGCGCGAGGTTTGGATGGCCCGGGCGTCGGTGGAACCCCCCAGCAGCACCTCGCGCTGGTAGGGGATCTGGTGGGATTCGGCGATGCGGATCAACAGGTCCTTGACGCCGGCGTGGGCCAGCATGCCCGAGTCCATCACCTTGACGGCCGGCCCCTTGCCCAGCTCCACGGCCATCGGCCGGGCCTCCGGGGTGTCGCCGGTGGTGGTCACGTCGAGGGCGATGGCCAGGTCGGGATCGACGGCAAAGGCCGAGGTGGTGGCCCCGCGCAGCCCGACCTCCTCCTGCGTGGTGAACACGGCGTAGATGTCGTGGGGGCTTTGGGCCAGGGCCTTGAGCAGTTCCACCAGGACGACGCATCCGGCGCGGTCGTCCATGGCCTTGCCGACGACGCGCCCGTTGGCCACGGCATAGTGCCGGTCCATGCAGGCCACGTCGCCCACCCGCACCAGCTTCTCGGCTTCGGCGCGGTCGCGGGCGCCGATGTCGATATACATCTTGGCCAGGTTGGCCTCGGTGCGGTTCTCGCCCGGCTCGCGCCCGACGACGCCGATCTGCCCGGAGGCGAAGCGCACCCGTTGGCCGGTCATCGTCAGCGGAAAGATGCCGCCGACCGGCCCGAAGCGCAGGAAGCCCTTTTCGTCGATATGGTTGACGACCAGGCCGATCTCGTCCATGTGGGCGGCCAGCATCACCCGCTTGCCGCCCTCCGTGCCGGCCTTGGCCCGCACGATCAGGTTGCCCAGGGCGTCCACGCGCGTCTCCGCTGCCAGGTCGGCCACCGCCTCCCGCAGGAATTCGCGCACCGCCCCTTCATTGCCCGAAGGCCCATACATCTCGCTCAACTGCCTCAAGAGCTCCTGCACGCCGCCCTCCTTATTTTTATGGACTGCGAATTGATAACAGACTAATGCACCGGTTCGCCCCGCCCCGTATCCGGCGATTGCAGAGCGGCGATGTCGGCGTCGACCATGGTCGTGATCAGTTGCGTGAACGACATGGTCGGTTCCCAGCCCAGCTCCCGGCGGGCCTTTTGCGGATTGCTCACCAGGAGGTCCACCTCGGCCGGCCGGTAGTATTTGGGGTCCACCACGACATAGTCGCGCCAGTCCAACCCCACATGGCCAAAGGCCACCTCGCACAGCTCGCGGACGGAATGGGTTTCGCCGCTGCCGACCACATAGTCGTCGGGGTGCTCCTGCTGCAGCATCAGCCACATCGCTCGCACATAGTCGCCGGCAAAGCCCCAGTCGCGCCGGCTGTCCAGGTTGCCCAGGCGCAGCTCGCGGCACAGCCCCTGCTTGATATGGGCGACGGTGTAGGTGACCTTGCGCGTGACAAACTCCAGCCCCCGCCGCGGGCTTTCGTGATTGAAGAGAATCCCCGAGCAGGCAAAGAGGCCGTAGCTCTCCCGGTAGTTGACCGTGATCCAATGGCCGTAGACCTTGGCCACGCCGTAGGGGCTGCGCGGGTAGAAGGGGGTCTTTTCGTCCTGGGGAACGGCCTGGACGCGGCCGAACATCTCCGAGGAGGAGGCCTGGTAGAAGCGGATGGTGGGATCCACCAGGCGGATGGCATCCAGTATCCGCGTGACGCCCAGCGCCGTCACCTCTCCTGTGAAGACGGGCTGCTTCCAAGAGGTGGGGACGAAGGACTGCGCCGCCAGGTTGTACACTTCCGCGGGACGGTGCTCATCGAGGATGTCGATCAGCGAGGCCTGGTCCAGGAGATCTCCCTGGACCAGGGTGAGGCGGTCCTGGATGGTGCGGATGCGGTCGAAGTTGACCGTGCTGGACCGGCGGACCATGCCGATGACTTCGTAGCCCTTTTCCAGGAGCAGTTCGGCCAGGTACGAGCCATCCTGTCCCGTGACGCCGGTGATCAATGCTTTGGGCATGAACGCTCCTGACGAGCCGGCCGGTGCGCCGCGCGCCGGCCTATCTATCGCGCAGGAGGGGCGGAGTGTGCCATCTCCCGCTGTTTTCCTACCGTCTGTCGGACACCGGGGCTATTATACCGCATCCTGGTGTAGAATGCAAAAGGGCAAGGGAGCGAGAACGGCGTCAGCGGGGGCGGCCTTGCGCTTCGTCCGTTCGCTTTCTGGCCCCTCGCCTATTTGACAGGAAGTTGAAGCTGTGCTACAGTAGCGCTGCACCTTACCAGCTACTGATTCCTGCATAGCTCGCTATGCCCCCTGAAGCCGAAATCCGTGCGCCCCGACTTTGGGGATCTATGCAGAGATCGGTAATTTCCGGTGGAGGCGCCCGCTGCCCGGATGCCAGGGCAAAATGGGCGAAACCGGTGCGAGTCCGGTGCTGTCCCGCAACTGTAAGGGGTGCGCTCACCCCGAGCCAGGTCGCCCACCTCTGCCGTTTCTCTGCCCATCCTTCGTGGAGAAAGGAGGTGAGAGCCGCGCTGTCGCGTATGCCCATCCCCCTCCAGGAGGGGGATGCTTTTTTCTATGGACCGTCAGGCGTGTTACAAGGAGGTTTCTATGCGCACCACCCGCGTGTTCATCATCTTGGCCCTACTCTTTGCCGCTCTGCTTTCCCCGGCCGCGCCGGGCGCCGCGGCCGGCGGCCCCCATAGCGACCTGGCCCTGGCCGCCCTCTCCTGGATTGCCGCTCAGCAGCAGCCCGATGGCGGCTTTCCCGGCTACAGCGCCAGCGCCTCCGTCGACGCCATCTTGGCTATCTGCGCGGTCGGCGGCGACCCGAACGGCTTCCTGCGCGATGGCCGTTCGCCCATCAGCTACCTGGCGGCGAACGCCGGGCGCCTCTCCCCGGACCCGGGCACTTCGGCCAAGGTGGTGCTGGGCCTGGTCTGCGCCGGCCGGGACCCGCGCACCTTTGCCGGCCGCGACTGGTTGGGCAAGGTGGAAGGGTTCACCGATCCCGCCGCGGGGGAGTACAAGTCGTTTGGGTCCATCTACCTGTCCCTGTCCATCCTGGCCCTGGCCTCCACCGGCCGGACGGTCCCAGGGGCCGCTATCTCCTGGATGACGCAGGTCCAGACGCCGGAGGGCGGCTGGTCGTGGAGCAGCGAGCCGGCGGCGGCCGGCCCCGACACCAACTCCACCGCCCTGGCCGTCCAGGCCCTGGCCGCGGCCGGCGTCGGACCTGCCGATCCAACCATCCGGCGCGCCCTGGCCTATCTGCACACCCAACAGAACGCCGACGGCGGATTTCCCTATGCCAACCCTTCGCCCTACGGCACGGACACCGACGCCAACTCGACCGCCCTGGTGGTCCAGGCGCTCGTCGCCGCGGGGCAGGATCCGGAGGGCGCGGAGTGGACGGTGAACGGCAAGACGCCGCTGACGGCCCTCTGGAAGCTGCAACTGCCCAACGGCGCCCTGGAATGGCAGGCCGGCCTGGGCGAGAACTCGCTGGCCACCTACCAGGCCGTCCCGGCCTTTATGTTGGCCCCCTTCCCGTTGGCCCGCACGGCCCTCGGCGAGCTGCCGGCCCTGCTGCCGGAGACCGGCGCCGGAGGGCGCTACTTCGGCCTGGCCCTCGTGGGTCTGGCCCTCCTGGGCCTGGGCGTCCTGGTCCGCGCCCGTTGCTCCCGTTCCCTTCGCTGATTCGCTTTATCGAGGTGCCCGATGTCCGAGTCTCGAAGTTGTCCCACCGGCTCCGGCCTCGTCCAGGTCTATACCGGCGACGGCAAGGGCAAGACGACCGCCGCCCTGGGGTTGGCCCTGCGCGCGGCCGGGCATGGCCTACGCACCTACATCGGCCAGTTCATGAAGGGCCAGCCGTATGGCGAACTGGAGGGCGCCCGCCTCCTGGAACCGTACCTGACCATCGAGCAGTACGGGCTGCCCACCTTTGTCCATGTCCGCCAGGCGACCCCCGAAGACGTCCGCATGGCCCACGAGGGGCTGGAAAAGGCCCGCGCCGCCATGCGCAGCGGCCGGTATGCCATCGTCGTCCTGGACGAGGTCTGTGTGGCCCTGCACTTTGAGCTGCTCACGCTCGAAGAGGTGCTGGCGTTCCTGGAGGAGAGGCCGGAAGGTGTCGAACTGGTCCTCACCGGCCGGCGGGCCCCCGAGGCTCTTCTATCCCGCGCCGACCTGGTGACCGAGATGCGCGAGGTGAAGCACCCCTATGCCCGCGGCGTCCCGGCGCGCCGGGGCATCGAGTTCTGAAATGGTCCGCCCGTCGCATGTCCCTTGTCCTATGTCACTTGCCTACAGGTGGCTCGGCCCGGTGGTCGTCCTCCTGGTGTTGCTGGGGTGTTTGCCTGTTTCCGCCCAACCCCTCCACCACGCCGCGCTGATCGTCGATTTTGGCGACGGCCGCGTCGTGGTGCGCGTGGTATCCTTTGCCGAGGAGACGATCTCCGGCGTGGACCTGCTGCAGCGTTCGGGGCTGGACGTGGCCATCATGAGCAACCTGGGGGGCGGCGCGGCCCTCTGCGCCGTCGAGGGGGTGGGCTGTCCGCCCACGCCGCAGGACTGCTTCTGCCAGTGCCGCGGCGCAGATTGCCGTTACTGGAGCTACTTTCATCTGCAAGGAGGGGCGTGGGTCTATGCCGGCATGGGCGCCGCCGGCCGCTTCCTGGGCGACGGCGATGTCGACGGCTGGGTTTGGGGCGATGGGCGCAGCGCTCCGCCGCTCCTGACATGGGAGGAGATCTGGGCGCGCGGTGGGGCCCGGCCGACGGCGACGTTGCCGCCGCCGCCCGCCGGCGCGACCCCCGCCGCCCCCACCGCGCCGCCTCCTCCGCCGACGGCCGTGCCGGACACGCCCACGCCGGCGCTATCGCCGGTCGTTTCCGCCGCGCCCCCTCTTTCCCTCTCCCCCTCTCCCTCCACCGCCCCGGCGGGCGGACTGCCCACGCCGTCGCCCCCGATCGCCGGGGAGACCGCGGCGCCGCCGGCAGCGCCCTCATCCGGGCCGTCGCCTACCTCTCCTCCTGCCGCAGCGGGTGCCGGAGGCTTCTCCCCGGGTCCCGCCCTGGCCTTTGGCGGGTTCGTGCTGGCCCTGTTGGCCCTTGGCCTCTGGGTGCGCCGGCGGAAGAGGGTCGGGTAGGAGGCAAGGCACGAGGAACTCGGTATTCCTCGGCGCCTAGCGCGTCCCGACGTAGTTGGGGAAGAGGATCGGCGCGGCTATCTCCGGTTCCAGGCCGGCCTCCTGGAGCTGCTTTTCCCACTCCACCAGGTGCTGCAGCGTGGGCTTGCCCGGCTGCACCTCGCGGGCCCGCAGCGCGGCGGCGACGCCCGCCCGCCGGCCAAAGACGTTGATGTCCAGCAGCGAGTTGCCCATCAGCCGGTTGCGCCCGTGGATGCCGCCCACCACCTCGCCCGCCGCGTACAGGTTGGGGACCTGGGTGGCCCCGTTGACGTCGATCTTGATCCCCCCGTTCTGGTAGTGCAATGTCGGGTAGACCAGCATCGGCTCCTTGACGATGTCCACGCCGAAGCGGATGAATTGGCGCACCATAGCCGGCAGCTCCTTCTTCACCGTACCCGGCCCGTGGATGAGATCGATCATCGGCGAGTCCAGCCAGACGCCCTGGAAACCCGACGGCGTGATCACGCCCTTGCCGCGGCCCTTGCACTCGCGGATGATGCCGGCCGCTTCGACATCGCGCGTCTCGCGCGGGTTGATGAACTGCTCTCCGTCCACGTTCAGCACCTGGGCGCCCAACCCGCGCACCTTTTCCGTCACCAGGAAGCCCAGGATCTGCTCCGGGAAGGCGGCCCCGGTGGGATGGTACTGCATCGTGTCGATGAACGAAAGCGGCACGCCGACCCGGTAGGCCAGGACGAGTCCGTCGCCGGTGGCGCCGTAGTGGTTGGTTGTGGCAAAGCCCTGGTAGTGCAGCCGGCCGCTGCCGCCCGTGGCGATGATCGTGCACTTGGCGCGGGCCACCAGGTACTGCCCCGTCTCCAGGTTCTGCAACACCGCCCCGACGCACTGGCCCTTGTCGTCCAGGATCAGCTCTACCGCCGAGGTGAACTCCAGCACATAGATGTCCTCGCTGCGGTTGCGGACCTCGTCGCGCAGGGTGCGCATGATCTCGGCCCCGGAGTAGTCGCGGGCCGAGTGCATGCGCTTGCGCGAGGTGCCGCCGCCGTGGATGGTGATCAGGGTGCCGTCGGGCTGCTTGTCGAACATAGCTCCCAAGCTCTCCAGCCACTGGATGACCAGGGGGGCATCTTTCACCAGGGCCTCGACGAGCTCCGGGTCGTTGGCATAGTGCCCGCCGCCGATGACGTCCAGGTAGTGGATCGGTGGGGAGTCGTTGGGCTGGTCGGCGGCCTGGATGCCGCCCTGGGCCATCATGGTGTTGGCGTCGCCATGGCGCAGCTTGGTCGCCATGATCACCTTGGCCCCGTTCTCCTGGGCCATCAGCGCCGCGGCCGAGCCGGCCCCGCCGCCGCCGATGATCAGGACATCGGTCTCCAGGTCGGTGCGGCTGACATCAAAGTCGGGGCGGATGAGCGGCCGGCTCTCCAGCACGGCCGCCAACTCGTGCGGCGTGCGCCCGCCCTTGTTGGGGCCGACGCGCAGGGTGGCAAAGGCCTCCGGGATAAAATCGGGGTGGAAGACTTTGAGCAGCTCTTCCTTCTCCTGTGCGGAAAGGCGCGGAAAGGTTTCGGAAAGGCGCGCCGAGCGCGTCGCCTCCACCCGCTTCAGCGATTCGTACATCTCGGGAGTATAACCCATCGTGCTCCTCCTTGCTCCGTGTCAACGTTCAAACAGGCCAATGTCAGTCCGGCTCGATGTCGCGGGCGTTGTAGCGCTGCGCCAGGTCCTCTTTCTTCATGCCCTTGAGCTCGGCGAGCTCGGCGTCGTAACGGCCGGATAGGATCTCTTCCACGCGCCGGGCCAGGTGCTGGGCCCGCGGGGCGAGGTAGCGGCCGTAGAGGCGACGGCAGAGGATGCCGATATTGTACTGCACCTCCTCGGCCGGGCAGCGCGCCGAGCAGAGGCCGCACATGATGCAGTCGAACGACTTGTCGGCCACGGTGGCAATGTCCCCGCGCATCGCCGCGGCCATGTAGGCGCGCACGTCGATCTCCTGCGGGCACGACTTGGTGCATGTCCCACACTGCAGGCAGCGCAGCACCTCCGGGTAGATGCGGAAGAGCGTCTCGGACGTCGCCGCGATCTTTTCCAGCTTGTACGACTTGCGCTCGGCCGGGAAGAAGGGGATCTGCGTCAGGTACATGTTCGGCTGGACCATCGTGGCGCAGGCCAGGCCGATCTTGAGCCGATAGTCGCCGGCGATGCGGTAGACGGTGCCGCAGGCCCCGCAGAAGCCGGCCCGGCAGCCGCAGCCGCGCAGCAGCTTGTACCCGGCGTACTCCATGGCCTTCTGGATCGTCAGCGATGGGGGGACATCGTACTGTTTGCCCATGATATAGATGGGGATGAGCTGTTCGGTCTCGGACATCTAGAGCCTCCTTCGGTTGAGATTGGAGGTTGGAAGGACTCATCCAACATCCAACTTCCAAACGCTACCTCTCCACTACATGCAACTCGTCTTCTCGAAACACCGTCAGCGGCAGCTCGTCTTCCAGGCTGCGGCCGGCCTCGTACTCGAACACCTTCTGCACCTGTTCGCCCACGGCGCGAAAGATCAACGTCAGCGGTAGGTCGCTGGGGCAGCCCTCCTCGCACAGACCGCAGCCGATGCAGGAGGCGCTCATGTGGTTCAGCCGCGTGATCTGGAAGAGGAGGGTGTCGGTGGGCATGCGCACGGCCCCGCGCCGGCCGGCCCACTTCAGGTACTGCTGCGAGGCATGGTCAAAGGTCGGCGTGCGGAAGATACACTCCCGGCAGTAGCAGATCGGGCAGACGACGGTGCAGTTGTGGCAGCGCAGGCACGGCGAGAAGAGGGCCATCATCCCCTCGCGCGTCTTGATCTGCTGGCGGATGGCGGCAAAGGCCTCGTCGCGGCGGGCGAGGCGCGCCTGCCGCAGCCGACCGATCGCCTCGGCCCCGCCCGGCACCGCCTTCTCCGCTATGCCCAGCACCGGCGCCAGCTCCGCGCGGCTGTCGGCCAGCTCCACCAGGATCTCTTGCCGCGGGTCCACGCCAAAGAGCCCCAGGCGGATATCTACCCCGGCGGGGACGAAATGCTCGCAGATGCGGCAGGCCGTGCGCAGCTCCCGCCCCGGCCAGGTGAAGCCCACGGTGGGGTCGACCGACGCCAGGAGCTTGGCGGTGAGCTCCGGCTCCGGCGCGGCCATCGCCCCATAGTCCAATACCTTGTAGGTGCCCAGGCAGTCGATGCCGATCGTCAGCACCTGGTCCAGGTTGACCTGCTTGAGCTTGGCCAGCTCGATCACGGCCCGCCACTCGCAGGCCTTGAGCACCACCGCCAGGCGCTCCTTCGTCCCGGTGAAGGTGAGTTGGGAGACGACGCGCGCCGCCTGGATCGGCATCACCGGGGCGATGGGGTCGGCGTCGGCCAACTGCTCCACGTCGCGCACCAGCGTAGGGACCAGGTTGCGGCGGTCCGGCGTGGCCACCGGCACCAGGATAGCGTCCACCACCCTGTTCTCCAGGAGCGCGCGCAGGAAGGAGCGCAGCGCCCCCAGGGTGTCGCCGTCTGTTACAGGGATCGTTCCTTGAATGGGCATGGTGTTATCTCCTGTGCATCCTGCCTCTTGCGTCCTCAAATAGACCATTCCCCGCGCATGGGGTTGGGGCCCTTCTGCTTGATGAAAGTGACCATCTCGTTCACCGTATCGGCAAAGAGCCTTCCCTCGCTGGCGCTGATCCAGCGCAGCCAGACGCGATCCGGATCCAGCCCCATCTGCTCCAACGTGCTGTGCAGGATGGCCACGCGGCGGCGGGCCTTGTAGTTGCCGCTCTGGTAGTGGCAGTCGCCGGGGTGACAGCCGCCGATGAGCACGCCGTCGGCCCCCTCCAGCAGCGCCTTGAGCACGTACACCGGGTCCACCGCCCCGCTGCACATCAGGCGGATGACACGGATGTTGGGCGGATACTGGATGCGCGATGTCCCGGCTAGGTCGGCGCCGGTGTAGGTGCACCAGTTGCACAGAAAGGCTACGATGCGGGGTTCGAACAGCTCGGTCATGTATGCCTCCGTAACGAATACGACCTGGCCCGGGACCCGGTCGGGGGTGCGCCCGGCGCCGGCCCGTGCCTGCTCCTGACCATAGCCGAAGGCCTGGCGGCAAGCGGGCGGCTATTCACGGACGTCCAACACGGTCGCGCCGGCCTTTTCCAGCCCCCGGATCAACTCCTCCCGGGGCACTCCGCGCACCTTCATCGTGATGCGGCTCTGGGTGCGGTCGGTGCCATAGGAGGTGCCCAGGGCGACGATATCTCCGCCCAGGCGGGCGACCTCGCCCGTCGTTGCCGCCAACACGCCGGGCTGGTTCGGCGTGGCTAGGCTGACGCGCAGGCCCTGTTCGCGGGCCCCCAGCATCTCCAGGAACACCTTGAACATGTCGGTCTCGGTGATGATCCCGACCAGTTGGTCATCCTGGACCACCGGCAGGCCCCCGATGCGGTGGTCGACCATCAGCCGGGCCGCCTCTTCCAGGGGGCAGTCGGGGGCGACGGTGATGATCTCGCGGGTCATCACTTCGCGCACCCGGAGCTTGGACAGGAGATAGCTGACCTCGTACACGCTCAAGGTGGTGGCGGGGGAGGGAGAGGCGTACAGGAGGTCCTTCTCCGAGACGATGCCGATCAGCCTGCCACGCTTGTCCAGCACGGGCAGTCGCCGTACCCGATTCTGGCGCATGAAGTTGAGGGCGTCGGTGACCGAGGTATCGGCATCGATGGTGACAGGGTGGGGGGACATCCGATCGCGCACGAACATGGGAGCCTCCTTTCACTCCAGCGCTTCGTCGATCATGGCATAGATCTGAACTTTCTCAAACCCCAGGTGCTGCGTGGCCCCGCTGGGGCAGGTGACGGCGCAGGCTCCGCACCCTTGGCACAGCACCTCGATGACCTCGGCGATGTGCTTCTCCTCGTTCATCTGGCGGGCGCTGTAGGGGCAGACGGTCACGCACATGCCGCAGCCCTTGCACAGGCGCTCGTTCACCTGGGCGACGATGGCCTGGGCCTCCAGGCGGTCCTTGCTCAACAGGGTGGCCGCGCGCACGGCGGCACCCTGGGCCTGGGCGATGGTGTCCTCGATCGGCTTGGGTGAGTGCGCCAGGCCGCACAGGTAGATGCCGTCGGCGGCAAAGTCCAGCGGGCGGAGCTTGACATGGGCCTCCAGGAAGAACTGGTCCTGGGTCAGCGGCACCTTGAGCATCTGCGCCAGCACGGCGTTGTCGGCGCGCGGCACGATGCCGGTGCTCAGCACTACCCGGTCGGCCGGCAGGGTGAGCAGTCCCTGGCCGGGGCTCTCCACCCGCACCTGCAGCCGGCCGTCCGCAGCGCCGACCTGTGGCGGCTTTTCTGCCTCGTACTCCAGGAAGACGATCCCTCTCCGGCGGGCCTCCTCGTAGCGCTCTTCCTGGAAGCCGTAGGTGCGGATGTCGCGGTAGAGCACCGTGACGTGCGTGGCGGGATCCTGCTCCTTGATGCGAAGCGCGTTCTTCACCGCCACGCCGCAGCAGATGCGCGAGCAGTAGGGATGCTCGTCATTGCGCGAGCCTACGCACTGGATCATCACGATGGATGCCCCCGCGGGTAGGCCCTCGCCCGCCGCCAGCCCCTCCTCCAGCTCCCGTTGGGTGACGACGCCACGATGCTTCCCGTACAGGTACTCGCCCTCCCGCGGGGTGTAGCCCTCGGCCCCGGTGGCCACCACGATGGCCCCGTGCTGCACCTCTTCCACGCGGCCCTCGTCCGCGTGGTGCAGCCGGCTCTGGAAGCGGCCGACATAGCCGCCCACCTCCAGCAGCGCCGTGTCGGTGCAGACGCGGATATCGGGATGGGCACGGACCCGGGAGACCAGGTCCTTGAGCAGCGCCTGGGGATCGTTGCCCGACAGCGTGCGGTGGATGTGGGATAGGTTCCCGCCCAGCTCCTTCTCGCGCTCGATCAGGATCACCGGGAAGCCTTGGTCGGCCAGCGTCAGCGCGGCCGTCATCCCGGCCAGCCCGCCGCCGATCACCAGCGCGCCGTGCTCGATCTCGATGGAGGGCCGGTAGATGGGGCGCAATCGCTGCGCCTTGGCTACGGCCATCGACACCAGGTTCTTGGCCTTGGCGGTGGCTACGGCGGGGTCGCCCTTGTGCACCCAGGAGTCCTGCTCGCGGATGTTGGTCATCTCGAACAGGTAGGGGTTCAGGCCGGCCTCGCGGATGGTGTCCTGGAAGAGCGGCTCGTGGGTCCGCGGCGTGCACGAGGCCACCACCACGCGGTTCAGCCCCAGCTCGCGCACCGTCTCGGTGATCTTTTTCTGCGTGTCCTGCGAACAGGTGTAGAGGTTGTGCTCGGCGTAGGCCACGCCGGGCAGGTGCCGGGCGTACTCCACCACCTCGGGCACGTCCACCACGCTGCCGATGTTGATGCCGCAGTGGCAGACGAACACCCCCACGCGCGGCTCTTCGAAGCGCACGTCGATCTCTTCCGGGTAGACCTTGCTCCTGGTCTGCGTCCCGCGGGCGGGGGCCAGCAGCCGCGAGGCGGCCGCCGCCGCGGCCGAGGCCTCCACCACCGTCTCCGGGATGTCCTTGGGCCCGCGGAAGGCCCCGGCGACCAGGATGCCCGGCCGGCTGGTCTGCACCGGGTCGAACTCCTGCGTTGCCGCGAATCCGTAGCGGTTCAGCTCCAGGCCCAGCCGCTTGGCCATCTCCTGGGCCTGGGCCGAGGCCACCAGGCCGACGGAGAGGACGACCATATCGAACTCTTCCTCCACCGTCGTGCCGTCGGCGTTGGCGTAGGTCAGGCGCAGGTTGCGCGTGGCCGGGTCCTCCTTGACGGAGGAGACGAAGGAGCGGATGTAGCGTACGCCGTGCTCGCGCTGGGCGCCCTCGTAGTAGGCGTCAAAGCCCTTGCCAAAGGCGCGGATGTCCAGGAAAAAGATGGTCGGCCGGATGCGCGGGTCGTGCTCGCGGGCGATGATCGCCTCCTTGGTGGCGTACATGCAGCAGACGGAGGAACAATAGTTCTGCCCGCAGGCGCTGTCGCGCGAGCCGATGCACTGGATCCAGGCGATCTTGACCGGGTCGCGGTGGTCCGAGGGACGCATGACATGGCTGGCAAAGGGCCCGGAGGCCGAGAGCATGCGCTCGAACTCGATGCTGGTGAGCACATTGGGGTAACGGCCGTAGCCGAACTCCTCCTTCAGGCGGGCGTCGTACAGCTCCACGCCCGGGGTGAGGATCACGGCGCCGACCTCGATCTCCCGCACTTCCTCGACCATCTCGTGGTCGATGGCCCCGGCCTTGCAGGCGCGGGCGCAGGCCAGGCACTCGGAGCAGATGCCGCACTGCAGGCAGCGCGCCGCCTCGGCGCGGGCTTCCTCCTCGGTGAGGGCGCGTTCGACCTCGACCCACGAGCGGACGCGCTCCTCCGCGGGGCGGCGGGCGGCCGGCACGCGCGGGGCCTTGGCGATGGCGCCGCTCCGGAGCTGCGCGTCGACCTCTTCCTGGGAGATGACGACCTCGGGCTGGAGCACCGGCTCGGGAACGCCGGCCTCCCCGCGGATGAAGCGGTCGATGGAACGGGCGGCGCGGTGGCCGGCGGCGATGGCGTCGACGACAAAGGTGGTGCCGGTGACCATATCGCCGCCGGCATAGACCCCCGGCCGGCCGGTGGCCAGCGTCTCGCGGTCGACGACGATGGTGCCGTTGCGGTTCAGTTGTACGCCGGCCGCGGACAGGAAGGCCGTCTCGGGACCCTGGCCGATGGCAAAGATGATCACGTCGGCCGGGATGACCTGCTCCGTGCCCTCGATGATGTCCATGTCCGGCCGGCCGTCCGGCAGGAAGCAGCGGAAGTCGACCCGGCAGCAGCGCATCCCGCCGACGTGGCCATCCTGCTCGGTGATCTCCAGGAAGTTGTAGGCGTTCAGGATTTCGACCCCTTCCTCCCGCGCTTCATCTACCTCCCAGGGGTGGGCCGGCATCAGGTCGCACGACTCCAGGCAGGCCGCCGTCACCTGGGCGGCGCCCAGGCGCGCCGCGGTGCGGGCGCAGTCCATAGCCACGTTCCCCCCACCGACGACAAAGACGCGCTTGCCGGAGAGGTCCGGCCCATGGCCCAGCGCCGTATCGCGCAGGAAGGTGGTGTTGACCAGCACCTCCGGCAGGTCGGCCCCCGGGATGCGCAGCTTGCGGCCGCTGTGCGCGCCCACGGCCAGGAAGACGGCCTGGTAGCCCTCCTGGAAGAGGGTCTCCAGGCTCTCCACGCGGCTGTTCAGGCGCAGTTCGACGCCGGTGGCGAGGATGGCCTCGATCTCCTTCTGGATGATGTCCCGCGGCAGGCGGTACTCGGGGATGCCCACGGACATCATCCCCCCGGCCACGGGCAGCGCCTCGAAGACGGTAACCTGGTAGCCCAGCCGGGCCAGGTCCTGGGCGCATGTCAGGCCGGCCGGCCCCGCGCCGACCACGGCCACTTTGCCCAGGATTGTTTTCTCTTCACTCCCCGTCTCTTGGCCCCCCGTCTGCCCCTCTCCCTCTCTCCCCGTCCCTTCCTCCTTCCCATGTTCCCACATCCAGTCCACCACGAACCTCTTCAAGCGCATGATGGAGATAGGCTCATCGACCTTGTTCCGCGTGCACTCGTCCTCGCAGCGGTGGTTGCAGATGCGCCCGCAGATGGCCGGGAAGGGGTTGTCCTCCAGGATGGTGCGGTAGGCCTCGTCGTATTTTCCGGCGTGGATCAGGGCGATGTAGCCCTCGGCCCGCTGATGGATGGGACAGGCGTGGCGGCAAGGGGCGGTGCCGCGCTTCTCGATGGCAAAGGCGTTCGGCGTGGCCTGGGGGTAGAGCTTGTAGGTGGCTTTGCGCTTGGCCAGGCCGGCGTTGAACTCGTCGGACACCTCGATGGGGCAGACCGCCGCGCAGTCGCCGCAGCCGGTGCACTTTTGCAGGTCGACGAAGCGCGGATGCTGGCGGACGCGGGCCGTCATACGCCCCGGCTCGCCGGAGACCTCCTCCAACTCGGCCATAGTCATGATCTCGATGTTCAGGTGCCGGCCGCACTCCACCAGCTTGGGCGACATAATGCACATCGCGCAGTCGTTGGTGGGAAAGGTCTTGTCCAGCATCGACATAATCCCGCCGATGGCCGGAGCCCTGTCCACCAGGTAGACCTTGAAGCCCGAGTTGGCCAGGTCCAGAGAGGCTTGCATACCCCCGATGCCGGCGCCTACTACCAGTACCGCACCCACGGTGTCCTTGGAGAGTTTTCTTTCACCCATCGCATGCCTCGTTGAAATAGGGAGACCAGGGACCGCAGGCAAGGAGCGCGGAGCCCTGTCCGAGTCGCCCTTTCCTTGTTCTTCGAACCCTGTATGCTGCGTCTCCAGAGCGTTTTCCATCATTTCTGCCCGGCCTCTGCTAACGGTAGCGCAACGAAGAACCGGCTTCCTTCCCCCGGCTCGCTCTCCAACCAGACCTGCCCCCCCTGGCCCTCCACCAGGAGCCGCACCAGGTACAGGCCCAGCCCCGTTCCGGCCTCCTGCCGCACCGCGGGGTGGTCCGAGCGAAAGAAGCGGGTAAAGACGCGTTTCTGTTCGGCCTGCAAGATGCCGATGCCTGTATCGCGCACCGTGAGCAGGAGGCATGGATAGCGCAGGGCGCCCGGCCGAGGGCCGGGCCCGCCCAACTCCTCGGCGCGGCGAACCACCGCCGCGGTGATGGCGATCTCGCCCGGCGCCGGCGTGTACTTCAGGGCGTTGCTCACCAGGTTGTCCAGGACCTGGCCCATATAGTCCCGGTCGGCCAGCACCGGCGCCAGCCCCAACGGAACGTCCAAGACAAGCCGCAGTCCCTTGCGCTCGATCTGCGGGCGAAAGGTGGCTGCGCTCTCCAGCACCACCTCGCCTATGTCCAGGGGGGCCGGCGCCAGGTGCAGGGCCCCGGCCTCGGCCCGGCTGACCTCCACCATGTCGCGGATGAGGGCGTCTAGCCGGCCGATATTGGCCTTGAGCACCTGGATGAACCCGCGCAGCGTGCCGGTGTCGACGTTGGCGATCCCGTTGTCCAGCAGATCGGCATAGCCCCACAGCGTGCCCATCGGCACCTGTAGTTCGTGGGCCACCATGGAGAGAAACTCCCCCTTGGTCTCGTAGGCCTCCCGTAGGGCCTGGTACAGCCGGGCGTTCTCGATGGCCACGGCGGCCTGGTTGGCGATGATCTCCAATATCTCCACCGTTTCCAGGTTGTCCATTTCCTTGCCGCGAGCATAGCTGACCGTCAGCACGCCCAGCAGCCGTTCCGCGGTCCCCCGCAGTGGGGTCAGCAGCCACACGGACTCTTCCCCCTGGGGCCGGTTGTGCAGCGGCGGGGTGAGCGTATCGGGGCTGGAAAAGTTGCGCATGCTCGCCCATGCTGCCGTATCCTGGGGCCCGATCCGGTAGGAGTGACCGATCCGCAGCTCCGGCCGCAGCATCTGCTCGTAGACGTTCAACGGTAGCTTTTCCGCCTGTAGGCGGCGGAACAGGTCGGGCTCGATCCCGGAACCGATCGCCCGGCGCATGCGGGTGGGGTCTTTTTCGTCCAGCAGGCTGATCAGGACGATCTCGAACCCCAGCGTCTCGCGCACGGCGCGCACGACGAACTGCAGGATCTGCTCCAGGTCCATGTTGGCGCGCAGGACATTGCTCAGGTTCAGGATCTCGGCCAAGTGGCGGGCCCGCCGGTCCAGGACTTCGCCCTGCTGCACCTTGGTCTGGTAGAGCAGGGCATTTTCCAGGGCAATCGCGGCGTGGTCGGCCAGGTAGCGCAGGAAGCGCAGCCTTTCCTCATCCACGGCGGCCTGCTCGGGCAAGATCAGGTGCAGGATGCCCAGGGGCGTATCCTCGCGGATCAGGGGGCAGAGGAGCTGGACGGGCGGCCCCGGCGTGGGCGCGTTGGCGAAGGAGTGATAGACCAGCGGGCTGGGGGCGGTGCTCAGGAGGGTGGGGAGCAGGGTGCGCCAGGTGTCCCGCCAGGAGGGGCCGTCGTGCCAGTGCGCCTGGGCCAGGAGGACAAAGGACTGCTGATCCTCGTCGTAGTGCACCAGGGCGCCGGCCTGCGCCTGGAGGGCATCGATAGCCCGGGAGAGGGTCTGCTCGGCGACCTGGGCCGGGTTCAGGGCCACCGCCGCCAGCGTACGGGCAAAGTCGGAGAGGACGGTGATCTCCTCCAGCCGGCGGGCCAGGGCCTGGTCGGTCAGCTCATACAGACGGGCGTTCTCGATGGCGATGGCCGCCTGGTTGGCGATGGCCGTCAGGATGGTCAGGTCCTCGATATCGTAGGGCGTGTCGGGTTCGAAGCTCTGCACGGCGATGACCCCCCTGGCCTGCCCTTCGTGCAGGATGGGCACGCCCAGCCAGGAGTATGGCACTTCGCCGATCAGGTCCAGCCCCAGGCCGCGCACCTTTTCCTCCACCCGCTCGGCGATGAGCAGGGGCTGTTGGGTGCGCAGGATATGCTCGGTGAGCCCATTGGCAAAGCGCCGAGGGGCCACGGCCCGGCGTTGGCCGCGTTCCATGGTCAGGGGGAAAGAGACCTCCCCCCTCTCCGGGTCGTGCAGGGCGATGTACAGGTTGGCGGCGTCCATCAGCCGCCCGGTCTCGCGGTAGATGGTCTCCAGCGTCTCTTCCAGGGAGCGCGCAGAGTTGATGGCTGCGCCGATCTCGTTCAGCGCGGCCAGCTCGGCCAATCGACGGTTGCTCTCGGCAAAGAGGCGGGCGTTCTCGATGGCCACGGCGGCCCGATCGGCAAAGGCGTCGAGCAGTTCGGTTTCCTCTGCCGTATACAGCTCCCCGGAGCCGCGTGCCCCCAGGTTGAGCCAGCCGACCAGCCGGTTCTTGGTGGAGAGCGGCAGGAAGAGGACGGCCCGGAGACGGTTGACGCGGGCTTTCTCCTCTTCCGAGAGGGCGCCGAACGCATCGCCGTTCGCCGGGGAGCGCTGGACGGCCCGGCGGGAGACGCGCAGCAACTGAATGAACCCGTCGGTCTCGGCAAAGACCGGGGCATTGCGGGTCTCCACCGCGCCCGAGGCCTCGTAGAGGGTGTAGGTGCCGCTCGAGGGATCGAACAGATAGAGGGAAGCGGCGTCCAGACCCAGGGCGCGGACCACGCGCCGCAGGATCAGGCTGCTCAGTTCCCCCAGGTCGATCACCTGGGAGAGCGAGTTGCTGAACTCCTGGACGGCCTGCCGAAAGTTGAGTGGGTCGCGGTGCAGGAGGCGGTCCAGGAGCCGGCCGAGGTAGCGTTGGCCCGGGCTGACCAGGAAGGCCGCCAGGAGCACCAGGAAGGCCAGCGTCAGCGGGTCGCCTGGGCGCACGAACCCGGAGGCCCATTGGCCGATGAGATAGACCAGGGCGATGTAGAGGCCGGCCAGCAGGGCGGCCAGGAGGCTGTTGGTTAACCCCCTCTGGAGGGACCGGTCCATCGTAAAGAGGTTGCGGCGCGCAATGGTAAAGGTCAGGGCGAAGGGAAAGGCGGCCAGCGCCAGGTAGATCAGCGGGAAGAAGGGGGTGGGGTCGAGCTGGGCCAGGATGGCGCCGATGCCGGCGGTTGCCGGGACAAAGGCCACAATCCCCCCCAGCAGCACGCTGCCGGCCTGCCGGCGCACCAGGACGCTGCTGCCGGTGCGCCGGGCGTACAGCAAGCTCCCCAGGAGGAGGAGCACGGCGGCGCCAACCAGGGCAAAGGCTGGTTTCCAGAAGGGGAGATAGGCCAGGAAGGAGGGGATTGTGAAGGCCACCAGGGTCTGCCCCCAGCCGACCAGGCCGGCCGCGAGCAGGTAGGGAACGATGACCACGCCCGGCGCGCGGCGGGTTAGCGGCAGCGGCCCCGGAAAGACCAGCGCTATGTGCATCGTCCCGGCGGCGACCAGCGGCAGGCCGGCCGCCCACAGGCGATACAGGTGCTGGCCCCAGAGCGTGTCAAAAGCCAGGCCGAGCGCCAGGGCGGCGGCGGCGCAGGCGATGGCGCAGGCTCGGCCGGCCGGCTCGTCTCGCCGGGCTCGAAAGATCCACAGCCCGCACACCAGGTAGGCCAGGGCCACAAAGTAGGGCCCCCAGAAGAGCAGCAGCATGTCCGAGGCCGAGAACTGCTCCAGGGGGATCTGAACCTGGAGGGTCGCCTCTTTCGCCGCCAGGGGGCTCACAGTGTAGGTGACGGCCCGGCCCAGGGTCTGGTCCTCCAGGGCCGCGTACAGTTCGGCGGCCCGACGCACCGCCGTGTGGTCCACGGAAGCGATATACCAGGGCCGGCCCTCTACCAACTCCAGGAGGGGTCGGCCGGCCCAGTTGGGGCGCATCATCCGGCGGATGACCAGGTCCGGCTCCACGGAGAAGCCCGGGAAGGGCTGTCGCGCCTGGTAGATGGCCAGGAAGGGCGCCACCAGGCAGGCCCCCAGCGCGACGACCAGCAGCAGGCCGGCCGCCCATGTGGAGAGGCGGCTTACGAGCGAGGTGCTCTGGATTGTCTTCCTGCTCGTTCCGGTCGTCATGGTGGTATCTTGTGGAGCGTGGATGCTGGATATTAGAGGTTAGAGGTTAGATGTCGGAGGTCGCAGGTCGGCGTCCGGTGTGGGAGCTTGGACCCCGGCCGGGAAAGGCACGTTGGCTATCCAACTTCCAACTTCTAACTTCCAACTTCTAACCTCCAACCTCCAACTACAAATCGAGCGCATTGATCATGGCCAAGACCTGGTCCGCCGTCCAGTTGTGGATCTGCGAGGCCTTGTTGGGACAGGCCGCCACGCAGGCCCCGCAGTATTGGCAGAGGGCCGGGTTGACCACGGCCACGTGCCGCCGCTCGTCGATGGTGCGGGCCCCGTAGGGGCAGGCGTTGATACACTGCCCGCAGCCGGCGCAGATCTCCTCGATGACGTAGGCGACGGTCGGTTCCTGGACCAATTTCTCCTGGGAAAAGAGCGTCAGCACCTTGGCCGCGGCGCCGCTGGCCATGGCCACGGTATCGGGGATGTCCTTGGGCGCCTGAGCCGCGCCGGCCAGGTAGATGCCGGCCGTCAGGCTCTCCACCGGCCGCAGCTTGGGATGGGCCTCGCTGAAGAAGCCGTAGGGATCGGTGGCGATGCGCAGCCGCTGGGCCAGCTCCAGCGCCCCCTCGCCGGGCACGGCGGCTGTGGCCAGCACCACCAGGTCCGCGGCCACCTCCACCACCTCGCCGCTCAGCGTGTCCACGCCCCAGACGACCGTCTTGTCGCCCTGGGGAAAGACCTTGGCCACGCGCCCGCGGATGTAGAGGATGCCGTCCTGCTGCATGGCGTCCTGGACAAACTCCTCGTAGCCCTTGCCGGCCGAGCGGATGTCGATGTAAAAGACATAGGCCTGGCTGTCGGGCACGCGCTGCTTCAGCAGGCGGGCCTGTTTGGCCGTGTACATGCAGCAGATGCGCGAGCAGTAGGGCATGCCGCGCTCGGGGTCGCGCGAGCGCACGCACTGGACAAAGACCACCTCCCGGGGGGTGCGCCCATCGGAGGGACGGCGCAGCCCGCCGGGGTCGGCCAGCATGCGCTCCATCTCCAGGCCGCTGACGACATCCGGGTACTGCCCGGCGCCGTACTCGCCCAGGAGCGGCAGCGGGTAGAGATCGAACCCGGTGGCCACCACCAGGGCGCCGACCTCTAGCGGCGGGCCGGCCGCGCTGTCGGGTGCGCCGGCCGGCTTGAGCTTGGCCTGGAAGTTGCCGACGTACCCTTCCAGGGAGGCCAGCTCCGTCTGTAGCTGGACGGTGATCTGCGGATGGTTCTCCACGGCGCGGACCTTGTCCCGGATGACTTCCGGCCCGCCCCGGAAGTTCAGGTAGACGCCGGACAACTCGGCCACCTTGCCCCCCAGATGGTCGCCCTTTTCCACCAGGACGACGGGATAGCCGGAGTCGGCGATGTCCAACGCGGCCTGTAGGCCGGCGATGCCCCCGCCCAGCACCAGGGCGCGGCGGTTGACCGGCGTGGAGAGCGGTTCGAGGGCCTCGTCGCCCACGGCCTTTTCCACCATAGTGCGGACGATGTCGGCGGCCTTCGCCGTGGCCAATTCCGGGACGGCCTGGTGCACCCAGGAGCACTGCTCGCGGATGTTGGCGATCTCGCACAGGTAGGGGTTCAGGCCGGCGGAGGCGCTGGCCTTGCGGAAGGTGGCCTCGTGCATGGCCGGCGAGCAGGCGGCGACGATGATCCCGTCCAGGTTCTGCTCGGCGATGGACTGCCGGATCAGGTCTTGCCCCGGCTGCGAGCACATGTACTTGTAGGTGTTGGCGAAAGCTACCTGGGGGTAATGCCGCAGCTCCTCGGCTACCCTTTCCACATCCACGGTGCCGGCGATGTTGAAGCCGCAGTGACAGACAAAGACGCCGATACGACGCATAGGTGCCTCCGAGGCCAAATTCGAAATCCGAATTTCGAATTTCTACTCCTTGCTCCACCTCTGGAACAATCTCAAGACCTTGGCCGCCGCCCCGCTGGCCTGGGCCACCGTATCCGGGATGTCTTTGGGCGCCTGGGCCGTCCCGGCGATAAAGATCCCCGGCCGGCTGCTCTCCATCGGCCGCAGGTTGCTCTCCGCCTCGCGCAGGAAACCGTGCTCGTCGAGGGCGATGCCCAGCGTGGCAGCCAGCGCGCCGGCCGCGGGGTCGGGGACCATCGCCGTGGCCAGCACGACCATATCGGCGGCGATCTCCACGGGCTTTCCCGTCAACGTATCCACGCCCCAGACCATCACTTTGCCGTTTTGCCGGAACAGCCTGGAGACCTTGCCGCGGATGTAGAGGACGTCGTCTTCCTCCATGGCCCGCTGGACAAACTCCTCATAGTTCTTGCCGGCCGAGCGGATGTCCATGTAAAAGATATAGGCCTGGCCGCCATGCACGCGGTGCTTGTAGAGCATGGCGTGCTTGGCCGTGTACATGCAGCAGAGGCGCGAGCAGTAGGGCATGCCGTGCTCGGGGTCGCGCGAGCGCACGCACTGGACAAAGACCACCTCCTGGGGCTCCTGGCCGTCGGAGGGCCGGCGGACCTGGCCGGCCGTGGGGCCGGAGGCCGAAAGCAGCCGCTCGAACTGCATCCCGGTCAGCACGTCGGGAATCTGCCCGGCGCCGTACTCGCCGATCTGCTCCGGCGGGTACAGGCCAAAGCCGACGGCCACGATGATTGCACCGACCTCCTCCTCGAAGAACGCCTCTTGCTGCTCAAAGTCGATGGCCTGTGTCGGGCAGAGCTTTTCGCAGGCCCGGCACTTGCCGCGCAGGAAGTAGATGCACGACTCCCGGTCGATCACCGGCTTTTTGGGGACCGCCTGCGGCGAAAGGGTGTAGATGGCTTTGCGGATGCCGACCTGCTCCTCGAACTCGGAGGTTACTTTGGCCGGGCACTTTTCCTGGCAGAGGCCGCAGCCGGTGCACAATTCCCAATTGACATAAGCCGGAGCGCGCCGGATGCGCACGCGGAAGTGTCCCTGCTCGCCTTCCAAGCCCACCACCTCGGAGTAGGTGTACAGGCGGATGCGCGGGTGCTGCCCCACCTCCACGGTGCGCGGCGTGAGGATGCACTGGGCGCAGTCCAGGGTGGGGAAGGTTTCCGAAAGCTGCAGCATGTGCCCGCCGATGGAGGGCTTGCGCTCCACCAGCACGGCTTCGAACCCGGCGTTGGCGATGTCCAGCGCGGCCTGCATGCCGGCGATGCCGCCGCCGATGATGAGGGCGCGAGGGATACCTTGCTGTTCGGTCATCGTTCTCAACCTTTTGCTGGAGCGATAGTCGGCATCTTACAGTTCGCGCCGGGGCGGGAAGGCGGCTGATTAGGTCGCTGCCGCCGCCATCTCCGGCACCCGCGCCAGCAGCGGCCGCGGGTCCACATAGTGCTTTTCCAGCCCGAACTCGCTGCTGTCGAGGCCCAGCGCGATCCCCAAGAGCTGGGTGATGTACAAGACCGGGAGCGGACGGAAACCGCCGTAGCGCACCGCCATCTCGCGCTGCGGGCGGTCCAGGTTGTAGTGGCACAGCGGGCAGGAGGTGACGATGGCCTCGGCGCCGGCCAGGCGGGCGGCGTTGAGGATGCGGTAGGACGACTCAACGGCCACGTCGGGCGCGCCCACGGCCAGGTAGGAGCCGCAGCACTCGCCGCGATGGGCATAGACGACGGGTTCGGCCCCCAGGGCGGAGATGAAATCCTCAAAGATGCGCGGTGTCTCCGGATCGTCCAGTCCGATCTCAGCGGCCGGCCGCAGCAGGAAGCAGCCGTAGTAGGCGGCCAGCTTCAGCCCGCTCAACGGCCGCACGACGCGCTCGCGCAGGGCGTCGAAACCCAACTGGTCGCGCAGCAGGTCCAGCAGGTGCACCACCTCCACCTGGCCGTCGTACTCGGCCTCGATGAAAAAGTTGACCCGCTCGCGCCGCGCGGCGTCGTCGCGCATCGCCCGGTTGGCCCGCTTGGTGACGTTGTAGCAGGTGGAACAGAGCGCCAGGAGCTTTGCGGAGCCCATCTTGTGGGCCTGGACCAGGTTGCGCACCGGGCCGGCCAGCCGCAGGTCGTCGTTGGTCAGGGGAAAGGCCGCCCCGCAGCAGTTCCAGTCGGGGATCTCTTGCAGCGTGATGCCCAACGCCGCCAGGGAAGCCCGGGCCGAACGGTCGAGACCTGTAGCCTTGGTGCTCAGAGTACAGCCGGGGAAATAGGCGATTTCCATCATGGGCTCCTCGTCAAAGTTTCAGTTTTCAGTGATCAATTTCAGTGCCTCGGGCCGCAATGGGCCGAGTTCCGAGAGCCGAGAGCTGATGACCGGCGCCCGATACCCATCCCTCTAGATCCGATACTTGCGGAACCCCCCGATAAACGCCTGCTGCGGCATCTCGGCCAGCACCTCTTCGGGCAGCTCCTCGATGTCGATATGCCGGATGCCCTTCTCCATGGCCAGCGTGCGCAAGGCCTCGGTGAGCCGGGAGAGGTCGATGCCCTTGGGGCAGCGCGACTCGCACTGCAGGCAGGTGGCGCAGTACCAGATGGCCCGCGCAGACAGGGCCTCCTCGATCATCCCCATCTGCAGCAGGCGGATGATCTGGTTGGGGAGCAGGTCCATGGCCCCGGCCGCCGGACAGCCGGCCGAGCAGTTGCCGCACTGGTAGCAGGCCATGATGTCCTGGTCGCTTAGCTCCTCCACCCGCTTGAGGATATCGTTCCGGAGCTTGGCCCGATTCAGTGTCACGCGCATAGTGTTGCACTCCTTGATTCTTCCACCGCCCCTCCGTCGCGCTTGATATGGCGGCGGAGCCGGGGGCATGCGGGGCTATTCTGTACGATACAGCTTTTTCCCATCCTCGTAGGCGTCGCCGCCATAGATGTCGTTGACGACGATCGCCGGGAACTTGACCACCTGCAGCCGCAGGAGGGCCTCGGCCCCCAGATCGGGGTAGGCGATGACCTCCTGCCCGACGATGGACTTGGCGATCAGCGCCCCGGCCCCGCCGATGGCGGCAAAGTAGACGGCGCGGTACTCCTGGATGGCCTGGCGCACGGCGGCCGAGCGGTTGCCCTTGCCGATCATGCCCTTGAGGCCGGCCCGGAGCATGGCCGGGGTGTAGGGGTCCATCCGATAGCTGGTCGTGGGGCCGGCCGACCCCGAGACGTGGCCCGGCTTGGCCGGCGCCGGGCCCATGTAGTAGATGATCTGGCCCTGCGGGTCAAAGGGCAATTCCTGCCCCGTTTCCAAAAGCGCCACCAGCCGCTTGTGTGCGGCGTCGCGGCCCACATAGATGGTGCCGGTGATCAACACCTGGTCGCCGGCGCGCAGGTCGGCGATCGTTTCTTCGGTCAAAGGCGTCGTTATCTCTTTCACAGCAGCCTCCTTGTCCGTTTCTTTTCCTAATCTCCCCGTCCCCCGCTCTCCCTTTTCCCGTCTTGGATCGGGCGCCGGCTCGACCGGCGGCAGGGCTACAGGATTGCCTCCTTGTGCCGGGCAGCGTGGCACTGGATGTTGACCGCGGCCGGCAAGCTGGCAATGTGGCATGGCTCGGCCTCGATGTGCACCGCCAGGGCCGTCATCCGCCCGCCAAAGCCCTGCGGGCCGATGCCCAGCTTGTTGATGCGCTCCAGCAGCTCGCGCTCCAGTTCGTCCAGCTCGGGGTCCGGGTTGGGCGTGCCCAGTTCGCGCAGCAGGGCATGTTTGGCCAGGTAGGCGACCCGCTCCATCGTCCCGCCCACGCCGACTCCCACGACGATGGGCGGGCAGGGGTTGGCGCCGGCCTCGTCTACGGCCCTGACGACAAAGTCGGCTACCCCCTTGCGCCCTGCCGCCGGTGTGAGCATGGCCAGCCGGCTCATGTTCTCGCTTCCGCCGCCCTTGGGGGCGACGGTGATGTGCAGTTGCTCCCCCGGCACGATGCGCGTGTGGATGATCGCCGGCGTGTTATCGCCGGTGTTGATACGGGCGGAAAAAGGCTGGCGCACGGACGACTTGCGCAGGTAGCCCTCCTTGTAGCCCCGGCGGACCCCCTCGTTGACCGCGGCGTAGAGGTCGCCGCCGACGATGTGCACGTCCTGGCCCAGGTCGAGAAAGACGACGGCCAGGCCGCAGTCCTGGCAGATGGGCATCTCTTCCTGGCGGGCGATACGGGCGTTCTCCAGGATTTGCTGCAGCACGCCCCGGCCCACTTCTGATTCCTCCACCACGACGGCCTGCTCCAGGGCATGTTCCACGTCCCGGCCCAGGTCAAAGTTGGCCTCCATGCAGAGGCGGGCCACAGTCTCGGCGATCACATTGGCTCCTATTTCGCGCATCGAACCCTCCTGAGTAGTGCTGCCGGCCCTGAAAAAGTAAAAGGGACACCGTACAGCGGATCTTCCCCACGTGTCACGGTGTCCGAACTTGTCCGAAAGTTGGACCCAGTGCGTTTTCCATGCAGACCTCGATGTCTGGTGGTGACGCAAACGGCCCCATTATACAATGGAGTCCGCGGTTTGTCCAATGGCCTGGAGCTTGCAAGTCTACCCTCCGGGACGGCCGCGGGGAGTGCCCGGTAGCCGGGGGCTGGGGGCGTCGGGGCCGCGCTATGTTCGCTCGGCAGGGGCGGAAGGACTGCCCGACAGGGGCGGCTGCCAGGTTCGCCCTACAAACGCCCAGACCACCGGCGCATCATGCGACCCTGCCGGGATCGTCGCCCGAGTTGACAGAACAATGTCCCTACGCTATAGTACCGGCAGCGGCCGGGCCTGTGATAGGGGCCGGCCTCGAGAAGCAAGGTTTCCCGGCACATGGGCGGTCCTTGGCCGCGGAGCGAGAGAGCAGGATGAACAATGGGCATGGCGGCGGAAAATACGGGGACCCTGCACACCCTCGGCGGTTCAGCTTTGGGCCGCGCCGGGCCAAAGCCTACCTTGTGCTGCTGGCCCTGCTCCTGGCCGGGGCCGCCTGCGCGCCCACGGCCGCTCCAACGGCCGTGCCTTCGCCCCCTTTGGTCCCCAGTCCAGAGCCGAGCCCCGCGCCTTTGTCCGTGAACCTCACGGTCTGGCACTCCTGGGGGGTGGAGGAAGAGGCCCTGCTCCGCGGCATGTTGCAGTCCTATCAGCAGCGGCATCCGGGGGTCACCGTCCGCCTGCGCCGGGTCCCCGTGGAGAGCATCGCCACCGAGTACGAAGAGGCTGTCACCACGGGGGAGGGACCCGACCTGCTGATCGGGCGCAGCCACTGGATCGGCCCGCTGGCCCAGCGCCAGACCATCGTGCCGCTGTCCGACCTGCTGCCGGTCGAGTACTGGCAGAGCTTTTACCCCTTTGCCCTGGAAGGGGTCAAGAGCGGCGGCCAGCTTTACGCCGTGCCCTATGCGGCCGAGACCGTGGCCCTCTACTATAACCGAGACTATGTCGGGACCCCCCCGACGACGACCAACCGTCTGCTGGAGTTGGCTTCTACCTGGACATCGCCGGAGCAGGCCGGCCTGGCCTTTCCGCTGAGCTTCTACACCACCGTGGGCTACCTGTACGCCTTTGGCGGCCAACTGCTCGACGGCACCGGTCGGCCGGCCCTGGATACGGTCGAATTCCGCGCCTGGCTGGACTGGCTGCAGCAGGTCCGCGAGTCGCCGGGGGTCGTGGCCCCGGACTCGTACGGCGAGGCCGATGCCCGCTTCAAGGGCGGGTCGGTGGCCATGCTGGTGAACGGCTCCTGGGCCCTGGCCGACTACCGGCGCGCCCTGGGCAGCGACCGTCTGGGCGTGGCTCTCCTGCCCATGCTCGATCAGACCCAGTCCTGGCCTAGTCCCCTGGTGGGCTACCATGTGCTCATGGTCAACCCCGGGCGTATGGCCGAGCATCCCCAGGATGTGCTGGAGCTACTGCGTTTCCTGGGAGGCCCGGAGTGCCAGGGGGCCCTGGCCGCCAACTTTTCCACGATCCCCACCTGGCAGGCGATCGATCTGAGCAGTGCCCCGCTGCTCGCCGCTTTCGAACAGCAGGCCGGGATGGGCCGGCCGCGGCCGGTGACGGCCCGCGAGCAGCTCCTGTGGGATCCCCTAGAGAACCTGCTCTATAACGTGACCGGCCGGCGGGTCTCGGTCGACCAGGCCCTGCAGGAGACGTTGCAGCAGGTGCAGCAGATCCTCCAGGAGGTCGACTCCAAACCGCGGTAGGGGCAACGGGCCGCCGGGCCCGGCAGAAGGCGGGCCGACTTGCGTTTTCGTATGTTTATGATATAATGGACCCAGTTCGATCGGAGATCGAGATGGTTGCATGTCGTGGGCGCGCTCTTTTGAACGGCCTGCTCCTCCTTGGGAGGGGCTAGCGGCGTTTGGGAGGCGTCCCAAGACGGCAGCACGCACCAGCATATTGCAGGGCCTCCCAAACGGGGGGCCCTTTTTTTTGGCCAGCAGCCATGTTGCCGCGCTCCAAAGCATGAGGAGCAGCGATGTCCGCGCCAGGAGCCAACTACCAACGCCAGGAGGTGCTTTCCCGGGGGGGATTCTCAACACCCTCCGGTGAACTCGTCGTCTGTCTTGCCCCTTGCATCCTATATCTTTGGGCCTGGCAGATGATCGAGGAGGTTTCCCATGACACCCTATGATTTCCATACCGTTGAGGCCCGCTGGCGCGCCCGGTGGGCCGAGCAACATACCTACCGCACCCCCGTCCCCCAGGACGGCCAGGAGACTTTCTACTGTCTGGACTTTTTCCCCTACCCCTCCGGCTACGGCCTGAGCGTGGGCCACGGCCGCAACTATGTCCCCGGCGACGTGGTGGCCCGCTACCAGCGCATGCGCGGCAAGGCCGTGCTGCGCCCCATGGGCTGGGACGCCTTCGGTCTGCCGGCCGAGAACGAGGCCATTGCCCAGGGCACCCACCCCGCCGAGTCCACCGCCGCCTATGCCGCTAACTACCGCCGACAGTTGGACCTGCTGGGCTGCTCTTACGACTGGGAGCGCGAGATCAACTCCAGCAGCCCAGACTACTACCGCTGGACGCAGTGGCTCTTCCTGTTGTGCTACCACCGCGGCCTGGCCTACCGCGCCTCCGCGCCGGTCAACTGGTGCGATACCTGCCAGACCGTCCTGGCCGACGAGGAGATCGAGGACGGTGCCTGCTGGCGCTGCCACAGGCCGGTGGTCCGGCGCCCGCGCGCCCAGTGGTTCATGCGCATCACCGCCTATGCCGAGGAGCTGCTGTGCAGCCTGGAAGAATTGGACTGGCCCGAGTCGGTCGTCGCCATGCAGCGCAACTGGATCGGCCGCAGCGCAGGGGTGGAGATCACCTTCCCCATCGCCGGGCGCAGCGAGGAGATCACCGTCTTCACCACCCGGCCCGACACCTTCTTCGGCATCACTTTCTTCGCCCTGGCCCCGGAACACCCGCTGGCCACGACCCTGGCCGGACCGGAGAACCGTGCCGCGGTGGAGTCCTATATCGCCCGGTCCCGCGGGCGCCGCGACGCCGAGCGCCAGGCCCGCGAGCCGGACGGCGTGCCCACCGGGGCCGAGGCCGTCCTGCCCGACGGCCGGCGTGCCCCCATCTGGGTGGCCGACTATGTCGTGGCCGGCCACGGCAGCGGGGCGGTGATGGCCGTGCCGGCCCACGACACGCGCGATTTCGCCTTTGCCAAACGCTACGGCCTGCCGGCCCCCGTGGTGATCGCCCCGCCCGGCTGGGACGGCAGCCCCCTGGAGGAGGCCCACACCGGCCCGGGGACGATGGTCGGCTCCGGGCGCTTCGACGGCATGCCCTCCGAGGAGGCCCGGGCGGCCATCGTCCGCTGGCTGGAGGAGGAGGGCCGCGGCCGGCCGGCGGTGCACTACCGCCTGCGCGATTGGTTGGTCTCGCGCCAGCGCTACTGGGGCGCCCCCATCCCCATCGTCCACTGCCCGGCCTGCGGCGAGGTGCCGGTGCCCGAGGAGGAGCTGCCGGTGCGCCTGCCCCCCATCCCCGACTACCGCCCGCGGGGCGACGGCCGCGCCCCGCTGGCCAACGTGCCCGAGTTTGTGCGCTCGGCCTGCCCGCGCTGCGGTGGCCCGGCCGAGCGCGAGACCGATACCCTGACCGGCTTCATCTGCTCCTCCTGGTACTACCTGCGCTTCGCCAGCCCCCACGAGGAGAACCGGCCTTTCGATCCCCAGCAGGTTGCCCGCTGGCTGCCGGTGGACCTGTACCTGGGCGGCGTCGAGCACGCCGTCGGCCACCTGCTGTACTCGCGCTTCTTCACCAAGGTGCTGGCCGATGCCGGGATGGTGCCCTTCCGCGAGCCCTTCCCGGTGCTGCGCAGCCAGGGCGTGCTGCACATCCGCGACCCGAAGGACGGCCGGCCGGAGCGCATGAGCAAGTCGCGCGGCAATATCGTCACCCCGGACAGCGTCGTGGAGCGCTACGGCGCCGACGTCACCCGCCTGCACCTGCTGTTCATGGGGCCGTTCGAGGCCAACGTCGTCTGGGAGGTGGAGGAGGACGGTGCGACGCCGCAGCACATCGAGGGCGTCCGGCGCTTCCACGAGCGGGTCTGGCGGTTGGCCCGGCCGGGGGAGGAGCGTCCGGCCGCGCCGGAAGCCGACGCAACCATCCGGCAGGCCATGCACCGCGCCATCGCCGAGGTCACCGCCGAGGTCGAGGCCATGCGCTACAACACGGCCATCAGCGCGCTGATGGCCTTTTCCGGCATGCTGGAGGAGCACCGCCTGCGCCACGGCGACTCGCCGGCCTTCCGCGAGGCGCGCCGGGCGCTGTTGCTGCTGCTGGCACCCATAGCGCCCTTTGTCGCCGAGGAGTCCTGGCACCTGTGGGGCGAGGCCGGCAGCGTGCACCACCAGCGCTGGCCGGAGTACGATCCGGAGATTGCCCGGCCGGCCGAGATCACCGTCGTCGTCCAGATCGATGGGCGGGTGCGCGACCGCATCGCCGTGCCGGCCGGCGCCGCCGAGGAAGCCGTCCGCGGCGCGGCGCTGGCCTCCCCCCCCGTGCGGCGCGCCCTGGCCGGGCGGGCGGTGCGCCAGGTCATCGTCGTGCCGGGAAAGGTCGTCAGCATCGTCACCACCAAGGCCGAGAGGGGGCCGTGATCACGAAGACACAAAGAGGTGGCGACCAGAGACACAAAGACACGAAGAAGGCTATGTACCCTGGCCCCCTCATGGGCAGGCAAACAGGTTCTCCTCGTGCCTTGGCGCCTTTGTGGTAGACAAGAGGGCTTCCCTGTAGAGGAGCCGTAGGGGAAGCGTCCAGCGTGGGGGGCTCCTGGTGGTAGGATGGCCACATACCAGTCCCCTGGGCTGGGAGGAGGTGTGCGGTGAGCAATCGCGGCGCTCTGATCCTCATGGTGTTCCTGCTGGCCCTGGCGCCGGCCGCCTGTGGGCCCGGCCGGCTGGCGGCCACGACCCGGCCCACGGTCTCGGTGACCGCGGTATCCCCGGCCCCGAGCGCCCTCCCCAAACCGGCCGGCCCCACCGCCTACCCCTGGCCGCCGACCCGCACGCCGGTGCCGACCCGCGGCATCCCCAAGCACCTCTCGCCTACCGACGTGCCCTTTTTCGTGCCCACGGCCACGCCTGCCCCGCCGCCGATCGTGCTGGGATGGAAGGCCGCCCCTCCCGAGCAGCGGGTGGAGTACATCTCGACCACCGTGTTCACCGCCCCCGTGGGCAGCGGCGACGGGGAGATCGGCTACATCTCGCCGCCCCCCGAGTGCTGCGGCTACGGCGGGTGGGCCTCGCGCTACGCCGTGGACGAGCAGGGCAACATCCACATCGCCGACCGCATCAACGGCCGCATGGTGGAGTTCGACCCCCAGGGGCGATTCGTCCGCAGCATCCCCTACTCGGGAACGGAGGCCTGGCACCTCGCCGCCAACGGCGCCGGCGAGGTCTGTATGGTCGGGGTCAACATGGACTACCAGATCCACTGCTTCGACGCCCAGGGCCGGCTGACGCGGAAGTATGCCGAGCCCTCCTGGCTGGATGTCTACCCCGACGTCATGGTCCTGGACAAGGAGGGGACGCTCTGGGTGCAGGGCATCGCCGACCTGCCCAACGCCCCGCAGATCGAGTGGGACCCCTACCCGTGGGTGGTGGCGCCGCTGGGGAACAGGCAGGGGACTTGGTCGGAGGAAGAGCAAAAGGCCCGCGCCGTGCCCGGGATGCTGGCGCCCAGCGGAAGGGCCTACATCGCCTGGGGTTGGCAGAACGATGGTCCCACCTACCTCTACAACGAGCGCGGGGAGCGCCTCTACCAACTGCCGGCTGGCGAGTACATCGCCGACATCGACACCGCGGGCCAAATCTTCACCATCGCCGATCCCGGGGGCGGGGGCACCTACACCACGCGCGTGCGGCTATACTCCCGCCGGGGGCTTCTGCTGGCCGAGCTGACGATCGCCGCGAGCCGGTACGACGTCCAGGTGCGCGGGGGGGCCGTGTACTTTTTTGCCTTCGACAAGGAGAGCCTCTCGGAGTACCGCTTGGTCCGCTGGGAGCAAAAGTGAGCTATGAGAGGAGCATTACTTTGCGTTTTCCCCCCCGCGTGCGGGGGGGGGGGATTGAGCAAACACGCGCCAGCCCCTCTACACAAATGGCGCGCGCCCCGTGTCGTCCTATTTGTTGCGCTATCCCCCGAAAACCTGTTATAATATAGCCATGAACACACTACGCGAGGCGCTGGAGAACACGCCCACCGGCCTGCTGCGGGAGATGGCCCGCACCTGGGGGGTGGACGACGCCGAAAAGGCCGGCCGGCCCGGCCTGGCCGCGGGACTGCTGGAGAAGATGTCCCAGGAGGAGGCCGTCCAGGCTGTGTTGCGCCTCCTGGACCGCGAGGAACGCGACCTGCTGCGCCAGTTGCTGGCCGCTGGGGGCCGCCTGCCGGCGCCCACGCTGACCCGCACCTACGGCCCGCTGCGCTCCGCCGATATGGCCCCGGACGACTGGGGCGCGCTCAACCCGCTGGAGCGGCTGCATCGCCGCGGGTTGCTCTTCCGGGCTATGTCGGCCTGGGAGGACTACCGCGGGCCGGCCTTCTTTGTCCCCGCGGAGCTGTGGCCCTTCCTGCCGCGCGTCCCCCGTGCCCGGCCGGAGGAGCTGCTGCCGACCCTTCCCGCCGAGGAGGTCGAGCCGATCCCGCTGGACCTATCGCTGCACCGCGACATGGCCGTCCTGCTGGCTCTGCTACGCCGCGAGACCCACACACCGAACGAGGACGGCCAGTACGCCAGCATCCGGCAATCGCTGCGGGAGATCGTGCTGCCCCTGGATTTCTACCAAAGCTGCCTGCTGCAGGTGGCCCGCCAGGCGCGCCTGGCGGCGCCCGACATCGAGGGCGCGCTGCGCCCCACTGCCGAGGCCCCGCAGTGGCTGCGGGCCGCGCCGGCGATGCGCACCCAGGTGCTCTTCCAGGCCTGGAGCGAGCATACCTCCTGGGACGAGTTGGCCCACATCCCCGAACTGCTGGTGGAGCGTCCCTGGGCGGCGGACACTTCCATCGCCCGCGGCAAGGTGCTGCGCCACCTGGCGGCGTGCCCCGGGGAGACGTGGCTGGCGCTGGGGAAATGGGTACAGATGATCGAGTCCGTCGACCCCGAGTTTCTGCGCCCCGGCGGGGCCGGCAGCCGCCTGCGCGTGCGCCGGCGCGAAAGCGGGGTCTGGCTGGAGGGGGTCACCTCCTGGAACGAGGTCGAAGGGCGCTACCTGCGCGCGTTGATCCAGGGCCCGCTCTACTGGCTGGGCGCGGTGGAGCTGGGCGAATCGCCGGTCCACGGGCTGGCCTTTCGGGTTACGGCGTTGGGGCAGGCCCTGCTGCACCCGGGGACCGGCCTGCCGCCGCTGCCGGAGGAACCCATCATGGTCGAGGGCACCTTTGATGTCTGGGTGCCTCCGGAAGCCGCGCCCTACGCCGTCTTTGTGCTGGAGGGCTGCGCCGAGCGAGCCGGCCGGGACCGGGTCAGCCGGTACCACCTGACGCGGCCGGCCTGGCAGCGGGCGCTGCAGCGCGGCGAGCGCCACGAGGCGCTGCTGGAGACGCTCTCGCGTTATGGACGCGGGCCCGTGCCCCAGAACGTGGTCTTTAACCTGGAAGAATGGTCTGCCGCCTACGGGCAGTTGTCCCTGCGGCAGCGGCTGCTGCTCAGCGCCGCGGACACCGCCCTGCTGGATGAGGTGCTGGCCGACCCGGTGGTGCGCGCAGCCTGTGGTGAGCGACTCGCGCCGGGGGCGGTTGAGGTGCTCCTGGATCAGGTGATGGCGCTGGAGGAGCGGCTTGGCCAGCTTGGCCGCCTGCCGCAGGTGGAGGAGGGGCTGTTGGCGCGGGGGGAGCGCATTCCGCTGACGATGAGCGTCGGCCAGGCCGCCGCGCTGCTGGCGCTGCTGGGGGCCGTGGAGGAACTGGTGGGGAGCAAAGAGGCCGGCCGGGCCCTGGCCGGCCTGGCCGAGCGCCTGGTGCAGCGCCTGCCGGCGCCGGCCCAGAAGCGTGCCCGCCGCATGCGGGAACGTTGGCTGCGGGAACGCCAGTAGTGCCCTAGTGCTCCTTTTGACACGCGCCTTGCCCTCAAGTATAATAGGCCCGCGTCTTTGCGGAGGCGAACCCGGGAATGTCCCGCGCCGGGTGGACGGCGCGGGACATCGGGAGGCTGCTCCGCCAAGAGCGGCTCTCGAGGAGCATCTGTGAACGAGCCCGCTGTCTCCCTGGTGATCCCGGCTTACAACGAGGAGCGCCGTCTACCGGACACCCTGCCCCAGGTGTTGGGATTCCTGGGTGAACAGCCCTTTTCCTGGGAAACGCTCGTCGCCGATGACGGCAGCGCCGACGGCACGGCAGAGATCGTCCGGGGGTTTGCCCGGCAAGAACCTCGGCTGCGCCTATTGAGCCTGGAACACGGCGGCAAGGGCTACGCCGTGCGCCACGGCATGCAGGCCGCCCGGGGGCGCTTCTGTTTCCTCTGCGATGCCGACCTGTCGGTGCCCATCAGCGACCTGCCGCGTTTCCTGCCGGCCCTGGAGGAGGCCGAAGTCGCCATCGCCTCGCGCGAGGCCCCGGGCGCGGCCCGCTACCAAGAGCCGGCCTACCGCCACCTCATGGGCCGGGTCTATAACCTCATGGTGCGCCTCTTGCTCCTGCCGGGTATCCAGGATACGCAGTGCGGATTCAAGGGCTTTCGCCGTGAGGCGGTCGGGCCGCTCTTTTCCCGCCAGGGAATGGGCGGTTGGGGCTTCGATGTCGAGTTGCTGTACCGGGCCCGCCGGCTGGGCTACCGCATCGTCGAGGTGCCGGTGCACTGGACCTATGGGCGGCATAGCCGCGTGCACCCGCTGCGCGACTCCTGGCGCATGGCCCGCGACCTCCTGCGGGTGCGCTGGCAAGCCTGGCGGCATCACTACGATCCCTAAGGAGAAACCCGTGGCTCCCAAGATCGGCGTCCTCGGCGGAACGTTTGACCCGGTGCACTACGGCCACCTGGCGATCGCCGAGGAGGCCCGCGTGCGCCTGGAGCTGGATACCGTCCTGCTGGTTCCGGCCCGGCTGCAGCCCCTGCGCCAGAACCAGCACACCACCACCCCGGAGCACCGCGCCGCCATGCTGGAGCGGGCCATCGTCGATAACGCGGCCTTTACCCTGTCGCGCATCGAGTACGAGCGCCCCGGCCCGTCCTACACCGTCGATACTATGGCTGCGCTGCGGGAGCGCTGCCCCCGCGGCAGCGAACTCTTCTTTATCCTGGGCGTCGACGCCCTGGCCGAGTTGCCGCACTGGAGAGAGCCCGAGCGGCTGATCACCATGTGCCGCCTGGTGGTCTTCGAGCGGCCGGGCTGCAACTTTGACCCGCGCAACCTCTTCCTCCAGCTACCCCTGTTGCGGGACCGCACCATCTTCCTGGAGGGCCCGCGCCTGGAAATCTCCAGCACCGAGCTGCGTCGGCGGGTGCGCAGCGGGCTGCCGATCCGCTACCTGGTTCCCGACCCGGTAGCCGAGTATATCCGATCCCACCGCCTGTACCTGGAGTGAGCGTCCAGAGAGGAGAAGACAATGACAAGCGAAGCGACCTTTTACAAACGCGCCGAAGAGGGGCTCTACCGCCTGCTGGAGCTGGCCCCGGTGGGGGCCACACAGATGGGCGAGCACCGCTGGGACGACCGGCTCTCCGACAATACGCCGGACGGCCTGGAGGCCCTGCGGCGGACCATCAAGGACTCCCTGGCCGAGATGGAGGCCATGGACATATCCGGTTTCTCCCTGGATGCCGCTGCCGACCACGCGCTGATGCGGCACATCCTGCGGGCCATGATCCGGCGCGACGAAAAGACCCAGGACTATCTGCGCGACCCAGGCGGGTACATCGGCGAGGCCCTCGGCGGCATCTTTATGTTGATCGTGCGCGACTTTGCCCCGCTGCCGCAGCGGCTGCGCTCGGCGCTCGGACGGGTGCGCGAGACGCCGCGGGTGCTGCGCGAGGGAATGGCCAACCTGGTCCCATCGCGCGTGCCGCCGCTCTGGGCCGAGCTGGCCGTCCAGCAGGCCGAGCAGGGCATCGGCCTGTTCACCGGGCTGCTGCCGGGCATCGCCGCCCAGGCGGCTCCCGATCTCCTGGCCGAGCTGCAGGCCGCCGGCCAGGCCGCGGTCGCGGCCATCCAGCAGTATATCGGCTTCCTGCAAACCGAGGTGCTGCCCCACGCCGCCGGCGACTTTGCCGCCGGCAAAGAGCTCTTCGACGAGATCCTGCGCGAGGAGCACCTGGTCGACTACGACGCCGATCAACTGCTGGCCACCGGCTGGAAGCTGTTCCACGAGACCCAGGCCCAACTCGGCGCCGTGGCCCGCGAGATCGACCCCCACAAGAGCGCCCGTGAGCTGCTGGAAGAGGCCAAGGCCGATCATCCCACCGCCGAGGGCCTGCTGGCGGCCTACCAGGAGAGCATGGAGGCCGCCCGACGCTTCGTGATCGAGCACGACATCGCCACCATCCCCGGGGGCGAGTCGCTGCGCATCGTCGAGACTCCACCGTTCCAGCGGATGTTCCTGCCCTATGCCGCCTACAACCCCCCGGGCATCCTGGAGGAGAAACATGAGGGCATCTTTTGGGTGACCCCGGTCGACCCGAACGCGCCGCCGGAGCAGCAGGAGCAGAAGCTGCGCGGCCACTACTGGGCCAAGCTGCCCATCACCGCGCTGCACGAGGGCTACCCCGGCCATCACCTGCAGTTGGTTTGGTCCAATAGACACAAGGAAGTCGCCCGGCGGATGAGCCAGTTCCTCTCCTCGCTCTTTATCGAGGGCTGGGCCTTTTACTGCGAGGGGCTGATGGAGGAACTGGGATTCCTGAACAAGCCCATCCAGAAGCTGGGCCGGCTGTCCGACCAGCTCTGGCGGGCCGCGCGCATCATCCTCGACGTCTCCCTGCACACGCGGGGCATGACCGTCCAGGAGGGCATCGACTTCCTGGTGCGCGAGTGCGGCCTGGAGCCATCCGACGCCACCGCCGAGGTGTCGCGCTACACGCAGTCGCCGACGCAGCCGCAGTCCTACCTGATGGGCAAGCTGGCCATCGTAGAGATCGTGGCCGACTACCGCCGGGCGCATCCCGACATGTCCCTGCGCCAGGTGCATGACGCCATCCTGGGCTGCGGCAGCATGCCGCCGCGGCTGATGCGCAGGCTGCTGGGGATCTAACAGAACACCTTGCCGTCCAGGTCCAGCACGCCCACCCGCCGCCGGCCCTGCTCCAGGGCCACCAGGTCGGGCAGGCCCATGCGGGCGCGGACCTCGTCCAGGGTGGCGCGGGCCAACTCGCGGGCTCGCCGGCTGCCCTGGCGGAGGATGTCCCAGACCTCGTCCTCCCGGCCGGCCATCTCCTCGCGGATGCGTCGGAACGGTTCCATCTGCGCGATCAGCAGGGCGGTCAGCATCTCTTTGTGCTGCACGCAGGTGACCGTCCCCCGGCGGCACTCCTCGGCGATCCCCTCGGCGGCCGGCCGCTCCAGGGCCAGGTGGATCTGGCTCAACGGGCAGACCTCCGGGTGCCCCAGGTCGTGCGGGTGGATGCGCGCCGGGTCGGTGACTATGCTCCACACCAGCTTCTTCATCTCCTCCGGCGGGGCCGAAAGCGGGATGCTGTTGCCGTAGGAGGTGTGCATGGTTCGCCCATCGATGCCCGGCAGTCGCGGCGTGGTGCTCAGCAGCGGCTGGGGTTCGGGGAAAAGGTCCCCGTAGAGGCCGTTGAAGCGCCGGGCCAGCTCGCGGGCCAGCTCCACGTGCGGCAACTGGTCCTCGCCGACGGGCACGGTGTCGGCCTGGTAGATGAGGATGTCGGCGGCCTGCAGGACGGGGTACTCCAGCAGCCCCAACGAGGCCCGGTCGCCCAGGCCCAACTGCTGGACCTGTTCCTTGTAGGTGGGGTTGCGCTCCAGGCGGGGGACGGTGACCAGCATGCCCAGGAGCAGCGCCAGCTCGGCATGCTCCGGCACGGCCGACTGCAGCAGGATCGTGCTGCGCCGGGGATCGATGCCGGCCGCCAACCAATCGTAGAGGACCTGCAGGGTGTTGTCCAGCAGGTGTTTGGGGTGTTCCAGGCCCGTCGTCAGGACGTGGTAATCGGCCAGGAGAAAGTAGCACTCGTACTGCTCCTGGAGTTGGGCCCACGTCCGCAGTGTCCCGAGCAGATGCCCCAGGTGGCGCCGGCCCGTGGGCCGGTGACCGGTCAGGATCCGTCCTTGCGCTGCCATATTGTACCTCCTGCGCGGAAAAAAGCGCCCTCGTCCCGACTGGGGACGAGGGTTTGGCAAACCCCCGCGGTGCCACCCCGATTAGGCCGGCCGGCCTCGCTTGCCAGGGCGCCAAGTGCTCTGCGCCCACCGCCCGCTAACGGTGGCGGCGGCCGGCGGCGCCTACTGGCAGGTTGCCCTGTGTTCGGGCCGCGGCTCCCGGGCCCATTCGACGCCGGCGCTGGCGCCGGGTTCCCACCAGGCCCCGGCTCTCTGGGCCCCGCTGTGGCGTCTACTATTCCCGTTCACAGCCTCTGGCATGGCAGTATAGCATAGGGGCCCTGGCCTGTCAAACGCGCGCCCGATGCCCGCCCGCGCCGGCCCCATAGGCCCCGGCCGGGCGATGCCCGCGATGCCCGCAAGAGGGCGGGCACCCGGCCGCGGCCGGCGCAGGTTGTCCATTCAGGAGGCGTTTCTTGAAGACCTCCCCCATTTGTGTTAGAATGGAGGCATCGGCAGCCCACAAGGAGGTCCCCATGCGTTTCGGCATCATGACCATGCAGAAGGACAAGCTCATCCCGCCCACCCTGCCACCCGAGGGCATCCAGGCCTACCTGGACGCCTTTGACCATGCCGCGCTGGCCGGGACACTGGCCGGGCTGGGTTTCGACCCGATCGAACTCGGCGGCGATATGGTCCTTTTCTTTCCCAACGCTTTCTCCCCCCAGACCATCGAGAGGCTGGCCTCCCTGAAGGCGGAAAAGGGCCTCTCCTACACCGTCCACCTGCCGCTCTGGTCGACGGAGCCCTCTACGCCGCTGCCGCCGGTGCGCCAGGGCTCGGTGCAGGCGGTGGTCGAGGTGCTCCGGGCGACGCTGCCGCTGGCGCCCGAGGTCTATGTGCTTCACGCCACGGGGCCCCTGGCGGCCGAGTTCTATACCATGGACCTGCCGGCCCCGGCGCGGGCCCTGTTGCTAGGCCTCTTTCAGCAGCAGGCCGGCCGCAGCATCGCCGAGATCCTGGCCGCCACCGGCCTCCCCGGCCGCCGCCTGGCCATCGAGACGATCGAGTTCCCCCTGGACCTGACATTGGAGCTGGCCGAGAAGCTCGACCTCTCCATCTGCCTGGACACCGGCCACATCCTGGCCGGATTTTCCGGGCCCACCCCCTTCTTCGAGGCCCTGGAGCTGTGCCTGCCGCGCCTGGCCGAGGTCCATCTGCACGATAGCCCCTGCTGGCAAGGGACGGGGCCGCGCCTCTACGGGCAGGACCACAGTCCGCTGGGCACGGGCGACCTGGACGTGGCCGGCCTGCTCGACCGGCTGGTCCGGGCGAACTATGCCGGACCGCTGGTGTTCGAGCTGCGCGTCGAAGAGGCGCTGGCCTCGCTGGAGCGGGTCCGCGCCCTGCGGCCTAGGGTGATGTCCTCCCCGATTCGGCCGCAGTGAACCCTGCATGAAAGGAGGCCCATTGGTCGATCAGGACAAGATCGAGCAAGCCGTACGGATGATCATCGAGGCGATCGGGGAAGACGGACGACGTGAGGGGCTGACCGGAACGCCGCGGCGCATCGCCGAGATGTACCGGGAGGTCTTTGCCGGCCTGGACCAGGACCCGCGCGAGTTCCTACAGACCGGGTTCGAGGAGGGCCATCGCGAGATGGTCATCCTGCGCGATATCCCTTTTCACTCGATGTGCGAACACCACTTTTTGCCCTTTTACGGGGTAGCCCATGTAGGCTATATTCCGCGGGGGCGCGTGGTGGGCATCAGCAAGATCGCCCGCGTTGTGGAGGCCTTTGCCCGCCGGCCGCAGCTACAGGAGCGCCTCACCAGCCAGATCGCCGACACGATCGACGAGGTCCTGCAGCCCTCCGGTGTCGGCGTCGTCCTGGAAGCCGCGCACCTGTGCATGATCATGCGCGGGGTGAAAAAGCCGGGGTCGCTCGTCGTCACCTCGGCCAACCGCGGTTCGTTCCGCGCGCGCCTGGCCACGCGGGAGGAGTTTATCGCGCTCATCCGCAACCGCGGGTAGGGCAACGGTGCGGGGCCCGCGGCAACGTGGGCGAAAGGTGGGCCTATGACGATCGGCCTGGTGTATTCGCCCGAGTACCTCGAACACGACGACCCGACGCACCCGGAAAGCGCCAAGCGCCTGGAGGCGATCACCACGCTCCTGCAGCTGCGGGGCGCCTGGGAGCGGGCCGTGCCCATCGCCCCGCAGCCCGTCTCTATGGAGCGGCTGACCTCGCTGCATACCCCGGAGTACGTCGCCCGCCTGCGGCAGACCGCCGAGAGCGGCCGCTACTGGCAGGATGGGGACACCTACTTTACGCCGGCCAGCTACCGGGTGGCGCTGCTGGCGGCCGGCGGAGCGATCGCGGCGGTCCAGGCGGTGCTGACCGGGCAGGCCGAGGCCGCCCTGGCCCTGGTGCGCCCGCCGGGACATCACGCTCGGCCACGCCGCGACATGGGCTTCTGCCTTTTCAACAACGTCGCCCTGGCGGCGCAGCACGCCCTGGAGGAAGGCGGCCTGCAGCGGGTGCTGATCGTCGACTGGGATGCCCATCACGGCAACGGCACCCAGGAGGCCTTCTACGAGGACGGCCGGGTGCTCTACTTCTCCACCCACCAGTTCCCTTTCTACCCGGGGACCGGATCGATGCAGGAGGTGGGCGAGGGGGCCGGGGCCGGCTGCATGGTCAACGTGCCCCTGCCGCCGGGCGTGGGCGACGCCGGCTACCGGCGGGTCTTTGACGAGGTGCTGCTGCCGGCCGCGCGGCGTTTCCGCCCGGAGCTGGTGCTCGTCTCGGCGGGCTACGACCCGCACTGGGCCGACCCGCTGGTCTCGCTGGCCGTCTCGGTGCGCGGCTTTGCCCACATGGCCGCCGTGGTCCACCAGATCGCCCAGGAGCACTGCCCCGGCCGGCTGGCCCTGACGCTGGAGGGCGGCTACAACCTGCAGGCCCTGGCCTTTGGCGTCTTGGCCACCTGGCAGGTCTGGGAGGGGACCGACCCGCAGGAGGTGTCCGATCCCCTGGGGCCGGCGCGCCACGAGGTGCCGGCCGACCACCCGCTCCTGGAGGAGATCATCGCCGCGGTGAAGAAGGTGCATCGCCTGTGAGCCTTCGGGTATTCGCCCGTTTGCGCACCGGTCCGGCCTGTGCTACAATCTTCCCAGGATTACCGGCCCGGCTGCCGAGCGCTCGGCGGCCCATAGCTCAGCAAGGAGGTCCTGATGGACGAGGTCACACGCCGCCGGGTTGTCGCCGGCGCCATCCTGATCGTGGTGGGGATCGGGCTGATCCTGCTGCAGGTGTTCCAGGGGTTTGGCGAGTGGATCGTGCTGCTGCTCATCGGCGCGGCCTTTCTTGTCGGCTATTTCCTGCGCCGGTCGTACGGGCTGCTCATCCCGGGCTGCATCCTGGTGGGCATCGGCCTGGGATCGATCGGCGGCGCCACCTGGGGGGTGGGCGACTTTACGCAGATCGGGCTGGGCATCGGCTTTATCGCCATCTATGTGATCGACCGCATCTACCGCGGCGGTACCCACTGGTGGCCGCTGATCCCCGGCGGGGTCCTGTTGATCACCGGCGTAGCGACCTTGGGTGGAAATATCGCGCGGATTGTGGAGGTGGGCTGGCCGCTGCTGCTGGTGCTGGCCGGCCTGCTCTTGATCGGTGCCGCGTTCGGGCTCTTTGGCAAAGGGAAAAAGTCCTAGAAACCATCTGAAGTCCGGGTCCCACATGGGCCCGGAGAGGAGCAGACAATGACTCTACCAGAAGTGGCCGGCGGTGCCCTGATCATAGGGGCGATTATCAGCATCCTCATCGGCATCGCCTTTTGTTTCTTCGGCTACCGCATCTTTCGCATCCTGCTGGCGGTCCTGGGCTTCATCGCCGGCGCCCTGGCCGGCGTCGCCGTGGCCCAACTCATTATGGCCGCACAGGAGACCGTGGCGAACCCGGCCCTGTACCTGATCCTGGGAGGGCTGATCGGCGGCGTCATCGGCGCCGTTCTCCTGATCTTTCTCTACGTCGTCGGCATCTTTCTGCTGGGCGCCGCCCTGGGGGCCCTCCTGGCCTATGCCATCACCCCGGCGCTGACGAGCGACCAGACCGCGCTGATCGTGGCCGTGATCCTGCTCGGGCTGATCGGCGGCGTCCTGGCCCTCGTTTTGCAGCGGGCCCTGATTATCATCTCCACCTCTTTCAGCGGAGCCTGGACGATCGTCTCGGGGTTCTCCCTGCTCCTGTCTCCGCGCAGGGGGTTGGCGATGGGCCCCATCTCCGGCCGGCTCCAGGGCATCACGGCGCCGACGGCGGCAATGACGACGAGCACGATCATCTCCCTGGTCGCCTGGATCGTCCTGGCCATCGCCGGCATGGTAGTGCAGTTCGCCTGGACGGGGAAGAAAAAGCCCAAGGCGGCCATGGTGGGCGCCGTCCCCTACGGCGTCCCCGTCGGGGGCGCGCCGCAGGTCAACGTGACGGTGACCCAGCAGCAGCACGGCACTCCCACGCCGGCCTACCGGCCCCCGGCTCCGCCGCCCGTCGTCGTCCAGGCCCCGCCGCAGCCCGTGCCGATCCCCACGCCGATCATCGTCCAGCCGCCGGCCCGCGCGGTGCCGGAGATCCCGGCGCCGGAGCAGCCGGCCCTGCCGACGGCCACGCCTCCGGCCGAGACGGCGGCCGCCGTCTCCGAGATGGGCCGCTTCTGCCCCAACTGCGGGCAGCCGCTGTCCAAGCCGGTGTCGTTCTGCCCCAACTGCGGGCAGCCGGTGGCCGCGCTGTGGCAGTAGGGGAATCGGGGGCCGGGATTTCCTAGGGAGGGTCCATGGCGGGACAAGCCGAGATCGGCCGGCGCATCGAGGAGCTGCGCCGGGAGATCGCTTTCCACAACCACCGCTACTATGTGCTCGACTCGCCGGTGATCAGCGACGCCGAGTACGACCGCCTGGTGCGCGAACTGCTGGCGCTGGAGCAGGCCCATCCCGAGTTCGCCTCGCCCGATTCCCCCACCCGGCGCGTCGGCGGCGAGCCGCTGGAGGGCTTTCGCAAGGTCCGCCACCCCGCGCCGATCCTCAGCCTGGACAACGCCTTCAGCGCCGACGACCTGCGCGCCTGGCGGGAGCGCATCGGCAGGCTGCTGCCGCCGGAGACCCGCCTGTCCTACACCGTCGAACCCAAGATCGACGGGCTGACCGTGGTGCTGCACTACCGCGACGGGCGCTTCGTCCTGGGGGCGACGCGGGGCAACGGCGAGGTTGGCGAGGACATCACCGCCAACCTACGCACGCTGCGCACCCTGCCGCTGCGCGTCCCCATCCAGGGCGCTTGCCCTGTGCCGTCCTACCTGGTGGTGCGCGGCGAGGCCTATATCGCCATCGCCGACTTTCAGAGGATGAACCAGCGCCTGCTGGAGGCCGGCGAAAAGACCTTTGCCAACCCGCGCAACGCCGCGGCCGGCACCCTGCGCCAACTGGACCCGCGGATCGTCGCCGGCCGGCCCCTTAGCCTGTGGTGCTACCAGATCGTCGCCGCCGAGGGGGGCAGCATCCCCACCTCGCAGTGGGAGACGCTGGAGTACCTGCAGGCTCTGGGGTTCCCGGTGGTCAAGGAGCGGCAGCGCTTCGGCGATTTCGAGTCCATGCTGGCCTATTGCGAATCCTTCGTCTCCCGGCGCGACACCCTGCTCTTCGAGGCCGACGGGCTGGTGATCAAGATCGACGACCTGTCCACGCAGGAGCAGCTAGGGGTGGTGGGCAAGGCCCCCCGCGGGGCCATCGCCTTCAAGTTCCCGGCGCGCGAGGCCACCACGCGGCTGCTGGACGTCGGCGTCAACGTCGGGCGGACCGGCGTGATCACCCCCTTTGCCGTCCTGGAGCCGGTGGAGCTGGGCGGGGCCACCATTCGCCGCGCCACCCTGCACAACCCGGAGTATGTGCGCGAGAAGGACATCCGCATCGGCGACCGCGTGCTGGTCAAACGCTCCGGCGATGTCATCCCCTATGTCGTCGGGCCGATCGAGGCGCTGCGCGACGGCAGCGAGCGGCCCTTTGCTATGCCCCCGGCCTGCCCCTCCTGCGGCGGGCCCGTGGTGCAGCCCGAGGGGGAGGTGGCGACCTACTGTCTGAACCCGGCCTGCCCGGCGCAGTTGGTGCGGCGCGTGGAGTACTGGGCCGGCCGCGGGCTGATGGATATCGCCGGCCTCGGCGAGCAGCAGGCCGCCCTGTTGGTGGAGAAAGGGCTGGTCCACGATGTCGCCGACCTGTACGGACTGCGCGCCGAGCAGCTCCAGGAGCTGCGGGGCTTTGCCCAGAAGGCCAGCGAGAACCTGATCGGGGCCATCCGCGCCTCCAAGGAGCGCCCGCTGGCCCGGCTGATCGCGGCCCTGGGCATCCGCCGCGTCGGGGTCGCCGTGGCCGAGCTGCTGGTGCAGCACTACCGGAGCATCGCCGACCTGGGGCGGGCCACCCTCGAAGAGTTGCAGCAGATCCCCGGCATCGGCCCCTTCACCGCCAAGGCCATCGGGGAATGGTTCGCCGACGAGCGCAACCGCGCCCTGCTGGAGAAGCTGCGCGCGGCGGGGCTGCGCATGGCCGAGGAGCCGTCCGCGGGGCCGGCCGGCCCGCAGACCCTGGCCGGCAAGTCGTTCGTCATCACCGGGACCCTGCCGACGATGAGCCGCGAGGAAGCGACGGCCTACATCCGCGCCCATGGCGGCCAGGTGAGCGACAGCGTCTCGCGCAAGACGGACTACCTGGTGGTCGGGGCCAACCCCGGCGGGACCAAGTACCGGCGGGCCCAGGAGCTGCAGGTGCCGCAGTTGGACGAGGAGGGGCTGCGCCGGATGGCAGGGGGCTAGAGGGGCGCGTTTGACCGAACCGCTTCCTATGCGGTATAATAAGTCGAGAGAAGCGCGGGCGGAAAGGATCGGTTTCACCGTGGTCGGCCCGTTGGCGAGGACGAGGAGGATGCACCGATGTCCTTGATCGCCGGGAACCTGGGAGCCGTGCAGCGGCTGCTGGACGAGGCGGCCCTGAAATGGGGGGTCTGCGCCGGATCGGCCGCTCACCTCTACGGCGTGCGTCGGCCCATCGAGAACGTGGACATCCTGCTCCCCGTCGGCTGCCTGCGCCAGGTACGCGATATGCTGGAGAAGAACCGGCTGACGGCCCAGTACGATGGGCGCATCCTGCTCTGGCGCGGCATCAAGATCTTTGACGACCTGACGGTAACCATCGCCGGCTATCGCCACCCCTTCCTGATGGATATCCCCATGCAGGAACACCTGCGCCGCATGCCCCTGCTGGGGTCGCGCGTCTTTGTGCTGGCGCCGGAAGATGTCCTGGCGCACAAGGCTATGCTGGTGCTGGGAGACACAACCCCCGGAAAACCCCACCGCGCCGACCTGGAGGCGATTGCCCGGATCCAGGGGGAGAGATTGGACAAGGACTACCTGGCGCAGCGCCTGGAGGCCTGCCAGGCTCGGACAGAAGCGCAGCCGCTGCTCGCCGCGGTCGGCGTTGCGCTCTAGACCTGTCCCGTTGCCGAGGAGGTTCCCTTGGCCCGCCCGCTGGTCAGTCATCCGCAACCGGTCCCCTATCAGATATCGCCCCCGCCGGCCGCCCCGACCCTGCCCCTGCGCGGGTCCGGGCTGGTGATCCGCCACCTGGAACGCCAGGACCTGGACCGCCGCCAGGAGTGGCCGCCGTTCGACGATCCCCTGCACCTGATCTGGGATATGCCGCGCTGCAGCGCGCAGGAGAACGACAGTTGGTACGCCCAGGTGAACGATGGGCAGCACCGCCTGGCCTATGCCATCGACAACCTCTCCGGTCAACTGATCGGCATGCTTTCGCTGCGCGAGATCTGCTGGGGCCGGTCGGCTCGCCTGGGCATCTCCCTCTGCTCGCAGCACGTCGGGCGGGGCCATGGGACGGCAGCGATGCGGCTGTTCCTGCCCTACTACTTTCTGACGCTGGGGTTCTATCGGCTGGACCTGGATGTAGCCGCGGCCAACCGGCGCGCGGTGCGCTGTTATGAGAAGGTTGGGTTCCGCCGCGTGGGTACCCGTTGGCAGACGCTCGATGCCCCGATCGACGAGCGTATCTTCGAACAACCGGAATATGCTCCCCAGCTCCGTTTCTTCCGCCGGTCGTGGGGCAGGACTGAGACGGTGTACCTGGACATGGAGCTACAGCGGGGGGAGTGGGAAAGGCAACGGGAGAGGGAGGCGTCCCTCGGCGCGAGATGAGCGGATCAGGGGAGCCTCATCCAGCTTCCTGAGACGGTGCGGGCGGCATCGGAGGTGGACATGTCCCGTTTACAACGCTTACAGCAAATCTTGAGGAAGGCCGGCCTGCCGGGGATAGCCATCGTCCCCGGCCCCAACCTGCGCTACCTCACCGGCCTGTCCATGCACCAGAGCGAGCGCCTGGCGCTGGCGCTGTTCCAGGAGGAACGCGGCTTCCTGGTGCTGCCGGCGCTGGAGGTGCCGCGGGCCCGCGAGCAGTTGACCACAGAGATGGAGTTGCTGCCCTGGAGCGACGAGGAGGGGCCGGAGGCGGCGCTGCGCCGGCTGCGCGAGCGCCTGCGGCTCTCCGGGGAACGGATCGGGGTGGAGGAGCGCGGCATGCGCCTGTTGGAATGGCATGCCCTGCAGCGGGCCTTTCCCCTGTGCCGGGGAGAGCCATCCGATCCGCTGCTGGCCGAGCTGCGTATGCTCAAGGAGCCCGGCGAGATTGCCGATATGCGCCGGGCCGCGGCCATCCTGGAGGAAGGGCTGGAATCCGCGCTGGAGCAGATCCGCCCGGGGATGAGCGAGCGCCAGATCGCGCGGGCCTGGCAGTGGGCCGTGTCCGAGATGGGGGGCGAGTCGTACGGCGACCTACCGATCGTCGTCGCCGGCCCGCGGGGGGCCTCGCCGCACAACGTCCCCTCGGAGCGCCCGGTGGAGCAAGGCGAGCTGGTGACGCTGGACTGGGCCGCCGGCGTGAACGGCTACTATGCCGATATCACGCGCACGGTGGCCCTGGGCGATCCGGGGCCGGAACGGCGACGCATCTATGAGCTGGTGCTGCGGGCCAACGCGGCCGGCCGGGCCGCGGTCAAGCCTGGAGTGGCGGCCGAGGCGATCGACCAGGCGGCCCGCCGGGTGATCGTCGAGGGCGGGTACGGGCCGGCCTTTCTGCACCGCACCGGGCACGGCCTGGGGCTGGAGGTGCACGAGCCGCCATACATCGTGCAGGGCAATGCCCAGCCCCTGCAGGCCGGCATGACCTTTACCGTGGAGCCGGGCATCTACGTGGAGGGGCTGGGAGGCGTGCGCATCGAGGACGACCTCCTGGTGACCGAGGAGGGCGGCGAGAGCCTGACGACGATGGACCGGGAGTTGCGGGTGCTGTAGGTATAGACTCCCAAAGTCATTCAGACTTTGGGAGTCTACAATCTCGGGACTCGGACCCTCAGCGAGTTCACGAAGCTAATCGTTGGTAATCAGCAGTACTTTCGTGACGGTCGTATACGTTCGATTGCCGAAAGTGAATGCTATCTCATCAGACTGGGTAACATCCTCACCAGCAAGAAACTCGTCGACCCTACGAAACACCAGCGGGAATTCCCTCTTCAGTTTCCAGCTCTGGGTGGGATTCTTGCGGTCAAAGAGAACCACGTAGAAGCGATTGTCCGCGCCGAATCGCTGTGCTCCCTGATGCTCGTACATCCAAACACCCAGATCCCGAGGTCTTTGCAGCGCCAACTCTGGATCATACCCCTTGGGTAGGTAGGTGACCTTCAGGTCAAACGGCTGTCCGGCGTAGAACAGATCAACACCCTTCACAGACTTGAGGGTGGGCACAACCCGCGGATGCATGGCGATGTGTTCTTCAATCAGGACGGTAGTCCAATGGTTGAACCAGGTGCAGATCACATAGTTGGCAACTTCATCACACAACCGCTCCCTAACAGCACTCAACAACTGCCCAAGTGCGACGTACCTGCGGACGTACTTTGATCGAGTTGCCCCTGCACTACCCCCAAAAAGAAGTCCTCCACCTTGGAGAGTTCTGCCTGTAGGTCCTCATCTGAGATGATCGCTCTTCTGGTTACTATTCTCTCCCGCAGGTACGATCCCCTGATGAACCGATCAGTTACCTCGCCGCTGATGTTGGCGTCAAGCAGTCTCTTGACCAAGACAGCGGATGAACCAGAGGGATCCACCCGCACAATCCTTGCCAGATCTCGCAGGAGTGGCATCGGGACCGTGTTCAGCTTCATATTCAGAGCTTGATTAGCGCTCAGCAGGGCCATTTCCCTTCCTCCGACCTTTTCGGAAGAGCAGGATATACTCATGTTTGAACACGTAGAACCCGCCGACCAGAGCCCGATAGCGCCACAACCCCTGTTGCTGGCGCTTGGCCCGCGTTTCTTCAAAGTTCTTGACTATGATGCTCTTCAGGGTGTAGCCGTATCGCAAAACCTCCTGCATAGTATAGAATCCGAGAGGTACCCATTCCCCCTGGGTATACTTGTCCCCAATGACAACTGCCAAGTAACGGCCATTCTCAAGAACCGGATAGGTCCTTTCGACCACCTGCCCAAACATATCCAGAAATTCCGCTACGGAACCCGCAGTAGATAGATCGCGAGCATTATCGCTGAATCGGATGATATCATGATACGGAGGATGCATAATCAGCAGCTGTACCGCGTCAATGCCTCGCTCCTTGAGCAAAGTGGGGAAATCGAGTGCCGTACTGTCCCCTTCAATGATATCCGTCACAACTCCCTGGTCGTTTCGTTCTTGAGCTACAAGCTGCCGGGCGCTATCGGCAACCTTTGGATTCAACTCCACCCCAATGCCATTTCTGCCCAGCCGCCTGCATTCGATGAGCGTAGTGCCACTGCCGGCGAAAGGATCCAGCACCCAGTCACCCTTTTTCGTGTATCTCAGCATCATCTGATGGGGGATATGGGGAATGAAGTTGCCCCAGTACCAACCCAAGTGAGCCCCGGAGTTATCCCGGCGCTTGAGGTTCCACAGGCTATCAGTGATTATCTCATCGTACTCCTTCCAACGCAGAAGGTTGATGTCGTTGATCCTGCCCGTTTGAACCCGCTCGGCGCTTGCCTTGAGTCGGGCGATGTAGTAGTGTGCACGCTGTATCGTATGCGAATCCGTAATCTGGTCCAGTTCGGACTGCAGGACATCCTCGCGGAACGTGATGACATCTCCATCCTCACCGCCAGAGATCAGAGCTTCTTGACTGCTCCGATGAGAGAAGAGAGACAATCTCAACTGCGCAATACGCCTCTTTACTGCAGATATGTCGTCATCGGCGATGCACTCCTCCAGCACTTGGATGAGCCACGCCCGATTGACAGGCATCCACGTACGGTCCACCGCAACCTGCTCTTCCATATCGAGGAACTGCATCTGTCTTGCACTCATGCCGTTCCACCTCAACACCCAACTGATCCTACGTCGATTTTTCTATTCTATCACATTTTCCCACCCGCCGCACGCCGCAGCCGGAGCAGTCGCCCTGCCGGCAGTCGGGGGTGGTCTCGCCGCGCAGCGCCCGGCGGTACTCCCGCCAGAGGAAGGCCTTGCTCACTCCGCAGGAGATATGGCTCCAGGGGAACAGCTCGTCGCGCGGGCGGGGGCGGTGGGCGTAAAAGGCCGGGTCCAGGCCGGCCTGGGCCAAGGCGCTCCACCACACCTCCGGCTGAAAATGCTCCTCCCAGGCGTCGAAGCGCGCCCCACCCTTCCAGGCCGCCAGGATCACCGGCCCCAGGCGGCGGTCGCCGCGGGCCAGGACCGCCTCCAGCCGGCTGCCGTCCAGGTCGTGCCAGGAGAAGTCGATCCCCGGGCCGCGCAGCCCACGTCGCAGGAAACGCACCTTCTCCTGCAGGATCTCGGGCTCCTCCTGCCCCGCCCACTGGAACGGCGTGTGCGCCTTGGGCACAAAAGGGGCCACGCTGACGCTGATCGCCGCGCGCCGGCCGACGTGCCCCCGGCCGAGGCGCAGCGCCTCCTGGACCATATCCACCAGCCCCTGCAGATCGGACGTTGTCTCGGTGGGCAGGCCGATCACAAAGTAGAGCTTTACCCGATGCCAGCCGTGAGAGAAGGCCGCCTCCAGCGTCGCCCGTAGGTCCGCGGCGGTGAGCCCCTTGTTGATGACGTCGCGCAAGCGTTGGGTGCCGGCCTCCGGGGCAAAGGTCAGGCCGGTGCGGCGGCGCTGCGAGATGAGTTCGGCCAGGGCGATGGAGAACGAGTCCAGGCGCAGCGAAGGGAGCGATAGGGTCAGGCCGGCCGGGCCGTGATCCTCCACCAGGCCGCGCAGCAGCTCCTCGATGCGGCTATAGTCGCTGGAGCTGAAGGAGAGCAGGGAAAGCTCCTCGTAGCCGGTGTTGGCCAGCAGCTCGCGGGCCGCGGCGCGCACCGCCTCGGGCGAACGCTCGCGCACCGGGCGGTAGAGCATGCCGGCCTGGCAGAAGCGGCAGCCCCGGGTGCAGCCGCGCTGGATCTCGATCACCGCGCGGTCGTGCACCGAGTCCACATAGGGGACCACCGGGCGCACGACCACCGGCGAGTTCGCCAGGTTGGCGACGACGCGCTTGGTCACGCGGCGGGGGATGCCGGGGCCGGCCGGCACGACGGCGGCCACCGTCCCGTCGGCGTGGTAGCGGACCTGGTAGAAGCGCGGCACATAGATGCCCGGGATGGCCGCCGCCCGCCGCAGGAAGGACTCGCGGTCGCCCCCGGCGGCGCGCACCTCCATCCACAGCGCGGCCAGGTCGTCCATGGCCTCCTCCCCCTCGCCGACCACGAAGAGGTCGAAGAAGGCGGCCATGGGTTCGGGGTTGTAAGCGCCGGACCCGCCGGCGATCACCAGGGGGTGGGAAGCGCCGCGCTCGGCGGCCAGCAGCGGCAGGCCGGCCAGGTCGAGGATGGAGAGGACGTTGCTGTAGGTCAGCTCATAGGGCAGGCTGATGCCGAGGAAGTCGAAATCGGCCAGGGGATGCATGCTCTCCAGGCTGTAGAGCGGCAGGCCGGCGCGGCGCAGGGCGGCGTCCATGTCGCTCCAGGGGGCGTAGACGCGCTCGGCCAAGACGCCGGGGAGGCGGTTCAGCCGGTCGTAGAGGATCATCAGCCCCAGGTTGGCCATGCCCACCTCGTAGAGGTCGGGGTAGGCCAGGGCGATGCGCAGGCGCGCCGCGGTCCAATCGGCGCGGCGGGCATTCCATTCCGCGCCGCTGTAGCGGGCCGGCCGGCCAACGGTGGGGAGAAGCCATTCCAGTTGGGGAAATAGGGGGGGAACTGTATCACTCACGGAAGAACTCGGCGACTTCCACTTCTTCTTCTTCCCCGCGCAGGACCTCGACGATGCTGATGCGGTGCCAGGGCAGGAAGAAGTTGGTCGCCCCCCGCGTGATGTACGACAGCGGCTTGCCGTCTCGCTTGCGCGGGTTGGTGAACGCCAGGAACTGGTCCTTGGGCTCGGGCAACGCCTCGGCATCTCCCAGGAACGGCTCTTCCCCCAGGACATGGATCAACAAAGTATGGGGCACCGCTTTCCTCCATCGCGCTCGACCGATCCCCACGTCCGGCGTGCCCGGCAGCTCACGGGCGGTACTCCTCGACGATCACCCGCAGCACCAGGTTGCCCAGGCGGATCTCGTCCCCGTCTTTGAAGGGTACGGCCGTGTGGGGGGGCAGCTTGTTACGGTTCAGGAAGGACCCGTTCATGCTGTTCAGGTCCTCCAGAAAAAAGTCGTCGCCCCGGCGGATGATGCGCGCATGCCGACGGGAGACGCCGGCCATGTAGCCGTTGTCCTGGCTCAGGTCGACCTCCGGGAAGATGCCCCCGCCGGGGTCGGCGCGCCCGATCAGCAGGACCTCGCCCAGGGGGCAGGGGATCGTTCGACCGCTGTTCAGGACGAGCAGCCGCAGCTGCGTGGGCGAGATTTGGGCGGTCGTCTTGCCGGTGGAAGCCCGCGGGTCGGCCTCCGGCGCGGCCGGCACTTCGGTCGCCTCCACGGCCGGCTTCAGGGCCGCCTGCTCGACGCCCTCCAGGCTGGAACCACACTCGGGGCAGAAAACCGTTCCTTCCAGCAGCTCGTGGTGGCAGTACGGACAGATGATCATGGTTTGCTCCATATAGCAACGAAATGGCCCCCGGTCACCCGGCGCCGCGGCCGGCCCGGACCATGGCACGTCAAGACCCCTGGCCGGGACGCCGCCGGCCCAGCCGCTGGGTGCCGTAGACGATCTCCTTCTTGCCGATCGCCGACGTCCGTCCCGTGCGCGCCATCTGCTCGGCTTCCTGCTCGACAGCACGGGCCAGCCGCACCTCTCCCATCTGCATCAGGCGGGTGGCGGCTGCCTCCAGCCTCCGGGTAGCCTGGTCGATATTGCCCCGGCGCGCCTCCTGCCAAGCGGCCTCCTGCAGTTGGAAGGCCGTCATCTTCTGCAGCGCCTGGAGAAGGTTCTCCGGGATATCGGCGCTTTTGGGCAGGCCGGACACGAATCGCGGCCGCAGATCGTACTTGGTGTCCCGTCCGTACCGGTCCCGCGGCAGGCGGTAGGAAAACAGCACCTGCAGCAGGTGCTGCTCGCCTTGCGGCAGCGGCGGCACGAGCAGCTCGGCCAGGAACACTTGGGGCTCCGCGCCCATCCACTCGCCCAGGGGGACCTGGTAATCGCCTCCGCGCGGGGATGCTCGCAGCACCAGCGGCACCACGTCGGGCGAGATGCGGAAAAAGTGCCGCACGGCACAACCCTCGAAGGGGCGCAGGACCATGACCATCTCCTGGGCGACGATGCCCTGCAGCAGGCGCATCTCCTCGCGGAAGATGGAAGTGATCGCCTCGGCGTTGGCGATATACTCGCTGCGGCTGTTGCCGTGGGCGGCAATCGTCGCCAACAGGTCCTCGTTCCACTCCTCGCCCACGCCCAGGGCCGTGATGCCGATGCCGGCCTCCTGGGCCTGGCGCGCCAGCTCCACGCAGCGGTTCTCGTCGCCATAGGTCTGGCCGTCGGTGAGCAGGATGATGCGCCGCACGCCCGAGAAGGCCACCACCCGGTACATCTGCTCCAGGGTTTGCTCCAGGCCCCGCGCCATCTCCGTCCCGCCGCTGGCCTGTACCTCCGAGATGTGCTCGCGCAGGGCGGCGCTGGCCTGCACGGACTGCCGGGGGACAACGACCGTGGCGTGATCGTTGAAGGTGATCAGGCAGAAGTAGTCTTCGTGGGTCAGCTGGTTGGTGATGTAGCGGGCGGACTCCTTGGCCTTCTGGAGGCGTTCGCCGCGCATCGAGCTGCTGTTGTCGAGCAGCAAGCAGATGTCCAAGGGCAGGCGCGACTGGGATTGCCCCTCGGCAGCCGGGAAGATCTCCACCAGGAGATACAGCAGTTGCTCCTCGGAGAGCACCGGCAACTGCCCGCGGCTAGGTTGGCAGTGCATGTGGATGTCGCGCTCCATAGACGGCTCCTCTCATGCTCCCCGGTCCAAATCGATCTTGCCTGGACCATTATAGCCCGTGGGATGCCGTTTGTAAAGAGGCTACCGGCATGGCCGCCAAGCCGATCCCATCATTGCATCCGCAGCATCAGCCCCAGGACCCGCTGCAGGTGCCGGCGCACCTGGGGCATGTCGCCGGCCTCCACCTGGTCCGGCAGGCAGTGGCTGAGGTAATGGGCAATCACCTGCAGCCCGGCCTGGTCCAGCGCCGAGCGGGCCGCCAGCAGTTGGGTCAGGATGTCCTCGCAGGACTTTTCCTCCTCGACCATCCGGGCAAGGCCGCGCACCTGCCCTTCGATGCGCCGCAGACGGGCAATGACCTCTTCTTTCTCCGACATGTCAACCCCTTGACGCCTGTCGCGCCATGGCGAGGAACTCGTCCACTTTCAGGCTGGCGCCGCCGACCAGGGCGCCGTCGATCTCCGGCTGGGCCATGAACTCGGCGATGTTGCCGGCGTTGGCGCTGCCGCCGTACTGAATGCGCACCGCCGCGGCCGTTTTCGGGCTGTAGCGGCGGCCCAGGAGCGCGCGGATCGTGCCGATGACGGCGTTGGCGGCCGGACCGTGGCAGGCCTTGCCCGTGCCGATGGCCCACACCGGCTCGTAGGCGATAACCCCGCCGGCCTCCACCCAGGCCCCCTCCTCCACCCCTTCCAACGCCGCAAGCACCTGCCGGGAGACGACCTCCTCCGTCTGGCCGCGCTCGTTCTCCTCCAGCGTCTCGCCGACGCACAGGATCGGCGCCAGGCCCAGCGAGAGCACCGCCTGCACCTTGGCGTTGACCAGGGCATCGGTCTCGCCAAAGAGGCGCCGGCGCTCCGAGTGTCCCAGGATCACATAGCGGCACAGGCCCACCAGCATCCGCGGGGCGATCTCCCCGGTGTAGGCGCCCTCGCCCAGGTAGGCGTTCTGCGCCCCCAGGCGGATGGCGCTGCCCTGCACCGCCTCCAGCACCGTCGGCAGGGCGACGAACGGCGGGCAGAGGACCACCTCCACGCCGGCAATCCCGGCCATGCCCCGGGCCACTCCCTGGGCCAGGGCCCGCGCCTCCTCTAGCGTCTTGAAGCACTTCCAGTTGCCGGCGAGAATCGGAGCTCGCGAAGACATCTTATTGACTCCTGCATAACCACCTCGAATCTACCGATCCAGCAGGATCTCCACCCCCGGCAGCAGCTTGCCCTCCAGGAACTCCAGGCTGGCCCCGCCGCCCGTGGAGAGGTGCCCGATCTTGTCGGCCACGCCCAGTTGCTGCAGCGCGGCCACCGAGTCGCCGCCGCCCACCACGCTGTAGGCGCCGCTGTCGGCCACCGCCTGGGCCACCGCCTTGGTCCCGGCGGCAAAGGTCGGGAACTCGAAGACGCCCATCGGGCCGTTCCAGAGCACCAACTTGGCCCCCCGCAAGGCGTCGCGGAACATGTCCACCGTGCGCGGCCCGATGTCCAGGATGCGCCAGCCCTCCGGCACCTGGTCCACCGGCACGCGCTTGTGGGCCGCAGCGGCGTCGAACCGGTCGGCCACGACGACGTCCACGGGCAGGAAAAAGTCTTGGCCGCAGTCGCAGACCTGCGCCAAGATCTCTTTCGCCGTGGTCACCGCCTCCTCCTCCACCAGGGAGTCGCCGACAGCGTACCCTTGCGCCTTCAGGAAGGTGTTGGCCATGCCCCCGCCGATCAGCAGCGCGTCGGCCGTGCCCAGCAGCTTGCGGATGACCCCGATCTTGTCCGAGATCTTGGCCCCGCCCAGGATGGCCACGAACGGCCGCGCCGGGTCCTGAAGCGCCCGGCCCAGCGCGTCCAGCTCTTGCTCCATCAGGAACCCCGCTACCGCCGGCAGGTAGTGGGCTACTCCCTCGGTGGAGGCATGCGCCCGGTGCGCCGTGCCAAAGGCATCGTTCACATAGACCTCGCCCAGCCGCGCCAACTGCTGGGCAAAGGTCGGGTCGTTCTTCTCCTCCTCGGGGTGGAACCGCAGGTTCTCCAGCAGGACCACGTGGCCCGGCGGTGTCGCCAACACCGCCTCCTCTACCTCCGGCCCGATGCAGCCGCGCAGCGCCAACACCGGCCGGCCCAGCAGCTCGCCCAACCGCGCGCCCACCGGGGCCAGCCGCAGCTTCTCGTCCACCCCCTTCGGCCGGCCCAGGTGCGACATCAACACCACCGCCGCCCCGCCCTCCAACAGGTACCGGATCGTCGGCAGCGCCGCGCGGATGCGTGTGTCGTCCCCCACCTGACCATCCTTCAGCGGCACGTTAAAGTCCACGCGCACCAGCACGCGCTTGCCCCGGATGTCGATATCGCGGACAGTTTTTTTGTTCATCAAATCCTCCAGGCATGAGTTGTCAGGGCTATTATACCATAGGTTGGTGATCGGTGATTGCGGATCGGACGTTGGAAAAGTCTCTGCCGATCACCGACAACCACAATCGTGATACCCCACCGGGAACAGCCCTGGGGTCGGCTGCGCGTTCTCGTAAAAGTCGGCGCTGCAGTTGTCCGTGTCCCGCTCCGGCGGACGGCGCTCCAGCGATTTGCCGGACGAAAGGTATACCGAGAAAGGCACCACGCCCGGATAGTTGGGACAGCCCTCGGAGCCGCAGTAGACGGCCGCGTCCACCACCTTGCCGGACGGGTCCAGCAGCAGCACCTTGTCGCCGTTGGTGTTGCCCAGGGAGAAGCCAAAGCCCTCCCAGGGCGTCACCACGGGCTGCATGTCCGGCACTGCCGGGTCGTTGGCCGCCCCAGGGACCACGAACTCAAAGGTCGGGGCGAACGGCACCAACTGGGCCAGGCCGGCGATCGTCACCAATCCATGCGGGGGGATCACCGCCGCTGGGACGGCCGGGAAGAGGTAGCGCCCGCTGCCGTACTCGCCGAGCGCCGCGGCATCGCCGATCTGCCAGCCGGCCAGGTCGATGGGCTGGTCGGTCTGGTTAAAGATCTCCACCCACTCCCGGCCGGCCTCGTTCTGTCCCTGGGGGTTCTCGGGGTTGTACATAACCTCGCTGATGAGCAGCGGGGCCGACTGCGCCCAGTCCCACTCGAACATCTCCGCCAGGTACCGGTAGGCCTCGTCCGAGCGCAGGTTGACGGCGATCTCGCGGTTCACCTTGCTGGAGGCCTCGCTGCCGTTGATGCTGCCGATATGGGCGTAGCCCACCCCGCCGATCTCGGCCAACACCAGCTTGTTGTGAAGGCCGTAGCCGGTAGGGTTCCCCAGGTGCACCTGCAGGTCCAGCCCTGCGCAGTAGGCCAGGTTGTTGACATAGACCAGGGTGGCCGCGTTTTCCTCGATCGGCAGGTAGGTCATGCCAAAGGCGCCCGAGTTGAGCAGGATGCGCACCCGCGCCCCGCGCCGGGCCGCGGCGATGTAGGACTCCAGGCGCAGGTTCGGCGCCGGCGAGCCATCGGGCATGTCGCCCCAGTCGCCGTACTCGTACATCTGCTCCACCAGGATCGTGTCCCCCGGGCCGGCCCGCTTCAGCAGCCCCAGGAGCGAGTCGCTCTGCCGCAGGGACGATTCCGGGGCGGAAATGACCTCGAAGCCCAAGTTGCCGGTGATGACCCGCGGGGCCGGGAATTGGACCGTGCTCGTCGACCCGCCGGTGGAGATGAGCGGCTGGAAGCCGACGGGAGGCAGCCCGTAGCCGTAGGGGTTGGCCGGGTCCCAGCGGGTCACGTCGTTGTGCGCCGGGTCCAGGTCGGCGTCGAAGATCTCGCCCAGGCGGGCGACCACGCTCGGGGCGTTCGTCAGGAGCAGGACCCCGCGGGAGCCCCATGTGCCGTCGGCCTTGTTGTCGCCGGGCATGCCGCCGCCGGTGGGGTTCTGCGAAGAGATCAGGGCCCACTCCCGGTCGATGAGCATCACCTTGCTGTGGATGTAGGTGTAGCGGTCAAAGATGCGCAGCGTGTCGCTGTAGAACATGAACCAGCAGGCCCCGCCGGCCTCGCCGATCTGCTGGCAGGCCCAGCGCTCCTGGTCGGTGATGCCGCCCGACGTGGCCACCGCCTGACCCTCCAGGAGGAGCGTCACGCTCACCCCCTCCCGCGCCTTGTCGGCCAGGGCCAGGGCGATGGTGTACTGCTCCAACTGGTAGAACTCGGCCTCGATGCTCCTCTGTGCCCCGCCGATCGCCTGCAGGACGAGCTCCGCCGCGGCGTCCGGGGCCACCGCCACCGTCAGGGAAGCGTACTCGGTGACCGAGAGCGGCCGGTAGAATTGCTCCAGGTCCCAGCCGGGGTAGAGCGCGCGCCGGCCGTAGGAGGCGTCGTCGGGGTACGACATCCAATCCCGGGCCGTATCGGTGTCGGGCACGAACTCCCCGCTCCCCTCGTCCAGCCGGCGCTGCAGGACCTGTCCCTCGGCCCCCGGCGATGTCCAGGACCCCTTGTAGGGCGAGATCGTAGCCCCACTCCAGCCGGGTCCGGCATAGGCGCTGCCCTCGAAGACGACGGCGTCCACCAGCCGGGAGCCATCGTACAGCAGGACCTCGTCGCCGTTGTTATCCAGGCCGGCGAACCAACTGTCCAGGGTGTAGTCGGGGGCGAAGCCAAAGGAGCGCTGGAAGCCCGCGGCGTTGCGGGCGAACCAGGCCGTCTCGCCCGGCGGGATGACGGCGCCGGCCGGCAGGGGCTTGTAGATGATCGTGCCCGGCGTAGTATCCTCCTTGGCCAGGCTCCAGCCGTCGAGCCTCACCGGGACGGTCCCCCGATTGACCAGGCGCACGGCCTCATCGGTGTCGCTGCTCTGGTAGCCGTCGTACAGCACGGCGGCGATCTGCACCTGCAGCCGGTACTCCTTGTACAAGAGCGGCAAAAAGACCCAACTGCTCCCCCCCGCAACCCGCGTGTCCCATGTCGCCCGGTTGTTGGCCTTGGACATCTCCGGCACCGTGGTCGAGGCGACGACGGCGTTGCGTAGAAAGGCCGGGGCGCCGCTCTCCACCTGGACATGCAGCACGATCAGCGCGTAGGTGGCGGTCGGCACGACGCCGGCCGTCCAGACCAGCACGTTGGGCGCGACCTGCTGGAAGGTCAAAGGATAGGTACTGGACTGGGAGACGAAGGAGACGCCGGTCGGCAGGGTGTCGGTGATGCGGGCATCGGGCGCCGCCAGGTCGCCGACATTGCTGATCGCCAGGATGTAGGTGAACTGGGCGCCGGGGGTGGTCGTGAACGGCCCGGTCTTGTCCACGGCCAGGTCGGGGGCCGGCGGCGGGACGGCCGAGTTGCGCGCCTTGGGGGTGCCGTTGATGGGGCCGTTGTTGGCGTCGTGGCCGTTGCGGGTGACCATGTCGTTGCTGGCCCAGTTGGCGTCGCTGTCGGGTAGGGTGGCCAGCCGCCGCTCCATAGAACGGCGATCGGCATCTTCGGTGCCGGCCGGCCAGGCCCCCCCGTCGCCGTTGGCCGTGTCCACGATGTTGCCCCCGGCATCGCGCAGCGTCAGGGCCTCGCCGTCGTTGCTCAGCCCGGTGCCGAAGCTGCCGATCCAATCGGCCGGGATATCGATGATCGTGGTGTCGTCGGTGCGCTCCAGGAGGTAGTAGCCGCCGGCGGGAATCACCCCGGCCAGGGAGATCGCCGGCACGCCGTCCGCCGCGTTCAGCGTCCAGCCGGATAGGTCCACGTCGACGCCGCCGGCGTTGTACAGCTCGATCCACTCGTCGGCGGTGCTGGCCCCGGTCCCGCTCCAGGCCACCTCGTTGATCACCACGTGGCCGGTATTGGCCGGCAGGATGTCCGTGTCCCAGGAGGCGCCGTTGTTGCCCAGGTTCGGTTCCGCCGCGGCGGTCGCGGCGAGCAGGAGGTTGGTGACCGTGCCGGTGGCCGTGGGCGCGACCTGGCCGTAGAGGTCGATCGCCACCGAGGCGCCGGCGGCCAGGGTGCCCAGCCTCCAGACGATATCCCGTCCCGACTGCGTGGCCGTGTAGGAGCTGGAGAGGAAAAGGACGCCGGCCGGCAGGGTATCGGTGAGTACCGCATCCGGGGCCTCCAGGGCGCCGATGTTGCGGACCTCCAGGGCGTACTGCACCAGGCCGCCCACGCGGGCCGTGGCCGGGCCGGCCTTGGACACCGCCAGGTCGGGCGCGGAGACCTGCACCAGGGTGTCGACCCAGGCCAGGTTGTTGCTCATGTTGACCTCGGTGACGGCGGTGGTGGCATAGACCTGGTTGCGCAGCGTGCCGGAGGCCGTCGGGGCGACGGTGCCGGTGACGAGCCAGGTCTCTGGCGCGGCCGGGGCCAGGCTCCCGGCGTCCCAGATCAGGAGGGTGCCGGCCTGGGTGAAGGGAAAGGGGCTGCTCTGGGCGACAAAGAACACGCCGGCCGGCAGGGTGTCGGTGATCCGGACGGAGGTGGCGGCGATGTTGCCGGCGTTGGCGATCGTCAGGGTGTAGGCGATGGGGTCGCCGGGCGAGACCGCGGACGGGCCGGACTTGCCCATCGCCAGGTCGGCGGACGACGGGGGCGGCAGCGAGGCCGAGTTGCGCGCCTTGGGAGTGCCGTTGATGGGGCCGCCCTGGGCGTTATGGCCGTTGCGGGTGACCATGTCGTTGCTGGCCCAGTTGGCGTCGCTATCGGGCAGGGTGCAATCGATGCGCTCCATCGACTGGTAGTTGGGCGAAGCCGTCCCGGCCGGCCATTCGCCTCCGTCGCCGTTGGCCGTGTCCACGGCGCTGCCCCCGGCGTCGCGCAGCGTCAGCGTTTCCCCGGCATTGCCCAGCGCGCCGGTATAGATCTGGTCGGCCGGAATGTCGTCCACGGTGGTGTCGTCGGTGCGCTCCAGGAGAAAGTAGCCGTGCGCCGGGATCGTGCCGACGAGGGCGATATTGGGGCTGCCGTCGCCGGAGACCAGGGTCCAGCCGCTCAGGTTGACCGCGTTGGCCGTAGGGTTGTACAGCTCGATCCACTCGTCCGCGTCGAGCGGGGAGGGCCCCGTGCCCCCCCAGGCCACCTCGTTGATCACCACGTAGCCCTCGCCGGGGATGGAAACGGACGTCCGCCAGGAAGCCGTGTTGTCCGACAGGTTGGCCTCTGCGGCCGTGGTCGAGGCCGTGACGACGTTGGTCAGGGTGCCCGTGGCCGTGGGCCGGACGGCGCCGTAGAGGGTGATGAGGGCCTGGGTGCCCGGGGGGAGATCGCCCACGGTCCAGACGAGGGTGTTGGGAGCCGGCTGGAGGTCGGGGAAAGGAAGGGCCGTGACAAAGGCCACGCCGGCCGGCAGGGTGTCGGTGACGCGCACGGCCGTGGCCGGGAGCGCGCCGGCGCTGCTGATGACCAGGGTATAGGTCACGGGGCTATCGGGCGCGGCCGTGGCCGGGCCGGCCTTGTGCGCGACGAGATTGGCATATTCCCCCAGCACCAGGGTATAGGCCCACGCCGCATTGTTCGTGGTCGTGACCTCGGGCGACGCGGAGGCGATCCGCGCCTCGTTGGCCAGGGTGCCGGTCGCCGTCAGGGCGATATGGCCGGTGAGGGTAATGATCGGGGTGGTGAGGGTATAGGGGACCGCGTCGAGGCTCCAGACGATGACGCCGGGCGTGGGCTCGGCGTAGGGGTAAGGGCTGACCTGGGAGACGAAAGAGACGCCGGCCGGCAGGGTGTCGGTGACGACCCCCGCCGCCCCCGCCAGGTTGCCCCAGTTGCCCAGGCGCAGCCCGTAGACGATGTCGCTGCCGGCGGAGGCCTGCGTTGGGGCGCTCTTGGCGATCAAGAGGTCGGCGGCCGGCGAGGAGGCCGAGTTGCGCAGCTTGGGCGTGCCGTTGAGGGGGGCCCCGTTGGCGGCGTGCCCGTTGCGGATCGCCGTAGTATTGCTGGCCCAGTTGGCGTCGGCATCGGGGGCGAGGGGATCGACACGTTCCATCGACTGGAAGTTGGGGGAAGTCGTGCCGGCCGGCCAGGCCCCCCCGTCGCCGTTGGCCGTGTCGATGATATTGTCGGCCGCGTCGCGGAGCGTCAGCGCCTCGCCGGTGTTGCCCAGCCCGGTGCCGAAGCTGCCGATCCAATCGGCCGGGATGTCGATGATCGTGGTGTCGTCGGTGCGCTCCAGGAGGTAGTAGCCGTGCGCCGGGATCGAGCCGCTGAGCGTGATGGACGGCGCGCCGTCCGCCGCGGTCAGCGTCCATCCGGTCAGGTCGATCGCGCCGTCCGTATTGTTGTACAGCTCGATCCACTCGTCCGCCGTGGAGGCCGGCGTCCCGGCCCAGCCGATCTCGTTGATGACCACGTCGCGCGGCGCGGCCGCGGGGGCGCGGGACGGGACGGCGGCCAGGAGCGGCACGTTGGGGAAGAGGAGCAGGGCGAGGAGCAAGAGCACCATAGGCCGGCTGCTGGCAACTTTCATCGTCGTACCTCCATCAAGTGGGGGCGGGAAAAGGGCAAGGAGCAAAGCAAGCCCTTGGCTCCTTGCAGCCCTACGAAACTTCCACCTCTTCCCCCTCGGCCACCATATCGCCCTGCCGCAGCTTCTCCATCGGCTCGGGCCGGCGCCCGAAGCGCTGGCGTATGTACATCCCGCCCAAGACGGCCCACGGCAGGCCCAGGGCCAGCAGCAGATAGGGCACGGTGGGCAGGAGCGGTTTGGAGGAGAAGCGGTCCAGGTTGAAGAGGGTCAACGCCACGGCCGTCCAGACGGTCAGGAAGTTGGGGATGGCGTCGCCCGATCGCACCAGGTGCAGGCCGGGCATGCGCGCCTTGGTCAAGGGCCAGAAGAGGTTGCTGCCCATGTAACCCAGTTGGTCCTCGATCACATGGCCGGCAAAGCCCAGGGCAAAGAGCAAGCCCCCCCATAGTCCTGTCTGCCAGCCGGCCAGGAGGCCGACCAGCGCCCCGGCGATCAGCCCGCCCAGAGCGGCTATGGGGAAGGAGTGCGACCAGCGGCGGTGCCAGTCGAGGAAATGCACATGCACCGCGCCGCCCTTCCGCTCAAAGGCGAAGGAAGGCCCGCTGAAGATGTCCACCTTGTTCTCGGCATCGTAGGTGTGCACCATAGGCACGCCCACCTGGACGCGGGCCTCGTTCCGGCCTTCCGGTTCGCTGCCGGGGTAGGGCACCTGGCCGGTGTTCACCAGGGGGCCGATGCGCACGATCACCTCGCTCTGCTGCGGGTTGAAGCGCACTACGTACTGGCGCCAGAGGTCGGGCCCTATGCGCATCGTGTGTAGCATGATGTTGCGCCGCTTGCCCGTCTCGTAGGCCGCGCGCATGGCCGCGGCGATGCGTTCGGCGATCTCTTGGGGATCGGGATGGGTCGGGTCGGGGTCGACCTCGTCGTCGTAGCGTTCAAAGTAGCGGGCGAACTTGAAATCGAGGGTGTCGGGCAGGATGCCGCCGATGCCCCCCAGGACGGGGAGCACGCCGCCGGCCGCGCCCTGCTGCACGACGTAGGGGAAGAAGGTGGCGATAGCCACCCCCGAGGCAAAGTGGGTGATGCCTTTCATCGGTCTCCTCCGGGATCTTGTCAGCGCAGCGCCATCGTACCACAAGCGCCGCCCAACGTCAAGGATAAGTTGGTGCGTTTTGACGCCTCACGACGGTGGTTTATGACCGATTTTCGAGCAAGTTTGACGGGCGCGGCCCCCTCTGGTACAATGCAGCAGCGCACCTGATGTCCCTATTTCTCGAACGGAGGGTGTAATGGCCGCCCAAGCCGCTTCCCTAGCTCCCTGTGTCTACCGCCGCATCCAGCGCGGGCAGACCTTTTGCTCCCGCGCCACGGACGAGTTCGACCAGATCGTCTCGCCCGGAACCTGCGCGCGCTGCCCCGTGCCGGGCTGGCTGGCGGCCGGCGTCTGCCAGCACCTCGATGTCGGCACCGAGGTGGGGCGCAACCTGGGCGCGGAGAGCCCGCGCGTCTACACCGCCTGCCGTTTCTTCGGCGTGCGGCTGGAGGGGCTGGAACGGTGCCGCACCTGCCCCCAGTTCGCTCCCTGGGACGGCAAGTCCCAGGAAGAGCTCCCCGAAGAGCAGATATTGGCCCGGTCGATCCCGGGCGAGGCGCTCGAGCAGGCCATACGCCAGGCGCTGGACCGGCATGTGGAAAGGGAACGCATCCGCATGATGGGCCAGTGTTTCCGCGCCGCCGCCACGAGCTGCCTGCGCTCTCCGCAGTTCGTGCCCAACTGGGTCCTGGTCGTCCCTCCACCGTCGCTGCGCTCCAACGATGGGTACCGCGGCCTGGTCGGCGAGGTCCTGAAGGGCGGCGAACGGGAGGGGTTCATCTTCAACGCCGCCCTGCGCGATGTCGATACGCTGTGTGACCTCTGTCTGACCGTCCAGCAGTGCGCGCGCGCGGTGATCGACCTGAGCGAATGGGACACGGCCGCGCTCTTTGCGCTGGGGCTGGCCGGTGGGCTGGGCCGGCCCATCCTGATGATCCGCGGGCGCGACGCCACCCCGCCCTTTGTGCCTCAGGGGCTCCCGGTCTATGAGTACGGCACCGGGGATGAACTGGCCATGCTCCTGATCCAGGGGCTGGGGCTGAAGATGCGGCCGCCGAGCGGAGAAGGGGAGGGCCGGCCGGCCGAGGAAGCCGCGCCCGGCGCGGGGGGCGCGGCCCCGGAAACGGCGGCGAACGCCGGGCCGGAGGCGCCGCGCAAGGGCCGCAAGAAGACGGCCCAGGGCTGAGCTAGCGCTCCGTCTTCACCCAGACCTTTTCCCCATCCGTCGTCACCTCCACCGTGCCCTGGCGGTCGGTGCGGTAGAGGGCGCACCCGGCCGCCCGCACCATCTCCAGGATGCGGGCGTCGGACCCCTCGTAGCGGGCCGTGCCGGCCGAGACGACGGCCAGGGTTGGGCTCACGGCCTGCAGGAAGCGCCCGTCCAGGGAGCGCTCCTCCCCCTGCCGGGGGAGCAACAGCAGGGTGCTGGCGAGCGGCGCGCCGCCGTCCAGCAGGGCCGACTGGCCGGCCGGCCCGGCCGCCGTGGGCAGCAGGGCGCGGAAGCCGCCGTACGACAGCCGCAGGACCAGGGCATCGTCGCGCCCTCCGGCGGCCGTGCCGGGCAGCGGGGCGGCGCCCGGAAAGAGCACCTCGATGATCAGCCCATCGCCCAGGTCCAGCCGGGCCCCCTGTTGCAGCGGCGCGGCCGCCGCCCCGGCCCGCTCCAACCCGCGCAGCCAGCGCGCGTAGCCCTCGCCCCCGCGCGGGCGGCCGGGCCGGCCGGCCGCCCGCGGGCGGTAGCGTTCCACCGCCGCCACCGGGCCGGCCAGCCGCTCGGGCGCCGTCTCGGTCAGCAGCACCAGGTCCAGCTCGCGCTGCCAGAAGGGCAGGCGCCGCCCCAACGCCGTGAGCAGCGCCGCCGCATCCGGCCCGCCGTCGATCAGCACGGCGCGCCCGGAGGGCGAGACGACCAGCACGGCGTTGCCCTGGCCCACGGGGAAGAAGAAGAGGTGCAGATAGCCGTCGGGCCGGCCCTGCAGCAGGGCCGCGATGGCCAGGGCCAGCAGCAGCCCCGGCCCGGCCAGCCGCCAGAAGAGAGGGATCTTTTTCCAGGTCTGCCCAACCCATCCCATCCCCGGCCTCCCCAAGAACTGGAAAAAGTATACCACGCTATCCGCTTGTTGTCAATAGTTGTCCCTCGGGCAGCGCCCACTGCCCGGCATAGACCCCGCGGTACTCCGGCGGCAGGAGCGCGGCGATACGGCGCATGATGCGCTCGGTGAGCGCCTCCATCTCCCGGCGGTCGAGCCGCCCGCTGACGCGCTCGACCTGGAAGGGGTCGCCGAAGCGCAGGGTGACCGGGTTGCGCCGGGGGAAGAACTTGCCTTCCTGCAGGACACGGTGCGTCCCGGTGATGGCCGCCGGCAGGATCGGCACGCCGGTGCGCATGGCCAGGAACGCCGCCCCGTGGTGGGCCGGCCCCAGGCCGGGCGTGCGGCTGCGCGTGCCCTCCGGGTAGACGCAGACGATCCAGCCGCGTCGGAGCTGCTCCTGGGCGCCCAGGAGCGCCCGGCGCGAGGCCACCTTGCCCCGGGCCACCGGGATCAGATCCAGCGCCTTGAGCCACGCTCCCATGATCGGCCAGCGAAAGGCCTCCTCCTTGACCATGAAGGAAATGCGCCGCTTCAATATGCCGATGGGCACAATCGGATCCATCAGGTTGACATGGTTGCCGACCAGCAGCGCCGGGCCGGTGGGGGGGACTTTTTCCGCCCCCTCCACTTCCATCTCCGTAAAGATCCAGAAGAGAAACCGGATCAGCGCGCGCGTCGCTGCATAAATCATACGCCCTCCAGGACCCCGACGGGGCGATTAGCAGTCGATCAGACCCAAGACGTAGTTTACCTCTTCGTCCACCGTCATTTCGTCGTTGGCCAGGTAGATCGCGTCCGTGGCCGGCCGCAGGGGAGCCACCGACCGCCCCGAGTCGATGCGGTCGCGGTAGCGGATAATCTCCAGCACCGCTTCGTAGGTCGTCTGGCAGCCCCGGGCCAACATCTCCACCAGCCGCCGGCGGGCCCGTTTCTCGGGCGAGGCGTCCAGGTAGATCTTGAGCTCGGCCTCGGGCAGCACAACCGTGCCGATGTCGCGGCCCACCATAACCACCTCGCCGCGCAGCCCGATGGCCCGCTGCTGGGCGGTGAGCGCCCGGCGCACGTCGGGATAGGCCGAGACGGGAGAAACCTGGGCATCGACCTCCGGGCGGCGGATCTCCCAGGTCACGTCCGCCCCATCCACGAGCACATCGTACTGCCGGCCGTCGTCCACGCTCGGCCGGCTCACGTCGATCGCCAGGCGCTCCGCCAGCGCCGTGACGGCGGGCTCGTCCTCGATGGCGATCCCCCGGCGGAGGGCTTCCCAGGTCACGGCCCGGTACATCACGCCGGTGTCAAAGTAGATGTAGCCCAAGGCTTGGGCTAGGCGCTCGCCCAGCGTGCTCTTGCCGGCGCTGGCCGGACCGTCGATGGCAATGCTCCGGGGTTTCGGCATCTCGACTCCTGCGCAAGGTTCGTTGTTGGGCATTCTACACGAGAAAGGGCCGGGATGCAAATCCGGCCATGCACAACCCCCCCTCTTCTGCTATAATACCCCCACCATATTCCCAGTTGAGAGGAGGACGTCCATGCCCGCCGTCGAGATCAGCCGCAGCAAAGAACCGATCCGCCTGTTCAAATCCGATTTTCTGGAGTTTTTCAGCCACATCAGCCCGGTCACGGTCCTGGTGCTCTGGGCGCCGCTCGCCGTGGCCTTTCTGGCCTGGGCCATCGTCGGCCGGCCGGCCGGTGCCTCCTTCCTCTACATCCCCCTCTGCTTCGTGGCCGGCCTCTTTCTCTGGACCCTGGCCGAGTACATGCTGCACCGCTTCGTCTTTCACTACCACCCGCGCACGGAGTGGGGCAAGCGCCTCTCCTTCCTGTTGCACGGGGTGCACCATGCCCAGCCGATGGTCAAGACCCGCCTGGTCATGCCGCCGCCGGTGAGCATCCCCCTGGCCGCGGCCTTCTACGGCGGCTTCTACCTGCTCCTGGGGGTGGCGCTGGGCGTCCCGCACTGGGTCGCGCCCCTCTTCTCCGGCTTTGTCGTCGGCTACCTCTGCTACGACATGATGCACTACTCCACCCATCACTTTAGGCTGTCCTGGAAGTACTGGCAGACCATGAAGCGCTACCACATGCACCATCACGTCCAGACGCCGGACAAGCGCTTCGGCGTCAGCTCCCCGGTGTGGGACATCGTCTTTGGCACCCGGCCGGCAGAGTAGAGAGGTCTCTCGCGCTCAGAGCAGATCCTCCAGGATCTCGGCCGCGTCCCGCACCAGCCGCGGGCAGAGGGTATCGTGCAGGCCGCTGTCGTGGGCCCGCTGCCGGCCCTCCGGCGTGCCGACGTCGCAGCCCAGCAGCTCGCGGCACAGCAGGTGGCCGTGGCGCTCGCGGAATCGCCGGGCAAACTCCTGCACCAGGGCGTACGTCCTCTCCCGAGCCTCGTTGTCCTCCTCGCGGGATTTGCCGTGCTTCAGCCCGATGGTCAGCGCCGCTCCACTCACCGCGCCGCAGACCTCGCCCATCCGCCCCATCCCGCCACCCAGGCCGCCGGCGATGCGCAGCGCCTGCTCGCGCTCCAGCCCCAGCCCCGGGGCAAATGTCGCGAACACCGCCTGGGCGCAGTTGAACGCGCCGTGAAAGGCGGCCTCGGCCTCGTCGGGTTTGCTCATCGGTCCACACCTCCGGCCTGTCTTCATCCTCCGGCCCCCGGCCGCGGTCGGCGGGCCGGCCGGGTGTCGCTTTTTCACCCTGCGCGCCCCAGCCACCCTTCCACTTCCTGGCGCGTCACCCGGCGCTCCGTCCCCCCCAGCCCCTCCGTCGACAGGCCGCCCACGATATTGCCCCAGCGCAGGCATTCGCGCAACGGCCGGCCCTCCAGCCAGGCCGTGACGAAGCCGGCGTTGAAGCAGTCGCCGGCCCCGGTCGTGTCCAGCGGCCGGACGGCGATCGCCGGCTCGTGCAACACGGCATCCCCTTGGCAGGCATAGCTGCCGCCGGCGCCGTCTTTGACCACCACGAGCGGCACCAGGCCGGCCAGCATGCGCATGGCCTGGGCCAGGTCCTGCTGGCCCGCCAGGCGGCGCGCCTCGCGGGCGTTCGGCAGGAAGATGTCCACGCCGGCAATGGCCCGGCGCACCGCCGGGTTGGATAGGGTGGCGTCCTCGTAGGAGTTGTGGTGATGACGAAATCGGCGTCGGCCAGCGATCTTCATCCCCTACGCTCCCTGCTCCGCGCGCTCGCGCTCCGCCCGGGCCTGCATCTGCCGGCGCAGCTTGGCGATGTCCCGCGGCACCAGGTAGGCGACGACGCCGTAGGCGATGCCGCAGATGATCCAGGTCGATACGCAGATGCTCAGAATGGCCGTGTGCAGGTTGGAGCGCATGGCGATCCACCCGGCGAGCAGCGGCGCCGTGGCCGCGCCGGCCGATTCGATAAAGTACTGCACCGCCGTGGCCGTGCTGCGCACCTCGGGCTCGGTGACGTCAAAGACGGTCGAGACGACGTTGGGCGCGGCAAAGGGGATGAAGAGGGCCGTGACTGCCAGCAGGACCAGGAAGAGGAACTGTTGGTCCACCGGCACGCCGAGGGTGACCACCAGGAGGAGGGCCCCGGCGAGGACGCCGATCGTGGCGACGATGGCCCGGCCGCGCGGCGTGCGCTTGAAGAGGAAATCGCCCAAGGAACCCCCGACAAAGTAGCCCGCGGCCAGGATGATCACCACCGGGGCCATGGTCATCAGCACTGCGTCCGAAGCATAGCCGCGCTCCGTCTCCAGGTAGCGGAAGAACCAGTAGGTGATCACGTTCCAGGGAAAGACGCCGAAAAAGCCCTGGATGAAGAGCAGCAGCAGCGTCGGCTTGCGGAAGAGCCCCAGGGCCGTGCGCCAGTTGAAGCGGTACTGGATGGTGCACTGCACCCCTTCCATCTCCGGCTCGCTCTGGCCGCGCGGGGCCTCGCGCACCAGGAAGAAGATGGCCACGGCCAGGACGACGCCGATCGAACCCGTCATGTAAAATACGCCGCGCCAGCCGATGCTCTGGCGAAAGACCATGGCCAACACCATGCCCGTCAGGTAGCCCAGCGGCATGGTCAGTTGCAGCAGGCCATAGATCTTGCCGCGCGTCTTGGGGGCAAAGTAGTCGCAGACCAGGCTGTAGATGCCCGGGTAGGAGGAGTCGTCGATGCCCGTGGAGGCCCGCGAGGCCAGGAAGATCGGATAAGAGGGGGCGATGGCGCTGAGCCAGGTCGTCGAGCCCCACAGGAAAGAGGCCAGCGCCAGCAGCTTGGGCCGGGCGTAGCGGTCGTAGAGGTAGCCCCACAGCGGGTAGCAGATTGCCCCTACGATCAGCGCGCCGGTGAACACCGCCCCCATCTGCACCTCGTTGATGCCAAACGTCTCCATGATGGGGGTGGTCAGCGGGCCGATCAGCAGCTTGTCCGATTGGTGCAGCAGCATGAAGAGGAAAAAGATGGCGACGACGATCCAGCGGCGGGAGGTGGACTGCACGGCATTCTCCTTTCTGGGCGGCCGGCCCAACGACGACGGAGCGACAGTCGGACAAGACAGATTCTACCCGCCGCGGGGAATCCTGTCAAATCGAGGCGCAGCCCGCTTGACAGCCCGCCGCAGGCATAGTATGATGCTACCGTGGCACCACTGGCCCCCCGATGCCGAAGACAGGGCTTCCCTGGAGAGGAGGAACTATACGAAAGTTCTCCGGCAAGACGATCCGAGCGTTCCACCGGAATAGGTTCTCCCGAGGAGGAGAGATGTATCGCCAAAGGATCCGCACCTGGTTGATCGCCATCACCGTCGTCATCCTGTTGTCCACCCTGGCCGCCTGCGGCGGCAACGCCCTGCTCGGCAAGTGGGAAGACCCGGACGGTGTGGTGCTCGAGCTCAAGAGCGACGGCAAGTTCGTTATCAGCGCTATGGGGATGTCCATCGAGGGCACTTTTGAGCAGAAGGGGAACCAACTCACCCTCGCCGCCACCGACCTGGGCGAACCGCTCACCTTCACCTATGCCGTCTCCGGAGACAAGATGACCCTGACCGACGAAGACGGAACGACCACCGATTTCACCCGGGTAAAGTAGCGCTTTCGCCGCGCCGATCCGCAAAAGACACCAAGGTTCGCCTGGCGCGGACCTTGGTGTCGTATTGTGGATGGCGTCCCCCGCGGTTCACGGCGCGTTACCCGCTCGGCGCTCATCGCCAAGGCGGGCAGGCCGCGGCGCTCCTCATTCTCCTCCCGCATCTACCCCGCCGGGGCGCGCCCGATCAGCGGCGCCCCGCGCGCCCTTGCGGCAGCCGCAGCACCAATGGCAGGCACAGCAGTTGGACGAGCGACCCGATGGCGAAAGCCAGGGGCAATCCCACGGTGTCGCCCAGGGCGCCTACGGCCGGGGTCACCAGCGAACGCAGGGCAAAGCTCAACGCCATGTAGGCCCCGTTGGCCAGGGCGCGGTTCTCCGGGTAGGCCTCTTGGGTCAACGCCATGATTACCGGCGTGATCGAGATCTGGGTCAGCCCCAGGAGGAGCAGGAGCGGCAGTTGGAGGTAGGTCGTGGCCGCGCCGCCCCAGAGGGTGATGGCCACAAAGAGCAGCATCAGCGCCGGGCCCACGCCGACCAAGACCAGTAGCACGCGATGACGCCCCAGGCGGTCGCTCAGCGAGCCGCTGAACAGCGCGCCCACGACACCGGCCGCCTCGACCACGGTCAGCGCCACGCCGGCCAGCCAGAGCGCCGCCCCTTCCTGCCGCATAAAGACCGGCAGGAAGGTGGTGAGCGGCTCGATGAGGAAGGAACGGGCGATGACGAACCCGCTCAACGGGAGCAGCAGCGGGCCCATTTTCCGCACTACCGGCCACCAGTTGGCCTCGGTGCCGACGCCGCGTGCGCTGGAGGGCAGGTGCCCCAACTGTAGGTAGAGCAGGGCCGAGGCCAACCCCCCGGCGATCATCAGCCAGGGCAGCCCCGGCAGCCCCAGGAACTGGACGGCGGCCACAACGATGAGCGGCCCCAGCGTGCGCCCCAGCTCCCCGCCCACCATCCAGAAGCTCATCCCCCGGCCCAGGCTATGGCCCGAGGCCAGGCCGGCCAGCACCGGGCCGACGGCGTGCAGGCCGGCCGAGCTGACCCCGACGATGAGCAGCAGCACGGCCAGCGCCACGTAGCTGCCGGCTATCCCCAGCAGGCTCATCAACGCCGCCGACAGCGCCGGGGCCAGGACCACCAGGAGGCGCAGGTCGCGCCGGTCGGCCAGTCGGCCGATCCAGGGCTGGGCCAGGGAGGGCCACTGGATAAAGACCCGCAGCATGCCGGCCGCGGCGATGCTGATGCCCATGCTCTCGATGAATAGCGGCAGGAGCGGCGCCAGGAAGGCCGTGTAGGTATCGTGGATGGCATGGCCGGCGCTGAGCGTGAGCACCGGGCCGGCCCGGAAACGCTGTTCCTCCTGCGTCTCGTGCTCCGACATGCCCCTGTACGCCCTACTCGGCCTGGCGCCCGCCCTTGAGGCTGTCCTGCAGCGCCTGGAGATCCGCCCACTTGCCCTCGGCGGCCAGCCGGGCCTGCTCGGGCCAGGTCCGGGGATCGGCCAGGCGCAGCCCGGCGTCGCTCAGAATCTGCTGCAGCCGGCCCACGTCGGTCGCGGCCAATTGGGCAAAGGTGGTGATCCCGGCAGCCTGCAGCAGGCCGGCAATCTTGGGTCCGATGCCCTCGATGATCGCCAGGTCGTCCGGCTTGGCCGGGGCGGCCGGCGCGGCGGGAGCCGGGGCCGGCGGCGGGGCCTGGACTGCCGGGGCGGGAGCCGGGGCCGGCGCGGGGGCCGGGGCCGGCGGCGGGGCCTGGACCGCCGGGGCGGGAGCCGGGGCCTCGGCCTTCTTCCGGGAACGTCCCAGGAACCACCACAGCAGCAGGACCAGGACCAGCACGCCGATGATCAGCAGCAGCCAGGCCCACCAGGGCCAACCGCGCTGCTGGTCTGCCAATACGGGGAACAGGAGCAGTCCGAGCGTGGCCATCGTCTTTCCTCCTTTGCAGCGAATCTCTGGCCGGGACCATTATACAACGGGTGCCAGGAAGAAGCAAAATGCTACTTCGACCGCGGGCCCAGGGGCTTTGCTCCTGGGCCCTTTGTCATGTCGCCTCGAATGCCAGGTCCTATAGGCAAGGGGGCATGACCGTACCGGGGTCGGGGCGTGACCGTACCGAGGTCGGGGCATGACCGTACCTCTGCGGTGTCCGGTCAGTCCTCCAGCGACTCCCGGCCCACCTCCCGTCCGGGGCGCAGCTCCTTTTCGTAGGGGGCCATCTGCTGCACGGCGCGCATGCCGGCCTTTTCGTAGAGCTGCGTCGCCCCGGTCAGGCTGCCGGCGTCTGCCCCCAGGCCGACGCGCTTCTTCCCCCGGCGCCGGAACTCGTGGAAGGTGTGGTACAGCAGCGCCAGCGCCAGGCCCTGCCGCCGCCACGGCCGGCGCCCCCCCCAACCGGTTGACAAATCCCGTGTCCGGGTCGGTGGCAAAGGCCGTCTCGCACAGCGACACGCCGGCGATCTCCTCGCCATCCATGGCCAGGAACCAGACCGTCGGGTCGAAGTGGGGGTCGTCGGTGAGGCGCTGTTCCCAGCGCGGCGCTAGTCCACCGTCAGCGTCTTGGACAGGTTCCGGGGAAAGTCGGGGTCGTACCCGCGGGCGACGCTCAGCTCATAGGCCAGGAGCTGTAGCGGCAGCACGGCCAGGATGGGATTGAGCAGCCGGCCGGCCGGCGGCAGCACCACCAGGTCGTGGGTGTTGGCCCGCAGCCGGTCGTCGTCCTCGCCCACGGCCACGGCGTGGCCGCCGCGGCAGACCGTCTCGTTGATCCCGCTCACCAGCAGCGGCACGTCCTCCGGCCCGGTGACAAAGATCACCGCGTAGCCGTCGTCCACCGCCGAGAGCGGACCGTGCTTGAACTCGGTGGAGAGCATGCCCTCGCAGTGGGCGTAGGTGATCTCTTTCATCTTCAGCGCCCCTTCCAGGGCGATGCCGTAGGTCAGGCCGTAGCCCAGGCAGTAGAGGTCGTCGCGGCCGTGGAAGAGCGGCACCAGCGCCCGCACCTGCGGCTCGACCTCGGCCAGGGTGCGCTCGATCAGCCCCGGCAGGCCGGCCAGCACGGAAGTGGCGTGCCCGCCCATGCGCAGCGCCAGGTAGAGAAAGGCCACGGCCTGGTTGGTAAAGGTCTTGGTCGCCGGCACGCTGATCTCGTAGCCGCAGGCCAGCGGCAGGTAGCGCTCGCTCTCGTGGCGCAGCGTCGAGCCCAGCACGTTCACCAGCGCCAGCCGGCCCATCCCCCGCGCCCGGGCCACCTCCAGCGCGTTGAGCACGTCCTTGGTCTCGCCGCTCTGGGAGACAAAGACGCCCACGTCCTGGGGACCCACCGTCGGCCCGTACTGGGCGATGAACTGCGGCGCCAGCACCGGGATGGCCGCGCGGCCGGCCAGTTGCCCCATGTACACCGCCCCCAGGATGCAGGCATGGTAGCTCGTCCCGCAGCCCACCAGGTAGAGGTGGTCCGCCCGGCGCATGTGCTCCGCCAGCGGCTCGACGAACGGCGAGGCCTCCAGCAGGTGAAAGAGCTCGCGCACCCGCGCCGGCTGCTCGTGGATCTCTTTCAGCATAAAGTGGGGATAGCCTTCTTTGCTCGCCGCCTCCACGCTCTCTGTATACAGCTCCGGCTCGCGCTCCACCAAGGCCCCGTCCGTCACCCGGCGCAGCTCCACCCGGTCGGCCCACAGGGTGACGATCTCGCCATCCTGCACCCGTAGGATGCGCCGCGTCAGCGGCAGCACCGAGGGCAGGTCCGAGGAGACGCAGGTAAAGCCCTCGGCCAGGCCCACCACCAGGCCGGAGCCCTTTTTCAGGGCGTAGAGGCAGTCTTCGCCCACCCGCCCGATGACATAGGCATAGTCGCCGCCCAGGTCGTCGTAGGAGCGGCGGACGGCCTCGAGCATGTCCGCGCCGCGGTCCACGTACCACTCCACGGCGTGGACGCACGATTCGCCGTCGTTGGTGGAACGCACCGTCATCCCGGCGGCCATAAAGCGCGCGCGCAGCTCGACGTTGTTGACGACATTGCCGTTGTGCGCCCCCACCAGGTCGCCGTCGGAGTCCAGGTGGGGCTGGGCGTTGGCCGGGTTGGGCGCGCCAAAGGTGGCCCAGCGTAGCTGTAGGATGCCCCGCCGGCCGGCCATCGCGGCGAAATTGAGCCGCCCGGCGACCTCGTCCACCTTGCCCACGTCCTTGCGCAGGTCCACGGTGCCGTCGTCGTGGATCGTGGCGCAGCCCACCGAGTCGTAGCCGCGGTAGGAGAGGCGCCGCCCCGCCTCGATGAGGATGGGGCCCAGGACCTGCTGCTTAGCCGTTACGATGCCAAAGATACCGCACATGAGTGTCCCCCGAAAGTTCGAATCTACCTCGACGCCCCTCCATCCAAATAACGCCTTACCTCCGCCATCGCCTGCTCCGGCGACTCGAACCGAATCCCCGCCATCCCCAGGGCGCGGGCCGCCTCGACGTTGGCCGGCATGTCGTCGACGAAGACGGCCTCTTCCGGCGGCACGCCCAGCCGCTGCAGGGTGCGCCGGTAGATGCGTGGGTCGGGTTTGGCAATGCCCTCCTCGGCGGAGATAACCAGCAGTTCAAAGGCCCGGTCCAGGCCGAAGCGCTCCGTGAACAGGTGACGGGCGTTGGCCCAGGCGTTGCTCAAAAGGGCGGTGCGGTAGCGCGGGCGCAGGCCGGCCACAAAGTCGATCAGCTCTTTGTCGATGCGGTCGCCGGACCAGAAATCGCGTTGCACCTCCTCGAGCTGCGCCGCGTCCAGGCGGAACAGGCCGGCCAGGTGCTCCCAGGCGGCCTCGACGGACACCTCGCCGACCATGCCGCGGACGGACACCTCGGAGGCGAAGACGATCTGCTCCAGCCCTCCCTGGGGCAGGCCCAGGAGCGCTTCCCACTTGCGGCGGCCGCTGTAGTCGTGGGTGCGCATAATCACGCCGCCGAAATCAAAGATCACTGCGCGAATGGACACCGTTCACACCTCGCCTTATGAACCTGCAACCTCCAACTTGGCCTAGGCCTTCTTCTCGACCGCCTCGCGCGCCATGGCCAGGAACTGCTCCACCGGCATGGCGCCGAGGTCCTCGTTGCTCCGCAGGCGCACGGCGACCTGGCCGGCGGCGGCCTCGCGGCCCCCGACGATCAGCATATAGGGCACCTTCTGTAGCTGGTGTTCGCGGATCTTGGCCTGCATGCGGCGGTTGGAATCGTCGAGCTCCACCCGCAGGCCGGCCTCGCGCAGCTTCTCCTGCACCTGGCGGGCGTAGGGCACCTGGCCGTCGGTGATGGGGATGAGCACGGCCTGCACCGGCGACAGCCACACCGGAAAAGCCCCGGCATAGTGCTCGATGAGCAGGCCGAAGAAGCGCTCCATAGCCCCCAGCAGGGCGCGGTGGACCATATAGGGGCGGTGTTCCTGTCCGTCCTCGCCGACATAGGTCATGTCGAAACGCTCGGGCAGGTTGAAATCGAACTGGATGGTGGTGCACTGCCAGGAGCGCCCCAGGGCGTCCTTGATCTTCCAATCGATCTTGGGGCCGTAGAAGACGGCCTCGCCCTCGGCGCGGCGGTAGGGCAGGCCGCGGGCGTCCAGGGCGTGGGCCAAGGAGCGCTCGGCTTGGGCCCACATCTCGTCGCTGCCGGCATACTTTTCCGGGTGCTGGGGATCGCGCACCGACAGCTCGATGTTATAGTCGTGGAAGCCAAAGGCGCGCCACAGGTGCAGGCAAAAGTCCAGGCAGCGCAGCACCTCGTCTTCCACCTGGTCCGGCCGGCAGAAGATGTGGGCGTCGTCTTGGGTAAAGCCGCGCACGCGCAGCAGCCCGTGCAGCACCCCGCTGCGCTCGTAGCGGTAGACCGTCCCCAGTTCGGCCCAGCGCAGCGGCAGGTCGCGGTAGGAGCGGGTCCGCGATTTGTAGATGGTGATGTGGAACGGGCAGTTCATCGGCTTCAGGAAGTACTCCTGGTTGTCGATCTCCAGCGGGGCGTACATACTCTCCCGGTAGAAGCTGAGGTGCCCGCTCGTTTCCCAGAGGTGGTTGCGGCCGATGTGCGGCGAGAAGACGATCTCGTAGCCGCCCTTGAAGTGCTCCTGGCGCCAGAACTCTTCCACCAGGTAGCGCAGCAGCGCCCCCTTGGGGTGCCACAGCACCAGGCCGGCCCCCAGGTTGGGGTCGATGCTGAACAGGTCCAGCTCGCGCCCCAGGCGGCGGTGGTCGCGGCGCTCGATCTCGGCCAGCCACTCCAGGTACTTGTCCAGCTCGGCCTTGCTCGGCCAGACGGTGCCGTAGATGCGTTGGAGCTGCGGGCGGCGTTCGTCGCCGCGCCAGTAGGCGCCGGCGATCTCCAGCAGTTTGAAGCCGTCGGGTGGGATCTGGCCGGTGCGCTCCAGGTGTGGGCCGCGGCACAGGTCGGTGAAGGAGTCGTGGGTATAGGTGCTGAGGGTCACCGGGCCGGCGGACACGGTCTCGCCGTCCTCGTCGGCGCGGCCGGCCTGCAGGTCGGCGATCAGCTCCAGCTTGAAGGGCTGGTCGCGAAAGATCTCTTGCCCCTGGGCGGCCGAGATCTCTTGCCGCACAAAGGGGTGGTCGGCCTGGACGATCTCACGCATGCGCGCCTCGATTTGGCCCAGGTCCTCGGGGGTCAGCGGGCGCGGCAGCTCGAAATCGTAGTAGAAGCCGTCTTGGATGGCCGGCCCGATGCCGAAGCGGGTGCCGGGAAACAGCTCGCCCACGGCCTGGGCCATCACGTGGGCCGTCGAGTGGCGCAGCGGGAGGAGCGGGTCGTCGGGTCTGGCGGGCATTTCTTACCTCCTGGGCAAGGCCTCTGCTTTGTGTCTTGGGGCCTTCCTGGTCCCCACTTTGTGCCTTTGGGCCTCGATCTCTACATCCTCTTCTTCGTGTCTTGGGGCCTTCGCGGCCCCCACTTTGTGCCGCCGGGTCTGTGGTGGCCTCTGCCGGGTTACCGTGGGCCGAAGGCGAATACGGCGTACGAGGCCACGAACAGGATCACCAGCAGGACGATGAGCAGCATCAGCGGCGAGAAGCGCGCCAGGAACGGCAGGGCGCGATAGAACCAGGCCAACGGCGAACGCCGCAGGCGCAGCGCCCCGGCGAACTGGTCGCGGGCGGCGCCGTACCGGCCGGCCCGGGCGTAGAGGTGGCCCAGGTTGACATGGGCCAGGTAGGCCAGGTCGGGGGGCGCGTCGGCCGCGGACAGAGCGCGCTCCAGCTCGGCCGCGGCGGCGTCCCAGCGCCTGGCGCGGCGGTGCAGCATGGCCAGGTTGTAGCGCAGGATCGGCGCGTCGGGTGTCAGCGCCAGGGCCTGGCCCAGCGCCTCCTGCGCCTCGTCGAGGCGCTGTCGGCGGTAGTGGAGCACGCCCAGTTGGTTGTAGACCGCGGCGCGGCGGGCGGTGTCATCCTCGGGCAGCACCTGCAGGCGGGCGTGCAGCTCGGACTCGGCCTGGTCCAGGCGTCCCTGGCGCGCGGCCACCGCGGCCAGGACGGCGTGGGGCAGGTCCAGGGAGGGGTCGAGCTCCAGGGCGCGGCGGGCCGCCTGGTTGGCCGGCCCGGGGCGGGCCAGTTCGGCCAGGGCGGCGGCCTGCTCGGCCAGGGCCGGGGCGTTCCGCGGCTGCTGTTTCAGCAGCGTTTCGAGCAGGCGCAGCGCCTCGGCCGGCTTCTTCTGTTCGTGCAGGAGCCGCCGGGCCGCGGCCAGGGGATCGGAGCTATCGCTTGTCGGTGCATCCGCGGGCCTGTCGGCCATTGCCGTTGCCTCCAACACTGCCCTTGTCGGGGCGGGCCTTGCGCCGCCCTTCGGGGGCGGCCGCCGGGGCCGCACATGCGCCCCGGCCAAAAAACGCCCCCTCGTCCGCGCGGGACGAGGGGCTGCCTCGTGGTTCCACCCTGCTTCGGCCGGCTCGGACAACGCCGCGCCGGCCCTCCTGCCGGCCTGTAACGGGACCACCCGGGGCCGCATAGTGGGCCGGCGCCGCGCCGACCGTTCCGCGCCCGACTCCCAGGGGGTTTTCGCTGCCGTCTGTCGGGGGAGGCTCTCAGCCGGCGGCCTCCTCTCTCTGGCGACTTGCGGGCAGTTACTCGTCCTGTTCGTTGCCTTTTGGTATGTCCCTGCTATGAACCCGTGGCCAATCCTTGTATCTGTGGCCAGAATCCGTGTCCCATGGGCGGTACTGGATTTGAACCAGTGACCTCCACGATGTCAACGTGGCGCTCTAACCGACTGAGCTAACCGCCCCTGTGTGGGGCATTATACCATAGGGTGGGCAAGAGCGCAAGTCGGCCCGGGCACAGGTCTGCAGGTCGATTTTGACTTTTTCCCCCACTTGCCTATAATGGGGGCCACGACGAAACATAGCTCTCCCGGAGGCCCCCTTGGCGAACCGCCGGCCGCTGTCGTACTACGGGCAAGCTTTCCTCTTCCTGGCCCCCTACCTCCTGGGGACGCTGGTCCTCACCGTCCTGCCGGCCCTCTTCACCGTGGTTATCTCCTTCACCGACTATCACGCCGTGGCCCCGCCGGCCTGGGCCGGCCTGGTCAACTTTCGGCGCATCACCACCACCCCCCTGGTGCGCCTCTCCCTGTACAACACCATAATCTTCCTGGCCCTGGCCGTGCCGCTGCGCCTCCTGGGGGCGCTAGTCCTGGCCCTGCTGCTGCGGGGCCGGCGGCGCGGCTTTGGCCTCTACCGCACCGCCGCCTTCCTGCCGACCATCATGCCCGAGGCGGCCTACGCCCTGGTCTGGCTGTGGATCCTCAACCCCGTCTACGGCCCGCTCAACGGTCTCCTGGCCGGCCTGGGGCTGCCGGCCCCCGACTGGCTGGCCCGGCCCGACACCGCCCGCCTGGCGATCGCCCTCATGGCCGCCTTCCAGGTCGGCGAGGGGTTCGTCGTCCTGCTGGCCGCCCGGCAGCTCGTCCCGCCCTCGCTCTACGAGGCCGCGGCCGTCGACGGCGCCGGCTGCTGGCAGGGCTTCTGGCGCATCACCCTGCCCCTCCTTTCGCCCTGGCTCCTGCTGCTCACCTTTCGCGACCTGCTGGTCAGCATGCAGAACACCTTTGCCCCCTCCTATATCCTGACCTACGGCGGGCCGTACTACGCGACGACCTTTGTGCCGCTGCTGGTCTACGAGATCGCCTACGACTTCACCGACCTCGGATTGGCCTCGGCCGTGCTGGTGGTGACCGCGCTGTGGGTCCTGCTGCTGGTGGCCGGCATCCGCAACGTCATCGGCGGGCTGCGCGGGGAGGTGGAAGATGGGGGGGGCTGAGCGGCCGGCCGGCCGCTCCTACCGCGCCGGGGCCTCGCCCCTGGAGACCGTCCTGCGCCACGCCGGGGGGCTCTTGGCGGCGGCGCTCTTCCTTTTGCCCTTTTACTGGGCCGTGGTGGCCTCGCTGCGCGCGCCCGGCCTGCCGCCGCCCCGCAGCGTGGAATGGTGGCCGGCCGCGCCGCACTGGGGCAACTATGTCGAGATCTTCCGGGTCGTGCCGCTGCACCGCTACCTCCTGAACTCGCTCCTGGTCGTGGCCGGGGCCGTCCCCCTGACGCTGCTGGTGGCTTCCTGGGCCGGATTCGGGCTGTCGCAGTTGCGCACGGCCTGGCGCCGCCGGCTGGTGGCGCTCAGCCTGGCCCTGATGATGGTCCCGGCCATGGCCCTGTGGACCTTTCGCTTCCACATCTTTTACTGGCTGGGGCTGCTCAACACCCTCTGGGCGCTGATCGCCCCGGCGCTGGCCGCCGGCAGCCCGCTCTTTGTCCTGCTCTTTTACTGGGCCTACTACCGGGTGCCATCCGAGGTCTACGAGGCCGCGCGCATCGACGGCGCCGGTATCTGGGCCGTCTGGTGGCGCATCGCCCGGCCGCTGGCCTGGCCGACGACGGCGGCAGTGGCCGTGCTGGCCCTGGCCTTTTTCTGGAGCGATTTTACCAGCCCGGTTCTGTACATCTTCCGCCCCGAACTGTATACTATGCCTATCGGGCTGCAGCTGCTGCGGCAGATGGACAGCACCAACTTTCCGCTGCTGATGGCCGGCTCCGTGTTCATGGCCGCGCCCGTGGTGGCGCTGTTCGTCCTGGTGCAGCGCTTCTTCTTTAGCGAGCTGACGTTGGGGGAGTGAAGAGTTGAGGGCAGAGAGCGAAGAGCAGCTCTGCTCTCTGCCCTCCGCTCTTCGCTCTCCGCTCATTTCCAAAGGAGAAAACCCATGAAAAGACACCTGTTCCCTGTTTCCCGCTTCCTGTACCTTGTCTCCTGCCTCCTGCTCCTCCTCCCGCTCCTTGCCGGGTGCGGGCCCGCGGCCCCAAGGTCCGTCTCCTTCATGGTCTTTGGCGACCCGGCGGAGCTGGCGGCCTACCAGCAGTTGGTGGCGGCGTTCCGGGAAAAGTACCCCAATATCCAGGTGGAACTGCGCCACGTGGCCGGCCAGGGCGACTACCAAAAGCAGTTGGTGACGGCCTTTTCGGCCGGCGCGCCGCCGGATGTGATGCTGCTGAACTACCGGCGGGTGGCGCAGTTCGCCGCGCCGGGCGGCCTGCAGCCGGTGGGGGCCTACCTGGAGGCCAGCGCGGTGATTCACGAGTCCGACTTCTACCCTCAGACGATTGAGGCGTTCCGCTGGAACGGGGAGCTCTGGTGCATCCCGCAGAACATCTCCAGCCTGGTGGTCTACTACAATCGCGATCTCTTCGACGCGGCCGGCCTGCCCTACCCGGCGGCCGGCTGGACCTGGGACAACCTCCTGCAGGCGGCGCGGGCGCTGACACTCGATCGCGACGGCGACGGGATCGTGGAACAGTACGGCCTGGGCCTGGCCCCCGGCCTGATCCGGCTGGCGCCGCTGATCTGGCAGAACGGCGGCGAGCTGGTGGACGACCCGGCCCACCCGACGCGGCTGGCGCTGGACAGCCCGGAGGCGCTGGCGGCGTTCCGCTGGTTCGTGGACCTGCAGGTGCGCGAAGGCGTGACTCCCGACCGGGCCGCGGAGCAGGCCGAGGGCAGCGAGAGCCGTTTCCTGAACGGCCGGATGGGGATGTACCTGAACAGCCGCCGCGGCGTGCCCACCTACCGCACGATCACGGCCTTTTCCTGGGACGTGGCCCCGCTGCCGCGCGGCCGGCAGGAGGCCGGCGTATTGCACAGCGACGGCTTCTGCATGGCGGCCAAGACGCGCGACAAGGAGGCCGCCTGGACGTTCATCGAGTTTGCCAACTCGGCGGCCGGCCAAGAGATCCTGGCGGCGACGGGGCGCACCGTGCCCAGCCTGCGGGCCGTGGCCGAGTCGCCGGCCTTCCTGGACCCGCGGCAGTCGCCGGCCAACAGCCGCGCCTTCCTGGACACGATCCCCATCATCCGCCGCTTGCCGCTGCTGCCGCAGTGGACGCAGATCGAGGAGACGGCCAACCGCGAGATCGAGCGCGCCTTTTACGGGGAGGCCACGGTGGAGGCGGCGGCCGCCGCGGCGATCGAGGCGACCCGCTCCCTGTTCCCGGAGGCCGGCCCGTAGGGGCGGTGAATTCGCTCGAATCCGTCCCCGCGCCGTCATACGGTGCGCGGGGCGTCCCCTTCTCCATCCCCAGAGGGGCGGCGGCGAACGCCTTGTCCCCACGGGCCGGCAAGCATCGGGCCCGACACCTGGCGGTGCCGGGCCCTTGCGTTTCTCCAGGTTGGGGCGGCCAAGGCCGGCCGCCCCGACGTTTCCGTTGCGCTACTTGGCGCCCACCTTGTAGATGAGCGGCAGGTAGATGTAGTGGTACTGGGGCAGGATCTCCTGGACGGTGATGGCGTACTGCACGTCGTCCATCCCGCAGGTGTTGGTCACCGTCAGGGTTACCGTAAAGGTGCCGGCCGCGGCGTAGGCGTGGTTCACGTACTGGCCGCTGGCGTTGTTGCCGTCGCCCAGGTCCCAGGTGTAGTACAGCGGCGTGTCGCCCTGGGCCACCGTGCCGGAGAAGAGGACCAGGTCGCCGACGAACGGCGAGTTGGGAGCCCAGATGAAGTCGGCGCCGGCGGGCGGGATGCAGGGCTGTTCGACGACGACGTCGTGGCTGACCACCATCTCGCCGCAGTCGTTGGTCGCGGTCATCCGCACCGTGTAGGTGCCGGCCGCGGCGTAGGCGTGGTTCACGTACTGGCCGCTGGCGGTGTTGCCGTCGCCCAGGTCCCAGTCATAGGTGATCACCGGGGCCCCGGAGGCGGTGGCGGAGAAGTAGACCGTCTCGCTGACGAGCGGCGCATCCGGCGCGTAGATGAAGTCGGCGCCGTCGACCGGCGCGAGCACCGTCAGGCTGACCGGCAGGGTGATCTCGGGCTCGTCGGGGTCGTCGCTCTGGATCAACAGGTTGGCGAAGTAGTCGCCCGGGAGCAGGCCGGTGGAGTCCAGGGTCACGGCGATGTCGACGCACTGACCCGGCTGCAGCGTTCCGGCGGTCGGATCCTCGCTCAGCCAGGGGACGTCCACCGGGCCGACCGTCTCGCCGTAGCCGCGGATCAGCCAGTTGCCGGCCGCGGAGGGCAGGAGGTTGTCGATCAGGTCCCAATCGGCGTCCGGGGGCAGGATCGGAGGGTCGGGGCAGAAGTCGGTGTTCCAGTACCCGATCCAGGAGCGCCCCTGGGTGGCGGTGGTGTCGTCGGCGGCGGGATGGTCCGAGGGGCCGGGCGTACCGGTCTGGTAGCGGTTGATGAGGGCGATGACCACGTCGCCGGGCCCGCTGACCAGCAGCGGCGGGTCGATGGCGTAGTTGCTCCAGGTGGCCCCGTCGTTAGCCTGGACGGTGGCGTTGTAGGTGGCCAGGAGGTCCGCGCCGTTGGCCAGGTTGCCGTCGGCATCCTGGTAGACGGCGACCTGGACGGCGCCGCCCAGCGGCACGTCGGAGTGGCCGAAGAGCACGGAGACCTGGGTGAGGTTGAAGGGGAACTCGGCCGGGTCGGGCGTAAAGCGGTTGGCCCAGATGAACTGCCAGCCGCCGGCGCCGACATTGGACTCGCGGGCGCCGTCGTCCAGGATCAGGGAGACGGGAGCATCGACAGACGGCGGGTTCGCGGCGACGCTGTTGCCGGGGACGGCGCTGAGGTCGAGCTGGACGGTGCGGGCGGGGGCCGGCAGCGTGGGCCGGACGGCCAGGCGCAGGGTCCGTGTCTGCTCGACGATCGACCATTGCAGCATCCCCTGGCCCTCGTTGCAGATCTGGCCCTGCAGGGTAGTGCTGTTGTCGGGGCAGAGCTCGGCGGCGAGCGGCGGGAAGCTGACGGCGATGTCCGGCTCCGGGGCCTCGGCCTGGCAGGTGAGCTCCAGCGGGATGTCGATCGGGCCCAGGCAGGGATCGTTGTGCAGCAGGCGCAGCGTGCCGGTGTAGGTGTGGCCGACGTCGGAGATGGCGCAGGTGAAGACCACCTCCACCTGGGCGCCTTCCTGCGGCGGGACGGTCCCGCTGATCGGGTCTTCCGAGACCCAGGGGATGTCCTGCATGTAGATGGACGACACGGCCTCGTAGCAGTTGACCCGGCCCTCGCCGTAGCGGTAGTTGGGATCGGGCTGCGGCGAGCCGCAGTCGCTGTTGGGCTTGTTGTCGGCGGTGGCCATGATCACGTCCATTAGCTCCTGGACGCCCATGTCCGGGCGGGCCGATTTCATCAGCGCCAGGCAGCCGGCGGCGCGCGGGGCGGCGAAGGAGGTGCCGCTGAGCCCGCAGGAGTAGCCGCCGGTGCGCGTGGCGCCGCAGGTGGCGTCGCCGGGGGCGGAGACGTCGGGGAACTGGGTGCGGCCGGGGCACAGGCCGGGGCCGGTGCTGGAGAAGTCGGCCTGGACGTCGCCGGGGGTGGTGGCGCCCACGGCCAGGGTGCCGATGCTGTTGGCCGGCGGGGTGCTGGTGTTGCAGGCGTTGCCGATGTTGCCGGCGGCCCAGACGGGGACGACGCCCGCGGCGCGGTAGGCGGCGATCTTGCCGTCGTACCAGGGGTTGCACAGTGCCGACCAGGTGCCCCAGGAGTTGTTGACGACGTCGGGGGTGTTGGGGGTGGTCATGACGAGCCAGTCGGCGCAGGCGTTGAGGGCGGTGTCGGGGCAGGAGCCGCCGGGGCAGCCCAGGCAGGCGATCCATCCGGCGTCGGGGGCGCCGCCCACGGCGTACTGGAAGGCCGGGTTGTTGTCGGCGGCCATCTGGCTCATGGTGCCGGTGCCGTGGCCGTTGTCGTCGTTGGGCGTGGTCGTGCCGCCGTCGGGGTCAAGCCAGCAGTCGGTGTGCGGGCCGGCGCCGCAGAGGTAGTTGGGGTAGAGGGCCTCGTGCTGGTAGTAGACGCCGGTATCGACATTGGCGACGATGACGCCCTGGCCGGTGACGCCCAGCTCGTTCCAGACGCGGTCGATCTGCATGATCTGGATGTCCCAGGGGATGGTGGCCTGGGGCCCGGCCTCGGTGGTGGTCTGTACCGGCATGATGGAGTAGGTGTGGTTGCCGTGGAAGCCGGCGACCTCCGGGAACTTGGCCAGGGCCTGGAGCAGGGCGCGGTCGCCGCGGACCAGGATGGTGTTGTCGATGTAAAAGACCTTGTAATCGATGCCGCGGCTCTCCAGGTAGGCGCGGACGTTGGCCTGGGCGCTGTCGGCGGCGCTGCGCAGGGCCTGGCGCACATAGGCCACCTTGTCGGCCTTGGCGGTGAGGGCCTCGGCACCGCTCAGGTCGGCCGTGTCGCGGAAGGCGATAAAGAAGTCGGCCTGGCCGTCGGCGGCGGCGTCCATCTGTTCGAGGATGAAGGAGTCGATGCCCTCGGCGGCTACGGGCTGCCGGCCCAGGACATAGCCGTCACCCTGGGCCAGGCGTCCCGCCGGCATCTCGTGCAGCTCCCACTCGAGCGGCGCGTGGCCCAGGTTGTCGATGTTCAGCGTGCGGACCTCGGGATAGCCGGGAGCGGCGACGACGCTGAAGGAATCCGGATCTACCTCGACGACCGCCCGCCACAGGTACAGGTCCGCGGTTTCGGTCATCTCATCGGTGATCGTCACCACGACGGTGTCGCCGATGTAGCCCGGGGCGACGGCAGTGACATTGTAGACGCCCTCGTTCAGCGTCACCGGACCGTAGGCGCCGGTGAGCGGGTCGGCCGGGATGTTGAGGTTGCCGGGAACGATGCGCACGCCGGCGTTCTTGCAGGCCACGTCGCCGATCTCGCCGTCCAGCACGGTCCCCTGGAGCCAGCCCTGCAGATCGCAGGCCGGGCAGAAGAGGAGATAGTCGACGTAGGCGGCGCCGGACGCGCCGTAGCCGTCGACGCTCCAGATCGTGTCCGGGGTCACGGCGACGACGTTGTCCATGCGGGCGTTGGGGGCGTCGTCGAGCTGGGTCCAGGTCCAGGTGGCGCCGTTCCAGGTGCCCCGGACCACGGTCGGGGTATAGTTGAAGCTGCCGGAGGACCCGCCGATCTGGTAGAAGGCGCCGTTGAAGAAGTCGCCCTCGACGCGGTAGCGGGCCTGGCCGGTATCGCCGGCCGTGTGCCAGGCGTTGTCGGCGTCGTCCCAGTAGCGGGCCGTGCTGACGATCCCGCCGCCCTGGACGCCGGCGACCACCCAGAACTGGTTGCCGCCGGCGGCGTTGAGGACGCCGTCGGCCGCGGCCCAGATGTCGGTGGGGTAGGCGCCGATGGTGGCGTTTTCCGCCGCCCAGGCGCCGCCGGCGATGTTGTAGCACTGGGTGCTGGTCAGGCCGGCGTTGGCGCTGTTACCGCCGCCGATGCACAGGTACTTGACCCCGTCCACGTAGCCGACCCAGGAGTCGTGAAAGTCGCGGACCGTGGTGAAGGAGGGCAGTTGGGTGAAGGCGTTGGTCACCGGGTCGTAGACGTAGGCGGTGTTATAGGTGCCGGTGCCGGGGGTGTTGGCACCGCCCGTCAGGTAGCAGAGGTTGGTCTGTGGGTCGTAGGCCCAGTCGGGGGCCCAGCGGTCGGCCGGGGTGTTGGCCGCGCCCGGCTGGAACCAGGCGTTGGTGTCGTGGTTGTAGCCCCAGAAGCCGACGAACCCGGCCATATCGCCGATGACATAGGTGACCCACTGGCCGGCCGCGTTCTGCGCCGTGCAGCCGTCCCCGGTGTAGCCGCCGCCGGCCCAGGAGGGGGCGGAAGCGGGCACGCTGGCCCAGCCCCCGCCGGCCGTGATCGTCTTGGTGATGATGCTGTAGTCACTGTAGCCGTTTCCGGACGCGTCGATGGTGCCGACAACATCCGCGCCGGGCGGGGCGCAGAGGTCCGTCTCCAGGGTCACGACGAACTCCTGTCGCTGGCCATCGTCCACCGTGAGCTGGGCCGGGCCGGTGAGGCTGCCGAGGCCGGAGGGCACGGCGTAGGCCAGGTCGAAGGTGCCGTCCGCCCCGGTGTTGTTGTACAGGGAGAAGGTGTGGTTGGTGGTCTCCCCGTTGCAGCCGTAGAGCTGCAAAGTGCCCGGCGACAGGTACAGGCCGGGCTGCGGCGGGGTGCAGAGGTGGACGCTGACATCGTCCACGTACCAGCCGGGGTAGACGACCGAGCCGTCGGAGGTAAAGTGGAAGCGCACCTGGAAGTCGCCGGCGCCGGCAAAGGCCGAGATATCGACGACGTGCTGGGTCCAGGCCGGGTCGATGGCCCCGGAGACCGGGCCGTAGACGACCGTCCAGTCGGTGCCGCCGCCGCGGACCTCGACGCTGGCATAGTCGTAGTTGGCCTCGGTCTGCAGCCACTGCCACCACTCCAGGAGCAGCGGGTCGCCGGGACCGGGCTCGAGGCCGCTCAGGTCGATCGGCGGCGAGACGGCGTAGCCGTCTTCGCTGTTGTTATAGTTGCCGGCCAGGTTGGTGGCCCAGACCTTGGTGCCGGAGTGGGCGTTGCCGGGGCCGCTGGCCGGTGTGCCCCAGGCCCAGGTGGTGGTGCCGCCGGCGGCGAAACCGCCGTTGTTCGGCTCAAAGTCCGCGGTGTAGGGCAGGTAGCCCCACACCGTCGTGCTGGCCGAGACGGACACGGGCTCCAGGGCCTGCGGGTCGTCGATCTCGGCGGTGTTGACGATCGTTTCCCCGCAGGAGACATCCGAGTTCACCATGACCCGGAAGACCAGGTCGATGCTCGCGCCGGCGGACACCTGGCCGCTCCATTCGACCTGGTCCAGGCCGGGGTTATAGACCAACTCGGGCGGGGAGACGATATCGTAGAAGGTTACGCCGTCCGGAATGGGGTCGATCATAGTGGTGTTGGTGCCGTCCCCGGCACCCGAGTTGCGGACCGTGATGGCGTAGGGGATGATGTCCCCGGCCATAGCTATCGGCGGGGCGTACTTGGAGGAGCTGCCGTAGTTGGGGATGAGCGGCCGCGTGTAGCGGATGCAGGTATTGTCGACGACCGAGCCGGCCGTGTCGCAAGCATAGGTCAGACCGTAGTCGGCGGGGGCGTTGTTGTTCTCGATGCCGGTGGTGGAGCCGCTGCCCTCTTCGAGACCGGCGTCCAAGAACTGTTTGACGATTTCCCCGTTCGGGTAGAAGATGGCTTCCCATGTCCCGGCCGAGCCGGCCCCGCCGCCGTAGTGGTTCCAGTTATAGTACTCTACCACCGTGCATGGACCGCTGCCGTAGGGGCAAGAGGCAAAGTACTGGTAGTAGACGCCGCCCGAGGTATAGTTCGGGTAGAGGTCGTCCCATAGTAGGGCGATGATGTTGTTGGGCGAGCTGCTGTTCGGCAGCGGGCACTGGTTCGTGAGGGTTGTGGATCCGGCTCCCAGGGAGACGAATCCGTTGCTGCCGATGTAGAACTGGGGGTAGAGGGTGCCGTAGAAAGAGAAGTCGAAGCCAAAGTTGAAGGGGCCGGCGTAGCTGTCGTCGGTCAGGCCGGGCACCGGGGTGCCGGACCCGGTGATGTCGACCCAACTGTAGGTACAGCTCGAGCCGACGTAGCTATAGCCGTCCGGGCCGGGCCAGACGGCCATGGGCTGGGGAGCTCCGGCGGGCTCCCCGGGGGCCGGTTTGACCCGAGAAGGGTCAACGCCGGTGGAGACGGCCGCCGGCTGGTTCGGCTGGGCTACCGGGCCCTGGGCGTAGACCGCCGGGCCGACAAGCCCCGCCACCAGGGCGGCAAGGACGAGAAGAGACCAGAACCGTTTCATCGAGAACACTCCTTTTCGACTCATCAGGGGAACGGCATCTGACTATGGAGGGGCCGCTTCGGGGTCTCGCCGGTCCCTGCGGCGTGGAGGGGATATGTCCACATCACCTCCTTTTGGACAACCTCGCAGCAGGAAGGCTTTAGGTATACCGCAACCACCATCCTGCGCAAAGCGCCGGGTGCAGGATGGGTCTATTTCTATGATAGCAGAAAAAAACGCCCTTGTCAATCCCCGTTGACATTTCCCGGGGATGCTCCTATAATGCCGATGACGGAGGCGATGAAGCCCGGCCTGTATCTGGACGCCTGGGCCGGGTGGAGCGGGCGTCGTGACCGGCTGTTTTTGTGGGCCTGTAGCATGACCCCATGGAAGGAGGTTGGACAGTGAGCGCGAAGCGAGCTTGCTGGGCATCGTCGCTGCTGGCGGCGCTGGCGCTGGGGCCGCTGCTTTTGCTGGGGGTGGGGGGAAGGCCGGCCCAGGCGGCGGTGTGCACGTCTCAAGCTGACGGGAACTGGAGCAATCCGGGTATATGGAGCGGCTGCAGCGGATACCCGGGACAATATACGAACGATTCCGTTGTTGTCAATCACAACATAACGCTGGATATCAGTCCCGGAGCGGTCTATCGGGTCGATATTCAGAGCGGTGGAACATTGACGTTTGGCGGTGCCAACGTGCTCAAGATCAGCGCCGGCGGGGGCAGTCCGGGGCTATCCAACGGCGGCGTGTTTAGCGCGGGGAGTGGCACGGTCGAGTTCAACACGGACTATGGGAATGCCGGGGCTTCTGTGAGCGGCAACGTTGCTTTCAATAACGTGGTGCTCACTGGCGTGGGAGTTGATTTTGGCAGCAACGCGGCTGTCCACGGCACGCTGCAAATTAATGCCGGCGGCTATGTGAACACAACTGCCCCGGCATACGGCAGTTCCTCCCTGTTGAAGTACAATAGCGGCGGCACCTACGGCCGCGGGTTGGAATGGAGCGCCACGAGCGGGGCCGGCTATCCCGCCAACGTGCAGATCGGCAACAACACGACGCTGAATCTGGGGAACGGTGGTACCGGCACCGCCCGCCAGATGTCCGGCGACCTGACCATCGACGGCGGTTCCACCTTATCCATGGATGAATCCGGGGCCCAGATGACGGCCGCCCTTACGGTGCTGGGCAGCGTGGACATCAACGGCACGTTGACGCTCTCCGGCCAATCGGGCGGGGATATCAAGGTCGGCGGCAACTGGACCAGGGCGGCAACAGGGACCTTTAACCACAATAGCCGGGCCGTCTTCTTCAACGGCACGGGCACGCAGACGATCGCCGTCACCGGCGGCGGGACGGAAACATTTGCCTACCTGGTCGTGGACAAGTCCAGCGGCACACTGGTCCTGAGCGGCAGCCCGGCCACCGACGTGACGGTCAACGGCTCTTCGGGAGACGTCCTGCAGATACTCAACACCGGAGGGGTCGACCTGAACGGCCGCACGTTGACCCTCTCCGGCGCCGGGGGGAACCTGAAGGTTGGCGGCGGAGCCAGGGCGATTGCCGGGAGCAGCGGCAGCCGGGTCTCGTTCACCGGCGCGAAGACGGTCGTCTCCGCCTCCGGGGGCACCTTGACCTTTGGTGCGGATGTCGTTGTGGCCCTTGCCGCGGGGGTGGACTTTGGCTCCTCTCTGACGACGATCAACGGCACGCTGCAGATGGACGACGGCGGGTGGGTGAACGCCAACCCGCCCACGTACGGCGGCAGCGCCTCCACGCTGCGGTACAACAAGCCGGGGTCCAGCTACACTGCTGGTGCCGAGTGGACGGCCGGGGCGACGAGCGGCGCCGGGGTGCCCTACAACGTACAGGTGTCCGGTTACGGGCTGGACTTGGGCAGCTCGACCTCTGCCAGAACCGCGCTGGGCGACGTGACGATCGACAGTGGCAGCGCCCTGGCCCTGTCCACCGCGGACGGCGGCGACCTGAACGTGGGGGGCGATTGGAGCAACAACGGCGCCTTCAACTGCAACGGCCGGCAGGTGGCCTTCAACGGCAGCGGGGCCCAGAGCATCGGCGGCAGCCAGGAGACGGCTTTCGACTACCTGCTGATCGACAACAGCGGGAGCGGGGTGGCGACCCTGGCCCAGGATATCGCCGTCAACCGCCAGCTCAAGATCAACGATAACGACGCCGAGCTCAGCGCCGGCTCCTACAGGATCACCATGCGGGGGGACGCCGACAACGGGCCCCTCTTTTACAACAACGGGCGGTTCGACGCCGGCACCGGCACGGTGTTGTTCACCGGCGACGGCACGAACAATAAGCACGCCCGCGTCTGGGGCTCGCCGCCGGTGGTCACCACCTTCTACAACGTTACGATCAGCCGCGTCGCCGGCGGCAGCGGCAACTTTGGCGTGGACTTTTACGATCACAGCACGGGCGCGCGGGCGCATATCGCCGGCACGCTGACCCTGAACGCCAACACCTTTGTCGCCAGCGAGGAGGACGGCAGCGGCGGCGGCTGCGCGTCGGTCCCGGACGGGTGCGACGGCACCCCGACCTACGACAGCGGCTCGACGCTGGTCTATAACAACGGCGGCTCTTTCGATTCGGGCGCCGAGTGGTGGCCCGACGACGCCACGCCCACCTGCGGCGGCGACAAGGGCATGCCCTTCAACGTGACGGTCGCCAACAACACCGCCCTGGACATCAACGCCGCCTTCGCCAACGGCGGCAAGTCGCCCAGCTACGCGGCCGGCGCCAACAAGACGGCCTGCGGGACGGTGACGATCCAGGGCGGCAGCGCGCTGCAGTCGACGGCCGGCATCCTCAGCGTCAAGGGAGACTGGACGCGCTACGGCACCTTTTCTCACAACAACGGCACGGTGCGCTTCAACGGCAACGTCGGCACCGGCAATTGCCAGACGGTGAGCGGGGATAATACCTTTTACGATCTGGCCGTGAGCCCGGCGAGCGGCGCGGTTTGCTTTGGCTCGACGACGACGACCGTCGTCCATAACCTGACGAAGAGTGGTGGCGGGACTATGAATCCGGGGACGGGCAAGTTTATCTTCACCGGTTCCCCCGGCGCGATCTTGGGGGACGGGGCCAAGTACTTCTACGATCTGGAAATTGCGGCTACGACGAACCACACGACCGGGGGCGGCGTGCATGTTCGCCACAGCCTTGTCAACAACGGCACCTTCACCGAGGGCGCCGGTCAAGACATCTTTTTCGATGGTGGGGGCAACATCAACCTATCGGGTAGCGGCACGACTACGTTTGGGAGTGTCTGGGTCCAATCGGCGAGCACCCTCCATGCCGGGACGCACAGCTTTCGTGTCGTCGGAGACCGGTTTGCCGTGTATAGCACCAACATATTCGATGGCGGCACGGCGACGGTGAGTTTCGCCAACGGCACGGGGACCGTGCTGAATGGGTCGTTGTCCAACCTGGGAACCTATAACTTTTACAACCTGATCATAGAGACCGGGGCGGTCGTGCTTGGTCCGGTGTACGGGAGCAAGACGATCAATGTGGCCGGCGACTGGACGAACAACGGCGCCTATACCCACAACGGCGGTACGGTCGTGCTCAACGGCAGCGGCGCGCAGATGCTGGGCGGCAGCAGCAGCACGACGTTCGCCCACCTAACGGTGAACAACAGCAGCGCGGATTCGGACGGGGTGAAGCTCGGCGTGAACCAGAAGGTGACGGGCATCCTAACCCTGACGGACGGGCTGGTGAAGGTGGGGGACCGGATCTTGACCATTGGGGAGGCCGGCAGCATCAGCGGCGGATCGGCGGCGAGCATGGTGGTGACGCACGAGGACGGTTCGGAGACCGGGATGCTGTGCAGAGAGTACCCCGATGGGGACGACCAGGACCCCGCGGCCTTTACCTTCCCCGTCGGCGACGCCTTTGACATCACCAACTACTCGACGGCGACGCTCGACTTTGCGGCCGGCAGCGATTTCAGTTCCGGGAGCGCCTGTGTGCGGGTGACCGATGCCAAGCATCCGAACAACAACAGCCCGCTGCACTATCTGACGCGCTACTGGACGGTGACCTCCAGCGGCATCAGCGGCTTTTCCTGCGCGGCGTCCTTTGCCTATGTGGATGCCGACATCGTGGGGACGGAGACCGGCCTGGTCGGCTTGAAGTATGACAGCCCCAACTGGACGTCGGGCGATCCCGTCGAAGCCGGCCGGAACAACTTTCAGATGACCGTCAGCAGCTTCTCCGACTTTACCGCCGGCAACAACCCCACGGCGGTGAAGCTGATCTCCTTCGGGGCCCGGCCCACGGCCGGCGGCCTGCTCCTCTCCTGGGAGACGGCCAGCGAGTGGAACAACGCCGGCTTCAACCTCTACCGCCGCGTCTCCCTGGACGAGGGCGGGGTGCGGCTGAACGGGGAGCTGATCGGAGCCGAGAGACCCGGCGGGGACGAGGGGTTCCACTACACCTTCCTGGACGCCACGGCGGCGCCCGGGACCGTGTATTACTATACGCTGGAGGATGTGGACTTTTCCGGGCGGACGACGGCGCACGGCCCCATCGCGGCCGCGCTGTGGCGGGCCTATTTCCCGATCGTGGAGAGGTAGCTCACCACCCTACCCCCTTGGTGGAATCGGGTGGCAGTCCGAAGCTTGGCCGCGGAGGCCGGCCGGCCTGGATTACTTGGCGGTGTCGGGTGGGGAAACACCCTCCCGGCACCGCCTTTTGGCAGGGGCGCGATCCGGCGGCCCCCAAAGCAGCGCCCCGGGGCGCCGCAAGCGCCGATCAGAGGGCGCGCGTGAGGGTCAACCAGCTTCCCCCGTGCTGCCGATCCAGGGTCTGCAGCCCATCCTCGCTCCCCAGGGCCACGACGTGTCCCTCCTGCCGGACGGACTCCAGCACATCGGCCAGGGCCCGGAAGTGGGCCGGGGTGGTGGACAGGAGCTCGTCGCGCCGGCGCTGGCGGCTCTCGTCGTCGTCCCCGGTGAGGTAGCGGACCAGCGAGACCAGGCCCTTGGCGTCCGGGAGCATGTAGGTGTCCAACGCGCCGACGGCCCCGATGATGCTCTTGGTCAGCTCGTCTTCGTCGATCGCGGTCCGGCGCAGAAAGTCGGGCACCCCGTCATAGTTCTGCAGCGTGCCCTCCAGGTTGGGGTCGCGCCAGGAGATATAGTTGAAGGTGCCCGAGAGGTGGTCGAACAGGCAGCCGCCTCCGTAGGCGCCCCCCTGGACGCGCAGCTTCTCATAGATCCAGGTGGTTTCCAGGTAGTTCAGGATGGGCAGGATCGAGCCGTGCAGGCGGTAGCCGTGCGCGTAGAGGTTCGCGCCCTTGCCCACGTAGTTGACCCGCGTGGGAGCGGAGAGGCCCTCGTAGGCCGGCAGGGCAGACGGTATCCAGTCGGTACGGACCACCGGGGCGGCGGGCAGCTCCTGCAGGAAGCCGTCCAGCGCCGGCCGGAACTGTTTCCAGGCGGAGGCATCGGTGGTGACATTGGCCAGCATGGCCGGCCGATTGACCAGCGTGGCGCGGACCGACTCCAAGCGGGACTCCACGGCCGGCCAATCGCTCTCCAGCTCCTGGGCCAGCCGCCGCAGGAAGAAGAGGCTGCTCAGGGCGGTGAGCTGCTCGCCGGCCCAGGCGGCCTCCGAGAAGTGGGCGCGCAGCCGCTTGCTGACGATCCCGGCGCCCGCCGGCACCAGGGCCGCCTCGCGGCGGGCCTTTTCCTCCAAGACGATCTGGCGAAGCCGCTCCCGGTCGTCCAGCCGGGCGGTCAACAGGACCTCGCGCAGGATGGCCAGCAGCTCCGGGGCCTTGTCGGCCATGGCCTTGCCCCGTAGCAGCAGCCATACCGGGTCGGGGCGGCCTCCACGGGCGGCGGCGGTCAACACGTCGGGGAAGATGCCGCCCGTCGCGCGCCCGATCCACTGCGTCAACTTGACATAGTCCATCGCCTCGGTGCCCATCTCCAGCAGGGCCCGGCCCAGGATCGTGGCGTAGGGCAGCTCCTCCTGCGGCAGAAGGTGCAGGTCCAGCCCCAGGTCCAGGTAGACGATGCCGTTGGTGGGCAGGGGATGGTACAGCAGGCGACAGCCGGCCGTGATGTCTTCCTCCAGCGGGATGCGCTTGATCTGCGGATCCAGGTCGGAGCGCTTCAGGAAGGGCAGCGTGGCCAGGGCCTCCGGGCTGTTCGGCGTCTCCTGGTAGGCCCGCAGCGCCTGGGTGTTCTCGACGAGCTGCTGCGCCTCCGCGGGGCTCAGCTCCGCCAGCTTTCTGGCCAGGCGCTCCCGCTCTTCTTGCTCCTCGCGCTGCTGCAGGGCGGGATCGGGGGTCAGGAGCAGGGTGACGCGGTGCGGGTTGTCCAGCAGGTAGCGGCGGATCAGCGCGGAGAAGTAGGCGGGGTCGGCCCGCCAGCGGGCCTGGACCGTGGACAGGGGGGCCTCGAAGGCCAGCCGTTCCAGGGGGTCGCGGCCGTGCAGCCAGGCCACCATAGCCCGCTCGTGCAGCGCCAGCCCGCGCTGCCCGCCGGGGGCGTTGTTCTCCCGCAGGTGGAACTCGACGGTATTGAGGGCCGCTTCGACGGTGGCGGGGTCGATCCCTTCTTCGGCCAGCATCTGCAGGGTTTGCAGGATGAGCGGTTCGACGCGCTCCGCGTCGTCCAGGGCGACGCCTTTCAGTCCGGCGGAGAAGGAGATCTGGCGCGCCGGCCAACTGCCCACGGCGGTGATGTCCTCGCCCAGACCCGAGTCCACCAGGGCCTTGCGCAGCGGGGCGGCCGGCGAGCCCAGCAGGATATAGTCCAAAATGCCCAGGGCCAGCGCCTCCACGGGGTCGTCGTTCTCGCGCAACAGCCAACTGACCGTCAGGTAGGCCTTGGGACCCTCCTCGCCGGCGCTTGCCGGGTAGGGGACGGTGAGCGCGCGGGGCGCGGGGAAGGGTGCCTGCAGGGCGACGGGCGGGCCGGGCGGGGCCTGATCGAACTCCTGGAGGCAGGCGTCGATCCGCCGCAGGGTCTCCTCCAGCGGCATGTCGCCGTAGAGGAACAGGCGGGCGTTGGAGGGGTGATAGTAGGCGGCGTGGAACGCCCGGAACTGCTCGTAGGTTAGCTCGGGGATGTGCCGGGGCTGCCCGCCGATGTCCAGCCCATAGACGGTGTCGGGCATGAGCGCCCCCATGCCGGCCACGGTCTGCACCCAGTCGGGGTCCGCGTAGAGGCCCTTCATCTCGTTGAAGACGATGCCCACGTAGGAGAGCGGACCCTCCGGGCTTGGCAGGTCATAGTGCCAGCCCTCCTGCTCAAAGGCCTGGCGCAGCAGGCGGGGGTGGAAGACGGCGTCCAGGTAAACTTCCATCAGGTTGTAAAAGTCTTGCAGGTTCTGGCTGGCCACCGGGTAGTCGGTGCTGTCGGGACTGGTGGAGGCGTTGATGTAGGTGGCCAGGGACCCCTTGATGAGTTCGCTGAAGGGGTCTTTCACCGGGTATTTGCGCGAGCCGGCCAGCACGCAGTGCTCCAGAATGTGGGCCACGCCGGTGTGGTCCCTGGGCAGCGTGCGGAAGGTGGCGCAAAAGGTCTTGTTCTCGTCGTCGTTGGAAAGGACCAGCAGCTCCGCCCCGCTCTGGCGATGGCGGAACAGGCGGGCGTGGGAGCCGATCTCGGGGATCGTCCGCTCGCGGAGCAGTTCAAAGCCGTGCACTCGGGCCATTTCTCCTCCTCGGTGGTCTTGGCTGCCAGGAGCCCCGTCCGATCCAGGGGCCGCGCTTGGCCCGGCGCCGTCCGCCGTCCAGCGTCTGGCGGCCGGAGCGCCCGCAGCAGTATATCACAAATCGGCCGGCGCCGCTACCGGCCGGCCCGACTTCTCATTTTCTTTTCAGCGGTTTGTGGTACAATAAAGGGCCGACAGGAGGCGCAATGATGGAGAGCGTCGAGCACAAGCGCTGGCACATCCTGGTGGTGGACGACGAGCCGGAGATCGTCAGCTACCTGGAGCGGGGGCTGACCTTCGAGGGCTATCGTGTCTCCACGGCCGGCAGCGGGGAAGAGGCCCTGGCCGCAGCCGGCCGGAGCACCCCGGACCTGGTGATCCTGGACGTGATGCTCCCCGGAATGGACGGCCTGGCCGTGTGCGAGGCGCTGCGCCGCGCCGCGCCCAGCCTGCCCATCCTGATGCTCACCGCGCGCGACAGCGTCCCCGACCGGGTGGCCGGCCTGGAGAGCGGCGCCGACGACTACCTGGTCAAACCCTTTGCCTTCATCGAGCTGTTGGCGCGCATCCAGGCCCTGTTGCGGCGGGCCAGCCGCAAGCTGGAACCGCCCCGCGTCTTGCGCCTGGCCGACCTGGAGCTGGACCCCCTGGCCCGGACGGTGCGGCGGGCCGGCCGGACGATCAACCTGACCACGCGGGAGTTCGACCTGCTGGAGCTGTTCATGCGCCACCCGCACCAGGTGCTCACCCGCGACGCCATCCTGGAGAATATCTGGGGCTACCTAGGCGATATCCCCGAGTCGAACATCGTCGACGTCTATGTCCGTTACCTGCGCAACAAGCTAGAGTCCCCGGGCGCCCCGCGCCTGATCCAGACGGTGCGCGGCGTCGGCTACGTGCTGCGCGAGGAGTGATATGCCGATCCGCTTGCGCCTGGCCCTCTGGTATGGCGGCGTCCTGGCCCTGCTGCTGATCCTCTTCGGGGGAGCGCTCTACGGTATCCTCCAGAGCAGCCTGGTCGCCGGGGTGGACCGCACCCTGGCCGACACGGCGGGCGAGATCCAATCCAGCGTTCGGCGCCAGATCGCCCTGACCCCGGCCCTGAACTGGACCGAGGTGGTGACCATCCCGCCGCTCAACGTCTTTGCCGCCCCCGATGTCTTTGTCCAGGTGCGCAACGCCTCCGGCGAGCTGGCGGCGACCTCGGCCAACCTGCGCGGGCTGAGCCTGCCCGGCCTGCTGCCGGCCGACTGGGAGCAGGTCCTGGCCGGGGAGTCGGACCTGCGCACCGTGACGATGGACGGGGTGCGCCTGCGGCTGCGCAGCGAGGCCGTCCTGTCCAACGGCCGGCCGGTGGCCGTGCTGCAGATCGCCGTGCCCCTGCGCCCGGTCGACGAGGCCCTGAACCGCCTGTTGATCCTCCTCCTGGGCGGAGGGGCGCTCGGCCTGCTGCTGGCGATGCTCGGCGGGGCTTTCCTGGCCCGACAGGCCCTTTCGCCCGTGGCCCGCATCACCGAAACCGCCCGGCGCATCGCCGCCACCGAGGACCTGAGCGAACGGCTTCCCCCGCCGCGGGTGGCCGATGAGCTCGGGCAGCTTTCCACGACACTGAACGCCATGCTCGATCGGCTGCAGCGCCTCTTCCAGGGGCAGCAGCGCTTTATCGCCGATGTCTCGCACGAGCTGCGCACCCCGCTGACGGCCATCCGCGGCAACCTGGAGGTGCTGCAGCGCGGCGCCCAGGCCGACCCGGTGCTGCTGCAGGAGTCGCTGGCCGATATCTCGCGGGAGGTCACCCGGCTCTCGCGCATGGTGGCCGATCTCCTGGCGTTGGCCCGGGCCGAGGCCGGTATGCGCCTGGAGCGCAAACCGGTGGAGCTGGACTCGTTGCTCCTGGAGGTGTACCGGGAGGCCCGGCACCTGGCCCGCGGGGTTGAGGTGCGGCTCGGCGGCGAGGACCAGGTGCAGGTCCTGGGCGACGCCGACCGCCTGAAGCAGCTATTGCTCAACCTGGTGGACAACGGCCTGCAGCACACCCCGCCGGGCGGCACGGTGACCCTCTCCCTGGCGCGCCAGGATGGCGGGGCCGTCCTCTCGGTGGTCGACACGGGCCGCGGCATCCCACCCGCGGACCTGCCGCACATCTTTGAGCGCTACTACCGGGGCCAGGGGGAACGGCGGCACAGCGGCATGGGGCTGGGGCTCTCCATCGCCCGTTGGATCGCCGAGGAGCACGGGGGCCGGATTACGGTGACCAGCGAGGTGGGCCGGGGCAGCGCCTTTACCGTGTGGCTGCCGCTGCTCGACGACGGACGGTGAGCGGGCATGGAGATCATCCTGGCCGAGGAGATGGGGTTCTGCCAGGGGGTGCGGCGGGCCCTGGAGATGGCCGAGCAGGCGGCCGCGGCCGGCCGGCGGGTGCGCACGCTGGGCGACATCGTGCATAACCCCCAGGTAGTGGAGCGCCTGGGGCGCTTCGGCGTCCAGGTGGTGGCCGGGCTGGACCAGGTTGGCCCCGGCGAGGTGGCCATGGTGACCGCCCACGGCGCCCCTCCCGAGGTGGTAGCCCAGGCGGGGGCGCGCGGCGTGGCCCTGCTGGACGCCACCTGCCCGTTGGTGGCTCGGGTGCAGGGGCTGGCTCGGGAGATGGCCGAAGGGGGCTACGGCGTGGTCATCTGCGGCGACCCGGCGCACGCCGAGGTGCGCGGCATCCTGGGGCACGCCGGGCGGGGGGCCGCGGCCGGCCGCTCCCTGGCCGAGGTGCGGGCCTACCTGGCAGAACGCGGCCTGGACGAACCATGGGAGGTCCACCGCCGCCTGGCCGTGCTCTTCCAGACGACGCAGCGCGAGGAGGTCTACCGGGCCTTTGTCTGCGAACTGGCCCAGGCCGCCATGGCCGGCCTGCGCGAACTGCGCGTGTTCAACACCGTCTGCGCCGCCGTGGCCCGCCGGGAGCCCTCGGCCCGACGGCTGGCCCAGCGGGTCGATGTCGTGGTCGTCGTCGGCGGGCGCGATAGCGCCAACACCCGCCACCTGGCCGAGACCTGCGCCGCCGCCGGTGTCCCCACCTACCACATCGAGCGCGCCGCCGAGCTGCGGCGCGAGTGGTTCGCCGCCGCCCGGCGCGTCGGGGTGACCGCCGGGACCTCGACCCCCGACGAGATCGTGGTCGAGGTCGTGGGGCGGCTGCGTGAGTTCGCTCCTTAGATCTATGGCGAGGGAGTATGGACGGGGGGAGAGCCCGTCCCGTTGGGGGAATCCTCCGCGCCCTTTTCTGCGCCCGGTTCCAACTGCTCCGGCCGCACCGTCCACGGGTTCAGCGGCTGCTGTCGCACCCGCGGCTGGGGTGGGCGGCGCGCCTCCACGATCATCCCGGCGGCTGCCGCCACCGTCAGGACCAAAAGCAGCCCCTCGCTGGCAAAGAAGAGGACATAGGACCGCCGCCGCTGCACTCGAAAGCCGTCCACGGCGCAGGCATGCCCCTGCGAGGAGGGGTCCTTTTCCTCGGCTACGACCAGTTCCAGGCGGTGGACCTGGGCGGGAAACTGGATGCCCAGCCCCTGGACGATAGGGGAGTCGAACCACTCCTCGATGGGGCTGTAGAGCTCCAGGAAGGTCCGTCCCTGGCTGTCGCGGGACAGCCCCTGGCCCCGGGCGGGGAGCCCGTCCACCAGGACCAGCACCCGGCCTCCTGTGGGGCCGCGGCGCAGCCGCATCGTCAGGTCGCTGCCCAGGAAGGTGATCTCCATCCGGCTGGCCGGTTCGCTGCTCTCCAGGTAGGAGCCTGCGCTGACGGTGCCCGTGTACACCGGCTGCCAGTCCCCGCGCCGTTGGACGGGCGGAGCGGTCTCCTCGTACCATCCGGTCTGGGCCGTGTTCAGGGAGGTGGCGGCCTGCTGCACGGCCAGGTAGACGGGCATCGGGGTAAAGTCGACGTTGACCATACGGAAGTAGTACTCGGCCTTTTGTGGGGGATACTCCCCGCCCTGCCGAAAGTACCAGATGGAAAAGACGCCTGCCCAGGGCCAGTGCTCGCGGGCATAGCGGATGCCCTGCACGGTCCACTGCGCCTGCTGCTGTTCGCTGACGCGGCCCCAGGGGAACTCCCCCGAGGCCAGGTCGGCCGGCGCGGCGTTCCAGCCGTACTCGTTGAACCAGATGGCCTTGTCGGCGTCCCCGTACTTTTCCATCACCAGGCGCAGCAGTTCGACCCGCCGGAAGTTGTAGCGGCTGGGGTCGGGCGGCTCGTCCGGGGGGGAGTTGAAGCCATAAGCATTGGCCGACATAATGTCAAAGTACGGGGCTGCGCCGGCCTGGTAGAGCTCCTCCAGGAAGGTGAGCTCGCCGACAAAGAGCCGGTTGGGATCGTCGACGGCGCTCACCGCCAGGGGCGCGCAGAGGATCTGGACGTTGGGATCGACCTCCTTGGCCGCCTCGTAGGCCAGGCGCAGGAGGGTGGCATAGGCATCGGGGTCCACGGGGGCGTCGCGCTGCCATTCGTTGTGCAGGTTGGGCTCGTTCCAGACCTGGATATAGTGGATGCGCCCCCGGTAGTGCCGCACAAAGGTCTGGATAAAGTCGGCGTAGGTGTGGGGGTCCGAAGGCGGGGCCTCGGCGTTGCTGCCCGGGGCGCGGGCCCAGGCGGGGGGGCGGTCGATCCGGGCGATGACCTGCAGCCCGTACTCCTCGGCCAGGTCGACGATGCGGTCGAACTTGTCCCAACTGCTCTTCTCGTAGCGGTCGTCCCAGAAGTCGCCCTTGCCGTCTTGCTCGATCTCCGCCCAGGAGAACTGCTGTTTGACCCAGCCGATGCCGGCCTGGTCGATCATCTCGATCGTGCGGCGCAGCTTCCACTCCTCCACTTCGCGGTCGAGAAAGATGTTGACGCCAAAGGGATCGACGTCGGTGTTGGGGATGGTGGGGGCGTTCCGCTCCGCCGGGGCCGCCTGGTCCAGGGGGCCCAGGAGGAAAAGGTTCAGCAGGAACCCGCATAGGCTGACCAGCAGGAGCAGGGCCAGGAGCCCCAGACGCCGCGGCGAGCGATAGCGACAGGTCAAAGCGTCCTCCGGAGTACGGCTCGGTGCTTGACCATTATAGCATCGTCGCCCGGGGAACGCAACTGAATTGACAACCTTTGTGCCGTGCTGTACAATAGGGCCGCCCCGGGGTGCCGGGTCGGTTGGTGTCGGCTTCACCGAGCTCAGAGGGGGAATCCATGAAGATCCATGAATACCAGGCCCGCGAGATCATGGCCCGCTACGGCCTGCCGGTGGTGGGCGGCGACGTGGCCGCGACGCCGGAGGAGGCCCGGGCGATCGCCGAGCGGCTGGGGCGGCCGGTGGTCGTCAAGGCGCAGGTGCATGTCGGCGGGCGGGGCAAGGTCGGCGGCATCAAGCCGGCCCGGACGCCCGCCGAGGCCGAGGCCGTGGCCGGCCAGATCCTGGGCATGGACTTGAAGGGCATCCGCGTGCGCCGGGTGATGGTGGCCGAGGCCGTGGAGATCGCCCGCGAGTTCTATATCGGCGTGGTGATGGACCGCGCCGCCCAACGGGTGGTATTGATGGCCAGTGCCGAGGGCGGCGTGGAGATCGAGACGGTGGCCCGCGAGAGACCGCAGGCCATCCACCGCGTGGCGGCAGACCCCTTCCTGGGGCTGCGCGACTACCAGGCCCGGGAGATCGCCTTTGGCATGGGGCTTGCCGGGCAGCAGGCCCTCTCCTTGGTGCCCGTCGCGATGGCCCTCTACCGCCTCTACGTGGAGAACGATGCCACCCTGGCCGAGATCAACCCCCTGGTGATCACCCAGGCCGGCGAGTGGCGGGCGGTGGATAGCAAGATCCTCTTCGACGACAGCGCCCTGCCGCGCCATCCCGAGTGGGAGGCCCTGCGCGACAGCGCCGCGGAGGAGCCGGCCGAGGTCCAGGCCCGGGCCCACGACCTCTCCTACGTCAAGCTGGACGGCCAGATCGGCTGCATGGTCAACGGGGCCGGCCTATCCATGGCCACCATGGATACGATCAAGCTCTACGGCGGCGCGCCGGCCAACTTCCTGGACATCGGCGGCGGCGCCCGCGCGGAAAAGGTCGCCGCGGCGCTGCGCATCATCCTCTCCGACCCCAACGTGCGGGCCGTTTTGCTCAACGTCTTTGGCGGCATCACCCGTTGCGACGAGGTGGCGCGGGGCATCGTCGCCGCGCTCCAGGAGGTTCGGCCCCAGGTGCCGATGGTGGCCCGCCTGGTGGGCACCAACCAGGAGGAGGGGCGGGCGATCCTGGCCGGGGCGAAGATGATCACGGCCGAGACCATGGCCGAGGCCGCGCAAAAGGTCGTTGAGGTGAGCAGGGGATAACGCCACGGCCGCCGTGGGCGGGCCGGTGTCGCCTGGTTTGGAAGATGGGTTGTGGTTGAAAAGGAGGCTCCTTTGGCCATACTGGTAGATAGCAACACCCGCCTGGTCGTCCAGGGCATCACCGGCCGCGAGGGCGAGTTCCATGCCCGCCAGATGTTGGCCTATGGCACCCAGGTTGTGGGCGGCACCTCGCCCGGCAAAGGTGGGATGGACATCGGCGGCATCCCGGTTTTCAACACGGTGGCCGAGGCCGTCCGGGCGACCGGGGCCAACGCCTCGATCATCTATGTCCCGGCCCGCTTCGCTCCCGACGCGATCTACGAGGCGGTGGATGCCGGCATCGCGTTGGTGGTCTGCATCACCGAGGGCATCCCGACGCTGGATATGGTCCGCGTCTGCGCCTATGTGCGGGCGCACGGCTCCCGGCTCATCGGCCCCAACTGCCCGGGCGTCATCTCGCCCGGCCAGGCCAAGGTCGGGATCATGCCCGGCCACATTCACATGCCCGGCCCCGTGGGGCTGGTCTCGCGCAGCGGCACCCTGACCTACGAGGTGGTGGATGCGCTGACCCAGGCCGGCCTGGGCCAGAGCACCTGCGTGGGCATCGGCGGCGACCCGCTCATCGGCACCAACTTCCTGGACGTGCTGCAGCTCTTCCAGGCCGACCCGGCCACCCAGTCCATCGTCCTGATCGGCGAGATCGGCGGGACCGACGAAGAGCGCGCCGCCCGCTATATCGCCGAGCATGTCTCCAAGCCGGTCGTGGCCTATATCGCCGGCCGCACGGCTCCCGCCGGCAAGCGCATGGGGCACGCCGGGGCGATCATCGAGGGCGGCGCGGGGACGGCCGCCGAAAAGATCGCCGCCCTCCAGGCGGCCGGGGTGGCCGTGGCCGAGTACCCGGCCCAGGTGGCCGAGCTGCTGGCGCAGCGCATCCGATAGTGCAGAAGGCCAATCGCCAATCGTAAATCGCCAATCGCCAATCCCGGAGGTCCCGATGCGCTTCTGGCGACGCCCCTTGGATGAGGGCCAGGTCCTGGTGGAGCACGGCAGGGTGCGGATCATTGCCGAGCGCTGCAAGGGCTGCGGGTTCTGCATCGAGTTCTGCCCGCTGGACGTGCTGGTTATGTCCGAGGAGTACAACAGCAAGGGATATCACCCGCCCCGCCTGGACCAGCCGGACCGCTGCGTCCGCTGCGGCCTGTGTGAGATGATCTGCCCGGAGTTTGCCGTGTACGTGCTGCGCGACGAGGAAGGGCCGGCCGTGATGGTCCGGGGTTGAGGCGACCGCGCGGCGCGCCGAACCGGCGGTATCCTGGAGGTGACGATGCCTGGTGATGGGATCCTGGTCGGCGAGCACTTTATCAACGGCGACGTGGCCTGTGCCGAGGGGGGCATCGCCGCCGGCTGCCGCTTCTTTGCCGGCTACCCCATCACCCCGGCCACGGAGATCGCCGAGCGCATGTCCGAGCGCCTGCCCAAGGTCGGCGGCGTCTTTATCCAGATGGAGGACGAGATCGCCTCCATGAACGCCATCCTGGGGGCCTCCTGGGCCGGCGTCAAGTCGATGACCGCCACCTCGGGGCCCGGCTTTTCGCTGATGATGGAGAACCTGGGGCTGGGCGTTATGCTGGAGACCCCCTGTGTCGTGGTGAACGTGCAGCGCGGCGGGCCCTCCACGGGGCTGCCGACGCTCGTCGGCCAGGCCGACATGATGCAGGCCCGTTGGGGCAGCCACGGCGTCTACGAGGTCATCGCCCTGTCGGCGACTTCCCCCCAGGAGCTCTTCGACATCACCATCGTGGCCTTTAACCTGTCGGAAAAGTACCGCACGCCGGTCCTGGTGATGACCGACGAGGCGGTGGGGCACATGACCGAACGGGTGATTATCCCCCCCGCCGACCGGATCACGCTCTACCCCCGCCGCAAGCCGACACTGCCGCCGGGCGAGTTCAAACCCTACGAGCCCGATGCCGACCTGGTGCCGCCCATGCCGGTGGCCGGCGAGGGCTATCGCTTCCATGTGACCGGCCTGACCCACGACGAGCGCGGCTACCCCTCGGCGGTTGCCGCCACCCAGGTCCGGACGGTGCAGCGCCTGGTGGACAAGATCCGCCGCAACGTGGACGACATCATCATCCTGGATGAGGACGGGACGGAGGATGCCGAGGTCGTCGTCGTCTCCTATGGTATCTCGGCCCGCGTCTCTTTGTTGCCGGTGCAGCAGGCCCGCGCCCAGGGGCGCAAGGTGGGCATGCTCAAGCTGGTTACGGTGTGGCCCTTCCCGGAGCGGCGCATCCGCGAGTTGGCCGGGCAGGTCTGCAAGTTTGTCGTGCCCGAGATCAACGCCGGTCAGATCGCCCTGGAGGTCGAGCGCTGCGCCGCCGGCCGGGCGCGGACCGTCCTCGTGCCGCACATGGGCGGCGACATCATCCACCCCGAGGAAATCCTGCACGCCATCTTGGAGGGCTAAGGAGGAAGCATGACGGACCGCTGGGACCGCGTCGAGCAGCGCCTGCTGACCGAGGCCTACCAATGGGAACCGCCGGAAGCGGTCCAGGGCGAGTTGGAGCGCGGCGAGCGCCATCCCTTTGACGCCCTGCTGCGCGAAGACCGTATCCCGCATATCTGGTGTCCGGGCTGTGGGCTGGGGGTCGCCCTGACCTGTTTCCTGAGCGCCCTGTTGCAGACCGACCTGGACATGGATAAAGTCAGTGTGGTGTCGGGGATCGGCTGTTCGGGCCGCGTGGCCGGCTATGTCCGCCTGGACTCGTTCCACACCACCCACGGGCGGGCCATCCCGTTCGCCACGGGCCTCAAGCTGGCCAACCCCGATCTCAAGGTGGTGGTGATGTCCGGCGATGGCGACCTGATCGCCATCGGCGGCAACCACTTTATCCACGCCGCCCGGCGCAACCTGGATATCACCGTGATCTGTGTGAACAACCTCAACTATGGCATGACCGGCGGCCAGGTGGCGCCGACGACGCCGGTGGTAGCCCGGACTTCTACCTCCCCCTATGGCAACTATGAGCCGCCCTTCAACCTGCCCTACCTGGCTGTGGCCAGCGGGGCCGTCTATGTCGCCCGCTGGACGACCCTGCACGTGCGGCAGTTGGAGCGCTCGCTGATCGCCGCGCTGAACAAGCGGGGGTTCTCCTTCGTGGAGGTCATCTCGCCCTGCCCGACCCTCTACGGCCGCGGCAACCGCCTGGGCAGCGGGCTGGACATGATGCGCTACTACCGTGAAAAGAGCGTCATCCAGCACGGCGCCGACCCCCGCGACGCCGACATCTACTTCGGCGGCCCGATCGTCGTCGGCAACTTTGCCGACCTGGACCGCCCCAGCTACCTGGACTTTCGCGACTGGCTGTGGCGCGAGAGCAATTATGGCAAGAAGCGCGACGAGGTGCTCAAGAAGCTGCAAGGTGGGGAGAGGCCGCGCCGGAGCGAGGATGCCCGCAGCAACCTCGCGCGGCGGCACGAGTAGGGGCCGGCGGGATGGCGGCAAGGAGACACGGATATGGCCAAGACGGAAGTGCGCTTCAGCGGGTTCGGGGGGCAGGGCATCATCCTGGCCGGCTACATCAGCGGCAAGGCGGCGACGCTCTTTGACAAGCGCAACGCCACCCTGACGCAGAGCTATGGACCCGAGTCGCGCGGCGGCGCCTGCAGCGCCGAGCTGATCGTCTCCGATGAGGCCATCCTCTATCCCCACCTCATCTGCCCGGATGTGCTGGTGGCCATGTCGCAGCCGGCCTATGAGATGTACAAGGGCCGGCTGGCGGAGAACGGGGTGTTGGTTGTCGACTCGGGGCTGGTCGACCCGGGAGAGGTGCCCCCGGGCGTGCGCCTCTTTGCCATCCCGGCCACGCGCCTGGCCGAGGAGATGGGCCGCAGCGTGGTCGCCAACATCGTCATGTTGGGCTTTTTCACCGCCGTGGCCGGCGTGATCGGCGAGGAGAGCATGCGCCAGGCTATTTTGTCCTCGGTGCCGGCGGGGACGGAGGAAATGAACACGCGGGCCTTTGAGACCGGGCTGAATTATGGGAAAAAGATCCTGGCCGAGGCCTGATACCCCGGGGGCGTTCGATGGCACACATCATCAGCGACAGCACCTGCGACCTGAGCCGGGAACTCGTGGCTCGCTTCGGCATCCGGATCGTCCCGATGACCGTGATTCACGACGGCCGCGAGTACCATGATGGGATAGACCTGGACACGCCGGGGCTCTTTGCCTTGGTGAAGCGGACCGGCCATCTGCCGACCACCGCCGCGCCTTCTGCCGGCGAGTTCGGGCGCGTTTTCGACGGGGCGTCGGGCGAAGCGCTCTGCATCACCATCTCTTCCAAGCTCTCGGCCGCCAACCAGAACGCGCGTCTGGCGTCTGCCGAGCGCGCCGGCCGGGTGCGGGTGGTCAATTCGCTCAACCTCTCCACCGGCATCGGCCTGCTCGTGCTCGCGGCCGCCGAGCTCCGCGACCGGGGGAAGACGGCGGACGAGATCGAGCAGTCCATCCTCGCCATGGTGCCCAAGGTGCGGACCTCGTTCGTCATCGAGACGATGGAGTACCTCTACAAGGGGGGGCGCTGTACCGCCATCCAGGCCCTCGTGGGCGGGCTCCTGAAGATTCGACCGGTCATTGCCGTCCGCCCGGACGGCACGCTGGGGGTCAGGGACAAGGTCCGCGGGACGCGCCAGAAGGCGTTGGACACGCTGCTGGCCGACCTGGAGGCCCACCTGCCGGAGCTGGACCGCCATCGCCTCTTTGTCACGCACACCGGCTGCGACGCCGACGCCGACTATCTGGTGGCGGCGATCCGGCGCATCGCCGCGCCGGACGAGGTCTGCGTGACGGTGGCCGGCGCGGTGATCGCCAGCCACTGCGGGCCGGACACGATCGGCATCCTCTACCTGCTCAAGTAGATGGCAAGTGCTTGGTAAAGATCACCAGATCGTCCCCGACGCGGTAAAAGTCGCGGATGACGGCCTCCATCTGGTACCCGCAGGAGAGGTAGAAATCGCGGGTCGGCGCATAGTCCGCCGTCCCGGAGGTTTCCACGACCAGCAGATGGCCGCCGAGGCGGATGATCTCCTCCTCCACCCAGCGCATCAGCTCGCGGCCCAGCCCCTGGCGGCGAAAGTCGGGGTCCACGGCGATCCAGAAGAGGTCGTAGGTGCCCTCGGTGAGGGCGGTGGGGCCGTAGCAGGCAAAGCCGCCGATGCGTTCCCCGGCGCGGTGGACGATAAAATAGTAGCCGCTGGCGGCGCAGCCCTGGCTCTGGGCGGCGTCCCACAGCTCCTGGACGGTAGCGACCTCGATGGGGGTAAAGTTGCCGGCGCGCTCGGCGATGCGCACGATGGCCGGGCCGTCTTGCTCGTGGGCCGGTTCGATCACAGGCGACCTCCTCTGCGCAGGGCAATGTGCAGGATGCGCTCGATCATGCCGGTAAAGGTATAGCCGAGGCGCGTGGCGGCGCGAAAGTAGCCGGCGTCGGGGGCCAGGTTGGGGTTCTCGTTGACCTCCAGGACGTAGGGGACGCCGTCGCGGTAACGCATATCGATGCGCCCGTAATCGCGCAGCGCGAGGGCCCGGTAGGCCCGGGAGGCCGTCTCCAAGATGCGCTGGCGCGACTCCTCGTCGACGACGGCCGGGCAGATCACCGGGGTGGAGCGGTAGTAGAACGAGTCCTCCACCCACTTGGACTCGTAGGTCAGGAACTGGCGCAGGGGATCGGGGATGGCCGAGTAGTCGATCTCGGCCAGCGGCAGCGGCTCGGGCGGATCGTTGCCCCAGAAGGCGGCGTTGAACTCGCGCCCGATGATATACTCCTCCACCAGGGCCGGCTGACGGTAGTTCCTCAGGACATAGTCGACCCGCGCGTGCAGGTCGCGGAGGTCCAGGACGACCGAGTCCAGGGTGATGCCCGTGCTGGCGTCCTCGGACAGCGGTTTGACGATCACCGGGAAGCGCAGCTCGAACGGCTCGTCGGGGCGCTGGTAGACCTGGAACGGCGGAGTGGCTACGCCGGCGGCCAGCAGGAGCTCCTTGGCCCGGCCCTTGTCCATGCAGTTGGCGATGGTCCCGGCGGTGGACCCGGTGTGGTCGAATCCCAGGTCCGCGATGCGTCTGGCGACGCGGACGGCCCCCAGGTTTTCGCCGCCAAAGGCTTCGCAGAGGTTAAAGATAAAGGTAGAGGCCGGGGAAAAGGGGGCCAGTTGGGTGTCGATCTCGGACAGCTCTTGGCGGATCGGCAGCCGGGTGACCGGGTAGCCCAACTCCTCCAGGCCGGCGGCGATGGCCTGGGCGGTGCGCGTGGTCTCTTGCTCGGCGATCAGGTCGATGGCTTCTCCCTTGGCGAGCTTTTCCTCGGCATTGTAGAGCACGACGATGTGGACCATGGAGTATGCTCCGTCTCGCGGCGCCGCATCGACCTTACGGCAGCAGGTTGTACCGCCGCCGGGCCAGGTCCAGGATCTCGTTCACCAGGGTGGCATAGGGGAAACCCTCGGCGTTGGCGGCGATGCAGATGTCGCTCAGCTTGGGGTTCAGTCCGGGCAGGGTGTTGATCTCCAGCAGGTAGGGCCGGCCGTCCGGACCGAGGCGAAAGTCCACCCGCCCCACGTCGAGGGCCCCGATGGCCATCAGGGCCTGGGTCGCCAGCCGGCCCAGCTCGGCGGCCAGCCCCGCGGGGATGTCGGCCGGGCAGAGGTAGAGCGGCGCGCCGTCCTCACCTGGGTAGAACGACTTGGCCGTGTAGTTGTACAGCCCCTCGCTCGTCACCTGGGAGTCGATCTCCAGCACCGGGAACAGGTGCAGGCCGTCTTCGCCGTAGATGGCGCGGGGCAGTGTCCCCGGCGGCAGGTAGGGGTTGCCCAGAAAGCCCAGGGTAAACTCGCGCCCGGTGAGAAAGGTCTCTACCAGGGCCGGCTCGCGGTAGCTGTGGATGATCCAGTTGGCCTGCTCCCGCAGGGCCGCTTCGTCCCGAACCACCGACTTGGCCCCGATGCCCATGCCCGAGCCCTCGCGCACCGGCTTGACAAAGAGCGGAAAGTCCATGGCGGGATCAAGGGGCTCGTCGCCGCGCCGGAACACCTGGAACGGGGCGGTCGGCAGGCCGACGTCTCGCCAGATGCGCTTGGTGATGGCTTTGTCCAGGGAGATGGCGTGCGCCAACACCTTGGAGCCGGTGTAGGGGATGCCCAGCATCTCCAGCAGGGCCGGCACCTGGGCCTCGCGGGAGTCGCCGCCCAGCCCCTCGGCGATGTTGAAGCAGATGTCCACCTGGGCGCGGCGGACGGAATCGGGCAGCGCGGCGTCGGCCTCCAGGGGGACAACTTGGTGTCCCCCGGCGTGCAGCGCCGCGGCCAGCGCCTCCACCGTCTCCTCGGAGTCGAGCTCGGCCAGGGCGTCCGGGGGCGCGTCCGGGTCCGCCGCAACGCTGTGCTTCAGGTTAAAGAGCAGCGCTACGCGCAGATGCTTCTTGCCCATCGGCTACCTCCGATCGCGCTCCACGGTGACGGCGGAGTTGGGGACTTCCATGGCCAGCCGCTCCCGGCGGTGCACCTCTTCCCAGTGCTCGGGGGCGATGCTCCGCTGGCGGTGGGCCAGCAGGCCGGCCACCCCTTCCTGCCCCCCCTCGCCATGGCGGGCCCGGCAGTAGGCGCAGGTGCTGGGGTCGTGGCGTTTGTACTCTGCCGGCTGGGCGTAAGTGGTGATAAAACCCTCGTAGTTGCGCACGACCACCTGGCTGTCGGACATCGTGATCAGGTAGTTGGGCAGGAGGGGAACCTTGCCGCCGCCCTCCGGCGCGTCCAGCGTGTAGGTCGGAATGGCGAACCCCGAGGTGTGCCCCCGCAGCGCCTCCATGATCTCCAGCCCCTTGGCCACGGGCGTGCGAAAGTGGCTGGCGCCGCGCACCAGATCGCACTGGTACAGGTAGTACGGCCGGACGCGGTTGCGCACCAGCTTGTGCACCAGTGCCTTCATGATGTTGGGACAGTCGTTGATCCCGGCCAACAGCACCGACTGGCTGCCCAGGGGGATGCCGGCATCGGCCAGGCGCGCCAGGGCGACCTCCACCTCCGGCGTGATCTCCCGCGGATGGTTGAAGTGGATGTTCATCCACAGGGGATGGTAGCGGCGCAGCATGGCCACCAGGTCGGGGGTGATGCGCTGCGGCAAAAAGACCGGCGTGCGCGTGCCGATGCGCACGACCTCGACATGCGGGATCTGCCGCAGGCGGCGCAAGAGGTCTTCCAGCACGGCCTGGTTCATCAGCAGCGGGTCGCCGCCCGAAAGCAGCACGTCGCGCACCTGCGGGTTCGCGGCGATGTAGGCGATCTGCCGCTCGTAGTTGGCCCGGTTGAACGGGGCGTGAGCGTCGCCGACGACCCGGCTGCGCGTGCAGAAGCGGCAGTAGGCGGCGCAGTGCGCCGTCACCAGCATCAGCACGCGGTCGGGGTAGCGGTGCACGAGCCCGGGGACCGGCGAATGGGCGTCCTCGTTGAGCGAGTCGGCCATGTCGTCTTCGTCGGGGGCCAGCTCCTGCGCCGTCGGCACCACCTGCCGGCGGATCGGGCAGTTGGGGTCATGGGGGTCCATCAGGCTGGCGAAGTAGGGCGGGATGTCGACATGGAAATGCCCGGGCGCCTCCAGACCTTCCCGCTCTGCGGGGGTCAGGCGGATGACCTTTTCTAGTTCGGCGGCAGTGTGGATACGGTGGGCGAGCTGCCAGCGCCAGTCATTCCACTGGGCGAGGGGAACCTGCTCCCACGGAGCAGGAGGCGTACGTTGACCGGGAGGGTCCTCGAGTTCGGGGGTCAACTCCAGTTCCGGCATTTGGGCTGTTTCCTCCTTTTTGTTTGTAATATTTTTCCCGGCCCTGCGCGGCGGGTTCCGGGAGCGGCACCCTTTTCTTAACAAGATCCCGTTTCTTCCCAGAGCTCAAAGAGCTGGGGCTCGGTGTAGGCCCAGTCCAACTCCAGCGGCTCCAGGTTGAGCACTTCCAGCTTGGCCCGGCAGTTGGGGCAAGTGAGGCGCTGCCCTTCCTCGGGGTCGTCCAGCTCCAGGGTCTGTCCGCAATCCGGACATGAAGCCACTACCATTTCGTGCAACCTCTTGGCCGGGGGCCCAAGATGGGGCCTCTTGGATACGGCGTGTATCATAACACGGGCATGTATAAATGGGGTAGAAAAAGTGTACGAAATGTGTGCAAAATGGGGAAACGGTCTGTAATTTTTCGCAGGTTGGCGGGGAAGCGAGGATACGGCCTTCTGGGGCCGGCCTATTCCCCGAAGCGGTAGCCCAACCCGGCGACCGTCAGGATGTAGCGCGGCGCGCGCGGGTCTTTTTCCACCTTGCTGCGCAGGCGGCTGACCAGGCCGCGCACCAGCTCGGGGTCCACGTCCTCGCTATAGCCCCAGACAAGCTCGATGATGCGCTCGGTGGGCAGGACCTGGCCGCGGTTGATCATCAGCAGGTGCAGGAGGCGGAACTCGAGGTGGGTCAGGCGGCAGGGTGGCCGGCCCTCGACCTCCACGGTGCGGGTAGCGGGGTCCAGCGTCAATCCGCCGATGCTCAGGGTGGGCAGGCTAAAGACCTGGATACCGCCGGCCCGGCGCAGCAGCGAGCGCACCCGGGCGATCAGCAGGCGGGCGCTATAGGGGCGGGCAAAGACGCGGTCGGTGCCGGCCTCGTGTAGGTCATAGTGCAGGTGTTCGTCGATCGAGTCGGTGATCAGGATGAGGGGGACCTCGGTTTCGGCGCGGATGCGGTTGACTTGCGCCAGGGGGGCGGGCTTGGACAAGCAGGCCAGGACCATGTCGGCCGGCCGGCCGCTCCAGCTATGCATGGCCTGCTCCAGGTCGCTGGAGGTGGTCACCGCCAGGCCGGCCCGCTGCAGCACGAGTGAGAGGATGGCCGTCTCGTCGGGGTCGTCGCAGATCAGAAGCGCGTACATGCCCGCCTCCACAACGGAATGCCGGTGCTGTATCGCGCCGGCCGTTCCATTATAGCGCAGAAGGCGGTTTTTGTCCAAAGGGGCGCCTGGGGGCTCGCCCGCTTTGCCCCTCGGTGAATGTGGTATAATGGTCTCGACGAGGCCGGCCGTTCGGGATGTTGGCCCGTAAGGAGGCGAACCATGAAGCGGGCCGTCAGCATCAGCCTGGGCAGCTTCCAGCGCGACAAGCAGGTGACCATCACCCTGTTCGGTGAGGAGGTCTCCCTGGAGCGCATCGGGACGGACGGCGATGTGCAAAAGGCCATTGCCCTCTACCGGGAGCTGGACGGCCAGGTGGACGCCCTGGGTGTGGGCGGCATCGATCTGGGGATGACCTTTGCCGGCCGCTACTATCCCCTGCGCGACGCCCAGCGCCTGGTCGCCGATGTCAAACGGACCCCGGTGGTCGACGGCGGCGGCCTGAAGCAGACCCTGGAGCGGGGCATCGCCCAGTTCATCGAGCGCGAGATCGGGGCGCAGGTTCAGCCCAAGCGCGTGCTCATCTGCACCGGCGTCGACCGCTACGGCAGCGCCCTCTCCTTCCACGAGGCCGGCTACCAGACGCTCTTTGGTGATTTTGGCTTTGCCCTGGGGCTGCCGATCCCTTTGCGCTCCCTGGCCGCCCTGCACCTCGTCGGCCGCCTCCTCCTGCCCATCGTCAGCCGCATGCCGCTGGACTCGCTCTATCCCACCGGCGAGAAGCAGGAAAAGATCGTCCCGCGCTTCGGCTCCTGGTACGCCTGGGCCACCGTCGTCAGCGGCGACTGCCTGTACATCAAGCGCCACATGCCCGAGAGGCTGGAGGGCAAGGTGATCGCCACCAACACCACCACGCCCGCCGATGTCGAGGCCTTTCGGCGGCGCGGGGTGCGCTACCTGGTCACCTCGACGCCGCCTTTCGAGGGCCGCTCCTTCGGCACGAACCTGATGGAGGCGGCGCTGGTGGCCGTGGCCGGCAAGGGCCGGCCGCTCACGCTGGAGGAGCTGCAGGAGATGCTGCGGCAGCTCCGCTTTCAGCCGACCGTGCAGCGCCTGAACCCATAGAGGATCGAGATGAGCAGCCCGCGCACCGTGATCGCCATCGTCGGCGCCGGCCAGAGCCCCCGCGAGGCCGACCTGCTGGCCGAGCACACCCAAGGGCGGCCGAAGGCCCTCCTGCCCATCGCCGGCCGGCCGATGATCGTCCACGTGGTGGAGTCCCTGGCCGGCGCGCGCCACGTGCGGCGCGTTGTCGTTATCGCCCTGGACCCGGCGCAGGAAGTGCCCTTTCCTGTGCCGGTCGACTACCTGCCCGATGCCGGGAGCCTCTTTGCCAATGCCGAGGCCGGCTTCGATTACACCCGCCGGCGCTTCCCCGGCCTGGACGCGGCGCTGTGGTGCAGCGCCGATATCCCCCTGATCACGCCGGCCGTGGTGGATGGGTTCATCGAGGAGTGCTTGGCGAGCGACGCCGACATGTACTACCCGGTGGTGGAACGCGCCGTCATGGAGGGGCGGTTTCCCGGATCGCGCCGCAGCTATGTTCACCTGCGGGAGGGCGATTTCTGCGGCGGCGACATGCTGCTCCTGCGCCCCTCCCTGACGGTGCAGCAGCGCGAGACGCTGCGCAGCCTGGTGGGGGCGCGCAAGGGCGCGCTGCAGCAGGCCCACGCCGTCGGCCTGGACCTGCTGCTAAAGTTGCTGCTGCGCCGCCTCTCCCTGGCCGAGGCCGAGCAGCGGGTAGCCCGGGCGCTGGGGGTGCGGGGGCGGGTGGTGGTCTGTCCCTGGGCCGAGATCGCCATGGATGTGGACAAGCCGTTCCAGTTGGAGCTGGTGCGCCGGGAGCTGGAGGCCGGCCCCGGCCTCCAGAGGCAGGGGTAGCGATGTTGCTGCTGGCGCGGCTCGCCGCGTTGGACGAGCGCCTCTCGGCCGGCCTGTCGCTGGGGCCGCGGGTGCGGGTTGGGCGGCTGGTGGCGCTGGTCGCAGCCCACAGCGGCGACAGCCTGCTGGCGCTGATCGCCGCCGGGGCGGCGCTGGTGTGGGGCGGGCCGGCGGGGTGGGCGCTGGCGCTGCGCCTGGTCGTGGGCACGGTGGCGGCCGGCGCGCTGGCGGCGGTGTTGAAGCGCCTGATCGGGCGGCGGCGGCCGGCCGGCGCACGCGGGGCGCTCTACGCCTCGTTCGACCGCCACGGGTTCCCCTCGGGCCATGCCACGCGCGGCGCCGCCCTGGTGGTGCTGGTGGCGCCGTTGTTCCTGCCCTGGGGGCCGGCCGTCCTCCTGCCCTGGGCCGGCCTGGTGGGCTGGGCGCGCACCGCCCTGGGCATCCACTACGTCTCGGACATCGTGGGGGGCTGGGCCATCGGGGCGGCGGTGGGCGCGGTCGCCCTGCTGGTGCTGCGCGGCGTGGCCTAGCGCCCTTGAAAGGGCACCGGCGCACCGCCGATCACCTCGCCCCGAACTCGCTCCCGCAGGCCCTGGATGATCTGCGCCGTCCTTTTTGCGTTATCTGCTTTGCCCATCTTGTCCTGCTATGGTTCTCCCGCCGGATGAGCGGGGCCCCGCCGACCCGTCTACCCGCGCCCGCGGATGATGATCTGCGGGTCGGGGTTCTGGGGGCCGCCGCATTCGGGGGTGTAGCAGGTGGACTCCAGGAACTGGCACTTTTTGTTGCAAGCCGGACATGTCTCCGGGGGCATGGCCGCCTGGAGCGTGTAGCGGCACTCGGAACAGGTCCACCAGGGTTGCTGCTCGGACATTGTTGGCCTCCTGATATGCTCGATCAGGGGCCCCGCGGGCCCCGCAGACCCTATCCTATCCGATCTTGAGCGAAAAGACAAGGGCGCTGGAGCACATTTGGACTCCACTTCGGGTGGATAGGTCGGAACGGCATAGCGGCCCATCCGGGGGCGTGCCGGCGCCGCCGGTGAGCAGCTAGGGCAGGCGATAGATCCCCGCGAGCAGCGCTCTCGATAGGCGCACGGCGCAGACCGGCTCGGCCTCGCGGTACAAGGCCCACATCTCGGCGTCGAAGAAGCCGGGGCGGATCGGCAGGATCACATAGCCACTGTCCGCGCGCCGGCCGAAACGCACCGGCCGCGCCAACAGGCCATCCTCCAGGTACAGCCCAAAGCCGTTGTAGAGGTACTTGTCGCGCTCGGCCATGGGGAGCCAAAAGGTATCGCCGGGGTGCTCCTGCAGCCAGGGCAGCAGCCCGAGGTAGGTGCTGCCCCAGTACTCCGGCTCCAGGCCGCGCTGCACGGCGCCGTCCACCCCGCCGATCAGCTCGTTGTAGTAGGAGGCCTGGTAGGGGTGCGGGCGGACGATGGCCGTATAGATGGTCAGCGTCAGCAGGGCCAGGCCGCCGGCCCAGAAGAGCGCGCGCCAGCGCGCCCGCAGCAGCCCGGCCAGCCAGCCGACCCCGCAGCCGGCGATGGCCCCGAGGAAGGGGAAGGCGGGCAGGAACAGCCGCAGCCCGTCGTACTTGGGCACGCCGGGCAGGGTCAAAAGCCCGATGGGCAAGAAGGCGTTGGCCAGCAGGTACAGGCGCGTCTCCCAGCCCGAACCGGGGCTCGCTGGCGTCGCCTCGTCCGCCGGCCGGCGGCCTGGCGCGCCACAGGCCACCAGGCCGGCCAGGATCGCCAGCAGGATCGGCAGCGGCACCGCCAGCAGCGCCATCAGCCATGGGTAGTGCCAGGGGGCCACCTCGTAGACCTTGCCCAGGTAGTAGACCGGCAGCGCGGCATGCTTCAGATGAAAGGCGATGTACTCGACCACCCGCTGGAAGGTGTCCCGCCAGAGCACCGGCCAGCCCGCCAGAAAGACCAGCGGGGGGATGACGAGCATCGCCCCCAGACAGTAGAGGGGTGCGGGCCGCCGGCCGGCGGCCCTGTCCGGCGGCGGTCCGCGCCGGAAGGGGGCCAACAGCTCGCGGCGGAACGACACGGCCCAGTACAGCAGCATGGGGATGTACAGGAAGAAGGCGTTCAGCTTGGTCAGCAGCGCCAGACCCTGCGTCAGCGCCGCGGGCAGCACCCAGCGCCGGTCCTGTGCCGCCTTCCAGAAGGCATAGGCGGCCAGTAGGCCCATGGCCGCCATCGGCAGGTCCAGCGCGCCCATGTGGGCGTGATAAAAAACCTGGGGGACGAGGAAAAAGGCGGCGACGGCGGCGCCGCCGGCCGGCGGCCCATCCAGTTCGGCGGCCCAACGGTACAGTACATAGATCAGTGGGAAGAGGAAGAGGAGGGTGCCCAGGCGGAAGGCGGCCAGGTTGCCCAGCAGGCCGAGTTGCTCGTGAAAGAGCCACCAGGTGGCCCCGTCCAGCACCTTGGACAGCGGCGGATGCTCGCGGTTGATGCGCCAGAAGGTGTCGAGCCCTTCCAGGGTGGGCTGCTGAAACCAGCGGATATGCGAGCGCGCCGCCAGGAACTGGATGTTCTCGTCCCAGCCGACCCCATAGTCGCCCAGCGTGGCGGCGACGGTGCTGCAGCAGAGCAGCGCCAGGAGCACCGGCGCCAGCCAGGCCGGGAGTCGGCGTAGGCGGGGGGGAGGCGACGTGCCGTCCGCTTTTGGGTGGGGGCCGGGGCCTGCGTCGAGCGTATTCACCGGGGGTGCCATCTTGTTCCATCGAGGGGCCTGGCCCTCTGCGGCTCAACGCTCCCGGAGCCTGGGTGCCGTACGGAGCTTCCCGCCAGCAGGAAGACGACCATGGCAGTGGCCACCAGGGCGGTAGGCGGCCCGGGCAGGAGGTTGCTGACGGTCGGCGCAGCCGTACCTAGAAGAAGGAGAGCCAGCAGCAGCGGGCGGGGACCGAGGGCCGGCCGGGGCAAGGCGATCAGCGGCCCCACCAGGAGCCACAGCACCAGGTCGTGCGAGTTCAGGTGCGGGCTGGTCAGCAGCGTCAGCAGCAGGGTTGCCGCCACCTGCAACGGAAAGCGTGGCCCGTCCGCCTGCCACTGGCCGCGCCAGGTCCAGGCCAGGGCGGCCAGCGCGAGCAGGGTCAGGCCGGCCAGCAGCGCCGTTGCCGCCGTCCCGGGCCCCAGCAACTGCAGGGCGAGCGCCCGCCAATTGTGCATGGTGGCGGGGAAGTTGCCGTAGACATCTTGCCAGCCGAGGCTGCTCACCGTCATATCGAGGAACTCTCTCCAGCCGCGCAGCCCCACCAGGGGCAGGGTGGGGAGGGCGAGGGCGGCGGCGCCTCCGACAAACCCGGTCAGGGTGCGCCAGCGCCTCTTCCACAGCAGCACCAGTAGGAAAAGGAGCAGCAGCGTCGGTTTCACCGAACAGAGCGCCAGCGCCACGCCGGCCCAGAGATCCTTTCCTCGCCGCCAAGCCACATAGGCCAGGGTGAACCCCAGCAGCAGGAGCAGCGTTGTCTGCCCTTGCCACAGGTGCATGGAGAGCGGGTAGAAGGAGAGGTACGCCAGCAGGAGGGTGAGTTGGCCCTGCCGGTCCAGGCGCAGTTCGGCCAGCAGCAGGAGGAAGGAGGCCGCGGCAATGGTTGTGCTGAACGCCAGCCACAGGTAAAAGCTGGCTCCGAGCGGCGCCAGGGCGAACGGCAGGAGGATCGGCAGGATCGTCGGTGGATAGCGGAAGGGCATAAGGCCCGCGCTGGCCTGGCGCGGATAGAGGAGCATGGCCTGCCAATGGGTCTGAGCGTCGAGGTCATAGACCGATCGCCCCTGTCCCTGCGCGACCATGGAGGCGCCGGTGTACGGGCCGACATAATCCCAGGCGATGATTTCGAACCGCCCCAGGCTTTCGCGGCCTATCTTGGCCCACATAGCCCCGGCGATGGCCAGGAAGATGACATAGTAGCCCCACAACAGGAGCGTGGCAACCTTGACCTTGCGGCGCATGGCCGGCCTCCGGAGCCCGCCGCGGGCCCTGGGGACGATTATAGAGGCTGGGCGCCGCGGCGTCAAGCCCGGTGGCCGGCCATCGGCGTGGGAACGGCCATCCTGTGCCCGGGCCCGTAGCAACGACAAGTTGGCCCGCTCTCAGCGACGATCCGAGCCGGTCGGAACGACGAGTTGAGCCGGTCAGAACGGCGCTTTGGGCTGCCGGCGGGCCGTGCAGGGGAACGCCGGCCACGAATGAGGACACGGAGCTGCGGTCGGTATGGCTAGGACCGCGGAGAACCAAGCAGCTCCAGCACTCCCACCACCCGGTCCTTGGCCTGCTCTTCGCCTTCCTCGATCGGCCCGATGCAGGAGGGGCAGCCGCCCTGGCAGGGGCACTCCCGGGCCCGGTCCAACGCCGCCGCCAGCAGCTCGCCGGTGTGCTCAAAGAGCATGGGGCTCAGGCCGGCCCCACCCGGACAGGCGTCATAGATCAGCACCACCGGCAGCTCCTCCGGGGACGCCCGCAGCCGCGTGCTCACCTGGATGTCGCCGGGATCGCACATCAGAAAGAGCGGGGCCACCGCGCGCAGCAGGTGCCCCAGCCCCTGCAGGGCGGCGACCGTGCCGGTCCGGGGGCCGTGGTCGACCCGCGCATGGCACACCCGGCAGAGGGTGATCAGGTTCTTTAGCTCGTTGGCCTGGCGATAGTTCTCGTTCTGGCCGGGGAGGTAGCCAAAGTGGCGGAAGGGAACCCGATGGTGGACATCGTGCTCCCGGCCCGTCTGCTCCTCGCGTGCCCCACAGTGTTGGCAGGTGTAGCGGTCGCGCCGGCGGGCCCGGCGGCGCTGCGCCGGCCAGTCCGGCCCATAGTCGGGCTGGATCAGCTCCTGGGCCAGGGCCGGCAGCGTCAGCCAGAAGCCTTGGGTGAGGAACTCTTGCGGCGGCAGGTCGATCGCTCCCCAGCCCAGCGTCTCGTGGGTGTAGAGGCGTATCTTGCGGTAGGCCGTGGCCTGGGCATGCACGCGCACCTCGCCGTAGTGCCGTGTGCCCTCGCCGAGCGCTTCCCGCCCGGCCTCCTGCACCACCTCCCAGTCCACCTCCTGGCCGGCCTGGGTGTAGAAGTCCACCTCGGCCGGCCGCACCGTGGCCACGCCCCCCTCCCAATCCAGCCTCTCCACCTGGTAGAAGCGCCCTTCGTGCAGGTAGATGGCCCCCTCGTAGACGGTGGCCGGCGCGCTGGGCCGGTCCACCTGCCCCAGCGTGGTCGGCCCCTCCTGGGAGGAATCGACGATGGTCACCGGGTTGGCCGTGGCCGTGCGCAGCGAGACATCCGCCGCCGGCGCGCCCGGGGCGATCCAGAAGTGGCGCTCTCCCTCGGCCAGCAGCACGCCCTCGGCGGCCAGCAGCTCCAGGAAGGGGGCGGGGTCGATCGTGCCGAAGGGCTCCCCCTGGGCAAAGGCCAGCTCATAGGCGGCGCAGCGCAGGTGCTGCAGCAGGAGCAGCGGGTTGTCGGGGTTGACACGGGCGTGCTCCGGCGAGCGGCCGAAGAAGTAGTCGGGGTGGGTGGCCAGGTACTGGTCCAGGGGGCCCGGGCCGGCCACCAGCACCGCGGCGGCGGATCCCGATCGCCTGCCGGCCCTCCCGGCCTGCTGCCAGGTGGAGGCGATCGTTCCCGGGTAGCCGGCCAGCACGGCCGCGGCCAGCGTGCCGATGTCCACCCCCAGCTCCAGGGCGTTGGTGGCCACCACCCCCAGCAACTGTCCCGCCCGCAGCGCGGCCTCGATCTCCCGGCGCGCCGCCGGCAGGTAGCCCCCACGGTAGCCGCGCACCTGGGCCCGGTCCCGGCCCAGCTCCTGGCGCAGGTAGGTCAGGAGCAGCTCCATGCCCAGGCGGGTGCGGGCAAAGGCCACGGTGGGCAGGCCGGCCTGCAGGAAACGCCGCGCTATGTCGCGCGTTTCCAGCAGCAGGCTGCGGCGCAGCCCCAGCGCCGGGTCGAGCAGCGGCGGGTTGTACAGCAGCAGGTGCACCCGGCCCCGCGGCGCGCCGTCGTCGCTCACCACGGTCGCCGGCGCCTCGATCAGCCTTTCGGCCAGTTCTCCGGCGTTGGCGATCGTCGCCGAGGCGAACAGGAACTGCGGCCGGCTGCCGTAAAAGGCGCAGATGCGCCGCAGGCGGCGCAGCACGTTGGCCACGTGGCTGCCAAAGAGGCCGCGGTAGCTGTGCAGTTCGTCGATCACCACGTAGCGCAGGTGGGCCAGGAAGCGCTCCCACTGCGGATGGCGCGGCAGGATGCCGGCATGCAGCATGTCGGGGTTGCTCAGAAGGAGGCGCGCTTCCCGGCGGATGGCCGCCCGCGCGGCCATGGGCGTATCGCCGTCGTAGGAGGCGATCGGAGACCTGCTCCCCTTTGCTGACCTACCCCCCCTGCCCCCTTCCTCGATAGCCTTTGCCAGCGCCCACAGCGCCGCCTCCTGGTCGTGGGCCAGGGCCTTGGTCGGAAAGAGGAACAACGCCGTGGCCTGCGGGTCCTCCAGGCCGGCCTGCAGCGCCGGCAGTTGGTAGCACAGGCTCTTGCCCGAGGCCGTGCCGGTGGTCACGACGACGTTCTCCCCACGCGCCGTCGCCTCCAACGCCTGCGCCTGGTGGGTGTAGAGACGATTCACCCCGCCCGCGGCCAGCGCCGCCCGCAGCCGCCCGTCCAGCCAGGCCGGCACCTCCCCGTAACGCGCCGGCCGCGCCTCTGCCGTCCGCCAGGCCGTCACCCGGGGGGCGAAAGCGGGGTCGTCGCGCAGGCGCTCCAGTAGCTCTTCGACATCCATGCTGTCCACCACAAGGGCACCAAGACAAGGAATGCTTTCTGCCTGCCGCCATGGTTCACAAGGGTTCCCTTGGTGCCTTGGCGGTCGCCTGCAGCCGCCGCCGCAGTGCCCGCCACAGCGCCCACACCTCCTCCAGCCGCAGCAGCACCGCCATCCCCGCGTACACCACTGCCCCTGCCGCCGCCCCTCCTCCTAGGACGGCCAGCCGGCCGGCCAGCGTGGTCATCCCCACGACCGGCTCCAGGAGGCGCGCCGTGCCCCATGCCGCCAGCCCCATCCCGGCCGACGCCATCAGGGCCCGCAGGAGCGTCGCCCCCACCCGCTGCCCGCGCGGCCAGCCGATGTGCCTCCGCAGCAGCAGGAGCATCAGCAGGGTGTGCCAGGTCCACTGCGCCGAGTTGGCGATCACCAGGGCGAACATACCCCAGGGCCCGACAAAGGGCAGGGCAAAGAGCAGGTAGATGCCCACCACGTACCCCCCCACCAGGTTGGGCAGCAGCGTGTTCTTGCGCGCGTAAAAGGCAAAGATGAGCAGTTGGTCCACCGCGGCAAAGGGCAGCCCGATCAGGTAGAGGTAGAGCGCCCAGGTGACCATCGTCGTGTCGTGGGGCGTAAAGGCGCCGTGCTCGTAGAGCAGCGCCACGGCCGGCCGCGCCAGCGCCAGCAGCCCCACCGTGGCCGGCAGCACCAGCGTCAGGATGAGCCGCAGCCCCAGCCCCAGCGTCGCCTGGTAGCCGCCCTCGTCGCCCTCGGCGTCGGCCCGCGACAGGGCCGGCAGCACGGCGATGGAGATGGCCGCGGCGATCAGCCCCAGCCCCGTCTGGATCAGCGTCGTGGCGTCGGCCATCCAGGCGATGCTGCTCTCCCCCGTCCCCGAGGCCAGCCGCCGGTCGACGACATCGCGCCCGATGTTGATCACGATCCCCAGGATCACCGGCAGGTAGAGCTTCAGGATGCGCCGCAGCGCCGGGTTCGCCAGGTCCAGGCGCGGCCGCAGGCGGGCCCCCTGCAGCCCGGGGACCTGCAGCAGGAGCTGCAGCGCCGCCCCCAGGAGCACGCCCAGCGCCGCGCTGGCCACGCCCAGCCGCCGGTGGGTGAGGAGCACGGCGACGACGATTCCGACGTTGAACACGGCGGTGGCAAAGGCCGGGAAGGCAAAGCGCTTCAGGGCGTAGAGCACCCCGGTGACGGCCCCGGAGAGCCCCAGAAAGAGCAGGGCCGGCGTGGTCAGGCGCAGCAGCGCCGCCGCGGCTCGCTGCAGCTCGGGGGTGTACCCGCCGCCCATCACGGTGATGATCCCCGGCGCCAGCAGCTCCACCAGCAGCACGGCGGCGGCCAGGCCGGCCGCGGCCAGGGTGATAAAGGCGCTGACGACGCGCCACAGTTCGTCCCGGCGCTCCTCACCGCTGTACTCGCTGAGCACCGGCACCAGCGCCGCGCTGATGTGCCCGCCCACCAGCAGGTCGTAGACCATCTGCGGCACCTGCCGGGCCAGCGTCAGGGCGCTCACCAGCCCCGTGGCGCCAAAGAAGTGGGCAATCGTGGCGTCGCGCACGACCGCCATCGCCCGGCTGAGCAGGCTGCCGATCCAGATCAGCCCCGCCGCCCGGGCGACGGTCCCACGGTTCGTTTGCGTACTCGCCTCGCTGCTTTCGGCCATTGTCTGTTCCAAGAGGGGCGCCCCTTGTGCTCGCCCCCGCCGGGGCAGGGACAGGCCCCGCCCCTACAAGGGTTGCCCCTCCTCGCCCAACGCCGCGCGCCACGCCGAGCGCAGCTCCACCAGGTTCCGATACACCGTGTCCGGCTTTACCTTCGACCGCGCCAGGTCCTCCTCGCCATGCACGCCGGTCAGCACCATGATCGTCCGCAGCCCCAGGCGCTGCCCGCCCAGGATGTCGGTGTCCAGGCGGTCGCCCAGGACGGCCGCGGCCGCCGGGTCGGCCCCCAGCCGGCGCAGTCCCTCATCCAGCAGCCAGCGCTCCGGCTTGCCGATGACGATGGGGCGCACGTCGGTGGCGGCCTCCAGCGCCGCCAGGATGGAGCCGCAGCCCGGGGTGATGCCCTCGGGGGCGGGAAAGGTGCGGTCGGGGTTCGTGCCGATAAAGGCGGCCCCGGCGCGGATGAGCAGGCCGGCCCGCCGCAGCTTGTCGTAGGTCAGTTGCGTGTCCAGGCCGACGACCACATAAGCCGGCGCGCGGTCGTCGGGGGTGAAATAGCCGTCGGCGAAGAGCGCTTCCTCCAGCCCCCGCTGCCCCAGGAAGAAGATGGGCGTGCCGCGCGGCGCCCGCGCCTCCAGGTAGGCCCGTGTGGCCAGCGATGAGGTCAGCACCTGCTCCGGGCTGGCCGCGATGCCTATGCGGGCCAGCTTCTCCACGTACTGGGCCGGTGTGCGGGTGGAGTTGTTGGTGATAAAGAGGAAGGCTACCCCATGCTCCCGCAGCCAGGCGACAAGCTCACCCGCCCCCGGCAAGGGCTCCCGCCCGCGGTAAAAGACGCCGTCCAGGTCGGCGAGCAGGAAGCGGATCGGTCGGAGTATGTCCTGTTCGGTCATTCTCTATCCTTTTGCTACCCTGGCGCCGCTCGACGCCGGCCGGCCCTCGCCGGGGTACGGAGGTGGTTTCTACCTTTCCTCCACCAGCCACAGCCACACGCTGCGGTCGTAGGAGCCCGAGGCCAGGAGCGCGCCGTCGGGCGAAAAGGCCACGCTGCTCACCCAGTCCGAGTGCCGCTGCAAGACCGACACCTCCAGCCCCAGGCGCACGCTCCACACCCGCACGGTGTGGTCGGCCGAGGCCGAGGCCAGCAGCGTGCTGTCCGGGGAGAAGGCTACGGCGTTCACTGCCTTTTCGTGCCCCTCCAACACCTTGGCCTCGCGGCCGCCGGCCGCCTCCCAGAGGAGGATGGCCCCCTGGTCCACGCCGGCCGCCAGCCACTCACCGTCGGGGGAAAAGGCCACGCTGTTGGCCGGCCCCATGCCCGGCCGAAAGCGGCGCGCCTCCTGCCCGCTGGCCATATCCCATAGCGCCACGGTCTCGTCCTCGCCGGCCGTGGCCAACAGCGTGCCGTCGGGGCTGACGGCTACCCAGTAGACCACGCCCTCGTGGGCCGCCCAGGCGCGCCGCACGGCGCCGGTCTGGGGGTCGCAGAGGCGCACCCGACCGTCGTCGCCGCCCACGGCAAGGAGGGCGCCGTCGGGCGAAAAGGCCACGGCGTTCACCGCGCCGGCCGACCCCTCCAGCCGCCGCAGCTCGCGGCCGCCGGCCAGGTTCCACAGGCCCACCGTGCCGTCGTCGCCGGCCGAGGCGGCGGTGCCGCCGTCCGGGGCGATGGCTACGCTCCAGATATCGCCGGAGTGGCCCTCCCAGGAGTCCTCCAGCTCCTCCTGGACGACGGACCAGCGCCAGAGGATGCCCTCCTCCGAGGCGCTGAGCAGCCACTCGCCGTCGGGGGAAAAGGCCAGAGCGATGACGCCCAGCCCCTGCCCGTAGCGCGCCGACTGGTGGCGCAGCACGGTGACCGGGCGGACCTGCAGACCGGCCAGGCGCAGCTTCTCCTCCTGGGTGGAGCGGGCGGGGCGGGCCGGCAGCGCCGGCGCTCCACCGGCGAGCGTCACCTGCAGCCCTTCGTAGGCGCTGCGCCAGGCCATGGCGTAGAGCCGGCGCCAGGCGGCGGCGGCCTCGGCCCAGCGGCCGGCCTCCTCGTGGGCGCGGGCCTCCTGCTCCAGGGCGGCCCAGGTCTCCTCGGCCGGTGAGGGGGCCGGCGGCTTCGGCAAGGTCAGGTCTTCGAGCATGTCCATGGGCTCCTCCTTTGAGTGGTATCATACCACAGCTTGGGCCGGCGGACAATCGCCGCTTGCAGGCCGGCGCGGGGTGTAGTACAATAGGGACAGCCGCAAGCCCGGACATGGACAACGCCGGTCAGGAGGAGACAGCTGTGGCCAATGAAATTGTGGTCGTTGTCGCCCAGATCGTCGGGTTGATCGTCGTCGGCGCGCTGCTCAAGCTGGCCCAGATCCTGCGCTCGGAGCACGCCGCCCTGCTCAACAGCCTGGTGATGAACCTGACCCTGCCGGCCACCGTCTTCCTGTCCGTCCGCCGCATCCGCGGAGCGAACCTGCAGGAGCTGCTCAAGGTTGTGGCGGTCTCCTACCTGGTAATCGCCGTCTGCGGCCTGTTGGCCTATCTCATCACCCGTATCCTGCGCCTGGAGCGCAAGACCGCCGGCGCCTTTCTGCTCACCTCGATGTTTGGCTCTACGGCCTTCCTGGGCTATCCCTTGGTGCGCGGGCTCTTTGGCCAGGATTCGATCGAGTTCACGGGCGCCGTCTTCTACAGCGAGCTGGGCACGCTCATCCCCATCCTCACCGTGGCCGTGGTCATTGCCTCACGCTACGGCGAGGGCGAACGATTCTCCTGGCGCAACCTGCTGGCGGTGCTCAAATCGGGCCCCTTTGTCGCCCTGCTCATCGGCCTGCTCTTTTACGCCGACGAGATCCCCGATGTCCTCCAGGGTATGCTGCAGCTCCTGCAGACGGCCACCGTGCCGCTGATTATGCTCTCCCTGGGCATCACCCTGCGCTGGGGCGACTTCTTCGGCCGGCACTTTCGGTCGGTCGTCATTTTGAACCTGATCAAGCTGTTGCTTGCCCCGCTGCTGGCCCTGGGCTTCTGCACCCTGCTCGGATTGGAAGGGGGTCTGCGTTCGGTGGCCATCCTCATGTCGGCCCTGCCCGCGCTGATGCTCTGCCTGTCTTACTCCAACCAGTACAAGTTGGACATCGAGTTTGCCAGCAGCGCGCTTTTTTCCAGCTTCTTCCTGGCGGCGATCAGTTTGCCTATCGTGGCGACCCTCATCGCCCGCTAGAACGGTTTTCCAGAGGAGGAGAGCGTATGCTCGACCTGCAGTTGATCCGCGAGCGTCCCGACTATGTCCGCGCCCAGATCGCTCGCCTGCACACCGCCGCCCCCATCGACGCCATCCTGGAGCTCGACCGCCGGCGGCGCGAGCTGCTCACCGACCTGGAGGGGCTGCGCGCCAAGATGAACGCCGCCTCCAAGGAGATCGGCCGGATCCACGACCCCGAACAGCGCCAGGCGTTGATGGCCCAGGTGCGGGCCTGGAAGGAACACCAGCCGGCCCTGGAGGAGGAGGTCCGCCGCGTCGAGGCCCAGCTCCAGGAGCAGCTCCTGCTCGTGCCGAACCTGCCGCACGAAAAGGTGCCCGACGGCCGCGACGAGAGCGAGAACGTCGTCGTGCGCACGGTTGGGGAGCCGCGGCCCCTGGACTTTGCCCCCCAGCCCCACTGGGACCTGGGGCCGGCCCTGGACATCCTCGACATGGAGCGTGGGGTCAAGCTCTCCGGCTCCCGCTTCTACGTGCTCAAGGGCCTCGGCGCCCGCCTGCAGCGGGCCCTCATCGCCTGGATGCTCGACCTGCACACGCAGCACCATGGCTACACCGAGATCTATCCGCCTTACCTGGTGCGGCAGGAGTGCATGGTCGGCACGGGCAACCTGCCCAAGTTCGGCGACAACCTCTACCGCGACGCCGAGGACGACCTCTGGCTCATCCCGACCGCCGAGGTGCCGGTGACCAACCTGCACCGCGAGGAGATCCTGCCGCCGGGCTCGCTGCCGCGCAACTATGTGGCCTACAGCGCCTGCTTCCGCCGCGAAAAGTTCAGCGCCGGCCGCGACGTGCGCGGCATCAAGCGCGTCCACCAGTTCGACAAGGTCGAGCTGGTCAAGGTGGTCGAGCCCGAGTCCTCGGACGAGGAGCTGGAACGGCTGCTGGGCCACGCCGAGGAGGTCTGCCGCCGGTTGGAGATCCCCTACCGCGTCGTGCAGATGTGCGCGGGCGATCTTTCCTTTGTGGCGGCCATCAAGTACGATGTCGAGATGTGGGCACCGGGCTGCGGCGAATGGCTGGAGGTGAGCTCCTGCTCCAACTTTCGCGACTTTCAGGCCCGCCGGGCCAATATTCGCTACCGGCCGGCCCTGGGGGAGAAGCCGCGCTTCGTCCATACCCTGAACGGCTCGGCCCTGGCCCTGCCACGCACCATGATCGCCGTGCTGGAAAACTATCAGCAGGCCGACGGCAGCGTGCGCGTCCCGGAAGTGCTGCGGCCCTACATGGGCGGGATCGAGGCTATCTATCCTTGATCGGCCGGCCTGGCAACTGTTCTCGCGCCGGGGCGTCTTTATCCTTTGCCTGCCGGCTTGGCCCGTCGGGGGCGTCCAGGGGCGAGCGTTCGGCAGGGTCGGATCTGGCCGGGTTGGACAAGGATAGACCAAGGAGGTAGAGCGATGAAAGAACTGTTGCGCCGCATCCCGCTCGGGGTCGTCGTGATACTGATGGCGGCATCTTGCGGCCAGGTGCCCACGCCGGAACCCAAGGTCCCGGCAACCCCTGTTCCTACCGCTGTCCCCACGCCGCGCTGGGGGACCGAGGCCCAGCCCGCGGTCGAGTTGGCCGTCGCCGACCTGGCCCAGGGGGTCAAGACCGGCACCGCCGGGATCGAGGTCGTGCGCGTCGAGGCCGTGGACTGGCCCGACGGCTGCTTGGGCTGCGCCAAGCTGGAGGAGTTGTGCACCGAAGCCATCGTTCCCGGCTATCGCATTGTCCTGAAGGCCGACAACCAGGAGTACGAGTACCGCGCCGACCGGCAGCAGCATATTCGCCTGTGCCAGCCCGAGGCGGCCGTCGAAGACTGGGGCCCGGCTACGCCGCTTGTCAGGATGGCCATCAGCGACGCAATGGGCCTGCTCTCCGTCCCGGCCGCCGCGGTGCAGGTCGTCTCGGTCGAGCAGAAGGAGTGGCGGGACAGCAGCCTGGGCTGCCCCGAGGCCGGCAAGGGCTACCTGATGGTGATCACGCCGGGGTATCAAATCATCCTGGAGGTGCAGGGCAAACGCTACGACTACCGCACCAGCCAGACGCTGGTCCGGCTCTGCCGGGGCACGACCCAGTAGCCGTCGCCGGCGATGAAAAATGTGGGGGCGATGGACTGCGCATCGCCCCCACACTGTGCCGAGGGGGGGATTTGAACCCCCATGAGCGTTTCGCTCACTACGCCCTGAACGTAGCGCGTCTGCCGGTTCCGCCACCTCGGCTGCAAGGGTAGTTTACCACAGAAACGGCGTTTTGGCAAATCCGGTGGAACCTGGCGGGGGCTCTCCACCGGGATGCCTGTATAGAGCCCTCGCCGGGTTCCACCCATGGACTCGCTTCCGCCCCCCGACGACCTTGCCCCATCCACCCGCGAGATCCTTTCTCGCCGCGGGGTGCGCCGGGCGTTGGAGTCTCTGGCGCTGCGCCCCAGCCGGCGACTGGGGCAGAGCTTCCTTGTCGAACCGGCCGTGCTGATGCACATCTTGCGGGCGGCCGCCCTGGACCCCCACGATGCCGTCTTGGAGGTCGGTCCCGGGCTGGGCGTGCTGACGGGAGAGCTGCTGCGGAGGGCCGGGCGGGTCGTTGCCGTGGAGCTGGACCGCCGGCTGGCCGCCTGGCTGCGGCAGCGCCTGGGCGCCGACCCCCGCCTGCGCCTGGTGGAGGGCGACATCCTGGCGCAGGACCCCTGTGCCCTGCTGGAGGGCCGGCCCTATCACGTGGTGGCCAATTTGCCCTATGCCATCACCTCGCCGGTGCTGCGCCACCTGCTGGAGGCGCGGCCGGCCCCCGGCCGGCTGGTGCTTATGGTGCAGTGGGAGGTGGGCCGGCGCGTCGCCGCCGCCCCGCCGGATATGAGCATGCTGGCGCTGGCCGTGCAGGTCTATGCCACCCCCGAGATCGTCTGCCGCGTCCCGGCGGGCTGCTTCTTTCCCATCCCCCGGGTCGATTCGGCCGTGCTGCGGCTGGAGGTGGCGCCCCGTCCACGGGTGGATGTGCCGGTGGCGGACCTTTTCCGCCTGGCGCAACTGGCCTTTGCCCATCCCCGGCAGCAGATAGGCAAGACGCTGGCCCTGGGCCTGGGCCGGCCGCGCGCCGAGGTCGACGCAGCGCTGGCCGCGGCCGGTGTGGCCCCCCGGCGCCGGCCGGAGACGGTGGGGCCGGAAGAGTGGGCGAAGGTGACCCGGGAGCTTGTGGAATTTGCCGGGGTAGGTACTATCCCCTGAACCGCCGAGAGCGCAGATGGAAATGGACCCATAGGGGCGGCCCTTGCCGCCGCCCGGCCGAAGGTCTAATTTCCGGAGGGTCGCATCTCGCATCAGGGCGCCGTGACCTTGAACACCAAGGGCAGATAGGCTATGTAATTCGCCGGCCGGCTTGTCACCGTCACGCGGCGCGCGACCGTCTCCTGGCCGCATACGCCCGTCGCCGTCAGCGTCACCGTGTAGGTGCCGGCGGCGGCGTAGGTGTACACCGGGTTCGTCTCCGTACTGGTGCCGCCGTCGCCCAAGTCCCACAGGTAGGCCAGGGCGTCCTGCGAGGTGTTGGCAAAGGTCACGGTTAGCAGGTGTACGGTGTAACTGAAGGCAGCCCGTGGCCCTGGCAGCACCTCTACTTGCTCCGTGGCCGTGTCGCATGCCGCGGCGTTGCAGGCCTCCAGGCTGACGGTATAGGCCCCCGTCGCGACGTAGATGTGCACCGGGTTCGCCTCCGTGCTGGTGTCGCCGTCGCCAAAGCTCCACAGGTAGCTGTCGGCGCCGGCCGAGGTGTTCGTAAACTGGGCCGGCTCGCCCAGGCACAGCGGGGCCTGGATGTTGAACCCGGCTTCCGGCAGCGGCGATACCGTCAACGTCTGCGCGATGGTGGCCCGGCCGCAGTTGGTCGCCGTCATAACGACATAGTAGGCGCCCGGTTGGCCGTACACGTGGGTAATCACCGCCCCCTCGGACGATGTGCCGTCCCCCAGGTCCCAGGTGAAGGTGATGGGCAGCGTGCCGCTGGCGCGGCCGGTGAGGGTCACGACCTGGCCGACGAGCGGCATGGCCGGCGCCCAGTCGAAGGCGGCATCGTCGACCGGGTCGCAGGAGGGGGCGACCGTGACCCGGTGGGAGACGACGTCCGTCGCGGTCAGGCAGTTGGTGGCGGTCATCGTCACCGTGTAGGTCCCGGCCTGGTCGTAGGCGTGCCGGATCACGGTGCCCGTGGCCTGGCTGCCGTCGCCCAGGTCCCAATCGAAGGCGATGGCCGGGGTGCCGTTGGCGCTGCCGGTGAAGGTGATGGGCTGGCCGGCGGCGGGGGTCGACGGGTTCCAGGTGAACCCGACGCCTTCCACGGGATCGCACTGCACGACAAAGGGATGGCTGATGCTATCGCTGCCAAAGGCGTTGGTGGCCACCAGGGTCACCTCGTAGGTGCCGGGCGCCGCGTACAGGTGGGTGGGGTTTTCCTCCGTGGAGTTCGCGCCGTCGCCCAGGTCCCACCAATATTCGATCGGCGGCGATCCGCTGGATCGATTGGTGAAGGTGGCCGTCTCGCCCAGGTAGATTGGGCTGTTGCTCTCGAACTCGGCCGTCGGCGCCAGGGGCGGGATGCAGGCCGGCCCCCCGCCGCGGAGAACGATGTCGTCCACGTGCCAGCCGTCGGCGGTAATATACACGTCCGAGGTGAAGCGAAACCGGATGCGGGCATTGGGCCGGCCGTCGAGCGCCGCCAGGCGGAAGGTCTGCTGGGTCCAGCCCTGCGATCCATCGTAGGAGGCGACGTTGCTCCAGTTGGTGCCCCCGTCGGTGGAGTACTCGACATAGCAGTAGTCATAGTTCGCTTCGGTGGCGTAGGTGTGCCAGAACTGCAAGGAGATGTCGCTGTAGCCGGAGAGGTCAAAGGCCGGCGAGGTCAGGGAGACGTTGCGGTTGTTGCCATAGTTGCCGCCGGGGCTGTCGGTCCAGGAGTGGGTGGGGCTGTGGGAAGCCTCGGTGGTGATGGCCCATGGCGACTGCGCCGTCCACCCCTGGTTGCCTGCTTCGACGTTGTCGTTGAAAATATCGCAGATGGGGTAGAGGTGAAAGTCCTGGGCCTGTCCGTGGTCCACGACGACCAGGCGCGCCTCGGGCGCGTGCAGCGGGGCCGTGGCGCTGAAGGTATAGGTGCCCTCGGCCACGGTGACCTCGTAGTAGCCGGTGCCCGGGTCGGTGGCGACGGGGGCCAGGGGGGTGCCCATGACCTGAACCTGGGCGGCCAGGGGCAGGCCGGTGCCGGCCTCGGTGACCCGCCCGGAAACGATGTAGGTGGGGGCGAGCGGCAGGGCGATGTCCAGGCGGGTGTTGGTGTCGGTGAACACCTCGACTCCGGTGATGGTGGTCTCGAGGTAGCCATACATGGAGGCGGTGACGGTGTAGGTGCCGGCGAGCACGGTGCGGTTGTAGTAGCCGGTGGGGGCGGTGGTGGTGGAGAAGCGGTGGCCGGCCTGGTCGGTTATGGTGAGCGAGGCCCCGGAGATGGGCGCGCCGCTCCCGGCCGCGGTGACGTACCCGTCGAGCGTTCCCACGCCGCTGGGGATGAGGCAGCCGCTCATGTGGGCCAAGGTGCCGACGGAGGCCTTGACAAAGGCGGTGAAGTAGGGCATGTTCAGGTACTGCAGCAGGTCGTTGCTGGTGTGGTAGTAGTCGTTAAAGTCGCGGTAGTTGGGGTAATAGTCCTCGATCCCCAGGATGGCCGTGTAGCCATAGTCCCAGAACGAGGCGTGGTCGCTGGCCCCGCTGCCATTGGCCACGATCCCGGGGATCAGGTCGAGGTCGTAGGCGTCCACGACGTCGGCAAAGAGCTGGGCCAACTGCAGCGTTTGTGGGAGCGAGGAGTTGGCGTGCAGGTCGATGTCCGGGCCATAGAGTTTGTCCCAGGCGATCATATCCAGGTTGAGCACGCCGACGATGTTCTCGCCCTGCTGGTAGGCGCGCTGGGCGTAGGCTTCGCTGCCCAGGAGTCCCTGCTCCTCGCCGGTCCAGAAGGCAAAGCGCAGCGTGCAGCCCCACCGGTACTGGCTGAGGATGTCGGCGGCCATCATCACGGCGACCGAGCCGCTGGCGTTGTCGTCGGCTCCGGGGGCCCGGCCGGCGGAGGGCATGTCGTCGATGTGGGCGCAGATGATATAGATGTCGTCGGGATTTTCCAGGCCGGTGATCTCGCCGATGACGTTGGGGTAGGTGCTGCCGTTCCACTGGTGGTACTCCGTGGTCATGCCGAGCCCTTGCAGGTGTTCGTAGGCCAGTTGTGTGGCTTTCTGGATCGGCGTGCCGCTGTAGGTGTGGCGGGTCAGGATTGTGTACGGCGCCCCGCCGATGGTCACGGGCCACTCCCCGCTGAGGTCGCCGGTGTACTGGTACACCTGGTCCGTGGTGACCTGGTCGATCATCATCTGGATGAGCGGGTCGGGGGTGATGGAGGTCGGAAAGGTCTGCTCGGATGGGGGCAGGTTGAGCGGCTTGGGCGCGAGGGAGATGCGCTGCAACTCGGCCCCGTCCAGGGCGGCCTGTGCGACGCGCTCCGGGGTGCTGCGCAGGAGGATGCGCCCGCCCGTCTCTAGGAGCACCCGGCCATAGGCTGCCCAGTGGGGGGCGGCGTAGCCGGGCGCGGGATAGAGCAGGTAGTAGGCGGCCCCGGCCATGTCGGCGTCGAGGAGGCGGAAGGGAAGGCCGGCCTGGGCCAGGGCCTGCCGGCCGGCCGTGTCGGCCCCGGTGAGGATGGAGCCGGGGATGCCGCTCCAAGGCGGCGTGTAAGCCGGCAGGCCGGTACCCCGGAAGCGGGCCAGCTCCTCGGGGGAGGAGATGGTCACCTGCACCAGGGCCGTGGTCGGCTGTTGGGCCTGCGCCGAACCGACCAGGGCGGCCAACAATGTCAGGAGCGAGACAAGGGATAGGATGCGGCGCATGGGGAGTCCTCCTTTTGTTCCGGGCACCCTGCTGCTTCCAGGAGCATGGCCCGGGCCCATTCCGGGATGGCGGCGGCGTGAACTTGCCGACCGGTCCGGCCGATAAAGGTTTGCACCGAGCGCCCCAGGGCGGCCGGCCGCCCATCCGCGGCGTGCACGAGGCGGTAGCCGACCGCGAAGGAGCGCCGACGGACCTCCTCGATCCAGACGGTGATCTCTAGAAGGTCGTCAAAGTGGACAGGGGCCAAGTAGCGGCAGCCGGCCCAGACGATCACGAACGGACTGCCGTCGGCCTCCATCCGGGCATAGTCCAGGCCGATGCGGTGCAGGTAGGCGATGCGCCCCACCTCGAACCAGCGCAGGCAGTGGGCGTAGTGCGCCCCGCGGGTTGGGTCGCTCTCGGCGTAGCGCACGCGCAGCGGGAAGGTCTCCTGGCGGCCGTGGGGCTCCAGGGCCTCCCAACCGGCCAGCCGTTCCCATTGGCCGGCGGCGGGGGCGCTATCCAGCCGTCCGGCGCCCTCCAGCAGGGTGGCGCCCGTCGCCCGGACCTCGTCGCCAACCAGCAGCGTGTGGGCCACCCACAGGTCGCCGCCCTCGGAGCCGATGGAGTGGCTCTGCACGGTGACGGACTCGCCATAGCGGATGGGGGCGCGGTAGCGGCAGGCCGCCTCGCGGACCGCCGGGCGCTGCTCCGGGAGCGGCTGCCCATACGCGGCGAACAGCGCCTCGTAGCCCAGCTCGAACCAGGCTAGGTGGTGGGCATAGTAGACGACGTGCTGGGCGTCGATCTCGGCGTAGCGAACGGCGAACGATACGGAAGCGGAAACGGGCAACGCTGCACCTAATGTCCCCAACTGGGCCGGGAGGTGGCATCGACATTGCCGCCGTCCGTCAGGCGCTCGGCCTTCCCGGTCGATTGGGGCCAGTCGCCGCCGAGGTCCAGGTTCAGCAGCCACAGGTCGAAGGACTGTTTCTCGGCGGCGATAAAAGCGATCTGCCGGCCGTCCGGGGACCAGGCCGGGTTGCGCGCCTGGCCCATGGTGGTCAGGCGAATGGGGGTCCACTCGCTATCGTAGAGCGTGTTCAGCGGCGAGGGCATGAGCCACAGGTCGGTCGGGCCCTGCTCGCCCTCCCGGGCGGCGTAGGCGATCCACAGGCCGTCGGGCGACCATGCGGGGTCGTAGCGGGCGATTCCCTCGCTGTCCGGGCCCAGGGCGCGGATGTTGCCGTCGGGGTCCATGGTGCGCAGTTGTGGGGGGCGGCCGCTCATGAACAGGGTAAAGGCCAGCCATTCGCCGTCCGGCGACCAGACGGGGCTTTCGATGTTCTGGCTGAGCCCCAGGTAGCGGCGGCGCTCGGCGCCGTCGGGGTGCATGATCCAGATAGAGAGGACGCTGGACTTGAAGTCGGGTGAGCCGTGGGAGATGAAAGAGATCCACAGGCCCCCCGGCGGGATCCATTGGGGCTGGGCCGCCCAGTACGACCCATGGACCGCCTCGAAGGAGTACTCACCGGCGGCGGAGCGAAAGTTGGTAATGGCGTGGGCATCCCCCCCGTCGGCGGCCATCACCCAGATATCGGAGTAGTACTCGCCGCGCACGACAAAGGCGATCTGCCGGCCGTCTGGCGACCAGGCCGGCTGGGTGCCGGTGGTCTCCTCGGTCAGCCGGCGGGCGGTGGTTCCGGTGCGCAGCCAGATGTGGCCGGCCGCGGCGTAGAGCAGCCGGCCGGTGATGGACGGGCTGCTGACCCCGGCCTCCTGGACCGTGGGTGGGGTGGGGGTGGGGGCCGGGGTCTGCTGGGGCGAGGGGAGTGGTTCCCACAGCCAGCAGCCGCCCGCGGAGAGGGCAGTGGCCAGCAGCAGGAGGAGCAGCAGTATCTTTGGGCAGATCCGTCCTGCGTCGGCGGCCGGCCGTTGTCTTGGATTGGTCATCGCGCGTTCTCCATCTGGCCGCTTGTGGGCCAAGCGGGCGGCTGAAACGGTCTATTCCGAGTCGCTGAAGAGGCCCGGGGGGACCTCGCGGGGCACCAGGATGCGCAGCGCCCGCGGCACGCATCGGAAGGTCATGGGCGTCATTCCCAGGAAATCGCCGTCGGTCTGCACATGGAGCGGGACCTGGGAGGTGACGGTCAGCTCGCGGGCCCGGTAGTGCTCCACCGAGCCGGCGATGTCGGGCCGCTGCAGCAGCGCGCCGATCGTAAAGAGCGAGATTTGCGGCAGCCCGCCCTTGCCCCGCAGGATGCAGACATCAAGCATGCCGTCGTCGATGCTGGCGTTCGGGGCGATCTGGGCCAGCACGCCGTACAGCCGGGTATTGCTGATGGTGACGATTACCATCTCCCCTTCGATCCGGTGGCCGTCCAGGGTGACGACCATTTCCTCGCCGGCGAAGCTCACGGCCATGCCGATCGCCTGGATAAAGTAGCCCAGCGGCCAGAGGGTCTGCTTGGCTTCATCGGGCAGGGACTGGACGACGGCGGCGTCGAAGCCGACGCTGGCCAGGAGCAGGAAATAGTGCGAGCCGGCCATCCCCAGGTCGGTCCGGCGGATCTGCCCATGCGCCAGGGTGCGGGCCGCCTCCACCGGCTCCAAATCGAGACCCTGTTCGCGGGCCCAGCCGTTGCCCGATCCCAGCGGCAGCACGGCCAGGGCGGCCGGCGTCCCGACCAACCCGTTGACGACCTCGTTCACGGTGCCGTCGCCGCCGACGGCAAAGACGATGTCCATGCCTTCCTCGGCCGCCTGGCGTGCCAGGAGCATCGCCTCCCGGGGCCGGCGCGTCTCGCGTAGGCTCATCTCCCAGCCCTGGCGGACCAGGTAGCCGATGGTCTCCTCCAGCTCGGCCAGGCGATAGGTCTGCCCCGCGGCCGGGTTCAGGATGAAGCGGGCCCGCGGGTGAGTCGGCAGTGGCTCCGGGGCGCCGGGGGGTCGGTCGGTCGCCCCCACTGGGGAGTTGTCGGCGATTGGGGATTGGGGAAACGATTCCCCGGGCGCGGCATCGTTTGAGAGGGTCTCTTCTGAATCCATCGGCGTAGCCTCACGGTCTCGGATACGCCGCCATTATACTCCACCTGGCGGACGCTGGCAAGCGCTTGATTTTACGGGAAAAGCAATGTATAATAGAGACAAAACCAGGGCCATAGGAGGAAAAGATGCCTCTCTTCGGCAGTTCGGGTGCTCCCAAGTTCCAGTTGACGAGGCGGATGATCATCGTGCTGGCCGTCTTTGGCGTCCTGCTGGTGGCGATCATCATCCTGGCCGTGGTCCTTGCGGTGAACGCCAACCAGGCCAATAAACGCGCCGGCGTGGCCGCGGCGCTGCCCACGGCCACGATGTCCGTCGCCGAGGTGACCCTGCCCTCGGCGCCTGATACTGCGCCGCCCGGCCATACCGCGGGGTTAGCAGAAGTGACCTCTGTGCCCATTCCACCTACCCAGCGGGTGGCGGTTGTGCCGACGGCCGCGGCCACGGCCGTCCCGGCCCCCACGGTGCAGGAGGGCGGCGGTGTTGTGGCCCCGCCGCCTGGAGGTGGCGTCGGCACGGCCTCCACGACCCCCGCGGCCGGCGGCGGGGAGACCGCGGCCCTGCCGGCCAGCTCCAGCGGCCTGCCCTACCTGATCCCGGTGGGCGCCCTGCTGCTGGCAGCGATCGTCTGGTGGCGCTGGCGGCGGGCCCGGGCGCACGGCTCGTAGCTCGCCATGCGTACCTGGCGTCCGACCCTTTCCCTTGGCAGCTTTGCCGCTATCCCGCTTGTTCCCCTGGCCTGGGGCCTGGCGGCCTGGTTGGCCGGCCGGCTGCTCCCCGTGTCCTGGTGGACCTTTTGGCTGGCCCTGGGGCTGGTCCTGCTGGTGGCGGTCGGGGCCTTTTTACTCTACTGGAGCCTGGCCGGCCTGACCATGCGCTACTCCTTTGACCGCAACGCCCTGGTCGTGTCCTGGGGAGGCGTCCGGCAGTCTATCCCGATGAACCGCATCACGGCGGTGCGCCGCTGGGGGGATGGGGAGTATGTGCAGGAGCGGGGCCTGCGCTGGCCGGGGCTGCGACGGGGACGCGGCGTTTCATCCGATCTGGGTCCACTCGAGTTCTACGCCACGACGGGTAGGAAAGACCAGGTCCTGGTCTGTACGCCGGAGGGGGCGTTTGTCCTCTCCCCGCGGAGCGGCGACGAGTTCATCCAGGAGATCGAGCTGCGGCGCAGCCTGGGCATCACCCGCCAGGTGGCCCAGGAGAAGTCGTCCTGGTGGCTGCTCGGTTGGAGCTTCTGGAAAGACCGCCCGCTGTGGATCATTGGCGGACTAGCCCTGCTTGTCAACCTGGCGCTCTTTGCCCTGCTCTGTTACTGGGATCCGATCCTGCGCGCCTCTCGGCCGCTGCTGCCGCTGCACTACAGCCTGGACCTGGAGGAGGGCCGGGTGCGCATCATTCCCGACTTTATCGGCCCGGCCGGCGACCTCTTCAAGCTGCCGGCCTTTGGCTTTCTGCTTCTTGCGGGCAATTTAGCCCTGGGGGCCCTGCTGCACCGCCGCCACCGGCTGCTCGCCCTGTTGTTGGCCGGGGTGGCCCTGGTGGTGCAGTTGATGTTTGCCCTGGGGGCGGTGTACATCCTATATCATTAGGGGATGCGCAGCAGCTCCATGCGCCCTTTTCGGGCGATCGTTTCGATCCCCGTCATTCCTTCCATCTCCGGGTACAGCCCTTCCAGCCTGGCCAGGTAATGGATGCCGTGCTGCCGCAGGTAGGCCAGCAGGCCGGCCGTGTCGCGCGCGGCGACCACGGGCGTCAGTTCGGGGGTGATCAGGGCCAGTGTATCCACCACCGGGTGCCGGCCAAAGTAGCCGATGGCGCCGATGTCGTGCGTGGCGACGACCTCGCCCTCCACCAGACGGGCGGCGATGGTGCGCCCCATGGCCACCTGGGAATCGAGCAGCCCCCGGCAGAGCGGCAGGTAGAAGGAGACGCCGACGACCAGCCCGATGAGCAGCAGGCAGGCCCCCAGGAGCAGGGCCGCCCGCCGCCACCGGACGGGCAGGGCGGCCAGCCCCTCCGCCGCGGCTAACACGAGCGGCGGTAGGAGCGGGACAAAGTGCCGGGCCAGGTGCAGGACGACGGGCAGGCGCAGGGCGGCGAGGAGCACCGTCAGGCCGGCCCAGAGCAGGCCGGGGACCCAGGTCCAGGTGCGCCGGCGGGCCATACGCACTACCCCCACGACGAGCAGCGCCAAGACGAGCGGCCCGATGCCCGGGGCCAGCGTCCAGAAGAGGTCTCCCAAGAAGGCGGCGACGGTGGCCGGCGTCGGCGGCCGGCCGTAGTAGGCGACCTTGGCGTAGACGGTCTGCGGAAGCGGTCGGCCGCCGATGGCCCAGTGCAGCCCCACGTAGGGCAGGATCAGGGCGAGCCAGCCGGCGGCAAAGGCCGATAGCTTCTTCCAACCCTCCCGGCGCCGCGGCCAGGCCTGCGCCAGCAGGAGCAGCGGAGCCTCCGGGCGCAGCCAGAGCAGCAACCCGTTGAGGACCCCGTCCAGGAGGGCCGCGCCGCCCGTGGACCAGCGCCCCCGGTCCAGCCGGGAGAGGACGAGCAGGGACAGCGCCGCGACCAGGGCCGTCTCCATGCCCTCGACGCCGGCCCAGGCGACGTGCGGCATCAGCAACAGGGCCGCCGTCGCCAGGAGCGGGATCGGAGGCGCCAGGTGCCGTTCGGCCCAGGTCCAGGTCACCCAGCCCAGGGCGGCCAGGGAGAGGAGACCCCACAGCAGCGCCCAGAGCACGGGCGAGAGGCCCAGCCAGTGCGCCGGCACCAGCAGCGCGGTCCACAGCGGGGCGCTGCTGCCGGTGCTCGGCTCGCCCGGATTGAAGGCGTACTGGCCATACCAGGCCAGGTTGCGGGCATAGACCTGGTGCGTCCAGGGGTCGTCGAAGGGAAAGGTCCATTCGCCCAGCGCCAGGCGCGCCGGGAGCGGGTAGAGCAAGAAGGAGGTGGCGCAGAGCAGGGCCAGGAGGAGGAGCTTGCGCCGCGGTGAGGTGCCGGCCTTCATCGCGCCGCCCCATCGGGCGCGGCCGCGGGGTCCAGGGCATAGACCTGGATGTCCCCCTCGCGCCAGAGCAGGGTGAACGGTCCCCACGAGGCGCCGGCCGCGTAGAGCGGTTCCAGGGCCGGCGGGAGGCCGCGGCCCTCGGCCAGGACGAGCTTGCCGACGCCATAGGCGCGGGCGATCTCCAACAGGCGCGGCAGCTCCTCTTCGGGCAGGCCGACGGCGCGGCGCTCGCCGTAGAGGAGGACGGCCATCGGATCGCGGGCCATCACCACCTCGTCGGGAGCGCTGTTCCGCTGCAGCCAAGCGCCGATGCGGGCGCCGGTCTCGGGGTGGACCCGGGCGCTTTGTAGCTGCGCCGCGGCGGCCAGGAGGCCGACGCCGACGGTCAGCAGGCCGGCCAAGAGCAGCAGGGTGCCGTGCAACAGGCGGCGGGGCAGGGCCGGCCGCCAGGCGCAGAGGCGTTCGGCCAGGCGGTGGAGCCCCAGGGCCATGGCGGCATAGCCCGTGGGCAGGAAGGCGCCAAGCGAGCGCGACCAGGTGCCGTGGAGCACGAGCAGGGGCAGGGCCAGGACGAGCAGCGGGAAGAGCAGCGCCAGGTAGAGAAAGGCCGGCCCCAGCGCGGGGCGGCGGCGCAACCCCAGGGCGGTCCCCAGCAAGGGCAGGGCTTGCCAGACTTGCAGGTTGCCCAGCAGGACCACCAGCCCGGCCTGCACGGCGGACCGGCGCAGGGTCCAGAATGCCGCCAGGCCCTGGGCCCAGAATCCGGTCCAGTCGGGCTCTGGGAGGTAGGCAAAGAGTTGGCCGTAGTCGCGCAGGGTCAGGAGCAGGGCCAGGGGGACGGCGCTGGCCCGGCCAAAGACCGCCAGGTTGCGCAGGCCCCAGGCCAGGACCGGCAGGGAGAAAAGGGCGGTGCCGAGGGCCAGGGGACGCCAGGGGAAGCGGGTCCCGCTTTCCCGGAAGAGGAGGGCGCTCGACCAGAGCGCAGCCAGCAGGAGCAGGCCGTCGTTGCGGGTGAGCGCGGCCAGGCCGCCCAGGGCGCCGGCGGCGATCAGCCAGCGGGGGCTGCGGCCGGCCCGCCCGGCGGCGTAGAGGGCCGCGCCGCCGAACAGGGCGTAGGCAGTGTAGCAGTCGGTGTCCACCCAGTGGGGGGCGGCGGTGCCGGCCAGGAGCGTGGCCAGGCCGGCCAGGAGGGCCCAGCCGCGCGGCGCCCCCTCGTCGTGGGCAATCTGGAAGGAGAGCAGGGGCAGCAGGGCGGCCAGAAGCACCTGCATGCCTTGGGCGAAGCCAAAGGTGGGCCGCAGCAGCAGCGCGGGCACCAGCAGCAGCGAGGGCAGCGGCATCCACAGGTCGCCGGCCGGCTGCGGCCAGCCCGCCGCCGGCCGGAAATAGTGCCAGATGGCGTCGATTACCAGCCCGCGGCCCTGGGCCACGTTACGGCCGACCAGCAGGTAGTAGGCCCCGTCGATGTCCAGTGGGCCGGGGACCTGCCGGGCCAGGAGCGCCAGGACCAGGACGCCGGCAACATAGAGCGCCAGGTAGAGCCACCAGGGGGGCTTGGTTCGCGCCGGTTGTGCGGCGGCGGTGCCGCTGCGTCCCATACGGTTTTCCATCGATTTGTCGGCGGATGTCTACTCTCCCGGGCCGGGCAGCCGCCCCGGGAGGATCCAGGGGATCTTGTGCAGCGGCGGCAGGGGGGTGAGCAGGTACACGTCGACATAGTGGGTGTCCCACAGGCCCTTGCCCCGGTCGGCGTCGTCGAAGCAGACATCGATGTGCAGCCCCTTGATCTTGCCGCCGGTGTCCTCGGCCGCGCCCAGGCCGTAGCCGGGGACGTACATACGGGTGTGCAGGGGAATGACGCGCGGGTCCACGGCGATGATGCCGCGCGTGGCCCGTTTCCCGGTAAAGGTGATGCCGTACTCGGGGTGGTCCGGCGACTTGCCGCAGGTGGAGGGGTAGTAGGAGGTCCCCCAGACGCGGAGCTTGCGCCAGTACTCGACGGTGCCGTAGGGCGTGTCCAGGGTGCGCAGCACGATCTTGGTGCCGTAGTAAAAGACCTGGTCCTGTGGTGGGCGCAACACCTGCTCCCCCAGGAACTGGCGGCCGACCTCGCGGCCGTCCTCGTAGGTCACGCGGGTGATGGCGGCCAGGACGCCATCCGCGCCCGGCTGCAGGCGGTAGTGGTCGAGCTCCATCTCCAGGTCGGCCTCCTGGCGGCTGGTGTAAGGGATGGGGGATTCGACCGTGAAATCGACGACGGCCACGCGGACGACGCGCACCGCCATCTCCGGGCGGAGCGGGGTATCCAGGGGAGGCTCGACGCGGTCGTTCTCGCCGAGGACGATGCCCTGCTGCTGCAGCAGCTCGCCGACCGTAACCGCCCAGGTGCGCGTGTCCAGGGTGCGGCCGTCGGCCGTGACCCGCACGGGCATAGCCCGCTCGATGTAGAGGTGCAGGCCGGCGCTGGCCGGGGTATCGAGGGGCGGGTGGATGCGATCGGCCAGGTAGATGGGCAGGCCGGCCTCTTCCAGCGCCGCGCCGAGGGTCGCCGCCGTGGTGCGCAGCTCCGTCTCCACGCCGTCGTCGTGGACGTATACGGGAACGGCGCGCACGATCTCCACGTCCAGGGCGCGGGCCGCGGAAGGGGACGCCGCGCCGCCGATGGGGGCCAGCAGCGCGGGGAGCGCGGCTTCGTCGGCGTAAGCGGCTTCGGGGATCGGCAAGCGGTTGACATAGACTTTGTCTTTGGGCTGGAGGGGAATACCGGAACGGGAGAGGATCTCCAGCACGGAGCGCGGGCGGCCGTAGAACTGGACCGTACGGCCGTCGGCGCGTACGGTCACCGGGTAGGCCCGGCGGACTACGATCGGCCGGCCGGGCTGCCAGGGAGCGTCTAGGGGCAAGGAAAGCTCGTCGGCCGGGCCCAGGACCAGGCCGGCCTCCTCCAGGACGCCGCCCACCAGCCGTTGGTGGGTGTGCAGCACGCGCGTCGCCCCGTCTACGTCGAGGGTGACGATCCGGGCGCCGACCTGGTAGCCGTACAGGGCCAGGCCCAGGGCTAGGCCGATGCCCAGGAGAACCCCCAGTAGGTGCCATGGCCGGCCGCCGATGATGGCTGCCGCCTGGCGGATGACTTGGCTGCTTTGGGGCCGCTCCAGCGGGAGCGCCATAGACCTTCCTTTCCTCTGCCTCCAGAGGCATGCGCCGTTCGACGGCGCTGCTTGCTACAATATATAGCATATTCGGTCCGCGCTGTCAACCTTTTTTTCCTCACAGTTTGCTTACTCTGGTGATTAGGACCCCCACGAAGGCACGGAGGCACAAAGAAAAGCGGAAAAGGAATGCCCAGAGAACCCTGATGTCTTTGGGCCTTTGGTTTATGAGATGGCTTCTGATCAACAGATGCTTACTGTCTTGACAGGAGAGGCTGGGACCCGCTATAATACCCCCAGTGCCCAATGGTCGGGCCGCACGGGGTAGCCACAAGGGCGTGGTTTGGACCCTTGACCGGTAGCGTAGAGGATCGCACAAGGAGGTTCAGCCCATGGCATCCGTTGCCCTCGTGATTGACAGCACCGCTTATCTGCCTCGGTCGCTGGTGGAGCAGTACCACATCACCGTTGTGCCGTTGTATGTGAACTTTGGGCAGGAGGAGTCGTACCGCGATAACGTGGACATCACCCCGGAAGAGTTCTACAAGCGCCTGCCCACGGCGCGGGTGATGCCGTCCACGTCGCAGCCGTCGCGCGGCGACTTTGCCATCGTCTACCAGCGCCTGGTCGAGGAGGGAGCGACGGAGATCGTCTCGGTGCACATCTCCAGCATTCTGAGCGGCACCGTCTCCTCGGCGCTGATGGCCCGGGACGATGTGCCGGAGGTGCCGGTCCATGTGGTCGATTCGCAGTCTACCTCGATGGGGCTGGGCTACCTGGCCCTGGAGGCGGCGCGCGCCCTGGCCGAGGGGCGGCCGGCAGAGGAGGTTGTCCGCCAGTTGGAGGCGCAGCGCGAGCGCATCCGCATCGTCTTTGTCGTAGACACGCTCGAGTTCCTGCACCGCGGCGGCCGCATTGGTGGGGCGGCCGCCTTCCTGGGCTCGATGCTCAGCATGAAGCCGCTGCTGTCGCTGCGCGATGGGCGTATCGAGCCCCTGGAGCGGGTGCGCACCAAGCGCCGGGCGGTGGACCGCATGCTGGAGCTGATCATGGGCGAATTCGCCGGCCGGCCGGTGCGGGTCGCGGTGATCCATGCCGCCGCCCCGGTGGAAGCCGAGTCTATCCTCGCCAATCTGCAGGCGCACCTGGACTGCCGCGAATCCATCCTGGCCGAGGTCAGCCCGGTGATCGGCACCCACACCGGCCCCGGGACGGTGGGCGTGGTCGCCTATCCCATCATGGATTGATCGCCCGCAGCAGAGGGCCGACCGCGCCGCGGATGATGGTGGAGGGACTGTGGACGCCCAGCGCATGGTGGAGACGCAGATCCGCCTCCGCGGCATCGGCGATCCGGCGGTGCTGCGGGCGATGGCCACGGTGCCGCGGCACCGCTTTGTCCCCGCCGAGCACCGCGCCGCGGCCTACGGCGACCATCCCCTGCCCATCGGCCACGGCCAGACGATCTCCCAGCCCTATATCGTCGCCCTGATGACCCAGATGTTGCGGCTTTGTCCGGGCGACCGGGTGCTGGAGATCGGCACGGGCTGCGGCTACCAGACGGCGGTGCTGGCCGAGATCGTGGAGGAAGTCTACTCGGTCGAGATCATCCCCGAGTTGGCGGCGGAGGCCGCGCGCCGGCTGGCCGAGCTGGGCTATGGCCGGGTCCACTTGCGCCAGGGGGACGGACACGAGGGCTGGCCCGAGCACGCTCCCTACCAGGGCATCATCGTCACCGCGGCGGCGCCGGAGGTGCCGCCGGCCCTGGTGGAGCAGTTGGCCGACGGCGGCCGGCTGGTGATCCCGGTGGGCGTCTACCTGGGCGGGCAGGACCTGTGGCTGATCGAAAAACACGGCGCGCAGCTGCAGCGCACCAACTATGGCGGCGTGCTCTTTGTGCCCCTGGTGCATCGCCGGGGCAGACAGGAGGATGGGGAGACGGGGTGAGGGGGTATGTTGGCGCGTTGGAATGTTCCTCGTTGAAGCGTTTTGCGCACCTGGTGAGGTATGCACTTGGCCAAGACTTTCGCAGTTGGAGCGGGGATCGCCGGCATCGACATTGACCTGCTGGGCATCGAAGCGTACGGCGCCTGCTATGTGGTGCGCGGCGCGGCGGGGGTGGCCCTGGTGGAGGTGGGCACCTCGCTCTGCGTGCCGCATATCCTGGCCGGCCTGGAGGCGCTGGGGGTGGCCCGTACCGCGGTGACGCACATCCTTTGCACCCACATCCACCTGGACCATGCCGGGGCGGCCGGCCACCTCCTGGAGTACTTGCCGCAGGCCGGCGTGGCCATCCACTCCCGCGATCACCGCCATCTGGCGGAGCCGGGCAAGCTCGTGGCCAGCGTGCAAGAGGCGGTGGGGCCGCTGCTCTTTGCCCGCTACGGCGGCGTCCGCCCGATCCCACCGGAGCGTCTCCTGCCGGCCGAGACGCTGGACCTGGACCTGGGGGGAGGGGTGCGCCTGGAGGCGGTGCCCACGCCGGGACACTCCAAGGACCACGTGGCCTACCTGGCCTCGCCTGGGGGCCTGCTCTTCACCGGCGACGCCGCGGGGGTCAGCGTTCTGAACCATACGCTGCAGCGCCCGGTGACGGCCCCGCCGGCCTTCGACCCCCTGGAGATGCGCCGCTCCGTGGAGCGCATGCGCGCCCTGCGGCCGGCCGGCCTCTGTCTCACCCACTTTGGGCTGCGCACCGACCCGGCGGCGGTGTTCGACCGCCTGGAGGAAACGCTGTGCCGCTGGGACGAGCTGGCGCGCACTGCCGGGCCGGAAGCGGCCGGGGAGGCCGTCCGGGCCGCCAACCTGCCCCCGCCCGGCGTCGAGCCGGAGGAGGTCTGGCGCTGTATTGCCGAGATGAACCGTAGAGGTTTCTTGCAGGCGTACGCCGCTCCGCCGCCCCGCTGATTCGCCGGCCCGCTTTCTTGCTCTCGCCTCCCCGATTCGCACGTTTGCCCAACCTGGGGTATAATATGCTGCTGGACCGAAATCGCTCGATTCCGGAGAAATGGCTGTGGAGCGCTTTCAGCTCGTTTCCGAGTTCCAACCCACCGGCGACCAGCCCCAGGCCATCGCCGGCCTGGTCGAGGGGTTGAACAAGGGCTACAAGATGCAGACCTTGCTCGGGGCCACCGCCACGGGCAAGACCTATGTTATGGCCGCCGTCATCGAACAGACCCAGCGGCCCACGCTGGTGCTGGCCCCGAACAAGACGCTGGCAGCGCAGCTCTACAGCGAGTTCCGCGAGTTCTTTCCCCATAACGCCGTGGAGTATTTCGTCTCCTATTACGACTATTACCAGCCCGAAGCCTATGCGCCCGAACGCGACCTCTACATCGAAAAGGACGCCGACATCAACGCGGAGATCGAGAAGCTGCGCTTGGCCGCTACCCAGGCCGTGCTCTCCCGCCGCGACGTGATCATCGTCGCCAGCGTCTCCTGCATCTATTCCTTGGGTTCCCCAGAGGAGTACGGCCGCGAGGTCCTGGAACTGCGCCGCGGCGAGACCCGCCGGCGCGACGGCGTCCTGCGCCACCTGACCGCCATCTACTACGACCGCAACGACTACGACTTTCACTCCGGCACCTTTCGCGTGCGCGGCGATACCCTGGATATCTACCCCGCCTACCGCGACATCGCCGTGCGCGTCGAGTTCTGGGGCGACGAGATCGACCGCCTGGCAGAGATCGACCCGCTCACCGGCGAGGTTTTGGGCGAACCGCAGGAGCTGCGCATCTACCCGGCCAAACATTTCGTCACGCGCCGCGAGCAGCTAGACGCCGCCATCCTGAGCATCGAAGAGGAGTTGCAACAGCGCGTCCGACAACTCAAGGAAGAGGGCAAGCTCTTGGAAGCGCAGCGGCTGGAGCAGCGCACCCGTTACGACATCGAGATGATGCGCGAGACCGGTTCCTGCAGCGGCATCGAGAACTATTCCCGGCATATCGAGATGCGCCGGCCGGGGCAGGCCCCCTGGACCCTGTTGGATTACTTCCCCGACGACTATATCCTCTTTATCGACGAGTCGCACATCGCCATTCCCCAGGTGCGCGGGATGTTCAACGGCGACCGCTCACGCAAAGAGACGCTCGTGGAGTACGGCTTCCGCCTGCCCTCGGCCCTGGACAACCGCCCCCTCACCTTTGAGGAGTTCGAGGGGCGCATCCGCCAGGTTATCTGCACCTCGGCCACGCCCGGCCCCTACGAACTGGCCCACTCCCGCCAGGTGGTGGAGCAGATCATCCGCCCCACCGGGCTGATCGACCCGCGGGTGGAGGTGCGCCCGACCAAGGGGCAGATCGACGACCTGCTGGGCGAGATCCGCCGGCGGGTGGACAAGGGCCAGCGCGCCCTGGTGACGACGCTGACCAAGCGCATGGCCGAGGACCTGGCCGATTACCTGAAGGAGATGGGCGTCAAGACCCACTACCTGCACTCGGAGGTCGACACCCTGGAGCGGGTCGAGATCCTGCGCGACCTGCGCTTGGGAGTCTATGACGTGGTCGTGGGCATCAACCTGCTGCGCGAGGGGCTGGACCTGCCCGAGGTGTCGCTGGTGGGCATCCTCGACGCCGACAAGGAAGGCTTCCTGCGCTCGACGACCTCGCTCATCCAGACCATCGGCCGGGCGGCGCGCCATATCGACGGCACGGTGCTGCTCTACGCCGACCAGGTGACCGCGGCGATGCAGGGGGCCATCGACGAGACCAACCGCCGCCGGCAGATCCAGGCGGCGTACAACGAGGCCCATGGGATCGTCCCCCAGAGCATCGTCAAGCAGGTGCGCGACCTCACCGACCGCGTGCGCAAGGCGGCCGAGGAGACGGTGCCCTATGGACCTCCGTCCGTCCCGCCCGACGAGGCCCGCCGGCTGATCCAGGACCTGGAGCGACAGATGCGCACGGCTGCCCAGAACCTGGAGTTCGAGAAGGCGGCCCTGCTGCGCGATCAGCTGTTCGAGCTGCGGGCCATGGTCGAGCAGGACCCGGTGGAGAAGCGCATCGGCGGGCTGGCCAAGGCGCGGGGCGGGCGTTAGCTGTTGGGTCGTTTGGGAACAATACGGCGGTTAGACAATGTCCGTTCAGGTCTGGGTTGGCGAAATCCCAGAGCACTCCCAGGAGCGGGAGGCCATCGTGGCCCTGGCCCGCGGCCTGGCACGACTGGACGGCCTCTACCTCGTCTTGGCCAACTTTACCGTCGGCGGGCAGGCCGTCGACCTGGCCATCTTCAAGCGCGACGGCGGCTTTGTTATCGAGCTGAAGCACTGCGACGGCAAGGTTATCGGCGGGGTCAACGGCCGCTGGCAGGTTGTCGGCCCCAACGGCGAGGTGCATGTCATCAACCCCGACCGCCGCAATCCCTACAACCAGGTCATCTCCTACTTCTACCGTCTGAGCAACTTTCTCAACCAGAACCGCAGCGAGTTCCTTTCGGAGCACCGCGCCGGCGCGCTGGACTTTCGCACCTGCCGGCGACTGGTGGTCCTGGCGCCGACCGTCCCACCGGGATCGGAGATCGTCCTCGATTGGAAGGTGGACCTAAAGGGGCTGGACGAACTGCCCACCTACCTGGTGACGACGACCAGCTCGGCGATTGACCTGACCGACGAAGAGCTGCTGGCGATCCCGCGCCTGCTACGCTGCGAGCCCTGGCGCGACGCCAACCTGCTGGTCAGCGACGAGGGCCTGGGCGAGGCGACCGCGCCGGCGCGGTCGCCACCGGCGCCCGCGCCGGAGGCCGACGTCGCGGCCGTGGAACGCCCTCGGCGGTTGAGCTCTCGCCAGCGCTGGCTGCTGTGGCTGGCGATCGGCGCCGCGGGGCTGGCTTTGTTGGTGTTGCTGTCTTGGGGCACGGGATGGTGGCAACCGGTGTTGGGCACGCCCACGCCGTCGCCCTCGCCCGGCGCGACGGCGCTTGTCCTGCCGACCCCCGACGTCAAGCCGCCGGACACGCCGGTGCCGCTTGTCGAGACGGTGGAGCAGCCGGTGCGGCGGGAAAGCGCCTTTGCCGGTGGCTGGGTTTCGGTGGTGCTGCGTTCGGTGGAATTCGAGCCCACCAAGATCACGCTGCGCTGGGCGCTGGTCAACGAGGGGACCCGCCCGGTGCGCATGCCCCTGGACAGCAGGAACATCACGATCAAGGACAACATCGGCAACGAGTACCTAGTGGACGAATCCCTGGCGGAGACCCGCGTGTTGTTGGCCCAGCCCGGGGAGCGGGCAGAGGGTATCTGCGTGGTGCCGCGTTCGGTCAGTCCCGATGCCCTGACGCTGCGCATCTGGATCAACGGGGAGCCGTTCGAGGGCAAGGCGCCGGTGTGGCCGGTCAACGTTCCGGGGAGGCAGTGATGGTGCCCGGATACCTGTCTCTCTGGCAGTCGGGTGAACTGCAGCGCCGCGCCGAGGAGGCGTTCGCCGGCCTGTCCCGTTGCCGGGTCTGCCCGCGCGACTGTGGCGTGGACCGGCTGGCCGGCGAGCGCGGCTACTGCCGCGCCGGCCGGCGGGCCATCGTCGCCTCTTGGAACAGCCATCCCTGGGAGGAGCCCCCGATCAGCGGCACGCACGGGTCGGGGACGATCTTTTTCAGCGGCTGCAGCGCCCGCTGCCGCTTCTGCCAGAACTATCCCATTAGCCAGCTTGGGGTAGGCCGCGAGGTAGAGGAGCAGGAGCTGGCCGAGATGATGCTGGAGTTGCAGGGGCGCGGCTGTCACAACATCAACCTGGTGACGGCGACGCACTTTGTGCCCCAGGTGCTGGTGGCGCTCTCGTTGGCGGCGGCCGGCGGTCTGCGCATCCCCCTGGTCTATAACTGCGCCGGCTACGAGTCGCTGGAGACGCTGCGTTGGCTGGACGGTGTCGTCGATATCTACCTGCCCGACGCCAAGTACGCCGACGACGAGAACGCCCGCGAGTTTTCCGGTTTCCCCGACTATATCCAGGTGAACCGGGCCGCGCTGCGCGAGATGTACCGCCAGGTCGGCGAGCTGCAGCTCGATGCGCAGGGCCTGGCCACGCGGGGGCTGATCGTCCGCCACATGGTCCTGCCCGGGGGGATCGCCGGCACCCCGCAGGTGCTGCACTGGATCGCCCAAGAGCTCTCGCCCACCGTGCACGTCAGCCTGCTGGCGCAATACTTCCCGGCGCACCGGGCTATCGGCCATCCCCTGCTGGGGCGCAAGTTGACCTGGGAGGAGTACGACGCCGCCTGCGCGGCCTTCGAAGCGGCCGGCCTGGAGAACGGTTGGCTGCAGGAGATGGACGAAGAGGAACTTTGATGCCTTCGGCCCCCTATGCCGAAATCTTCCTTGACAATAGGGGCTCTTTGTGCTACAATATGCCTGTAGTTTCAAAAGCATCGCCCTTTTGCCGGTTTTGGCAGGCAGCTACGAGTGCCGGGGGAGGGAAACCATGGAAATCGATCGCTACGCGACCGTCCTGGTCGCCGTGTTGCGCACCCCGCGCGACCTGCGCCTGGTCCTGGAAGAGGGATGGTATCGCATCCCTGTGCGGCATCTGCCGCCGCGGGCCAGCACGGCGCGGTACATCGCTTTCTACCAGCCGGCCTCCTTTGGGCTGGGCGGTGGGGCCGTGCGCTATGTCGCCCCGGTCCGATCGTGGGAGATGCTCCGCCGCAGCGAGCTGCTCCCCGACGAGCCCGATCACCCGCGCGCCGCGGAGCCGTACTACCGGGTGCGGTTGGGGGAGGTACAGCGCCTTGTCCCGCCGATCCCGGCCGGCCGCTGGCGGCGTTTCGCCTTTATCCTCACCCACTGGGAGCGGCTGCACCAGGCCCATGAGCTGCGGGACCTGATCCATGGGTCCCTGTGGGAGGAACGGCTGTGGGGAGCGCTGCGGAAGGTGGGGGTGCTGGAATAGGATACATAAGGAGTTCCGACATGACCGATCCCGCCACTGTGGACGAGCGCTCTATCGACACCCTGCGCTTCCTGGCCGTGGACGCCGTGGAGCAGGCCAACTCCGGCCACCCCGGGCTGCCGCTGGGGGCCGCGCCCATGGCCTATGTCCTGTGGATGCGCCATCTGCGGCACAACCCGGAGGACCCGCGCTGGCCGGACCGCGACCGTTTCATCCTCTCATCCGGCCACGGTTCGATGCTCCTGTATGCCCTCCTGCACCTCACCGGCTACGGCCTCTCTTTGGACGAGATCCGGTCCTTTCGCCGGTGGGGCAGCCGGACGCCGGGCCACCCGGAGCGTTCCCCGGAAATCGGCATCGAGGCCACCACGGGCCCGCTGGGCCAGGGCCTGGCCATGGCCGTGGGGCTGGCCATCGCCGAGGCCCACCTGGCGGCGCGCTTCAACCGCCCCGGGCACACGGTGGTGGACCACTACACCTACGTCCTGGCCAGCGATGGGGACCTGATGGAGGGGGTCGCCGGCGAGGCCGCCGCCCTGGCCGGCCACCTGGGTCTGGGCAAGCTCATCGTCCTCTACGACGACAACGGCATCTCGCTGGCCGGCTCCACAGGGCTCTGCTTCTCCGAGGACCTCCGCGCCCGCCTGGCCGCCCAGGGCTGGCATGTCCAGTTTGTGGCCGACGGCAACGACCTGCCGGCGATCGATGCCGCGCTGCATGCCGCCCGCGCCGAGGCGGCGCGCCCTTCGCTCATCGCCGTGCGCACGACCATCGGTTACGGTGCCCCGCGCAAGCAGGGCACCTTCCAGGCGCACGGCGCGCCGCTGGGGGCGGAGGAGGTGCGCGCCGCCAAGGCCAACCTGGGCTGGCCCCCGGAGCCGCCGTTCCTGGTCCCCGAGGAGGTGCGCGATCACTTCCGCCAGGCCCGGGAACGGGGGCGGCGCCTGCAAGAGGAATGGGCCGGGCGGCTGGCCGCCTATGCCGCCGCGCACCCCGACCTGGCCGCCGAGTTCGCGCGGCGCTTGGTCGGCGAGTTGCCGGCCGGCTGGGATGCCGACCTGCCCTCCTTTCCCGCCGACCCCGCCGGCCGGGCCACGCGCCAGGCCGGCGAGTCCGTCCTGCAGGCGTTGGCGGCGTGCGTGCCGGAGTTGGTCGGCGGTTCGGCCGATCTCAACCCCTCGACCCTGACCTGGATCAAGGGCGGGGGAGATTTCCAGAGGCCGGGGACGGCCGCTGTCCCGGGCGCCGTCGGCGGGGAGTGGGGATACGGCGGGCGCAACCTGCACTTTGGGGTGCGCGAGCACGCCATGGGGGCCATCGCCAACGGGCTGGCGATGCACGGCGGCGTCATCCCCTATACGGCCACCTTCCTGGTCTTTGCCGACTACATGCGCCCACCGCTGCGTCTGGCGGCGCTGATGGGGCTGCGGGTGATCTTTGTCTTTACCCACGACAGCATCGGGCTGGGAGAAGACGGCCCCACCCACCAGCCGGTGGAGCAGTTGCTGAGCCTGCGCGCCATCCCCAATCTGGTGGTGTTGCGGCCGGCCGACGCCAATGAGACGGCTGCGGCCTGGCGCGCGGCGCTGGCCCGCACCGACGGTCCCACGGCGTTGATCCTCTCGCGCCAGGCCCTGCCGGTGCTGGATCGGGCGGCCCTCGCCCCATCCGAGGGGCTGCTGCGCGGGGGCTACCTGCTCTGGGAGTCGGCTGCCGGGCGGCCGGCGGCGATCCTGCTGGCCAGCGGCTCGGAGGTGCACATCGCCCTGGAGGCCGGGCGCCGGTTGGCGGCCGACGGCCTGCCCGTGCGCGTCGTCGCGCTGCCTTCTTGGGAGCTTTTCGACCGCCAGCCGGACGAGTACCGCCGGGCGCTCCTGCCGCCGGAGGTACGCGTGCGGGTGGCCGTGGAGGCCGGCCGCACCCTCGGCTGGGAGCGCTATGTCGGACTGGACGGGAGCGTGGTGGGGTTGGACCGTTTCGGGGCCAGCGCCCCGGGGCCGGTGCTCTACGAAAAGTTTGGCCTCACCGCGGAGGCCGTGGTAGCGCGCGTGCGGGAGCTGCTGCGCGGCAGATAGGGCGACGCTCGGGAGGGGGGCTTGGGCCTGGTGGGAGAGGGCGACGGCCGGAGGCCCAACTCTATGGACGGCCCTCTACTCTGCCTGGCGCAGTCGGCGCACGGGATAGAAGAGCAGCCACGGGCCGGCCAGTTGGGTACGGGTCATGTTCCCAGCTTCATCAGGATGCCGTACAGGGGCGCCTGCTGCGTCGGATCCTTCGTCCCGGCCAGCATCTCCTGCAGCACGCTGTAGGCCAGCGAGACGTCGCGGCCGCGCCGGCGGGCCCAAGCGATCCCGCCGGCGATGCCGTCGCGCAGGGCCACGTCCAGCAGGCCGATGCGGATGCGCCCGAACAGGGCCCGCAGCTCGGCCCGCGCCTCCTTCCGCAGGTAGAACTCGGCGTGGCCCCAGGCCGAGCCGAACTGGACGGCGCCGTCGCCGTGCTGCAGCAGGGTCTGGGCATCCTCGGCCTGGTCGCTGCTCAGGTAGTGCAGCGCCAGGGCAATGGCCCCGTTTCCACGGACCGATTGGCTGGTATCTCCCAGGCGCTGGACCAGGGCCGGCGCGGCCAAGGCGATATCCTCCCCGTCCGAGGCCAGGCAATACACCGCCCAGACGGCTTCCTCGCGCACGGCCTCCTCGCTGTCCCCCAGCCCCCGGACCAGCGCCGGGAGCGCTGCGGCGATGCTTTGCCCGTGCTCGGCGATGCTGACCAGGGTGTAGGCGGCACGCGCCCGGATGCGCGCCGCCGGGTCGCCCAGCGCTCGCGCCAGTGCGGGGACGGCTGCGGACAGGTCGGTGCCGGCGTCGGCCGCCGCGGCCAGGCCGGCCACGGCGCTCCAGCGCGCCGGCTCGTCCTCGTGCTCCATCTGCGATACCAGGTTCGTGGTCTCTTCCATGGAAGCCTCCTTGTCGCGATGGGGCGGCGCGTCACACCAGCCGGGGCACCCGCGCCAGGAGCTGCGAGACGACCTCGTAGTTGATCGTCCCCAGCCGCTCGGCGACCTCCTCGACGGTGATCTCCTCGTCGCCCTGTCGGCCGATGAGCACGACCTCGTCCCCGGCGCGGACGCCGGGAATGTCCGTCACGTCGACCATAGTATAGTCCATGCACACCCGGCCGACGATCGGCGCCCGCCGGCCGCGCACCAGCACCTGCCCCCAGTGGCGCGGCGCCCGGCGAAAGCCGTCGGCATAGCCCACCGGCAGGACGGCGATGCGCTGGGCGGCGGTCGTGCGGTAGGCGCGGCCGTAGGAGATGCTCGCGCCGGCCGGGAACTCTTTCACCTGGGCCACCGTGGTCTTGAAGCGCAGGGCCGGCCGGAAGGAGTCCGGCAGCGGCGTTCCCGGCCCGGGGGCCAGCCCGTAGAGGGCGATGCCCGGACGGACCAAGTTGAAGCGTGCGGCGGGAAAGCGCAGCAGGCCGGCCGAGTTGGCGGCATGGACCAGGGGGAAACGAAATCCTGCCTCTTCTAGCTCCTGCAATAGCTGTTGGAACTGCCGCACCTGGGCGGCGGTGTAGCCGTCTTCCGACGGGTCGTCGGCGACGGAGAAGTGGGTAAAGATGCCTTCCCAGACCAGGCCGGGCAGATGGCCCACCTTCTGCAGGAAGGGTTGCACCTCGTGAGGAAAAAGGCCAAGCCGCCCCATACCGGTGTCCACCTTGAGGTGCAGCCGGGCGCTGGCGCGCAGGTCTTGGGCGGCGGTGGAGAGGGCCTGCACGACCTCCTCGGAAAAGGCCGCGCAGGTGACGTTGTGCAGCACCGCCGCCCTTGCCTGCCACGGGGCGATGTAGCCGGGGATGAGGATGGGCGCCTCGATGCCGGCCTCGCGCAGCGCCACGGCCTCGCTCAGACAGGCCACGGCCAGCCGCCGCGCGCCGTGGGCCAGCACGGTGTGGGCGATGCGCACGGCCCCGTGCCCGTAGGCGTCGGCCTTGAGCACGACCATCACCTCGACCCCCGGGCCGGCCGCCTGGGCCAACTGCTCGCAGTTCTGGGCTACTGCTTCCAGGTCCAGCTCCACCCAGGTTGGGCGCTCCAGAAAATGGCGGCGCGCCTGGCGTGCCGGCACCGCCTGGCGCACAAGCAGGTTGGGCGCCTCCGAAGGATCGGCCAGCAGGTGTTCCACCACCTGTTCCAGGCGGTCCTCGGCCGGCCCCTTGACCAGGATGGCGTCTCCCGGCGCCAGTCCCAACCGAGCATGTTGGGCGGCGTCCTCGTGGGTGTAGGTGACGCGCACGTCGAGCAGGCCGGCCGTCCGCGCGGACTCGGCGATGCGCGCCGCCCGGTCGCCGTAGGTGACCAGGCGATCGAGCACCTGGGCGGCGTGCCGGCCGGCTTGGCGTAGGGCCTCCTCGCTAAAGGGGCCGAGGGCCGGCAGGTCGCCCAGGACGGCCACGCGCCGGCCGGCCGGCAGGTCGCGCAGCGTGTCTAGCGCTGCCTGGACCGAGGCCGGGATGGCGCTGTAGGTATCGTCGAGCAGGTGGAGCCCCTGGACGCCGGCCAGGGGCCGCAGCCGGCCGGCGATGGGGCTCATCTGGGACAGGGCGGCCGCGGCCTCGGCCAGGTCCAGCCCATAGATCTGCCCCACGGCGGCCGCGGCGGCGGCGATGTAGGCACTGGGCCAGCCCAGCAGGGAGACGCGCAGGGGAACGGCCTGGCCGCCGCTGTGCAGCACCAGGTCGGTGCCCTGCCAATCGAAGGCCACCGTTTCGGCCCAGACATCGGCGGCGGGGCCGCGGCCAAAGGTGCGCCGGCGCGCGGAGGTGCGGCCGGCCATGGCCAGCACGCGCGGGTCGTCGGCGTTGAGCACGGCCCAGCCGTCGGCGGGCAGCGCGGCCACCAGGTCGCCTTTTTCCTGGGCGAGGGCTTCCAGTGAGCCGAGGTACTCCAGTTGCCCCTCGCGCACGCAGGTGACCACGGCCACCTGCGGCGGCGCCATGTTCGCCAGGGCGGCGATCTCCCCGAAACGGTCGCAGGCCATCTCCAGCACGGCGTAGCGCTGTTCGGGCAGCAGCCGGCCCAGGGAGAGCGGCAGCCCGAAGAGGTCGTTCTGGTTGCCGGCGCTGCGGAACGTGGGACAGCGGCGGCCCAGGACGGCGGCGATAGCCTCCTTGGTGCCGGTCTTGCCCGCGCTGCCGGTCACGGCGACGACCCGGGGACCATAAACGTGGACGATGTAGCGCGCCCAGTCCACCAGGGCCTGGCGGACATCGTCGACCAGGATGGTGGTGATGCCGGCGTTGGATGCCCGCCGGGGGTCCTGGCATAGGAGGCCGCCGGCTTCGCCGGCCACGGCGGCTTCGATATAGTCGTGGCCGTCGCCCCAGGGGGTCGTCACGGCGACAAAGAGCTCGCCGGGTTTCAATAGGCGGGTGTCGTGGCAGAAAGCGGGGAAGCGGCGCTGCTTTGGCGGGCCGTGCAACCGTCCGCCGGTGGCCTTCAAGAGATCCTCCAAATGGATCATCGGTACCTCGGTTTACAGAGTGGCTCTTTGTGCCTTTGGGCCTTTGTGGTTCACGGGAACAGCCGCCGGGCCTTGACCTCGGCGACGGCGCCTTCCCGGAACCGGTACAGCCGGGCCGGCCGGTGTTCCCCCACGCGCTGCCGGCCCGTTTCCTCCAGGACATCGGCCTGTAGCACCTTGCGCCGAAAGTTGCGCTTGTCCAGCTTCTCGTTCAGGATGTGCTCGTAGGTTTCCTGCAGTTCGGTGAGGGTGAACTCTTCCGGCAGGAGCTCAAAGGCCAGGGCGGTGTACTCGAGCTTGTAGCGCAGGCGGGTGATGGCGTAATCGAGGATCTGCCGGTGGTCAAAGGCCAGCGGCGGCGGGGCGTATGCCGGGAACCAGCCCACGTCCGCGGCGTCGGTCGTCGCCCGCAGGCGCTGCTTGTCGGCCCGGACCAATGCGAAGTAGGCCACGGTGATGACGCGCATGCGCGGGTCGCGCTGCGGGTGGCCGAAGGTGTACAACTGCTCCAGGTAGACATCCTGGACGCCGCTTTCCTCGCGTAGCTCGCGCCGCGCGGCTTCCTCCAGCGATTCGCTGATCCGCACAAAGCCGCCGGGCAGGGCCCACACCCCGGCGAACGGCGGCCGGCGGCGCCGCACGAGCAGCACATGCAGCGCGCCCTTCAGCAGGGTAAAGATCACCAGGTCTACCGTAACCGAAGGGCGGTCGTACTTGTTGGGATCATAGTCGGTCTGGGCCATCGCAGTGCTCTCCCGCAGCTTGGTGTAATGTTCACACTAATATACCATGGAATGGAGCGGCTGTCAAGCGGGCGGCAAAGGGGACAAAAGTCACAGACGGGCCGGGGGCGGTGGTGTATCATGGCGATAGATAGCGCGAGACGGCCGTTTGGCATACGGTGGCGGCCGGCCTGCAAGGAGGACCGATGGATGTAAATATGCCCATTCCCCCGTCGATCTTGGCGGATCTCTGCACCGGCTGCGGAGACTGTGTGGCCACTTGCCCGACGGGAGCACTGGAACTGGTGGACGGCAAGGCGCGGCTGGTCCGGCTCGCCGACTGCGCCTACTGCGGCGACTGCGAGATGCTGTGCCCGCAGGGGGCCATCGCCCTGTCTTTCGAGATCGTCTTTGCGGAGGAAGCCGATGCGTCGGCAGATCGTACGGATCGATGAGGCGCTCTGTAACGGCTGTGGGCTGTGCGTGACCCCTTGCGCCGAGGGGGCCATTGAGCTGGTGGACGGCAAGGCCCGGGTGGTGCGCGAGGAACTGTGCGACGGGGCCGGCTTCTGCCTGGGGGTTTGCCCGACGGGGGCCCTGACGATCGAAGAGCGCGAAGCGGTGCCCTTTGACGAGCACGCCGCCGAGGAGCGGGTCGCGGGGCGGGCCGCGGCCCGCATCCGGCAGCACTGCTTCCGCTGCGACGTCAGCGAAGACCAGGGGGTGCTCCTGCCCTGCCGGGCGAACGGGCGTTCTCTGTGGGTGTGCACCCATTGTCTGCCGGCCCTCATCCACGGGTGAGATCGGGATGAGGAGAGCAGAGAGCAGAGAGCAAAGAGCAGAGAGCAGAGGACAGACCATGGTGGACGTTCGCTTCTACGGAAGACTGCGGCACTTCGCCGAGAACCCGGCACCGACGGCAGTCTCGCGCCGAGAGGTGGCGGTCGACGGGGGCATGACGGTGCGCGACCTGCTGCGGCGCCTGGGAATAGACCCGGCCGAAGTGGGTCATGTCTTCCTGAACAACCGCCTCTTGCTGACCTGCGCGACGATGAACCTCTGGCTGAACTATCTCGATGCGCGGGAGCGAGTGCCGGAGGGGTGCACCGCCTGGGAGACGGCCCTGCGCCCCGGCGACCGGGTGGCGCTGTTCGGCCGGGACATGGGCCTGTTGGTGGTCTGATATGGAGTGCCGCAGCGTTGCTTGCTGCTGCACCTGGCCGGGTTAGTCTACGATGCGCATCCTGGTGATCCATCAAGGAGAATACGGCCGGCGGCACCTGGAGAACATCCGCCGCTGGGGGCCCCAGGACTGGACCGTGGAGGACTGGCGGGCGCCCGGCGTGCTGCCGCCGGTGATCGACTACCCGGAAGAGTTCCTGCCGGAGAAGCTGCCCCCCGCCGACCTGATCCTTTCCCTGGGTGAGAACCCCGGGGTGGCCGAACTCCTGCCGGAGATTGCCCGGCGCACCGGCGCCCGGGCGGTGATTGCCCCGGCCGACAGCGATGCCTGGCTGCCGCGCGGCCTGGCCAACCAGTTGCACCGCTGGCTGGAGCGCATCGGGGTGAGCGTGGTCACGCCACGCCCCTTCTGCGCCCTGACGGAGGCCGCCGGCGGGCTGCGCACCGAGCAGGAGCCGGTGACCCACCCCTACATCGCCGAGTTCGCCCGGTTCTTTGGCCGGCCGGCCTTGCGCATCGCGGTGGACCCCGCCGAGCGGGTTATCACCGCCGTAGAAGTGCTGCGCGACGCCTCCTGCGGCTGCGCCCGCTACACCGCCGAGCACCTGGTGGGCCTGTCCGTGGACGACGCCGTGGAGCAGGCCGGCATGTTGCACCACCACTACCCCTGCCAGGCCGGCATGGTCAAGGACCCCTTCTTCCACGATACCCTGATGCACGTCTCCGGCAACCTGATGAAGGACGAGGTCGCCCGGCAGGTGCGGCCGTACGTTCGCGTAATGATGTACACGCCGGAGGGCAAGGTGGAGGGATAGCGTGGACGCCGCGCTTGCCGCGACGGCCGCCCGGCGGCGCCTCCCACGCCGCACCTGGGCGCGGCGATGGGCGGTTTTGCCCACTCCCTGACGGCCGCACCGCCTCGGCCTCGTGGCGCATCTCGGGCGGGGCGCAGCTAACAGACGCCGTCTGGCTCGCCCCGGAGGCGGGGGAGGCGCCGGCCGGCCGCCGAGGCCGGCTGGACCGGGATCCCCTCACGGGAGAGACGCTGGCCGCCTTGCCCGGACCCGGCGGTCGCATCGTGCCGACGGTGTCCAACACGGCCTACGAGGCGGCGCCGAGTTACGACGGTCGGAGCGGGCGGCTGCCGGGCCTTTCCCGGCGGTTGGTCGGCGGTGTGGCGGGCAGCGCCGTCGAACTGGAGCTTGCGGACTGGCGGGGAACGGCCGGCCGGCGCGAGACGCCTCCCGTGCGCCGGCTGGCGATTACCCCTTCTCTTCCCTGGCAAAGGGCAGCCCCAGCGCCGCCGGCGCGCCGATGCGCCGGCGCATCGTCTCCTGCGTTGCCGCCACCAGCACCACGATGGTCAGCAGGTAGGGCAGCATGTTCAGGACGACGGTGGTAAAGTAGGAGACGTGCACGACGCTGGTCAGGCGCGAGGGCAGGGCGGCCATGGCCCCAAAGAGGTAGGCGCCGATGGCGGCGCGCCCGGGGTTCCAGGTGGCAAAGATCACCAGCCCGACGGCGATCCAGCCCAGGCCCTTGGTCATCTCGTCGGCCCAGCCGGGGGTGTAGCCCAGCGCCAGGGCCGCGCCGGCCAGCCCGGCCAGCACCCCGCCTACGAAGGTGTAGAGGTAGCGCAAGGCAAAGACGTTTACCCCCATGGCGTCGGCCGTGGCCGGCTTCTCGCCCACTGCCCGCAGGTGCAGCCCCGGCCGCGTTTTGAAGAGAAAGAACCAGGCCAGAGGGATGAGCAGGAAGGAGGCATAGACCAACAGGTTCTGCCGGAAGAGGATCGGCCCGAGGATCGGGATGTCTCCCAGCAGCGGGAGCGCGAGGCGCTCGAAGAAGGGGCCCTTCTTGCCCACCAGGTCGCGCCCCAGCAGGCTGCTCAGCCCCGTGCCAAAGATGGTCAGGGCCAGGCCGCTGACCACCTGGTTGGCCTGCAGGGTGACCGACAGGAAGGCGTGCAACAGGCTGAGCAGTCCGCCGGTGACCATGGCGGCCAGCAGGCCGAGCCAGACGCTGCCGGAGTAGTAGGCGGTGGCGAAGCCGGCCCAGGCGCCCATCAGCATCATGCCCTCCACGCCCAGGTTGAGGATGCCGGAGCGTTCGGCCAGGATCTCGCCCAGGGTGGCAAAGAGGATGGGCGTGCCGGCGGCGATGGCCGCGGCCAGGATGGAGACGACCAGGTCCAGGATGCTCATGGCCGGCCTCCGCGGACGATGCGCACCCGGTAGCGCACAAAGAGCTCGCCGCCGAGCACGGCAAAGAGGATGATGCCCTGCAGGATATAGGCCGTGGCCCGCGGCAGGTGCATGGCGATCTGCACCCGGTCTCCGCCGACCAGCAGGCCGGCAAAGAGGAAGGCCACCAGCAGGATGGCCCAGGGGTTCAGCCTGGCCAGCCAGGCGACGATGATTGCCGTGTAGCCGTAGCCGGGGGAAAGGCCCATCTGCAGGCGCGGCATCGACAGCCCACACAGTTCACTGGCCCCCGCCAGGCCGGCCAGCCCCCCGCTGATCAGCATCACCAGCAGGATGTTCTTGACCAGGCTGATCCCGGCGTAGCGTGCCGCCCGCTGGTTTTCCCCGATGACGCGCGTCTCGTATCCCCAGCGCGTGCGCTGCAGGGCCAGGGCCAGCAGCCCTGCCGCCAGGATGCCCAGGGCCAGCCCCAGGTGGACCCGCGTGCCGGGGAGGCGCGGGAACAGCGCCGCCGGGAAGGGGGCCGTCCCCGGAAACCCCCATCCTTGCGGGTCCTTCCAGGGGCCATAGATCAGGTAGTCCACCCAGAGGATGGCCACATAGTTGAGCATCAACGAGGTGATGATCTCGTTCACCCCTAGCAGCGCCTTCAGCACGCCGGGGATGAACCCCCACAGCGCGCCGGCCAGGATGCCGGCCAGGAGCATCGCCGGGATCAGGATGATGGGCGGCGCTTTGGGCAGGAGGAAGAGGGCCACCCCGGCGGCCGCAAAGGCGCCCATGAAGAGCTGGCCCTCGGCGCCGATGTTCCACAGCAGCGTGCGGAAGGCGATGGCCACGCCCAGCCCGCACAGGATCAGGGGAATGGCCTTGACCAGGGTCCCGGTCAGCCCATCTACCGAGGCAAAGGCCCCGGAGAGGATAGTGCCGTACGCCTGGAGGGGGTTGACGCCGGCCGCGGCGAACAGGATCGCCCCCAGCAACAGGGCCACGAGCACCGAAACCACCGGCACGGCATAGGACATCCACCGCGGCACAGTCAGCCGCTTCTCGACGCGCACGATGGCTCTCCCGCGGATCAGGTCGAGCGGGATAGCGAGGATGCGGCGCGTGCTCTGCCAAAAGTTGGGCCCGACCGTCACATTTCCCTCACGTTTCACGTTAGGCTTACCGCCTTCATGCTTCACTCGTCCTCCTCTCCCTCCTTCTCCCTCTTTCCCCCGGCCATCATCAGCCCGATCTCCTCCACGCTGGCTTCCTGGGGATCGACCTCCCCCATGATTTGCCCCTCGTAGAGCACGACCAGGCGATCGCTCAGGGCCAGGAGCTCATCCAGGTCCTCGGAGATGAGCAGGATGGCCGTGTCCTGGCGGCGCAGGTCCAGCAGCAGGCGGTGGACGGCGGCGGTGGCCCCGATGTCCAGGCCGCGGGTGGGATGCACGGCGACCATCAGCGCCGGCCGGCAGGAGATCTCCCGGGCCAGCAGGACGCGCTGCAAGTTGCCCCCGGAAAGCGCCTTGACGGCCGTCTCCACGCTCGGCGTGGTCACCTCGAAGGAGGTGACCAGTTCCTGGGCAAAATCGCGGATGGCCCGGAGGTCCAGGAACGGCCCGCGGGCCAGCTCCTCGGTGCGGTAGGCCTTGAGGATGAGGTTGTCGGCCACGCTCAGGTTGGGCACCAGTCCGACCCCCAGCCGGTCCTCGGGGATATGCCCGATGCCGCGGTCGATGGCCTGGCGTGGCGAGCAGTTGGTCGTATCTAGGCCGCGGACCTGGACGCTGCCGCCGTGGCAGGGGCGCAGGCCGGTGAGCACCTCGGCCAGCTCGCGCTGGCCGTTGCCGGCCACCCCGGCCACGCCCAATATCTCCCCGGCCCGTAGGGACAGGGAGAGGCTGCGCAACGCCGGCAGGCCCTTGTCGTTCAGGGCTTCTAGGCCTTGAGCCTCCAGCACCACCTTGCCGGCCGGCCGGGCCTCCTTCTGCAGGTCGAACAGCACCTCGCGCCCCACCATCATGCGCGCCAGCTCGGCCTTGTCCACCTGGGAGCGCTCCACAGTGGCCACCTTGCGCCCCCGCCGCAGCACGGTGATGCGATCGGCGATGGCCTCCACTTCATCCAGCTTGTGGGAGATGATGATGATGGCATGGCCCTCCCCGGCCATGCGGCGCAGGGTGGTGAACAGGTCGTTGACCTCCTGCGGGGTGAGCACGGCGGTCGGCTCGTCCAGGATCAAGATCTCGGCGCCGCGGTAGAGCATCTTCAGGATCTCGACGCGCTGCTGCTCGCCGACGGAGAGCTGCCAGATGTAAGCCCGGGGGTCCACCCGCAGGCCGTAGCGCGCGGCCAACTCCTCCAGGTGCCGCTCGGTTTTGGAGAGGTCCAGGTAGAAGCGCGGCTGCCGCAGCCCCAGGACGACATTCTCGGCCACCGTCATCACCGGGACGAGCATAAAGTGCTGGTGGACCATGCCGATGCCCAGGCGGATGGCATCGCGGGGGGAATGGATGGCCGCCGGCCGGCCGCGGAGCAGTATCTGGCCGGCGTCGGGATAGTAAAGCCCACTCAGGACGTTCATCAGGGTGGACTTGCCGGCGCCGTTCTCCCCCAACAGGGCGTGCACTTCGCCCCAGCGGACCTCCAGGTCGATGCCGTCGTTGGCCAGCACGCCGGGAAAGCGCTTGACGATGCCGACCATGCGGACGGCTTCGGGTGGGCCGGCCGGCTGCTCTGGGGAGTGAGGTGGGGAGCCGTTGGTCATCTGTACGCACCTCTTGCGGCTGGCAAAGGCGATGTTCGGCGCGTCGTGGGCATCGGGCGGGCCTCTTGCCTCCTCCCCACTTTGTGGTGTGGGGGGCCGCCAGCGCGTCTGCAAGACGCGCTGGCGGCGGGGGAGGGGCGGGGCCCGGACGAACCGGGCTGTCCCCGCGCGACGGACCTACTGGACGCTTCCCACGACCCCCTCGACGAACCAGTCGAAGGAGAGGATCTCGGCGTCGGTCATGATGGTGCCCTGGGGAACCCGGACCGTGCCGGTCTGGTCCTTGATGGGCCCCTGGAAGGGATCGAATTTGCCGTCGATCATCTGCTGTTTCCTTTCCATCACGGCCGTCTTCACATGGTCGGGCACCAGCGGGCTCAGGGGGGCCAGGTCGACCACGCCTTCCTTGAAACCGCCGTAGAACTGGTGGGTCTTCCAGGTGCCGTTCTGGATGGCCTGCACCGTGGAGACATAATAGGGGCCCCAGTTCCAGATGGGGCTGGTCAGGACCTGATTGCCGACGATCTTGCCCATGTCGGCGTCATAGCCGATGCCCCACAGCCCGCGCTCGGCGGCCGCCTTCTGCGGCTCGGTGGTATCCTGGTGCTGGGCGATGACATCGCAGCCCTGGTCGAGCAGCCCTTCGGCCGCCTGGCGCTCCTTGACCGGGTCGTACCAGGTGTTGGTCCAGACCACCAGCACCTGAGCGTTGGGGTTCATCTCGCGCACGCCCAGGGTAAAGGCGTTGATCCCGCGGACGACCTCGGGGATGGGGAAGGCGGCGACGTAGCCGATCTTGTTGGTCTTGGTGGCCGCGCCGGCGACCATGCCCGAGAGGTAGCGCGGCTGCTCCATGCGGCCGAAGTAGGTCGCGGCGTTGGCCGCGGTCTTGTAGCCGGAGCAGTGCTCGAAGTAGACGTTGGGGTACTTGGCGGCGATGGCGATGGTCGGGTCCATGTAGCCAAACGAGGTGGTGAAGATGACATTGCAGCCCTGCTTGGCATAGTCCTCGATGACCCGCTCGGAGTCGGCGCCTTCGGGGACCGACTCGATGTAGGCCGTCTCCACGCCGAGCTTCTCCTGCAGGTAGAGCCGGCCCTGGTCGTGGGCCCAGGTCCAGCCGGCGTCGCCGATGGGGCCGACGTAGACGAAGCAGGCCTTGAACTTGGGGGCGGGCGTGGCGGTAGGGCCACAGGCGCCGAGGAGAGGAGCGACGACCAGGATGAGCGCCGCGATCAGCCAAACCTTGCGTGACATTGCCTTTTCCTCCTTACTGGAGTTCCAAGTTTCCCTGAGA